>NZ_JAFFJV010000016.1 GCF_016924645.1 Rufibacter psychrotolerans | reverse complement strand
GTATATTGTAATGGTCTGTTCTGTCATGGCTGTTGCATTTTAAAAGTGTCCAAACTTTAAAACGTACTCCGGCCGCTGGCAGAACAGATTTTTTTATTACGTGTGAAATATCTCGCAACTTGAGTTAACTAATTAAAACGCTCCAAGGTAAGGAGCGTTTTGAACTTTTGCTGGAGCCTATGTCATAGCTAATAGCTTTAATGAGTTAATCAATCTTCTTTGTCTTTTTCGCTACTTTGTGAAGATGTGGCAATATTATTTTAAATATGAGTACAAAATTTTTTACAAACGAAGATCATAATACACTTCTAAATAAAATCGAGGGCATCTTTAAACATAAGAATATCTACTTTTTAGATGCCTTAGTTGGATATTTTAGGGCTTCTGGTTACTTCCAAATTCGGAAATTCGTTGAGAGTGCAGAGGAGATCAGAATACTTGTTGGTATTAATATCGACTCTTTAGTTTATAAAGCAAATCAACAAGGGCTATTATTTGATGGAGATTCAGAAAAAGCACAGGAGGAGTTTTTTCAGGAAGTAAAAAAAAATATTCAAGAAGCAGCTTATGATAAAGAGGTTGAAGAAGGTATGCTTCAATTTATCAAAGACATTTCTACAGGAAAGCTTATAGTCAAAGTTCATCCCAAACAAAACATACACGCTAAGATTTACATCTTCAGAGAAAAGGTTAAGCATGATCATGGTTATGGCTCCGTAATAACAGGTTCAAGTAATCTTACAGATGCAGGGCTCTCGAAGAACTTTGAGTTCAACGTAGAACTTAGGGACAACTCTGATATTGATTTTGCTACTGAGACCTTTGATAAACTTTGGGAAGAAGCTGTTCCTGTAGACAGTGATTATATAGATAGGCTTAAAAAAGACACCTATATTAATGATGACTATACTCCTTACGAGGTTTACCTAAAATTTCTGATTGAGTATTTTGGTAAAAGTATAGAGTTTAACCCTAACTCTATTGCGGACCTTCCAAAGGGGTTCAAAAGGCTTTCTTATCAGGTAGATGCTGTTAATGATGGTTATGCTAAGATGATGAAGCATGGTGGTTTCTTCTTGGCAGATGTTGTTGGTCTCGGAAAAACTATTGTTTCTACACTAATTGCGAAAAAGTATTTTTATTCAAATGGCTTCCCAGAGCACCGTTCCAGAACACTGATTATTGTACCTCCAGCTCTTTACGATAACTGGGCTGAAACAATAGATAAATTTAACCTAGACAATGTTAAAATCATTACCAATGGTAGCCTTCATAAAATAAATGATGCTAGCAGATATGATCTTGTAATAGTTGATGAGGCCCATAAATTTAGGTCGGATACGGCTGCCATGTACAATCAGCTGCAGAAGATTTGTAAAACACCAACAAGAAGAACTATGCCTGATGGCACAGTAATTCAAAAGAAAATTATTCTTGTTTCAGCTACTCCCTTAAATAATAAACCAGAAGACATAGCTAATCTTGTCTATCTATTTCAAAACAGTAAAGATTCAACACTCGAAACAGGTAATCTACAGCATTTCTTTAGAGTACGAATTGATGCTTATAAGAAGCTAAAAACGGAGAAAGACATTGCAAAGGTACAGGAGGGAGTTAAGCTGATTTATGAAAAGATCAGAACTAAGGTGATAGAACCTCTTACTGTTAGGAGAACCCGAACAGACTTGATGGCACATAAGCTTTACGCTGAAGATTTGGAAAAACAAGGCATAAAATTCCCTGAGGTGAAGAAGCCTGAAAAAATCTTATATGCTTTAGAGCCTCATTTAGAAGATTTATACGATAAAACTATTTATGTCCTAAGCCATGAAATAAAAGGATTAAGGTATAATCGGTATAGAGCTATTGGTTTTTTGAAGCCACACAAAAAAGCTAAGTATAAACAAGCAGACATGATTTCAGCTCAACTTGCTAAAATCATGAAGACGCTTCTGGTAAAGCGCATCGATAGTAGTTTTTATGCCTTCAAGCAGTCTCTTCATAGATTTATGAGAGCTACTGAAGCTATGGTGACAATGTTTGAGAATGGCAAGATTTATATTGCACCAAATCTACCAGTTTCAGATTTTATAAATGAAGGAAGGGAAGAAGAGCTGTTGGAAATAATACTTGAGCAGTCTATTGAAGACCCTACCATTGAAATCTGTGAGCCAGACGATTTTGAATATGATTTCTTTCCAGGTCTTGTTCACGATCTGAAATTATTAAAAGAGCTTGATCAGGATTGGCAGTTAGTAGAAGAAGATCCAAAGCTAGAAGTCTTTGTGGAATACTTGCAAACAAGGTTGTTATCAAAGAAAATTAATCCTCAGTCTAAGCTCGTTGTATTCTCTGAGAGCAAAGAAACAACTGACTATTTGGCTCAGGAGCTTCCAAAATATGTATCAGAAAATATTATATCAGTTAATAGTAAGACTCGGAAAGACTTAATGCCGACAGTGAGGAAGAACTTTGATGCTAATCTTCCTAAAGATGATCAAGTTAACGATTATAGTATCATTTTAACTACAGAGGTTTTGGCCGAAGGTGTTAACCTACATCGTTCTAATGTTATTGTTAACTATGATACCCCTTGGAACTCTACTCGCCTTATGCAGAGGATTGGACGTGTAAATAGAATAGGGTCTACTGCTAATCAAGTATATGTTTTTAATTTTTATCCTACAGCAAAAGTAAATAATGACATAGAGCTGGAGAAGAAAGCTATTATGAAATTGCAAGCATTTCATGCAGCCCTTGGTGAGGATAGTCAAATCTATTCTCCTGATGAGGAATTCGAAACTTTTGGTCTTTTCGATAAAGAAGCTGAAGAAGAGAAGGATGAGAAGCTTGCTTATCTAATGTTGATAAGAGATTTAAAGTCTAATCGACCTGGGCTATTCAAAAAGATAAAAGACATGCCATTAAGGGCTAGAGTAGGTCGTAAAAACAAGGAGCTTGATCAAAGTACAATTTGCTACATAAAGGACAATAGGAGAGATGCCTTCATACATGTTAAAGGTAATGAAGAAGTAGAAGAACTCACCTTTTTGGAAACAGTAAAAATATTTGAGGCTGTGTCTACTGAAGAAGGAGTGGGGCTACATTTCAAGCACCATGAACAAGTACAGGCAGGTGTTCTTTTGTTCTCCGATTTACTAGAACGAGATAAGGCTAAAGACAGGAAAATAGATGTGACCCAAGGTCCTAACGAAAAGAAGGCTAATGCCTATCTTGATGCTATTATGCTTATCCCTTTAGTAAATGAAGAAGAAAAGAATTTAATTATTAAAGCGAAGGAAGCTATACGATTAGGCAAATTTCAAAACTTACAGCGTGACATTAACAAGTTTCAGCGAGCTGTAAAGAAAACTCCTTTGAAGGCAGCCATAATACTTGAAAAGATGGTTGAAATCCTTAGAGGGTATCCTTTGATGAATGAAGAGCCTGAACAAGAGTCACTGCCAATAGTGGTAAAAGTTAAGTCTGCTAATCCAGAAATTATAATTTCTGAGAGCTTCAAACTTTAATAGTAAACAAAGTAAAGTGACACCTTTAAAAGTGTCATATTAGAATTAACTAATGAAAGAGAAAGAGCTTAAGCTTAAGTTAAAGCAACGTTTTCAGCTTGAGAACTGGAAAGAAATATTACCATTGTTCTTTAAAAAGATAGATTATTTTAGTAGGCCTGAACACCTCTTCACTAATACAGATAGAGTTGTCGATGGCAGACAGGTAGGGACTATAAAACTGGATGATGGAAAACAATTAGCAATATTCACTATTGAGGTAAAAGACAATGTAAATATTGTTCGTAATCGCAAAGATTTACGGGACATTGCGGCAAAGCATATTGATCAAAACATTATTCATGGTGCTCTTGCTTTCTTCTTTAATGAAAAGCAGGCGGATTATCGATTCTCATTTATTGCTAAGGAAGCAAGTATCAACTTTGAAACTGGGGAGCTAATAAAAGAAGAAACCAAGCCAAAGCGTTACACCTATTTACTCGGGCCTAACGAAGCTTGTACCACCCCTGCAAAAAGGATGTTGGTGCTTGCTGACAAAAGAGACAGTGGTAAGATTGATATCAATCAGTTAAAGGATGTTTTCTCAGTTGAAACACTAAATAAGGATTTTTTCAAATCTTATAAAGCACATTACGAGAAATTTTGGAAACACTTAGCCAGTGAAGACAACATCTACAGAGAAAGGTTAATAGATGCTGCTAAAGGTCTTGACCTTCCAAAAGATAAGAAAAAGGCACTGCAAGAAAAGCCAATCCGAGATTTTGTTAAGAAATTGCTTGGTCGTATTGTTTTCCTTCACTTTTTACAGAAGAAAGGATGGATGGGCTGTTCGAACACTAATGGGGATTGGTTAGATGGTGAGCCACGTTTTATGCAGTTACTGTTTGATAGCTTCTCTCAACCAGAGAAGTTTCATAGCCAATGTTTGACTAAGCTTTTTTTCAATACTTTAAATTCAAAACGAACTAATGATAGATTTAAAGTAGAAGGTTTACATGGCAAACTGTATGGCTCTAGAGTACCTTATTTGAATGGTGGATTATTTGAGCCAGACAAGAATAGGGCAACTCTAGAAGTTGACTTCCCAGTTGACTATTTCAAGGAGCTTTTTGATTTTTTTGAGCAATACAACTTTACTGTTGATGAAAACAGTCCAGAAGACCATGAAGTAGGTATTGACCCTGAAATGCTAGGTCATATTTTTGAAAACTTACTAGAAGAAAATCGAGAAAAGGGAGCATTCTATACACCTAAGGAAATCGTGCAGTACATGTGTCAGGAAAGCCTAATACAGTACTTGCTAAATACTTTTTCAGCTCAGAAAGATATTGAACTCTTTGTTAGACAAAATTCGATATCTCCATTCTTGGCGCAAAGAGAAAATGCCATATTACTTAATCAGAAACTAGATGATATAAAGGTGTGTGATCCAGCAATAGGTTCTGGGGCTTTCCCAATAGGAATGTTGCAGGAGATTTTTGAGACAAAACGTCACATATACCCTCATTTAAAAACTAATCAGGAGTTCAAACCAGCTGAAGTAAAGAAAAGGATAATTCAGAACTCTATATATGGGGTAGATCTGGAAAAGGGTGCTGTAGACATAGCACAACTTCGTTTCTGGTTATCATTAGTTGTTGAAGAGCTTAACCCACACCCACTGCCTAACCTTGATTATAAGATAATGCAAGGTAATAGTTTACTTGAGCAGTACGAAGGTATTGACCTGAGTAGAGTTGCTAACTTTAAAGAACCCGAGGTAAGGTTTTATCAGGCAGATATGTTTGCAGAACCTAACCAAGAATATGGTTTTTCGGAATCTAACAGAAATACTATTAAGGAGCTACTTGATGAGTATTATATAGTGGAAGATAAATCACAGAAGAACTCCATTCACAAAAAGATAGATAAAATTGTGATGGAACACATTGATAAGTCATTAGAGTTCTTCGAAAACAGATTGTTAATTGAAATTGCTACTTATGAAAAGCATTTGCATTCTAAAACTAAGAGTTTACCAGAATCTCAAAAAACGTTATTTCTACAGAAAAGCAAGGAGCTAAAGGAAATAGAGAAGCGACAAGAGCAGTTAGAATCTAAGTCGGCTGCACGTAAGCGTCTGCAGGAATTTGAAGAGACAGATGAAAGACCATACTTTTTATGGCACTTATACTTTATGGATGTTTTTGAACAAGGTGGTTTCGATATAGTAATAGGAAACCCACCTTATATCCAACTCCAAAGTATGGGCAAGGATGCTGCTGCTCTTGAAAGTGCTGACTTTGATACTTTTGCTAAAACTGGTGATATTTATTGCCTTTTTTATGAGAAGGGAAATCAACTTCTAAAGGAAAAATCAGGCATTTTGACTTATATAACTTCTAATAAATGGATGAGTGCGGCCTATGGTAAGAACTTTAGAAAATTTTTAACTGAAAAAACAAATCCAACTCTTCTAATAGATTTTTCAGATGCAATTATTTTCCCTACAGCTGTTGTCTTTGTCAATATTCTAATGTTTAAAAGTGAAGCTTTTGATGGAGGTGTCTGGGCGGTTAAAGCTAAAGAAGATTACAAAGTAGGTAGAGATCATCTAAGCACTTACATTAATGAAAAGAAAATATTTATAAAGGAATTAAATGAAGATAATTGGACAGTTGTAGATAAACAAGACTATATTATAAAAAATCGGTTAGAATCTATAGGAACCAAATTGAAGGACTGGGATGTACAATTTAATGCTGGTATCAAGACAGCTATGAATCCTGCATTTCATATTCCAGAAGAACGTAAGAATGAACTTATAAAGATTGATACAAGGAATAAAGAAATTATCAAACCGATGCTTCGTGGTAAGGATATCAAAAGATGGACTTATACTTTCAAATCATGGTATCTAATAAACTCCCATAATGGTATTCGTGAGAAAAATATTCCTCCCATCAATGTAGAAAAAGATTACCCATCCATTTATTCCCACTTTTTAGACTTTTACGATAAAAATAGCCCCAAAGCTGTTTTATTGCCTAATGGAAGCTACCAGACAATGGTAGACCGCAAAGATCAAGGCGATCATTGGACAAACCTTAGGAATTGTGCTTTCCTAGATGAGTTTGAAAAAGAAAAGATTGTCTGGATTGAAATTTCTGATAGAGCTAATTATTGTTTAGATAATTCAGGCTACTACTTAACTAATTCAGCATACTTTTTGACAGGAAAAAATCTGAAATATTTAGTTGCTGTACTAAATAGTAGAGTAATGGATTTTTATCACTTTCAGAATACAGCTCAAATTGCAGGTGGCCGAAAGCGCTATACTAAACAATATGTAGAGCTTCTTCCTATTCCTAAAGTTAGCCAAGATGTAATGATGCCTTTTGAGGTGCTGACTGATTATCTCATTCATCTAAATGATCCCACTCACGGGAATATTCTTGAAAAAACGAGCAATGAGGTCCTTAATAAATTATTTGAGGATGTTCTGAACCTAATGGTATACGAGATATACTTTGGAGAAGAAATGACATCTAAAGAGATTGACATTCTAAAGTTTATTAACTTCCCTAACATTTCTCAGTTAGAAAATTTAGAAGAACAAAAAACGGTTATCCGAAAAGTATATTTTGAGTTGCAGCAAAAAGATAATCCGGTCAGAAATAGGTTACTAGTTGCAAATACTAGAAGTGAGACTATTGCAAGGGTTAATGCTGCAACTGTATAGGTATGAAAAGAATCACGAGAGTACATATCAATAACTTTAAATTTTTTCCTGATGCAGAACCAATTGAAATAGATGGGAAAAATATATTGTTGTATGGAGAAAATGGTTCTGGAAAATCATCATTTTATTGGGCACTTTATACTTTATTGGAAAGCTCAATCAAACCTAACCCTAGCCAGATAAAAAAGTATTTCAATAAATTAAATTCTGAAAGCTTAGTAAACATTCATGCTCAAGCAGATCCTCAGGGAATTAGCAATAGCTTCATTAAAATCACTCTAAATGATAATTCATTCTTTGAGGTAAGCCATAACAACACCTCTATAAATCAAAATCAAGGAGCAGAAGAAAGTCTATTAGCTAGTGATTTCCTAAACTATCGTTTACTTCAAAGGGCACATTCAGTAAAGCATAGTGAAGAAATTGACCTTTTACCTTTATTTGATGAAGCTGTTTTCAACTATATTCAATTCAATCCTACTAGCTGGCATGATGCTTCAGGAGTTGCAATCATCTTAAATGATGCTAGCTCGATTTATAAGGTTGTTAAGTCTGGCCCTGATAAAACATATCCTAAACTGAATGGAGCACTTGGCTATCCCCAAAAAGCTGCCCATAGTTCTTCATATAGAGAGTTTACAAATTTAGTCTCACGGTTCGAAACTGACCTTGGTACGCTTATACAGAATATAAATGAGCGTGTAAATCCTATTATCCAGGGTAAGCTTAACTTCAATATTACATGTAAACTTATTTTTCAATTAATTTCTAAACACAAATTAACTGAAGCTAATTATTCCCAGCCCCAGTACGCAATAAGATTGGTAATCGAGGATTTCAATGGCCAAGGTCCTGTGTTGAAGCCACAATCTTTTTTAAATGAAGCTCGTCTTTCTGCAATAGCTTTGTCAATAAGGCTTGCAATAATGGAAGTAAGGCTTCAAGATGCTCCTGTAAAGATTCTTGTTCTCGACGACTTAATGATTAGCCTTGATATGTCGAACCGAGACAAGATTGTAAGGCTGATTCTTGAAGAATATGCTTTTTGTAAAGACGAGGGAGGAAATGACAAAGGTCATCAGACTTTTATCTTAACACATGACAGGTCATTATTCACTTTCATTAAAAATGATATATCAAATCTACCACCAGATAAGTCAGCGACATGGAAGTTGATCGAAATGTATGCAGATGATATTGATGATAATGATCCAAACAGTATAGAAAAGCCTAATATTTTCTATAATGAGAGTGATCTAGCAATAGCAGTTAAGCATTACAAAAATCATGATTATCCTGCCGCCGCTAATTATTTAAGAAAATACTCTGAAGAAATACTTTGTAATTGGTTGCCTGAATTCTGCTGGAAGGATAAAGAAAGCAGGGATAAGAGTAACAACAAAATTGCTCTACATAATATTTTAGAAACAGCTTTAAATGTGTTTTGGCCATCTTTTGGAATCAATTGTGCTGAGTATAAAGAGCTCAAAAAGTATGTGCGAATCTTGTTGAATCCGCTTAGTCATGCTGATGTAGGCGTCGAAAGGTATAAAGAAGAGATAAAGCAAGTTATACGCATTTTAAAACAAATAGTACTTATCCATTCCTCTATAGAGTATAAGGTGGTAATAGCTGGTGGAGAAGTAATTCAAATAAGAATAACAGATGCAAAGGGAGATTCTTATTCTGCTAATTATGAGTTGAATGATAGCTTGTACAAGTTGATTAATTTTCCTTTCACTCCTTATTCTTCATTTAGTGGGAAAATAGTTTCTTGGGAAAAGGTTGAAGTTAATGGGAATACAACGAATGGGAAGTTTAGTAACAAACTAAAAAAAACAATGGAAGAAAACCATGCTGATTTTTTACAACTCAATGGTGTACATGGCTCCACAAACTGGATGGATGATCTTTATTTTGTTAATGGGAATAAGTTGACATAAATAAGTTAGATACTTTGCACAATATCAAAGAACCTATTTTCTTTCAGTTATATTCATGAGTTTTAAGGTGGTGTGTGAATACATAATAGATAATTGAAGGGTTAAGTGGTAGCTTAACCCTTTAATTATCTAGTTAACTAGAACCTGTTTTATAATTCATCATATATTTTGATAGTAGCATGTTCTTCATCTAGAAGATCATGCCATGTCCTTTCAAAATAATTTAAATGTCCTACTTTTTTAATTTCACCATCAATCTCATAAGAGAAGTTAGATATTAACTCACGGTCAATCCCTACGCCTGTATCATAAAAAGTTTCATCTGTAATCTCTATTGTTGTATCAGAATATTTTATTTCTAAAGATTTATTTTCATCTGAAACATTGATTGATAAAGATAATGACGGAGACTTTGGGTGGCTTTCTAAATTTGATAAAGCAGAGCTTACAAGTTCTTTATCTTTCACTTCAAGTTTATTGGATAAAAGTGTATGAGTTAATATTCGCTTTATAAGCTTTATTACATCCTCAGGTACATTCGTAAAATTTTCTTTTTCTCTCTGCATAGTTTTTTGTTTGTATACCTCCCTTAAGGTGGGCAATTGTAAAGTTAGTAAAACCTATAACTTTATATTGTGATGAAGACTATAAGTTTTATAGATATAAAGATCATCAAGGCCATCATGGGGCATGAGAATGGTTAAAACATCTAGGAGCTCTGCGGTGAGTTAGGCATCATTACAGCTGCCTACAACAAGTTCCGCCAGCGCTAATCCTCATGTTTGGATAAAATAGAGCTGGTTCGGATAAAAAAGTTAGAACTGGAGAACGTCCGCCTTGATAAATTGTTCGCCGAGCTCTCGCTGGTTTAACACGCTCTAAAGGTTCTAGTAGAAAAAATATTTGAAGCCTAGCGAGAAAAAGAAGTTGCTGGAGCTTCTGGTGATGGATCACGGGGTATGCGTGCGCTAGGTTTGCAAGGCTGCAAGAGTAATCAGAAACAGCTATCTAATGATGCAATGGCAGTATTAGTAGAGAGGTGCTCAATGCTTATGAGAACCCTTTCTGAAGTGCGGTCAGTGATGGATGCAGAAATACAACCACAACTGGCCGCTCCAGGCATTAAATTTCAGAACTCCTGTTGGATTATTGGAAGTGATTGTAACCTGAAAAACCTACTCTATGGTGGCTCAATATTCATTAAAACTTACAGCTTCAATGAAACCCCATTTATACTTCCCTTCTTAAGTATTCTAATGAAGCTACTAACAACTAGAGCTTCAGTTCAGACCTTTGAGAATTTCAACCATCCAGAATTATGAAACGATTACAATAGAGTCTGAAAACATTGAAGAGAAATTGAATATAGTAAAAGGTATGCAACAGATAATCCACATGGGCTTTTCCATACGAATAGCAGGTTTTAGCCCATGTGATTATTTTTAGTTTTTAAATTGATTGTCATTTGCCCAATCTTTAATTAGATCAAACGGATTCCTTCTTTTATTCCCGCCAATGATTTCTATATCAAGTGTGTTGTTTTGGTTAAGCCCTAGATTAAATCGGAACTGTTGATTGTATACTTGAAAAATGGGGTTATAATCTTCAAAAAATCGACAGCCATAGATTCCATTGGAAAATAATGATTTATAACCTGGCTCTTTTGTAAGCCAGCCAAAATTGAAGTTATGGTTTTTGAAAAACTCCCAGTATGGTTTATTGTAAATCCTTTCGCTTATGATATAGTAAAGTAATAATTGGTCTTTGACATTTCTGATTTCTGAGAAGTTTGCATAGTCATTAACCAAACCCAGTATATAGCTTTTTTGGAATTGCTCTATGTAACCAGATAAGCCTATATTAGACTTTGCATATCCTTTCGCAAATAGGAGAACCGCAGGATGTCTTCGGTAAGAGCCTGAAAAAATCAGCCTTGATTCATATGTTTGGGTATATAGACTTGTTCCTAACAAGTTTCCCCAAATTGGATTGAAGTCTTTTTGGGAAATTTCAACGTATCCATCGAAGACCTCTTTAAGTAGCTTTAATTGTTCGGTGTCATAAATAACCGACTCTAAAATTGTTTCATCGAATTGTTCTTCGGAGTCAATATGCGGGGTTAGTAGAATGTTTGTGATTTTACCTTTGAGATTCTTATTGTCTTCGATTGCAAAGATCAAGTTTCTATAGTCTTCAAATGCTTGTACTAGCTTCGCTTTGAAAACCTCCTCTCTTCTTTGTTCTACATTAAATCCAACCAGTTTATTGTCATCTATTCCTTCGGAAAGCAATGCGTAGACATTTTTATCTGAGACTAGGTTTTGCAAGGATGCAATTAATCTCGGCCATTCACGACGTGACTTGTCATCCGTGTTCTCAATAAGGTTTCTAACTACTCTTATAAAATCATTAAGGCCATTCTTTGGTTTACCTTCAAAGCAATATATAAGAGTTAGGAAGAATATGAAAATTTGGTTTATGTCGCGCTTATTGCTTAAAATATCTTTTAAAATACTGTGTAGTGATTCACCTTCCCATAGAATGCTCCCATTGTAATTTTTTGCATCACTTATGAAGTCATACGAGAATATTAAAAACCGAAGGTTTGATTCTTTGGAATAAATTTCTTTTAAGATCTTAAAATCTAGGAAGTTGCTTTCATACGATTTAGCTCTAAACTCAGCGTCTTTAAAATAAAGCATCTCAGTTAAAAAGCTTAGATAGGCCATGAATGGGCTGTCAATAATATAGGAGCCATTATCCCTAAAGTCCCATAAGTTATCTACCCACTCATATTCTATTCTGTCTTTTACCGTCTCAAGTAATCCGTGGTTGTATCTTATTATTTTTGAAAACTCAGATTTAAAATTCTCGAACTCAGTAAGCATTTTGCCCCTGGCATTCATTCTTATATAAAGATTCTCCGTTAAGCCAAATTGGTCTAGGTCGGTAAAGTAAAAGGTTACTAGGTTGTTTTTTCGGTCAATTAATTTGCTTAAAATCTCCTCTTCGGAATTTGCTAAGCTTTCATTCTTGGCTAAAGTATCCAACATATTTAACATGCCTGATACCGTCGGGTCATCTTTCCACTCTTCATTAAACCAAACTGAATCTTCTATTTCAGATTTTATCCCAGATAGACTTTTGACCTCTCCAATTTCTAGAAGGAATCTGCAAAAATCATGAGCTGAAGGCCGGGTTTCGTAAGTAAACTTGGACAAGGTATCTTTTATCTCAACCAACCTGTTCTCTTTAACTGCTAAAAAGAAATGAAGTAAGTATAAGGTTGTAAGCCTTTGCTGTCCATCTAATGGAATGAATATATTTTGTTTTTTATCGTTTTTGTCTTCTGATAGAATAGAACCGTAAACAAAGTCAAGTTCTATACTTTCAAGGCTTAAAATCGACTTTATCAAATACTCGTTGATAAACTTGTCGCGTAATATTTGCACGTCATGGGTATTCCTTCCTTGCGCATAATCTCTCTGTATAATCGGTATTTCAATCTTATCATAAGACTTGCATAATTCCCAAAAAGTATATTTACTGCTCATATCTATTTGCTATCTGATTTTAAGTATGGCTTTAGTTTTTCATCAATGTCCCGGTAGTAGTTCTTCTTGTCAGTCTTACTCCAGTAATATGGTTGTAAATCCGAATCAGTATAGTATTTCAGGAAAACATTCTTAGTCGTCAAGGGGATATATTCCCCATTTTTCTCTAACTGGAGAATTTTATTCCGCTTTACTGGGAATATTGAGTTGTTTAAGGAAGAGTTATTTTTTGCTGACAGAAGGGCGAGATTGTCCAAGATATGGACTGATCCGGAATCGAATAATAGAATTAAATCATTTTTTAATTGGTTGAATAAATCTTCATCAATCCTGTCTTGACTTAGTAAGTCGGATATCCTCGTTTTGTATTCCTCGTTCAATTCGTGGGAGTCTTGCTCCTGATTCCTTGGTTCTTCTGATTCAAAGTCTATTTTCTTTATATCCTTGATTGCTTCAAAAGTGTCTTCAAGCCATTTTCTAATCGCTTTCTGATCCTTCATCTGTTTTGATTCTTGTGCATGGATATGCTCAATGCTCCAGCCGCCATTATTATCTATTCCTTTATAAAGGTTAAAGGGGAACCTGTTTTTCTGAGAGGTAATAGATGTGGTAGAAGTTACGATGTTATGCAGTAGGAATATCTTTCTAAGGTCTTCTTTGCCGCTGTCGTAGGAAAGGTGGTTTAAGTCTATGTTGGAAACTTTTGCTTTTGCCTCTCCAAAAGCGTATTCTTTAAATTTTGTTTTACTGCAATTTGAGTTGTCAATGATCTTGCGTATTGCCTTTACTGGATTGTCATCCAAGGCAAGGATGAACCCTAAGTGATGGTACAGGAAATCATTTTCAAACCAGTACTTTAATTTGCTAAAGTGTTCTTTAGTTTGGTTCCACAACTTAATTGCGTTGGCTTTTTCAACATCTGGGCTCTCCGACTTGATTTGCTTTTCGAACCATAAATAGGTTGAGTATTTTTTTGTGTTGTCTTTTGCTATGAGTTTAAAGATGAATTCTATTGTGGATGAGGTTTCGTCTAGTGGCTTATTGTTTATAAAATACCAAAATTCTTCGTTTCGGAGCTCCATTTCCATCCGGTGCCAGTCATTCGAAATTTCCGCCTGCCTTAGTATTGCTTCCCTGTCACTTAATCCAAATTTGATTTTTGAAAGTAACAATGCTCTGATTAGCTCTGCGTCGGTCAGTGGGATTTTGCCAATATTTAAACGGTTGAAGATGTCGATTTTTTTGCTTTCAACCTCATCCAAATCTTCAACGCCCTTCAACTCTTCTATCTGATACCAGATTATCTCTACCCTTTTAGTCAGAGTGGAATTAAATTCATCAATATAGCCTACGTCATTCTTGGTTTTGTCTTCAAACCATTCTTTGACTACTCGGTAGGCTTGGCTCATATAATGGAAGTCGGGGCTTTTATCATTATAAGTTGCCGGTGAAAGGTTTTCTAAGAATTCTGTGCTTTTCCCTCTCTTCTCAAATATTATAGTATATCTAGGGCGCTTTAAATAGTTAAATATGATGTTCATTGTAATCAAACGCTGTTGACCATCAATTACTTCCCAAATATTAAACCCGTTTTTATCTATTGCTGGCACAACTACGATAGGTTGCAGACAGTACTTTTTTTCGTCTGTTTGCATGAAGTTATGAATATCATCCAGTAAAGCAGACACATGTTCCACATCCCATCTATAGCCTCTTTGATAGTATGGGATTAGGTAATGTTCAAATCGTAGTTCTCTGTCGGGTGTTTTCTCATTCAGGATAATTTTGCCGACCGGTTTAAGTTCTATTAAGTTCATTTAAAAATTTTGACTTTAGTAATTTTAACTGGTGCTTGTATAATTTTACTGGTAATGATATCTGTACTAAAGTTTTCTAGGTAATTATTTATTGGAACATATGCTAACAAAAAAGGAAAGAGAAACTATTTATAATCGGAAAAGGCAGAAAGTAGATAAGAAGACTCTTAAAATAACCCCAGGTTTTGTTAATACTACCTTAGAGGATTTCGAAGTATGGTTTGATGAGGAAGTATTCAACAAAGGCTGTAATTATTGCGGTCTCACGAATGTAGAAAGTCGTATTCTCTTCGATTTGCAAATTGAGGGATTTCGACCAAACGCTACTAGGGGAGGTAAAAGGGGCAGAAGACTTGAATTAGACAGGAAGAACCCTATTCTTCCATATGATGACTTGAATAATGTTGTTTGGTGTTGTTATTGGTGTAACAACGCCAAATCAAACTTTTTTACTGAAGCAGAGTTCAAGCCCATTGCATTGGTTATTGGTAAAGCTTTATTTGATATAATCCAAGTAGCGAAGCGAGCAAGGGTTTAAGGAATGCTCTGGGCATTCTCTAGTCAACATACAAAGGTAATTGGTGGAAAAGCCCCATTGGGAGAATGTAAGGCTAATCATTTTACTATACTTCAATGCGGTCAGTTGCTTACCCGTTCTTGTTATAGGATTAAGCTAGTTATGGTCTGCTCGAGTATTTAAAATTAGGCCTTTTATAATGTTGTGTGTACTAATGTGTGACCCAAAAGAAAAGAGGCACTTACAAATTGTTTGTAAGTGCCTCTAAATCACTGTGGAGAATATCGGAGTCGAACCGATGACCTCTTGCATGCCATGCAAGCGCTCTAGCCAGCTGAGCTAATTCCCCGTTTTGATGATGCAAATGTATAACGTGTTTTGGTAACTACAAAAACTTTTTTGCACATTTCTCTATTTTTCTTCCGACCAAGGGTGATAGAATGGGAGTGACAAGCAGGTAAGTGGTTGATACCTTGGTGCGTGCGCGGAAATTGGCCGCGAGAAAAAATTTTAGTTGGAAACAGAAGATCGGGCCACCAGATGGTTTGGCCCGATCTTCTGAAAAACGGCCCAGAATCAATTATTCAAAAATGTAACGCAGCCCTACCTGGCCCTGCCACCTGGAGGAGAAGCTGGTGGTCCAGACATCGGTGGTAGGGTTGGCAAAGGTGAAGAGCGGGCGATTATCCTGGTTGCGGCTTTCAAACCGGATCAGCTCCACCGCCGAGTTGTTGATAAAGTAGTTGCGGCCCCAGTCTCTGTTCAGCAGGTTGCCAACGTTGAAAACGTCAAAGGTGAGCTGCAGAGTATGGGCCTTGCCCCCAAGGTTGGTGAAAATATCCTGGGCAATGCGTAGGTCTACCCGGTGGGTCCAGGGGGTGCGGGCCCCGTTGCGGGCGGCGTACGTGCCGCGGCGGCTTCTCAGGTAATCATCATTCTCAATAAAGGCGTTCAGGTCGTTCCACTGCTGGGCGGCGGTGCGCGTGACCGCCCCAGACGAGTTGGTGAGGTCTATCAAACCGCTTTCCTCAAAGGTGCGGGGCACGTAAATCAGGTCGTTGGCAACGCTGCCGTCATTGTTTACGTCGCCCGCGTACAGGTACGTGAACGGCAGACCAGACTGGCCCTCATAAAACAGGGAAATGGAAGTAGAGAAGTTGTTGAGCCATTTCACGGTATACCCGCCCGAGGCAATGATGCGGTGGCGGATGTCAAAGCGGGAGTAGGAAAGCTCCGGGTCATTTGGGTCCCAGTAGATCTGGTTGAATTGCCAGTTAGAGCGGGCGGTACTGTTGGTGCCGCTGTTCACATCTTCAGACTTGCCGTAGGTGTAGGCCACCATGGTGGTAATGCCATTGTTGAAGTTCTTCTGCAGTTGCCCGGTTAAGGAGTACGTGTACCCCCGGCTGGTGTTGTCCAGCAAGATCACGTTGGTGAAGGCAGAGGAAACACGCCCCGAGGAGTAAAGGGGCCGCTGGTCTGGCCCGGTCAGGTTGCCGGTGGGGGCCAGCAGGTTAATGTCGCGGTACACAATGTCGTTCATGGTTTTGGAGTAGATCCCTTCTACCGTGGCAATAATGCCCAGCGGAAGCGTGTAGTCCACGGCTACGTTGGTCCTGAACGTCTGCGGAATCTTGAAGTCCTCCGTGATCAGGTTGATCTCAGCTGTAGTGGCGGCCTGGCCCAGGTTACGGATCTGGCTGATGTCGGTCTGAAATCTGTTGGGCAGGGTTTGGTTGCGCAGCTGCAAAGAGCTGAAGGTAATGCCGTTGTTGGTGTACTGGTTGGCCAGCCACACAAACGGCACCCGCCCCGTGAAGATACCCGTACCGCCCCGCACCTGGAACGTCTTGTCGCCCCTTACGTCCCAGTTGAAGCCCAGGCGGGGAGCCCACAGCAGCTGGCCGCCTGGGGTCAAATCGGTCCGCAGGCCGGCATACGGGGTGTTGGCGAAGGCAGTTTCCACGGCCTGGTTGCGCCCCGGCTCATCCGGGATAATTGGAACGTCGGTCCGTAAGCCCAGGGTCACCCGTAGGTTCTCGGTGAGGTCTATCTCGTCCTGCACGTAAAACCCTAACTGGGCCGCCTTGAACTCAGCGGCCGGGGTAGGATTGGCCGGGTCTGCCGAATACATCTGCTCAATCTGGAAAGGCCTGCCGGCGTAGAAGTCTTCTATGCTCCTGAACTGGTAATAGCCGTTCCAGTTGTTGATAAAGAGGTTCCTGAATTTGAAGAACTCGTTGTGGGTGCCCACCGTGAACGTATGCCGCCCGCTGAAGATGGTTAAGTTGTCGGTAAACTCAAAGATGTCCTGGTCCAGCTCATTGAACGCCGAGCTCCGTTCAGTACCCGCGGTGATGGTATTGCTGCCGCTTCCCAGGAACCGGATGGTTATCTGCGGAAAAAGGGCACCCGGGGTAGTGCGGATGTCTCTGATCCTTGAATAGCCCACAATGAGGTTGTTGGACAGGTTTTCAGAGAAACGGCTCCGTAACTCGGCCACGGTGCTGTTGGTGGTGTTCTCAAACTTGTAGGCGTTGCCGCCAAACCGGAAGGTAGTATTGGTGCGGGTGATGTTGTCATCAAACGCATCTACAAAGTTGTGGCGCAGGGTCAGCTGATGCCGGTCGGTGATGTTCCAGTCCAGGCGACCGAAGATCTTGTTGCTCTCCGTGCGCCGGTTGATTGGCCCAAAAGTGCCCGGGTCATAGCCATACTTGATGCGCAACGTGTCTGCCAGCCGGCGTACGTCTTCGGCCGGAACAATAGACCCAGGATCGCCCAGGTTGAACAACAGAGGCTCGGTACGGCGGGTGATCTCCCCGTTCAGGAAGAAGAAGAGCTTGTCTTTGAGGATGGGCCCGCCAATCCGGAAACCGGTCTGGTAGTCTTTGAACTCGGCGGTTTCCTGCTCGGTGATAGGGTCTTTGCCCACCGTGTTTTCATTTCGGCCAAACGCGTACGCAGACCCCTCCCAGTTGTTGGTGCCTGAGCGGGTAACGGCGTTAATGCCCCCTCCGGTGAAGTTCCCCAGCTTCACGTCATAGGGGGCCAACACCACCTGAATCTGGTCTATGGCATCAAGGGAGATGGGCTGGGTGCCCGCCGGCCCGCCGGGAGTACCCGTGTTGCCTACGCCAAACACGTCGTTGTTGACCGCCCCGTCAATGGTGATGTTGTTGTAGCGGTTGTTGCTCCCACCCAGCGAGTTACCAGAGGCCTGGGGGGTAAGCCGGGTGAAGTCCTGCAATGACCGGTTCAGGGTTGGCAGCCGTTCAATCTGTTCCCGTGATACGTTGGTGGCTGCCCCCGTGCGGTCGGCATTGATCACGGCGCCTCTTTCTGAGACCACCTGTACTTCGCTCAGGCCTACCGCGCTGGCCGAGAGGTTAATGTCCAGCCTGAGTGTCTGTCCAAGGGCGAGGAACACATTTTCGCGGCGCTGGTCCTGGTAGCCTATGTAACTGGCCGTGATGGTGTAAGGTCCGCCCACCCGCAGGTTCAACAGGTTAAACCGGCCGTTTTCATCGGCAGAGGCGGCATACTGTGTATTAGAAGGCGTGTGTACGGCCACAATGGTGGCCCCGGCCAGGCCACCCCCGCCCGCGTCATTGATCACCCCGGTCATAGAGGCCGTGGTGGCGCCCTGGCCTAAACTGGAGTGAACCAATGCACACACCGCCAAACAAATCATGAAGAGAGTAAATAATTTTTTCATAGAAGGGAGTTTTGGTCAAAACTGGTGGTAAGCTTACAATGAGAGAGAACAGGGTGAACAAATCAGGTAGTCAGCAGGTGAAGCAGATGTACTCCTCCGGAGTAGATGGGGAGGCAACCAGCAGCAGGGCTGGTGCGGGGAGCAGGCAAGTGGCGCACCTAGGGTCAGAAGCCATAGAAAGGCGCTTAATACAATTCGGTATACTGTACGGAATTGCTACATGCGAGTTCTTACCACAAGAGTATCATTGAGTTACCATTTTAAGTATGGCGGTGGCTGGCCCAAGTTGGTTGCAAGGAGAGGGGGTGAGTTTAAGCGAGAATATGGACCTGCATTAGGCAGGAAGTAGGCGCTCCAGATTTGGGGTGTTGAAGCCAGCGTGTTCGGCCGTTTTCTACCAGATGGCAAAGCTGGGTTAAGCATTGTGAGGTGCCGTGGAAAGAGCAAGAAGGTGCCGTGCTGCAACTATTAATTGGTTCAGTGCTTCTGGATGGGGCTTGGTCCTAAGCGTCTCTTTATTCTCCTGCTTTAAGCTGTAAAAGTTCCATCAGGCTGTATCAGCAAGGTTGTAGAATTGAAATGTGGTAAGGCTTGGAACTGAAGCTGCTACGGTGAGTTTAGGTTTAAATATTTTATATAAACTTTCTAATAAAATATTTGCCAAAAAATTTTTTTCTGGTAATCCTTTGATTGTTGAAAGATAAGATACTGATAGTGGAAATACGCTATCAAGAAGGTTTTGTTAATTTTTAAAAGCTTCTTTGATACTTTCTTAAAAGTTTAGTAGAACCAGGTGGCATGATGCGCTTGGTTTGCTATAAATCATTGAAACGGAGTTACTTTGTTCACATAAACTTAATATGTTGATTAAAAAAATTATGAATTCGTTCTTACCTTTGCGGCAAAGAACAACCAACCTTATATGAAAAACTTTTTACAACGGAAACTATTCATAATAGTTGTCCTGATGTTTTTTAGCACCCTATCTGTTTTTGCACAGAGAACAGTTAGCGGAAAAGTGATTGATGCGGTTACCCAGGAGTCATTGCCTGGTGCTTCCGTAGCTGTAAAAGGCACAAGTGACGGTGTGGCCACTGATCTTGATGGTGGGTTTTCCATCAAGGTAAACGGTGACGCCGTCACCCTGGTGGTAAACTACGTTGGTTATGTACAGCAAGAAGTGACTGTTACAGGCTCCAGCGCGGGTACTATCAGAATGCAGGCAACGGCTAACAGTATCAACGAGGTAGTTGTAACTGCTAACAGCTACGCCATTGAGAGAGAGACGCCGGTGGCTATGTCAACCATCACCAGTGACGTGATCATTGAGAAGGCCAGCCAGCAAGAATTCCCTGAGCTGTTGAAGTCTACCCCTGGGGTGTATGCCACCAGAGGAACCGGCGGCGGATACGGTGATGCCCGTATCAACATGCGTGGTTTCCAGAGCGCTAACATTGCCGTATTGATCAACGGTATTCCGGTGAACGATATGGAAAGCGGCCGGGTGTTCTGGTCTAACTGGGCTGGTTTAACAGATGTGACCCGTTCTATGCAGACCCAAAGAGGGTTAGGTGCTTCTAAAGTAGCTGTGCCTTCCGTGGGTGGTACCATCAACATTCTTACCAAATCTACCGATGCCCAGAAAGGTGGCTTCGTTTCGCAGTCTATCGGTAACAACAACTTTACTAAAACGGCCTTCTCTTTGTCTTCTGGCCTGACCGAGAAAGGATGGGCTTTCTCCCTAGCTGGTTCCAGAACCGAGGGCGATGGCTGGTTTGAAGGCTTAGCGTTTGAAGCGTACAGCTATTTCTTCAACATTTCTAAAATCATCAACGCCAAGCATACGCTTTCATTGACTGGCTTTGGTGCGCCACAGTACCACGGTTCAAGATTTGAGCGCCAGAACATTCAGTACTACAGAGATGCTCCGCAAGGCATCCGATTCAACCCTAACTGGGGTATCCTGAACGGGGAAAACAAAACCATCAGCGGTAACTTCTACCACAAGCCACAGTTCTCTCTGAACCACTACTGGACCATTGACGAGACTTCTTCCCTGTCAACTGCCCTTTACGCTTCGTTCGGTACCGGCGGTAACGAGTTCCCTAACAACGCCAACCTGTTCCTGGGCACCAGAACCGGTGATGAGTACTCACCCGTTGACATTGACAAACTGGTAGACCAAAACGTGGCCTCCCCAGACGGTAACGCCGTGGCGTACCTGCAGTCTAACCGCAATGACCACAGATGGTACGGCATGCTGAGCACTTACCAGAAGTCATTAACCGAGAATCTTGACCTGTTGGCCGGGGTTGACCTGAGATACTACAAAGGCATTCACTACAACTCTGTGAAAAACCTGCTGGGTGCCGAGTATGTGCTCAACAGCGGCAACGTGAACAACCCTAACTTCAGAGCCCAGAACGGCGACAAGATTGGTTTCTACAATGATGGTATTGTAGGCTGGGGCGGCGGATTCCTGCAGGCAGAATACAAGACCGGTCCTTTGGCCGCTTTCGTATCCCTTGCCGCCTCTAACACCTCTTACAAGAGAATTGACTACTTCAGATATTTAGAGTCTGATCCGTTGCGTGAAAGCGAAAGAGTAAACTTCTTCGGTTATCAGGCAAAAGGTGGTGCCAACTACAACCTGAACGAGAACCACAACGTGTTCGCCAACATTGGCTACTTTGAGAAGGCTCCTTTCTTCAACGCCGTGTTCATCAACAACCAGAACATCCCTAACGTGAACGCTGAGAATGAGAAAATCCTGAGCTACGAGTTAGGCTACGGCTACAGAAGCAGCAAACTTTCTGGTAACGTAAACCTGTACAGAACTACCTGGAAAGACAGATCTTTCACCAGATCAATCCCCGGCCAGGACGGTACCCCAGTGTACGCTAACCTGTTAGGAGTTGACGCCCTGCACCAAGGGATTGAGGTTGACTTCAGATACGAGCCTATTAGAAGAGTTGCCCTTACCGGTATGGTGTCTGTAGGCGACTGGACCTGGTTGAACAACCTGGACCAGGTAGAAGTATTTGACCAGAACCAGACCAGAGTAGGTACCGTAGGTCCTATCACCATGGCTGGCCTGAAAGTGGGAGATGCTCCGCAGACCACTGCCGCCCTGGGTCTTGACATTAACCTGACTGATGACTTCAAAATTGGCGCTGACTACAACTACTACGCTAATTTCCACTCAGACTTTAACCCAACCGCCCTGCAGGAAAACAGAGCCAATGACCCTTGGAAAGTTCCAAACTACTCACTGCTTGACCTGACAGGTGTATTCAAATTCAAATTTGCCGGCCTGAACGCGTCATTGATCGGGAATGTGAACAACGTATTTGACACTGAGTACATTTCAGATGCTTTGTCTAACTACACGCGTGCTACCTCAGACCAGCCTTACGTGAGCAACGCCAGCAACACCTGGGTGTACTTCGGTACAGGTAGATCATGGACTACAACCCTGAGAATTAACTTCTAATAAGATTTTTCTAATAAGATTAAGATGAAAAAGGTATTTTATTTATTCTTCTCCATGATGGCCGTGCTGGTGAGTGCATGTGATCCATTGGAAGACACGTACAAAGAGCTGGATGAAGCCAGAGGCGCTACCAATGTGCGGGATTTGGCCATTACCCTGACCAACGCCAACTACCAGTCATTGAAAGACAAGCCCGGGGTTCCTTCCTACGTGAACACCAGCTTTTACTTCATCAGTGAAGAGCAGGCCGGGGAGTTGATCCCGCTTTATTTAGATGCCACGTACCCGCATTTGGATGAGAGATCTTCTGTGGCGGTGACCTACAACCAGTTAGTGTTTGATTACACCAACAACAACGTAGCCACCACGGCCGCTACTGAGACTTCTCCTGCCACGCCGCTGCCCATCTACACCCTTACTGACGAGGACTACACCAACATTGGTGTCTCAAACACCCGTCTGAACATCTCCAACAATGATGGAGACGTGATCAAATTCCTGAACTACAAGTATCCTGCCCCGGTAGAGAACCAACTGGTAGTTTTCACTTTCAATGCCTACAACAGCCGCGTGAGCGGCACTGCCGCTGTAACCACAGATTCTTACTACTATAAGAACGGTGCCTGGAGAAACGCCTACCATGTTACTCCTGCAGATTACACTGCCGTGAACCGCGGACGTTACAACAACTTTGAGGCCATTGACAACGAGCTGCTGCCCGCTTACTTTGACAGATTCCTGAGCAATGCCATTACCGGCGCCAAGGTGAACGATGTGCAGTACGTAAGCTACAACTACTTCGCTTCTGGCAGCAACTCACAACGAATCATGACCATGGCGTTTAACGGCACCAACTGGTATGAGCTGAAGCAGGACATCGTAAGACCTGTCACCTTGTTGTTTGCCAAGAAGAACGGCAAGTTTGTGCCTGACTTAACCATCAAATACACGCTGGTGCAGGCAGACTACGAGACCATTGCCGGTTTCACCAATGTAGGAACGGAGTCTAACAGAGCCAACCTGAAGCAGTTCAGAAACTTCTACCAGGCTGGAAGCAGCACCGACGGCAGATACTGGACAGATGCCCAGATCAAAGCCGGACTGGCGGAACTCCTGAAAGTTAAGTTCCCGAACGCCGAGGTAGGACAGAAGTACCAGTTAAGCTACATCGTTTACAGAGGAAGCAACACCACCGTACTCACTACCTTTGAAAAGAAAGCATCTGGCAATTACGAGGAAGTTAAGTAACCAAACTGACTCCTGATAGAAAAGCTCCGTCACCATGACGGAGCTTTTTTTATGCCTTTTTCCGATTTCTCCGTCAAAGTAATAATGCCTGCTGATAGTAAAGGTAGCCCCCTAAACTATTGTGGTTATTACGCTTGGTAAAACCGCTGCTGTGATGCTGAAAGGAATATAGCCAAAAGGGATAAACACGGACCAAGAGAATAGATTGAACTCTCCTCCGCAGCCCAGAAAGTTGGCGGCAGCACAATTGAAAGGCATCGGTCTAACATGTACGCTTCGGTAAGCCAGCGTCTTGAACAGACCTTTGTTGCGTATAAAAAAGCCTCCCTTCTCCCAAGCGTTGATCTTTGCTTGAGAGAAGGGAGGCTTTCCTGTTTCATGATGCGCTGGAAAAGGCCTCTTAGAGGGAGTGTATTAAATACTGGGCCGTACCGCCTTCACAAATATCTTCTGGTAGTAGGGGGTAAACAGGTTGTCTTCCTTCACGCCCAAAGAAGTGGAGGCATGGATGAAATAGATCTCATTGTCGTTCTTTACCTCAGTGACCATGCCCACGTGCGTGATGTTGTATTCGCTTTTGGAGGAGCTGAAGAACACCAGGTCGCCGGCCTGCAGCTCACGGGTAGAGATAGCGGGGCCAAACAGACTTTGCTCACTGGAGGTCCGCGGAAGCTGCACGTCAATGGCCTGGAAAGAGGTGCACAACAGGCCAGAGCAGTCCATGCCAAAGCGGCTGGTGCCGCCCAATTGGTACGGGGTGCCGGTGTACGAACGGGCCGTGGAGATCACGGTCTCAATGTCGCGCCGAACGGCCCGGCTACCGGCGCTGGCCCTGCCGCTGGAAATATGGATAGACCGGGGGCTTTTCTTGCCCTTGCTGGAGAGGTGTATTTCTTTGAGGGGTTTGCGGGTGCCGGCGTAGCTGCCACCCCGGCGCGCACGGCGCTCTTTTTTCTTGAGTTCGGCAATTTCCCTGGCCGACCGGTATTCCTCATTGGGTTTGCTGAACGTGGAGTAGGAGGATTTTCCGCAGGAGCCTAAAAAGA
Organism: Rufibacter psychrotolerans; assembly: GCF_016924645.1. Lineage (GTDB taxonomy): Bacteria > Bacteroidota > Bacteroidia > Cytophagales > Hymenobacteraceae > Nibribacter > Nibribacter psychrotolerans. The sequence continues at coordinate 177,126 of NZ_JAFFJV010000016.1, read as the reverse complement.
CCATCAGGCTGAAAAGAAAGAAGGAATAGGTTTTAGTGACGTGGTTTAAAGCTACTTTCTGGCAACGCATATTTCTGTTCTGTCAATGGTAGAGCAATCAATTCTTTTTATGAGTTTCCAACCTTGCCGCTCCTGCACCCGCACGCTGGAAAAGTATTCTGTAGACACCCCAGGTACCGGTAACCCCTATGGTAACGCCTTCAATATTAAATCAGTATCCAAAAAAATGCAAGCCAAACCGGGTTGGTAGATAGGCTTTTGACTCTCAAAGAGTTGGCTACCTAAAATTGTTTCTGGAGCATTAGGGCCGCTTTCTCTAAGCAGAAACCCGGTTTTTGGCCTGTTTTTCAAAAACAAGCCCTGAAACAAGGTTAAGACTCGCCCTGCAGGAACTCCACCGCCCGGCGTTCTGAATAATACAGGTTTTTGAAAAAACTCTCTGAAAACCCCACGTGCCCGCCGGCGCTGGGTATCTCCAGGTACAGGTTAGGGTTCTGCAGCGCCTGCTCCACCGGGAAGCATTGGGGCGAGAGAAACGGGTCGTTCTTGGCGTTTACCAGCAGGGTGGGCACCGTGATCTTAGGCAGGTGCTGCACCGAGCTGCACTTCTGGTAATACTCATCGGCGTTCCTGAACCCGTGCAGCGAGGCCGTGTACCGGTCATCAAACTCCTGGAAAGTGGTGATCAGGTGGTAGTCGGCCAGGTCCAGGGGGAAGCGCTGGGCTTTCTCCTGCAGCTTTAGGTGCAGGCTTTTCAAAAAGCGCTTCATGTAGATGCGGTTCTGGGGCTTGGCCAACTGCAGGCACGCGCTCTTTAAGTGGCAGGGCACCGAGAACACCGCCGCCCGTTTCACCTGCTCGGGCACTTTGGCGGGCCACTGCGAAAGGTAATTCAGGATAAGGTTGCCCCCCATGCTAAAGCCCACCAGAAACACCCTCTGATACTGCTTCTGCGTGAGGGCGTAGCGCACCACCAGGTCCAGGTCATCCATGGCCCCCATGTGGTAGGAGCGCAACAGCAGGTTAGGCTCGCCGCTGCAGCTTCTGAAGTTCCAGGCCAGGGCGTCCCAGCCGGCTTTGTTCAGGGCCACCACCATGCCCTTCATGTACGGCCGGTGCGAATCGCCCTCCAGGCCGTGGCACAGCACCACCAGCGTGTCAGAAGACCCCACGGTGGACCAGTCCAGGTCCAGGAAATCCTTGTCGGGGGTCTGGATGCGCTCCCGCCTGTAGTTGAAAGCCGGGGTCCGCCGCAGGGTGCTGGGAAAGATGGTCTGCAAATGCCCGTTGAGCATGTAGCGCGGCGGTCGGTAGTCGGGGCTGGGAAGTAAAGGCATGGGAAGCAGCGGCGGTGGTAAGCCCTGCAAAAATAACACTTTTAAGGGCCAGGCGCAAAAGCGGTCAGCCGTAAGTGGCCGTAATTGTACTTTTAAGGTTTGGCCGGCATTCTGGGGCATTCGGCGGCTGGTTGGGCAGATAGGCCTAAATTCCAGGCAAGGTTTTCCGGCACCAGCTAATTTTAACCAGATTTAAACCCGCAAGGCATGCTGTACCAGGAAAAGGAGGAACAAAGCGTAAGCCAGGAAGTAGTTTCCCTGCCGCAAGAGGCGTCTACGGAAGGAGACGGGTTCCTGACGGGTGAGCAGTTGGCCAGGTATTCGCAGGCCCGACTCAATGCCCTAAAGGCCTTGTACCTGCAGCGCCTGGGGCTGGACGAAGGCCAAACCGACGGTCAAACCTCCCCGGCCTCCGCCAACCATAGCTAACAGGAGCTGTCCAGGAAAAATATTTCATGAGCGATACTAAAAAAGAAAGGCCGTCTCTCTGCAGAGACGGCCTTGCTTTTGGGGCTGTTTTGGGGAAAACAGCCCTAAAACAGTATTAGGTTACTGTACCACTACGCGGCGCACCAGGGTGCCTTTGTCGGTCTTCAACTGAATGAAGTAGATGCCTTTGGGCAGCTGCTGCAGGTTGATGGTAACGGGCTGATGGGCGTTGGTTACTTTCCTAGTGGCAACCAGTTGGCCCAGCGCACTGAATACGGTGGCTTCCTGCAAACGCAAGCCGGCCGGAGCTTTCACCGTGACGGTACCGGTGGTAGGGTTCGGGAAGAGGCTAAACTGCTCCTCCAGTTCTTTGGAGATACCGGTCACGGTAGACGTGCCGTACAGCGTTACGTCATCAATGTTGAGTATTTCATTGCTGGCGTTGTTCTTCAATACCACTTTCAGCTGTACCGAGGAGGTGCCGTTGGGGATACGAATGAGCAGGCGCGAGGGAGCGGCATCACCGGTTACCTCGTTCATCACGTCAAACGTTTTGGTGAGGGTCGTGCCGGCGGTGGTCTCCAGCGTACCGGTGCCGTTCATGCCGTAGCGGATGTTGCTGTTGTTCGCGCTGGCCGCGATCCGGATGTCAGGGGTGGCTGAGAAATCGGCGTCGTTCAAGGCCACATAGACCTCCACAAAGTCGCCCAGGTCCATGCCGTTGCCAGAGGTCTTGGAGATAGAGCTGTTGAAAAGCTCCACCGCCAGGTCCTGGTAACCGGTGGTGTTCACGCTTTCAAAGATTAGCTCTGCGGTTACCGGCATGTTCTCGGCAGGGTTCAGCTGGAAAGACCGGGCGCCGCCCCGGATTCTTTGCCCAGCCGGAACGCCGGTGTTGTCTGTAGAACTGCTGAAGCCCGAAGCCACTGCCCATCCGTCATCGGCGCTGTTCTCAAAGTCTTGTCTGGCCACAACCCCGGTAGGCAGGTTGCCCCCGGCCACCTCGGTCTTCACCAGCAGGGCTGCCGAACCGGTGGCGTACTGCCAGCCGTTGGAGCAGCTTTCAAAGGCCACCACGTAGTACTCGGTGTTTGATTTCAGGCCGATGATGTTCACCGTGGTGCCGCTGCCGCTGTACACTACCTTGGCGTCGCCCAGGGTGGGAGCGCTGGCGAAGTTGGCAGTGGCGGTGGCATAGCTGGTGCCGGTCTGCGGCGTGGCCGTTGGGGCACTGGCTTCTTTCACCAGCACCAGGCGGTTGTCGCCGGCCCCGGCGGTAAACGTGAGGGTAAAGCCGCTGGTATTCACGCTGGAGGCCACCAGATTGGTCACGCCCTGCGCCGGAACCCCAGAACAGGTGTAGTCTGGCAAGGTAGTCTGGGCAGCGGGTGCCGCGGTGGTGTTGTACGTATTGTCTGTGCTGCAGAACTCAAATACCTGCACATGGTAGGTACGGGTGGCGGTTAGGCCGGTCACTACCACTGAACTGCCCGAGCCGCTGTACACAATGCGGTGGCCGGTGCCCTGGTCGGTGGCCTGAGAGAAATCTGCACTGATGCCGGCGGTGTAGCTGCCCGAGGGGCTGAAAGCGGCGGCGCTGCCTTCGCGCACCACCACCAGGCGGCGGTTACCGCTGCCGTTGGCCCAGCTAACCTTGAAAGAAGTTTGGGTAGCCTCTGTGATGGCTACCTGGCTGGCCTGCGTGGCAGGCGAGCAGACCGCCGGGGTAAAGCCCCAGGCCGAGGCCACCAACTCCGGATAGTCAATGAACGGGTTGCGGTTGCCTTGCGCGCGTTCCACGCGGTTGTTGCGCTCCTGCTCGCGGGCGTCTACGGGGTCTTGCAGGTGCCACTGGTACAGGGTCTGCATGTCGGCCACGGCGCTGATGGTGTTCTTGCCGGGGTCAAAGGTTTGCCCCTCGTGCATGGTGTAGAAGTAGAAGATGGCGCGGGCCAGGTTGCCCTTGTGTACCTCGCGGGGCTCAAAGTGGGTGTTGGTGTCCTCGCTGTACTCGTCAATGTTGCTGGTAGGGATGGTAGACTGCGCAGAAAGCAACCTGATCCATTTCACGGTCTGGTTGTCTGGGATCTCGGCAAACGGATCGCTGCCCCGGTCGCTGTTCCACTGCTCCACGGTAGGGAAGAGGTGGTGGATGTCGGTGCGCATGCGTTCCACCTGGTTAAACCAGGATTGGGGAACCGTGTGCTCACAGTTGATGGAGGCAATGCTGGGCGAGGTATTGGTTTCGCTGTACGGCTGGGTTTGCTCGTACCCCGAGTACACGCAGGTGACCTTGTTGTTGTAGTTGTCTACGAAGTTGTACATCCGGCCGCGGGCGGTGCTGTAATCCAGGACCACGCGTTTGCCGTCATACCAGTTCTGCCGGAGCCAGGACCTGAGGGTACTGCCGCTAAGGTTTGCCGGAGGGGCCGTCTGGGCCAGGGCGGCAGAAATGCCAAGCCAGCCCAACAGGACGGCAGTCAGGAGGGAGCGTAAGTTTTTAATCATGAGAAGAAAGACTGTTGAGCTGCAAAGGTAAGAACCATCCCTTTCTTTGAATAAGAATGTTGCCGAAACTCGTATTAAATAAACGTAAACTTGCGGGGTACGCCTTCGCCCGCTCCTGGACGCTCCCGGAGGCAAAGACGTTTTGGGGCCATTTTCGGCAAAACAGGTGAGAATCAGGCCGGCAAGAACGCCCTAAACCGCAAGCGCCCGGGCAATGGGCCGGGCGCTTGCAGTTTGGGGCTGGGAAAAGAGACGCGGTCTACTCCTGGGCTTTGTCTTCCTGACCTTTGTCTTTCTTCTTTTTCTTCTGTTTGTGTTTTACTACCTTGGCGTCTACGTAGAATACAATTTCCTCGGCTATGTTGGTGGTGTGGTCGCCAATGCGCTCCAGTTTCCGGATGATGCCGGCCACCTTCAGGCTCTGGTGAATGTTGGTGGGGTGTTCCTGGAAATACTTCAGGAGCATTTTGTCGGTCTTGGCGTTGATCTTGTTCAGGAGCTTGTCTTGCTTGATCACCTGGCGGGCCAGCTCGGTGTTCTCTTCCAGAAAGGCCTGCCGTATGTTTCGCAGCATAGCGGTGGTGGCCTCGTACATCTCCAGCACCCGGCTGTTCTCCAGCAGGTTGGGCTCAATGGGCGGGGTGGCTTCCTTCAGCATCTGGGCAATGCTCTCGCCGTAATCGCCAATGCGCTCCAGGTTAGCGTTGATCTTAAGAATGGCCAAGACCCAGCGCAGGTCTACCGCCACCGGATTGAACAGGGCGAAGATGTTCTCGCACATGCGGTCAATCTTGATGTCGTAGGCGTTTACTTTCTTGCCGCTCTTGATGATTTTCTTGGTCAGGTCAGGGTCGGGGTTGAGCAGGGCTTCGTGGCCAGACTGCAGCTGGAAGTCCACCAAGTCCCACATTTCTTCCACTTTGTTTTTAATCCGGAGAAGCTCTTTATCTAATTGATTCATACAACCTGGTTCTGGATAAGGAAGGTACTTTAAGTTACGCAATTTTACTACCCGCTGCCCGGGGCTGGTTCGTTGGGCGTGAGCGGCGCGCCGGGTTTTAAGGCTTTTTTCCTGAAAAAGGGCCTGAAACCCGGCGCGGCTACCTGCCAGGACCCTTAACCAAAGCGGCCGGTGATGTAATTCTGGGTGCGCTGGTCTTTGGGGTTGGTGAACAGGGTTTTGGTCTTGGCGTACTCCACCAGTTCGCCCAGGTAGAAGAAGGCGGTGTAGTCGCTCACCCGGCCGGCCTGCTGCATGTTGTGCGTCACAATCACAATGGTGTAATTCTCCTTCAGCTCGTGGATCAGCTCCTCGGTCTTGGCGGTGGAGAGCGGGTCCAGGGCCGAGGTGGGCTCGTCCATGAGCAGGACCGAGGGCTCAATGGCCAGGGCGCGGGCAATGCACAGGCGCTGCTGCTGCCCCCCCGAAAGCTCAAACGCGCTTTTCTTGAGTTTGTCCTTCACCTCGTCCCAGAGGGCGGCCTGTTTAAGGGAGCGCTCTACCCGTTCTTCAATGAACTGCCGGTCTTTGGTGCCGTTCACGCGCAGGCCGTAGGCCACGTTCTCAAAGATAGACTTGGGGAACGGGTTGGGCTTCTGGAACACCATGCCCACGTGCTTGCGCAGGTCATCTACCTGAATGCTGCTCTTGTAGATGTCAACCCCGTCAATCAGGATCTCGCCTTCAATGCGCACGCCGTCAATAAGGTCATTCATGCGGTTGAAGCACCGCAGGTACGTGGACTTTCCGCAGCCCGAGGGGCCGATGAACGCCGTGACCTGGTTTTTGCGCATGGCCATGGTAATGCCCTTGAGGGCGTGGAAGTCGCCGTAGTAAAGGTGAACGTCTTTGGTTTCTACACTATTCATATCAGTCAAAAAGAGGCAGCGCTGAGGAGTCCTTTGGCCCCTTTTGGGGCTGTTTCTCTAAAAAGGGGCCTAAAACGGCCGGTTAATTCATTTTCACTTTCTTCCCGAAATACCGCCGGAGCCAGTTGGCCAGCAAGTTCGCCAGAAGCACAATCACAATCAGCACGAAGGCGGTACCGTAGGCCATGGCCCGGGAGGCCTCAATGTTGGTGCCGCTGGTGGAGATTACGTACAAATGGTACGGCAAGGCCATGACCTGGTCAAAAACGCTGCTGGGCAGCTTGGGCAGGAAGTAGGCCGCCACCGTGAACAGGATGGGCGCCGTCTCACCCGACACCCGCCCGATGGACAGGATCAGGCCGGTGATGATGTTGGGGAACGCCATGGGCAGCACCACGCGCCGGGTAGTTTGCCACTTGGTGGCACCCAGGGCCAGGGAGCCAATCCTGAACGAGTTGTCAATGGCTTTCAAGGCTTCCTCGGTGGTCCTGATCACCACGGGCAGGGCCAGCAGCCCCAGGGTGAGGGAGCCCGCCAGGATAGAGTCGCCAAACCCAAACTGGTGCACAAACAAGGCCATCCCGAACAGACCGAAGACAATGGACGGAATGCCCGCCAGGTTGTTGGTCATGAGCTTCACAAACCGCTTGAACCAGCTGTCCTTGGCGTACTCATTGATGTAAATGCCAGAGAGAATGCCAATGGGGAAGGCGAACAGCATGCTGCCCACCACCAGGCACAGCGTACCCACAATGGCCGGGAAGATACCGCCCTCGGTCATACCCTCGCGGGGCGCCTCGGAGAGGAATTCCCAGCTGATCACCGAGATGCCCCGCACCAGGATAAAACCCAGGATCACCACCAGAATGGCCACCACCGAGAAACTGAGCAGCCGGAAGATAAAGAAGGCGATGTTTTGCGTAAGGCGCTTCTTTCTGTGCGCGGAGGGAGTGTTGCCGAAACTCATGATCTGTTTGCTTTCTTTTTAGCCGATACCAAATCTACCGTCATGTTAATGGCCAGGGTCATCAGGAACAGGATGCAGCCCAGGGCAAAAAGCGCCTGAAAGTGGATGCCTCCCTGCGGGGCCTCGCCCAACTCGGCGGCAATGGTGGCCGGAATGGTCCTGACCGGCTCCAGGAACGTGTGCGGAATTACCGAGGCGTTGCCGGTGACCATCAGCACGGCCATGGTCTCGCCAATGGCGCGCCCAATGCCCAGGATGGCCGCCGTGGAAATGCCCGAGATGGAATACGGAATGATGACCCGGTAAATGGTTTGCCACTTGTTGGCCCCCAGCGCCAGGCTGGCTTCCTTCATGGCTCGCGGCGTGGTGCGCATGGCATCCTCAGACACCGAGATAATGGTAGGCAGGGCCATGATGCCCAGGATAATGCTGCCGGCCAGGGCTGTCTCGCCTACCGGCAGGCCAAACACATCCTGGATGAGGGGCACCACCACTACCAGCCCAAAGAACCCGTACACCACCGACGGAATGCCCGCCAGCAGCTCAATCACCGGTTTCAGGAAGTTCCTTACTTTGGGGTTGGCAATCTCGGCCAGGTAGATAGAAGTGGCCAGGCCCAAGGGCAATGCGATCAGAATGGCGCCCAGGCTTACCCAGAGCGTGCCCAGAATAAGGGGCAAGACGCCCAACTGTACCGCCGGCTGAATGGTGGGGTACCACTCGCGCCCGCCCAGAAAACTGCCCGGGGAGACGTTGTCCAACTTGATCTGGCGGCCGGCAAACTCCTTGGGCAGGTACTCGTCTGGAAAGAAGGCCAGGATATGGGGTTCCTTGGCCACCAGTTCACTCAGGCGCTGGGGCAGGTACTCAAACTCGGCGCCAATCTGCTCGTCGGTGTAGTAGTCGGTGATGTCATCCACCTCAAACAGCTTGATGGGAGCATCCTGGCCGCCCAGCTGTTTCCAGTTGGTGATGTTCTGGTCCCAAATTTCCTTAACCTGGTGCGCGGTTAGTTCCTTGACCGGGTTCTGCTTGTTCACGGCAATAACGGAGCCTTCCGCTACCGGCGTCTGACTGAAAACGCCCAAGCCTTCTTTGAACAGGAAAAAAACAATCAACAGCACGGTAATACTGGTCACCGTGCCGCTGAGCGTGATTATTCCTTCTATTACTCTTTCGCCAAAGTTGTTGAAGTACCTTTTCAAGAGAATGCAATTAGGCGGTAAATATTACTTGCTCAGGGGAATGTAGCCAATCTCCTGCACTGTTTTCTGGCCCTCTTCTGATAGCACATAGTCAATGAACGGCTTCACTTTGCTTTCAGCGGTGGCATCATAGAAGAAGAACAGAGGGCGGGAGATAGGGTAAGTCTTGTCCATGGCGGCCTCTACGCTGGGGGCCACAAACGTTTTGCCCTGGTCATAGGAAATAGCCAGGGGCTTTACCTCTTTGGTCTCATAGGCCAGGCCCACGTACCCAATGGCGCCCTGGGTCTGGCCCACCGACTGTACGATGGAGCCGGTGGCGGGCATCATGAGAATGCCGTTGGCGTAGTTTTTCTTATCCAGTACGTGCTCCCGGAAGAACTCATACGTGCCTGAGCTGGTCTCTCGGGAGTAAGCCACAATCTTCTCATCGTTCCCGCCTACTTCTTTCCAGTTCGCAATTTTGCCGGTGAAAATGCCTTCCAGCTGCTCGCGGGTAAGCTGGGTAACCGGGTTGTTGGGGTGCACGATCACTGAGAGGGCGTCATAGGCAATAAGCGCCTCTTTTACGTCTTTCTTGGCTCCCTTGAGCTTCAGTTTTTCCTCGGTCTTCAGCTCGCGCGAAGCCATGGCAATGTCGGTGGTGCCTTCCTGCAGGGCCGAGAGGCCTACGCCGGTACCCCCGCCCACCACGGTGATGGAAGCGCCCGGGTTTTTGGCCATGAACCGCTCAGCCTCCTGCTGGGCCAGGGGAAGCACCGTGTCACTGCCTTTGATGGTGACCGCGGCAGCGCCGGAAGAACCCTTGTCGGCCTCGGTGTTCTCTTTCTTGGCATCGCCGCCGCAAGCGCCCAGGAATAAGGCTCCGCTGATCAGGAGGGCTGCTTTGAGTGAAGATAGGTTTAGAATGTTGCTTTTCATATTGGTATGGTTGGTCAAATTAACTCTGTGAGGTAAGGGGCTGGCTTTTGGTCCAAAATAGGTTAGAAGCCAATCTCAAATTGAAAGCGGTACATCAGGTTGCTCCAGTCTTGCTGCTCACGCAACAGACTTACATCTGTTTGCGCTTTAACGGTGTGTCCTAGAATGTACTTAGATAAGCCTAAAGTGTATTGCTTGTTTTCCGCGTCCTGTGTAAGGGCTTCGGGGTTGATGGAGGTGTAACGACCGGCTATTTCAAAGTTGTTCTTGAACAGATAGCCTGCCTGGATGTTGAACCCAGTGCCTGTGAAGAAAGCATCGGTGACATCGCCGGTTACAGGGTCTGTCTCCACCACCGGAGAGCCTGAGGACCGCTTGTCGGCGTACTCGGCCATGGCAGAGAAACCTCTGTATTTGAACATGGCGTCGGCGAAGAAAGTCTTGAGGTCACGTTGTTGGGAGAGGAAACTTCCCAACTGGCCTCTTTCACGCGATGCGCCTTTGTTGAAGTCATACGTTACTCCAACTGCTAACTTGGGGGTTTCTTCCCGGGCCAGGTCTGCGCCCACGTAGTCACCGTCCCCCTCAAACTCCCCAAATGGCAACACCTCAAAGCGGCCAGTAAAATCATAGCCCCCCACATTGTCTGCGGTGATGTTGCGTCCCTCTCCCATAGAAACGGCCGCTACCTCGCGGAACACCACTGGCCCCACCGCAAACTGGTGGTGCAGTTGCACCCCGGCATCACGGTCAATGTTGTAGCGGGCGTTCAGCAAACTTCGGTCTACAAACTGCATCTTTTGGGAGGAGATTACTCGTTCGCGGTTGCCTGGCAATTTGGTCTGGCCAAAGACCAGTCCCAGATTACTGGTGATGTTCCATCTGACGAAGGCATCCAGGATTATGTTGGCGGTATTGTTATTGGCGCGTTGGTTGCCCCCGCCAATATCTGAGTTGCTAAGCCCTAGTTCCAGTTTATACTCAAACTGTGGGCCATAGGCAAACCCCTCAAACTTGAGGCGCGATCTCCTGATCTGTACCTGGTCTGTATACTCTTCTGAATCTAGATTATACTCCCCTACATACAGAGACTGAATGCGGAGGTTGATTTTGGTAGAAAATAATGAGTCCGCGGAAACAAATTGAAGTCCCTTGCCTCCCTTGGTCTTATTTACAGACTGCGCGCACACGGTTTCTGTCAATAGCATGAAAACGGTGGCGAATAAAAAGGCATACCTGGTGTACTTGCTTTGTAGCAAGAAGCTCTTTGTTATGGGTGAGAACATAACAGGTGTTAAAAGGTGGATGTTCAGTCTACAATCTTTAGGAAGTAGTCAGCAACCTAAACAAGGTAAACGTTAGTCTCTGGTAATAGATTTAGTCAGAATCATTTGCCAGATGAAAATAGGAGAAGAGCTGTTCTGTAATCTCTTGTAAATAGTTCTTCCCTTATTTTTTTCTGCTGCAAAAGTAGAGGAAGCGTATTGCCTGAATGTTACTGCTGTGTTAAGTAATTGTTAACAGGACTTAGGGCGAAACCCCAAGTGTTGGGGTAGGTACGGCTTTGCCTGCTGTAAGACTGTTTTGCGGTAAAAACGGATCTGCTTAGAGCGTACTTATCACCTAGGCCAAGTTGGAGCAGTTTGGTGGGAAGTAGGACTGTTTTACGCTTAGTTCTAAAAAAATGCCCCCAAAATCCTTTGCATTCCTGCGCCTGAATCTCTAAATTATTGGCTGCGAACAGGAACCCTAGCCACCCGTTTGCTGTATGTACCTGTAAACTATTCTTTAAATAATACTCAAACCAGAGGCCCCCACCTCCATAAACTCAATTTTATGGCCAAAACGATCTTGTTGATTGAGCCTTACCTGACCATTGGGGTAGACGCCGACTTGGATACCATGTACATTGATTGGTGGGGCGATGTGACCAAGCAGAATGTCCTGGATGGGAGTGCGCTCATGCTGCAGATGCTGGACCAGGAAAAGTGCACCAAGGTGTTGAACATCAATACCCGCGTACACAGCCACTGGAAAGCAACCGCCCAATGGGCCTTCACCGACGGGTTCAAGGCCCTGGACAATACCACCTGCAAGTGTTTCGCTTGGGTGAAGCCGCCCATGAGTACCATGGATGCCGATTACGTAAGAAGGCTGAATGTGGAGAATGTGAACGTTTGCATCTTTGACAGCATTCTGGCCGCCGAAAGATGGCTGCAGGGCAACCGCATCAGCAAAAGAACCCCGGCCCTGGCCGCCTTTGAGTATCATTAACCGCCAGTACACCCCTGCGCCTTGCCGTACAATCCAGTCGGCACTTTGCAGGTTGTAGCATCACGGGCTATTTTCTGCCCTTTTTCCTGAAATCTGCCTCAAAGCAGCTTGGCCAGAAACAGAACCGGTGATGTATCGGTTGCTTCGTTTTCTTTAGGATACGCCTACCAATAAAAGCCTGGTTACCAGAACATACTTCCATACACGAGAGCACGATATAAGAGTGCGTGCACAGAAAAAGGAGGGCCCCAGAGCCCTCCTTTTTTTGTGCCAAGGGTATCCTTGCCGGAAGGGGGCCATCGGCATCTTACCATTTTAGGGTCCAGTAAAAATTTTTTGTTGTAAAATTTCAATTCTGAGGGGCCGCGGTCTCCTGTTTCTCCCCAAAGCGGCCTGTTTGCAATAGACCAGTTCCGCTTTTGGAATTTAGACCCAATGGCCCTCTTTTCTCTCCATTCAGAGCAGAAGTATTTCTTTGAGCAAGTGTTTTTGGTCTGTTTTTCAGAAATCAAGCCGCTTTCGGGAGAGGCCCTTTTGGGGACTGGCAGAGACCGGTAAGTAGGAGTATTTGGGGTTGGTAAAAAGTGTCGGGAGCGAGAAATTAGATTTTATATGTAAAATATTTAATATTAGGGCTCCTTTGCAGTAGCTTGAGGACTAAAGGGTTACCTGTGCCCACGCCTGGGGCGAAAGCAAATCCTTGGTTCCCTTTGCGGAAAAGGAGCCAGTAAAAATAAGTAGTTGGCAAATTCTTGGTAAGCCTATGAGTCAAACGGTACTAGAGCCTAAGATTGCTTCTGAATTTCAGATTCGCCCGCGCGCCAGGGCCAGCACGGCCTCTAAGCGCATAGTGGAGCTTGATTGCATCCGGGGGCTGACTGCCTTCCTGGTGGTGATTTTCCATTTCACCAAAGGCACTCCTTACCGGGCCTACGTAGACCTATTCTCCAGCGGCACCGATTTGTTCTTTATCATCAGCGGTTTTGTGGGGTACAATTTGGTGACTGCCCGGCCCACCGTTTCTGACTACTTCAAAAAGCGCTTCCTGCGCCTGGTTCCCACCTTCTGGCTGTGTGTTTCCATCACCTTTTTGATGTTTCTGGTGTACAGGATCAACTATGGCATGCCCCTGGGGAGCCTTCTGGTGCAGTACCTCACCAACCTCACGTTTGTCAACTACTACCTCAAAATACCTTACTTAGATGGAGTGTACTGGACCCTGTTGATAGAGGTGCTCTTCTACGTGGCCATGGGAGCGGCCCTGTTTCTGGGTTGGGTAAAACAGCTGGAGTGGATTGGGGCCGCGGTGCTGCTGTACTTGTTTGTTGCCAGTGCCGTTCCCCTGGGCTGGTTTGGCAAGGTGCATTGGCAATTGATGGGGTACTTTCCGTTGTTGCCCGTGTGGCCCGCCTTTTACGCCGGCATCATCTTCAACAAGCTTAAGTACCACGGCGCAACCAGGCTGAGGTGGCTCCTGCTCTCGTTCTGCTTTTTCACCACCCTGGCGGTGTTCCAGCATTATACCCGTAAGTACCACGCCCAGAACCTGCTCATGCCGGAGCATGTAGCCATGACGGGTCTCTACTACGCGGTGTTTTACCTGGCCATCAACAAAGGCCTTGCTTTCATCACCAATAAGGCCATGCTGTACCTCGCCTCCGTTTCCTATTGTCTGTACCTGATCCACAACGTGATGGGTTCCTTCTTCCTGAAGCCTTACCTGCACGCGTTGCCCATGCTCCTTCAAGTCGTCCTCATGACCGCCACCGCCATTGGGGTATCTTCTTTCCTGACTTTCCTGGTTGAAAAGCCTGTTCTGCTGGGCGTGAAGCGTTTATTCTGGAGGAGACGGTACGCAAGAGGCGCTTAAGCCTTTCCGGCATTGTGCCTTGCCTTTTTGCGTCATGGCTCCCAAGCCTTGCTCGGGGCCGGGAAGTCCGCCCGGGCGCGTCAACCCCGGAAAGTGTATGTGCCAGTCTTTCCTGTTAGCAGCATGGTGTAACGATTGGCCCCCTGGGGCCGTTTGCGTAGTGTCTCAGCTGATACCACCATGATCCTCTACAACAGTGGGTTCCTGACCCTGGAGTTTGACCCCGGCACAGATATTCTTTCGGTTAACTTGCCGCCGGTACGTGATATTCTCCTCCCCGAGATTAGCCGGTCCTTTGGCATTATTGTGGAACATGCCCGCAACTACGACATAAAGAAACTCCTGTTTGATGCCCGCGAAACCCAGGTGGATGTGCAGGAAGACGTGTTTGCGCCGTTGATTTCGAAATTTGTGCAGGACCTGGCGGCCACGCGCGTACAGAAGGTGGCCCGGGTTGTTTCCTCCAGCGTCTTCAGGGAGCACCTGGTAAGCAAGGTGTTCAATTCCAATTACCTTCCCATTCAGTTCGAGAGCTTCTCAGAGGTAGAACCGGCCATTGAATGGCTGAAACAATAGCCGCCCACTTATGAATAACTGGCAATTGCGTTAGTTGTGGGTAAACCTGGCCGCCTCTGGTTTAGCTGCATTCAAGGGGCCCAAGTATCTCCTTGACTATTAGGTATTTCAATGGGGCAGTTGAGCAATCCTCCAATCTGAAAAGAGGCTTGAAACACCTGCTTGGGGTATGTGCAACGTCACCTTAAGCCGGGAACCGCCGGATCTTTATTTCCTTGTTTTAAAAGCTAATAAGACAAATGGTAGACGGGCTCCATCGCATGTCATACCAGTCCAATGTTGCCCTGAAAGCGGCATTACCGAGGTTAGTTGCCCACAGGGGGGATTATGATAAAAGCTGATAAAGTTGAGTAGCTGCCGATAGCTGCTTCTAATCTTTAGCTTTGAAGATTGGTTCTATGAGGTCTGTTGATGGGGAGCTTTACCTTTTTAGGTGTGTATAAAAGCAAAGCAGCCTGTAAGTTGCTTATTTATAGGTTGTTTTAAATTTAATTCGTGGCTGCTTGGGGGCGTGCGCCAGAAGGTAGATAGAAACAGGAATTGACCAACGTCGGCTACATCAGGTGCTTAATTTTAGAGTCCCCAGCGGAGTTCCTGGAGGGAATGGCAACTTGAAAAACAACTCTGCAATGGCTCATCATACGGGAAGCTTACACACTACATAAAGCATAGGTGGTAACAAGGGTTGAATCAAAGACCTCTACCAAGCTAGTTACCTCACTCCAAGAATGCGGGCCCTGTCAGAACAAACTGTATGTTAATAATTTGATAATGCCTCTGCCGTTGTGTCTGCTTAGCGAGGCCGTTAATTTTGGCAGGATGGGACGTTTAGCGCAAATAGACGAACAGACTCTTCTTCAGCAAATCCGCCGGGGAGATGACGAGGCCTTTGATGAACTTTATAACCGCTATTGGAAAAAGCTGTATGCAGCGGCCATAAAAAAGGTAGGGTGTAAAGAGGATGCCATGGACCTGGTGCAGGACCTGTTTGTGGAGTTCTGGAACAAGCGTGACAAGGTTTTGATCACTTCTTCCTTAAGTACCTACCTTATTTCAAGCCTTTACTACAAAGCCTTTCACCACTTTCGTAGCAAAGGGGTACAGGACAAACATATCCGTATTTTCCAGGAGTTTACGCAACAAAGCACCCAGCAAGAGTATGCTCCTGGTTCGGTATCACAGCACGAGTTTGAGGTAGAGTTTGAACAGTTGCAAGTGATTATCAATCAGGCAATCCAGGAGATGCCCGAGAAGATGCGGAACGTTTTCCAGATGATGAGGTCTGGCGAACGATCTGTGGCCGAAGTAGCTGTAGCTCTGAATATATCTCCGCAAACGGTTAAGAACCAGACCGGTACAGCCATGCAACGGCTGCGCAAGGCCGTGCAGGAACATGCATATGAACTACCCGTGAGTATGCTGCTGATTCTGGTGTTCAATAAGTAACATAAAGGTAACACAAAAGGCATAGTACTTTTTAGCGTGGCATGGCACTACCTAGTGTATGCAACCTGAAAAAGAACAACTAGAGCATCTGCTGGACCAATACCTCAAAGGACTGGCCAGTGAGGAAGAAGCCATTCTTCTCCAAAAGTGGGTTCGCCACCTTGATGTGAGCGATCAGGTTGTTTTCCGGGACTTCGCAGAAGAGGAAAAGGTTCGGCAAGAGATACAGCGAAACATTCATGCCCGTATCCGCCCTGCGGAAGCACCAGTTAGAAAGTTAAATCCCTTCCCGACATGGCTCAGGGCTGTGGCAGCCTCTATCTTGCTGTTGCTAGGGCTGTTTCTAGGGGATAGATACTTCAATACCCCAGCTGTTACGGTGGTAGCATCAGATGGAAGCGACCTGAGAAAGGTGGCGCTGCCAGATGGCACCCAGGTGACACTCAACAAGTACGCTACGCTGGAGTTTGATGAAACCTACAATAAAACAAACCGAAAAGTAAGGCTTAGCGGTGAGGCCTTCTTCGACGTGAAGAAAGACAGCCAGCGGCCATTCATCGTAGAAACCCATCACACCAGCACCCATGTACTGGGCACCGCCTTCAACGTGGAGGCTTACGAAGGAGAAGAACAGGTACGTGTAGCGCTGCTCCGGGGCAAAGTACTGGTAGAGGGCGCCGACAAACGGCATTATGCTCTGGACCCCGGCCAAATGTTGGTCTACGACCGAAGCGGGCAGCTGGGAACCATTCAGCCTGTAGCCAGGCAGCACATAGGTGCCTGGCTGGAGAATAAAATCATCTTCAATGACATCCCTCTGCTGGATGCCATAAAGCGGGTGCAGCACCTCCATCACCTCACTATACACATAGACCCCGCTCTTTCCCTGAAAGGAAAAAAGGTAACAGGGGAGTACAAAAGTGCTGAAGCCGAGCAAGCGTTGGAGGCCATATTGCTACTTCACAATTTGAAACTAGTCAGGAAAGGGGGAGCACTGGAAATAACTAATCTCTAATAAAAAAAGGCATCGTTGCACCGATGCCTCTCCATGAATTCAAAAAAGATATGACCCTGCCAGGTTTTATCGCTTATCCTTCATTTTACTGTAATGATAAAAGTAACCAATTCTTTTCAATATCCTGTCTTACAGAAGGCGGGATTTAAAATCCTCCTGTTCGTGCTTGTGCTTTGGGGCTCAGTAGCGGTACTACACGCACAGGCACATGACCTGCAGAAAAAAGTAAGCATCACACTTAGAAACACTTCGGCTGAGACGGTCATCAAAGAGCTCAACAGACAAACCGCTATTTCTTTTACTTACGACAAAGCCTCCCTTGAGGGTTCTAAAATTTCAATAATAGACTTCAAAGGGGCACCCCTAAGTGAGGTTCTAAGGTTTCTGCGGGATAAGGAGGGACTGGAATTTACGGTATTGCCTAATACGATTGTGGTACGCAAATCTCCGAAACCCAAGGCACAGGTAGAACAAAGCTCTGAACCCCTCACCGTGAAGGGGCGGGTGTTTGACACTAATGAGCCGCCAGGTGCCCTGCCAGGTGTTTCTGTCATTGTTAAAGGTACAGATAGAGGCACCGTGACAGACATAGATGGAAACTTTTCAATCAAAGTCAGGAAAGGGGAAGTACTCACCTTTTCCATGGTAAGCTTTGTGGGCGAGGAATATACGGTGCAAAAGAATGAAAGCAACTTTGTTCTTTCCTTAAGGGAAGATGTTGCCGCGCTGAATGAAGTAGTGGTGGTAGGTCTTTCAGAGCAAAAGAAGAGACACATTGCCAGTTCAATTGCCACCTTAGATGTTGCCTCAAACATTGTGGGCAAGCCCATAACTACCCTGTCGCAATCCCTGCAAGGGGGGGTGACAGGCCTGCAGGTAACGCAAAGCTCAGGTTTGCCGGGGGGCGATGCCGCCGCTATCAAGATAAGAGGGGTAAGCACATTAGGAAATTCCAATCCATTGGTGCTGGTAGATGGGGTACCTATGGACATGAACCACATAGATCCGGTCACTGTAGAGAGCGTGACGGTGCTAAAAGACGCGGCTGCGGCAGCCATCTATGGGGCCAGGGCCGCAAACGGCGTAATTCTGGTTACCACCAAAAGAGGGGTGCCTGGCAAGGTTACGGTAGGGTATGATGGGTTTTATGGAGTGCAGAGCCCTACCAATTTGCCTGAAGTAGTTGATGCTCCTACTTATATGAGCATGTACAATGAGGGGCAGTTAAACGCAGGGCAGTCTCCCAATTTTACAGAAGAAGATATCCAACTCACCAGATCTGGGGCAGACCCGGTGAAGTACCCAAATACAAACTGGCGAAACCTGATGATAAACCGGGCAGCACCCATCACCAGCCATTCGCTTTCACTGAGTGGGGGAAATAGCCTGGCCCGGTTTGCCGTAACGGCGAATTACATGGATCAGGAGGGAATGCTCCCCAATACGAGCATGAGCAGATTCAACATCCGGGCTAATTCTTCTTTCTCCCTCAGTGATAAGTTTTTGGTTAACCTTGATCTACTGGCTATCAGAAGAAACACAAGTCAGCCCAACAAAGCTACCAGGGCCGGGGGAAGCAGGCTGCTGGAAGATATCTACAGAGTACCCCCAACCATTCTGCCCAGGTATCCGGCCGTGAACGGGGTCAGCCACTATGGACATTATGTTGACATCGTAAACCCACTGGCCTTTGCTGAAAGAGGCGGTGCCATCAAAGCGGAAGACAGCCAGACTAGCCTTAACCTGCAGCCCAAGTGGGAAGTGTTTCCAAACTTTAACCTGAACGGACAATTCAGTTTCAGGCTGAACAGCGACGCCAACAGAACTACCCGCGAGAATACAAACTTCTTTGATTATTACACGGGCCAATTGCTGAGGACCTGGGATACGCAGAGAGAAGCTTCCATGGATAGGACCACCTATTACTACATGGCCGCCAATGCAGATTACACCCTTGATTTGGATGACCATTACATCTTTGCCATGGCCGGATACTCTCAAGAGGAGAACAACAGAGGCGACTGGAATATCAACTCAATGGTATCTGCCTATGCCAAGCTAAACTACTCCTTCAAAGACAGGTATCTGTTGGAAGGAACTATCCGGATGGATGGCTCCTCTAAATTCGGCCCTGGCCACAAATTTGGTTACTTCCCTTCTGCGGCAGTTGGTTGGAACATACACAATGAATCGTTTCTGCAGGGGGTAGATGTGATCAATAACCTGAAGCTTAGGGCTTCATATGGCCAGTTAGGCAACGAGAACATTGGCTTATACCGGTACCAGACAATCATTAGTCCCTCCAACGGTCTGGAGAGCACCTATGGCAACCCTGGCATCACCTGGGAAACGGTGAACATGTTCAATGTGGGCTTGGATATAGGTTTATTCCATGATAATAAGGTAGAACTTATTGTTGATGTCTATGACAAACGAACCAAGGATATCATCCTTAGCCCGCTGTTACCAGATGTGGGCGGTTTTCAAGGGGAGGTGCCAATCAATGCGGGCGAAGTAAGGAACAGAGGATGGGAAGCCTCATTGAACTATAATGATAAAATCAGTAATCATCTCAGCTTTTCTGTGAGGCCGGGTGTAACCTACAACAGCAATGAGATAACCTACCTTGTACCCAACTTTGTGGGTACCACTTCTACTACCATTAATGAGGTGGGTGGCGCTATTGGAAGCATCTACGGATATAGAACCAACGGTCTTTTACAAGAAAGTGATTTTGATGCTGAGGGAAACCCCCTGGTGCCCTTACGGCCTGATGCGGCACCTGGTGATATCAAATACCTGGACCTCAACGGTGATGGCGTGATTGACGCCACCAATGATCAGACCCGCATTGGTAATCCTGTGCCAAGATTAAATTACTTCTCTAATTTTCAGATTGCCTATAGAAACTTTGATTTTGAATTCCTCCTCCAGGGAACAGGTAAGAGCGATGTGCCCTTAACAGGAATGTTCGCCCTGCCTTTGGATATGAGCAGAGACGGTGGCGTACCTACCACTTATTACGCCGGCAATTACTGGACCCCTCAACGCACCAATGCCAGGTTTCCTAGAATCAGTACCTCTCCCATCAACAATAGAGAATCATCAGACTTTTGGTTTCAGAACGGGGCTTACCTGCGGGTCAAGTATGTACAGTTAGGCTACAATCTGCAGCCCGCCTCTTTAGCACGCCTGGGAGTGAGCAATGCGCGCCTCTATGTCAATGCGCAGAACCCTTTAACCTTCACTTCCCTGAAGCTTACAGACCCTGAGAGCCGTGGTAATCAATGGACATACAGCATTATGGAAGTCTACACAGTAGGACTGAGTGTAAGATTTTAACCTCACAAAAATGAATAAGAAGTATTACTATATAATGGGTGCTGCGCTGTTGCTGTCACTCTCTGGTTGTGAAGATTTCCTGACCCACGACCACCCTACCAGCGTGACAGATGAAGTATGGTGGAACACCGAAGCAGATGCAACGGCCGCCCTTGCAAGTGTATATGTAGGAATTCCGCATGGTGCAACAGGCAGGCAAGTGCAGTTCTTATCTGCCTTGAGCGATGATGCGGTGGCCAGGCAAAGCACCCGGGGTGACTATGAAGCGTATGTAAAAGGCTTGCAAGGTCCTAGTTTTGACAAGTCGTTGCACATATGGCAAGACAATTATAAAACAATCAGGAGAGCAGCCCGCTTTCTTGACCATGTAGACAAGGTCTACATGGACGAATCTCTGAAAGCCCGCTATAAATACGAAGCAAGGGCGCTTAGGGCCTATTACCATCTGGAGTTGCTGATGCTTTTCGGTGGGGTTCCTATTGTAACCTCGGCCGTTACTCCTAATGAGAGCGCACTGCCAAGAAACACGAAAGAGGAAGTATACGAGTTTGTGGTGTCAGAACTAACTGCTGCCGCCAACAATCTGCCTGCCGAGTATAGCTTTAATGACAGGACCAGAATTACTTCTGGCATTTGTTGGGCGTTGATCAGCAGATTGGCTCTGTTCCATCATAAGTATGATGATGCCAGAATGGCGGCCAGGAAGATAATTGACTCTAACCTATATGAGTTGTATGAGAGTGTAGACAAAAAAAACAGCTATGCTGATCTTTTCACCTACACGGGTGAGCTCAACAAAGAACGGATTTTCTACCGGGAGTCTGGCTCTTCAGGCGCTTGGAACACTTTCGCCCCGAAAGGGATAGGCGGGGAAACCGTTGTGTCGCCCACCGCCGCCATTGTTAATAGTTTTGAGACCAAGCAAGGCAAAACCATCTGGGAATTAGGCCCTGACTCTGCTGCCATTTATCAGCGTGATCCTACTTATAAAAACAACAGAGACCCCCGGCTAGCCGCGTCAGTCCTACTTCCAGGGCAAGAATATGATACAAATGTTTTGGATCCGTTTAATTCTGACCCTAAAAACGCAGACAGAATTGGCGATCAATATTCTACAGCAACAGGCTTTTGGATAAACAAATACCTGGACCCGAAAGACAGGAATGGTTCCCGGACTCTGGACTACATGATTATCAGATACGCAGAGGTTCTGTTGAATTATGTGGAGGCACTGGTAGAAGAGGGGGAATGGAATCATCCTGATGTTTTGAAATACCTGAATGCCATTCGTAACAGGGCTGGCATGCCAGATGTGGATGTAGCTGCCTACAACTCACAGGAAAAAATGCGGGAACTTGTTAGAAGGGAGCGGCAAGTTGAGCTAGCCTTTGAAGCAGTGCGCTATTTTGACATTCGTAGGTGGGGGATTTTTGAAGCGGTGATGAATGGACCTGTATACGGTGCAGTTCACCCAGAAACCGAACAGGCCATACTAGTAGAGCAGAGAACTGCCAGGGCCAACAGGGACTATTATTGGCCTATTCCTCAGAATGAGATAATGGCAAATCCCAACATGGAGCAAAATCCCAATTATTAATCCCCATTACTGTTCAATTGTTTGTATGAAAAAGCTGTTGAGTATCAATACAATTTTTGCCTTCCTTCTGCTTTTAGTGTCCTCATGTGACAGTGCAGGGCCGTGGGCAGACTATGAACCACCCCAGATCTATAAACCAGTTATCTATTCAGTTGCTCCCGCAGAAAGCGTACAGGGGAGTACAGTGACTATTACTGGTTTTAACTTCAAAGATGTTATCTCTGTAATGATTGGTAGTACAGAAGCCACTGAATATACTTTAGATTCTATAGCCTCCAAGATTACAGTAACTGTTCCTGTCAATGCAGCGGTAGGAGCGCAACCCATTGCCCTCACCAACGGAGACGGCACTACTGTTGCAAGCTTTACCGTACTCAAGAAGCCTGTTCCCGTTGATGTCACGTTGAAAGTAATGTCTTTTGGAATCTCCAACAGCAAGGCCAATCTAGAGGAGGTTGAAGCATTGATCAGGAAGTATAATCCAGATTTGGTGGCCTTGCGGGAAATTGATAGTTACAATACCCGAACGGATCCAGCAATTGACCAGGGGAAGGTAATTGCAGATAAACTGGGCATGAACTATCTTTTTGCATCTGGGTGGCCATACAGAGGAGGGGAATATGGTCCTTCACTTTTGTCTCGTTTTCCTATCAAGGAGAAGTTTGGGCCTACTCTTTTGCCTGGAGCCACAACTCGTCCGCTTGGGTACGCTACCGTTGAGGTGGTAGAAGGGTTTGATTTAATGTTTGTAGCCGTACAGATGGAAGATGGCTCTGCTACTAACCGAAACAGGGACCAACCCTTACAAGCCCAGAGATTGCTGGAAATCTTAGGTACTACTCAGTTACCTGTCATCATGGGAGGTAATTTCTATTTTGATTCACAAACCGCTCCCCACATGCAAACCCTCTACAGCCAGTTTACTCCTGGTTGCCTGGGATGTACGTTAACATTCCCTGCCAATGCCCCAGCCTTTGTGGTAGATCACATCATGTTCAGAGAAGGGTTAGGGGTAAAGATGGAAGTGGTAAGTTATACAGTAGGGAGTGAGGAGGACGTGCTGAACAATAAAAAGCCGGTAATTTCTGAGATTAGAATCACCCGGAAATAATGTCACAGGCAAAGCGATGTTCCTCCAAATGCCGGAGAAACATCGCTGTTTCCTACCTACTTTAGAAAAGAAGTGCAGAAAGTACCTGTCTCTCTAAAGACTATTCCTTTGCTGGTCATAGGAGGGGGAAGGTCTTCATAAAAGCATTCTAGATTAATTTTCCCAAGGGGAGTTGGCTTGGGTAACCACTAAAAGCAAAGCATTACAAAAAATACACGTACATGAACCGCCGTAAACTTCTTAAATCATTGGGGCTGAGTATAGGTGCCGCCGTTATCAGCACGGAGGCACTAGCTAAATTAGCGGATAACACCTACGCTTACACGCTCCCGGTTAATCCCTTACACAAGCCGCTTGCTAAACCTGTGACTGCCATTACACTTGGTGCCGGGAGCAGGGGAACTGTTTACGGAAACTTTGCCTCTAAATTTCCCGATCAATTAGATATTGTTGGAGTAGCAGAGCCTCTTCCATTCCGGAACGACCGCTATGCCAAACAGCACAACATAGCAGACGAGAACAGATTTGAAACCTGGGAAGATGTGTTCAAACGGCCCAAGTTCGCCGATGCTGTTATCATCTCCACGCCAGATAACCTGCACTATGCGCCTTGCATGAAAGCATTGGCCATGGGGTATGATGTATTGTTGGAAAAGCCAATTGCACCCACAGAAAAGGAGTGCCGCGATATCTACAAACTGGCAAAGAAAACTGGCCGCATTGTGGCTGTGTGCCATGTGCTGCGTTATGCGCCCTACTTTGTAAAAATGCGGGAGCTGATAGCCGCAGGAGCAATTGGCGAGGTGATAAGCGTGCAACACTTTGAGCCTATTGAGCATTTACACATGGCACACTCTTACGTGCGTGGTAACTGGCATAACTCCAAGGAAACAAGCCCAATCATTTTGGCAAAGTCTTGCCACGATTTAGACATTGTGAAATGGGTCATAAACAAGAAAAGTGAGCGCATTGCGGCCATGGGCGACCTGAAATGGTTCCGTAAAGAGAATGCCCCGGCAGGAAGTACCGCTCGTTGTACAGACGGGTGTGCGGTGGAACGCGAATGTCCTTATTCGGCAATCAGGCATTATCATGACAATAGAAAAAGAACGTTTGTGCTTGATCTGCCAGCTGATAAAAGCAAGCTCAGCGAGGTGATCATGGAGCGCCTAAAAACCACGAATTACGGGCGTTGTGTTTACAGAATGGAGAATGATCAGCCAGACCATTATGTAACCACCATTCAGTTTGAAGACAATGTAACCGCCAGTTTCTCCATGGAGGCCTTTACTTCTTACCACGGAAGAAGAACCCGTATAATGGGGGCCATGGGAGATATGGTAGGCGACATGAATGAGTTGGTGGTGAAAGATTTCAGAACAGGGAAAGAACTTAAACTCAAACCCAAGGCCGAAGATGTGGAAGGCTACAAGAACAGCGGCCACGGAGGGGGAGATTGGCTGTTAGTGCGTGATTTTGTGCAGGCAGTGTCTCAGCAGAATCCTGCCTTGTTGACCTCTACTATTGATGAATCTATTGAAAGCCACATCATGGGCTTTATGGCAGAAGAAAGTCGTAAGCGGAACAAGTTTATGGAGGTGAAGGTGTAAGGCAAAAGTGCTGGAGCCCGCATAGATAAACTTGTCCCCCGCTGGTGGGGACCACGCGGTGGTAGTTTGAAGACACCTGTTCATCTGCCAGCTATTGAGGTGGAATCTGAATCAAAAATGGGTACCCACCTCAATAGCTGGCAGCGTTTCTCCCTGGGCAAGATGTACCGTCTGGTCCTTTCTCTTAATTACTGCTTTCAGTGAATAATTACAAGATCTGTTACTTCCCCTTTACTAAAACGCAAAGCCGTAGATGTATTCTACCTCTGCAAAGATTGCTGCTGTTGATGTTGCTAAGCTTGGCAACGGCACTGCATGCCTGCAAAAACAGCTCAGAGCATGATCCTTCCCCTATTGTTGATTCCGGGGAGGGCCCATCCAAGAGTTCAGCTGTTCAGGTCATGAGCTATAATGTACTGCAAGATGACTCCGGCCGGCCAAGAGGGTATTCCTGGGCAGAACGGAAAGACCGAGTCATCTCCCAGATTAAAATAAACAAGGTAGATATTCTTTGTGCGCAGGAAGATTACCAGAACCAGGGTGAAGATATCAGCCGGGCAACCGGTTTTTACAAAGTAGGCGTGGCCAGAAACACGGGCAAAGCATCTGGAAGTGGTGAGTTTGTAGCAATCTATTATAACAAGGCCCGGTTCACAGTGAGGAAATGGGGACATTTCTGGATGTCTGAAACCCCCGAGGTGCCGTCTAAAAGTTGGGATGCGGCCGTGCTTAGAATCTGTAACTGGGCCCAGTTTCACGACAAGAATACCGGGCAAGAATTCTTTGTGTTTAATACGCATCTTGATCATGTTGGCAGCGAAGCACGCTTGAAATCTGCCGAACTCTTAAAAGAGAGGATACAGAAGATAGCAGAAGGAAAACCAGTTATTCTGGCGGGTGATATGAATACTACCCCTGCTACAGCGCCTATCACGGTTTTAAAATCATTTATGGTGGACAGTAAAGACGTGAGTATGGCTGCCCCGGAAGGTCCGGAAGGAACTTACAATGCCATGGACTACAACAGGCCATTGAATAGGCGCATAGATTATGTCTTCACTAACAATCTCTTTCGCGTGTTAGCATATAAGGTGCTCAAGGAAGCGAAAGACACGATTTACCCCTCTGACCATTTGCCGGTTTTGGCCAGGGTAGAGCTTAAGTGAATTACATGGCCATGGGCAAAAGTTAAGCTGCCTGTCCTTCAATGAACTTCCTTTAAGAATCATTCCAGTACTTGATTGATAACCTCTTATGCAATTACCTACCTCTTTTCGTGCCGCTCTTTTGTTAGCCGGTTTTCTCCTGGGGGCCGACACTTACGCCCAGCAAACCCTACATACCATAAAAGTCAGCAAACCCAAAGACATAAGAGCCTTTTTCAAGTACACGGGCCAGGACATTCCCATTATCAGTGGGCATCGGGGTGGGGTGGTGGAAGGATTTCCTGAAAATAGCATTGCGGCGATGGAGCAGACGCTTCGCGCCACACCAGCCTTTTTTGAGGTAGATCCCCGCCTCACCAAAGACAGTGTCATTGTGCTGATGCACGACGCTACCCTTGATCGGACCACCACGGGGAGCGGTAAAGTATCTGACCATACCTGGGAGGAGCTAAAGGCACTGCGGCTTAAAGATGTAAAGGGGAATGTGACAGAACACAGAATTCCTACCCTGGAAGAAGCCATTGCATGGAGCAAAGGCAAGACCATCCTAAACCTTGACAAGAAAGATGTACCGCTTGAAATGACGGCAGCCCTGCTACAAAAGCAGAAAGCTGAAGCCCATGTCATGGTTACGGTGCATACTGCCGCGCAAGCTAAATTCTACTATGACCGAAACAAAGACATTATGTTTTCGGCCTTTGTGAAGACCAGAAAAGCCCTGGAAGAGTATGAGGCGGCAGGAATACCCTGGTCACACATGATTGCTTACATAGGCCCTCAGAATAAACCAGAGAATAAAGTGCTTTTTGACCTGCTGCATCAGCGTGGGGTCATGTGTATGATTTCGGCGGCACCCAGTTATGATAAACTTACAGATACAGAGGCGCAAGCCCAGGCGTATCGGGGAGTATTCCAGGGTGGGGCCGATATTCTGGAATCGGATTACCCGGTTAAAGTGGCGGAAGCCGTTTTGGGCCTGTTTCCTGCAAAATCCAGCAAGAAGAAATTCTTCGGTAGAGCCAGGCAGTAAGAAGGGCATGTGGCCCTTTACAAAGGTGGGGTTCACGGTAAGCACAGCGCTTTTCCCAGCACCTTACCTGTTGTCGCTGATCGTTAACTTGGCAAAGACCATGAAATACAGAGCCTTTTACTTCTTGCTACCCTTGTTTCTAGTGCTGAGCTGTAGCGCCTCAAAACAGGGGGCAGTGCCTCCTAAAAGCAATACGCTGGCCGAGATTTTGAAAGAATACCATGCACCTAATGGAAAGCAGGTACTTGTGGTTGCGCACCGTGGTGATTGGCGCAATGCCCCAGAGAACTCGCTGCAGGCAATTAAGAACGCCATGGCCATGGGAGTAGATGTCGTGGAGATAGATATTCAGAGAACCAAAGACGGGCATCTGGTGCTGATGCATGATAAAACCATTGACCGCACCACTACGGGCCAGGGCAGGGTAGAAGACCACACGCTAGCCGAGCTCAGGCAGCTCTACCTGAAAGGTGGTCACGGCGTTGCTACCGGGCACCGTATTCCTACCCTGGAAGAAGCCATGCGGTTGATGAAAGGCAAGGTGATGGTGAATCTAGACAAGGGCTACGACTTTTTTGAAGAAGCCCAGGCCATCTTAGAGGCAACGGGTACTACAGGGCAAACCATCATCAAAAGCAGCCATACTTTTGCAAAAGTGCGGGCAGAAAAAGGCAGAATCATGTATCAAGTGCCCTTCATGCCGGTAGTGAACTTGGGGAACAAGAATGCGCGGCAGATCATCAGAGAGTATCAGCGCGAACTCAAGCCCGCAGCGTTTGAGATTGTGTTCAGAGCAGATACCTCCTCCATCTTAAACGAGTTGAGCGCTTTAAAACAAGCTGGTGCCCGTGTCTGGGTAAATGCGTTATGGCCTAGTTTAAATGCAAGCCACCATGATGACCTGGCAGTGGAAGAGGGAAAAGTAGAGGAAAGTTGGGGTTGGTTACTTGACCAGGGCTTTAACATCATACAAACAGATCGTCCGGTAGAACTGATTGCCTATTTAAGAAAGCGCGGTTTGCATCACTAGTTGCTACTGGGTTTTTGCTCTAGTTTTCTTAAAACATGCCTAAAAGGCAACTTTCCCCCAGGCGGTACGCAAACGCTGAGTTTCTGCCCCCTCAGGCGGGGGCGGTAGCCACAAAGCCTGAGTTGATCAAAAGTAAATTTTAAAATGATGATAGAAAGGAACATGTTCAGACGTACTGCAGTGCAAGTAATCATTGCTTTTAGTTGCTTCTTAATGCTGCACCTTCGTGCTAGTGCACAGGAAAAATACCGCTATGCTATTATCCCTAAACCGGTGAAGCTGGAAGAGAGGGAAGGGGAGTTTACGCTAAACAAGAAAACCACTATCTACCTTTCCAGTGCTACTGCTGATCTTAAGAAGGCAACTGATTTCCTTTCTGATTTGGTGCGAAATGCTACCGGAAACCCGTTGATGTACACAGACAAAGCAGCAAAAAAGAATTCTATTCACGTGAGCCTGGATAGTTCCATTACCCACCAGGAGGGATATGAGCTGACGGTTTCCAGTAAATCAATCCAAATCAAGGCGAAAACGCCCGCCGGGGCATTCCTGGCTGTGCAATCCCTCCGCCAGCTCTTTCCGGCAGACATTGAAGCCTCAACCAACCTAAAGCGCTTCACCATTCCGGCAGTTCATATCCAGGATGAACCCCGCTTTGCTTACCGGGGCGTCATGCTGGATGTAGCCCGTCATTTCATGCCCCTAAACTTCATTAAGAAGTACATTGACTTACTTGCCTTCTATAAAATCAATACCTTCCATTTCCATTTAACCGAAGACCAGGGGTGGCGCATTGAGATAAAGAAGTACCCTAAGTTACAGCAAGTAGGAGCATGGCGGAAAGAAACCCTCATAGGGCACAACAACGACAAGCCCCGCCAGTACGATGGGAAACGCTACGGGGGGTATTATACCCAGGAAGAACTGAAAGAGCTCGTCAAATATGCCCAGGACCGGTTTATCACCATTATTCCTGAGATTGAAATGCCCGGGCATTCGCAGGCCGCGCTGGCCGCTTACCCAGAGCTGGGCTGCTCACCAGATGCAAATTATGAAGTAGCCACCCATTGGGGCATATTCAAGGATATCTACTGCCCCAATGAAGCCACTTTCACATTTCTGGAGGATGTACTCACCGAGGTAATGGCCATTTTCCCGAGCAAATACATTCACATTGGCGGCGATGAAGCGCCCAAAGACGCCTGGAAGAAATCTGCCTACGCGCAGGAGGTCATCAAGAGAGAGGGCCTGAAAGACGAACATGAGCTGCAGAGCTACTTCATTCAAAGAATGGAGAAGTTCCTTAATTCCAAAGGTCGGTCTATCATTGGGTGGGACGAGATCTTGGAGGGCGGTTTAGCACCAAACGCCACGGTGATGTCATGGCGGGGCGAAAAGGGGGGAATTGCCGCGGCAAAACAGGGCCATAAAGTAATCATGTCGCCAAGTTCTCATTTGTACATTGATTCTTACCAAACAAAAGCAGGCAGAAAAGGGGAGCCCCTGGCAATTGGCCGTTACCTGCCGTTAGAAAAAGTGTATTCGTATAATCCGGTCCCCAAGAGTTTAACGCCCGAAGAAGGTAAACTGGTTTTAGGCGCGCAGGCAAACCTCTGGACGGAGTACATCCCAACCAGCGACCACGCCGAATTTATGTCTTTCCCCAGAATCTGTGCCTTGGCAGAAATTACCTGGACCCCCCTGGCTCAGAAGAATTACCAGGATTTCCTCAAAAGGTTGAATAGTAATATTCAACATCTGGATAAACTAAAGGTAAATTATTCTAAGTATTACCAGAGCACACCGTAAGGCGGGTTCTGGTAAGCCCCGTTTCCATTGCCTTTTGTAGAATATACAAGCTAACTGCTGGAGCAATTCGGCAGACTGGAAAGCCACTGCCTCCACCCAGCCTGTTTTCCGGCTTTTTTCCGAAAATCAACCATAAAACCCACCAGAGCCCTCTACCCAGATTTGCAAGATTATGAAAAACAAACCCCTCTTCCATTTGCTTCTATTGCTCTCGTTGCTCCTTGGTATGCATAGGAGCTTTGCCCAGGAGAAGAATGATACCATTAACATTGATTTCGGAGCGGCAGCCACCGTTTCTCCTGCCGGTTGGAACAACGTCACCAATGCAAAGACAGGCACAATAGAAAACTTGGTTAATACAAAGCAGCTCTCTACCGGTATCTCAATTGCTGTCACCAGACCATTCAACACCTTCAACCCTAACGGCCTTGTCGCCGATGATACGTTGGGTATTCCTGCCAATGCCTCAAAGGATAGTTTTTATGGAAACACAACCAGATTCAATGGCGCTGTAGTGCCTTCTTCAGAAGTCTCATTGTCCAACCTGCACTTAGAGACAGCTTACTCTTTCACCTTTTTTGCCTCCCGCGGTAATGTAACCGACAATAGAGAAACCCAATACCTTGTTGAAGGGGAAACTACCGTGGTGGTAAAGCTGAATGCCTCAAAAAATACCTCCAAAGTTGTTAGAACTATCCCGGTTATTCCTAAGGAAGACGGAACCATAAAAATCACGGTTGAGAAGGGCAGCAACAACAACAACAACAACAACAACAACGCGACAGTCTTTTTCTACTTAGGCGCCATGAAAATAGCCTATGTCAACAAAGTGGCCCCAGGACCTAAGGCCATCACCTTGCAATCACCCAATGGCGAGGAGCAGTTAAAGGCTGGTAAGGTGACCTCCATTTAATGGAAAGCAGACAACGTTGTCTTTGTGCGCCTGGATTATTCTGTAGATAACGGAGTTAATTGGTTGCCCATTGTTGCATCGGTTGCCGCCACTGACAAAGCGTACACCTGGACACTTCCAACCATTGTTGCAGAACACGCGTTAGTCCGGGTGGCTGACGCTGGTGAGCCTGGCCTGCATGATGTCAGCGCCAGACCTTTCTCTATTTTCCAGGGAAACACGAAACAATTTACCATTGTGGTTTTGGGCTCCTCAACGGCGGCAGGAGCAAAAGTTTCCAAACCAGACAGTGCGTGGGTGTGGAGGTATAGAAACTATCTAAACCATCAGCCAAGTGAATTCAATGTGATTAATTTAGCCGTGGGCGGATATACCACCGCCAGCATTCTTCCTGAAAATAACCCAGAGCACAACATCACAAAAGCCCTTGGCTTCAACCCAGATGCTCTTATTGTCAATTTGCCTTCTAATGACGCAGCTGCGGGCCGGACCGTTGAGGATCAGATGAAAAATTATGAAATAATCATTGAAAAAGCAGCCCAAGCCAACATACCCCTTTGGGTAACAACGCCACAACCCAGAAACTTTTCACAGGACAAAGTCCAGATTCAACTGGGGATGATTGATGCTACCTATGGCAAGTTTGGAGAAGTTTTCACCGTAGACTTCTGGACAGGATTTCAAACCCCAGGCAATACCATGCAGCCCGCATTTGATAGTGGCGATGGTGTGCACATGAATGATGCCGCCCATAAAATCATGTTTGATCGTATTGTGGCAGAGAATATCACCGGCTACTTAGAGAGAAATCCCTTAGGGGTCAACGAGGAAAGCTCAACCGGCGTACGTGTTTTCCCAAACCCAACTTCCGGCATTATCAACATACACACAAGTGGTACTTACAACGTAAAGAAAGTCCAACTAATAAATGCTGTGGGTAAGTTGGTTTTTGAAAAAAGTGGGAGCGCGTCTTTGTTGGACAAACTGGATGTAACCGGTTGTTCAAAGGGGCTCTATTATGTACACGTTTACACAAACAGTGGCCGCTTCTTTTCAAAGATACTTGTGCAGTGATATAAATAGGAAGGGTTTTGAAGCTGTTCTTGATGCAATAGGTTGCTTCTACTTTGGTTATTGGTGTTGATATGACTAGGCTGTGTTGACAAATAAATGAATAAAAGGTATCGGTAGTATTTTAGGGCTAAAAACAATATGCGGCCTTACGAGACCAAGGATGAAGAATGGGTGCGATTGGCGCCATTGCTTGCAGGTAAGCCTGAAGATGTAGGGCGGAGTGCGGCAGACAACCGGCTCTTTGTAAATGCAATGCTGTGGATAGGGCGCAGCGGTGCCATAAGATAGAACGCTTCTTTAACCTGTTCAAACACTACCGTAGAATAGCAACCAGGTATGATAAAACTGCCACAAACTACATGGCTTTCTTACATCTGACTGCTACTATGACTCTTTTGACTTAATTGTTAACACAACCTGGTAAGTACTTTTTTGTTGAATATGATTTGCTGAATTCTGACAAGTGAATCCCTGCTTGAGAAGGATAAGTTATCCTTTATTGACCGGATTGATGGTTAACGCAATGAAACTCATTAACAACATCAACATTCACTTCGCCTCATAACACTTGGGATTACAGAATTGAAAAGATTTCGTGTGCAAAATGTGTGCAAAGAAAAAAGCCACTCACAAGTTTTATCTCGTAAGTGGCTTTTTTTAGGTGGTCGCGTAGGGAGTCGAACCCCAAACCTTCTGATTCGTAGTCAGATGCTCTATCCAGTTGAGCTACGTGACCATTGTTTGATTTAGTGTTGCAAAGGTAGATACTCGGTTTGAATTGCGCAAGTACTCGCCTGAAAAAAACTTAAAAAAAATGCTATATGCCTCTGGCTAAGGCTTTTTTAATTGCCCGGTTGAGTAAGACATAGAGCCCGCCCAGGGAAATCACCACCAGTGCGCCCAGCAAAAGCTTGCCCGAGGTGCCCGCATTGGGGTCACGCAGAAGGGCCAGCAGGTCCTGGGCCTGGGTGCCCACCCAGAAGAAGAACAGCGTGCGCGGCAACATGCCCGCCATGCTGGCCAGCAGGAAACGGCCCCGCGGCACCTGCACCAGCGACAGCACAAAGGTCATAAACGCAAAAGGCAGCACCGGCGAGATGCGCGTCAGAATGATCAGGCTCCAGCTGTGCTCCCGCAGCTCGTTCATCACCCCTTCGGCTTTGGGGAACTGGTGCAGGAAGGCTGTCAGTTTGCCGTGGTCAATGAGGCGGGCCATGGCGTAGCCAATCAGGGCGGCGGCCCCGTACGAGACCACCACCCCCGGGAAAGCGTTCCACCCAAAGAAGAAACCCGTGGCCAGCGCCACAAACGTGGTGGGCGTGATAGCGAAAGCCATGGTGAGCGAGACCGCCAGGAAGTACAAGATCTGCTGGGCCCACGTAAGAGACTCCAGTAAGTCCTGGTTGTGGTACAGCCACAGCGCCAGGCCAGAGCTGGCCAGCACCGGAATGACCACCAGCAGGAGCGAGTACAGGAGCGTGCCGGTATTTTGTTTAAGGAGTTTCTTCCACATAAGCGCCGAATATCGGGTATTTTGGGGAAAGTACGCGGAAAACGCCTTCAGGGCTGCCCGTAAGTTGCGTTGGAAACTTGTGGGCAATTTCTCTATCTTGCGCCGCTACTACCGTATAAGAGGCTATGAAATTCGGAACCAAGACCATACATGCTGGCGTGATGCCAGACCCCACCACCGGCGCCATCATGACGCCCATCTACCAGACGTCTACGTACGTGCAGCGCTCGCCCGGTAACCACAACGGCTATGAGTATTCCCGCACCCATAACCCCACGCGCAGTGCCCTGCAAAGCGCCATCGCGGCCCTGGAGAACGGGGTGCACGGGCTTTGCTTCGCCTCGGGGATGGCCGCTACCGACTGCATCATCAAACTCCTGAAGCCTGGCGACGAGGTGATCTCCACCAACGACCTGTACGGCGGCACGTACCGCATCTTCACCAAGGTGTTCCAGGACTACGGCATCAAGTTCTCTTTCGTGCCCATGGGCGAGATTGGCACCATTGAGCAATACATCACCGCCAATACCAAGATGGTGTGGGTGGAAACGCCTACCAACCCGCTCCTGAACATCATTGACATCAAAGGCGCCGCCGAGATCTGCAAGCGCCACCAGTTGACGCTGGTGGTGGACAACACCTTCTCCACGCCCTACCTGCAAACGCCCCTGGACCTGGGCGCCGACATTGTGATGCACTCGCTCACCAAGTACATGGCCGGTCACTCAGACGTGGTCATGGGCGCCATTGTGGTGAAGGAAGATGCCCTGGCCGAGCGCCTGGCGTTCATCCAGAATGCCTGTGGGGGCACGCCCGGTCCGCAGGACTGCTTCCTGGTGCTGCGCGGCCTCAAGACGCTGCATGTGCGCATGCAGCGTCACTGCGAGAACGGCCGCAAAATTGCCGAGTACCTCCGGCAGCACCCCAAAGTGGGCAAAGTGTTCTGGCCCGGTTTCCAGGACCATCCTAACCACCAGATCGCCCAGGAGCAGATGCGCGATTTCGGGGGCATGATCTCGTTTGAGCTGAAGGAAGACCGCATTGAGGCCGCCATCCAGGTACTGGAGAAACTGCACTACTTCGCCCTGGCCGAGTCGCTGGGAGGCGTGGAATCACTCTGCGGACATCCGGCCACCATGACGCACGCCAGCATCCCGCAGGTAGAGCGCCTGAAAGGCGGCTTGTCTGATTCCTTAATACGTCTGAGCGTAGGCATCGAAGACGTAGAAGACCTCATCGCTGATTTGGAGCAAGCGATTGGGTAATGTGAAATTGAGTGAATGAGTGATGGAGTGAATGAGTGAATTTGGAGCACTGAATTCCTGTGAATAGCTGAAAGAGCCTGTCTGGTGTGTGCCGGGCAGGCTTTTTTGTGTGATAGCATCACCGTCTGTTTGAAGCCTGTTTTTTTCAAAGTTGGCCCAAAAGGGAACAACGTGCATTGGCAGTTACAAACTGCTCACAGAATGGGGCCAAGTCACAGACTTGAACCATGGGAAGAGTGAAGGTATTAGAAGTAATTGCGGATAGACGCTCGCGGGTCTGGAAGACACTGCGAGGTATTTGAATTGACCAGCGTGGCAAATCGGGGGAGACCCTACAGGTTTTCAAAGCATATAGGGTCTAGCTACAACTATGGAGTAGATTTACTTCCGTGACTTTTGAACGTAAGTCACGGAAGTAAATCCGCGCCATAGAAAGTAAGGGTTTAAGTAATGATTAGCTAAACCGCTGCTATGCAAGTTCACAGCTGGAAGATCCCGATTCCAGTCTTTGGCTCGAGCGCCTCGCTTGTGGCCCCTGAGGAACAGAAGCTAAGCACAAACTACAGAGGTGGGCCGCAAGGGCAGTGCGAGGGGCAAAGACGGGGCCCCGCGGCCATGAGCGCTTTTCAGAGAAGATGAAACAACACAGCCCTTAAGTCCATAGACAAACCGCCACTTCGCTAGCAAAGGCCTAATATATGAATTAGCAGTCTAAGCATAGGCTAACGGCACCACGCCAGCGATAACCCCAAGCCAGCAACGGCAGACAAACCAAAAGCACCCATCCGCCCTCCCCTCAAACAAAGACAAAAAAGAAAGCCGTCAAGCATTTCCCCTCGGGTGATAACCTTCTAAAATACTACTTCGTTTCTATAAAGAAAGAAGCAGAAGCCCCCTGCGCTTATTAGAATCTAATCAGAGTCTTACCAACAGAAAGGAGCGTGACGATGGTATTAGCCAATTGCCGAGCCCAATTCACCGCCACCGATTTTGAGTTTGTGGCCAGCGTGTTGTCCCGCCAGGGCGGGCCCAGCATCGGGCTGGTGGAGCTGCTCAGCGACCCCGAGTGCCGCGACGAGATGCTGGACCATGAGGCCCTGCCCAAAGCCCTGCTCTCCAAGGAAGGCCAGGTAGGCGTGTCGCAGCAGTTGTATTTCTACGTGCTGGCCCGCACCGTGCTACGGCGGCAGGGCATAGAAGACCGCGAACTAGCCGATTACATCGGGGCCCTGCTCTGGCAATTCTCCACCGTGCAGCGCATGCACTCGCCCCATGAGAAGCTGCCGCACCGGTTCCAGTACATCGTGGAAATGCTGGAGGCGTTGTCCAAGGCATCGGCGGCGGAGGCGTTCCTCATCCGGGTGCACATCGGCAATTATGCGCTGTTCCTGTCAGGCATGTTCCACGCCTGGATTGAACGACGGCAGCAGCGCGGCGCGCCAGATCCCTCGTTCTACGAATCGGTGGGGCGGTCTAGCTTTAGAACGGCGGCCAGCCATAAACTAGCGTATCAACTGGAGCTGGCCCAGGTGTACGGCCTGTTGGCCGAAGGCTTCCGGGATGCCCGCCTGGCCCTGAACGAACTGGCCCACACCATCTGGAAGACCCAGGACAAACCTCCCTTCACGCTGTAGGCACATGCGGCCCGCATCTGGTTCAAACTCCAACTGCGGATGCAAAGAGGCGAAATGCGTTTTGGGCCTAAATCCTAGAAAACACGCTTAAAACAGCAGCGGCGTTCTTGCCGGCGACTCCATGACCAGGCCATAGGGTGGGGCAGCAGCAAGGGAGCGCGGGCCTTGGTAAACGGCGGCCATCTACAAAAGAAACCCGCCCCAAGCACCCGCAGCCATAGCGGGCGTTTGGGGCGGGTTTTCAGGAAAAGAGCCGTAAAACAGACCGGGTTCTATAGTGAGGTAAGGGTGAATGGCAGGGCCTGTACGTCTCTGGAGTTTCCGCCCACCATCACTTTGAAGTCGCCGGGTTCTGCGCCGAAGGTCATGTCCTGGCGCCAGAAAGCCAGATCAGCGGCGTTGAGCGTAAACGTGACGGTTTTCTTCTCGCCGGGGGCGAAGGCTAGTTTCTGGAACTTCTTGAGCTGTTTCACGGGGCGGGCGGTGCTGCCCACCAGATCCTGGATGTACAACTGCACCACTTCTTCGCCGGGGACCTTGCCGGTGTTGGTCACTTCTACGGTGACGGTGAGGGTTTCAGCGCCCGTAATGCTGCTCTTGCTGAGGGTGGGCGCGCCGTACGCAAACGTGGTGTAGCTTAACCCGTAACCGAAGGGGTAAAGCGGCGTATTGGGCACATCGCGGTAGCGCGACTTGTACACCCGCTCGCTGCCCGGCTCAGAGTGGTCGCCCTCGTACATGCGGCCGGTGTTTTTGTGGTTGTAGTACAGCGGCAACTGGCCCACGTGGCGCGGGAAAGACAGCGGCAGCTTGCCTGCCGGATTGTACTCGCCCCACAGCACGCTGGCGGCGGCGTTTCCGGCCTCAGAACCCAACGACCAGGTGGCCAGAATAGCCGGAATGTGCTGGTCCAGCCAGGTCAGCTCCAGGGCGCGGCCGCTGCTCACCAGGGCCACAATGGGTTTGCCCGTCTTGTGGATTTCCTTCACCAGGTCCAGCTGCACGCCGGGCAAGCCAATGTCGGCGCGGGAGGCGCCTTCGCCGTTCATCACCGCGCTCTCGCCCAGGGCCATGATCACCACATCGGCGTTGCGGGCGGCAGTAACGGCCTCGGCAAAGCCAGCAGTGGAATTGGAGTACAGGTCGCAACCTTGGGCAAAGGTCACCTGGGCGCCTTTGGCGTATTTCCTGATGCCTTCCAGAAAGCTCACCGCGTGCTGCTCCTCCCCGAAGAAAGACCAGGTGCCGTTCATGTCGGCTTTGTTATTGCCCAGCGGGCCGATGACCGCAATCTTTTTGGTACTGGCCGAAAGCGGCAGCGCGTTGCCCTGGTTCTTGAGCAGCACAATAGATTTGCGGGCCATGTCAAAGGCGACGGCCAGGTTTTCCCTGGACCGGATTTCGCGCTTCTCGCGTTTGGAGTCTGAATACCGGTACGGGTTGTCAAACAGGCCCAGCTTGAATTTGAGCCACAGCACGCGCCGCACAGACTCGTCCAGGATTTTCTGGTCCAGCTTGCCGCTTCGTACCAGGCCGGGCACAAATTTGAGGTAGGCTTCGCCCATCATGTCCACGTCAGTACCCGCCTGCAGGGCCTGCTCGGCAGCCTGGGCGTGGTCTTTGGAATAGCCGTGCTGCACCATCTCAGTGATGTTCTGCCAGTCTGAGATCACGGTGCCGGTAAAGCCCCACTCTTTGCGCAGGATCTGCTGCAGGATGAACATGTTGCCCGTGGCCGGCACGCCGTTCAGCTCGTTGAAGGACGTCATGAGCGTGGCCGAACCGGCGTCCAGAGCGGCTTTGAAGGGCGGCAGGTACACATCCCGCA
Organism: Rufibacter psychrotolerans; assembly: GCF_016924645.1. GTDB lineage: Bacteria > Bacteroidota > Bacteroidia > Cytophagales > Hymenobacteraceae > Nibribacter > Nibribacter psychrotolerans. The sequence continues at coordinate 139,787 of NZ_JAFFJV010000016.1, read as the reverse complement.
GCAGATACTCCGACATATCGGTGGTGTTGTAGTCGCGGCCGGCCTCGGCGGCGCCGTAGGCCACAAAGTGCTTCACGCAGGCGGCAATGGTTCTGGGGTCGGCCAGGTCCTTGCCCTGAAAGCCCTTCACGCGGGCGGCCGCAATGAGGGAGCCCAGATACGGGTCTTCGCCGGCGCCCTCGGCGGTGCGGCCCCAGCGCGAGTCACGGGTAATGTCTACCATGGGGGCAAAGGTGAGGTTGATGCCGCCGGCCGATGACTCCAGGGCTGCCACCCGCGCGCCGTTTTCAATGGCGGCCAGGTCCCAGCTGGCCGACTCGCCCAGCGGAATGGGGAAAATGGTCTTAAAGCCGTGGATAATGTCGGCCCCAATCAGGAGCGGAATGCCCAGCCGGGACTCTTTCACCGCCATGCGCTGCAGCTTGCCAATGTACTCGGCCCCGTGAATGTTGAAGATGCCCGTGATCTGGCCGTTCTTAATGGCCTCATTGAACTTGTCTGACTGCGCCGTTCGCACCGTGGGCCCGGTATTGAACAGATCGCCTACCACAAAGTTGAGCTGGCCCACCTTTTCTTCCAGCGTCATCTTGGCCAGCAAGTCTTCAATGCGCTTTTCTGGAGGGTCTTTTTTCTGCGGCGGGGTGAAAGAGGTAAACGTGAACAGGAGAAGGCCAAGGGCGAAAACAGAGAGGGGAAACCTTTTCATACAGCATGTTTTGGGTGGAGAAAAGACAATAGAGATCCTGTTCTCCCCGGAAGGAGAAAGGAAAGTTGGGTTTCAAAGGCTTACAGCAGCTGCCGCTGAAACAGAATGCGTTTGGTAAACAGGGCCGTTTCAGTTTGGATCTGGCAGAGGTACAGGCCCCCGGCAACCGTTGCGGCGGGTTGCACCTCCGCGGTGGTTTTCCCCAGTTGGCGCCACGAAACCGCCACCGGAACTTCCTGGCCCGCCGCGTTGAACAGCCGCACGGCCTTTACGTTGAGGCCCGCGGGAAACGCGATGAAGAACTTCCCCAGCGCGGGGTTGGGGTAAAACAGGACCTGCTGGGCCAGCCGCTCCTCCTGGGTGCCGTTGATGATGCCCGCCACCGTACCAATGTTGGAGAACGCGGCCGGGCCGGCGGCGTTGTAGGCCTGCACCTTGTAGAAACTTTCGCGGGTGCCGGCGGCATCTATAAACGTTCTGGTGTTGGCGGCAAGAGAAGCTATCTGGGTGTACTCACCGTGGCTTTGGCTGGCCCTGAATACCCTAAACCCTTGCTCATTGGCGGCATTGTCGCGCCAGTCTACCTGAACGCCAGAAGCCGCCATGGAGGCGGCTACGTGCGAGGCGCGGTTGGGCGTGGCCGGCAGCGCCGGTAACACGCGGAGATCGTCTAGCCAGACCGAGTCCTGGCCCGGGCTGCCCAGCAGCCCGTAGTTGACCAGGAGCCGGATCTTTTCAATGGTGGTCTGGTCTACCTGGCCGTTACCGGTGCCAAACTGGGGCTGGTAGTTGAAGTAGTAGGTGTAGAACTCGCCGTCATCAATGAGGGGGCTAAGGTTAAACACCTGATTGCCGCCGGTAACCCTACCGGCGGCATCCATCAAGTCTAGCCGCAACGCCACGGTTCGGCTTTTGTTCTGGGTTTTCACGGCGGCGGCCAGTACCGGGTAGCCCGTCATGTCCAGGGGGCTCTCCAGGGCGTACACCACCTGGGGCAGGTTGGCGGGCGCGGTGATGTTGTACCTGAGGCGCAGGGCATCCTGGTGCTGGCTCATCTCAAAGGTGCCGCCCGAAGGGGTGAGGCGCGTATCTGGGAACGGCGTGAAGCCCTCAATCAGGAAGGAGTTGCCGCTGGGTACCAGTTTGGTTTTCACATCCAGGGTCTGGGTGTAGGTCTGGCCGTTGTGCTGCATCTGCACCTTTACCTGGCCAGATTTGGTACCCCAGTTCACTACCACCTCCGGCGAGTTCTGCCCGCTCACCAGGGTGGCCCCGGTAGGTAAGGTCCAGGTGTAGGTGGCATTGGCCAGGCGGCTGGCCTTAAACGTGAGGTTCTGCGCCGAAGGCTTCACTACCGAGGGCCCGGTCAAGGTCAGGCTCTTGAACTGCTGGTACACCCGTACATAGTCTACCTCCATGCGGGTGCTGGTGAGGTTGGGGTCTATGCCGTTCTTGAGGCCGCCGGTTTCCAGGGTGGGTTCGCTGCCCATGTTTCCGCCCACGGCGATGTTCATGATGAGGAAAAAATCATCATGGAACGGCCAGGTGCTGGGGTTTTTCACGGCAGGGGCGTAGGTGTAGTAGAGCGTGTTGTCCACAAAAAACTTGATCTCGTTCTGTGTCCACTCGGCGGCGTACACATGGAAGGCGGTGGTGGCGTCGGGCACGGGCGTGACGCCCACGTGCTGGGTATTGCCGTGGCTGGAGGGGGTATGCAGGGCGCACTGCACCACGCCGGGCTTGCGGTCAATGTATTCCATCACGTCAATCTCGCCGGAGGCGGGCCAGCCCAGCGTGGTGATTTTTTCGCCCAGCATCCAGAGCGCGGGCCAGGTGCCCACGCCGGGCGCCAGCTTGGCCCTGAACTCCACGCGGCCGTACGTGAACTTGAACTTGCCCTGGGTTTTCACCCGGGCCGAGGTCCAGGTGCCGTTCTGTTTCTTGGCCTCTATGACCAGATTACCGCCCGATCGGCGCACGTTGTCCAGCTTGTTGGTGTAGGTCTGGAGCTCGCGGTTGCCCCAGCCGTTGTCGCCGTTGCCCAGGTCAAAGTTCCACCAGGTGGGGTCAATGGCGCCTTCGCCTTCAAATTCATCGCTCCAGACCAGCTCATTGAAGGTGGGGGTCTGGGCTGCCGCCTGAAAGCCCCAGGGCAGGCAGAGGAAGAAGATCAAAAAGTAAAATTTCTGCATTTTAGGGAAGATTCAGGAAAAGTAGCCCCAAAACGGAGGCTCTGGGGCTGCCTCCTTGTGAAACATTAAGGCATGAGGCGGAAATCGTCCAGGTAGAATATTCCGGGGTTGAAGTGGGCTTCGCCGCCAATCTGCACCACTACTTTGTCAAAGTCGGTGCGGGCGGTGTGGGCGCCGAAGTCAAACGTTAACTCCACCCACTGGTCCAGCTGGGTCACCTGCTGGATTACCTCGGCCTGGGTAGTCCAGGCATTGCCGCCCAGGAGCGAGTTCTGCAGCTTCACGGCTACCTGCTTGGCCAGGCTTTTGGTGGGCGACCAGTCTTCACCGTTCTGGGTCACGTAGTCATTGTAGCTGGGCAGGAAGACCTTCAGCTTGAAGACATGGCGCTGCGTGAGGTCCATGCGGTAACCCAGGTCAATGGAGAGGTTGGCGAACTCGTTCACCTGACCGGCTTCTTTGATGTAGCGGGCCACCTTGGCCGAGGTGTTGTTGCCCAGCTGGGCGGGGTTGTCAAAGCTCTCATTGAACAGCACGTGGTCCAAAACCCAGGTGAAGTTGCCCGCATCGTCAAAGTTGTCAAACAGGTCGGCCGCTTTGTAGGGTTTTTCAACCACCGGCGGGGTGTAGCCCTTGGGCACCAGCACGTAGTTGCGCACGCCCGCCCCGCCACAGCACACTTTTCTGATGTGCAGGCGGTTCTCAGAGAGTTCCATCACCTCGTACACGCCCTCGTTGTCGTCCCAGGCAATGGTTTCGCCGTTGCTCAAGGAGAGCATGACTTTGCCGTTGGCCTCATACAGGTTCCAGGTGCTGGCTACCGGTGTGCCGGGCTGCGGCACGCAGACGTTCTCGGTGCCGTTGTCTATGCCCCACATGGCGCCTTTGCTCTTGTTCTCAAATTTGAAGCCCGCCAGCGAGAAGGTGTACTCGTCATCCTGCATGCAGGGGTCTTGCTGGGCCAGGGTCTGGCTCCACCAGTTGTTGCCCCCGTTGGCCGGCTCACCGCCGAAGTTCATGGGCCCCACCGGGCTGAACACCCAGGTTTTGCCCTCCAGCTGGTTGGCACCGCCCGTGAGGAAGTTGTAGTCTTCGCGGTTGAGCATGGCCGGGTTGGTCTGGGCAATGGCCACCGTTTGCGTGTTGGAGGCCGAGCCCCCCGCGGTGTAGATGGTGAGTTTAACGGTGTAGTCGCCCTTGAGCGGGAAGGCGCCTTCTACCTCGGTGCCTTCGGCGGTTTTGCCGTTCCCGAAGTCCCAGAGGGCCTTGAACCCGGGCGCCGTGCTCTTGAAGTGCACAATGTTGGGGTTCTCGTCATCATACGCATAGGTGAAGGTTACCTGCTCGGGAGTGGGCGGCAGGCCCAGCTCCGGGTCTTCCAGTTCGCAGCCCACCCACGCAAAAGAGGCCAGAAACAGGAGCGTGATATACTGGATATATTTCTTCATGGTCATGTTTGGTTTAGGACTTGGAATTAGTAACCGGCATTTGGCTTGAGCACTCCTGCTGAAAGGTCAATCTCACTCTGCGGAATGGGCAGGAAGCCTCTTCGGGCGGTGTTGAACTGCAGGTTGAAGTCGGTGAGGGAGCCTTCGTAGTTCTCTGGCAGGGTAGTCTTGTTCACGGTGATGGCTGCACTGGCCGCCGCCGTTCCCTGGCGCAGCAGGTCCCAGTAGCGGTGCCCCTCTAGGGCCAGCTCTACCCGGCGCTCCCGGAAGATATTGTCCAGCGTGGCCGGCACGGGGCCCAGGCCCACGCGGGCTCTTACCCTCGTCAACGGGGCCTGGGCATCGCCGGTGCCGGTCATCAGCATAAGCTCAGAGGCCATGAGGAGCACGTCTGAGAAGCGGATGGCGCGGTAGTTGTTGCCCCAGTTCAGCTCCAGCTGCCCGCCCGACGGGGCGTACTCTTTGGAGGTGGTGTATTTCTGGCTGAAGTACCCGGTGTGCTGGTAGCCGATGTTCAGGTTGTCCTTGCCGCCGGCCAGTTCGGTCTCGGCCAGGATGGTGGCGTCGCGGCGCGGGTCATTGGCCTCAAAGGCGTTATACAGCTCCTGGGTAGGGGTGGCGGTGCTCCAGCCGGCCAGGTAATTCTCGGTGGCCGTGTTCTTGATGCGGGGGCCTTGCTGCTGCGGCTGCATGTTGCCTTCGCCGCCCTGCACGTAGCCCCAGTCCCACCAGGGGTTGTCGTCTGAGTAGGAGATTTCCCACACCGACTCTATGCTGAACTCATTGGCCCGGGTGAAGTTGTCGGCGTAATTGGGCAGCAGATCATGGCCGCTGGAGGTGATGATGTCGTTGAGGTGCTGCAGGGCCACCTGGGCGGTAACGGCCGTGCCCCCGGCTTGCAGGTCCTGGTTGTACACGCCTTTGTGGAACAGGTAGGTTTTGGCCAGCAGCGCTTTGGCCGACCACCGGGTAGCCCTGCCCATGCTGGCGCGCAGGTCAGAAGCCGGCAGGTCGGGCATGGCTTCGGTCAGGTCCAGGGCAATCTGGTCATACACCGCTTTGGGGCTGGCCTGCGGCTGGTTGTAGTCGCTGGGGGCCAGGGGCTCCAGGTGCAGGGGAATGTTCTCAAAAAAGCGCACCAGGTCCAGGTAGAAGTGGGCCCGCAGGAATTTCGCCTCGGCGATGGTCCTTTTCTTGAAGTCCTCGGGCGCGTCTATGTTTTGCATGCGATGCAGCAGCGTGTTGGCCCGGGCAATGCCAATGTAGTTCCGGCGCCAGAGGCCATAGATCTCGCCGTTGGTGGTGAGCATTTGGTGGCGGTCCATCTGCAGCAGGTTGGGCTCTGAGCTGGGCTGCCCGCCCGAGTAGGAGTCGTCAGAGAGAATGTCCAGCACCATAGGGGTAGGATGGAAGCCGCTCAGGGTGTTCCACTGCAGCACGTCGTACACGCCAATGAGGGCCTCGGTGGCATCGGCCTGGGTGCGGTAGAAATTGTCTTCGGTTCTGGTGTCTTTGGGGTCAAGGTCCAGGAAATCGTTGCAGCTGGTAGAAGCCCCCAGAAACAAGGCCGCCAGCAACAGGGTAGAGGTCTTTTTTGCTATATTTTTCATCTGTCAAGTCTTTTAGAAAGTGGCGTTTACTCCAAGTCTGAACGTTCTGGACTGCGGGTACACCCCGCGGTCAAACCCAATGTCTAAGCTGTTCCGGGCCCCGATCTCCGGATCAAACCCCGAGTAATCGGTGAAGGTGACCAGGTTGTCGGCCGAAACATAGACGCGCAGTTTCTGCATGTGTACCTTAGAAAGCACTCCGGCCGGTAGGCTGTAGCCCAGTTGCAAGGTTTTCAGGCGCACATAGTCGCCGTCTTCTATGAACAGGTCAGAGACCCGGGTGTAGTTGCCGTTGGTGTCGTTCCAGGTGAACCGGGGGTATTCATTGGTGCTGCCCTCGCCGGTCCAGCGGTTCAGGAACCTGGACTGCTGGTTGGCCCGGGTAATGTCATAGCGCCGGGTGCCGTTGAAAATCTGGTGCCCAAACGCCCCGGTGGCAAACGCACTCAGGTCAAAGCCCTTGAAGTCAAACCCCAGGTTTAGGCCCAGCACCGTTTTGGGAGTGGGGTTCCCGATCATGGTGCGGTCGGTCTCATCCAGCTTGCCGTCATTGTTCAAGTCCACAAACCGCACGTCGCCGGGCACCGCCGTGGGCTGTAAAGACTGAGCCTCCACGTCGGCCTGGTTCTGGAAGATACCGGCGGTTCTGTACCCGTAAAAGTACCCGATGGGCAGGCCCACGGTGCTTTGCGAGGCGGTGCCGTAGGTGATGAAGTTGGCCCCCAGCAGTTTCTTCTCGGCGTTCTCAATGCTGGTGACTTTGTTCTTGTTGAAGCTTCCGTTCAGGCCAATGTTGTAGCCCAGGCCCCTTGCCTCGCCCTGGTAAGAAATGGCCAGCTCCACGCCCGTGTTTCGCACCGAGCCGCCGTTCACGAAGGGAGCGTTGTAGCCCGTATGCCCCAGAATGGGCGGCCGCACCAGCAAGCCTTTGGTGGTTTTGATGTAGTAATCGGCCGTAACCGAAAGCGCGCTGTTGAAGAAGGCCAGGTCTAACCCAAGGTTAGTCTGCTCAGAGGTCTCCCACTTCAGCTCTGGGTTGGGGGCGTCTACCGGGGCCGCTCCGCTAATGTAGCCTTTGCCGCCATCTGGGTTAAAGAAAGTGTATCCTCTGCCTACCCCTATCTGGGCGGCCCAGGGATAGAAAGTGCCCCCTATCTCCTCGTTGCCGTTCTGGCCCCACGAGGCCCTTACCTTGGCCAGGCTCACCAGATTGCCCTGCGGGAAGAACGCCTCATCTGAAAGAATCCAGCCCACTGAGAAAGAAGGGAACGTGGCAAATTGGTTGTTGCGGCCAAACCGGGAGGAGCCGTCTCGCCGTACGGTGGCCGTAAAGAGGTACTTGCCCATATAGCTGTAGTTTGCCCGGCCAAAGAAGGAGAGCAGTGACCGTTCGCCAATGCCGCCAGTGGCCCGCACGTTGGTCACGCCCACGGCGTTGTTCAGAAAGGCCATGTTAGGGTCTTCCGTCACCAGCCCGGTATTGGAGGCAAACAGGGTCTCGTTGCGGGTTCTGAGGGCAGACGTACCCGCCGTCAGCCCCAGGCTGTGGTCCCCGAAGGTCTTGTTGTAGTTAAAGTAGTTCTCTGTCTGCCAGGTGTAGTAGCGGTCGGTGCCCCTTGATACCAGGGCCGTGGCGTTTTGCTGCGCGGCGTTGAGGAAGTACACCGGGTTGTAGTTGGTGGTAACCACGTAGGCCAGGTCAATGCCCAGGGTAGACCGGAACGTGAGGCCCTCCAGCAGTTTCACCTCGCCGTAGATGTTGCCTACAAACTTGTCTACGTTGGTTAGGCCGTTCATCACCTGCAGGCGGGCCAGGGGGTTCACCACTTCCTGCGACACGTAGGGCGAGATGGCAAACACGCGGCCCTGGCCGTCGCGCACCACGGGGTTGAGGGTGTACGTGGTTTGGGCCAGTTTTTCAGGATCTGTCTCATAAACGGGCGTGAGCGGGTCTATGTTGAGGGCGTTGTTCAGAATACCGCCAAACTCCTGGTTGGGGTCAAAGGACCGTCTCCTCAGATGGGTGTACGCCAGGTTGGTGCCAAACTTGAGCCAGCTTTTTACCTGGTTGTCGGCGTTGACGCGGGCGGTGTAGCGCCGGAAGTTAGATTTGTCGCCGCCCACAATCCCGTCCTGGTCAAAGTAGGAGAGGGCCGCCGAGTAGGCCGACTTCTCGGTGCCGCCGGTCACGGTGATCTGGTGGTTCTGGATGGGGGCGTTTTTCTCAAAGATGGCGTCCTGCCAGTCGGTGCCTTCGCCAAACTGGCTGGGGTCTGCGTAGGGCGGGGCCATGCCCGCATTGGCGGCGCCTTCGTTCATGAGGGTGGCATACTCGCGGGCGTTGAGCAGCTCCAGCCGGCGCCAGGGGTTCTGGATGCCCACGTAGCCGTCATAAGACACGTGCATGGTACCGTCTCGACGGCCTTGTCGGGTGGTGATGATCACCACCCCGTTGCCACCCCGGGCCCCGTAAATGGCGGCAGAGGCGGCGTCTTTCAATACATCAATGGACTCAATGTCGCCGGGGTTGAGGTAGTCAATGCCGCCCACCGGAAATCCGTCCACAATAAAGATAGGGCTGGAGTTGCCGGTAGAACCGATCCCCCGGATACGCACCGTGGGCGCGTCGCCGGGCTGGCCCGAGAGGTTGGTGACCTGCACCCCGGCCACGCGGCCCTGCAGGGCCTGCTCCACCCGAGTAACCGGGGTCTGGGTAATTTCCTCGGCAGATACTGATGAAATAGCGGTACTTACCTCTCTCCTTAACTGGGTGCCGTAGCCCACCACCACTACTTCCTCCAGGGCCTGCTGGTCGTCTTGCAGGGTGACATCAATGGTGGTTCTTCCGCCAATGGGCTCTTCCCGGGAGACATATCCTATATAAGAGAAAACTAACGTGGTGCCGGTGGCGGGCGCCTGAAGCTGGAACCGGCCGTCCACGTCGGTGGAGGTGCCGGCCGTGGTGCCCTTTACCACCACGCTGACGCCGGGAAGCGGCTCGCCGCCCCTGGCCGAGGTGACACGCCCAGTGATGGAGGTCTGGGCCAGCGCTATCCCCCAGCAGAGAGACAGCAATAGGGTAAGTAGTTTTTTCTTCATGTGTTAGGTTTTTAGGAGTTAGCGGGTATGCTGCCCTAAAAGTAGGCGGAAGGAGGGCTTCTTGCCTAACCTTAGAATACATCAATACTACATCAGATGGGTGCAAACCACTACATCAGGATTACATCAAAGGCGGTAAAATGCCTTGTGTAGCGTTTTTATGCCGTTTTTTTAAAAATATGCGGTAAGCAATTAATATTTGTCAACTACATCATTATATTTAAACCTGTATATGATAAACTTGTATTTGTCATGCTAAAGCAAGGGGCTTTTTGGGGGCTTTTTCTGATTTGCCTGCTGGGTGCACTAACCTCAACAAGCCAGGCGCAGCACTACTTCTTTGGCAACCCCATGCTCCGCAATTTCAAGCCCGAGGAGTTCAAGGGAGGCATCCAGAGCTGGGGCATTGTGCAAGACGACCGGGAGCTGCTTTACATCGCCAATAACTTCGGGCTGCTGGAGTTTGACGGGGCCACCTGGAGCCTGCACAGCCCCAAGCGGGGCACCAAGGTGCGCTCTGTGTTGGTGGGGGCCAATGACCGGATCTACGTAGGCTGCCAGGCCGATTTTGGGTATTTTGAGCCCGACCCACGGGGCTTGCTGCAGTACTTCTCGCTGGCCGACAGCCTGCCCCAGAAGTACCGCAACTTTGACGAGGTCTGGCGCATCTATGAGCAGGGTGGCACCACCTACTTCTTCACCTTCAAGAATATCTACGCCTACCGGCCCGGCAAGCCTGTGCAGGTAATTGCCCCCGCGCACCCGCTGGAGTTTTCGTTTCAGGTAAACAAGGAGCTGTATTCTCTGGTGTGGGGAAAAGGCCTTTCCTTGCTGGAGAACCACCGGCTGCGGCTGCTGCCCAGCGGGGAGTTCTTCGCCCACCGGCAGATTGCCTCCATCTTGCCCTATGACAAAACCCGGCTCATCATCTTTACCATTAAAGATGGCGTGTACCTCTACGACCAGCACGCGGTGACCCCGTTCAGGCTGGCCGAGGACCCCTTGTATGACGGCCTGATCATTAACCAGGCGCTCCTGCTCCGGGACGGTACCTTTGCCCTGGCCACGCAGAACAAAGGCCTGGTCCTGATGGATGCCAGGGGCAAGGTCCTGCTGAACACTACCCTGCGCGAGGGCCTGCTGGACAACACCGTCCATTCTATTTACCAGGACACCCAGGACAACCTCTGGCTGGGCATGAACAACGGCATTTCCATGGTAGAGCTAAGCTCGCCCTTCAGTCGGCTAGACGGAACCATGGGCTTGTCGGGCACCGGGTATGCCGCCCTGCAGCGGGGAAATGCGCTGTATTTAGGTACCAACAGCGGGCTGTTCAGGTCAGACGTAGCCCTGGCCAGGAAAAGCTTTCTGCCGGTGCCCCACAGTACCGGGCAGGTTTACCACCTCAACCAGATCGGAAGCCATACTCTGCTGGGGCACCACAACGGCCCGTACGTGCTCAGGGAAGGGCAGGCCAGTCTGGTCATTCCTGAAAGCGGGGCCTGGGAGTTTGTGCCGGTGCCCAACCACCCCGACAAGGTGATGGTGGGCACCTACAAGGGCATTTGCCTGTTTGACGTCACGGCAGACGGCCTTGCCTTCCGGAAGCAGTACAAAGGGCTGGAGGAGTCGTCCAGGGTGCTGGAGTTTGACAAGAACGGCGAGCTCTGGATGGCCCACGGCTACAAGGGCCTGTTCAGGATCAAGTTTGACCCCAGCTACGAGCACATTGTGGGGGTGAAGTTCTACAACTCCCGGCACGGGCTGCCCTCAGACCAACTGGTGAACATGGAGAAGATCCGGAACGAGTTGATTTTCCCGGCCTTGTACGGCGTGTACCGCTTTGACCAGGGCAAAGACCGGTTTGTGCTGGACCCGCAGTACTCGGCCCTGTTTGCCCCCGATGAGCACATCATTGAGATGGAGGAAGACGTGCAGGGCACCATCTATTTCATCTCCAACCAGCGGGTAGGCAAAATCCAGTTCGACCAGTTCGGGAAACCCACGCTGGAAGACCGGCTGTTCCAGAACCTGCGCGAGCAGCTGAACGATGACCTCAGCTTTATCCAGGTGCTGGACCTCAACAATGTGCTCTTCGGGGCCAAGGAAGGGTTCATCCATTACAACGCCGGCAAGGCTAAGCGCCTGGTGCCGTTCCATACGCGGCTGGCCCAGGTGCTTTCCATCGCGCAGGAGGCAGATTCGCTCTTGCTCTCGGGCCGCCGGCTAGACAAGGCCACCCATACGGAGCTGCCGTACGCGTTCAACTCGCTGCGCTTTGTGTATGCGGCCTCTTTTTACGAAAAGCCCGAGAAAACGCAGTTCCAGTACTTTCTGGAGAACTTTGACAGCCGCTGGTCTGAGTGGACCACCAAAACCGAGAAGGAGTACACCAACCTGCCCGAAGGCAAGTATGTGTTCAAGGTGCGGGCCCGCAACATCTACGGGCAGGTGAGCGAGGCCAGACCCTTTGCGTTTGTGGTGGAGCCGCCATTTTACCGCAGCAGCTGGGCCTATGCCCTGTACACGCTGCTGGGTCTCCTGCTGCTGGGGGCGGCCTTTTACCAGGTAGACAAGCGGTTTAAGACCGAGAAACGCAAAATCCTGCTGGAGAAAGAGCGCAAGCTGGGCCAGAAGGAAATTGAGATCAGGCAGATCACCAACCAGAGCGAGCAGGAGATTGACCGGCTGCGCAACGAGAAGTTCCAGGCCGAGTTGGACCACAAAAACCGCGAACTGACCTACTCCACCATCCACCTCATCAACAAGAACGAGCTGCTCAACAGCGTGAAGCTGGAGCTGCAGGAAATCCTGAAGAACGGCGGCCGCACCGCCCCGCAGGAAGAGCTCAAAAAGATCATCCGCAGCATTGACCAGAACATCACCAGCGAGGTAGACTGGAAACAGTTTGAGCTGCACTTCAACCACGTGCACGGCGACTTTATTCACCGCCTGCAGGAGCATTACCCAGACCTTACGCCGCAGGAAATCAAGCTCAGCACCTACCTGCGCCTCAACCTCACCACCAAAGACATTGCCCAGCTGCTCAACATCTCGGTGCGCGGGGTGGAAATAAGCCGGTACCGCCTCAGAAAACGCCTCCACCTGGACCGCAGCGACAACCTCACCGACTTTATGCTGAAGTTCTGAAAGCGCTCTGCCCGTTTCGGGGCTGATTCCGTAAAATCAGCCCCGAAACGGGCAGAGCGCTTATTTTCCCAAGGTGCTTCCCAGCCAGGGAGGTTTCCCAATCCTGTTCCAGGCGGTTAGTTCTTGGCCCGTTGGTATTGCACCGGCCATTCTACCTCTACGCCCAGGCTCTTGGCGGCCCGCAGCGGGAAGTACGGGTCGCGCAGGAACTCGCGAGCCAGCAGGATCAGGTCTGCCTGGCCCGAGGCAACAATGATCTCGGCTTCCTTGGGCGTGGTGATCAAGCCTACGGCGCCGGTCATAATGCCGGTTTCCCTTTTTATTTTCTCCGCAAACCTAACCTGATACCCCGGGGCAATGGGAATGCGCACTTTGGGCACGTTGCCGCCCGTGGAGGTGTCTATCACGTCTATGCCTTTTTCCTTTAGGAGGCGGGCCAGGGCCACGGAGTCGTCTTCGGTCCAGCCGTCGTCGGTCCAGTCGGTGGCCGAGATGCGCACAAACAAGGGATATTCTTTGGGCCAGACTTCCTGCACGCCAGCTACCACTTCCAGCAGCAGGCGCACGCGGTTCTCAAAGCTGCCGCCGTATTGGTCGGTGCGGTGGTTGCTGAGCGGCGAGTAGAACTCGTGCAGCAGGTAGCCGTGCGCCCCGTGGATTTCCACCACCTTGAACCCGGCCTCCAGGGCCCGCGCGGCGGCCGCCCTGAAATCTGAGACTACCTTCTGGATGCCCGCCTGGTCTAACTCCAGGGGCGTGATGCCACCTTCCTGAAACGGGATAGCGCTGGGGGCTACGGTGGTCCAGGCGCCTTCCTCACCAGGGTGAAGCGCGGTGCCACCCTCCCAGGGCGCGCGGTGGCTGGCCTTGCGGCCGGCGTGGGCCAACTGGATGCCCGCCACCGCCCCCTGCGACTCCAGAAAGCGCACAATCCGTTTCAGCTCCGGCAGGTGCTCGTCTTTCCAGATGCCCAGGTCGCCGGGCGTGATCCTGCCCTCGGGCGAAACGGCGGTGGCCTCCAGGATGATCAGGCTGGCGCCGCCCACTGCCCGGCTGCCCAGGTGCACCAGGTGCCAGTCGTTGGCAAAGCCGTCCTGGCTGGAGTACTGGCACATGGGCGATACCACAATTCGGTTTTTCAGCTGAATGCTTTTGATCTGAAGAGGAGTGAAGAGTTTGCTCATAGGTATAGGGTCTTTTGCCAGGTTTTTCATACTTCTTCCTGCCCCCAAGGGTTTACCGGTGGCCAGCCAGTCGGGGTTGGGGCGAGGTGCTGGGTTTTCGCCTGTTTTTGGGAAAACGGCCCCCAAACGGCGGGTGCCGGGACTTGCGCTGCGGGGCGTTACCGGCGCCTGAAGGCCAGGAAACAAAAAACGCTACCAAGCGTGGGCGGGGTAGCGTTCTCTTACAGGCTTATAGGGAGTTGTAATGCGCAACGGCCTGGGCCAGTGCCGAATCATGCTTCAGGTTGAGCTTTCTGTCTGAGATGAATTTTTCTACCTGTTTGGCTTTGGCCTGGTCTGGCAAGGCCCCCAGCAGGGCTTTTTTGTCCTTCCTGATCTTGGTAAGGGTAGGGCCGATGGCCAGGTAGTACCGTTCGGTGGGTTTAATCTGCTTGGTGGCGTACCGGTTGCCTGCGGCCCGTTCTTCCACTATTGCCTTGGTGGTTCTTTTCACCAGTGAGGTTTTTCCCTCCTGGAGCACCTCGTAGAACGATTTCTCCGTGGCCCCATCTATGGCGGCAAAGCCGTTTCTGAACAGGCGCTCATCAATTACCCCGGCTGTGCTCTCGTTTTTGATGGTGAATTCCTGCACCGGGTGCATGAAGGCTTTGGGGCGGCCGTCTTCCAGGGTAAAGATCAGCTCGTCGTTGAGTTGGTCATACCGTAGCTTGAGGCCCTCGTACACGGTTCCGTTTGCCATTTTCACCCGGCCGTTCGCCCAGTCGGGGAACAGGTAGGGACTGCCCGCAATGCCGTTGTAGGTTCTGCCCACGTACCCTATGTTCTGGGGGCTGGCAGACACCTCCACTCCCTGGGCCACTGCCTCTAAGGTGCAGGTAAAGACGCAGCATGCTATACCTGCCGCTACGGTTAAGAATTTGTTCATGGTGCGAAATGAGTTTGGGGGTTGAGCAATCTGAAAAACTAATATACAAAAATGAACCACCCTTTGCTATGGATTTTACAGCGTTTAGGTAAAATCAATGCAAAAACGGGTGGTTCATGCCAGGCCGGGGCCTGTTAATAAGGGGAAATATTAGTTGAAATGGTACAGGAACGTGATGATGCCCGTGAAGGCGGGTTTCTTGCTGCCTTCTATTTCCATGGTTACCTCTAGCCGCGCCTTGATCACGCCCCGCAGGTCTTTGGCCGAAAGAAGCTTCACGCGCAGGCGCAAGGCGCTGTTTACCGCCACGGCCTGGTTAAACCTGAGGCTCTCAATTTCATAGTTCACCTGCATTTTGAGGTTCTCAATGGAGATAATCTGCCCCCACAGGTAAGGTAGGAGCGATACGGTTAGGTAGCCGTGCGCAATGGTGCTCTTGAACGGCGACTCAGTGGCCGCCCGCTCCGCGTCCAGGTGAATCCACTGGTGGTCCAGCGTGGCATCGGCGAAAAGGTTGATTTGCTCCTGGGTGATGGTATGGTAGTCTGAAACGCCTATTTCGGTGCCTTCATAGTGCTGAAGGTCGGCAAAGCTGCGGATGGTGATCTTGCTCATGGAAACAATATAATTGGGTTAGCGTGCCCTCGGTCATAGCTAAGGGAGGGCGGTTAAAGGTAGCCTCTTTTCCTTGATTGTAAAAGCAGGCCAGCAGGAGAAGCAGAGGGGCGCCGTTACCAGGCTCCGCACCGGGGCAGCAGTAGCTATTGTATGGGGCAAATGCCAGACAAGGTAAAACCCAAAACGCCGGCTCTGGGAACCGGCGTTTTGGGGAGTATCTTCAGAAAACAGGCCGGAAACGACAAAGGCCCCTTAGCGGTTTTCTAATACGTTGGCTTAGTTGGCCTCCAAGATCTGGAACAGCTCGTCTAGCTTCGGCGTGAGGATGATCTCGGTGCGGCGGTTTTTCTGGCGGGCATCGGCGGTTTTGGCCGCATCCAGCGGAACGTTGTCGGCGCGGCCGGAGGGCGTGATTTTGGTGCCGGCCAGCCCGGCGGTGGTAAGAATGCGGGTGATCTCGGTGGCGCGTAGCACGCTCAGGTCCCAGTTGTCTTGCATGCCGGCAGTGCCCCGGGCCACCGGAACGTCATCGGTGTGGCCTTCCACCAGCACGTTCACGTCTTGCTGGTCTTTGAGGGCGGTGGCGAGCTTACGGAGGGCATCCTGGCCTTTCACGTCTACCTTGGTAGAGCCCGACTTGAACAGCAGTTGCTCAGAGAGCGACACGTACACCTTGCCGTTGCGCACATCCACCGAGAGGTCTTTGCTGTTAAAGCCCAACAGGGCGTTGCTTACCTTGGTGCGCAGCGCGTTCACGGCTTTGTCCTTCTCGGCCAGGATGCGCTCCAGTTCATTGAGGCGCTCTTCGCGGGCTTTTAAGTCGGTGCTCAGCTGGTCCAGCTGGGAGCGGTTTTTGGTGAGGGCGTCGTTCAGCTTTTTGAGTTCATCTTCGCGGCGGGCCAGGTCTTTGGAGAGCTTGGATGACTCCAGGGCGCTGTTGGCCATGAGCCGGTCGTGGTTTTTGATGAGCTTGTCATAGGTGGTGCTCAGGTCGGCGTACAGGCCCTGGGTCTTGCGCAGGGTGCTGCCCAGCAAGGCCGTGTCGGCGGCCAACTGGGCGCGGTACTCGGTCAGGTCGGCCACTTGCCTGGCCAGGTCGGTGCCTTCTTTCTTTGATTTGGAGAGGGCGCTCTGGGCATCGGCTTTCTCCCGTTCCAGCCGTACTTTCTGGGCCATGAGCGCATTGTATTTCTTGGTGGTGGTGCAGGAACCCAGTAGGCAGGTGCCTAGCAGGGCTACGCCGGCGTACCGGATAAAGTAGTTTTTTGACATGGCAGAACTTTATAAAGTTAAATAAGCAGGTTCAAAGGGTGGTGGTGTTTTAGGGTTATGGGTGGGACAAAACTGCCCGGTGCACCCCGGCTTTCTGGAGCGGGGTGGCTTGCAAAGATAGTCAGCAGCGCTTGCTGGCCAAATATAACCCGGTGTTTTAGAGCCGTCTGGCCCAAAAAAGCCCCAAAACAAAAGAAGCCGGGCAGAGGGCCCGGCTTCTTTGATTTATGCTATTTGAACAGGCACCCCACTCGCGGAAGGGCCTGAGGAAAGCCGTTACCCGTTGGTCTGGATCAGCTTCAGGATCTTCTCAAAGTTAGGGGCCAGGATGATCTCCGTGCGGCGGTTGCTCTGGCGCGCCTCAGGCGTGCGGGTCATGGCTACCGGCGTGTACTGGCCACGGCCGGCCGGAACCACCATCTGCGGCGGCACCCCGTTGTTGATGAGCAGGCGGGTGATCTCAGTGGCGCGCAGCACGCTCAGGTCCCAGTTGTCTTTGTAGGTCACGTTGCCAGAGGCCACGGCTACGTCATCGGTGTGGCCCTCAATCATGATCTCGGTGTCGCGCTGCGATTTAATGGCGGCGGCCAGTTTGCCCAGGGCAGATTGTCCGTTGGGGTTTACCTTGGTGCTGCCGGTGGCAAACAAGAGTTTCTCTGGCATGGTCACGTACACTTTTCCGTCGCGGATAGAAACGGTGAGGCCCTGCTCCTCAAACCCTTTCAGGGCTTCGTTCACAGAGGCTCTCAGCTCATTGAGAATTCTCTCTTTCTGGGCAATCTGTTGTTGGTACTGGGCCAGTTTGGCATCACGGTCACGCAGATCAGCGTTAGCTTGTTCCAGGCTGCGCTGTGCCGCGGCTTTCTCTTGTTCCAGCGCATTTTTGCTTGCTTCCAGCTCTTTGTATTTCTTAGACGACACACAAGAACCAAGGACAGCTACTCCCAGGATCAAGGCAGCGGCGGAAGAGGCGAAACGTGTTTTCTTCATAGGTTGGTTATTAGCGGTTATAAAAGGGTTTTAGTGACAATGGTAAGGCTCATCAGGAGCAAAGGCGGTTCTTTGCAGAACTTGCCAGGGAAACGGCTACAAATAAAGAATAATTGCCCTTGCAAAGCTAATTTACTTTTGCCCGCGTGCAAATGGCTGGCCTGCTGTGCGTTAAAAGCCGTATAAAAATAAGGGTTTTCTTGCAGAATTCTTACACGCAGCCTAGGTTATGTGATAACATGGCAAGAGAGTGCAAGTGCCTGTTGCCAAAGTGCTACCCCCCTGGAGCATTGAACCAGGCGCCGCGCCTGGGCAACGCCGCAAAAATGCACCGGCCGGAACTGGATACTGCCCCTGGGCGAAAGCCTGTTTTGGCGGAGTTTTCAGGAAAAAGGGCCCGAAACGCGTGTACCAAAAAGGGCTTTCTTTTGCGGCCCTATTTGCGCCTTGGGCCTGGCTGGGGCAGTCCGTTCCTAAGGGGCCACAACAAAACCTGGCCGCGCGAGTACACCCCTGGGGGACTGGAGCAAACAGGGTTTTGTGCCGCAGAGTAGGGTGCTTCCTTTTCTTTTTTATCTTTGCACGGTTATCAGTAACTGCTTGCGGTTTCCCCACTGGAGGCTTCATTGTTGAAAAAAACCTTTAGAGCATCATATGGCTTGGTTTAAAAGAGTAGAAAAAGGGATCGTCACCCCAACGGAGCAGAAAAAAGAAACCCCCGATGGTCTGTGGCACAAGTGCCCCGAGTGTAAGACCGTCATCAGCACGGCAGAGCATAGGCAACAGTTCTATACCTGCCCCAAGTGTGACCACCATGACCGCATCAACTCTCATGAGTACTTTGAGATTTTGTTTGACGGCAATGAGTTCCAGGAGCTGGACGAGAACCTGAGCTCCTCAGACCCGCTCCACTTCGTGGACACCAAACCGTACCCAGACCGCATTGCGGCCACCCAGCGCAAAACCCAGCTGAAAGACGCCGTGCGCACCGCGCACGGCAAGAACAACGGCCTGGACCTGGTGGTGGCCTGTATGGACTTCAACTTCATTGGCGGCTCCATGGGCTCTGTGGTGGGCGAGAAGATTGCCCGCGCCATTGACTACAGCCGCGCCCACAAAATCCCGTTCCTGATGATCTCCAAATCGGGCGGAGCCCGCATGATGGAGGCCGGGTACTCCCTCATGCAGATGGCCAAGACCTCGGCCAAGCTGGCGCTCCTGAGTGAAGAGAAAGTGCCGTACATTTCCCTGCTCACTGACCCCACCACCGGGGGCGTGACCGCCTCGTTCGCCATGCTGGGAGACTTCAACATCTCTGAGCCGGGCGCCCTCATTGGCTTTGCCGGACCGCGCGTGATCAAGGAAACCATTGGCAAGGACCTGCCCAAAGGCTTCCAGAGCGCCGAGTTTGTGCTGGAGCACGGCTTTTTGGACTTTATTGTGCACCGCAAGGCCCTGAAACAGAGAATTGCGGACCTGATCACCATGCTGCAGCCCGCAGAAGTGCCGGTTCCTGAGGCAGTAAGCGGCAAAGCCGTACCGGTGAAATAAGCCCCTGCGTTGAATAAAAACGTATAAAAGACCTGGCCCCAACGCCCGGTCTTTTCTTTTTCTAGTCTGGCACGATTATTATTGCAGTAGAATCAGAAAGAAGGCCCTGCTGAACATTTTGTGGATAATTCAGTATGTACTTCCGATACTAACCAACTTTAAGCTACGTTAACACCCAAAAAAACAAAAACTATGAAATTTTTGAAAGGAACATTCACTGCCCTGTTAGTAGGAAGCTTATTCTTCTCTTCCTGCAAGTCTACTCAAACGGCTGGTACAGATACTTCCACCACCCAGAAAAAAGGCATGAACAAAACCACTAAAGGTGGCCTGCTGGGCGCCGGCGGTGGGGCTGTGCTGGGCGGTATCATTGGTAAAGCCACTGGTAACACCGCCCGTGGGGCCATCATTGGGGCCGCCGTTGGGGGCGCCACCGGGGCCATCATTGGTCGCCGCATGGACAAGCAGGCCGAAGAGCTGGAGCGTGAAATGCAGAACGCCCAGGTAGAGCGCGTGGGCGAGGGCATCAAAGTAACCTTTGACGCTGGCCTCTTGTTTGCCACCAACTCCGCTGAACTGCAAGGTAACTCCCGTGCCGATATCCAGAAACTGGCCGAGACCCTGAAAAAGTACCCCGGCACTAACGTCTTGATTGAAGGCCACGCCGACAACACCGGTAACGACGCCATTAACCAGCCCCTGTCTGAGCGCAGGGCCCAATCGGTGGCCAACTACGCCATTTCGTTGGGCGTGGAGCCAAGCCGCATCCAGACCCGTGGCTATGGTTCAACCCAGCCCGTAGCCGACAACTCCACTGCCGCCGGCCGTCAGCAAAACCGCCGGGTAGAGGTGGCCATCTTCGCCAGCGAAGAACTGAAGAAAGCTGCGGAGCGCGGCGAGATCAAATAAGCAAGATCCACAATAACGCTTACAAAAGGCTGGCCCCAGGGCTGGCCTTTTTTGTTTTTGGGCGGGTTGTATGAAGGGTAAGGCCAGGCTGAAAATGGGCCGTTTCTGGGAAAACGTTCTAAAACCAACCGGCCCCGGAAGGCAGGAACAAGAGGCTTTGGCGGCGCGGGGAGGCAGGTGGCGGGGCTAACCTAAGCGGTTGGTTCGCGTTTAGGGGAAGGTACCAACGGTTTGTAGCGATGGATAGAATTAGCAAAGCCCTCTTCTTCCTACCCTTTGTGTTAGGCCTGGGAAGCTGTGAAAAGGTAAAGGACAAAGAAGCGGTGGCCAGCCTGCCCCAGACCTCGGTGGAAGACACCTTGGTGCTCACCCCAGACACCCTGGAAATAGACACCGCGCTGACCGAGGAAGGCGCCATTGACGTTGAGGAAGACCTAACCTCAGAAGAAAGTTCGGAAGAGACCGGTGGCCCGGCCGCACCTCGCTCCAACTCCGAGGGTACCCCATCAGAACTGGTAAGCGGTTCCGGCGGAACTTCAAAAGCCACCACTGCCACTTCTAGGTCGGCAACTAGTAAAACCTCCGCCGCTAAGAAGAAATATGTAAGGCCCACTCAGAAGCAGTTGCAGCAGGCCCTGGCCGTAGATGCCCGGCGCTCTAACCAAATGAGCTTGCCCCAGCTGAAGAACTACTGGCAGAAGCGGCAGCACTATTACCGCAGGGCCTCCAAAGAAGTGAAGTACGTGTCTGGCCCCACCAAAATCAAGATCTCCCCTGAGGAAACCAAGATAGAAACCCGCCTGGGCAAGGTGAAAATTGAAGGCAACGACGTGAAGATCAAGCACGATTAATTCTCGCCTGCACCCGGGTAAACCAATAGCCACCAGATGGTTTCAGGGCTGTTTTCTCTAAATGGCCCTCAAAACGGCCTAGCGCCGTTGCCGCTTGCGGGTGACCACCACGGCAAGAATGGCGATGAGCGCCCCCAGCAGCGCCAGGGCAATGTCTTTCTGGGCGTCCCACACATCGCCCTGGGTGCCCAGGTACGCCATGCCCTTGGTGGGGAAAAACACATCGGCCACGGCCCACTCCAGCAACTCGTACACCGCGCTCAGGCTCAGGGTCAGGTCAATGGGCAACACATAGGTGAAGAAAGCCCGCATGCGGGTGGCGCGCCAGAAAACCTCGTGCATGGGGTAGGCCAGCAGAAAGCCAAAGTTGAAGTGCACCAGCCGGTCATAGTGGTTGCGCTCCAGGTTGAATTTTTCCTGCATCCAGAAACCGAAGGGGTTCTCTGCGTAGGTGTACTGGCTACCGTACACGTGCAGCATCATGAACAGGAACATGCAGGTATAGCTGAAGTCTGAAAACCGGAAGTACTTGTAGAAGCTTACCAGAAAGATGATGGCCGTAAAGGTGAGCGAGTTCTCCATCCACCAGTTCTTGAGGTCAGACGTGTGGAAACCGGCGTACGTCCAGAATACCGCGAACAGGAGCACATAGGCAATCAAAAGCGGATTTTTACGAAAACTTGAGAATTCCTGGTCTGTGGCGTAAGTGAAGGTCATGCAGGTCTGGGCTAAAAGCTATACAAGATAGCACGTGCAGGATTGCGCGCCTGGGGGAGAGCGCCGGCCACTCCTGGGGTACTTGCTTTTGAGGGATTATGGGGTAGTTGGGGAAGAACTAATGCACGGCATCCTGGTACACGGGGGTCAGCAGTAGTTCTGGGTGGTGGTACACCAGGGGGAACGGGTTGTCTACGGGGTTAGCGGTGGGGTCACAGTGGTAGCCGTAGATGTGGTAGTCCTGGGCCAGCGGAATCAGTTTCTTATAGTAGGTATGCGCCGTGTTCTGCTCAGAGAACGTGATGTCATGGAAAACCGTGGTGGCCTTGGGCGGCAGGCCCCGCAGGTTGGCGAACAGGGCCTCGGGCTGGCCAATGTCACCGGAGTAGACCAGGCGCTCGCCGTTCTCCTCAAAGATGTAGGCGTACGTTTGCAGGCGCTCGGCGTGCAGGCCAAAGGTGTCAATAGCCGTAATGCCCGGCAACTCTGAGAGGGGCATAAAGTCGGCGTACTTCTCGGGCTTCTGCAGTTGCAGTCGCAGGAACTCGTACAGTTCATCGCGGAAATCATCGTCGGGGTAGAGGATGGTGGGGCGGCAGTCGGGGTTGAAATAGTGGCAGTGCAGCAACACGTTGGCCAGGCTGCCGGTGTGATCGTTGTGCAGGTGCGTGAGCAGCACGTACTGCAGGTCGCGGGTCAGCTGGTGCTGCCGCAGCACCGGGTACACCGTAAAACCGCAGTCCAGCAGCAGGGTGTTGCCCTTGTATTCCACCAGGGCGGCGGAGTTGCCATAAGCGGTGTCAAAGGCGCCGCCCGTACCCAAGAACTTAAATTTCATAGCCATGAAGCAAACTTGTTATCATTCCTGACGCGCGTTGATGAAAGAAATCCTTACGTAAACTTTACCATTGAGGGCTCGTTTAGAGGAAGAAATAAAAGACTATGGCTGAAGCAAATCAGCAGCTTTCTCCCCCTGAAAAAATATGGCAAGTTCATATACGGCTAAAAGAAGTTTTTGGTCTACTTTCTGGCCACCCCCGGCGTGATCCCATGCGGGAGCTAATTTCCACCATGCTCTCGCACCGCACCACCCACGCCAATGAGGAGAAAGCCTACTTCCAGATGCTAGAGAAGTTCCCCACCTGGGAGGCCGTGATGGCGGCTCCCGTGGAGGAACTCACCGAGTGCCTGGCGCCGGCCGAGTTCCCCGGGGCCAAGGCCGTGAACATCCAGAAGGCCCTGCGGATCATCCAGCAGGAGCACCCCGATTTCAACCTGGCTTTCCTGCAGGAGCTGGACGTGCCCCAGGCCATGGCCTGGCTCATGGCGTTGCCCGGTGTGGGTTTGAAAACCGCCACGCTGGTGCTGCTCTTCAACTTCCACAAACCCGTGTTTCCGGTAGACACCCACGTGCACCGTATCAGCCAGCGCGTGGGGCTCATCGGCGCCAAAGTCAGCCACGACAAAGCCCACCAGCTTCTGCTGGACATGCTGCCCAAAGACCCCTTGGTGCTCTACAACCTGCACCGCCACCTACTCAAACACGGCCAGAAAATCTGCACCTGGCGCGCCCCCAAATGCGAGGTCTGCGTCTTGCAGGACCTCTGCAACTACTACGCCGAGGTGCGCAGCAAAGGCATTGACCAGTGAGTTGTGTTTAGGGACTGTTTTTTGCAAAACAGACCGGAAACAGGAGTTGCTTTTGGTTGCTGGTGTGGTGCTTCTTTAGGCGTGCAAACCCACTCCTGCCCCTCCCGGGAGGGGAGTATCAGGAAATGCGTTTTAAGAATGATAGAATGATAGGGACAATAATGATAGATTGATAAGGACAATACTCATGCAGATAACTCCCCTCCTGGGAGGGGCAGGGGTGGGTGTACGTATTCTCCACCTTTAGTTATGAAATGCATCTGCTACGTTGCGGTGGATTTGTAACTTATTAGGATTCAATCATGGGGCATGGATAGAGCTAGAGTTCCCCCACAGAACCTCCGCCACCATAAGCGTACCTCAAAGTAACTCCCCTCCCGGGAGGTAGGGCCGTTACGTTCTACATAAAAGCCTTAAACGGCGGAGAAATCCATTGCCGGTCTGACGTAATTTGAGGCAATAGCCTCACTGAAGTTTGTAACTTCAGTTCATTTTAGATCCAAGTAGAAAACTTGAACCAGTCATATTTTTAGAACGTAACGGCCCTCCCTTCAAAGTGGGATGGAATGTGTATAGCGCTTTTCGCTTGTTTTCTGAAAAATGGCTCAGAAACAGTCATGGCGTACGTTGACCTTGCCACCGCTACCGCTTTAATTCCGTAAGCAATGCGTACCTTGCATCGGCCAAGGCCTTCGTTAATGAATCTGCATGCGCTTAATCCATCATCCTGTACTGGCTAATTATTACGTGACGTACCGCTGCAACGCCAAGTGTTCGTTCTGCGACATTTGGGAGAAGCCTTCGCCGTACATCCAGCTGGAGGACGTGAAGCAGAACCTGCGCGACCTGCGCCGGCTGGGCGTGAACGTGGTGGATTTTACAGGCGGCGAACCGCTGCTGCACCGCCAGATTGATCAGTTTCTGGAGGTGGCGCAGGAGCTGGGCTTCATCACCACGCTTACCACCAACGGGCTGCTGTACCCCAAGTGGGCCGAGCGGCTGAAAGGGAAAGTGGATATGCTGCATTTCTCCCTGGACTCCGCTGACAAAACCGAGCATGATACCGGCCGGGGCGTGGCGTGCTTTGATTTCGTGCTGGAATCTATCAAAGTGGCCAAAAACCTGGGCGAGCGGCCCGATATTCTCTTCACTGTCTTCAAGCACAACCTGCACCAGATAGAGCGGGTGTACCAGGAGATCTGCCTGCCCAATAAACTCATGCTGCTCCTGAACCCGGCCTTTGAGTACAACCAGGTAGAAACCGGAGCGCAACTTTCTGAAGCCGAACTGGACTATCTGGTGAAGTTCAGTAAGCAGAAATGGGTGTATTTGAACGAGGCGTTCGTGCAACTGCGGAAAGACGGCGGCAACCACATAAACCAACCGGTCTGTAAAGCGGCCAGCACCACGCTGGTGATCTCACCGGAGAACGAATTGGTGTTGCCCTGTTACCATTTGGGCGCGCAGAAGTTCCCCATTGCCGGCAACCTGTACGACCTCTATAAATCTGAGGAGGTGAAGAAACTGGTGGCGCTGGAAGGCCGCCTGCCCGCCTGCGAAGGCTGTACCATTAACTGCTACATGCAACCCAGCTTCGCCGTGGAACTGAGCCGTTACTGGTGGAAAGCCCTGCCCAGCACCCTCAAATACAACCTCCGGAAAGGCACCTGGAAGAAGATGCTGGGTTAGTCTGTAGCAAGTAGCAGGAAATACGTATCAGGTATTGGGAGCGGCGCACGGGAAAGAATAGCGCTTTGGGGCAGTTTTCAGGAAAACCGACCCAAAACGCATCGTCAGATTTTCATACGCCAGACTTCGGAAAATTCTCTTTTACAGAATGGTGGCTGCATTTCTATTTGAAGCCTGTTTTCAGAAAATCAGCTCCAAAACGGAAGCCATGCCCGAGCAGCTTTTCCGACACACTTCCTATCTTTGATCTATTCCTGATTCTTCATTTACAATTCCTAATGAGATAAGCTATGCCGCTGCTACTTCCCGTGAAAGGTGTCTATCCTGTCCTTGGCCAAGACTGTTTTATTGCCCCCAATGCCACTATTGTGGGCGATGTAGTGCTGGGCGACCAATGCACCGTGTGGTTCAACGCCGTGGTGCGCGGCGATGTGAACCAGATCCGCATCGGGAACAAAACCAATATTCAGGACGGGGCCGTGATCCACTGCACCTACCAGAAAACCGCCACCCATATTGGCAACAACGTGAGCATTGGGCACAACGCCTTGGTACACGGCTGCACCGTGGAAGACAACGTGCTCATTGGCATGGGCGCCATTGTCATGGACAACGCCGTGGTGCAGGAACATTGCATCATTGCCGCCGGGGCCGTAGTGCTGGAGAATACCCTCTGTGAGCGCGGCCACATCTACGCCGGCGTGCCCGCCAAAAAAGTAAAAGCCCTTAGCCCCGAACAGATCGCCCACATGGCCCGCACCGCCGACAACTATGTGCTGTATGCCAGCTGGTTTCAGGATGAGGATAAGTAGGAGTTTAAGGCCTTCCAAAAGCTTCGGGTTCCTGCTTTTCAATTCCATCACCAATGGGCAGGTATGATGCAGCTAAACGGAATTGGGTTAGGGTTATATGATATAGGTTTATATGATGGTGATGGCCAATTTATACATATGAAAAATGTATTAATCCTGACATCTCTGCTACTTTCTTCAATTCCTGCACTTTGTCAAATTGAAGCAGATTCAATCTTTATTTATAGTGATTTCAAACGCGCAGGGACAACGGCAGGTCTACAACATTACCATCGAGACCTCTCTTCCAGGCAAGCTGCAATAGTAAAATTGGGCGGAGCCGAGATAGCCCATTTGAACGCACTTTTTAAAGAAACCAAGGCAAAGCGCTTCTTTCAGCAAAAGCATGGAGGGGAAATATGCTACGCCGTGGTTTGGTTTAAAGGGAATAAGTACAACTATATAATTGAGAGTAGTAACGATTTCGGAAGAATGGTCAATTTGAGCACAATGAGGAAGTGGACTTTAAACGAACCAGAAAAGCTTAAAGCACTACATGATATTATAAAGAAAAACTGGCCGTAACCACACCTAAACGCCCGCCGTTTACATGATTCAGTAATTACAAGTGTGTGAACAACAGATCCCTCTAGAGGGGTGTAAAAATGGAAAGTTTGGCAACCAAAGCAGTGACGCTTAGACCAGCAACTGTGCACGACAAGCGAGTGGTCTATGACTGGCTGGCCCATTCTGACTTGACAAGCGAAATGCTTGGCCCGCCAAATTACCCCGACGCACCCATTCCAACCTGGGAGGAGTTCAACGAAGATTATGTAGACCATTACTTTGATGGCTCCCAACCACACAAGGGGCAATGCTTTATCATCATCCATCATGGGCAGGAGATAGGGCAGATAAACCATAACCAAATTGCTATTTCCTCGCATTCCACCGAACTTGATATTTGGCTAGCTGCCAGAAAGTTCGCAGGCCAAGGTTTAGGAACAGAGGCAGTAAAAATGCTGTGCGCCTTTCTGGATAAAACCTATAACTGCAAGCTCTTTTACATGGCGCCCTCCAGGCGAAATGTACATGCAATCAAAGCCTATGCAAAAGCAGGCTTCAAAGAAACCGATCATCTCCCGTATAGCTTTATTCCTGATTACCACGACACCGTTATCATGAGCAAAACCAGCCAGGAGTGACTCTGGCGAAGACAGAAACCCGGTGCACAAAACAGTTACTCAAAAGTGGCGGTCAATAGGTGTGATGTAGCTTCTTGCTCTATAAATTTTTGCTGGCAGCCGGGGCAAGTGTTTCAAAACGGCTACCTTAAGGCAGCTACAACTCGTTAAAGAACGTCATGCACGCATTAAACAGAAAACAGGATGGCAGAATTCTGGGAATCTAGCTTTCAGGAAAAGCAGACCATGTGGGGATTTAGACCGGCTGCTTCTGCCCTTGAAGCCCTACACTTATTCCAACGCAGTGGGGGCAAGCATGTCCTGATACCCGGGTTTGGCTACGGCAGAAATGCCAGCCCTTTCACGGAACATGGGTTCAAGGTAACCGGAATTGAAATATCAGAAACGGCCATTGCCTTGGCAAAAAAGCGCTTCGGTGATACGGTGAACGTGTACCATGGTGCTGTGAGCGCAATGCCCTTTGACCAGGAGCTATACGATGGAATCTTTTGCTACGCGTTGATTCACTTGCTGAATTCCAAAGACCGCGCAAAGCTGGTCCGGGATTGTTACCATCAACTGAAACCCGGCGGGTACATGGTGTTTGTGGCCATCTCCAAAGAGGATGCCGCTTATGGGCAAGGAGAAAAGGTAAGCAAAGACCGGTTTCTGACCAGGCACGGCGTTACCCTTTTTTTCTATGATGCAGCTTCAGTAGAGAAAGAGTTTGGGGCATACGGGTTGGTGGAGGCTACCCAGATACAAGAATCAGCAACGCCCACCGCGAACAGACCCAGCCAGTGCTTCTGGCGGGTGCTATGCCGAAAAGAAGAAGACCAGTAGTACCTGAAACAAAGGCCATCCATAAACGCACACCTTAGGCAACAGCAACCATGGACAGAATTGAGATTCCGCTGTGCAAGACAAAAGTAGCGCTGGTCATTACCGGGGCCGTAGGGTTTGTGCTGCTAGGGGTACTTTTCTGCATCACGCCCCAAGCCTTTGTTTCGCCCCTTTTCAGAAGTGCTTTTGTGTTACGGCTGGTGGGAGGGCGGCCATCTTGTTCTTTGGGGGAGTGGCGGTGTATGGCGTCAGAAAGTTCTTTGACAAGGCCGTGGGGCTGGTCATTGACCAGGCCGGCATTACAGACAACACCAACGCGGCAAGCGCAGGGCGCATTGAGTGGGCAGACATCACCCACATGGAGCTAGAGCAAGTCATGTCCACCAAATTCCTGCTCCTTTACACCCATCAGCCAGACAAATACCTGAACAGGGCCACTGGCCTGAAACGGAAACTCCTGCAAGGCAACCTGAACATGTACGGCACCCCGCTGGTCATCACCTCTAACACCCTGGCCTGCAATTTTGAAACGCTGGAGGCGCTGCTGCAGGAGAAACTCAGGCAACAGCAGCAAATCCAGCCCCACGCCCAACCCAATTGGCACGCCACCCACCCATGAAAGCAATGGTGTTCACCGTCTTAAAAGTAGGGCTTTTGTTGTATGCGGGCATCTGTGTGCTCCTGTACTTTCTTCAGGAAAAACTCATTTTCTACCCAGAGAAGCTGCCCCAAGACTACCGGTTCGGGTTTCGCCAGGCTTTTGAGGAAATCGGCGTAAAAACGGCAGACAACGTCTTGTTGCATGCGGTGCTGTTCAAAGCAGCGCAGCCCAAAGGCGTCATCTTCTACCTGCACGGCAACGCCGGTTCCCTGGCCTCCTGGGGCGACGTTGCCTCCATTTATACCCACCTGAGCTATGACGTTTTCATGCTGGATTACCGCGGCTACGGCAAAAGCGAAGGGCAGATAAAGAGCCAGAAACAGTTTTTCCAGGATGTACAGACGGCCTACGACCACCTCAAAACCCGTTACCCAGAAAATCAGATCGTGGTTTTAGGATATTCCATAGGAACCGGGCCTGCCGCCTGGCTGGCTTCCCAGAACCAGCCCCGGCTGCTCCTGCTGCAGGCGCCCTACTACAGCCTGCCAGACCTCATGAAACGCTACTTCCCCTGGGTGCCGGCTTTTCTCCTCAAATACCGGTTTGAGACCCACGCCTACCTGCCCCAATGCAGCATGCCCGTGGCCATTTTCCACGGAGACCAGGACGAAATCATTGATTACCGCTCTTCCGTGCGGTTAAAAGGCCTGCTGAAAGCGACTGATAGGTTTATCACGCTCCGGGGGCAGAGCCATAACGGCATGAGCACCCATCCGCAGTATCTGGCAGCCTTGCAGCAGATCCTTGCCCGGTAAAAACGGGCAAGTACGTCGCTTGCCGGGCATTGGGCAGAATCGTATTTTTCCAAGAAGAGGCAACGGGCAGCTTTGTAGCTCGTACTAGGCAATAATTTAGAATCTACGATATTTGGTACACCTAAACAGATAGATTTTGTCGGCTGCCGGGCAGGCCGTTACACCCAAACCACCAGGCTCGCCCCAGCCCCAACCAAGCCACCCAAACCACTACTGCCCGCGGGTGCACCGGTAATCCGGTCCTGCCCCGGGCGAAGTCTGAAACTATGATAGAAGCCGTTAAATTCTGGAACGAACCCAACAACAAGTCGCACTGGGCCTACGAGATTGACCCCGAATGGAAAACCTTCGCCGAGATGGTGAAACTGGCCGCCCAGGCCGTGAAAGCCGAAAAGCCCGAGATTACCCGCGTGCTGGGCGGCATTTCGCCCATTGACCCGCACTTCATCAAGACCCTGGAGCGCCACGGCACCCTGCAGGACCTGGATGCCGTGGCCGTGCACGGGTTCCCGCTGGACTGGAACCTCTGGAAGCTGGACGAATGGCCCGACAAGATCGCCGAGATTGAGGCCGTCACCAACCTGCCCGTGTGGGTCACCGAGGTGGGCATTTCGTCCTTCGGGGCTGAGGAGGTGCAGGAGTTTGGCCTGCGCCGCACCGCCGAGCTGCTCATGGGTCGGGTTGACCGCATTTTCTGGTACAGCCTCTATGATTTGCCGCAGGCCTGGGAGGCCACCACGCGCCACCGCGAAGCCGAAGGTTCCTCGTACTACCGCCACTTCCACATGGGCCTGCTGCGCGAAGACGGCACGCCTAAACTAGCGCACAAGCACTTCGCCGAGTTCACCCCCGAGTTCGGCATCTGCCAGTGGTTCCACTTTGAAGACCATCGCCTGGATGCCGCCGTGAAGCACCTGCAGGACCTGGGCGTGACCAAGCTGCGCACCGGCCTGAGCTGGGCCGACTGGCTGCGCCCTGATGCCGAGAAATGGTTTGACCACGTCATGAAAAAGCTGGAAGGTTTTGACGTAACCGCCACCTTCTGCTTCACGCCCGAGCACAAAGGCGTGCAGCCCCACCACACCAGTCCTCCGCAGAACATTGAAGAGTTCGCAGATTTCTGCGCAGAAATGATGCGCCGCTACGCCTAACCTCAGGCAAGCTTTTCCCATGCATCATGCCCCAGCGTTTCAGGCCTGTTTTGCGTAAACCAGGCCTGAAACGCTGGGCATAGATGGTTCTTAAGGATGGGGTGTGCTGCCACACAGATTTACTACCGTGCGTATGGCAGAAGTACGTCTGTGGTGCGTCTAACCTACTCCTTCAGCACCGCCCTGTTTTGGGCTTCATTTCCTTAAAACAGCCCCAAAACTGAAGTAATCTGCAATTGATAATCCCTGACACACGCGATATGAGCCAAGAAACCCAGGAAGAGGCACCGAATGTGTGGATGCTGAACATGCGCCGAGGCACGTTTGAAGAAGCCTGGAAACACAGCGATGCCGTTTTAAAGGAACGGGCCGGAAAACCCTGCTGGCACTGGCCCCGCCACTTCCAGTACATCTGGGACGGAAGTTCTTTGGAAGGCAAACGCGTGCTGGTGCGCTGCTACCACGGCCTGGGCGATACCATCCAGTTTATCCGGTTCGCGCCCATGCTTAAAGCCATCGCCAAAGAAGTCATTGTCTGGGCGCAGGCACCGTTAATCCCGCTGCTGGAAACGGTGGAAGGCATAGACCAGCTTCTGCCCCTGCACGACGGCACCCCCGAGGTGGAGTACGATGTAGACGTGGAAATCATGGAACTCACGCACATCTTCCGGACTACGCTGGAAACCATCCCGTCCAGGATCCCTTACCTGGAAGTAGAGCCCATGCCGCTTGCCATGGACAAGAGGCGGCTCTCCGTAGGCCTGGTCTGGAAACCCGGCGATTGGGAACCCCGCCGGTCTATCCCGTTTCACTTTTTCGCGCCGTTGGCCGAATTGAAGGATATTCAGTTCTACATCTTGCAGGCCAATGCCGCGGAGAACGGCTGGCAGGAAGGCTTCGGGATCAACCCAGGCGAGTTCAGTTTGTATGACTACGCCCGCGTAATCCGCAGCCTGGACCTGGTGATCACCGTTGATTCCATGCCTGCCCACCTGGCCGGGGCCCTCAACGTACCCGTCTGGACCCTGCTGCACCACCAAGCCGACTGGCGCTGGATGGACCACCGCGAAGACAGCCCCTGGTACCCCACCATGCGTCTCTTCCGGCAAGAACAGGAAGACGACTGGGGGGGGGTGATCCAGCGGGTAAAAGTTGAATTGGAGAAGCTCAAGAAAGAAGTACAAGTAGACAGTATCTGATTTTAAGCCTGTTTTTGTGAAAATAGGCCCAAAACAGTGTGGCTGCTTCTGTGTGAGTGACCCTCACTCAAATCAGTATTGCGGCTTCTTTGTAGATGCCCCTCGCTCGCCTCTGGCGAGTGTGAGTAATCGGGTGGCCTCTGGCCGCCGTGCAGAATGCCCATTTGTGCGAGATGTTCCAAAAGATGTACCCAGCGGCGGGACGCCGCAAAATAACGCACACTCGCCAGAGGCGAGCGAGGGAATTTGTACAAACTCCCCTCCTGGGAGGGGCAAGGGGTGGGTTCGGCAGTGTTGATCAATTCACAAATAAAAAGCGGAGAGTTGCCCCTCCGCTTTTTTAGTGCCCTCTCAGTTGCTTAAACCTGGTCATCATCTCCCCGAACTTGCCCTGGTGATAGGCGAAGCCGTGGTAAGCCGATAAGGTGACTCTAGCCCAGTTGATGTACAGGGTAGGTTTCTGCCACTTGCGGGCCAACTTAAACATCTGATGGCTGCCTTTGGAAATGTAGTAGCGCAGCCGGTAAATGATTTTGCGTTCGCGGGATTGCGAGGTAGCATCTGGCGCTACGCGTTTGCAGGGCTTTACACCATCCTTTGACCACGTGAGCCGGTAAGCCAGCCCTTCGCGGCGTTGCCGGAAACCGGCGGCCTGGGTCTGCTCCACAAATTTGGCGTCTACTTCCTGCAGTTGCAGACGGCCTTCCTGCATGGCGTTTTGAATCAAACTCTCAATAAGAGGAGACCGGGCGATAACCACGTTAGTGCCCCGCCCATCAGACGAATACGGTTCTACCCAGGCATCGCCGAAGGCTACGTCTGCGGTCTCGGAAACCACGTCATCACAATAGTTGCAGGCCGAGTTCATGTAGTAACCCGCGCCCCAGTCGCCATCTGCCAGGTGCCACCAGTCGCGGTTCACGGTTTGGCCGTCCTTCATGGTGAGTTTGGCGGTGTACCAGTTGGCGGGTCGGGTAGGGTCTTTCTGGCGGTATTCCACCTGCTGGATCTGCTCCGCGGGCACGTTCATCTGCCAGGCAAAACTCTCCACAAAGCGGGCGCTCTTCATATGGCCGCAGAACAGCCCCAAGGTGAACTGAATGCGCTCGCGGTACAATGGGTCTTGGTGGCGCAGCAACTGAATGGCCTTGATAAAGCACGGAATGCCCACCACCGCGTAGCGGCCGGGCGTTTCCCGGATCAGACTCAGCACCTCAGACAACTCAATAGGGTAGTAGCGCGACTTGGCGCCTTCCCGCACCTCGGCCTCGGTACGGGCAATGCGGTACCGGAAATAGCGGCCATCTGCCTGTGGGTCTTTGGTGGCAATCACGTGCGCCACGCCGTCAATGAGGCCTTTGCGCATGAGTTCAGTGGCTACCCAGGTCACCATGCCACCGGAGCTGCCCTGCATCCTAAAATCTTCTTCGGCCACGTGGCCTACGTAGTTGCTCTGGAAGCGGCCCAACGCGGCATCCTGGTGCGGGGCGGTGGGGTACAACAGGTTAGCCAAGTAGTCTTCGTTCTTGGCAGCCGGCGAGAAGGGGCAGGTTTGAGTAAACCGCTCCGATCCGCGCTGGTACCAACTGCTGGGGCCCTGGGGTTTCAACTGGCCGTATTCATCAAAGTCCATCTGTACCTGGGGGGCGTGCGCCTGGGCCACGCAGCTGCCGCAGCCAATGCACAAACCCGATTGTACGATGTCTTTGGGGCTCAATACTTCCTTCATGCCAGTTCCAGTTGTTTATGTCTCAAGGCGCGGTCCAGGTATTTGTGGGAGGTTTGGCGCAGGCGCTCAATCTTCTGCAGAATCTCAGCGTCCAGCGGGGTGCTCAGCAAGGTCTGGTACACCTCGGTAGGCGTGCCCTCGGGCAGCAGGTGTTTCTCGCCGCCAATTTTGGACATGAGACCCTGCAACTTATGCCGGCGGTAGGGCGATGACTCGCACACAAACGGTTTGGCGTTGCGCAAGGCAAACACGCAGCCGTGGAAGAAGTTGGTGGCTACGGCCTGGGCGTTGGCCATGTAGTGCGCAAAATCATGCGGATCAGCGGTGATCCACTGCTCATCGGCCCAGTCGTTGCGGTACCCGATGCTCAGCAGGCGTAGGTTCTGTTTCTGGGCCCATTTCTTGATTTCACGGGCAAACGACTCGGTGAAGTTGTGGCCGTACACGGCTACATAAGGTTCTTTCAGAATGTCTAAGTCCCGCGCTTCCGGGGTGATGGGGAACTGCAGGCAGGGGTCCAGCACCATCTCGGGCGTGAAACCCAACGCGTTCTGGATGATGGTCTGGGAGTTCTCGTCGCGCACGGAAATGGCGTCAAAGTTTCTGAGTTTATCGGCCCAGTACGGTTCCAGGCCCCAGGAAGCATCGTAGTTCCCGAAGCTGGCGGCGTAGGAAATCAAGCGCTCGGCTTTCACGCCATCGCCGTAGAACAGCGGGCAGCGGCCGTACCACGGGTGGGTGAGGTTCCAGACTTCGTCGCTGCCTACCACCACTACGTCGTAGTCTTCCATCCCGGCGGGGGTGTCTAACTCAAACTTAGGCGACAGCGGCAAGGTGTCAAACACGGGGAAGAACTTCCGTATCTTGGCGCGGTACAGGGGGCGGTCACTTTCGGGCACGTGGGTGGGCAGCACCGGCTGAAACGCACAGCGCCACTCGGCCAAGTTCACGCGTCTGGATTCATGGTCCAGGATTTCGGCCTCATGGCCGCGGGCCTGAAGTCCTTCGGCCAGGCAACGGGCCTGCCAATAACTCCCGAAATTTATACAGCGGTGAAAGGTCAGAACACCAATTTTCAATACAGGTTTGTGGGTAATCTTCTCCAAGGCTTTTCTGAATTATGTTGATCTTCTGTCTGCGAAGTAGCTAGGAAAACAGCCAGAACATGGGATATGCCAGTAACGTGCTTACTGCTGTATCATGCCAACGGGATACATACGGTTTAGGTTATATACTAAATTGATTTACTCTTTTCCTGCGCCGCTAGCCTTCTATGACCATTGGAAATTTACCTTTTGTACGAAGGCATAATAAAAGAACCTCAAGAATGATTAGGTTCTGGAATATAGTAACTGCCCTATACAACGGATATCACCTCTGTTCCGTTAGAAGCCTCAGCCCCTTTCTTGGGGTATATACTCTCAGAATACCAGTTTCTCAGCTACATGACCAAACTTTTACTTATCAGGCACGCCACCACCAACTCAGTAGGCAAACGGTTATCGGGCCGCACACCGGGTGTTCATCTGAACGAAGAAGGACAAGCCCAAGCCAGTGCTTTAGGCGCACGCCTCTCTGGTTTAAAAATCTCGGCCATTTACACCAGCCCCCTGGAGCGTACCATGCAAACCGCCGAAGCCATTGCCCAACATCACAAACTTAAGCCCATCATCAACGAGGCGTTTCTGGAACTGAATTTCGGGGAATGGACCAACCTGCCTTTTGAGGAGCTGAACGGCAATGCACAATTTCGCCAATTCAACACGTTCAGAAGCGTGGCCCAGATTCCCGGCGGCGAAATGATGCTGGAAGCCCAAACCCGTTTTGTGGCCGGTTTACAGAAACTGTGCGAAAAACACCCCCATGAAACGGTAGCCGTGGTAAGTCACTCTGACCTGATCAAAGCTGCCGTGGCTTATTACGCCGGCATCCACCTGGACATGTTCCAACGCCTAGAAATCAGCCCCGCCTCGGTGAGCTTGATTGAGGTGTACGATGAGACAGCTAGAATCATGGTGATCAATGACACTGGCGCTTTGCCGGTGTAGATTCTCTGGGCTGGGTTTTGGGGCTATTTTAGGGAAAACTGCCTTGAAACGCAGCGGGTGCCATTGCGCTTGTACTGGAAGTAGGTGATGCTTTTATGCTTGTTGGTGATAACACCAACAAGGGCAGTAATGAGCAGGTTTTTCCGCTTACCGAAACTAATGGAAGATCAAGAACACAGAATAAATCCGTTGATATTCCGATTTTTTTGTCTCACCTTCAGGCTCGTCTTGGATTCCTTTAACCTCTAGAAGCTATGGACTTTACAGATTTCAGGAAAAGCCTTTCCGCACCCGTTCCGCCCACTGGAGCTTCGGTGTATTTGCAGGCTTTGTGGTACGATGCCCAAGGCAAGTGGGAAAAAGGGCACGAACTGATTCAGGATGTGCCGGACAAGAATGCCTCCTGGATTCATGCCTATTTCCACCGCAAAGAAGGTGACCTCTGGAACGCTGATTACTGGTACAACCGGGCCGGAAAGAAAAGACCATCTGTTTCGCTGCAGGAAGAATGGGAAGCGTTGGTGGAGGCGTTTTTGTAGCGAGAAGTATGAAATTTTAGGAGCTGTTGCCTCCCTATGTCTTCCTATGGCGCGGAAGTTACTTCCGTGACTTTCGATTAATAGGCACGGAAGTAACTTCCGCGACATAGGATTTCAGTTGGCAGCCCTTTGTACTTTCTGTTCTAAGGCTGATTTTCCTAAAATAGTCCTTAAACAAGAAGCCTAACGGATCAAATGTGTTCCGGATGAAAGCAGACGATTCTTTCTAGTTTTTCCTTCGCTCGCCTCTGGCGAGTGTAAGTTATAGGGCGGCGTCTCGCCGCTATGCTCTTAAACAAGCTACATTTCTGAGCATATTTAAGCACCACAATCAAGCTGAACATTTTTCCTCCACAGCGGCCAGAGGCCGCCTGATGACTCACACTCGCCGGAGGCGAGCGAGGGAACAGATGCCTGATCAACAGAAGTAAACACCCCTCTACGCTCCCCTCAAGGGGAGAATCAATAACACACAGTGAAAACTATTACTCAGGCAATTTACTTACTGCAATCGCCACATCCGTTCTTACGGCGGGCACGATAAAGCAGCAGTAGCCATCCCAGGCCTCGGTCTGGAATTGTTCGCGTATTTTGCCTTCCTGCGTGTTCCAGGTGGTGATCTGGTAGGTTCCGTCCGCTAGGTTGGGGATGTGAAGCTCTACGTCCAGAGGGACAGCGGCGGGGTTCATTAAGCGGTTTCTTTGGTAGAGCGCATCCTGGCGCAGAAGCCACACCACGGCCTGTTGTTCGTCTCCGCAGCCCATCACCGCGAAGGCAGGTTCAGAAGCCTTGATTTCCTGATTCAGGTTCTTGCGTTTGAAGTTTGCCCAGTTAATTAATGGCAGGAAACCTACCATGTTTTTCTGGGCTACACGCATGCCGGGAGTTAACGTGTGCGGATGGCGGTTGGGCCAGCGCATGCCGCCGCCAGCCGCGCCGGAGGCCAGGTGCGCCCATTGAATGTGCCGGAAATACTCATCGTCAAACTCAGGGGCCAGGG
This sequence comes from Rufibacter psychrotolerans, assembly GCF_016924645.1. GTDB lineage: Bacteria > Bacteroidota > Bacteroidia > Cytophagales > Hymenobacteraceae > Nibribacter > Nibribacter psychrotolerans. Next base: position 103,326 of record NZ_JAFFJV010000016.1, on the reverse strand, counting down.
TGTGTTTTTTGTCTTTGAACAGGTGAATGGGGCCGTGTTCGCTGTCAAAGAACGGGCGGTTGGCCGGGGCGTGTTCCAGCGCCTCGCGCACCAGTTCGCCTACCTTTATGGCCGAATCTACCGTATTTTTGGGGTAGTCAATGGTTTTGGCATCGTAGAAATGGGTGCTGGCGAAATCCAGAAGCGGGTGCCGGAAAATGGTGTCGGCGGTGTCTGGGTTAGTGTACAGGATGGGCCCGAAAATAGAGACCGTTTGCGGGTGAGAGCGGCCGTACAAACGCATCTCCAGCTCGCGCACGTGCTGGCTCAACTCGGTGGCCGCCGCCGAGAAATTCTCTGAGCTGTTGCCCATGTGGGCGGGGTGCATCTCGTTCCAGAGATCCCAGGCAAACAAGACGCCACTGCCGCCCCAACGCTCTATCACAAACGTAAGGCGGTTTTTGATCACTTCCATGGTGTCTCGGCACAGCAGCCATTGGCCGCGTGCGGCGCAGGGACCGCCCAGTTGTTTGTTGTACGGGTGGTACTTCCACTTAATCCACATCCAGAACGTGTCATAGGGCGTGAGCAGGATGCGCAGACCGTACTTGGCGCAGAGGGCAAAAAGATCGTCCCAGAGCTGGACCATTCTGGGGTTGAACGTGCCCGCCGGTTTCTCAAAGTAGCGATACTGTACCTGGGCGTACTCCAACATGAGCCGCAGACACGTAACGCCGTGCGCCGATAGATAGGCCAGGTATTCTTCTACCGCCTGCAGGTTTTTGCGGCGGAACAGGCCTTCCAGCTCGGGCCAGGTAATGGCATCGTTCTGGCCCACCGGGGTCCAGGGTTGACCGTCTTCGGTGATGAAGTAGGGAGCATCCGGGGCCACCTGAATCCAGGGGAGCGATGCCGGAGAAGTAGCTTGAAGCATAAATATGCCGGGGTGTGATTTAAGACAATAAGGTGACTGGCTTTTGCTGCTGGGGCAGTAATTTGTTAATCTCTTCCAGAACCTTGTTGATTTCTTCCCGGTCTTCAGGGTTCTGGATGCTTTCCTGGGCATCATTTCTGATGACCAGCACCTGCCGCCATAACGTGTTGGAATGCGCGTTGAGGCATCGGTCGGCGTAAAGCATGTACTGCAGGCACATCAGCAGTTTGCGCATGACCATGATGTCTGCCTTGCCATAGGTACGGATGGGAGTGAGAAAACGATAAAGCAGCTCCTCCAGCGAAGTGGGCCGCTTAATCACCCTAAGTTGGCGGTTCTCATCCAAAAGGCAGTTGGGCGTAAAGCTCTGCATGCGTTTTATCAAAAGCAGGGTTAAAAAATCAAGGGCACCAAGGGCGGTTCCCGGATCATTGATGCCGGGGCTCAACGCTTTTACGCCCACCTCGCTGATCTGCCGCAGACCGTTTTCAAAATCGGACACGGCCACTTCCTCCAGGGAGAAAACAAAGCAGTCCTGGATGTCATCCAAGAGGGCTTAGTTTTCTTGGATGTCCCTGTTAGCGCGCAGAAACGGGAAGCCTGGTACCATAAATTTCCCGATAGAAACCGTAACCTCAAAGACCAGGTCTTCTCTCTGGGCCAATTTGTTGAGGCTTTCCAGCTCAATAACGCGCAGGTAACCGCCTTCCTTGCTTTTTACCTCATACCAGTTCGCCGGATCCTGGAACTTCTTCAAGGCTTCGTTCTCATGCGCCCCCAAAGTCTGCTTTTTCAGGGAATTAAGCGTGGTGGCGTAAATGCGCGTGAGAATGGTGTCTGGCTTAATGGCCCTTGATATGGAGTGAATGAAGTAAACAAACAACGCTACGCAGGAAATGGAGAACAGCACTCCCAGCAAAATCCCCATCATGGGCACACTGGCATTCTCTTCGCCGGGTTTAAAGCTTAGAATCAGGATAAGGGTGTAGAGAATGGTGCCAATGTTCACGCCCAGCACCACTTGGTTCATCTTGTCTGAGATAAGCCCCGGAACTACTCTGGGAGTTAAGTTAGAAGTGGCCTGGCTCAAGACAATCATCACCATGGAGAAACTGAACACCATTAGGGTGATGGTGCCAGAGGCAATGGTGGTCAAGACTAGGCGGGCATTGTCTGGCTCACTGTTAAGCCGGGAGAGAAAGTTCTTCTCCAGCGAAATACCCAATGCCGTGCGTTCAAAGTACAGGATAAAAAAGCCCAGTGATAAGAAGCCTAACGCAATAACAGAAGGCCAAAGGGCGATGCTGCCCGTAATAGTTAAGTAAAATTGGTAGAGTTTCTTGTAGAGTCTGTTCATGTAGGCAAATGGCTTATGCAGCAAGCCCTAAAACGTAAAACAGACTAGCCAGGATAATTGAATAAATACTGGAAATGCAAAAGGAGCCTTCTTTTGAAAGGTAGCTGAATCTATCTCTCTCCAGCAGGCTTACCGGAGTTCTGGTGTTTTGGCGATGTTTTTCCAAAAAAGTCCCCAAAACCGAGAGTACTTTCTGCACTACCATCAAGGCGTAGTTCTTGGTAGAGGCTAAAACAACAGCTCGGTCACGGCAAAGGAAACCGCCGAGACCACAAAGCCTACAATGAAAAAGATATAGGCAAACCGCAGGCTGGTGTATTTCTTCTGCAGCACCACGCCCAGGTGGTAATTGTCTTTGATCATGCTGGCGTACAGGGTTTTGGGATCAGCGATCAGTTCCATGATCTGCCCCTCGTACTCCAGCAGGCTCATGCTGTGGAAATCCCCGAAGAACATAAGATTGAGTTTGTCTTTGGTAGGGGGCTGCACAGCGGGCTTGTCTCGCTTGATGCGGGGCATGGTCACCAGAATGGCTAGGACCATGGTGCTCAAAGAGGTAAGCAGAAAAAGGATGCCGGGTACAATCAGCTCGGGTTCCGTGTCAATTTTCCGGAACAGCACCGTAAACAAGACCGAGACAATGATGGAGTTGATGGTGAGCAGGATGTGGGCTTTGTTGTCGGCCATGTCACTGAGACGCATCTGGTTGGCCGCCGTAATCCGGAACAAGGTGTCTGCCCCGCGCCTGGATTTCAAGGATTTATCTTTCTTCGTCTTGCCTTCTTCAGGGGCCAGGCCCTCGGTCACTTCCGCCATCGCGCTGCTGGGGTTAAGGGTAATTGGGGATGAGGTTTTGCGGGTTCTACGGTAACCGGCACCGGAAAGGTTACTGCCCCCAATTTCCCTTCTAACGTAAGTAGGCGTTCAGTTGGGGCGGTTTTCACCTTTCTTGAGAATTCTACCCCTAAAACGGAGTTCTGTTACTAGCCCTAAAGCTGCCCCAAATAGCGCAAGGCCAGAAAACACAGGCAAACCGAGCCCGAAACACAGATTTCGCCGCTCAGGATTTTGGGCAGCACCTGGTCCAGGGGTACGGGTACTACTTCAATGTCTTCGGTAATGTCCAGTACCTGTTTTTGCTCAATGCGCACGTTCTGGGCCAGAAACAGGTGTAGCCGGTTGGTGTCTTTGGCCGGATTGTCATGGATGACGGCCATGGGAATAAGCGGCTGGGTAGTAACGGCCCCGGTTTCCTCTACCAGTTCGCGCACGGCGGCGTCTTCGGCTTTTTCCTCAGTGGGGAAGAAGGAACCGGCGGGTAGCTCCAGAAAGATCTTGCCGGCGGCGTGCTTGTACTGGCGCACAAAAATAACTTCGTTCTGCTCGGTTAAGGGGAAAACGTAGGCCCCGTCTGGGCGTTCGCTCACGAAGAAGTCATCTACCACGTGCCCGTTGGGCAGTTCCACCTCATCGCGGCGCAGGGTGTACCATCTGTGTTTAAAGGCGATCTGGGAACGAAGCAGTTTCCAGGGACGGGGAGTTGACATGTGGTTAACAGTAAGTAGAAACAAATATGCTCGTTTTTGGCTCATTTTCCAGAAAGTGCGCCAAAAACGAGCATATTTTCTGTAAAAGATTAGCGGGTGAGGGTGCGGTTTTTTCCTTCTACTTTGGCGGCTACGGCCTCCTGCCAGGCCTGCCCGGTAGCCGACAGCAGCTCTGAGCTGTTCCAGGTATGGGTGCTGTTCTGGTTGTTGGGGTCTGGCTCGCAGAGGTAGATTTCGTGGTCGGGTTTCTGGGTCACTTTGAGGCCGCAGGAGCGCAGCATGGCCTCAATGCAGGCGTGGTTGGGCGCCCACCAGTTGGTGACGTCGCCGGCCAGTTTGTGCTCAATAAACGCCATCTTGGGGTAGCCTTGCTCCAGCATGACCTCGCGCTCGTTGAACTCAATGTCATTGGGGATTTCGGCTACTTCCTCGCCCGGCATGGTCAGGGTCTGGAACACCATCAGGCGCGTCACTTTCTGCGACAGGATGTCCAGCGAGAGCAGCGGATAGCGCAGGTGGTACATCACGCCCATGTACCAGATAAGATCAAATTTCTCCTGCAGGTGGGCCACGTCATAGACCTGCATCTGCCGGAATTCTACTTTGTCATCCAGCCCAAACTGCTCGGCTACCCACTGCGCCTGGCGCAGGTAGTGCGGGTCCACATCAATGCCCAGCACGGTGGCGCCGCGTTTGGCCAGTTCCATGGTGTAAAAGCCGGCGTTACAGCCCACATCCAGCACGCGCCAGCCGTTCAGATCCTGCGGAATATGGTGTTGGATGTGTTGCCACTTAAAGGATGGAAAATCGCCTAAACTGTGGTTGGGGGCAGTTTGGGTACCGTCTGGTAAGTGCAGGTTATGAAACCAGGGGCCGAGGGAGGCAATTTCCTGTGTTAGGTCCATAGGGGTAGGTTGGGTTAGAAAGTGTTCTCAACCGCTTTTACGGAAAACAGGATAGTAAAAGTTATATGTTTGTGCAGAAGGTGTTTTGGGGGCGAAAAATTAAAACTGGGCTAAAAACAGTTGATTCCTTCTGGGGGCAAGCACAAAGGCCAGGTTGCGGGCGGATCGGTTTTTACGCTTACAGGTAGAGTGACGGACTGCCCGCAGGCCCTTGGTGAGAGAATCAGCCCTTCATGCCAGCGGTTTCTGGATGATCCAGATGTCCTGCGGAAGGCCTTTGCCGGGCTCTGGAGCGGGCTCAAGGTGTTCCAGAACCCGGGCCCCGGCAAACAGCCGCTGCATGAACGGCTTGGGGTGAAAGGCAGAATAGGTGCGGTGCCCCTCCTTTACGTTCCCCCTCACCACTAACTCGCCACGGGTGTACTGCTGCACTTCGGCAGCGGTAAGTTTGGGCTTGAAGTTGTCGCCCTGGGTGGTCAGAAACAAGATACCGCCGGGGCGCAGCACCCGCTGCAGCTCCAGGAACCAGTCATGATGCAGTTGCTCTGAGAGGTGCGTGAAGATGGAGATGCCGTAGATCACGTCAAAGAACGCGTCTGGGTACGGCAGCGCCGCGGCCAGACCGTTGTGGTGAAACTTTATATGGGGCAGGTGCCGGGCGCACCAGGCAATGGACCGGGCGTTGTAATCTGTGCCGAAGTACTGGCAGCCGTTGCCCACCAGCTCGGGCAGGTGACGGATGATTCGGCCCGGCCCGCAGCCCCAGTCCAGTATCTTTTTGTCCTCTAGCGCCGTGTGGCGGCTGAGGTGATGGGTGAGCCACTGCGCCGTTTCGCGCCCGCCCCGGTAATACTTGTCATAGTTGAGCTGAAACGACTCATACATGAGGTAGTCGGGCGGCAGAACCACCCCCGGATGCTCTTTCCTGAATCGTTGGTTGGCTTTGCTGTTTTTGTAGGCCTGCAGGTGGTACCGGAGCCAGTCGGTGAGGTAGAGCAGCCTGGCCTGGCGGAGGAAATTGGAAATCTGTCCTTTTTTCATGGATGGGCGGGGAGGTGCATTGCCCTCCTGTTTTCAGCACAAAAATAGGGTTTGTGCCCTGATGTGGGTAAAGGCTGATCTTTTGTGCTGAGGGTAGCGAAACGTACGGAAAGCGGAGGGCGGTTGCGCGCCCCACCCACCTGTGCAAAGCGGTTAATTGAAGTAGGCCGCGTACTTCTTCGGCATCTCGGTGAGGGGCTTGATCAGGATGTCTTTGTAGTAGACCTCGGCAGCTTCGCTCTGGATCTGGAGTTTGCCTTTGGTGAGCGGTGTCGCCTTGCCGTTCTCCACGTAGCGGGAATTCTGCAGCACCATTACTACCTGGCCGTTCACCAGGTGCAGGCTCTTGTCGCCGTAGCAGATCAGCTCAATCTCGGTCCAATCATTGTTTTTGCTCTCGTAATCGGCGCTGCGGAGGCAGAAACCAGTACGACCCGTACCGGTGCCAAACCCAAGAAAGGGCTGCCCCAGACTGGCAATGGCGTTGACCAGGGGCGGCTCTGGGAGGTAAGCCCGCACATCCATGGCAGAGTTGGCAATGCTCCAGTAGTCGCCGGTGTGGCCTTCCATGATCTGGAACTCCTGCGAGAGCATCCAGGCCCGCCAGTAATCTACCCCCGCCTTGCCGATGGAGTGGTACAGCACGCCCGAATCTTTCAGCAGGTCTTTTCTGGGGTCAAACTTGTGCTGGCCCCACTTGTATTTGAGCTTTAGGTGATAATTCTCGTACTCCTGCTTGGTGTACACGCAGCCGTATACCTCGCCGCTTACCTTCAGCAAAGGTTCGCCGTTTTCCTCCACCACCGTGAAAACCGTCTGGCCTTTGGGGTTGTAGCCCATGGGCGCGATCTCTTTCCCCTGGGCGTCTACCGGCACGTTGCCGTTGTAGCCCACTTTGTGCCGGTAGCTTAGGTACGTTTCCCATTGCGACAGGTCTTTGTCAAGCAAGGGCGTCCATTCTTTCTTGGGCAGAAACGACGATAAACCAAGGCAGGTGAGCAGCAGAGCGATAAAGCCAAGCACAAGTTTTGTTTTCATAGCACAGGTGGGGTGGATAGAATCTTGGATTTATTTTTTGGGGAGTTTTCTGGAAATCAGGGCTAAAGTAAGCATAAAAAGAGAAAGCCATCGGTCTGAACCTCAGCTTTTGTAAGGCTGCATTCAGACCGATGGCTTTCCTGGAATAGGAGCCTTATGAAGGTTTACTTCTTGGTGGCGAGTTCATCCAGCAGCTGGTAGCGGCCGCGGTTTTTCTCCGTTTCAAGGCGGGTGTTTACGTCAATGTTCAGGTACTGCGGGGTGTTACCAGTGGCTACTGGCCATTTGGGTAAACCTGCGCCGTTGGGATTGCCGGTCTTGATGAAATTGGCGAAGTACTCCTGCATGGTTTTGGAAACTTTGTAGTCCTCGGGAGTCCAGGCGTAGACTTTGTTGGTGGCCAGGTTGCCCATGGCATATTCAATCTCGGCGGAATGGACGGCACCTCGCGCGGGTGGCGCTTTAGGTGCATTGCTGTCTTTGATCACGCCACCAGCCAGCCCCGGCGTGGCATTGCCCATCTCCGGCACCATCTCGGGCCGGGGGCGGGAGTACAGGTAACGGTACACGGGTTTGCCGCTGGTTTTGCCGTGCAGGTCCATCCATTTCCAGGTGCTGTAGGCAATGAACCGGTCACCGGCTAAATCGGTGGCGGCTTGCATCACTTCTTCATCGGTGGTGGCGGCGTATTGCTTCAGGATTTCCTCGGCCCGCTCCCCGAACACGCGTTGCACGGCTTTGGTGAAGTTCTCTTTGGTGGGCGCGTCCTGACCCAGTAAGGCCTGATAGCCCATTTCCTGCGAGTTCCAGCCGGCCAGCAGCGGAACCTTCGCCTGCTCACCGGCGGCAAAGATGGCGGCAGGCGTTTTCGGGAAGAAGTAGCCGTCAATGGTAGGACTAAACCGGCTTACCCCCGGTTTGCCGGCTTCGGTCAGCAATTGTTGGGCGTCCATGGCTCTCAATTGCGCCAGAGAATTAGCGCCAATGCTGGTGGCGAATTTTATCCCGTTTTGTTCGCCTACCGCTAACGGAACCGGATCAAAGCCCGAGTTCACCAAGGCCCCGCTTTCACCAATGGCCCCGGCAATGAGGTTCCTGGAAAGCGGAGACGCCATCTGCGCACTCACCGACATAGATCCCGCCGATTCCCCGGCAATGGTCACTTTGTTAGGGTCACCCCCAAAGGCAGCAATGTTTTCTTTCACCCACCGCAAAGCCGCCGTCTGGTCCAGGAAACCGTAGTTGCCCGAGGCTTTGTACGGAGAGGCCTGGCTCAACTCTGGATGCGCAAAGAACCCGAACACGCCCAACCGATAGTTCACCGTGATGGCCACCATGCCTTTCTGGGCCATGCTCTCGCCGTCATAGCGCGGCTCTGATCCATCGCCGGCAATAAAGCCCCCGCCGTAGAAGTACACCAGTACCGGCAGCTTTTCTTTTCCGGTTTTAGCCGGCGTCCAGACGTTCAGGTACAAACAGTCTTCGCTCACGCCGTTGCTCCGGAAATTCATATCCCCGAACACCGGCAACTGCATAGCCCTCGGCCCGAACTGTGTGGACTTGCGCACGCCCTGCCAGTTCTTCACCGGCTGCGGCTCGCGCCAACGCAACTCGCCCACCGGCGGCGCGGCAAACGGCACGCCCTTGAACGAGCGAATGCCGCTTTTCTCCAGCGTGCCTTCTAAAATGCCGTTAGCGGTTTTTACCTGGTTGGAGGAAGTGGAAGTAGTTGAGGCCCTTTTGGTTTGTGCGTTTGCTACCGGTGCCAGAAATAAGGCGAGTAGCAGCAAGGCTAAAAGTTTAGGAATGCGGTGGTTCATAGTTTCGTCATTATAGCTGGTAAAGCATGCTAAGGGTTAGTGAAGGTAAGAAATTGCATGATTGAATGAATAATGGAAATTCTCTAGTAGGGCATTTCTAATAGGCTAGAACTCTATAAAACAGTTTCGGCCTGCTTTTCTCAAAACAGGCCGAAAACCGACATTCACGTATTTTGAAGCAGGACTAACTTCCCAACTCCAATTCCTCTTTGCCACTCAGGACTTTGGACTCAGCACTCAGGACTTCCAACACATAGCTTTCCAATTCCTGCGCCCGGTGGGCGGCGGTGTGGTGGGCCAGTACTTTCTGGCGGGCGCGTTCCCCAATGGCAAGGCGCTCCTCTTCTGGCAGGTCAATCAGGAAATTCAACGTGTCCTCCGCGGAGTAGGAGACCAGAATCTCTTTTCCGAATTCAAACAGCTCATTCAGGCCGTCCCAATAATCGGAGATGATGGGCGTACCGCAGGCGGCGGCTTCAAAGAGGCGCACGCTGGGCGAGTAGCCGGCTTTAATCATATCGGCGCGGGTGATGTTCTGGGTGAAGCGCTGCTGGTTGTAGAACTTCCGGTGCTCGGCGGGCGGGAGGTGGTGGATATACTCACAGTTCTCGGGCCACTGAATGGTATCCGGGTACTGGGGGCCGGCCACTACGAAGGAGCCCAACGGCCACTCCCGGGCAGCATCCAGCATGAGTTTCTCCAACGGCGGCTGTCGGTCATCGGAGTAAGTACCGAGGTAGCCTAAGTCCCACACTTTTTCTTCCTGCGGCTCTGGGAAGTACAGCTCCGGGTCAAACGAGCAGTACAGCGGCCGGGCCATGGGCGAGCCAAACTCTTTCTCCAGTTTCTCCAGCGTAGGACCGCCGGTAAAGGAAAGGTACATATCATACTGCGGAATGAGGCGCGGGTGCAGGTACTCGTAGTCTTCGCGGGCCAGTTTGGCCAGAGTCACCGGCGTATCGATGTCATAGAAACCGGTGACGCCCTGCGCGGTCTGAATGGCCCATTCGCCCACAGCCACGCCCTCAGGCACGTACGAGCCTACCAACACGAAATCAGCGTCGCGCACCTGCTCCGTGAAGCGGGCCTGCAAATCTTCCAGCGACTGGTACAACTCGGTCTGGCAATACTCTGAATTAGGTAGATCACGGTTAGAGGCGTACCACGGCACATCACGCTCCAGGAACAGGATGTGGTGGCCCCGGTTACGCAACTCGCGCACTAGACCCCTAAACGTGGTGGCGTGCCCGTTGCCCCAACTAGAGGTAATGGACAAGCCCAGGATGACTATGTTCAACGGTTTTTTACTCATATTTTTAGACACAAGTATCATGTATCAAGTATCAAGACTTTTTCGCTGGCGCGAGCGTCCCGCTCGTGTCCGCACGTATAACAATGATATGCAATTCAAACACTCCTGTCATCTTGGAAAGATCTTGTGGGCGAACTAGAAACACGTTAGAGAAACGCCACTACCGTTTTCTCACAAGGTCCTTTCAGGATGACAAAAAGAGGACCTGCTATGTGTGCGGACACGAGCTGCAAGCTCGCGCCAGCGGTTTATTTGGTTTCCGTTTAGGGGTCGTTTTTAGAAAAGCAGCCCCTAAATGGATGGAGGCTAGGACACTACTTCTTTCGTGTCCGTGGCCGTAATATCGGTTTTGGTGCGAGGCGTAGTCAAAAGCAATTGCTCCAGTTCATCGGCGCGGTGGCCGTAGGTGTGTTGGGCCAGTACTTTTTTGTACGCGGCTTCGCCGATGGCTTTGGCGCGTTCTGGCGTTAAACCTTGTAACAACTTGGCTACTTCAGCACCGTCTTTGGCTACTAGAATCTCAGTTTCCGGCTCGAAGAAGAAGTCGATGCCTTCCCAGTAGTCGGTGATGATGCAGGCGCCGGCACCGGCGGCCTCGAATACGCGGGTGGCCGGGGAGAAGCCGTAGCGGGCCATGCTCTCGCGGCTGATGTTCAACACCGCTTTTGGCGTGCAGTTGAAGGCGTTGTGCTCTTTGGTGTACACGTGCCCGATGTAGTTCACGTTGTAGGACATGGGTTTATCGCCCCAACCACTACCGCCTATGATGAACTGCTGCTCTGATAATTGGGCGGCTACGTCTAAGAAGAACTGCTCTACGCGGGCTTCGCGGTCGGGCAAGCGGTTGCCTAAGAAGGCGAGGTCGCATTGGAAACGCTCCTCGGGTTCAACCGGATAGTGGGTGGCGGTGTCCAGGGCGTTGTAAATCGGAATGCATTTTTTGGCGCCTAGTTTGGCGTAGGCGTTGATGACCGGGTCGCCGCCGCCGTAGGTCAGAATCAGATCATATTGCGGAACATGGGCTCTGAATGGGTCGGCGGGGTCGTTTTCTACGCGGTCCAGGGTGGCGGGCGCGTCTACGTCCCAGAAAATCACGAGGCAGTTCTGGCTTTGCAGTTTCAGCACCTCGGCTTCCAGCAACTCGTCAAAGACACCTACGCCGCTGGCTTTCACCACCACATCGGCCGAGGCCGCGTCTTCCAGCATCTGGTACACAGCTTCCTCGGTGGCCGGATACACCACTACTTTGGCGTACTCGGGGTCCGGAATGTCACGGTTCTCCTGACGTTGGTAAGCATCGGGCTCGTAGAAGGTGACTTGGTGGCCGCGGTCATGCAGCGCCCGCACGATGCCGCGGTAGTAGGTGGCGGCACCGTTCCAGTACGCGGAAACCAAACTAGAGCCGAAGAAGGCGATGTTGAGCTTTTTATTCTGCATGGGTCACAGGAGATTTTGAGGATGGATAGATTTTTTCGGGCGCGATGCCCAGTTCTTCGCAGATTTCCTCCAGCTCGTTCACGCGGTGCGAGCAGGAGTGTCTGCGGTTGATGGTGCGCAGGCCGTCAGCCACCATGTCCTGGGTGCGGCGGGTGTCTTGCAGTACGCTTTGGAGGTGTTTTTTCATTTCGGCACCGTTTCTGGCCACCAGGAAATCTTCGCCTGGGGTGAACAGGTTTTCTGCATCTTCCCAAGGCGCGGTAATCAACGGAATGCCGCAGGCCAGCGCCTCAAACGGGCGGATGGTGGGAATGCCCGGCAATGCCTCTACGTACGGTCTACGCGGCACGTGCACGGTCACTTTGTACTTGGCGAACACCTCAGGCGCTTTGTAGTTGGGGAGCCACTCGCCGTATTCAATTCCGGCTTCGGCCAATGATTTGATGGCGTGGTCTGGGTAGCGCACCCCGTAGACTTTGGCTTTCAGGCCGAGTTCTTTCACAGGGTTCAGCAAGAATTCGTGGAGCTCGGCGGTACGCTCTTCGTCGCCCCAATTGCCAATCCAGACTAAATCACCTTCCTTCTCGGTGGAGGTGCGCGGATAGAAAATGCGGGTATCGGCGGCTTCGTGCCAGGTCCAAGCCTTTTTGGTCCAGCCCTCGTTCAGGTACAGTTCTTTGATGACATTACCAAAGGCCAGTACCCCATCATAGTGGGTGAGGTCATAGGCGGCCATGCTCTCGCGCTCAGTCACAGCCCGGTGGTGGGTGTCATGGAAGAGCAGGCGGTAGTTGTTCTTGCTGCGGTGCTCGCCCACCAGGCGCACCAGGTCATGGTCGTTCCACTCGTGTACTAGCACCAAATCGGCACCAGCCAGCACCTCGTCTAAGTTGAGCGTGTCCAGCTCGTAGAAGTTGGTGTCAAGGCCCGGATAGTATTGGTGCAGTTCCTCAATTTTTTCCTCGCCGTACTGCGAAATGAGGTTGCTGAGGCTCCAGCCATCTTTGGGTTCGTAAACCTGCACGTCATGGCCGCGGCTCTTGAGTTCCTGCACAATGCCGCGCAGGAAGTGAGCATTGCCGTGGTTCCAGTCAGAGAGCAGCGAGTGGTAGAATAATACCAGTTTCATAATTCTTAGTTAGATGCTAGTAGTTGGATGTTAGATACTAGACTAATTTGATTTCTTATCTATTCTATGGTTCAAGTCTGTGACTTGGACCTATCATGGTGGCAGTTTGTAACTGCCGTGTGATGTTAGTCGCAAACAACATTAGCCGATATTCCTCCTTTGAAGGGGGCGAAGGGGGATGTTTACACCTGCTGATTCACACATTGCTAGATTCTATTTGTTCAGCTAAAATCGTCTCCGCAGATGTAAACACCCCTCTTTATCTCCCCTCAAGGGGAGAATCTGCTCGCTTAAACTCCACTACAACGTCTCCACCTGATTAGGCGCTTTGGGTTTTACCCGCGTATGCAACGTGGCGTAGGCTTGCAGGTACTCCTGGGCCATGAGCGCGGTGGTGTAGTCCTGGGCTTTTTTCACTGCCCGGCAGGCCATGATGTTGCGCAGGAATTCATCATCGATGAGTTTCTGAAGGATAGTGGTTAATCCTTCCACATCATCGGTGTCTACGTAGTCGGCGGAGGTGCCCCAGATTTCTTTGAGGCTGTTGATTTTGCCCAACACCAACGCGCATCCTGAGAAAGCAGCCTCTAGAATAGACAACCCGAACGGCTCATACTTGGCAGGCAGCACGTACAACGAGGCACGAGAAAGCCAATTGGCTACTTCGCGCTGCGAGAGCTTGCCCAGGAAATGCACGTTTTTGAACAGCTTGCTGTCGCCGGTGGCCGGATGCACAGCATCACCGGCGATATAAATAGGCCAGTCCACGGCATCGGCTACCTGGGTAAGCAGGGCGATGTTCTTGGCTTCGTCCCAGACGCGACCCATGCTGAAGATGAACGGTTCTTTGCGGCCGAAGTGGAAGGCATGGGGGTCACGGCCGTTGTTTATGACCTGTTTCTGGGAAAAGGTGCCGTAAACGGTTTCCGCTTCTTGAAGCATGGCCTCGGTGGGCGCAATCACCAAATCGGCGGCGTGCAGGCCATCGCGTACACGCTCAAAGTAGTAGTGTCTATCTGCCGGGGCGTTCTCGCCTTTCATGGCGCGCCACCAGGTCTGCACGCAGGAATGGATGACCATGAGCACCGGTTTGTTCCAGGGCAGATGCCCGTGGCAGAAGTTGTTCAGGTGGATGAGGTCTGGGTTGAGCTGTTCGTTCAGCTCCAGCAGCCATTGGCCTGCCAGGTCTACCTCGGTCCAAGGGTTGTCCATCCACTCCAACTGGTATTCGCTTTCGTACACGGTCACGTTGGTGAGTGCCGCCAGTTCCTGTCGTTGCTGCAGGGTGATGGCCGCGCCCATGGTAGCCAGGTAAAAGTGCACGTTATAAGGCGCCATCGCGCGGATGAGCTCCAGACTGTAGGTCCAGACGCCGCCTACGCTGTCGGTGGTCATGAGTACGCGCCGATGCGGTTTATCTACCATAAATTCTGTCTAGTACTTCTGCTACTTTCACAAACTGCTCGGCTTCTTCGCTGAATTTCTCGCCGTTGGCGACGCGCTGCGCCCACTCCACACCGGCACGTCCGCCCCAGGCATCCGGAGGGGAAACCAGGGTCTCAGTTTGGGTGCCCCAAAACCGCTCCGCCACGAAATCATAGAAGGAGCCGTTCACGTTTTTGAAGGCCGCGCCTCCGTTGGTGCCGTAGAACGTAGCACTGATGATGGCTTCCTGCCCGGCAGGCAAGTTCCAGGAGCAGGTCAGCTGCACGTGCGGACCAGTCGCTAATTGGATGCTGGCCATCGCGTAGTCTTCCACGGTATCTTCAGAAGACGTCAGGCGTTTGCCTTTGGAGAAGAGGCTGCTGGTCACGCTTTCCACTTCGGGAAAGTCTAAGGTCCAGAGCGCCAAATCCACCAGGTGCACGCCCAGGTCAATCACGCAGCCGCCGCCGGAGAGTTTCGGGTCATAGAACCACGGCTTGTCTGGACCATATGCGTTATGGAACACCAGCTCCACGCCGTAGATGTCGCCCAGTTCGCCTGATTTTACCAGTTCATACACTTTGCGCATGGCTACGGTGCTGCGGTAGGAGAGGTCCACGCCCAAGAGTGTATCGGCCTTGCGGGCCGCTTCCACTACGCGCTGGGTTTCTTCGGCAAACCGGCCCAAAGGCTTTTGGCAGAAAACGGCTTTCCCGCTTTCCAGGGCCTGAATGGATTGGGCTGCGTGGAAGGAGCTGGGCGTTGCGATGACTACGCCGTCTATTTCATCAGTTAGTAAGTCTTCAATGGTGTTGCCCACTTTGGCGGCCGGAGCGGTTTTTTGGGCTTCCTCTACGTTTTGCGGGGCTGGGTCTACCACGGCAGTTACCTCGGCTACGCCGGCATTGGCGATGGCTTCCATGCGGTTACGGCCAATCCAGCCGATGCCTAGAAAGCCGAGTTTTAAAGTATCTGTGGAAGCAACGGTGGGGGTTGCTGCTTCTTGGGTGGGTTCTAGTAAAGTGTCTTCAGCCATAGGTTGAAAGGGTTTGTTTCCAGGTTGTTCAGCTTCTTTGTAGAAGCAAAATGTTTCCCACCTGTCTTTGGAAAAAGAGGTGGGAAACGGGTTTGTTGTGGTTGTAGGGACAGGTCGCGACCTGTCCTAAACGGTTGTTCAATGCAGTACCAGTTGCCTGTTGCGTTGAATTTTGGTTCAATGCGCGGGGAGACGAGTAGGACAGGTCGCGACCTGTCCGTACGGATCATCAATGCGAAATCTACATCGTCACAATCGCCTTCATGAACCCTTCCGGGCGGTCCGTGAGGGCGGCGAATGCCTCGTCCATTTTCTCCAGCGGGAAGGTGTGGGTGTAGAGCATCTCGGGTTTCAGGCGGCCGCTTTCTACGGCTACTACTGCTTCTTTGATGCCATCCAAGTACATCTGCGGGTCGCGCTCGTGGGCGTTAATCACGTCCAGGCCGCGCCAGTTCCAGAGCTGGATATTCACCTGGCGCATGCCGTCCTGGTGGAACCCGGCGATGATGAGGCGGCCGCGCTCTTTGCACAGCTCGCCGGCCAGGTTCAACGGCCATTCTTTGCCGGTGCACTCAATCACGCGGTCGCAGAAGACTTCACCGGTGAGTTCTTTCACGCGCTCAATGATTTTGTAGTGGTCATCCATGGGGATGATTTCATCGGCACCGCATTGCTGGGCGATGTCCAGAGAGAACGGACGCTGGGAGATGGCAATAACCCTGGCGCCCGCCTCTTTGGCTAATTGTACGAGTAAAGCTCCCAGAAACCCGATGCCCAGGATGGCCACGGTTTGTCCGGCTTTGATATCAGAGCGTTTGAAGATGTTCATGGCGCAGCCCAAGGGCTCACCGGGGAACGGCTTGCCGGCCAATGACTCCGGTAACTTCACCACCGAGGTGGCTTCGGCTACGTCATAGGCGGCGTAAGAATTATAGGAAAGGGCGGCTACGCGGTCGCCTACTTTCAGGTCTTTTACCTCAGCGCCCACGGCGTCAATGATGCCCCAGCCTTCATGGCCGGGATTACCAGCAGAGATAGGGTAGGAGAACCACTCGCGGCCTTCCCACACGGGAATGTTGGAGGCGCACAGTCCGCAGCCTTCCAGCTTAATGCGCACTTGCGTGGCAGTTGGTTCGGGCAGCGCTACCTCCTGGATTTCTACTTGTTTAGGAGCGGTAATCACCGCTGCCGCCATGGTGGTGGCAGCGGCGGTGTCAAGGGTTTCTTGGAATAGGTCGGTTTGCATGATAGGGTATTAAGCTACTGCTACGTTATCGGTTTCTTGTTCCACAGCGACGGGAGCTTTCAAAGACACTTCAATGCCTCTGGTTTCGCAGAGCCACTGGTACAATTTGGCTACGCCTTCGGCCACACTGTTTTTTGGGTACCAGCCGGTGGCCTCGTGGAACTTTCGGATGTCAGACACATAATAGTGCTGGTCGCCTGGTCTCCAGTCGCCGAAGCTCAGGTTCACTTTCTTGCCGCGGTAGGTGCCAATCAAGTCCAGTAACTCCAGCAGGCTGGTGGTGTTTTTCACGCCGCCACCAATGTTGAAGGCCTGTCCGGACAGGTCTTTCATGTTCTCCTGCGCCAGCAAAAACGCATCTACCAGGTCTTCCACGAACAGGATGTCGCGTACCTGCTTACCGTCTCCGTAAATGCTGATGGCCTTGTTCTCAATGGCTCTGATGGCGAAGTGCGCTACCCAGCCCTGGTCTTCGTTGCCGTACTGGTGCGGACCGTAGATGCAGCTCATTCTAAACACCACGGCCGGAATGCCATACGTTCTGGCATAATCTACCACGTATTGGTCAGCGGCGCCTTTGGAGCAGCCATACGGGCTGTGGAAGTCCAGCGGACGGGCCTCTGAAATGCCGTTGGCTTTAATGTGCTTGTCTGAAGGGTTGTAGCGGGTGCCGTTCGGGATGAACCGAAGGTCTTCCAGGCCGCCGTACACTTTATTCGTAGACGTGAACACCAGCGGCGGCGGATTGTCCTGCGCCCGGATGGCTTCCAGCACGTTCACCACGCCTCTTGCGTTGATTTCAAAATCTTGGATGGGACCGGTCAAAGAAGTCGTCACTGCTACCTGCGCCGCAAAATGGTACACCTCGTTGGCGTACTTCATCACGCGTTTCACGGCCTGCAGGTCACGGATGTCGCCTACGTACACTTCCAGCTTCTCGCCGTAGTTCTGGTGCAGCCACTGCAGGTTGCGCTCTACGCCGGTGCGGGAAAGGTTATCAAAAATGAGCACGCGCTTGCCTTGCTCCAAAAGGCGTTTGGCTAGGTTAGTGCCCACAAAGCCAGCTCCGCCCGTCACTACTGAATAGCGCTCCTGGTCTGAGAAATCTTCTTTGCGGCGGATGAAGTTGAACTTGTCCAGCCCATCCAAACCGTTTTCAGCCCATAATCTATAAAGGAGTTTAGGCGAGCCATCCACGTTCTTCAACCCGAAGAACAAAGCACGATTGTCCACGTGAAACTTGCCTTCAGCGTCCAGGTCATGCAGGCTGCTCCAGTACACTTTGGTTACCGGGGCTTTGCTCACCTTTCTGAACTCCTGGAACTGCTTGAACTCGTCGTGCTGCCAGGTAGAGAAACCGGCCTCGGTGATCCAGATCTCGGCTTTGGTGTTGTTGCGGTCCAGCACCTCGCGCACGCGTTGGATGTTCGCGTCCCAGCCTTCCCAATTTTGGTCATAAACATCGGGGAACCCGTGGATGCCTACGGCGTTAATGTTTTCCAGCACGCCACGGCTGTACATGAGTTGCAGCCAGTTGGGATCGATGGGGCTCATGCCGCCCAATACGGTTTTCTTACCGTGCTGCCTGGCTACTTGGGCCGCTACGGCTATCATCTGGGAGAACGTGTTCCAGTTCTGGTCTAAGGTATAGTCGTAATGGGCAATGTTGTTGGGCTCGTTCCAGAGCTCTACCCACTCAAAGTGGGTGCCCAGGTCAGCCAATACCTCGTGCAGGAACTCTGCGAAAGCGTTCGGATTTTGCGGCGGGGCCGAGGTCTTGGCAGTTACTCCCAAATGCGGGGGCGTTCCCTGGAAACAAGGCAGCACCTGCACTTGTTTGGCCAAAGTAGGAATCAACCAGCTGTACCACGCCTTGCCTTCCTCAGTAGTATAGGTTGCCCAGGAGATGCCGGTGCGCAGTTCCGTGACGCCAAGTTCTTTCATTTCCGCGAGGGATTCTTCCACACGGGCGTGCTCACCAGGCTGGAACCATTGTACCAAGCCGATGGTGGGGGCGGCCAGGGGAGTATGTTTAGGTTGTGATTTAGCGGTTCTTGTCATACGGGTTTTAAGCTTCTTTTTGGGAAAACAAGTCAGAAACGCGGACTTACACGGTTAAGCCCCGGGCTGCTAACTCGGCGCTCGCCTCATTGACGCGGTCGTACGCAATCTGTCCCTCCAGCCAATCGGCCAGCTCAGTTAAACCGCTGTTGAATTCTACTTGTGGATAGAAGCCCAGCACCTCTTTGGCCAGGCTGATGTCGGCGTAGCAGTGGCGGATGTCGCCTACGCGGTACTTACCGGTAATCTCAGGAATTAATTCCTGTTTTCCCATTACCTGAGCTAAACGCTCGCCAATCTCTTTAATGGTGTAGTTGTTGCCGCTGCCCACGTTGAAGACCTGCCCGTTGGCTTCCTCTTTCTCCATGGCCAAACGACAAGCCAACGCCACATCGCGCACGTGCACGAAATCGCGCTGCTGGTTTCCGTCCTCGAAAATCATAGGGGCGTTGTTGTTCAGGAAGCGCGAGGCGAAGATGGCCAGCACGCCGGTGTATGGGTTAGACAACGCCTGACGCGTGCCATACACGTTGAAGAAGCGCATGGCCACGGTCGGGATGTTGTAGGCACGGCCCACCATTAAGCAAAGGCGCTCCTGGTCATATTTGGACAGTGCGTACACCGAGGACAGACACGGAATTTTAGATTCAGGCGTTGCGATCGGGGTTAAGATACCGCCTTTGTCGTCTTTCAGTTCCCAGTCGCCGGCTTTGAGTTGCTCCAGGCCACGCTCGGCAGCAATCACCTTCTCGCCGGTGGTGGAAGTATAGAGGCCCTCGCCGTAGATGCTCATGCTGGAGGCTACCACCAGTTTGCTCACCGGCTTCTCAATTAAGCACTCCAACAGAACGGCGGTGCCGATGTTGTTCACATCAGTGTATTCCTTGATTTCATACATGCTCTGGCCCACACCCACCATGGCGGCGAAGTGGAACACGGCATCTACGCCATCCAGGGCTTTCTTCACGGCCGCTTTGTCACGCACGTCGCCTACCTGCAGCTCCACCTCGGGGTGAAGGTATTCTGGGCGCTCACAATCTTTGCCGTGCACTTGCTCAGAAAGGTTATCCAGGGCGCGTACCTCATATCCGAAGTTGATTAGTTCATCTGCCAGGTGAGACCCAATGAAGCCTGCACCGCCGGTAATCAAGACTTTCTTTTTCATAGTTATCAGTGGGTGTTTAGGGGGTTAAAAGGGCTACGGAGGGAAGCGCACGTGACAAGGTGCCCAGAGGCGTGCCGCCATGAATGCAAAGCAAACAGCAACGCCTTGGCTGAATGCCGAGGGGCCAAGACTCCGTTTCCGATAGATCTAAGTGTATGGTTGAGAAAAGTATTCCTGACGAAAGGAGCGTTTTCAGCGGATTCCCCACCGGCCGCCTTCCCGATTTCAGATACCTTGCCCTGTAAAGCTTCGGCAGAGATCTGAAAATGGAAGCACGGTTGAACCATAGTAGATGATGCTGAGGAATTAATATATAGCTTTTTTGCTTTTTAATACCCGAAACGTGAAAAAGGTACAAAGGGTTATGGGTGCATCAGTGCCTTTGGATTTAGCCGGGCAACAAAGAAGCTTAAAATACAATGTGCTCCTAGTAGAACCTGTGTAGCAGGGTTTGTAGTGTTTAAGTGATGATGTTGTATTATTTTGATTGGGTATTTGATGTGTTGCGTTTAAGTAGTTGGCTTTAAATTATTTATGATATATCTTGAATTAAGCTTTATTGTGATTTTAGTGGTGATGAGCTTTGGAAGGAATAGCAGCGGATGGAGAAAGAGTAAAAAAGAAGTGATAGAAGAAGATGCTGAAAAAAATTCAAGTATGAAGATAGCCAATACCTGTTTTGAGGTTGTTTTAGGGTAAAAGCCCAAAAAACAGCTTATTCTTGCAATGGTTTGGATTAGGCCTTCTGAGGGAGTGGCTAAGTGCTGAACTTTAATAGGACAATCTCTTAAATAGAGACTTTTGAATGTTTCGAATAGGTACACACTATTTTAGTGAGCCAATATCCCTGGAAGAAGCCGATTATTCTCAGTACCCAAGTCAGCGTGATGTCTATGAGTCTTGTGTGATGGAGTAGGGGAGCGGAAAGGCCTTCCTGTATTTTCTCTCCAAGGTATGCCAACAGCAGCGCTAAAATCAACAAAGCTGCCCCTCTTAAAAGTTTGTAGGCAATGACCTGCACTTCCCTTTCCAGGAGTAAAAAGAACTGGTGGGTGATCAAGGTGGAAAGAACCAGATTACCGGAGATGACCACAAACAGGCCCTTGGTAAGGTCTTCTTCCAGGAGGTGCCCGTAGCCCTTCAGAGCAGCTTCACCCTGATAGGAAAAGTTGGTTTCAAGAAAATAACTGATGAAGGAGCAAAAGCCAGTCAGCACAGCCGTGGCAATCCCAAAAGAAACCAAGCGGGCTTTTTTCTGTTCTGTGAGCCGGATCATTCTTTAGAAAAGCGAAGGTGTTTCGGGGCTGTTTTCCAGAAAGCAGCCCCGAAACACCTTACAAGATATCGTCGCGTTTGTCCTCGGTGACGGTGAGAAGCACCGATTCTACGTTGCGCTCGGTTTTCTCCAGGACTTTGAACTCGTACACGCCCTCCACCACGGTTTCGCCAATCTCGGGAATGCGGCCGTAGATCATGTTGAGGTATCCGCCTACGGTTTCGTAGTCCTCGCCCTCGGGGAGCGGATAAGGCAGGTCGTCGTTGGCATCCTGGATGGAGGCGGCGGTGCTTACCCTGAACTCAAAGTCACCCACTTTTTCCACCAGGGGCACTTCCTCGTCGTACTCGTCCTGAATCTCGCCCACCAGTTCCTCAATAATGTCTTCGATGGTCACGATGCCCGAGGTGCCGCCAAACTCGTCTGACACTACAGCAATGTGCATGCGGTTGCGCTGGAAATCTTTGAGCAAGCGGCTGATTTTCTTGGTTTCGGGCACAAAGTAAGGCTGGCGCATGAGTTTCGTCAGGTTCACTTGCTCGCCGGCGCGCAGCACCACCAGCAGGTCCTTCACGTACAGGATGCCCACAATGTTGTCAATGGTGTCGCGGTAAACGGGCATGCGGGTGTAGCCTTCGTTGAAGACTACGTCAAAGATTTCCTGCTCGGTGGAGTCCAGGTCCAGGGCCACCAGTTTGGTGCGGGGTACCATGATTTGCTTGACCATGCGCTCATTGAACTCAAACACGTTCTCAATCAGCTCCTGCTGGCTGCCGCCAATCTCGCCGCTCTCGGCGCTCTGCTCAAACAAGAGACGCAGTTCCTCGGCGGTGTGCACCTCAGAGCCGTGCATGGGCGTGATGCCCACCCGTTTCAGGATAAAGTTGGAGAAGCCGTTGAGAACCCAGATAAAGGGCAGCAGGATGTAGTAGACAATCCGGAGGGGAACGGCCACTGCCAGGGTGGTAGACTCGGGCCGCTGGATGGCCAGCGACTTAGGCGCCAGCTCGCCAAATACAATGTGCAGTACCGTGATCACGGCAAAGGAGATGGGCAGGGCAATCTGGTGCGCCAACTCTGGGTCTGCGGCAACGCCCATGGCGTGCATGATCTCAATGATAATCTCAGACACCACGCCCTCGCCAATCCAGCCCAGGCCCAGGGAGGCCAGCGTGATGCCCAATTGCGTGGCAGAAAGGTAGGCATCCAGGTGCCCGATCATGTGGTGGGCCACTTTGGCCAGTTGGTTGCCGGCCTGCGCCCGCAGCTCAATCTGCGAAGCCCGTACTTTTACCAGGGCAAACTCAGCGGCCACAAAAAAACCATTCAGGGCAACCAGCAGAATGGTAAGGAAGATGTTCAGGATCATAGGTCAGGGCAACCTCTCAGGGGTGAGAAAAGGTCGCTTGCTTCAAATTTAAAGGTTTATTAGCACTATCAAAGAGAATATATTCGTTTCATGTACGGGAACGGTGGCAGAAAGTAAACCGCCGTTATGCCCCAATTTAGAGGCCCTGCGGTGGGTTTGTTCGGGTTTACGGGGTAATTGTATTAATTTAGCCCCTCTATATCAAGCGTTAAAAAATACAAATGGAAATAGTTTGGAAACGTGGCGGGGGCTTGCTGCTGGCCTTGTTCTTCTTCATGCTCGCGGCGCAGGCCCAGGTCCTGAAACCGGCTACCTGGAGCCATGACGTGTCGGCTACCGAGGTGAAGGTGGGCGAGGAGGTGGACCTGATCTTCAACGCCAGAATCATCCCCGAATGGTACCTTTATTCCTCGGACTTTGACCCGGACCTGGGGCCCATTGTGACCACGTTCACCTTCCAGAAACACCCTTCCTACGTCCTGGTGGGCAAGATAAAGCCGGTAAACCCCAAGAAGAAGTTTGACCAGACCTGGGGCGGCGAGTACACGTACTTTACCAAAACCGGCCAGTTCCGGCAGCGGATCAAGGTGCTGCAACCCACGCTGGTGGTGAAAGGAAGCTACGAGTACCAGGTGTGCTCAGAGGTGAACGGCCAGTGCATCCCCGGCGAGGGCGACTTTAACTTTACCCAGATCAAGGTGCTGCCCGGTGCGGCGGCCCCGGCGAACCAGCCGGCTCCCGGTACCGGTACCGGCGGAGCTGCTCCTGTGCAGAATGCCCCGGCTGGGGAGGCCACGGGCACCCAACCAGCCGCGGTGCCGGCTGCTAGCAATACCGCTCCCACAACGCCCGATACCTCGCTCCTGAGCGAAACCGCCCCCGTGACCGCCTTTCCCCAGGCAACTGACTCGGGCAACACCGCCGTGGCCGCTGTTGCGCCTACCCCAACCGAGGTTACCGCAACCTCGGCGGAAGAAGCCTCTACCGCCACGGTAGGGCTGTGGGACTTTATGCTGGCGGCCTTTCTGTCGGGTTTGGTGGCCTTGCTCACGCCCTGCGTGTTCCCCATGATTCCCATGACGGTGACGTTCTTCACCGGTGGCAGCGCCACCCGGCTGAGCGGAATCATCAAGGCGCTGGTGTACGGCTTGTCCATCATTGCGTTTTACACGCTCATCGGTACGCTGGTGGCCAAACTGGCCGGCCCCGAGGTGGCTAATTTCCTGAGCACGCACTGGCTGCCCAACGTGCTGTTCTTTGTGGTGTTCCTGCTGTTTGCCATGTCGTTTCTGGGCATGTTTGAGATTACGCTACCGCACTGGCTGGTGAACAAAGCCGATGCCCAGGCCGACAAGGGCGGGTATTACGGCGTGTTCTTCATGGCCATTACGCTGGTGCTGGTGTCTTTTTCCTGCACTGGTCCTATTGTGGGCTCGCTTCTGGTAATGTCAGCGGGAGGGGAGACCCTGAAGCCCATTGCCGGCATGTTTGCCTACTCCATGGCCTTTGCGCTGCCGTTTACCCTGTTCGCCATTTTTCCTAATTGGCTGAGCACGCTGCCCCGGTCGGGTGGCTGGCTGAACTCGGTGAAGGTGTGCCTGGGGTTTATAGAGTTGGCGCTGGCCCTCAAGTTCCTGAGCATCGCCGACCAGGTGTACCACTGGGGTTTGCTGGACCGCGAAGTGTACCTGGCCCTCTGGATTGTTATTTTCACGCTCATGGGCTTTTACCTGCTGGGCAAGCTCAAGTTCTCGCACGACTCTGACCTGCCGTACCTGAGCGTGCCGCGCACCTTGCTTGCCGTGGTGGTGTTCGCGTTTGTGGTGTACCTGGTGCCGGGTTTGTTTGGCGCTCCGCTCAAGGCCCTGGCCGGGTACCTGCCGCCGCAGTCTACCCAGGACTTTGACCTGGGGGCTAACCGCGGCATGGTGGCCAGCGCCACTAACACCCTTTGCGACACGCCCAAATACGGCGATTTTCTGGAGTTGCCGCACGGCCTGCAGGGCTACTTTGACCTGGAGCAGGCCAAGCGCTGTGCCCAGGAGCAAGGCAAGCCTATCTTCATTGATTTCACTGGCCACGGTTGCGTGAACTGCCGCGAAATGGAGGCCAACGTGTGGTCGCACCCCGAGGTGCTCAAGCGCCTGCGCGAAAACTTCGTGATTGCCGCCCTGTACGTAGACGACAAAAGCGAGCTTCCGGAGAACGAATGGTACACCAGCCCCTATGACGGCAAGCAGAAGACCACCCTGGGCAAGAAGTACGCCGACTACCAGATCACCAAGTTCAACGTGAACGCCCAGCCCTACTACGTGCTCATGGACGAGCACGAGAACTCCTTGGTCACGCCGGTGGCCTACGAGCGCGATGTGCAGAAGTTCATCCAGTTCCTGGATGCCGGGGTGGCCGCGTACAAGGCGCGGCGGCAGCTGGCGCAGGAGTAGCATTTGCCTTCCTGGTTTTGGGGCTGTTTTGGTGAAATCTGCCCTAAAACAGCCCCATCGCTTTAGGGGAGGTAGTACTTGTCTTTGAACGCCTGTTTCTGGGCCAGGTACTGCGGGTGCGCCTTGGCCTTGAACCAGTACGCCTTGAACACCGCCGCCGCCTGGGCCTTCTCGTTGGTGAGGGCGTCCTGCTCTTGGGGCAGAATGGCGTTGCCTTTGTTGGGGCTGCCGGAGGAGTAAGGATAGGGGAGCGCCGCGTTATTGGCCTCGGGGGAAGCCGCGTATTTCTTTCCGCCCTTGTGGTTGGCATAGCGCCGGGCGCGGGTAAAGCCCATCTGCAGGAACTTGCGGGCCATGTCGGCCCCCACAAACTCCTGCCGGGCCAGATATTCCTCAAACATGGAGTAAATAATTTGTGCCGATTGGGTAGCCACGGCCACGTTCCTGAACCGCCAATGGGGCAGCAGCTCGCTTTTATAGGGTTCCACCAGGAGCACGCCCTGCTCGCCCACGCCAATGCGGTACAGCTCGGGGTGCTGCCTGAAATCTACCGCCTTAAAATCCAGTGAGTAGTTGAAACTGTTTTTGCCCATATCGCCTGCCATGCCGGGGAAGCACCTTCTGGCCCCATCTTTGCGTATGGGAGGTGAATCACCTATTGTACTACTATGAAACGAACGCAACTGTTTCCGCTGACTCTGCTTCTGTTCCTCACCGGCGTGCTGGCGACCTCCCTGGTAGCCTGCGACACCACGCCCCGGGAACGAAAAGAAGCGGCCGCCCGGGAACTGGATAAACTAGACGAGCGGGCCAGCCAGGCCGCCTCTAAAACGAAAGACGAACTCAAGGAAGCAGGCCAGGCCCTGGCCAGACAGCGGGCCGAACGCAAAATGCGCGAAGCCCGCGGCCCGGTGGCCGGCAAGCAACTGCAGATGGAGCGCGAACTCCTGGGCGAGTACCGCGACCTGTCGGCCGTTACCCCTGATCGCCTGCGCGACGCCTACGTGCACTTCCTGCAGCAGGTGCGGGACCGCAAAGACACCTGGACCCCAGAAGACTGGGACTACGCCAACGCCATTTATAAACGCCTCAACGACCGCGAGAAAGCCCTGCACGATGACATCATCCTGCGGCACGCCACCAAGATAAAAGCCCTGCAGGCCGAGTACCTGGCCCTGGAAAACCGCGCCGACCTCAAAGACTACCAACGCATCAAAAAGGGGCAGCCCGGGCAGTAAGCCTTTGCAAAGTTGGGTCGCATGGTTTGAGTGCTCCTGCCGGTGGCAGGTGGGCCACCCGCGTTTGGGCCACCTCCGTTTTGTGCCTCATTTCTGCAAAACCCATCAAAAACAACCCGGCAGGTTAGGGGCGGCTGGGTTGCTATTTTAACGCTACTTTAGCCAAAAGAGGCCGGAAATAGATCCGGCCTCTTTTGTTTTCAAGCCAATTTGCAACTCCTGAAGAACAAGGGGTACGGATGACGAGGCTGGTACATTGCATCTCAGCTTTATGCAAGTACTGCTGCCAAGAGGGTGTACAATAGCCATTTTAGAGCGAGGTGTTGAGTTATTAAGGAATGTTTTGTACTTTAACCATTCTTTTCCACCCTATTATTCCTGGCATAATATGAGGAGCTTCTTCCCTCTTTTCTTCTTCGTGGTCTCACTGGGCTTAGCGGGCCTGCCCTTGGGGTGCGCTTCGCAGAAAGTGGCGCTGGAATCTTACCAGGGCAACCAGATTGCGTGGGGCAACGGGGGCGGGGTAAGCGGCAGAGTCACGGAGTATGTTTTGCTGCCCACCGGACAGGTATTCCAACGGGACCCGCTCTCGCGGCAAGCCAAGGAACTGAGCGCCATCAGCGGCAAAGAGGCAGAGAAGTTGTTTGAGCAGGCAAGCGCCTTGGAGCTTTCCTTCAGGCACCCGGGCAACCTGTACCAATACATTAAGCTGGCAGATGCCACGGGCTTGCAAAAAGAGGCGGTGTGGGGCAGCAACCAGTTTACCGCCCCACCCCAGGTGCAGGCACTCTACCGGCAGTTACAGGCCTTGGTTAAAAAATAAATCCACCTTATACCCATCCCTATGGAGCTAACCTTTACCCGGAAAGCAGCGCTTGCCATGATTTTCTGTTTCGCCCAAGTCTCGGTGGGCTGGGGGCAGAAGCAAGCCCAAACCGCCTTCCTGCCGGAGTCGGTTCAACTGTCTACCTCAATTGGGCCTGGAGCCAACAGCCGGGTGCTGCACAGCGGGCCCGCAGACCCCGAGGGCCTGAATGTAATCAGGCAAGGGCCCGCCTCGCTGCCGGTGTTCATCAAGGGCAAACTCGCCCGCAAGGGACAGGCGGCCGCTAGAAAAGCCACCACGCCCCGGGAAGCCGGTTTCTCTTACCTGCGCGAGCTCAAAGCCACCCTGCAGATTGTAGAGCCAGACCAGGAGTTTGCCGTGGACCGCGTGGAAACCGATGCCTTGCAGCAGACGCACATCAAGATGCGGCAACAGTACCGCGGGGTTCCCGTGTACGGGGGCGAGCTGTACCTGCATGCCCAGCAGAATGAGGTAAGCGTGCTGAACGGGCAGTACTTTCCCACCCCGTCGTTGGTAAGCGTGATTCCAACGGTTTCTGAGCAAAACGCCATTAAAACGGCGCTGGCGGCGGTAGGCAAGACCTCTTCCCGCTCACACAAAAGCCTGCTGTCTACCATTCTGGGCCAGCGCGAGACCACCGCTGAGCTGGTGATTTACCACCCAAACCGTAACCCGGCCGCAGAGCGCCTTACCTGGCACGTGACCGTGCAGCCGGGGCTGGTGCACCGCTGGGAGTACTTCATTGACGCGCAAAGCGGAGCCGTTCTGCACAAGTACAACCATTTATGCTCCCTTGATGGCCCTCAGACGGCTTCGGCCAAGGACCTTAACAACGTGACCCAGTCGCTGAATACCTACCAGAAAGGGGAGACCTATTACCTGCTGGATGCCGCCCGCGCCATGTACGACAACCGGTCCACCTTGCCCGAAAGCGGCATGGGCGTGATCTATACCCTGGACCTGAAAGATGCCTCTTACGCCAATGAGGAGGCCGAAATGTTCTTTGTCACCTCCACCGACAATACCTGGACCAGCCCTGCCTCGGTTTCGGCGCATTACAACGCGGGCATGGCCTATGAATACTTCCGGACCAAACACGGGCGCAATGCCATTGACGGCAGGGGCGGGTCTATCATCTCCATCATCAACGCCAAGGATGAAGAAGATGAACTCTGGGACAATGCCGTCTGGAACGGGCAATACATCATCTATGGAAACGGCAAAGACGCGTTCAAACCCCTGGCCGGTGCCCTGGACGTGGCGGGGCACGAACTCACCCATGGCGTGGTGCAGTACACCGCCAACCTGGAGTACCAGGGGCAATCTGGGGCCATCAACGAGTCCATGGCCGATGTGTTTGGGGCTTTGATTGAGGGCAGGAACTGGACCATTGGCGAAGACATCGTGAAACCGACCTCGTACCCCTCTGGGGCGCTTAGAAGCCTGCAGGACCCGCACAACGGCGGCACCAGCCTGGCCGATTTCAACGAGGGGTACCAGCCCGCCCACGTGAGCGAAATGTACACCGGGAACGAGGATGACGGCGGGGTGCACGTGAACAGCGGTATTCCTAACAAGGCGTTCTACCTGTTTGCCACCGCCCCGGGCATGACCAAAGACAAAGCCGGCCGCGTGTACTACCGGGCCCTCACGCTTTACCTGACCAGGCTGTCACAGTTCACCGACTTACGCTACGCCGTGGTTCAGGCCGCTACCGATTTATATGGAGCCACTTCGGGGGAAGTAACTGCGGCTAAGAATGCCTTCACCTCGGTGGGCATTGTGGAGCCAGCCTCTGGCCCAACCGAAGCCGGTTACGCCTCCACGCTGCCGGTGAACCCCGGCGGTGACTTTGTGCTGTACTACAGCACCTCTGACAACACCCTCCGGAACGCCAACATGGCCACGCAAACGGCTACCATCCTCACCAATACGCCCCTCAAAGGCAAGCCCAGCGTCACCGATAACGGAACCGAGGCCTATTTTGTCGCCCAGAGCGGCATTATCAGGGCGGTTACCCTCAAAGGCGCGGTGAACGAGCGAACCATTGACAACCAGACCATCTGGGACAATGTGGCGGTGTCTAAAGACGGTACCAAGCTGGCTGCCGTCAAAGTAGCCAAAGAGCCCATCATCCACGTCTATGATATCCCTCGGGGCCAATGGACCGCCGTGGAGCTGAACAACACGGTTCCCGTTCATGAGGGCGAGAAAATGGTGGACATCCACAGTCTGGAATGGGATTACACGGGTGAAAAGATCCTGTTTGACGCCCTGTATTCTTACGTGGAGGAGACCCAAGACAAAGAGTACTGGGACATAGGGCTGGCGAACCTCTGGAGCCGGGCCGGCAATAAGGCCGGCGACGGGAAAATCCAGAAGTTCCTGCAGTTCAACTCAGATGTCATCAACCCTGCGTTCGCGAAGAACTCTCCCCACATTGTGGCCTTTGACTACGTGGATAAATCCTCGGCCCAGACCATCTATTACCTGGTCACCATGAACCTGAAGACATACGTGTACCGTGATATCTTCGGGAGTACCGTCATGAACGAGCCTTCCTTTGACCGCACCGATAGCCGGGTGGTGTTTGGTGCCCGGGCGGTAGATGGCACTACCCTGGTGACCGGTGCCCTCCCGCTGGCCGAAGATAAACTCCTGACCACCGGCAACGCCACCGGGCTCATCGGAAATTCGAAGTGGGCCGTGTGGTACGCCCAGGGGAACCGGAACCTGCTGGCCTCTGAGGAAGATATGGCCGACCGGGTGAACGCGTCTGTTTTCCCCAATCCGTTTGCAACGGAACTGTCCTGCAGCTTTGAGTACAAGGGAAAAGGAGCAGTCATGATTCAGCTGTTCAACGCCTTGGGGCAGGAGACTAAACGGTTCCAGATCAGCCACCCGCAGAAAGGCACCAACGTGAAAACTCTCTCCATTCAGGATCTGCCTTCGGGCCCGTACGTCCTGCGCCTCACCAACGGCCCGGAAACTTCCAGCTACCGGCTCATCAAGCAATAGTGGTTTGCGCCACCATCCGCAAAGAGGCCCTGCTATTCTGTAGCAGGGCCTCTTTGGTTTGGGTAAGGGAAGAACGAATTATCCTTGGCAGTTAAAAGGAGTGGCCTTGTGAAATGCTGTTTGCTTGGCTTGAGTGTTTTTGGCCTGTTTACCGGAAATAGGCGCTAAAACGCTGAAGCGGATGAGTCTTTTGGTAAGTAGTATAGCTTTACCTTGCCTTTTTGGGTAATCAAACGGGCTGCCGGAAAAAGGGGCAGCACGTCTTTCTCCCGTATGGGCATCATGAGCTCCGGATGTTCCAGTACGCCGTTGTTGATCAGGAGAAACACCGTGTCTACATTCTGTTGGCCCGTGGTAGAGAGGTCTGTGTATCTCTTAAACTGGTAATTAGTGGGTGTGTGAAAGCCGTAGAAGTATCTATACCTGTTGAGCATGACGGAATCCATCAAGACCGTATACTTGCCAACCCGATGGTTCAAGTGCTGGTCTACTATTTCTTTTTGCTCAAAATAATAGGAGACAGTGGGCTTGGCCATAAAGTAAACCGGTCTGATGGCTAACACAAGCGTCACCATAATCAATCCCAGCCAGTGTGGTAGGGGGCGGCTAAAGAAGCTGCAGAGCGCGAAGAATGCCGCCAAGGGGGCGTAAAGAACCCACATCTTCTCTCCGGCTAAAACGGTGCAGACTACAAACAAGAAAGTGAGCAGCAGAAAAGCTGGGCGCTTTCCCCAGGCTTTCTCTACCACTAATCCTGCCGACAAGCAAAAGGTGGGCAGCAAAGGATGGAACATGCGGGGTACCAAGGGCATGGGTTTGTAGAAATCTACCGTGGCGGTGCCAAACCAGATAGGGAGCAGCATGCACACCATGGCTGCAAACCAGAACCGCAGTGTTTCAGCAGTGGATTGGCCTCTGTGGCTCCCTTTGGTGAAGAAAGAAAAAATTGTCAAGACCAGGGGAATGGCAAGGCCAGAGCCTATGAAAAACAAGACAGGCTCATACGTGAGGCGCGGGAGTAAAGTAGCCGATCTGCTGTCTAAATAGGCCTGTTTGGTTTCAACGGTATTGGTGGCCTTGATATCATATAGCCGTTGCAGGGCGTCGCCGGAATAGACTTTGTATAGCAGGAAATAAAGGGCCAGCAGAATTGTGCCCGACACCAGCGCGGAGCCCCAGAAGCGCAGGTTCTCCCGGTTCCTGATGTGTTGAAACAGAACGAAGAGGTAAAAGGGAACGGTGTATACAATGGTTTCCTTGGTAAGAAACGCCAGCAGGTTCAGGAAGGCAAACAAGATTCCCCAGGTGATCTCCTGCTTTGCTGATGGCAACTGGGTTCTGGCGCGATACAAGACCAGCAGACAGGCCGTGGTGAAGAAAAGCAGAATATTGTCTGGGTACAGGTAATTGACCGTGTTCAGCTGGAAGTAGTACAGTCCCAGCAAGACCAAAGCCCAGGAAGTGGCCACCGGGTGCGCCTTCCTGAACGCTAGATACAGTAAAAGCAGGGTGCCTAAAGTACAGAGCAAGGGCCACAAGGTGGTGGTATAAATGTTCATGCCCCACAGCCAGTAGAACAGGGCCGTGGGCACAAAGACCATGAAGCGGTGGCAGAAAGAGTAATCATCAAAATGAAAACCGCCCCAGATCAACTGGTGGGCATAGAGGCTGTAAGAGTAATCATCTCCAAAGTAAAAGCCCTCATGCTCTGCAAAGAAGTAGACCAGGGTAAAGCTGCTAACCGCCAAAAACCAGAAAAGAGGAGACTGCAACAGGGCTTGGAGTTTCAAAAAACCGGGACGCACAAACAAGAATTTAGTAGAAAGAGGCAAGGTCGGGAGAAACATTGCAGGAAGCAACTGCCTGAACTCTTGGGATTAGTCAATTTAGGAGCGAACTTTGTAGAGCCACACACGCGTTGGGGCATCACGGCGTTACCCAGTAACAAACATCTTAAAGAGTGAATACATGAAGCCAAGAAGCATTGCACGCTCCTTTCTGCTTTTTCTGCTTTTGTGCGCCTTCACCGGCAGGGCACAGGACATGATTCAGACCAGGTTAGGGTACAATTACCTGGACAAGTTTGAGTTCACCGATGAGTGGCAGTATCTCACCACCGACATGTATTTGTTCAATCCGGGGCAGTTCTCCAAGGTCATCAATGAACTGGAGCAGGGCACCACCAAGGCCCGCCGGCGCGACTACATCAACCTGGAGTCTTTGTTCATCTCGGCGCAGCTCAAGAACGCCAAGCTGTTTGGGCAGGAACCGGTGGTGTACCCCCTGTACAACTTTGCCATTGAGCCGGCCAATGACAAAAAAAACTACACCTCCCGCATCTCAGACAATATTGAGGCCATCCGGATCATAGACAAGCTGCCGCTGGCCGCCGATGAACGCAACATTGATGCTACCGTGGAGGCCAAGCTGTTCACCTCAGACAGCCGCGAGCTGTTCTTCAACATCATTGCCAATCAGCTCACCAACATTGCCAAGCAAGTAACGCCGCAGGCGGCCATGTTGTCGTTGGTAGGGGAATTTGGGAACCTGATCAGGCACGCGGCGCAGCGGAAGGAGTACAAGTTTAGTTCCACCATCCGGCTGTACGAGGGACAGAACTTTGACACTCGGCTCCACTCCGTACGGGTGTACATCTTTGTGCCGTCGTTCGCTAAAATACCGGCCTTGCGTACCTACCGCCTGACCGAGTTCCTGGGCAACAGCCCGCAGGGGTTTGAGCGGCAGAAACTGGAGGCCGCCCTTAACTACAAAGATTATCCGGTGCTGGTGGTGGCCAACTACAAGTCGCTCTACCGCATGGATGTGCTCTCGGGCAGCGAAATCACCTCAGAAACCATTGAGAAACGCCGGGTTAGGATAGAGCAGGCCTTTACCGCCGGCCTGGTCACTGAGGATGCCTACAAGCAGGAAAAGCTGTTCGTGGAGTTTCTGCGCAATTTCTCTGACCTGAAGCAGAACCTGAACAACTACCAACTCAACTATAAAAACAACAGCCCCGAGGCCAACGCCAAGACCCTGTTTGCGGTGGTGCAGGACTACAAACGCCTGAAGAACCTGGCCGCCCAGCGCGACCGGGAGTTCTCGCGCAACCATACCTACCAGCGGGTGTTCAAGGGAGAGTACGCCTCTATTCTGGCCTCTGCCGACAATTACATGGAGTCTGATTTTAACCTGAAAAACGGAAAAGAGCTCGTAAACACGGTGCTGGACCTGGAGCAGGAGCAGGCTCGCGCTTTCTCTGTGGCGCAGCGCGAGCAGTACCTCAACAAAATCTACGCCGTGGAGTTGCCCAACCCCGAGTTCCTGGCCAGCACGCTGGAGGGCGAGGGCATAAACCGGCACCTCAACCGCCTGGAGTCGGCGCAGTACAATGACGTGTACGCCAAAGAAGTGATGCGCCTGCGCGATGCCCCGCCCACCGAAGAGAACGTCACCTTTAGGAACAACCTATTGGAGAAAGCCAGCGCCACCAAGTGCCGCAGCTGCCGCGAGGAGGTAAAACTGGCCGCCCGCCAGTTCAACCAGCGGCTGGAGGAGCAGCAACTGGAAAAGGAAAAAGCCCGCTTGCTGGACCTGAACCAACAGGTGGAGCGCAAAATCATCGCCTACCTGAAGCAGGACGATTGCATAGAGAACGCTTTCAAGACCCAATACCCCGCCGAGTCGTTGCCGGAGTATGTGCAGCGGCTCTACGAGAAAAAGATAGAACTCAAGAAGCACGTGGGGGAACTGGACAACCTCTTCCGCACTCCGCCTAAGGAAATGAAACTGGATGCCGTGCGGGAACACAACCAACGGCTCAATGGCTTCTTGCGCCGCCTGGACCAAGGCTACGCCGATATTTGCGCCGCCGAGAAGAACCTGTGCGGGTGTGAGTAAGTGGATAGTTCTGAGTCCTGAGTCCCGAGTTGGAAAGGTAAGGACTGGTTTTTAAGACAGGATTCTGTTTTAGGGCCGTTTGTCAGAAATCAGACCTAAAACAAGAAAGCCACCCTTGCAAAAGGGCGGCTTTCTTGTTTGTATGGGAAAGAAGGTGTGGCTTACGCTAACTGACCATCTAATTTCTGGGCCAGTACGTTCTTAGGAACGGCACCAACTTGTTTGTCTACTACTTGTCCGTTCTTGAAAACCAACAGGGTTGGAATGCTACGGATCCCGAACTTGGCAGAAGTCTGTGGGTTGGCGTCAACGTCCACTTTTCCTACTACCACCCGGCCTTCATAGTCGCCGGCCAGTTCCTCTACTACCGGGCCTACCATGCGGCAAGGGCCGCACCACTCTGCCCAAAAGTCTACCAGAACGGGTTTATCTGAATTGATGATCTCCTCGAAGTTGGCATCGGTGATCTCGATTGCTTTATGTGCCATAATTGTCTGTTTATATAAGTATCTATAACGATGAAAGACCTGGTTCAAAAATAGAACCAACTGCTTTGGTTTAGTAAAACTAACGCATTTGTGTCAGGTTTGTCAATATCCTAAAGGATACCGTGGCGGCCTGTTTGGGGGAAAACGCCTGTAAAACTAGTATATCTACTGATTCACCGGGAAAAGGTTGGGGCTGAGAGACAAAGATAAACGCATGACAGAATGGCGGGGCCGTCTCTAAGGTCTTTTCTCCTTTTTGAACGTTAACAACGAGCCGGCGGGTGCCTCTCTGGCAGGGTCTATGGCCGGTTGCGCGGGGCGCAGCAGGGTGTATAAATGCTCATAGGTAAACAGCAGCACCAGGAGCCAACCGGCATTCCAGACATTCATCAAAACGGGGCTCCCCAGGATGCCATCCCCTGCCAGCACCTTCTGCCGCAGAAACCAGTTGGCCAACCCATTCATCAACAGCGATTCCGCCAGCAGGGGCAGCGTCAGAAAGCCGGCATAGACCCAGACCCGGTGTCTGGCTTCTAGCACCTGCCAGGCCCTGAACAGCACCGGAAGAGTGAGCAGGAATACAAGGGCCAGCTCTGTGCCCCAAGACAATACGGTCATGGATTCTTTATTGATGATGTTGCGGGTAATCAGGGACTCATCGCCTTCGCGGTCCAGCACAGGAATAAGGCGCCCCAGTGGCAGATTGGCAAAAAGCAACGCCCAGCCAAGCGCCTTCTGCCCCGCACGTTTGCCCGGAGCCATCAGCCCGAATGCCACCCACATGAGCCCGTACGACAGCAGCGGCCCGAACAGAAAGATCCAGGTAGCCAGAATTCTGGTGTCACACGCTCCGCAGGTTTTCCAGCCCAGGAAGTCCCTTGGCCCCCAGCACCCACAGATCACGTACTGCATAAGAGTATGGGCCAGTTCATGCAGTTCATGGCAGATAAACAAGAGCGCCAGAAACGCGAGCAGGTTCTTGGGGGTGAGGGAAAGGTGCATAGACGTTGCCGGTGGTTCAACCTAAATATAGGAAAACCAGCATAAATGAGGCAAAAGATACTATTCCGGGTTTTCCTACCCTTTCCTGAAAACGCCGCAAAAAAGCAACAAGGCCCATCCAAAGAATATTTCGCCTGGCAGGCCAGGGGCAGAGAGTTGCTGAATAGTTTCTTACCTTTGATGCCGAATAAGTACAAAAAGGTATTTGTAGATCTGGAAAAATGTGGAGTATGAGAAAATTGTTGATTCTAACGATTGTGTTATTGGGGATGCTGCCATCTGCGGCTTTCGCCCAAAATCCTGTAAAATGGACTTTTGTGGGGTATAGGGTACAGGAGAAAGTACCAGGTTGCAATCCAAGAATGGCGCGCTATGGTTATGCATGGGTTTGTGACCAGCAGACCAGAGATCAATTCATAGCGGCTGCGAAGGAGAAAAATGCAGACACTTACGTGGAGTCATTCCACCATTTTAACTGGAGTGGCAATGTGATTGCGTTAGTGGAGAACACTATTTCATGTTCCTCTAACAAAAGCACGCATTTGAGCTATAAATTTTACTCTGCAAAGGATTTGGCTAGTCTAAATACTCAACTTGAGAAAGTAAAAAGCTATACCCCAGATATAAAAAGTTATAGAATTGTAAAAACCATTGACTACAAAGAGGAAACCGATAAAATTAGATTAACAGGTCAGTGTGCAGTTATAGGTGAGATTAACTAACTCCTGAAAACTCTGAGTAATAGGCGGTTTTCAATTACTAGATTCTTCAAACCAGTTTCTGCACAGGGCGGTTAAGTTCTTCCAAAGCGGCGAAGTAGAAGCAGAAAACTAAAATTCTAGAACTATATTCGCTATAAGCAGAAAAAGCAGAAAGCCCATCAATACTCAAATTGATGGGCTTACTGCTTTTTTCTTTCCTTTAGCTTTCTATATCAACTGGCACGTTGCCACTTCCAAATCCTTCACGTTTTCCAGAAACGCCTTCGGGTCAATGCGGTACTTGCGGCTGAACAACTCCACCGCTAAACGTTCCCCGGGCTCGGTGAGCACCAGTTCCAGCTTCTTCTGACCCGGGCTGTTGATGGCGGCTTCTTCCAGACGATCAATGAGCATGGCGTTGATGTTGCGGATGTCAATGTCCATGCGCACGCCTTTGGCCATTTTGTCGGCCACATCACTTAAGAGCTGCATGGAGATGGGCTTCAGTTCCCACTGGTCCTCAGACTTGTAGCGTAAGGTCACTTTGGCCCGGATGAACAGGTACATGCCCTCTTTGATGTACGGCGAGAACTTCACGAAATCCTCGCCAAACAGCGCCATGCCCAGAGAAGACTCGTAATCTTCCAGCGAGAAGAGCATAAACGGATTGCCGTTTTTACCGGTACGCACCACAATGTTGCTCACAATACCAGCCACGTTCACATCTCGGTTCTTGAACTCAGCGATGCGGTCCAGGCTACAGGTACAGTAGGAATCGATCTCCAGCCTAAACTGATCCAACGGGTGCCCCGAGAGGTAGAACCCGATTACTTCTTTCTCGCGGCGCAGCATCTCGGTCAACGTCCAGGGCTGTACATCCGGCACTTTTGGTAACGGCATGTCTACGGCACCGCCACCGCCAAAGAGTGATTGCTGGGCGGCGTTTTTCTCGGCCTGGAACTGGTTACCGAAGCGTACGGCCTTTTCAATCAGGTTGATGCTTTCGCCTTCCGGGGTTTCCAGATACTGGGCGCGGTGGTAGCGTTCAAACGAGTCAAAAGCGCCGGCCTGGGCTAAGCTTTCAAAGGTTTTCTTGTTCACGGCGCGCAGGTTCACGCGTTTCGCGAAGTCAAAGATATCGGTGTACGGGCCGTTCTTCTCACGTTCCTCAATGATGGCTTCCACGGCGGCTTCACCGGTTCCTTTCACAGCCCCCATCCCGAAACGGATTTGCCCCTGCTGGTTCACGTTAAACTGGTGGATGGATTCGTTCACGTCTGGTCCCAATACCTGAATCTGCTGCTTGCGTGCCTCCTCAATAAAGAACGTCACCTTCTTGATGTCGTTCATGTTGTGGGTAAGCACGGCCGCCATGTACTCAGCGGGGTAATGCGCCTTGAGGTAACCGGTCTGGTACGCGACTACGGAGTAAGCGGCGGAGTGCGAGCGGTTAAAGCCGTATTGCGCGAACTTCTCCATCACGTCAAACACCTCAGAGGCGTGCTTGGCCGGGATGTTATGAATCTCCTTGGCGCCGGCCACGAATTTCTCGCGCTCCAGGGCCATTTTCTTCATGTCTTTCTTACCCATGGCCCGGCGCAACAAGTCGGCACCACCCAGGGAGTAGCCTGCCAGAATCTGAGCCGTCTGCATAATCTGCTCCTGGTACACCATGATTCCGTAGGTATTCTTCAGAATCGGCTCCAGCAGGTCATGTGGGTATTCCACTTCTTCCTTGCCTTGCTTCCGGTTAATGAAGTTCGGGATGAACTGCATCGGGCCCGGACGGTACAAGGCGTTCATGGCAATCAAGTCTTCAATATTGGTCGGCTTCAGGTCTTTGAGGTACATGCGCATCCCTTCAGACTCAAACTGGAACGTACCAATGGTATCGCCGCGCTGGTAGAGGGCGTAGGTTTTCTCGTCGTCCAGCGGAATGTTGTCAATGTCGATCTCCACGCCGTGGTTCCGCTTGATAAGCGCCATAGCATCCTTCAAAATGGACAGGGTTTTCAGACCCAAAAAGTCCATCTTCAGCATGCCCGCGCTTTCAATCACCTTTCCGTCAAACTGCGTCACCAGGAGGTCAGAGTCCTTGGAGGTAGAAACCGGAATGTAGTTGGTGATGTCATCCGGCGCGATGATAACCCCTGCCGCGTGAATACCGGTGTTCCGAACGGAGCCTTCCAGTTTCTCAGCGAGCCGAAGGGTTTCGCCTTTCAGGTCGCTTTGCTCCCGGATGGAGGCGAGTTCCGGGGCTTCTATGAAGGCTTTGGCCAGGGTAGTGCCCGGCGCTTCCGGTACCATTTTAGCCAGTTCGTTGGCCTCGGCCAAGGGTAAGTCCAGGGCACGCGCTACGTCTTTAATAGACGATTTGGCGGCCATGGTACCGAAGGTGATGATCTGGGCCACCTGCGTTTTGCCGTACTTGTCTACCACGTAGTCAATCACGCGCTGACGGTTCACGTCATCAAAGTCAATATCAATATCGGGCATGGATACCCGCTCAGGATTCAGGAAACGCTCAAACAGCAGCGAGTACTTGATGGGGTCAATGTTGGTAATCCCCACGCAGTACGCCACGGCAGAACCCGCCGCCGAACCCCGGCCCGGGCCCACGGCCACGCCCATATCGCGGCCTTTGTTGATGAAGTCCTGCACAATGAGGAAGTACCCCGCAAAACCCATGGTTTCAATGATGCCCAGCTCGTAGTTCAGGCGCTCCTCAATTTCAGGGGTGATTTCGCCGTAGCGTTTCTTGGCTCCTTCAAAGGTTAAGTGGCGCAGGAACAAGTCGGCGGTGGGGTGCTCCGGAGGAAGCGGGAAGTTAGGCAACAGGATATCGCGCTGCAGCTTGGGCGGCGTGATCTTGTCTACAATCTCGTTGGTGTTGTCTACGGCAAACGGAACGTCCTTGAACAGCTCGTTCATCTCGGCCTGTGACTTAAAGTAGAACTGGTCGTTCGGGAATCCGAAACGGTCCGCGGGGCGCGGTTTCTGCAGCTCTTCCTCAATGCGGTAAAGCATGCGGCGCACGTTGTCGTCGTGGCTGTAAGACTTCCGGATGTTGTCCAGAGTATCATAGATCACCTCGCCCTGGCCGCTCATTAAACGGAAGTAGTTGGTTCTAAAGTCACCAACGGGCACGCTCTGCTGCTCACCGGTGTTCACGCAAAGGAGAATGTCATGCGCGCTCCAGTCGGTTTGGTCTACATAGTGCGAGTCGTTGGTGCAGATGACCTTCACGTTGTACTTGATGGCCCATTTAAGCAGCACCTGGTTTACGTCTTCCTGGCTTTTGCCGGTGCCGTCAATGTTCATGAGGCCGTGGCGCTGGATCTCAATGTAGAAATCCTCGCCAAATACGTTCAGCCACCATTTCAGGAGTTTCTCGGCTTCTTCCTCGCCTTTCCAGAGGATGGCCTGCGGCAATTCTGCCCCGATACAGCAGCTAGTGGCAATAAGGCCTTTGTGGTATTTCAGGAGCAGTTCCTTGTCAATGCGCGGCCACTTGCTGTAAAGCCCGTCAATGTAGGAGTAGGAACAGAGCTTGGCCAGGTTCTGGTAGCCTTCCTGGTCTTTGGCCAGCAACAGTTGGTGGTGCCGCACGTCTTTCTGCTCCTTGGAGAAGGATTTCTGGAAGCGGTCTTCCACCAGGTAAAACTCGCAGCCCACAATGGGTTTCACGTTGTACTTGTTGGCCTCGGCCACGAAGTTGAACGCCCCGAACATGTTGCCGTGGTCGGTCATGGCGACGGCTTTCATGCCATCGGCCTGCGCCTTTTTCATAAGCGCACTGATGCTGGCGGCCCCGTCTAGCAACGAGTACTGGGTGTGGGTATGGAGGTGGGAAAAATCTGGCACGGCGGTAAATAGTCTAGAGTTCTGAGTCTTGAGTCCTGAGTTGAAAATGGACGCAAAACGGACTACGAAGATACAAAGAAAACACCGGATACAGGGGTAAAAGTTGCGCCCCAAAGAGGCGTTTGGGTCTTGTTTTCTGGAAATCAGGCGCAAAACAAAATGGGCGCAAGCAGGGGAGGAAAATAGCGTTTATACGATGTAAGAAGCTTCCTGCGTTAAGAGGGTGACTATTCTAAACGGCTGGCGTACCTTTGCGGCAGCTAACTTTCGTTTCCATGCATTTCCCCTTGAATACTTCGTTGGGCCGTTTCCGGCTGGTTGCCTTTGTGGAAGGTATCTCTTACCTGATTTTGCTGTTTATTGCCATGCCCCTGAAATATGTGGGCGGCATTGAGAAAGCGGTGCGGTGGCCAGGCATGGCGCACGGGGTGCTGTTTGTGCTGTTCGCGTTTTTGCTGCTGCAGGTCTGGATTGAGTACCGCTGGTCGTTTAAGAAAGCGGCGGCGGCCTTCTTCTGGTCGCTGGTGCCTTTCGGTACGTTTTACTTCGACAAAAAAATCGCCAACGATACTCCAGCCCGGTAGGCTTGGTTTCAGGGCCGTTTCTGAGAAAACGGCCCTGAAACCCACCCGCTGCTATTGTAGCTGAAACCGTTTGTAGGAGGGAACGTCGTATTCGTCCTTATCGCCCAGCAGGTGCACGCGCAGGCCTTTGGCGGTGAAGGGTTCGCCGTTGCCTATCTCGTAGATGTTGGTCTCGGTGAGGCCCATGCCGTCTATCACCGTCACCAGGCCGCTGCCCACCACTTCCACGTGGCCGCCCTGGGTCACCAGAATGGCCGTGTCTTCCTCCAGGCCCATGCCAATGCATTCTGGGTTGGTGCAGATGGCCTGCGTCATGCGCACAATGCGGCCCCGGGCCAGAAAGTGGGTGTCAATGGCCACGTTCTTCAGAAACTCAAGGCCGGTGGTCACGCGCACGTCGCCTTTGATGTAGCCGCCCTGCGACTCGCCCTCGTAAATCATGGGCGTAGACATGGCCGCGGCGCCGGCGCTGGTGCCGGCCACAATCACGTCAGTAAACGCGTAGGTTTCTTTCATGGCCACCAGCATGTCTGAGCCCCCGAAGATGGCTGTGAGCCGAAGCTGGTCGCCGCCGGTGAACATGATGCCCGCCGCCTTCTGGACCAACTCCACGTACTCGGGGTTGTTGGCGTCTTTTCGGGTACGCACGTCGGCTACCTGCACGTTGGAAATCCCCAGTTCCCCGAACACCTTGATGTAGTCCCGGGCCGATTCCTCGGGTACCTGCGAGGCCGTGGGAATGACCACCACCAGCGGGTTCTCGCCCTTCAACTCCGTCACAAACCGCTTCATGATCTGCTCGGCAACAAAGTTGATGTTGGTGGCATCCCTTTCCCGCGCCGCCAGGTTCCCGCCTTTGTCTTCTTTGCCCCCAATGATCAACAGCTTGCCCCTGGGTATCACCCTGGTGGCTTTTGAGTGAGGAATATGGGTTCTTTTTTCGGTGGCCATGGTGTTGGGCTTAGGGTTAAATGGGTGTGGGTGCTGTCACGGGGTTACGCCAGGGGCCGGTGGGCTCTTGTACATACGCGCAACCTTGACAATGGTGAGGCTGAAGGTAGGTTTAATTATTTGAAAATGAGCAAGAATGCTCTGGTAAATGTTTTGCGCCATCTGGCCGGTGAAAAGCAGGAGCCGGGCAGGAGTTGGCTTGGGCCCGAGGCGTTAAATCAGGCCTGTTTTCTGAAAATGTGCCCTAAAACAGAAAGAAGCCCGCACTGAAAACGGACACAAGAGAGTGGCTTGGGTTTTGGCACGCCAGGGGCGGCTGAGCGCTAGGCTTTACTGAACATCCGCTTGAGTTTTGTGACCCAGCCCGGTTCTTTCACCTCGTTGCCCAGCAGGTACCCGTAAGGCTGCAGCGCCGGAATGTGGTCGCAGAGAATCTTAACAACGGCAAACAGCGGCTCAAACAAGATCATGCCCGCCACGCCCCAAATGAGTTCACCCGACACCACCGCCACAATGGTGAAGATGGGGCTCAGGTTCAGTTTAGAGCCCATCACAATAGGCTCAATCAGGTTGTTGTCAATCACCTGGGCCGCCACCAGCACACCCAGGGTGGGCAGCAGCATGCCGGTAGAGCCGGCCGTAAGCGCAAACACCAGCGGGAACACGGCCCCCACAAAAGCGCCCACATACGGAATCAGGATGGGGATGGCCGCAATGGGGGCGAGCAGCAGGGCGTTCGGCAGGCCCACTATGGAAAACCCCAGGGCGTAGAAAGCCGCAATAAAGCAAATGGAGATCAGTCGGCCCGCCAGGTACTGCCCAGAGACCTTGGTGATGGCGGTGAGGATGGCGTTTACCTCGGCCTGGCGCTCCTGGGCAAACAACCTGAGGAAGAATTCGCGGTATTTCTCCCGTTTCCAGAGCAGGAAAAACAGGTACAGCAGCACCAGGACCGAGGAGGTGACCAGGCCCAGCCAGCCTTTCAGCAGTTGGGTGCCCACCTGGTTCGCCGACTGCGAGAATTTCTGGATCTGCTCCTGCACCAGCCTGATCTGCTCCTGCGGGGCCACCCCAAACTGCTGCCTGATCCACTCCTGCACCTGCGCCACCAATTGCATCAGCTTGGGCTGCATCTGGGGCCAGTCTTCAGAGATGGCCACCACCTGCGCAATGATGAGCAGCACCACCGCGGCCACCGCTAGCACAATGAGCAGAATACAGAGCAGCGTGGCCGGTATGCGGCCCAGACCCCAGCCCTCCAGTTTTCGGCTCACGGGCAACAGCAGCATGGCGAACAAGATGGCAAACCCCACCGGAATCAGGAAGACACGGCCGTAATACAGCAGCACCACTGTCAGGATGGGGAGCAACAGCCAGGCGTTTACTCGGTGGAGGGAGACGTTCTTCATAGCGTTTGTTGGTATGATACGGTGCTGCCCGGGAATTGGGTTTTTCCGGCTTGTTTTTCTGTTTTGGGGCTCTTTCCTGGAAAATCAGCCCGAAAAGGGGGAGAGAATGGCAGGGCATTGGGGCGAGGGCTGAACAAAAGCACCCGTTTGGCCCGTACACCCTTTCGGCTCCCAAGAGCTGTAGAACCAATGGCAGATTCACTTACCCCCCATACTCCCTCGCGCCTGGGCGGCATGTTCAGGGCCCTGCGCTACCGCAATTACCGCCTGTTCTTTACCGGACAAAGTATTTCACTCATTGGCACCTGGATGCAGCAGATTGCCATGAGCTGGCTGGTGTACCGCCTCACCAACTCGGTCTTTCTGCTGGGCATGGTGAGCTTCGCCAACCAGATTCCCTCGTTCCTGCTGGGGCCCTTCGCGGGCGTGATCTCAGACCGCTTTAACCGCCACCGGGTGCTGCTGCTCACGCAGTTCCTGTTTCTGCTGGAAGCCAGTACGCTGGCCGCCCTGGTGCTCACCAATACCGTTACCATTTTCCACATCCTGGGTCTGGGCGTGCTGGCGGGCATTATCAACGCCTTTGACATGAGCGCCCGGCAGTCGTTTGTGGTGCAGTTGGTGGAAAAGCGCGAAGACATGAGCAACGCCATTGCGCTTAACTCCTCTATGTTCAACATGGCCCGGTTAGTGGGCCCTTCGGTGGCGGGGGGCATCATTGCGGCGGTGGGTGAGGGCGTGTGCTTCCTGCTGAACGCCATCAGTTACCTGGCGGTGCTGGCCTCCCTGCTCCTGATGCGTGTGCCGCAGGTGGAACGCAAGGTGCAGGACACCCAGATCCTGAAGTCCCTGGGCGAAGGTTTCCGGTACGCCTTCGGGTTTGCGCCCATCCGTGACATCTTGCTCCTGATTGCCACGCTCAGTTTGTTCGGGATGCCGTTTACGGTGCTCATGCCCGCTTTCGCCCGCGATGTCCTACACGGCGACGCCAGTACGCTGGGCCTGCTGATGGG
This sequence comes from Rufibacter psychrotolerans, assembly GCF_016924645.1. Taxonomy (GTDB): domain Bacteria; phylum Bacteroidota; class Bacteroidia; order Cytophagales; family Hymenobacteraceae; genus Nibribacter; species Nibribacter psychrotolerans. The sequence continues at coordinate 59,790 of NZ_JAFFJV010000016.1, read as the reverse complement.
GGCCTCGGGCGTGGGTGCTTTGCTGGGGGCGCTTTACCTGGCCGCCCGCAAAACCGTGCTTGGGCTGGCCCGGGTCATTGTGGTGGCCTCGGTGCTGTTTGGGGTAGGCTTGATGGCGTTCGCGCTGGCCAACACCCTGCTGCTGGCCATGGGGAGCATTTTTGTGGTGGGCTTGGGCATGATCCTGCGCATGGCCTCCAGCAACACGCTCATCCAGACCATTGTGGACGAAGACAAGCGCGGCCGTGTGATGAGCTTTTACTCCATGGCGTTCATGGGCATGGCTCCCATTGGCAGTCTGCTGGCCGGCTGGCTCGCCGAGCGGATTGGCCTCACGTACACCTTGCTGGGCTGCGGCTTCATTTGTCTTCTGAGCATTATTCCCTTTGTGTTGGCCCTACCGAAGACCCGTCAGTTGGTCAGGCCCATTTACCAGCGGCTGGGTATTCTGCCCGAGATTGCCACCGGGTTGCAGACGGCTTCTACTTTGTCTTCGCCGCCGGAGGGCGGGAAAATGTAAGCGTTTTGGGGGTGTTTTTTTGGAAAGGGCTTGTAAGCGGTGGTGTGGTGTTGTGGCTGGTGATTAGCTGTTGCTGGCGGAATGCCGTTGCTGTTAGGGGGTTATTGCTGGCGTAGTGGCAGTTTGTCTATGGATTTATGGGCTGGATTGTTTCATAGTTTACTTGGTGCGCTCACGGCCGCGGGGCCCCGTCTTTGCCCCTCGCACTGCCCTTGCGGCCCACACTTGCAGTCTGCTCTTAGTAGAAGCTAACCAGGGGCCACAAGCGAGGCGCTCGAGCCAAAGACTGGAATCGAGATCTTCCAACTGTGGACTTGCATAGTAGCGATGTTGTTTCAGAACGCTAGACCTCACAGGTTTTCAAAACCAGTGGGGTCTCTTCCTTCGATCCGTAAAATCCCCTTTCTATGGCGCGGATTTACTTCCGTGCCTAACTTGCTCCTTCCAGAAAGTAGAAAGGCTCGGAAGTAAATCCGCGCCATAATGACTTCTGATTTTCAATCAGGTTTTTATCTTAATTCAAACACCATCCATGGTTCAAGTCTGTGACTTGGACCTATCTTGAGGGCAGTTTGTAACTGCCGAAAGCCTCAGTTCTACAAACCAATTTTCTTGCGATAGCCCTAAAACAGAGACAGCCCGCGCACTGGCGCGGGCTGTCTCTGTTTGGGAAGGACGTTGCCTTATTTCTTGGATTTGATCACCAGGTTCTCCCCGATGGACACGTTGTGGTCGGGTTTGTTGTTCCATTCCATAATCTCCTGGATGGTAACGCCGTACTTGCGGGAGATGCCGTACATAGACTCGCCCGGGGCTACTTTGTGGGTAACAGAAGCGGCTTCCTGGATTGGGGTGGCAGACACAGCTTCTTCGGTCTGTGCGGGAGCAGCAGCCGGGGCGGCTACTACCAGCTTCTGCCCGATGGAGATAGCACCGGCTTCCAGGTTGTTCCAGGCCTGCAGGTTTTGTACGCTCACGCCGTATTTTCGGGAAATGGCGTACAGAGTTTCGCCGGGGGCAACGGTGTGTTCAGCGGCGGAGGCTGGGGCAGAGACGGCTGGAGTGGTTTTTACCGGGGCTGCCGTAGCAGCAGCAGGGGCCGGTTGTGTGGGGGCAGCTTGCGTGGAAGCCTTGGCGCCTGGTGCTGCGGTCAAAGCGAGTTCCTGACCCACCGAGATAGGCGTGCTGCCGTCCAGGCTATTCCAGGCGAGCAGGTCGGCAACCGGTACCTGGTACTTGCGGGAGATGGCAAACAATGTCTCGCCTTTCTCTACCACGTGCTTGCCTGAGGCCGGGATGGCGGCCATTTGCGGCTGGGTTACCGGGGTAACCGGCGCATCGGGGGCTTTGCGCTCAATGGGGGCCGCAGGTCTGGCTGCGGTGGTGGTGTTTTTCACAGGATACTGGGCGGCGGCTGGCGCGGCTACTTCCTCTTCGGGGCGAGTCTTGCGCACGTACGGGGCTGCGGTGGTGTCTTCCACCTCTACACTAATGGCGCCTGGTTTAGGAGTTGCGGCGGCCTTGGGAGCAGCAGGAGTTGGTTGGGCAGCCGGTTCTGTTGTCTGAGCCAGCGCGGGAGCCGTTTCCTCTTCCAGCGGCCGTATCTCTACTGGAATGTTGGTAGGGCGGGTTTCCTGTAACCACACCACGCGGCCCGGAGCCAAGGCTTCGGTTTTGCTCATGCGGTTCTTGGCAAGGAGCTTGCTTACTTTCACGCCGTATTGCTGGGAAACATCATGCATGGTTTCGCCGCGCTGGGCCACGTGGTACTCGGCGTTCTTGGCTTTGCTACGTTTGGCCTCAAAGTAGTAGGTTTTGCCCGGCACAATCTCGTCAAAGCTTTGCATTTCGTTCACGCGCAGGAATTTGCTGGTAGAGATGTCGCCCTTCAGGGCCAGCATGTCTTTGGTGTCGCCCGACTGGGCCACTACTGATCTGGGCTCATATGTACCATTCAGCTTGGCTTTAATCTTGGAGAAGAAGCCTTTAATTCTGTCTACGCTGTCCTGCGGCTTGCCGGCAGTGGTTCTAACAGTAGCGCCACTGCCCACTGTACTGGCTTGCGCCAATACTGGGCGGGGAGCTCCCGAAACGTACGGAATCATGACGGTGTACTCCTTGTCTGAGGGCACGTTAGAGGCCATCAGCCACTTGTTGTAGCGCTGTACTTCGGCCGCATCGGCCTGGGCTTGCATGGCAATCTCGGTGAGGGTCTGGCCCGGCGCTGCCTTTACGGGCTGCAGGGTGATGGTAGGGTTGGGATTTTTCCCAATGGCGTTCTCATAGGCCACTTTGTGGGCCAGGAACGTGAGCAGGTACTTGTTGGTCTGGCTGGTGACCTCCATCTTCTTGGCCCCAATGTCTGCCGTTTTGGTCAGGGCTTTGGTGCCAGTGAGGCCCTGGTAGTAAGACAGCAGGGTGTTGAACCAGTTGTCATAATACGCGTTGCTGCGCAGCATGTATTTGGCCGCGCCCCGGCTAGACTCAATGATGTGCTTGCGCTCATCTACCTGGCTGTTCACCTTTATACCCAGCTCCGTGGCCGAACCTTCCTTGAACTGCCAGAACCCAACGGCGTTGGAGGTGGAAACCGCATCAGACACCAGGCCGCTTTCCTGCAGTACCAGGTATTTGAAATCAGTAGGAACTTTGTGCTCCTTAAACGCCTGCTCCACAAACGGGAAATAGGCATCGGCCAGGTCTACCTTCTTCTGGAAGTAACCCGGATGCTTCGTGAGCGCATCCACAATCTTCTGAATGTCAGCGCGGGCATCCTCCTGCACCTTCAGGTGGATATCGGCGAAGTAAATGTTGTTGGGGACTACGGGACTCTGGGCTTGCGCCACCAAGCATAACAGGCTGAGTAGCAGGAGCGATAAAGATTTTTTCATCTACTTATCGGAGGGTTGGGTAAAAAATAGTAGAAAGCCTATGTTCTTGTAAAACTGGAGTTGTGCAGGGCTAAATCCTTATTTGGTAACCAGTTGTACCGCCAGGCTCTACCACAAAGTAGATGATTTTGGGAGGGGAATGGAAGAAAGCGGGCGGTAAAATTTTTCCACCCGCTTATCCACGGGCTTTTCCACAGAATGTGGATTACTTTTTCCGGGCTACCAGGATGCCGTCCCTGATGGGCAGCAACAGGTTCTCTACCCGTGGGTCTTCGTGCACTTTGCGGTTGAAATCCAAGACCAGTTCGGTGTCTTTGTCCAGCTTCGGCCGGAATTTCTCCACCACTTTCCCGCTCCACAGCACATTATCGGTGAGAATGAAGCCGCCGGGCCGCACTTTGTCAATGATCAGGTCAAAGTACAGGCCATTGCTTTTCTTGTCGGCGTCAATGAACACCAGGTCCCATTGTTCGTCCAGGGTAGGGATCACGTCGGCGGCCTGGCCGATGTGCAACTGAATTTTCTGTTCCAGCCCGGCTCCTGAGATGTAGCGGCGCACCATGTCTTCCAACTCATCGTTCACGTCAATGGTGTGCAGCATGCCGTCTTCGGCCAGTCCCTCGGCAAGGCAAAGTGCTGAGTAGCCCGTATAGGTCCCGATTTCCAGAATCCGGCGGGGCCGCATCATCTGCGAGAACATGGCCAGGGTGCGTCCCTGCAAATGCCCCGAGAGCATGCGTGGTTTCATCACGTTCAGGTGCGTCTCGCGGTTAAGACGGTGCAGGAGCGGAGTTTCGGGGGTGGTATGCGCCTCGGCGTAGGCGTGTAAGTCTGGGTCCAGGAAATCCATCTTTTTAATTAGGAATTGAGAATTAGGAATTAAGAATGGCAAAGGTACGCAGGGGAAGTTTTGGAGCGAACTATAAACAGAAAGCCTGTCTCTTGCGGGACAGGCTTTCTGTTTTGGGGCTATTTTCAGGGAAATGGCTTAGAAACGCTTGATCAGGCAACCGGTGGCGCGGCGTTCTGCGGTGGCCACAGACCGGCCGGCCAACAAGGCATCCAGGGCACTGGCCAGGTAGCGCTCTTTCACGTAACTCTCCGCTTGCGGATTATCGTCAATAGCGCCTTTGTAGCGCAGGTAAAATCCGTCACTGGCGTTCTGCAGCACAAAAACCTCGGGGGCTTTGGTGGCGCCAAACTGCTTGCTCAGTTGCTGACTTTCGTCGGTGAGGTACGGAGCGGTTTGGGAACTGGGCCGGTCTGGTTGGGCTTTGGGCGCTTCGCCGCCTTCTTCCAGCCCTATGGTGGTGCTCACGTAGGCAAACCGCACGCCTTTGCCAGCATAGGTTTGGGCCAGGCTCTGCAGACGGCCTTCGTACAGCCTGGAATAGGGGCAGGTTACGCTGGTGAATACCACTACCAGCACTTTGGCATCGTTGAAGCTAGACAATTCCACCGCCTGGTTTTGGGCGTTCTTCAGGGTGAAGTTCTCCACCTTGGCACCAATGCGGTAACCCGTCTGGGCGTAGGAGGCGCTGCAAAGGGCTAGAGCCAGTAAAAAAGTAAAATATTTTTTCATAGGTATCAGGTTCAAATCAAATAGCGTGCCCAAGTGCTTGAGGTTCGTTCTCGCGGCCAGTCAAAGGGGCTACTACGTACGTGAGCACAAACTCGGGATGCACTTCATAGTGAACGGTGTACTGTCGCCGGAAAGTATCGGTGATGACGTACCCGGCGAATTCTCCGGCGGGCTGTCGCGTGAAATCCTCCAGTTGCAGGTTCTCAATGAAGAAAAGCTGTCGGTGCTGGTACACCTTGTACAACGTTTCCTTGGCGCTCCAGTACAGGTGCATTTTCTCGGGATCAGCTGCAGCGGCGTTCAGCTCCTGCTCGCTCAGGAACCGAAAGGCCAGCCTCGGGATTCTGTCTCCTTTCATTTCCAGATCCAAACCCACCTGGTGCGAATGGGAGACCAAGGCTCCCACCCAAGACCCTGAGTGCGTTAAACTTACTTGCCAGCCTTCTACAGAGCACACCGGTACGCCGGTTTCCAGTTTGTGCAAAAGCAACGGAGGGGCCGATAGTTTCTCCAGCAGGGTATAGGCCAGTACGCGGGCGGCCAGCCACTCGCGGGTGCGCGACTCGGCTTTGAATACAGGGATTTCATGGTTGGGCCTGAGGGAAAGCAGTTGGGTTCTGAGTTGCTCCACCGTTTCTTCCACTCGCCAAAGCCCTAATAATGAGGAAGAAGACAGGGTGTTGAGTTGGAGGAGTGGCATACGCGAGGAAGGAGGAAACGGGTTTTCGGGGTGTTTTTGGTAAATTTAGGCAAAAATCGCGTCCCACCACTTTTCCGCACGCCATGGCCAGTCCGTTTCAGGTTCAGAAAATCACCACCCTCACTGGTCACCGCGACTGCGTCTACACCCTGGAACGGGCGCCCGAGACCCACAAATTCTTTTCGGCCGGGGCCGATGGCATGGTGGCGCTGTGGGACCTGACCCAACCTGAGCACGGCGAGCTGGTGGCCAAGGTAAGTTCCAGCGTGTACGCGCTCAAGTACGTGGAGGAACGCAACTGGCTGCTCATTGGCCACAACCACAACAGCCTGGAAGTGCTGGACCTCTCGGCGAAAGCCATCTTGAAAACCATTCCGCTGCCGTCTGCCGCCATTTTTGACATCCAGTACTGCTGGGAAACCCAACAGGCGTACCTGGCCCTGGGCGATGGCACCCTGCAGATCATTGATCTGGAAAAGCTGGAAGTGCAGCAGGCGGTGCGGCTTTCTGAAAAGAGTGTGCGGTGCCTGGCCCTGCACCCCACTAAACCTGAACTGGCGGTGGGCTTGAGCGACAACCGCATACTGGTTCTGGAAACTTCTGCGTTACGGGGGAAGCACGTGCTGGAAAACCACACGGGCTCTGTGTTCACCTTGGCCTACACGCCCGACGGGAATTACCTGCTCAGCGGTAGCCGCGATGCCCATTTGAGGGTCTGGGACGCAGAAAACGAGTACCGGGAACACGCCAGCATCATCGCTCATTTGTTCACCCTCAACCACATCACCTTTAGCCCCAACGGACGGCTGTTTGCCACCTGCAGCATGGACAAAAGCGTGAAGGTGTGGGATGCCCAGACCTTCAAATTATTGAAAGTCATAGACAAGGCGCGGCACGCCGGGCACGGCACCTCGGTGAACAAATTGTTTTGGTCGGCTCATTGGAATCAGTTAGTTTCGTGTAGTGATGACCGCAGCATTGCGGTTTGGGCGTTAACCTTGAAGGAAATATGAAGATTACACCGTTAGAAATCAGACAGAAAACGTTTGAGAAAGCGTTTAGGGGCTTGGACAAAGATGAGGTACAGGCGTTCCTGCTCAACCTTTCCCAGCAGTGGGAGAAGTTGCAGGACGAGAACAAAGACCTGCGCGTGAAGTTGGAAGTGGCGAACCGCGAAGTCCAGAAACTGCGCGAGGTGGAATCATCACTGTACAAAACCCTCAAGACCGCCGAAGACACCAGCAACAGCATGGTGGAGCAGGCTTCCAAAGCTGCCGACCTGCAGATCAGGGAAGCCCAATTGAAAGCCGACCAACTGCTGGAGTCTGCCCGCCAGAAAGCCCGCGGTGTGCTGGAAAACGCCTACCAGCAAGCCGAGAAAACCGTCACTGAAATGCAGGCCGAGGTGAAAACCCTGGAGCAGGATTACCTGCGCCTGGAAGACTACCTGGAGAACATGGTACGCGACCTGCAGAACCTGGCTTCAGACGCCCTGGAGAAGGTGGAGAAGACCAAATCTAAACCAAAAGCCTCTATTGGCAGTATCTTACAAAGGGCCGCCCAGGTAAAAGTACAGCGGCCCGATGACGAAAAAGATACCGCTATGCATGCATTTACCGCAACGCCCATACCCCCGGCCGCCCCACAGACCAACGTACCGGCTCAGGCTTTCACAGATCAGCCGCAAGCCTATGAAATTGGGGGCGGCGGCAGCCGTGAGTCTATCCCGGCCACGCCAGGCACTTTCCCAGAGCCGCACATCCCCAACCCGGCGCCCGATGTGCACCCGCGCACCCCGGAGATTGTGCCGCCGCACATTCCCACGCCGTCCATAGACCCGCCGCAGCGCGAGGAGCCCAAGCCAGACATTCCGCCCGTGCCCAGCCCAACGCCCATTGAGGAGCCCGAGCCAGAGCGCGAGCAGCCCGTGCCCACCAAGCCCGAGGTACAACCACCGTTGACCACCCAGGCCAAACCAGCCCCGGCGGTAGCGGTAAGCGGCGGCTCGTTCTTTGACGAAATCTAACCAGCGCGAATGGGACAGATTGCACTGGAAGGCATGGAGTTTTTCGCCTTCCACGGGTTTTATGACGAAGAGCAGAAAATAGGGAACAAATACGGCGTAGACCTCTACCTCCACACCGACCTGCAAGACGCCGCCGCCTCAGACAACCTGGACCAGACGGTGAATTACGAGGTGCTGTACAAACTGGTGCGGCATGAAATGAGCCAACCGGCCCGCTTGCTGGAGCACCTGGGCCACCGCATCATTGAAGGCGTCTTCCGGGAGTTTCCGTTTGTGCAGCAGGTACAGGTCAGCGTCTCCAAGTTCAACCCGCCCCTTGGCGGCATCTGCCACAAAGCCAAGGTCACGCTGGAGAAGCGCCATGCCTAACCGCGTTTTAGGGCAGATTTATAGAAATCAGTCCCAAAACAGAATAATACAAAATGCCTCACTGGTCTATTCACCGGTGAGGCGTTTTTGTATCTGGCAGTCTCTTGCAACGCTATTTCAAGTATAGGTGAAAACCAGGTGCAGGTGCAGACAGCAGGGACACGGTATCCTAAAACCAATTCCTCGCTCGCCTCTGGCGAGTGTGAGGTATGCTGCGGCCTCTGGCCGCATTGGGGATTTACACGATTCAGGCCTGTTTCTGGAGAAAAAGCCCGAAAACAGGTAAACTACCGCTTGAACAATTGCCAATCAACCAATCGCTGCATTCCTGCCCGGCGGCCAGAGGCCGCCCAATAACGCACACTCGCCAGAGGCGAGCGAGGGGAGTTGATGGATTTTTAAGCTGAATCTGTAAAATCTGGCGAAAAACACGCGGGCACTTTGACGGAAGTGCGCCTCCGGGGCACGCACCGGTAAAGCACCCGGTAAACCTGAGAGAGCCGAAGGGTTACTCCTCCCGGCCCCAGCGGCCCCGGCCTCTTCCGCGTTCTTTCTCTCGCTCCCTTTCTCGTTCCTGGGCTTTCTCCAGTTCCTTCTCCAGGTCTTTCTGCCAGTCTTTCTCCTTCTTGTCCTTGCGCTTGAACAGGTCCTTCAGCTTTTTGCCGCTCTTTTTAAAGAAGCGCTCAATGCCGCTCTCGTGGTGTTCTTCGTACTGCTCCACCGGAACAGGCGGTTGATAGGGCGGGCAGTTAAGGTAACCCTGCAGGTGGTAGGGCAGCGGAGCGAAGCGGCTGTAGGCGTAGCGGCGGTACTCCCGGTCTTTGCTCAGGCGCTGGAAAAAACTGCCCCAGATAGGCAACGCGGTGTTGGAGCCGCCGCCCTGCTCCAGGTTGCGGAACCGGATGCGCCGGTCTTCGCCGCCCACCCAGGCCCCGGCCACCAGGTCACGGGTAAAGCCAATGAACCAGCCATCGGCGTGCGCCTGGGTGGTGCCGGTTTTGCCCGCAATGTCCATGCTGAGGCGGTACTCGCTGCGCAGGCGGCGGCCGGTTCCCTCGTTGATCACGCTTTCCAGCATGGGGCGCAGCAGGGCCGTAGTCTGGCTGGAAAGCACGTGCCGGCCTTGTCCGTTGGGGTTGGTCTGGTCCAACAGCACGCGGCCTTCGCGGTCCACGATGCGCAGCAGGTAGCGTGGCCTTACTGCGTAGCCTCCGTTGGCCAGTGCCCCATAGGCCGCCACCATCTCCAGCAGACTGGCATCGGCGGTGCCCAAGGCTAGGGAAGGCGTGGAAGGCAGTTCGCCGGTAATGCCCAGGTTGTGGGCCGTACGAATTACGTCTGGAATTCCCGCCTGCAGCGCCACGTTCACCGACACCGTGTTCACCGAATGCGTGAGCGCCCCCAGCATGGAGTAGGCGCCGCCGTACTGGTCGTTGGCGTTGCGGGGCGACCAGTTCTCGTACTCGGGGAACACCCGGCGGTCGTTGGGGAAGTAGGAGCAGGGGGCAATGCCTTTCTCTAGGGCGGTGGCGTACACAATGGGCTTAAACGTGGAGCCTACCTGGCGGCGCGAGCGCACGTGGTCATACTGAAAGTAGTGGTGGTTGATGCCGCCAACCCAGGCCCGCACGTAGCCGCTGGTGGGTTCCATGGCCACAAACCCGGCGTTGAGGTAGCGCAGGTAGTGCCTGAGCGAGTCCATAGGGCTCATGGTGCGGGTCACCTCGCCCCGCCACCTGAACACCTGCATCTTGCGCGGGGTGTTGAACTGCTCGTCAATCTCCTTGTCTGACAGCCCGGCGGCCTTGTGCCGCTTGTAGCGGAGCGACCGTTCCTTGGCGGCTTTCAGGATATCGGGTTGGCCACTCCAGGGCGCGCGTTGTCCCCAGTGCTTGTCAAACTCCACCTGCAGGGTTTTCATGCGCTGGCGCAGGGCCTGCTCAGCGTGGCGCTGCAGCTTGCTGTCAATGGAGGTATAGATTTTGAGGCCGTCGGTGTACAGGTTGTAGGCATCTCCGTTGGGCTTTTTCTGCTCTTTCACCCAGCGGCCCAGCTCCTCGCGCAGTTGTTCCCTGAAATAGGCCGCCAACCCGGTGTGGTGCGAGTAGGGGTTGTACCGCAGTTTGAGCGGCAGCTTCTGCAGGGAGTCTTTCTGGGCCGGGGTCAGGTACCCGTATTTGGTCATCTGGGCCAGTACCACGTTGCGGCGCTGTTTGGAGCGCTCGGGGTTCAGTTTGGGGTGGTAGTAGGTGGTGCCTTTCAGCAGGCCGATGAGCACGGCGGCTTCCTCGGTTTTAAGCGAGTCGGCCGAGGTGCTGAAAAAGCGGCGGGCCGCCGATTCTATGCCGTACACGTTGCCGCCCATGGGCACGGTGTTCAGGTACAGCTCCAACAGCTCTTCTTTGGTGTAAATGGCCTCAAAACGCCGGGCCAGGATAATCTCGCGCATCTTGTTCACGGGCATGGAAAGAAACCCCAGGTCTTTGCGCGGAAACAGGTTTTTGGCCAACTGCTGGCTGAGCGTGCTGCCCCCGCCCGAGCTTTCTTCCTGCAACAGCAAGCTCTTAATGAACACGCGGGCCACGCTCCTGTAGTCTACGCCGCCGTGCTCGTAGAAGCGGGCATCTTCGGTGGCCACCAGGGCGTGAATGGCAGGTTCGGCAATCTTGTCATAGGCCACGTTGGTGCGGTCCTGGATAAAGTAGCGGCCAATGAGCACGCTGTCGGCCGAGTAAACCTCTGAGGGCATGTTGTTCTGCACGGCCTTAAGCTGCCGTTTGGTGGGCAGCCAGCCAAACAACCCAAAGTACACCGACAGGTAAAACACAAACAGCACCAGCACCACCGCCGAAAGGGCCTTGCCCAGGACCCGCAGCCAGCCCCGTTGGTCTAAGGACTGCCAGTAGCGCAGGGTGAGTTTTTGGCCGTGGCGGGCGAGCCAGCGCTTGCGGCGGGTATGGAGCCAGTGAGAGAAGTTTGCAAAAGATGAGTTAAAAAGGGGCATGCGTGAGGAACGAATAAAGCCAGGCTGAGGGTATGCTTACCCAGATGAAACTGCCAGGGTTGCGCAATTTTCGGGCCGTTTTGGGCAAATTAGCCGTAAAACAGCACGCGGCCGCCTGCGGTTAAGGGCTGCCTGCGCTTATTTTACCTGAATGATGCACCATGGCCGAAGCTAAAAAGATAAAACTGAGTGTCCTGGACCAGTCGCCGGTGCGGGCGGGCGGCACCGCCGAACAGGCCCTGCGCGAAACCCTGGAACTGGCTAGACTGGCCGACCGGTTGGGCTATACCCGCTTCTGGGTCTCGGAGCACCACAACACGCTGGGGCTGGCCGGGCCGTCGCCCGAGGTCCTGATTCCGCACCTGGCGGCGCACACCAAGCACCTACGCGTTGGCTCCGGCGGCGTGATGCTGCCGCATTACAGCGCCCTGAAAGTGGCCGAGAACTTTAGGTTGCTGGAGGCGCTCTACCCCAACCGCATTGACCTGGGCATTGGCCGCGCCCCCGGCACCGACCGCAAAACCGCCGCCCTGCTCAACCCCTACAACCAGTTCAACGAGCAGGAGTTTGTCACCCAACTCATAGACCTGGACCGCTACCTTCAGGATGGCCTCAACGGCACCGAGGCCCCCGAAGTGAAGGTCACGCCGCGCTCGGCCGGGGCGCCTGAACGGTGGCTCCTGAGTTCCAGCGGGCAGAGCGGGGTGTTCGCGGCGCACTTTGGCATGGGGTTCTCGTTCGCCCACTTCATCAACCCCAACGGCGGTCCCGAGATGATGCGCGCTTACCAGTCCCGGTTCACGCCATCGGCCCTGCTCAAGGAACCCGCCGGCAACTTCGGGATCTTTGTTATCTGCGCCGACACCGAGGAACGCGCCCAGGAACTGCAACTCTCCATGGACATGCTTCTGCTGCACATCCGGCAGGGCAAAACGGGCGGGGTGCCCTCCTATGAGACCGCCAAAGCTTTCTATGACGACCTGGCCGAAGATGAACTGGCCCAGGTGAAATACAACCGCCAGCGCATGGTGGTAGGCACCCCCGAGCAAGTCAAAGCCCAACTAGACGCTCTGGCTGATGCCTACCACGTAGACGAAATTGTGGTGGTGACCATTACCCATGACTTCCAGGACCGCCTCCGCAGCTATGAGTTGCTGGCCCAAGTGTATGGGCTAGAGCCGAGGGCTTAATAGTTATCTTTAATTGGAGAGTTTTGTTTCGTGCGCTGGCGCGAGTCTGGAGACTCGTGCCTCTGCATGAGGCGAGTCTCAGACTCGTGGGAATTCTGTCACTTTCACTGCCACACGCCTGCTGGTTTTGTTTTCGCATGGTTCGTCTTTGATTGAGCAGAGCAGGTCATTTGCCTTTTGAAATGCGGTTAACACGAAGGCTATTGGAAAGGCTGTTCTCGGGAGTGGTCCAGCAATGCGTGGTGCCGCTGCGGGGCAGCGAGGGTAGTCTGGAGACTACCCGGCATCCGGAGGCACGAATCTCCAGACTCGCGCCAGATAATTTGCTGTCTATCAACCTTCGCTGGCGCGAGCTTGCAGCTCGTGCCTTCACATTGCTGATCCTCTTAAGATAGATTGAAATACCGTTTCCAAATGCGTGCGGACACGAGCTGCAAGCTCGCGCCAGCGGTGAATTCATTCCTAGGCTATGCCTAAGAAGTGCTTCCGGGTCTTTCCCATCCGGTTTCTTTCCGCGCATTGCTGCTTCCAGCGCCTATTGTAGATCAGCGTTTTCGGGTTACTTTTCCAAAAGCAGGTCCAAAACGGCACTGCCCCGCCCTTTTTTAGACACAGCGTAGACTCAGAACTCAAGACTCAGAATTACCTTGCACCAGTTCCTGCAGCCGCAGGGCGTTGAAGGCGGCGTAGCCATTCTGGTCATTGTCAAAATAAAGGTACACGTCTTTGCCTTGTTGGGCCCAGGTCTGGCAGGTGGTAGCCCACCACTGCAGGGCGCTTTCTGCGTAACTGCCGGCGTATTTGCCCTCGGGGCCGTGCAGGCGCACGTACACAAAGTCGGCGGTCACCTCCAGGGGCGACATGTGCCCGGCCAGTTCATAGATGCAGAAGGCGTGGTTGTGGTCCCGAAGCAGCTCATAGATGGCAGGGTGGTACCAACTGGGTTCCCGGAACTCAAAGGTGTAGCGGTAGTAAGACGGCAAGGCCCTCAGAAACTCCTGAAAGCGCTCCACATTCACCCGCCAGGCCGGCGGCAGTTGGAACAGGATAGGCCCCAGTTTCTCCTCCAGCGCCTGCGCGTTGCCCAAGAGTTGCGCCAAGCCCTGCTGCGGCTCCTTCAGCTTCTTCATGTGGGTAATAAACCGGCTGGCCTTCACGGCAAACAGGAAATCTTCGGGCACGCTGGTCCGCCAGGCGGCAAAGGTCTCGGCCGAGGGCAGCCGGTAAAAGGAGTTGTTGATCTCAACGGTTTTAAAGTAGCGCAGGTAATGCTGGGTGAACTGCTTGGACGTGACGCTCGGCGGGTAGAAGTTGCCTTTCCAGTGGTTGTAGTGCCAGCCCGAGGTGCCGATGTAAATGGTTCCTTTCTCCTGCATACCCCGCTTATACCCCTGCGGCGGGCCTGGGGTTCTGGGTAGTTCTGGCGGTTTTTCAGGAAAACGTGCCTGAAACAGGGGAGAGGCGGTGGGGGAAGTAGGTCGAAGCGGCACCCGCCCGGTTACTTGTTCAGGAACCTGTCATAAAAGAGCCCGCCGGCGGCGTAGGCCGCCACGTCCCAAAGGTCAGGCGTGTACCGGGGCAGGAACATGGGGAAAAACAGCTCGAACGACACCGAGACGTACACTACCACAAACCCCACCTGGTAGCCAGAAAGGGTAACGTTAGGGCCATAGAGCGCCCGCAGGCAGAACAAAGTGCCGGTGAGCACCAGGGGCAGGCAGAGCAGGTCATCCAGGTAGTTGCGCAGCCAGAAGGGACGGACCACGTCTAGCCAAACCAGGCAGCGGTGGGCCAGGTAAAGGGCCGCCAAGGCCCAGAACAGCGGGGTGAAGGTGCCCCAGATTAGCCGGCCAGCAGCGCGATCAGCCATAGGAAAAAAGAAACAATGCCCACAAACGCCAGCTGAAAGCCCAGACCGATGCTCTTGTAGAATTTAGTGAAGGCAGAATCCTCCTGGTTAATCTGGATGAGGTCTACCGTGAACCGTTTTTTCTCCTCTTCCCTGCGGTCTTCCTGGGCCTGCTGCCGCTCCAGGGCTATGGGGTCCAGGGGGTGGTGGCAATGTTCGCAAAGGTCGGTGGGGGATTGGTTCCAGGCAGACCAGTGGCCGCAGTGGGGGCATTTTCTGCTTGCTGTCATGGCGGGCGGATTACGGGTGTGCTTCCAGTAAGGCCTCCAGCGAAGGGGAAAGAATGGTAAGCACAAGTTCAAGTAAACTGGGATTGGCAAGCGGTTTCTGGTGCAAAATGGCCACTATGCCCAACAGGTTGCTGTTAGAATCCAGCAGCGGAGCCCCAAAGTAGCTGTTAATCCCGAAGTGCTGAAGGTACGCATCTTTGGGGAAAAGTTTCTGAACGCCCGCAGGAAAATACAGCACCCCGTGCCGGGTCACGTTGGCGCAGGGGCTTCCTTCTATGGAGTACTGGGGCTGGGAAGGCAGCAACTGGCCCTGCAGCAGAATCGTAAGCGCCTGCATCTGGCCCTGGGGCGTAAGGCTGGCCCGGCGGCACAGCATGAGCACGTGGGCGTGCGTCTGCTCATATAAAAACATAAGCACTTTCTCGGCGTAGGCCGCCTGCTCTGACTGCTGGCTCAACAAAACGGCGGCATCCAGCACCTGAATGTCATCGGTGCTCCAAGCTACTTCCAATCGGGGGTTCCAGGTCTCTAACATCTTCAGCTTGTGTCGTTTGCTCTTGGTGAAAAGCAAAATCTGTGCCTCTAGGGTCGCAATGGAATATTCTTGAACCTGAAAAGTAGGACTAAAAAGAGCGCCATGCAAGTGCGAAAACAGGCCTTTTAAACCGACGGGTGGGGAAGGGCTGTGAACCCACGCATTTTGGGTCGTTTTTATGGGAAGTAGGCCTAAAACAGCCACTTAGGTGCGCGGGGCCGGTAGGGTCGGTTTTTGAACTATCCTTAGTGTAAATAAAATACTAAGCAGCAGGGGCTTAGGTTGCCAAACTAGTTTAGGGGCCGCCCCACCCAAGGATAAGTAACTTATTTCACCCCAGAAGCAGGCTAATTTTTTATCTTTGCCTAAACCTGTTTTACCGTGTACAAGAACCTCATTCGCCCGTTGCTCTTCCAGTTAGATCCAGAGAAGGTGCATCATCTTACCGCCTCCGCCCTTAAGAGTGCCTATCAGTTGCCGTTGGCCAAATCCATCAGCCGGGGCATGTTCCAGGTCACCGACCCACGGCTGGAGCGCAAGGTGTTTGGCCTTACCTTCCCCAACCCGGTGGGGCTGGCGGCGGGGTTTGACAAAGATGCCCGCCTGGTGGATGAGTTCGCCGAGATGGGGTTCGGGTTTATTGAGATCGGCACCCTTACGCCCAAGCCCCAGGCCGGTAACCCCAAGCCGCGGCTGTTCCGCCTGCCGCAGGACGGGGCCATCATCAACCGCATGGGCTTCAACAACGAGGGGGTGGCGCAAGCCGTGGAGCGCCTGCGCAGCCGTAAGAGCCAGGTGATTGTGGGCGGCAACATCGGCAAGAACAAGGTCACGCCCAATGAGCAGGCCCTGCAGGATTACCTGTACTGCTTTGATGCCCTCTATGACGTGGTAGATTACTTTGTGGTGAACGTGAGTTCGCCCAATACCCCAGACCTGCGCGCCCTGCAGGAAAAAGAGCCCTTGCGTGACCTGCTCAGCCACCTGCAGCACCGCAACCAGGGCAAAACCAAGCCCAAGCCGCTGCTGCTCAAGATTGCCCCCGACCTGAATAAAGCGCAACTGGATGATATTGTGGAGATAGCGGTGCAGACCCAACTCTCGGGCGTGATCGGCACCAACACCACCATCAGCCGGGCGGGCCTGCACACGCCGGCCAGAACCATTGAGCAGATGGGGGCGGGCGGCCTCAGCGGCAAACCCCTGACCAAGGCGTCTACCGAGGTGCTGCGGTACCTGCGCCAGCAACTGCCCCCAAGCGTTGGACTGGTGGGCGTGGGCGGGATCATGACCCCCGAGGATGCCCTGGAAAAACTGGCGGCCGGCGCCGATCTGGTGCAACTGTATACCGGTTTTATCTACGAGGGCCCGGGCTTGGTGAAGCGCATCAACCAACGGTTGCTCAGGTAATTACTATATAGCAGATACCAGATACTGGTAAAATGTTCAAGGCATATTGGCCGGAAAAATGTAGATTTGAAGTTTGGAGACAGCATGGCAACGAACACATACAAACGCGATGTAGGGACTGGTACGCGGCCTAAGAACACGCCCCGCAGCCAGAATGAACCGAAGGGAAAGACAGAAGCACGCGCCCCCAAAGAGGCCAAGCCCAGAAAGTCGTTCCCCAAACCGCAACTTTCCTTTGATTTCCTGAAAGACCGGCGGCTGCAGCTGTTCATCGGGTTTTTCTTCCTGTTGTCTTCTTTGTACCTGGCCATCGCCTTTGTCTCGTTCCTGTTCACGGGCACCGCCGACCAGAGCGTGGTAGAGTCGGTGACCACCCAGGACATGAAGGAAGCCGGCCTGGCTTCTGAGAACTGGCTGGGCCTCTTCGGGGCCTGGATCTCAGATTATTTTATCAACCGCTGGTTTGGCGTTGCTTCTTTCTTTTTCATCCCGGTGGTGTTCTACATTGGGTACAAGATTGTTTTCCGGCGCACGTCCATCACGCTTTCCTCAGTGGTGACGCTGTGTTTGTTCGGGTTACTCTGGGGCTGCATCACTGCGGGTTACCTGGTGCTCCTCAACAATTCTGCGGCTGAGTTTGGCTACCTGAGCGGGGCCATTGGCTATGAGACCGCGCTTTGGCTGCAGAGTTTGCTGGGCTGGGGAACCGGTCTGCTCATGGGCTTTGCCCTCATTGCCTTCGTTATGTTCTTCTTCAACATCACCACGCTGGGCCGGCCCCGGTTCCCCAAAATGGCGGCTTCGGCCCCGGCCGTGGAGGAGAAACCAGCGGCTAGCGTGTACGCTTCCCCTTCCATGGCCGTGAACCACCTCACCAACCCATCGGGCACGGTGGAACCGGAGGAAGAGGAGGAGCCCGTCTATCCGGCCCCGTTTGCGGTGCAGCCGCAGGAACCGGAAGAAGACCCTGAACCGGAGGTGGAGTACGAAGAGGAATACCTGGAGGAGGACGAACTGGAGGAAGAGCCCGAGGAGGAACTGCTGGCGGTGAACGAGTTGCCGGTCAATGCCCGGGCTGCCGCACCTACCGTTTCGGTGCCACTTTCGCTGGAAGTGGACGAAAACGAAGCTGTTTTGATGGAAGATGCTGAGCCCGAGGATGAGATTGATTTAGCCATCGAGAAAGTGGCCGAGGAAGAAGAAGCCGATGACCTGGTGAGCGAAAACTACGATCCTACCCTGGACTTGCCGCGTTACCAGTATCCGGCGCTGGAACTGCTCATTGACTACGGCGTGGGCAAGGTGCAGGTGACCAAAGAAGAACTGGAGGCCAACAAAGACCGCATCGTGGAGACGCTGGGCAACTACAACATCGGCATTGCCAGCATCAAAGCCACCATTGGCCCAACCGTGACGCTGTATGAGATTGTGCCCGATGCCGGCGTGCGGATTTCCAAAATCAAGAGCCTGGAAGACGACATTGCCCTCAGTTTGGCCGCTTTGGGTATCCGGATCATCGCGCCCATTCCGGGCAAAGGCACCATCGGGATTGAGGTGCCGAACAAGAAAAAGGAGATGGTGCCCATCAAGTCCATCCTGAGCACCGAGAAATTCCTGAAAAGCGAGATGGACCTGCCCATTGCCTTCGGGAAAACCATCACCAACGAGGTCTTCATCGCCGATTTGGCCAAGATGCCGCACTTGCTCATGGCGGGTGCCACGGGTCAGGGTAAATCCGTGGGTCTGAACGCGATCCTGACCTCATTGCTGTACAAGCGTCACCCGTCGCAGTTGAAGTTTGTGCTGGTAGACCCTAAAAAGGTGGAATTGTCTTTGTTCAACAAGATTGAGCGCCATTTCCTGGCCAAACTGCCCGATGCCGAGGAGGCCATCATCACTGATACCAAAAAAGTGGTGAACACGCTGAACTCGCTCTGTATGGAGATGGACCAGCGCTATGATCTGCTCAAAGACGCCGGCTGCCGCAACCTGAAGGAGTACAACCTCAAATTTGTGGAGCGCCGCCTCAATCCTAAGAAAGGCCACCGTTTCATGCCGTTCATTGTGCTGGTGATTGACGAGCTGGCCGATTTGATGATGACCGCCGGAAAAGAAGTGGAAACTCCTATCGCGCGTCTGGCGCAGCTGGCCCGCGCCATCGGGATTCACCTGGTGGTGGCCACGCAGCGTCCATCCGTAAACGTGATCACGGGTATCATCAAAGCCAACTTCCCGGCGCGTATCTCCTTTAAGGTAACGTCTAAGATTGACTCCCGTACCATTCTGGACACCGGCGGTGCCGACCAGTTGATTGGTCAGGGAGACATGCTGTTCTCGCTGGGGTCAGACCTCATCCGGGTGCAGTGCGCGTTTGTGGATACGCCCGAAGTGGACCGCATCTGTGAGTTCATTGGTGAGCAGCAGGGTTACCCAGACGCCTATCTGTTGCCGGAGTTTGTGGGCGACGAGAGCGGCAACGAGAAAGCCGATTTTGACCCCAGCAACAAAGATTCCATGTTTGAGGAGGCGGCTCGTATTGTGGTCACGCACCAGCAGGGAAGTACCTCGCTGTTGCAGCGTCGCCTCAAGCTGGGCTACAACCGAGCCGGCCGATTGATTGACCAACTGGAAGCCGCCGGCGTAGTGGGGCCGTTTGAAGGCAGCAAAGCCCGTGAAGTTTTAATTCCCGACGAATACAGTTTGGAACAGTTATTGAATAACATGGATTCGTAAGTAAACCCGAATCTATTTAACCACAGACCATGAAACGATTTTTTTCATATCTGCTCGCGCTGTTGGCGGTAGTGCAACTGGCCCACGCCCAGAACGTGCAGAAAGACCCCCAGGCTGAGCGCATTCTGGACGCCATGAGCAAGAAATACCAGGCCATGAACGCTTTCAAAGTGGCGTTCACGCAAACGGTAGAAAGCCCATCGGCCAAAGCCAAGGAGTCTATTTCCGGCGATATTTTGGTGTCGGGCAACAAATTTCGGCTGGCCGTGGCCGGGCAGGAGATCATCAACAACGGCGCCACCATCTGGACCTTCATGAAGAAGGAGAACGAAGTCACCATCTCTGACAACGACCCAGACGAGCAGGAGCTCACGCCTAACCAGATCTACACCCTCTACAAAAAAGGCTACCGCTACATGTACGCCGGCGAGGAGAAGGAAGGCGGCGAGGCGGTGCACGTGATTGACCTAACCCCCAATGACCGCGACAACCAGGTGTTCAAAATCAGGCTGCACATCAGCAAGAAAGACAATTCCCTGAAGTCCTGGAAGATGTTCCGCAAGAACGGTAACCGCTACACCTACAAGATCAACAAGTTCACGCCCAACGTGCCGGTGACGGCCGCCACGTTTACCTTTGACAAGAGCAAGTACAAAGGCGTGAAAGTGGTAGACCTGAGATAGGAGCCCGTAGCAAGGCCCAGGCCCCAAGATGGTTTAGGAAGGCTCCCGCTGAAAAGCGGGAGCCTTTTTGTTTTAGGCCCGTTCTGCGGGAAGAAAATCAAGGGGAACGGCTGCCATTTTTCGCCTGATTTCCCCAAAACCTGCCCAAAACGCCTTAGCTTTGCGGCAACCTACCTTATCGCTCATCATGAACAGACAACAGCTTTTTGAGCAGATTCAGCGCAAGCGCTCCTTCCTCTGCATCGGCCTGGATACCGACATCAAGAAGATTCCGCCGCATTTGCTTCAATTTGAAGATCCTCTGTATGAGTTTAACCGGCAGATCATTGAGGCTACCGCAGATCTGTGCGTGGCCTACAAGCCCAACATTGCGTTCTATGAGGCGCACGGCCCCAAAGGCTGGGTAAGCCTGGAACGCACCCTGGCCGCCATTCCGCAGGACATCTTCACCATTGCCGATGCCAAACGCGGCGACATTGGCAACACCTCAGAACTGTACGCCCGCGCCTTCTTTGAGCAGATGAACTTTGACTCGCTCACCGTGGCGCCGTACATGGGCATAGATTCAGTAACGCCCTTCCTGCAGTTCCCCAACAAGTGGGTGATTTTGCTGGCGCTTACCTCTAACCCGGGCCATGATGATTTCCAGTTGCTGAGCGTGGTGTCTGAGGGCAAATCATACTTCATGTTTGAGAAGGTGATCCACAACAGCCAGGCCTGGGGCACCGCCGATAACCTGATGTACGTGGTGGGTGCCACCCGCCATGACTACCTGGAGCGCATCCGCGATCTGGCCCCAGACCACTTCCTGCTGGTGCCGGGCGTGGGCGCACAGGGCGGAAGTCTGGCAGAAGTAGCCAAGTACGGCATGAACAAGCAGTGCGGCTTGCTGGTCAACTCTGCCCGCCAGATCATTTACGCTTCTCAGGGCGAAGACTTCGCCGAGAAAGCCCGCGCGGCGGCCTTAACCGTGCAGCAGGAGATGGAGCGCTACCTCAACGAGTACCTGCCCAAATAGCCCTGGCGTTTACAGCGTACTCATCTGTTTTAAGCCCGATTCAGTAAAATAGGCCCTAAAACAGAAAGCCTTCTCCAGCAGAGGTCTCAAAGCAGCCTTTCATGTGCGCCTGCGTATGAGCAGAGACACGTGAAAGGCTGTTCCATGAAAGAAGACTTCCTGCACTACCTCTGGCGCTACCAGTACTTCGGGAAAGCAGGTCTGCTGACCACCACCGGTGAAGCAGTGGTCGTGCTGCATCCTGGCTTCTACAACCGCTCCAACGCCGGCCCGGATTTTACCGGGGCCCGGATCAGGATTGGCGATACCGAATGGGTGGGCAGCGTGGAACTGCACCTGAAGGCCTCTGACTGGCGCCGGCACCAACACCAGCACGATGCCCGGTACAACCAGGTGGTGCTGCACGTAGTGTGGGAAAACGATGAACCCGTTCTCCGGGAAGAAGGAACCCTGATGCCCACCCTGGAACTGCGGGGCCGGACAGCGCTGCCCTTGCAGGCCAAATACCAGGAGCTGGTCTGGAGCCAGGAAGTGATTCCCTGCGCCCCGCAGCTCCCGCAGGTAGATCCGGTCTATAAATCCTCCATGATGGACAAAACGCTGCTGGAACGGCTTGAAGCCAAAGCCAAGGTGGTGCTGGAGCGGCTGGAGCAAAACAAACAGGATTGGGAAAGCACCGTGTACCAGACCATGGCGGCCGGGTTCGGGTTTAAGATTAACCAGGAAGGCTTCCTGAGGTTGGTACAGGTCCTGCCCCTAGGCTTGGTGAAACGCTACCGGCACTCCGCGAAGCAACTGGAGGCCCTGGTGTTTGGGCAGGCCGGGTTGTTACAGGCGGGCCAGGCAGAACTACAGGAAGAGTACCTGACAAGCATGGCGAAGGAGCACCAATACCTGGCGAAGAAGCATTCGCTGCCCCCGGCTCTTCCGCAGAGCGCCTGGAATTACCTTAGGCTCAGGCCTGCCAATTTCCCGGCGGTAAGGGTAGCCCAATGGTTGGCCGTGTTGCAAGCCCATGAGCACCTGTGGTCGGGATTGGTGGCCTGTGAGACAAAACAGGAGTACCATGCCTTCTTTAAGCAGGTGCCGCCCCGCTACTGGCAGCAGCATTACGGGCCCGGTAAACCCGCCAAAACTCCTCTGCCAGGAATGGGCGACGAGAGTGTTGACGGACTCCTGATTAACGTGGTAGCGCCCCTGCTGGTAGCCTACAGCCGCCGCATAGATAAAGGAGCCTTTCAGGAGAAAGCGGTAGACCTGCTGGAAAGCATGAGCAAGGAGCACAACAGCATCACTCGCCTGTTCACCGGTTTGGGCTTCCCGCACAGATCGGCCGGAGATTCCCAGGCACTCCTGGGGCTCTACCATGGCTACTGCACTCCCCGAAAATGCGTACATTGCGTGGTCGGGCACCGCCTGATGAAACAGAACCTCTCTCCCGCATGAACCAACTCGCCGATTGGCTCCACCTTCCCGTTTTCTTTTTGTTGGTGTATCTGCTTTGGCAGCCTGTGCGGGGAAAAGGCTTGGGCTTGGTTTTCTGGTCAGCTTTGTTGTTCAAACTTGGGTGCGGGGTTGTTTTAGGGTGGATTTATTTGAAC
The DNA here is from genome assembly GCF_016924645.1 of Rufibacter psychrotolerans. Classification (GTDB taxonomy): domain Bacteria; phylum Bacteroidota; class Bacteroidia; order Cytophagales; family Hymenobacteraceae; genus Nibribacter; species Nibribacter psychrotolerans. The sequence continues at coordinate 37,389 of NZ_JAFFJV010000016.1, read as the reverse complement.
TATTTAGACGAAGGTGGAGATACTTGGACCAGTCATACCGCAACCCTGAAGGTGGTGGAGGCCGCAACACAAAACCCGTCCTGGTACCTTAGGTTCCTGTTTTTTAATGATGTAACTGACACTGGCATAGGTTGGAGTACGTACTCCAATTCTCTGTTTTTCCTGAAGCCGCTCAGCCTCTTCTATTTCTTAACCAACAGCTCTTACTGGTGGAGCGGAGCCTACCTCTCTTTGTTCAGTTTCTGGGGATGCTGGTTCCTGGTTCAAAAGCTTGGCGAATACTTTCCGCAGTTTAGGATGGGAGCCCTCATTGCTTTTTTGTACTTCCCCTCGGTGGTTTTCTGGACCAGCGGTGTCACCAAAGATGCGCTCTTCATGGGAAGTCTTTGCCTTACGGTAGGGCTGTTCCTGCAGCTTTACAAGGCAACCAAAGTAGCTGAGTCCTGGAGACCGCTGCTATGGCTTTTCCCCTGCATTTGGCTGCTCTGGCGCATTAAGTTCTTTTTGGCAGCCGTTGTTTTGGTGCTTTTAACCACTTTCCTGGCGGTGAAATGGCTGGTGAACCGGGTAGAGTGGCTCCGGCCGACGGCAAGGCAGTGCATGGTCTGGTTGGGGCTACTGGTAATAGGAGCGTTTATAGCCTCTTTTGCCCATCCTACCTTTAAGCTTGATTTCTTCGTCCGGCACATTCTCTGGAACTACCACAACCTTCTGGCAATCACGGATCTCTCCAAACCGCACTTGGCGTTTCCCCACTTACAGCCTACTGTGGTTTCTGTGGTGTTGCACGCGCCGTCTGCCGTGTTTCAGATGCTATGCAGGCCGTTTATCTGGGAGCCCGCGCCTCTGCTCTACAAGCTCATGGCTGTTGAAAGCCTCGTTCTGGTTCTAGTTGTATTGCTGTGCGTGTTTCAACTGGTTAAAACTAGAAGGCTCCCTCAGCTACCTTCTTTCTTAGCCGCTTTGCTCGTCTTTTTCATAATCTCGGCGGTATTGGTGACGCTTCCCACGCCTAACCTGGGTTCTCTGCACCGATACCGGGCACCATTACTACCCTTCTTTTTGTTAGTGGTGATAAGTTGGGGGCCAATCCCTCACTGGATCAAGCGGCTGTCTTCCAGGAGAAGGTAACCTATTCGGTTTTCTTTGCCTATTTTTGCGGGCCGATTGTTTTCGATCCGTTTTTCTGAAAACAGGCGTCACCCAAGCCTCTTTTCTGGCAGGAAGAGGCACCGTAGGCTTTCCCGCAGGACAGCCGTACATACACCAAAAGTAAAGACCATGCAAAATCCCGTAATCATATTAGGCGCCCAGGAGTTGGGCGTGCTGGCGTTAGATGCTTTCCAGAGCAACGACGTCATTGTGTATTGCTTTCTAGACGACAAAGTAGCCCTGCAGCAACAAGAGGTGAACGAGATCACCGTGATGGGCAACACCGAGGACGAGAATTTCCTCAAAATGCTAGGCGAGAAATGTGACGTGTTTGTGGCCGCCGAAGATACGGCCGCGCGCAAAAGCCTCACCAACATGCTCAAGGAAGATTACAAGGTGGTGCCCGTGAACGCCATCCATAAGTTCAGCTACGTGTCTGAGCACGCCTGGCTGGGGCACGGTAACTTCGTGCAGGCCGGTGCCATCGTGAACGCCAACGCTAAGGTGGGCAACGGCTGCATCATTGGCGGACGGGCTGTGGTAGACACCAATGCCGTTTTGGAAGATCATGTGCAGTTAGGGGCCGGTGCCATGGTCAACGCGGGCGTCACCATCGCCGAAGGGGCTTTCATTGGCACGGGGGCCGTAATCGTATCGGGGGTGAAAATTGGGAAGAATGCCCGCGTGGGCGCCGGAGCAGTGGTAGTGGCCGATGTGGCTGCCAAACAAACCGTCTTCGGGAACCCGGCCAAACCGGTTTAGAAAGACACAGGACGCAAGACATAAGCCACAGGACTTCTGTTATCCCAATGAAGGAGACTCAGGACTACAGACTCAGAACTCAGGACTGATATTTGTCATTTTCCGTTTTCGGGCTGTTTTCTGTAAATTTGCCCAAAATTAGAACTCAAGAAGAGAGTCTTATGTCTTGAATCTTGTGTCTTATGTCTCACTACATTTTACACTTAGTCTGAAACTAAGCCGTATGAAAAAGTACAGTATCTTACTCTATTACCATTACACCAAGATTGAAGACCCAGAGGCTTTCCGGGAGGAGCACCACCTGCTGTGTCTTAAGTTGAACCTGCTGGGCCGCATTATTGTGGCGTCTGAGGGCCTGAACGGAACCGTCTCGGGCCTGGTGGAAGACTGCGAGGCCTATATGGCTGCTGTAAAGGCCGATGCACGTTTTGAGGGCATCGACTTCAAGGTGGACTACGCCGACGAGCACGCGTTCACCAAGCTGCACGTGCGGCACAAGCCCGAAATTGTACACGCCGGCCTGCGTAACATTGACCCCACCCAACGCACCGGGGTGCACTTGTCGCCGCAGGAATTCAAGGAGATGAAAGACCAGGATGACGTGGTGGTGCTGGACGTGCGCTCAGACTATGAGCACAGCATGGGCAAGTTCAAGAACGCCGTCACGCTGGACATTGAAAACTTCAGGGAATTCCCCGAAAAGCTGGACGAACTGAAGGAGAAGTACGAGGGCAAGAAAATCCTGACGTACTGCACCGGCGGCATTAAGTGCGAAAAAGCCAGTGCGTTCCTGCTGGAGAAAGGCTTTGAAAACGTGTATCAGTTGCACGGGGGCATCATCAAGTACGGCATGGAAGCCGGCGGCGAGGACTTTGAGGGCAAATGCTACGTGTTTGACAACCGCGTGGCCGTAGACGTGAACACCGTAAACCCCGTGGTGATTTCCCGCTGCCACGTGTGCAGCACGCCCTCGGCCCGTATGGTAAACTGCGCCAACCCGCACTGCAACCTGCACGTGCCCATCTGCGAGGAATGCGGCACCAAGATGGACGGCGCCTGCTCCACCACCTGCCAGGAACACCCCGACAAGCGTCCCTATGACGGCACTGGGTATTACCAGAAAAACACCAACGGCTACAACCCGTACAAAGGCCTGACCCGACGCAAGACGGAGCAACCCAAGGCTGTATAAAGAAGATAATTTGTGAAGAAAGCGCCTGATGTTGCTTCAGAAGTAAGCAGTGTCGGGCGCTTTTCTGTTTTATATTTCCCTCGCTCGCCTCTGGCGGGTGTGAGTTGCTTTCGGCCTCTGGCCGATGGCTCTGATTTGAGAATGACCAAAAACGTTCCTGCTTCCGCCTAAGGCGAAGGCAAAAAGGGATTCCACCACCTAAAACTATGAACCTATGGCCCGTATTCCGGAGTCTGAACTGATTTTGAACGCCGATGGCAGCATCTACCACCTGAACCTGCTGCCCGAGATGATCTCTGACACCATCATCACCGTGGGCGACCAGGACCGCGTGGCCCGCGTGAGCCGCCACTTTGATTCCATGGAGGTGCAGGTGGCCAAGCGCGAGTTTGTCACGCACACCGGCTACTATAAAGGCAAGCGGATCTCGGTGGTGTCTACGGGCATCGGGACGGACAACATTGACATCGTGCTGAACGAGCTGGACGCGCTGGTGAACATAGACTTCGTGAGTCGCGAACCAGTGGCCCCTGAAGACCGCATCGCCCTCAAGATTGTGCGCATTGGCACCTCCGGCGCTCTGCAGGAAGACGTGCCGCTGGGCAGCCACCTGGCCACTGAGTACGCCGTGGGGCTAGACACGCTTATGCAGTTCTACCCGCTCATGGAAACCGGCTACGAGACCGAGATTGCCGTGAACCTGCAACTGGCCCTTGGGCTGGGGTTCCTGCCCTACTGCGCCAAAGGCTCAGACCTGTTGCGGGAACAGATTGCCGGAGACATGATTCACGGAAACACGTTCACCTGCCCTGGGTTCTACGCCCCCCAGGGCCGTTTGCTGCGCCTGCAGCCCAAGATTGAAGGCGTAATTGAAAAGCTGCAGGCGTTCCGGTTTGAGGACGTACGGTTCACCAACTTTGAGATGGAAACCGCCGGCATCTACAGCCTGGGCCGCCTGCTGGGGCACGAGGTGCTTTCGCTCAACGCCATTGTGGCCAACCGCATTACCCACCAGTTCGCTCAAAATGCCGAGGAAGTGATTGATGACCTGATTCTGAAAGTGCTGGAGAGAATCTAATGCCCAGATTTCCTCCGCTTGCGAGCCTAGCCTCTGGCTGATGACTGGCCCAGGCGTACGCTGGTGTTTACGTTTTGAGGCTGGTTTTTAAAATTAAGCCCCAGAATGACTGTTCAGCAGAAGTAGGCTTTAGGCGATGCTATCGCCAATAGCAGAATAGCACCGTAAACCCGCTGCAAGAGAAAGGCCTTTGGTTGAACACCAAAGGCCTTTTCTGCTTTATCAGTAAATGTGATGTAACGTACGCCGTCTTGCTTAGAAGAACTCCACTCCTAAGATGGAGCGGGTGGGCAAGGTAACCCCAGATTTGATGGTGGTGAATTCCTTGTCAACTTGCCAGATGGTAGTCTGTACCCGAAGCACATCGCCGGTGACCACCTGGAAGGAGAGTTCTACCTTTCCCTGGTAGCCATTGCCTAAACGGCTGGCGCGTTCCAGATCATGCTGACGCCTTACCTTAGATTCTTTATCGGGTAGTACGTCCTCTTGTCCGAACTGTAGCTGCGGTATGATTTCCTTCTCAATCAGTTGGTGGTGGGGCAGGGTTTTTTCCATGGTAAGCGTGTTTGATGTTAGTCGGTATACCAATGAATAAAGAATTTATTACATCTGCAAACGATATTTTATGCAATAAAGCTGCATGAAATCTGTTGCCACCGTGAAAAAACGCGTTTTAGGGCTACTTTTTAAGAAACGGCCCTAAAGGATATTACAATTTAAGCAAGAATTCCATGGTATCCACGCCATCGGCGTAATCCTTCACAGAGGGGCACTGCGCTTGCCCGAAGGCGAAGCTCTGGGGCCAGTGCGCTTCCTTGGAAACCACGCATTGCAGCTTCTCCTGCACCGCCTCCAGCTTCTGGGCCAGGTCTTCCTTAGTGGTATACGGCTCATAGAAAAGGACCGAGATGGGGGAGACCAACTGCTGGCTTTGGGTCACCATCAGGAAACCGTTGTCCAGGTGCGGCACGCCGTTCACCAGGTAAATGGACTTGTTGTAGTCGTAGTTGTTCTGGTACTTGTGGTGGTTGGCTACCTCCTGTTTAGACTGAATGGCTTCAAAAAACGGAGTGAAGTCGTAGTCCTGGGGCACGTAGGCTTTGGCCACGTTTCGGCAGCCCAGGCCATAGTACTGCAAGATGTCATCGCCAAGGGCCGCTAATTCTTCCTGGGTTTCCTCGCCGGTGAGCACGGCCACACTGGTGCGGTTTTTCCTGATAATGTTGGGGCGCTTGGCAAAGTAATACTCAAAGTAGCGGGCCGTGTTGTCAGAGCCAGTGGCAATAATGGCGTCAGACTCCTTTAGCATCTGCACCAGTTGAATCTGCTCCTGAAACTGCGGTTCAATCTCCACCAGCTTGCCCAGCAGGTGCGGCAGCAGGAAAGGGTCATCTGAGCTGGGCTTGGCCTGCAGCACATGGCCGGTAATCAGGATACAAAGCGCGTCATGGAAACCCACGGCCGGAATGTTCCCCGCCATGACCACGCCCACTTTCTTAGGCGAAGGATTGGTTTGGGGAATATCATATTGAGCCACCCAGGCCTCCAGTTGGTCTTTCTGCAACATGCTGGCAATGCCGTCCAGCGCCGCCGAGACGTTGGGGAAGTCAAAGAAGTTATTGTGCTGGCCGGCCCGGCGGGCCAGGTAGCGGCGTTCCTCTTCGGGTAAGGTGCGGAGGTAATCTCCCAGTTGTATAAAAGCGGAAAGTCTGTTTTCTAAGGTAAGCATATTGGGGAAACAGTGGAAGCGTGAGAAACGTTTGATACAATGCGCATAACCTATTACTTTTGTGCGCGGAATGGCGTGCCCAGGGCGGCGCGAAATTACTAAAAAGAAACAGGAGATACGATTATGGCTATAATGATTACGGATGAGTGTATCAACTGCGGCGCCTGCGAGCCGGAGTGCCCCAACACGGCTATCTATGAAGGTGGCGTACAGTGGACCTGGGCCGATGGTACCTCTCTGACCCAAGTGGAAAAAGACGGCGGCGTAGTAGTGGACGGCAAAGCCCCGCAACCGCCTATCTCAGATGAGTTTTATTACATAGTCTCTGACAAGTGCACCGAGTGCGTCGGTTTCCACGAGGAACCGCAGTGTGCCGCGGTCTGCCCGGTAGACTGCTGCGTGGATGACCCCGATTACCGCGAGACCGAGGAAGCCTTGTTAGCCAAGAAAGAGTGGTTGCACGCCAGCTAATCTTTCCATAGAAAGCTATTCAGGAACCCGCCTCGTGCGGGTTTTTTGTTTTATGACGTTTCAGGGCTGGTTTCTGTAAAATTGACCCGAAACGGGAGCCACTATTTGTTCGCTGGCGCGAGCCTCTGGCTCGTGTCCCCACGCATTGCATACCTTCTTTTTGTCCTCCTGAAAGAATCTTGTGGGCAAACGGCAGTAGTGTCTCTCCAATGCTTGTCTGGTTTGACACAAGATCCTTGCAGGATGACAGAAGAGAGTGAATCTGGTTATCTCGGGAATGCGTGCGGACACGAGCCGGAGGCTCGCGCCAGCGGAAGCAGGTGGTGCCATGCAACAGACCTGGTAGTGTTCGAAGGTCCTACGAGTGTCACCACCGGCATCGTTTCTACCCTCTTTTCCCGAAATCATCCTGAAAACGGGAGCATTAGCAGAGAGCTTGACCAATATCTGGCAACTAACATCGGCTAATTTGCTATTTTTGTAGCTTCGCATGGTTCGTGCGGGCGCTGCTTTAGTGGCACATCAGCACATAAAAACATTAGCACATTGTAGTGATGTCAATTCCTAAAACATACAACCCCAAAGAAGTAGAAGACAAGTGGTACGCCACCTGGCTGGAGCGCGGCTTCTTCAAGTCTAAACCAAACCCCAGAAAAGAGCCTTACACGGTGGTAATTCCGCCGCCCAACGTAACGGGCGTGCTGCACATGGGCCACATGCTCAACAACACCATTCAGGATGTGCTGGTGCGCCGCGCCCGCATGCAAGGCAAAGAGGCTTTGTGGGTAGCGGGTACTGACCATGCTTCCATCGCCACTGAGGCCCGCGTGGTGAACATGCTCAAGGAGAAAGGAATCAACAAAAGTGACCTTACCCGCGAGGAGTTCCTGGAATACGCCTGGGAGTGGAAAGAAAAATACGGTGGCATTATCCTGGAGCAGCTCAAGAAACTGGGTGCCTCCTGCGACTGGGACCGCACCCGTTTCACCATGGAGCCAGACATGACCGATGCCGTTCTTCAGGTGTTCGTGGATCTGTACCGCAAAGGCCACATCTACCGCGGTGTGCGCATGGTAAACTGGGACCCGCAGGGATTAACGGCGTTGTCTGACGAGGAGGTAAACTTCAAGCAGGTAAACGGCAAGCTGTACTACCTGCGCTACGCCATTGAAGGTTCTGACGAAGTGCTCACCGTAGCCACCAAACGCCCCGAGACCATCATGGGCGATGTGGCTATCTGCGTGCACCCCGAGGATGAGCGCTACAAGCACCTGGCCGGCAAAAAAGCCATCATTCCGCTGGTGAACCGTGCCATTCCCATCATATTTGACGAGTACGTAGACCGCGAGTTCGGAACGGGGGTATTGAAAGTAACCCCGGCCCACGACATCAACGACTATGAACTGGGCGTGAAGCACAACCTGCCTAGCATTGATGTGTTAAACGACAACGGAACTATCCATGAGCGCGCTGGCCTGTACGTGGGCGAGGACCGCTTTGTGGTGCGCAAGAAAATCACCAAAGACATGGAGGCGGCTGGCCTGCTGGAGAAGGTGGAAGACTCCGTGACCAACGTAGGGTTCTCGGAGCGTACCGATGCCGTGATTGAGCCCAAGCTGTCTATGCAGTGGTGGTGCAAAATGGACGCCATGGCCAAACCAGCCCTGGAGAACGTGATGAACGACACCATCAAGCTGCATCCGCCTAAGTTCAAGAACATGTACCGTTCCTGGATGGAGAACGTGCATGACTGGTGTATCTCGCGTCAGTTGTGGTGGGGCCAGCGCATTCCGGCGTACTACCTGCCAGACGGTACGTTTGTGGTAGCCCGTACCGCCGAGGAAGCCTTAACCGAAGCCCGTGAGAAATCCGGCAACGCCGATCTGCAATTGTCTGATCTGCGTCAGGACGAGGACGTGCTGGATACCTGGTTCTCTTCCTGGTTGTGGCCAATCTCGGTGTTCGATGGGTTCAAAGACCCGGACAACGAGGATATCCTGTACTATTACCCCACCAATGACCTGGTAACAGCCCCTGAGATTCTGTTCTTCTGGGTGGCCCGGATGATCATGGCCGGATACGAGTTCCGCAAGGAGTTGCCGTTCAAAAACGTGTACCTCACCGGGATTGTGCGCGATGCCCAAGGCCGCAAGATGTCCAAATCGCTGGGTAACTCGCCAGATCCGCTGGATCTGATTGACAAATACGGTGCCGATGGCGTACGCGCGGGGATGCTCTTCAGCTCACCGGCCGGTAACGACTTGCTGTTTGATGAGAAACTCTGCGAGCAGGGCCGGAACTTCAGCAACAAGATTTGGAATGCTTTTAGATTGATCAACGGCTGGGAAGTTGACGAGACCTTAGCGAACCCGAACGAGAAGGCTATCAAGTGGTTTGACTCCAAGTTCAACGAGGCGCTCAACACCCTGGAAGACCACTTTGACAAATTCCGGATTTCCGATGCCCTGCTCACCGTGTACAAACTAGTGTGGGATGATTTCTGCTCCAATTACCTGGAGATGATCAAACCAGCCTTCGGGTCACCTATTGACGCGGCTACGTTGCAGGCCACCAATGAATTCCTGGAGAAACTCATGAAGGTGCTGCATCCGTTCATGCCGTTCATCTCTGAGGAGATATGGAACTCCATGAAAGAGCGTACTGCCAAAGATTGCCTGGTAGTGGCTTCCTGGCCGCAGCAAGGTAGGGTAGACGCTGATCTGCTCAAGCAGACAGAGTACGTACTCAACGTGGTTGGCCAGATCCGGAACCTGCGCAACAGCAAGAACATTTCGCCGGCCAAAAAGCTGGCTTTGCACGTGCGCCTGGTGGAAGGCAAGAACGCCATCGCGGGGTACGAAACGTTGGTAAGCAAACTGGCAAACCTGAGCGAAATCCAGGAAACCGAGCAGCAACTGGACAACGCGCTTTCCTTCGTGGTAGACAGTTCTGAGTTCTTCATCCCGATGGAGGGCAACATTGACGCCGCCGCTGAACGCGCCCGCCTCCTGAAGGAACTGGATTACACCAAAGGCTTCCTGGCCAGCGTAGTGAAGAAACTGAGCAACGAACGTTTCGTGAGCGGTGCCCCGGAAGCCGTAATCAGCGCCGAACGCAAAAAGCAATCAGACGCAGAAGCTAAGATTGCCGCCTTGGAGCAGAGCCTCGCTGCGCTTCCTACTGAATAGAAGTTGAAATTTGATGAATAAGAAAACGGCTGCTCTCAACAGGGCAGCCGTTTTTTGTTTATAAGCCTTTTACGTTCTCACCCGCTGGCGCGAGTTTGCAACTCGTGCCTACCGATGATGGGTAGTCTCCAGACTACCCTCGCTGCCCCGCAGCGAAACCGCGCATGGCTGAGTTAACTATGGCGCGGATTTACTTCCGTGCCTTTAGAACACAGGCAAGGAACGGAAGTAAATCCGCGCCATAGAAAGGTCCTTTTAGCTTGTGGTTCCCGGCGAGTCTGGAGACTCGCTTCATCCCAAGTCACGAGACTGAAGTCTCGCGCCAGTGCTTTTAGGAATTTCTTTACTCTATTTCAAGCTCATATTCCAGAAAACAGGCCTGAAACACTACATGGTATAAGAATCCAGCCTGGTCCAGGTGATGGCGCCGTTGTCTACAGAGTAGCGAAGCAGGACATAACCGCCGTTGTGGCCGTCTTCAAAGTAAGCGAGGGCGTACCGATCGTTAAGGATGCGAACGTCACGGATGGCCATGGTGCCGCCTACACTGCCAGAAGCAGTAATCAGGCTTTTTTGCTTCCGCATGACATCGTTCATGAGGTCGGCTTCCGGGTTCCTGAGGCCTTTGCGTTTGAGGCGCTGCACATCGCTTTCGCTTAGCGTACCGATTTCCTCTTCAAACGTGGTGGATTCCGGCGGGGTGATTTTCTCCTCAGTCTCGGTGGATGCTATTTCTGGTTGGGTAGACTGGGTGGGCCGAAGCGTATCTGCGGGTATATTATTCGTCATGCGCCGGATCTGCTGCTCCAGGCTGGTGATTTTCTCATTGGCTGAGGCTAACTCGGTTTCGGCCTGACTTTGCTTCCAGTAGAAGAATATGGACAGAAAAAGTAGAAAGGCAATAATGACGAGTAAAAGCGCATTTTTCATAGGGTAGAAACGTCAGATGGTCTGTTCAAGGTAAGATAACACTTTTACTATATTCTTGGGATGTTGGTTATTGAATTCCGTTTTAAGGCTGTTTTGCCGAAAAAGGGCTGGAAACGTACCTCATAACAGAAAAGCCTCTCCGGCAAAGGAGAGGCTTTCTGGTCAGGAGAGTGTTTTCAAATCTCCCAATTTTCAAATCTTCAAATCTATATAGTGGTGTTCGGATCGAAACCTTCCAGATAATCCGCTACGCGGCGCACGAACATGCCGCCCAAAGAACCGTCTACCACGCGGTGGTCATAGCTGTGCGACAGGAACATGAACTGCCGGATCCCGATCAAATCACCCTCCGGAGTCTCAATCACCGCCGGTTTCTTCTTGATGGCCCCAACGGCCATAATAGCCACCTGCGGCTGCATGATGATTGGTGTGCCCATGACGTTCCCGAAGGAGCCCACGTTGGAGATGGTGTAGGTGGGGTCGGCCAGATCAGCGGCGGTAAGTTTGTTCAGACGCGCGCGGTTAGCCAGGTCGTTCACCTTCTTGGTGAGGCCGTTCAGGTTCATCTGGTCGGCGTTGTGGATCACGGGCACAATCAGGTTACCAGATGGCAAGGCCACGGCTACCCCAATGTTGATGTCGCGTTTCTTGATGATACGGTCGCCGTCTACGCTCACGTTGATCATCGGGAAATCTTTGATGGCTTTCACAATGGCCTCAATGAAGATTGGAGTGAAGGTGAGGTTCTCGCCCTCGCGCTTCTTGTAAGCGTCCTTCATCTTGGTGCGCCAGTTCACCAGGTTGGTCACATCGGCCTCCACAAAAGAGGTCACGTGCGGCGAAATCCGCTTGCTGTCCACCATGCGCTGCGAGATCATCTTGCGCATGCGGTCCATCTCAATGATTTCCACATTGCCGCTGTAAGACTGCGCCGGAGTTACTGCCGGAGTGCTGGCCGCCGGAGCAGCCTGAGGCTGAGGAGCTGCAACAGGCGCCGGTTGTGGGGCAGGAGCCGCAGCCGGTTGAGGAACGGGTTGGGCTGGTGCAGCGGGAGCGCCATTCTGGCGGTTGGCTACATATTCCAGGATATCTTTTTTAGACACACGGCCTTCTTTGCCAGTACCCGGAATGTACTCCAGTTCCTGCATAGAAATGCCTTCTTCGCGGGCAATATTCAGTACTAAAGGAGAGTAGAAACGGCCTGAGGCGGGTTGCTCTAAGCGTTGGGTCACCTGGGCCGATGCCTGCGGAGCTTCGGCCGGGTGCGCGGCTGGTTGGGTAGCAGGCTGGGCTGCAGTGGGAGCGGCCTCCTGCGCCGGAGCCGATGTGGGCTGCGCGTCATCGCCGCCGGTGCTGATGAGGGCAATGGGGGCCCCAACGGCTACCACCTGGCCTTCCTGCACCAGAATCTCCTTCAGCACCCCGCCGTGGATGGCCGGTACCTCGGTATCAACTTTGTCGGTGGCTACTTCCAGTACAGATTCGTCTTGTTCAATGGTATCACCCACTTGCTTTAACCATTTGAGCACGGTGCCTTCCATGATACTTTCGCCCATTTTGGGCATCACCATTTCTACAAGAGCCATAGGTATGTGTCAGTCAATTATTGGTTAATGAAGGAACAGAATACGTCAGTTGGGTAAGCAATAGGTAGTACAATGTTACAGAAAAAACAGGGAATGATTGCCCTTGCCGGGTAACAGATCTCTACGAACCTAACTGTTGTTAGGCAAATTTAGCCTTTTTTGCTTATTCCTCAACCCGCGGCGGTAAACTTTGCCGCACCAGGTTCAGGACCTGCAAGGCCGTGTACTCTATATTGAGCTGGCGGGTTTTGTTGTAATTTAGTTTGCGGGCCACGGTTTGGTGGGCGTCTGCGTAGGCAATCCAGATGGTGCCCACGGGTTTTTCAGGGGTGCCGCCATCCGGACCGGCAATGCCGCTGGTGGCAATGCCCACATGGGTGTGCAGCAGGTGTCTTACACCCTCGGCCATGGCCCGCACGGTTTCCTCGCTTACGGCGCCATGTTTTTCCAATATTTCAGCGGGCACGCCCAATTGAGCTTTCTTTACCTCATTGCTGTAGGCCACCACGCTGCCCATGAAGTACGCCGAACTGCCGGGCACACTGGTCAGCTTATGGGCCACCAAGCCGCCGGTGCAACTCTCGGCGGTGGAAATGGTAAGGTTCCGTTCGTTCAGCAATCGTCCAATGGCTTCCTCCAGGGTCACTTCGCCGAAGGCAAAGATATGGTCGGCAATGAGTGGGGTTAGCTTGGCTAATTGGTCTTGCAGCTGGGCTTCCAGGTCGTGTGTGCCATCGGGTATGCCGGTCAGGCGCAGGCGCACGCCCGCCAGGTGCGGCAGGTACGCCAGCTTGAGATTTGGAGGAAGGTTGTTTTCCCACTCGGCGATTGCCTCGGCCAGGAATGACTCGCCAATGCCCACGGTCTGCACCACCTTGTGGACAATCTGCGGCAGTTGAAAGTGCTGCTGTAGGCGCGGAAGTACAGAATCAGACATCATCTGCTTCATCTCAAACGGCACCCCGGGCATAGACACAATGAGCGCGCCCTGCTCTTCAAACAGCATGCCCGGCGCGGTGCCCAGCGCATTGCGGATGGGCGTGCAGGTAGCCGGCAGAAAGGCCTGCTGCCGGTTTACTTCCAGCATGGGCCGGTTGTATTTCCTGAAAATAGCTTCCACGTCGTCTAACGAAGGCTGGTGCAGTTGCAACTCCGTGTTAAAGAAGCGGGCCAGGGTGTGTTTGGTGAGGTCATCCTTGGTAGGGCCCAAGCCGCCGGTGAGCAAAATAACGTGGGCCCGCGAGAGGGCCTGGGTTAAGGCGGCGCAGATGGCGTCTGGCTGGTCTGAGATGCTGGTGATCTGCCGTACCCTGATCCCTATTTTGGCCAGTTCCTGACCTATCCAGGCCGAGTTGGTGTCAATGACCTGTCCGTACAGAAGCTCATCACCGATGGTGATGATTTCTGCCGATATTTCCTGTTTCATTTATTTGGCTTGATTTATGCGTGGGCCCCCTTGACCACCGTAGGTCAAAAGTAATAAACATGTACGCACGTATGAAGAAACTAGTCTCGCCCTCTTTTGTTTTCAGCGGACTGCTGATGATAGCCCTGTCTTCCTGCACGGCCAGCCAGGTACAACAGGCCATTGGCGGCGTGATGCAGCAAACCGGGCAAACCACGGCGGGCCCGCTTACCCAAACCGAGGTGGCCAATGGCCTGAAGCAAGCCCTGTCGCAGGGCATCAACAAAGGCACGGCGCAGGCCTCCCAGCCCGATGGATTCTATAAAAACAGCCTGATCAGGATTCCTTTTCCGCCCGATGTGCAGCGGGTAGAAAACACGCTCAGGCAGATTGGCCTGGGGGCTGAGGTAGACAAGTTCATTCTCACGCTCAACCGTGGGGCAGAGGATGCGGCAAAAAGTGCCGGGCCTATCTTCCTCAACGCCATCAAGCAGCTCACCTTCACCGATGTCTGGAACATCCTGCGCGGGGAGAAAGACGCCGCCACGCAGTTCCTGAAGCGCACCACCACCAGCCAGCTCACGGCGGCGTTCAGCCCCATCATGAAGCAGTCACTGGACAAAGTGAGCGCCACCAAGTACTACACCCAGCTGGTGACCAGCTACAACAAAATCCCGATGGTGAAGAAAGTAAACCCAGACCTGGAGGCCTACGCCACGCAAAAAGCCATTGACGGCCTGTTTACGCTGGTGGCGCAGGAAGAAGCCAACATCCGGGAAAACCCGGTGGCCCGCACCACCGAGCTGCTCCGAAGAGTTTTCGGGGGACGGTAATATTGTAAAATTCAATTATCACGGAGTGGCTGCGTCTAACCAGATGCCGCCACTTTTTCGTTTTAATCCGTCCAACACCAAGGGCTGGCAGCCGGGTTTGGGGGCGCTTCCCTGCCTTTGCAAAAAATAGAGCTATTCTGTTGCCGGGGCCTGCGCGATGTACTTATTCAAAGACTGAGCTATGTAGAAGCTGCTGTAAATGACCTGTTTCTGAAAAAATAGGCCAAAAACGGGCAAACTTTTAAAAGCCTTGGGGGGTAAAAGGCAGGGAGTTCATTTTGCCCTTAATCCATGACTTATTTGAAACTGCCGTGCCATCGGCTGGAGAACAAAGCTGACCTGAATATTCTGCTGGAGGACATTGGCGATGCCCGCATTGTCATGTTGGGAGAGGCCTCGCACGGCACCTCAGAATACTACGCCTGGCGCACCGCCATTTCCAAGCGCCTGATTGAAGAGAAAGGCTTTACCTTCATTGCCGTGGAAGGCGACTGGCCCGACTGTTACCAGATCAACAAGTTCATACGCGGCTACTGCAAGCCCGGCACCAAGGTGTCTGACGTGCTCAAGCACTTCAACCGCTGGCCCACCTGGATGTGGGGCAACTGGGAAGTAGCCGCGCTAGTGGAGTGGCTCAAAGAACACAATGACCGGCCTAACACTAACAAAGTGGGCTTCTACGGGCTAGACGTCTACAGCCTCTGGGATTCGTTGCAGCGCATCATGAAGTACCTGGAGAAGAAAGACGGGCAGGCCGTGAAAGCCGCCAAGGAAGCGTTCAAGTGCTTTGAGCCCTACAGCTCAGACCCGCAGGAATACGCCCGGGCCGTGGCCTACGTGTCTGAAGACTGCGAGGAAGAGGTAGTGTCTATGCTGCAGGAACTGGGCAAACGGGAACAGGGCGAACCCACTAATCCCGAGGCAGTGTTTGATGCCGAGCAAAACGCCCTGGTAGCCGTGAACGCTGAGCGCTACTACAAATCTATGGTGCGAGGCGGTGGCAACTCCTGGAACATCAGGGATGAGCACATGATGGAGACCCTGAACCGGCTGCTGGAATTCCACGGACCCAACGCCAAAGCCATTATCTGGGAGCACAACACCCACATCGGCGATGCCCGCTTCACCGACATGGCCCGGGCCGGGATGGTCAACATTGGGCAACTGGCGCGCCAACAGTACGGGCGCGAGAATGTGTACCTGGCGGGCTTCGGTTCCTATGAGGGCTCCGTCATTGCCGGCGATTCCTGGGGAGCGCCCATGAAGAAGATGGAAGTACCGCCCGCCCGCGAGGGTTCCTGGGAAGACTGGCTGCACCACATGCCCGGTCCGCCAGACAAGATCCTGCTGTCAAGGGAGCTCCGCGAGATCAACGAGGCCCGGCAGCAGATCGCGCACCGCGCCATAGGCGTGGTCTATGACCCCAACCGCGAGAAGTACGGCAACTACGTGCCCACCATCATTCCGGAGCGCTACGATGCATTCCTGTACCTTGATGAGACCGAGGCCCTGCGCCCCTTCATCCTGAAAACCAAGGAAAAGGAGCCCCCGGAAATGTACCCGGCCAACGAGTAAACATATAAGCCTTTTCTCTGTTGTAAAACAGAATCTGCGCCATCTTACTACATATATGGGAAAGCCACCGTTTGGGTGGCTTTTTTCAGTTTGGGCGTTTTGGTGGTGTTTTTAGGAAAGGAGGCGGAAAATGAAAAGCCCTTGGCAGAGACACTCGTTGGACCTCCGGACCCTATGAGGTCTTTGGAGTAGTCGCTACTTTTTAGGCTGTTCCAGTTCTTTCAAAAATATTTGGAGCAACTCGCCTCATAAAATTATCTTTTGCCCTTGCTGCTCTGCGGTTCATGCACAGGACCTCGTAGGGTCCGGAGGTCCTACGAGGGTCTCTTTTGATGTTAGTTTCTTAAAAACAAGCTCAAAACGCCTCGGGGCTTTACCCTCTTTTCCGGTCCGGCGCTTTGTAGTGGAATTGGTTAATGGGCAGTTGCTCGTCGCAGAAGCTGTACTCGTGGGGCACGTTGGAGCCAATGATGACCAGGCGGTTTCTGCGGTTTTGTTCCAGATGCTCCAGGTACCAGGCCACGCCGGCTTGGTCCAGGTTGGTGGTGGGTTCGTCCAGGAGCAGGAGGGAGGTGTCTGAGTAGAGCGCCAGGCCCAGTTTCAGGCGCTGCCGCATACCCGAGGAAAAATCGCGCACCAGCTTGTGCCTGGCCGCCTGGAGTTGCAGCAAGTCGGGGAGTTGTTGGGGCGTGACGCCCCGCAGGCGTTTGAAACGGGTGTGGAACTGAATCATCTCCTCCAGGGTGAATTCCTCCAGCAAGTCCTGGTAAGGCGCCGCCAGGGAGAGGTGCTGGTAGAGTTGTTCCACGGGAATCTCTTTCCCATGGGCCGCGTAGGCCACCGAGCCCTCTGAGGCCAGCTGGTACCCGCTCAGGATAGAAAGCAAAGTGGATTTCCCGGACCCATTGTGCCCCAGCACGGCATACGCCTTGCCCGAGACAAACTCATAGGACAGATTCCGGAAAATCCACTCGTAATTAAAGCGCTTGCCTAAAGAGGTAAGCTTAATCTGCATCTTTTTGGTACCCTTTGATAATGCCCCGGCCGGAGTTGCGCACAAAGTTCACAATCTCATCGCGCTCCGGGCTAGGTGACAGGTCAATCTCAATCTTGTCTACCGCAGAAGCCGTGTTAAGGCCGCTCATGAACAGGATACGGTAAATCTGCTGAATGTCGTTGATCTGCTCGTTGCTGAAACCTCTGCGGCGCAGCCCAATGGAGTTTACCCCGGCGTAGGACAACGGCTCACGCGCTGCTTTGATGAACGGCGGTACGTCTTTACGCACCAGAGATCCTCCGGATACCATGGCATGCGCCCCAATGCTCACAAACTGGTGTACCGCAGAAGTACCGCCAATGAACACATGGTCATGAATCACAATGTGGCCGGCCAGCTGCACGCCGTTGGCCACAATCACGTTGTTGCCAATGATACAGTCATGCGCCACATGCACGTAGGCCATGATAAGGCAGTTGGCGCCAATGGCGGTGGTGTTTTTATCCAAGGCCGTACCCCGGTTCAGGGTCACGCATTCTCTGATGATGGTGTTGTCGCCAATGGATACCGTAGAGGGCTCGCCTTTGTATTTGAGGTCCTGCGGCGGGGCCGAAATCACGGCACCCGGAAAAATCTGGCAGTTCTTCCCAATGCGCGCGCCCTCCATGATGGTCACGTTGGGGCCAATCCAGGTGCCTTCGCCAATCTCTACGTTCTTAGAGATGGTGGTAAACGGTTCTACCACCACGTTGGTGGCAATCTTGGCTTCTGGGTGGATGTAAGCTAATGGCTGATTCATGCGTCTTTTCTTACGATACTTGCTAACATCTCGGCTTCCATGACCAATTGCCCGCCCACGTAGGCCTGGCCTTGCATTCTGGCAATGCCGCGTTTAATAGGTGCCAACAGTTCGCATTTGAAAACAATGGTATCTCCTGGCACAACTTTACGTCTGAAGCGGCATTTGTCAATGCCCATAAAGTAGGTCCAGTAATTTTCGGGGTCTGGCACGGTGCTCAGTACAAAAATCCCGCCAGTCTGCGCCATGGCCTCAATCTGGATCACGCCCGGCATCACGGGGTTGCCCGGGAAGTGCCCCTGGAAGAAGGACTCGTTCATGGTCACGTTCTTCACCCCGGTAACGGTGGTCTCATCCAGATGGATGATCTTGTCAATCAGGACAAACGGATAGCGGTGGGGCAGGGTCTGCATGATCCGGTTCACGTCCATCACGGGCGTTTTCTTGGGGTCATACACCGGCACGTTCTTCACCGACGTTTCCTTGATGTATTTCTTGATTTTCTTCGCAAACGCCACGTTAGACGCGTGTCCGGGCCGGGCGGCCAGGATCTGGCCTTTCAACGGACGGCCTACCAGCGCCAAATCCCCAATCAGGTCCAGGAGCTTGTGGCGGGCCGGTTCGTTTTTGTACCGAAGGTCCACATTATTCAGGATTCCTTCCTTCTTCACGGCCACTTTGGGCTTTTTGAGAAGGTCAGACAGATAGTCTAGTTCGTTCTCTTCCACCACACGGTCTACCACCACAATGGCATTGCTCAGGTCACCGCCTTTGATCAGGTTCTGCTTGTAAAGCATTTCGAGCTCGTGCAGGAAGCAGAAGGTGCGGCAAGAGGCAATCTCGTCCTTGAACTGACGCAGATCGGTGAGGGAAGCGTGCTGAGAACCCAGTACCGGCGAGTGGTAATCTACCATTACGGTGACGCGGTAGTCATCCAGGGGCAGAATCGCGATCTCGGTTTCGCGCGAACCATCCCGGAACATAATTTCCTCGGGCACCTCAAAGAAGTTACGCAGGGCGTTCTGCTCTTCCAGGCCCACCTCCAGCAGGGGTTTCACGAAAAGGATAGAAGAACCGTCCATGATGGGAGGCTCGGGGCCGTCAATCTGGATGAGGACGTTGTCAATCTCCAGGCCCACCAGGGCGGCCAAGACGTGCTCCACGGTATTGACCCGGGCGCCGTTCTGTTCAATGGTAGTGCCGCGGGAGAGGTCTACCACGTTGTCTACATCGGCGTCAACAATAGGTTGGTCAGGCAAATCAATGCGCTGGAATTTATACCCGTGGTTGATAGGAGCGGGCAGAAAGGTCATGTTAGACACTACCCCAGTATGCAACCCAATCCCGGATACCGTTACCGGCGCCTTTATGGTATGCTGTTTATCGTTCATGAAGCACTAAATGGTAAAGAGGGGCTAAAGTTAGCGGTTTTCTCTGAGTTCCTCTATCTGTTTCTGTAACTCGGGCAGTTTCCGGAAAACCGTCATGCACCTTAAATTCTGTTTGTAATCAAACGCCGGTGACCCCTGAATGATGGTGCCCGACTCTTTTATGGTTTTGGAAACGCCCGATTGCGCCCCAATAATGGTCTTATCAGCAATGGAAATATGGCCTACTATGCCCACCTGGCCGGCAATGGTGCAGTAGTTGCCAATCTTGGTAGAACCCGAGATACCGGTTTGGGCGGCCACTACGGTATGGCTACCAATCTCTACGTTATGGGCAATCTGCACCAGGTTGTCAATTTTGGTACCGGCATGGATGATGGTAGAGCCCATGGTGGCGCAGTCAATGGTGGCGTTGGCGCCAATGCGCACGTGGTCTTCCAGCACCACGTTGCCAATCTGCGGAATGGCTTTGTAGGAACCGTCTTTCTGCGGCGCAAAGCCAAATCCGTCGCTGCCAATCACGGCCCCGGCATGAATGGCGCAGTGGCTGCCTATTTTGGTGTCGGCGTAGATCTTGGCGCCGGCGTAGATAACGGTATGGTCCCCGATGGTCACGTTGTCGCCAATGTAGACGTGCGGGTAGAGGTGCACCCCAGTACCAATCTTGCAGTTCTTGCCAATGTAAGAGAAGGCGCCCCGGTAATGGCGTTCGCCAATGGTGGAGTTCTCGCCCATAAAGCAGGGTTCTTCCACGCCCTGGCGGGCCGCGGCCACCGCTTGCTGGTACACTTCCAGTAGGGTGGAGAAAGCAGAATACGGGTCTTCTACCAGAATAAGGTTAGCGGAAACGGGTTGCTTGATCTCCAGGGTCTTAGCCACAATCACCGCCGTGGCTCCGGTGGTGTAGAGGTAAGGTTCATACTTGGTGTTAGACAGAAAAGAAAGCGCTCCGGGGGTGCCTTCCTCAATCTTGGCCAGGGTATTCACCTTGGCATTTCCATCTCCCTGCACCTGGCCCTGGAGTAAATCAGCAATCTGTTGTACCGTAAATTCCATGGGGCAAAGGTAAGGAAACAATTTTTAAACGGTGGCATGTGCGCCGGTTCGGTTCCTTATTTCAAGGTGCAGGGGGGTTGCGCTATGCGCAAAGGAGACCGCTGCTTTTTGGGGCTGTTTCCGGGAAAATGGGGCAAAAACAGGCGAGCCTTAAAAGGAGTGTTCTGGGCAGCCGGCGGGGTGAGGAGAGGGCGGTCTCAGGAACCGTGCGCTGCCCAGGCAAAACATTTGGTCCCCTGCCCATCTGCTTTTATTGCCCCTGTTAACAAATCTGTCACTTATAAGAAACAAATGGTACCTTTTGTACTTGGGCGCTTTTCCTACCTTTCGGGTTCAGGTGGAGGAGGCAGCGGACCAGCTTTTCTAATGAGAGTAGATACAGAATGAAAATCAGAAACGTGCTTTGTTTTGCCCTGGTAGCGGGGCTGTTTTCTTTCAAGAGACCGGCAGACAAAAGTTACCAGAAGCTTGCCGACGGGGTAGTGGTGAAAGTGGCGAAGCCAACCGCGGGCAGCCCGCAGATGGTGAAGGTGCGGGTCCTGGCCGATAACATCGTGCAGGTGTCGGCCTCGCCGGTGGAGAAGTTCTCTGAGGAGCCAAGCCTGATGGTGCTGGAGAACAAGAACCCCAACGCCCACTGGCAGTTCCAGGAGAGGAAAGGCAAATTGGTGGTCAGTACCAAAGCCCTTCGGGTAGAGATTGGGCCGGAGAACGGGGCGGTGGCTTTCTTTGACCAAAGCGGGAAACAGCTGCTGCAGGAAAACACCCAGGGCCAACCGGCATTTGCGCCCGTCACGCTGGGTACCACCCAGAGTTACCGGTTGCAGAAAGCATTCAACGTAGCGCCAGACGAGGCGTTTTACGGACTGGGGCAGCACCAGGCGGGGCTCATGAATTACCGGGGCTGGCAGGTAGACCTCACGCAATACAACTCAGTGGCGGTGGTGCCGTTCCTGGTGTCCAGTAAGAACTACGGCCTTCTGTGGGACAACAATTCTATCACCAAGTTTGGGGATGTGCGCCCGTACCAACCCCTTTCCACCCTCAAGCTTTACGGCAAAGACCAGAAGCCCGGCGGCCTCACCGCCACCTACGCCTTTGACCCAAAAACCGGCAAAGCCCCCATTGTGCGGCCCGAGTCCGAGATCAGCTACGAGTTCCTGGAAGACCAGAAGGAGTTTCCGCAGGGCTACAAGCTGGATGGTGGCCTCATGACCTGGGAGGGCTTTATAGAGTCGGCCGCTACGGGCGAGCACCGCTTTGAAATGCCCTCCAGCGGCTACGTGAAAGTCTGGATTGACGGCAAGCTGCTGCTGGACCGCTGGCGCGAAGCCTGGAACCCGGGCCTTTCGGTGTTCAAGCACCCACTGCAGAAAGGGCAGAAGCACGCGTTCAAGCTGGAGTGGAACCCAGACGGTGGCGTGTCTTACCTGGCCCTGCGCTACCTGCCGCCCATTCCGGCCGCAGACCAGAACAAAATCGCGTTTTCCTCAGAGGCCGGTGATAAAATGGACTACTACTTTGTGCACGGCCAAAACCTGGATGACGTTATTGCCGGCTATCGCCAGCTTACCGGGGCGGCCCAGGTGATGCCCAAGTGGGCCATGGGTTTCTGGCAGAGCCGCGAGCGCTATAAAACCCAGGACGAGCTCACCAACGTGGTCAAGGAATTCCGCCGCCGCAAGATTGGCCTGGACAACATTGTGCAGGACTGGTCCTATTGGAAAGAGGACCAGTGGGGCAGCCAGGAGTTTGACGAGACCCGCTTCCCAGACCCCAAAGGCTGGATCAGGGAACTGCACGACCAGCACAAGGTGCACTTCATGATCTCCACCTGGCCCAAGTTCTACGAGGGCATAGACACGTACAAAGAGTTTGACAAAAAAGGCCTGCTGTACAAAACCAGTATCAAAGAGCAGATCAGGGACTGGATTGGCAAGGGCTACGTGTCTACGTTTTATGACGCTTTTAACCCAGAGGGCCGAAAACTGTTCTGGGACCTGCTTAACCAAAAGCTCTACCATATGGGCATAGACGCCTGGTGGCAAGACGCCTCTGAGCCAGACATTCTTTCCAACGCCTCTATTGCGCACCGCAAGGCGCTCATGAACCCCACCTACCTGGGCCCCGCCGATAAGTATTTCAACGCCTACGTCCTGCAGCACAACAAAGGTATCTATGAGGGCCAGCGCAACACCAACCCCAAAGACCGGGTGTTCATCCTGACCCGCTCGGCTTTTGGCGGGCTGCAGCGCTACGGGGCCGCCACCTGGAGCGGCGACATAGCTGCTACCTTTGAGGAAATGGGGCGCCAGATTCCGGCCGGACTCAACTTCTCGCTCTCCGGCCTGCCGTACTGGACCACCGACATTGGCGGCTTCTTCGTGGAGAACAAGTATGACCGCGGCCCTATGACCCCGGATGCCCAGGAAGAGTGGCGCGAGCTCAACACCCGTTGGTACCAGTACGGCACGTTCACGCCACTGTACCGTTCGCACGGGCAGTTCCCATTCCGGGAGGTGTTCAACATAGCCCCGGAGGACCACAAGGCGTACCAGTCTATCGTGTACTACAACAAGCTGCGCTACCGCCTCATGCCGTACATCTACTCGCTCACCGGGCAGGTGTACCACCAGCACGGCACCATCATGCGCCCGCTCATCATGGATTTCGGCGTAGATAAAAACGTGCAGAACATAGGCGACCAGTTCATGTTTGGGCCCAGCCTGTTGGTGAACCCCGTGTACGCCCGCCACGCCACCACCCGGAGCCTGTATCTGCCCGCCAACACGGGCTGGTACAACCTCTACGATGGCACGTACCAGAAAGGAGGCCGCCAGATTGAAGCCGATGCTCCCTATGAGCGCCTGCCGCTCTTTGTGAAGGAAGGCTCCATTTTGCCGTTCGGGCCGGAACTGCAGTACGCCCTGGAAAAGCCCGCCGACATCATCACCCTGTACGTGTACGGCGGCAAAGATGCCCGCTTTGAGCTGTACGAAGACGAAAACACCAATTACAATTACGAGCAGGGCAAGTTCGCCACCATTCCCATCACCTACCATGAAGCCAGCAAGACGCTGACGGTGGGCAAGCGCCAGGGAGACTTTGATGGTATGCTCAGGAACCGAACCTTCCAGGTGGTGTACGTGCAGCCGGGTAGGGCCAAGCCCCTCAACTTTGAGGCGAAGCCAGATGCCACCATTGCTTATTCGGGCGAGGCGAAATCCATCAAGTTACCGTAGGGTTGGGGCCCTGCCTTTGGGGGGGGCGCCGGACCAAAATCGTTTTGGGCCTGTTTTTCCGGAAACGGGCCTAAAACCAGCAAAAGAATTCCCATTTTAGGGAGATCAATCACTAAACCAGTTCACCATGAAAAGCAAAGGCTTGTCGCTGCTTGCCCTGTGTTGCCTGCTGCTGTTGGCGTTCGGCGCGCAGGCTCAAAACAAGATTAAGGTAGCCTGCGTGGGCAATAGCATCACGGAAGGGGCGGGGCTCACGCAACCTTACCCGGCTGCGCTGCAGCAACTCCTGGGGCAGGCCTACGAGGTGCGCAATTTTGGCCTGGGAGGGCGCACGCTGCTCAAAAAAGGAAATCGGCCGTACTGGCAGGAAGACAAGTACCAGGAGGCCCTGGCGTGGCAGCCAGATATTGTCATCATCAAACTGGGCACAAACGACTCCAAACCTCAGAACTGGGCGTTCAAAGACGAGTTCAAGCCAGACTACCTGGCGTTCGTGCGTTCCTTCAAGGCGCTGGCCTCCAAGCCCAAGATTTACCTGGCCCTGCCGCTGCCGGCCTTTGAGGAGAAGTGGGGCATAACCGGTAGCATTATCCAGGACGAGATTGTACCGGCCATAAAGGACGTGGCCCGCCAGACCAAGGTAAAGACCATTGACCTGTACACGCCCTTTGTAGGCAAACCCCACCTGACCTATGACGGCATTCACCCCAACGACGAAGGAGCCGCATACCTGGCGACCCAGGTGTTCAAGGCCCTGCCTAAGAAAAAGGTAAACCAAAAAGCGAGTGCCCACCGGTAAGTGCTGTTTTAGGCCCAATTCCCGCAGAACAGCCCAGAAACAAAGCTCTTAACCCTATCCTCTACGGTACATGCGCCCTCGGCCCCTTTTGCTGCTGTTCCTGCTGCTTCGTGCAGCCACTGCGTTCTCGCAGGCAGACCCGTTTGCAACTCCTAAGAAAGGTTTCGCCAGTTGGCTGCCGGCTCCGGCCTGGGAGCACGCCCTGCTGAGCGGCAACGGCACCATGGGGGCCATGGTCATGGGCAATCCGCACGAGGAGACCATTATCCTGAACCATGCGCTGCTGTACCTGCCCGCCAGCGAGCCCTTGCCGCCCATAGACCAAGCCAGTAGACTACCCCAGATACGGTCGCTCATTCTGCAGGGAAAATACGAGGAGGCCGCCAGGATTCCCGTGGAACAAAGCCTGAAGGAAGGCTACGGGGGGCACCGCTGGTCAGACCCGTACGTGCCGGCGTTTGATGTGCGCCTACAGCAGGAGCCCAGCAACGTGCAGAAATACGTGCGCACGGTCAACTTTGAAACCGGCGAGGCCACCGTGGCCTGGACCGATGCCCGGGGCACCTTCCAGCGCAAGGTGTTTGTGTCCCGGCCCGACAGTGCGGTGGTCATCCAGATCACGGGTACCGCTAAGATCACCGGGCGGCTGTCTTTCGCCCGGCGCCCGGTGGAGTGGCAGCAGTGGGAGCACATTAACAAAACCATTGAAAGCGTGCAGGCTTCCGCTGAAGGGCAGTGGCTCACCTACCGCAGCGGTTACAAGAAACGCTGGCCCGGGAGCTTGCAGGGCTATGAAGGGGTAGGCAGGGTAGAGGTGAAAGGCGGAAGCTCCCGGACCGAAGGCGCGGAGATGGTGATCCAGAACGCCGATGAGGTGCTGGTATTCATCAAGATCAACGCCAACTTTGACTATGCACAGTCTCAGGTGCCGCAGCTCAAGCAGCATTTAACGGGTTTGCCCCAGGAGTACCAGGCGTTGCTCGACCGCCACCGGCAAGTACACGGCGACCTGTTCAACCGGGTGCAGCTCACCCTGGGGACCGGGAAGGAGGACGAGGATCTCTACAGCGAGACCATGAACCAGGTTGCCCGCGCCGGGCAGGTGTCGCCAGCCATCATCCAGAAACAGTTTGATGCGGCCCGGTATAACATCATCTCGGCCACCGGCCTAAATCCGCCCAACCTGCAGGGAATCTGGGGCGGCAGCTGGACACCACCCTGGTCATCAGATTTCACCCACGACGGGAATGTGGAGGTGGCCATCTCGGCCCTGCTTACCAGCCGTACCCCCGAACTCCTGCTGGCTTACTTCAATTACCACGACAAGCGCCTGCCCTTCTACCGCGACAACGCCAGAAAGATGTTCGGGGCCCGGGGCATCCACGTACCCTCGCACACCAGCAGCCACGGCTGGGACAACCACTTTGACCCTGTCTGGTGCCTCTGCCTCTGGACGGGCGGGGCCGGCTGGACCGCAAGCTTTTACTATGATTACTGGCTGCACACTGGTGATAAGAAATTTCTGAAAGAGCGGGCGTACCCGTTCATGAAGGAAGCGGCCTTGTTTTACGAGGATTTTGTGGAGGTGGGGCCAGACGGCAAGTACAGGTTTAACCCGTCGTACTCGCCCGAGAACAACCCCGCCAACACCACCTCGCAGGCCAGCATCAACGCTACCATGGATGTCATGATCGCCAAGCAACTGCTCCGGAACTGCATTGCGGCAGCCCAGGAGCTGAGGGTTGATAAACGCCAGGTGCAACGCTGGCAGGAGGTGCTCACCAGGATGCCGGCCTATGCGTTGGATGAAGGCGGCGCCCTGAAGGAGTGGCTTTGGCCCGGGATGCAGAACAACCACAAACACCGCCACGTTTCGCACCTGTACAGCCTCTATGACCAGTTAGACCCCGATTTCAAGCAGAATCCCACGCTTTTAGAAGGAGCCCGCCAGGTGGTGCTGGAGAAGATGAAGTTCCGCCACCGCGAAAACGGGGGGGAGATGGTATTTGGGTTGGCCCAGATGGCCTTTGTGACCGCCAACCTGGAAGACGCCGCCACTACCGCCCAACTTATTGATTGGCTGGCCCGCTACTACTGGACCAACGGACTGGGCACGTACCACAACCCTGGCAACCTCTTCAATATGGATTTGAGCGGCGGCTACCCTTCGGTCATCATGCGTACGCTGATTTACTCTGAGCCAGGTTTGGTGAAACTGTTGCCCGCATTGCCGGCTTCCTGGTCCACCGGTAGCGTCTCGGGGCTGCTCCTGAGGGGAGGCATAGAGGTAAAGCACCTTAGTTGGAACAAGCAGGAAGTTGCCGTTGTGCTGCAATCTCCCAGAAAACAGGTGATTTCGGTGCAGGGGCCGGCTTCCATGCGGGTAGTTTCTGGCGGTAATGCCAGGTTCCCCACAACCAACAAGTCCACCCAGGTGACCTTGCCCGCCGGGAAGGAAGTCCGGCTGGTGTTCAAAACGCCTTGAAAGGGACAGGCCCGTCTCTGGGAGCTGGGTTGCGGAAGAAGTAGGCGGTGGATGGGGCAAGTCAGGGTACTGGGCGCCTCTTTCAGAGCCGTTTTCCAGAATTTAGGGCAAAAACGTAAAAATTCCTGCTAACTCTCAAGGGTTTACCTGGTAGTTTGGCCGGTTCATTCCTGCGGCCATTCAAAACTTCAATCCTGTAGAATATGGGTAGACCGCGGCATGAGGTTCCTGGCGCAAGCTGTGCCTGAGTAGCTGCTTTTAGCAATTATTACAAGAGGCAACTTCATTGAACTGTGTTGATAAAATCTTAGAATAAATCTGTGTTGAAGATAAGCTTGGCAATCGCTTTGAGTTAATGGGTGTAAAACTGAAAAAAAATATTGCAGCCCTGAATTGTACAAACCACCTGAAGAGTGGAGCATAGAGGTGAAAATATAAATGTTTTAATGACATTTCTTGAAAAGGGCGTTGACGGGTTTCCTTACAATCTGTGTGGTTTAAAGTAGAGCATTCAAATACTGGTAAAATAAGGCTTGTTCTGCGATGTTAACATTTGATACCCTCAATCAAAACATTCAATCCTTTGTAATTTGATAATGATGCGTATTTTTATTCATCTGAAACCAGAGTCTGTTTTGTTAACCACACTGGGGGTAGAATTTGATTCTGACGATCACTGCACCCTGGTTGAGGAGTAAGAAGCCTGATTTTGGGGTAGATTTTCTAAAACGCACCCAAAACAATACATATCCTTGTTGAGTATCATTCCAGTCAAGATGAATGGCGATGACGCAAGCACCTATCCAATAAGGGAAAAGTTTGTTGTAATGAGTTTTGTGGGAAGGGAATCAAGATAGAAGACTCTAATAAATCAAAGGAAAACCTAGAATACTCCTGAGAATCATGTTCTGCCTTATACAAGAAGAGGCTAAATAAGTATTAGTGTGGGTTCTTGATTATGGTTAAGTGAAACCTGATTTCTTATAACTAACAAAACTTAGCATGTAAGATTATACATGAAGGAAGCTTAGTTTTAAGCATGTGTGGGATTGAATAAATTTTAATAGATGCATTTTTGATTGTGAATTCAACAAAATCAGTTAGATTAGTAGCCTGTTTGGTTAGTTTTCATTAAAATAGCCCCAAAGTCTATTATTTATGCCAACGATGGCATTGATTGTGGGGCAGTTAAGGTCTCTTCAATCAAACAATTGATAAAATAGTGTTATAAGCTTGTGCGCAATCCTACTAGTTTTGTATAGCTGTTGAAAAGTGCCGTTTAGGTGTAACGCTAAAAGTAGTAAGGTCCGGTGAAAAAGTGTGTCACTCCCCCTCCTGCACACTGGCCGGTAACATTGCCTTTTGGAAGTGCTACTCTGTAGTTGTGGTGTCTGCTCTAGTCTTTTTATTATATGTAATACAGTTTATTGAACGCTTTATCATTAGTGCTGCTAACTGATTTTCAAAGTTTACTACCTAACCTAAATTACCCTATGACTAAAAACTTTTACACAGAAAAAGATTACCTAACCAGTAATCTTGCCTTAAAGTCCAGAACAGCATGGAAGGTGATAGTCCTACTTATGGCTATCGTTCTCCATGCTTATGATGGTCTGGCCCAGGGCGCCAGAAGAACCATCACTGGCAGAGTAACCTCGGCCGTTGACAATACGGGAATGCCAGGGGTTAGCGTGGTGGTGAAGGGCACAACCAACGGTGCTTCTACTGATGCCAACGGTAACTTTTCCCTGGAGGCTACCAGTAATGATGTTCTGGTGGTTACGTTCATTGGCTATGTTTCCCAGGAGGTGGCAGTAGGAGATAGATCTACCATCAATGTGAGTCTACGAGAAGACGCTCAAACATTGAACGAGGTGGTAGTGACCGGTTATGGTGAACTGAGAAGAAACGACATCACCGGTGCTCAGACAACTATCAGCGCGGTAGAGATGGAGCGCACCGTAAACACAACCATTGAGCAGGCTATTCAGGGTAGAGCGCCCGGAGTATACGTTACCCAAAACACTGGAGCGCCAGGGGGTGGCATCTCTGTAAACATTAGAGGGGTAAGTACACTTGGTGGTACCAATGAGCCTCTTTACGTGATAGACGGTGTGCAGATTCAACCCACCAACTCAGCTTCTGGCGCAAATCCTTTGTCGGCCATCAACCCGGCAGATATTGAGAGCATGGAAGTGTTGCAAGGTCCTTCGGCTACCGCGGTATATGGTTCAAGAGGAACTAACGGGGTGGTACTCATTACCACCAAACGTGGTAAATCTGGTGAGATTCGCCTGAACTACGGATATCTGCACAGCATTCAGACGGCCCCAGAAAGACAGAAGGTGATGAATCTGCGGCAGTATGCCCAAATGGAGAATGAGTACAAGGCGCTTGCCGGTGGTGCTGTTAGAGAAGAGTTCCTGGATCCTTCGCTGTTAGGTGAAGGAACTGACTGGCAGAACGAGCTTTTCAACAGTGCGCCCATGCAAAAGCACCAACTCAGCCTTAGTGGCGGTAGTGAAAAAACTACGTACTATTTGTCTGGGGAGTATATGGACCAGGAAGGTATTGCCCTGGGATCTGGGTTTGACCGTTACTCAATACGTCTGAACTTAGACAACCAGGCAAAAAAATGGCTGACCATTGGCGGTAACTTCAACTTTGCCCAAACTAACGAGAGACTAGCCTCTACCCAGTCAAACCTGATTTCAACTGCCCTCCAGTTGCCTCCGCACATTCCGGTTAGAAACATCAACGGAACTTTTGGTGGCGGAACGGTAACGGCCACTAACCAGTCTGAGATTTTTACCCCGGCTAACCCCATTGGTCTGGCTAGCATCATTACCAATGAGCTTACCAGAAGACAAGTCTTGGGTGGTGTTAACCTGGGCTTCAAGATTCTGGAAGGCTTGGAGTTCCGTACTTCCTTCAACGGAAACGTGAACTTCTCTAATTCAACTTTCTTCCAACCAACCTACCAGTTTGGTTATCAAAGACGCGATGAGGCGCAATTAGACAATAGCCACAACTTGGGTACTTATTGGAACTGGAACCAAATGCTCCAGTACCAGAGAACCTTCGGGCAGCACAGCATTAACGTAATGGCCACGCACGAGTCGCAGGAGTCTCAATGGAGAAACCTCTCCGGGCAGAGACGCGGTTTCCAGACCAATGATGTGATTGACCTGAACGCGGGTGCCATCCTGACTAGTGTGGCGAATGGTGGTCATGGTGACTGGGCAATGGAGTCTTACCTGGGTCGTATTAACTACAACTTTGGTGACCGTTACATTATTCAGGCAGCCTTCCGGGCCGATGGTTCTGTGTTCTTCGGTCCAGAGAACAAATGGGGTTACTTCCCGTCAGTGTCCGCTGCCTGGAGGGTTTCTGAAGAGAAGTTCTTCAATGTGCCCTTCGTAAGTGACCTGAGACTGAGATATGAGATTGGTTTAACCGGTAGCAATGCCCGGGGTGGTGGCGCAATCTACGGTACCCTCTTAACCGGACCTTCCGCCTTTGGCGGAGGAACCAGCTTTATACCAAACAGATATCCTAACCCTAACTTCCAGTGGGAGGAAACCAAAACAAACAACATTGGTATCAACCTGGGCTTGTTTGAGAACCGTATTCAGCTGGAGGCAGACTACTTTGTTAAAAACACCGATAACCTGATCCTTGAGGCGAGCTTGCCTATCTATATGGGTACTAGCGGTAGCGGCTCGGTTGGCCCGCCAACCGTAAACATTGGCTCCCTTCAGAATAAGGGCTGGAGCTTCGCCTTGAACACCGTGAACGTGGACAATGGCCAGTTTAAATGGTCATCAAACTTCAATATCTCGCACTTCAAAACAGAGGTAACCGGTCTTTCTACTGAGAACAGTATCTTAAACAGAACCACCAGAGAGTGGAACCTGTGGTCACAGCGTACCGTGGTAGGCCAGGCTCCCTGGATGTTCTGGGGGTATATAGAGGATGGCATCTTCCAGAGTCTGGAGGAGCTGGAAAGTAGCCCTCGTCCTGCAGACAACAACGGAGATCTCATTCCAATTGCCCCCAACAGCGTGTGGGTAGGTGACGTGAAGTACCGCGACATCAGTGGCCCGCAGGGGCAGCCAGATGGTAAAATTGACAGCTATGACCAAACCTTCATTGGTAATCCTTGGCCTAAGTTTTTCGCCGGCTTCACCAATAACTTCTCCTACAAGGGCTTTGATCTTAGCGTCTTGATCACCGGTACCTTTGGTAATGACATCTACAACTGGATGCGTAATGAAAACACCAACCCTAATAACATCAACCTGGGTAGGAACCTGTTTGTAGGGGCGTTAGACTACGCCAGAGTAGGGCTTGATGCGCAAGGCAACCCTTACCTGTTAAATCCTGGAACTACTGTGGCTAGAATGTCTGGCGGTAACAGAAACAACAACTTTAACCGTCACACAAACAAGTATGTAGAAGATGGGTCATTTGTAAGACTTAAGAACGTAACCCTGACCTACAACCTGCCTACTTCCCTGGTTGGTCGTCAGAAATACATCAAAGGTGCCAGAATTGGTGTAAGTGCACAGAACATTTGGACCATCACAGACTACTCAGGATATGATCCGGAGGTTGGTTCTCACGTTGGTGGGCTGGAAAACGCAAATAATGCCGCTATTGGGGTGGACTATGGCCGCTACCCATTAACCCCTGTTTACTCAGTGAACATTGGTATTGATTTCTAATGTAATTCTTCAAGCAAAATGAAAAATAAATATCTATATCTGGCCGCTTTTGCAGCATTGTCTGCCTTCTCTGGCTGTGAACCTGAATTCCTTGAAAGACCTCCCCAAGATACCTTAGTAGACGCTAACTTCTTTAAAACCAATGATCAGGTGTTGGCGGCTTCGGCTCCCCTGTACACGGTGGTTTGGAAAGACTACGTTGATAAAAGCTATTGGGCACTTGGCGATGTTAGGGGAGGTACTCTGCAGCGGGGATTCTATGATGTGTTCAAGAATGATGTAATGTTTCGCACGTCGGGGGTTGACGTCTCCAATGTGGAAGCGTACAGATCCTTTTATGTTGTAGTTGGTCAGGCCAACACGCTCATTCAGAACGTGAACAGGTACGCGGGCGATGCTGTGAGCCAGGAGATAAAAAATCACGCCATTGCAGAGGCAAGGTTCATGCGTGCCATGGCGTACTTCTTCCTGGTTTCTAATTATGGGCCCGTTCCTATCATTGAGAACAATCTGGAACTGTTGAATAACCCTGAGGTAGCCCGGAATACCGTGGAGACCGTTTGGGAGTTTATTACCAGAGACCTGCAGTTTGCCGCTGCCAACCTGCCTGCCACCCCAGTTCAGCCGGGTAGAATCACAAACTGGTCTGCTGAAGGTATGCTTGCCAAGGTGTACCTAACCAGAGCGGGGGTGGAGTCAAGCGGCGGTACGTTGAAGCAGGAGCACCTGAACCGCGCCAAGGAGCTTTCTGAGCGGGTTATTACCATGAGCGGTAAGAGCCTCCTGCCTAACTATGCAGATTTGTTCCGTTGGCCTTATGACAACAATAATGAATCCTTGTTTGAGCAGCAATGGGTGTTTACCTCTGAGTATGGGTATGCCAACACCATGGTTTCGCAGCTCAATTACAGCAATGACATTGCCGCTGGGTCAGATGGATGGGGAGGTGACCTTAGTGCCTCCTGGTGGATGCTGAGCCTTTATGATGGCCTGATTCGGGATAACGGTACAAGGCCTGGTTTCACCCTTGACCAACGGCTCAAGGCAACCTTCATGCTGCCTGGTGCTCATTACCCAGAAATCTCGCAAACTGCCAGAGACGCAGCCGGTAAAGAGTTTTTACAAGAGTTAGTCTTCCCAGCTCCGGGGGCTAATGATGACTTTAGCTACGCTAACGTTAAGAAGTATGTGGTGGGGAAAGCAAGGGACGTTGGCGGGCAGGCTACGCAGCAAAGATATCCTAACAACACGTACATGTTAAGGTTGGCCGAGATGTACCTGATTTATGCCGAGGCGGCTTTAGGGAGCAGTGCGTCCACTACAGATGCCAAAGCGCTGGAGTACTTCAATAAAGTGCATACCCGGGCAGGGTTAGCTCCCTTTGAGGGCCCGCTTACCTGGGATGACATCTTTGAGGAGCGCGCCAAGGAATTTGCAGTGGAAGGTTTGATCTGGTATGACTTAGTGAGGCTGCATTACTCCAATCCACAGAAGGCTTACGACATCATTAAGAGCCAGGACCGGGAGATATTCCTGATTAGACCAGATCGTATGCCTAACCCCACCGGCTGGACTTTCACCAAGAGTGCAACCTCTAATGAGAGAACTGCCACTGCCAACTCTGGGAACTTCCAGCTTCCAATCCCCGATGTGGAACTAAGCCAAGCTCCAAATTTGAGAAATGACCCGGTGCCTTACGTGTTCAAAGATTAACACCGTTAGGGGAAAAGGATAAATTTATTCAAGTACAGAAAAAATTAACCATATGAAATCAAGTTTAAAAACCTTGTTATTCCTTTTCATCGCTTTTGCGATGGCAGGAGTATTTACGGGCTGTTCCGAAGATGACGATCTTGAGAACGGAGGGAGACCCATGATAAGCTACATTAGGGTAACCAGGCCTGCTTCTGCAGACTCTCTCATTACGAAGGCGGGTCAGGGTAGCCTGATTGCTATTGTTGGGCAGAACCTGGGAAATGTTCGGGAGCTTTGGTTCAATGACCAACCAGCTGCTTTAACTCCCACTTATATCACCAATAATACCATCATTGTAAGGGTTCCGTCTCAGATTCCTACTGAGGTTACCAATAAAATGAGGCTTGTTTTCTCCAGCGGCGAAGAGCTGACGCATGATTTCACGGTAGATATCAGCGAACCAAGAATTGATAGAATGGTGAGTGAATATGTGGCTACGGGTGAAATTGCAACCATTGTGGGAGATTTCTTTTACGAACCGTTAAAGGTAACTTTTACTGGTGGGGTAGAAGGGGAAGTAGTTTCTGTCAAGGATGATAATACCCTTGAAGTAAGAGTGCCACAAGGAGCCCAGCCCGGTCCTGTCACCATCACTTCTAATTTTGGGGCAACCGAATCAGATTTCTGGTTCCGTGATAATCGCAACATTATTGCTGATTATGAAGACACAGACTTCAATGGCTGGTGGCATGGTAAAGATTTTATTATTGCTGGAGATGATAAGATTTCGGGCATCAACGGAAAATTCTTACGCATTAATAAGGAGAACACCGGTGGCTGGTTTGAGGCTTGGGTAGGAGATGGTACAATCAAGCAGAAGACAAAAAATATCCCGGAAGATGCTTTTGCCAACCCTAGCAAGTATAGCCTCAAATTTGAGATAAACACAGAGGTCCCCCTGGTGTACAACGGTGCCCGGATTTTCTTCGGAACCGGTGGACCTGGGGACAGAGACAAAGCCGCTTACACATGGGAGCCAAATATTGATACCAAGAACAAGTGGGAGACAGTTAGCATTCCTTTTGAGGAAATCTATGCGGCCAACAATGCAGGTGGTAATACATTCACCTACAACCCAAATGGCTATGCAGTTTCCTTCCACTTTGTAGGACCAGGTACAGCGGCTCAGTTCGGGTTAGACAATGTACGGGTAGTACCTAATGTTAATCCTTAATTTAAGAAAGCACTACGTATGAAAAACCTTTATAAGATCAGGTTAGCACTACTTGCCCTGCTTGTATTCTCCATAGGATTCCTGTCTTCGTGCGGAGATGATGATGAGAACTCCCCAAACGGGGGGCAGGTGGAACTGTTAAGTTTCGGCCCCACTGGTGCTAAGCACGGGGAGGAGATTCGCTTTATAGGACATAATCTTAATAAAGTTGAATCCATTCAGTTTCAGGGAGCAACTGTTGCCAAGGCGCAGTTTATTGAGCACACCTCTGAATTGATCAGGCTGACCGTGCCAGAGGAAGCCATGGAAGGTATGGTGACCTTAAAAGTGAGCGGGGGAGACGATGTTGTGTCCAAGACTGTTCTAAGCTTTAACGTGCCCATCACCATTACCAACGTAACTGCAGAAGCCAGGCCAGGAGCCACCATCACGATCACCGGAACCAAGTTGACGTGGGTAGATAGCGTGGGATTTGGCAATGAAACGGTAAAACAGTTTATCAATCAAACGCCAACCCAGATTCAACTTCAGGTGCCGGCAAATGCTAAAACCGGTAAATTGATAATTTACGGTGGAGGGGAGGATCCTACCTTTCTTGAAACTGAGAATGAGTTGATTGTAACCTTGCCAACGGTGACAAGCTTATCGCCTGCCGCTATTCGGCATGATGAAGTGTTAACCATCAATGGAGCAAATTTAGATTTGGTAGGGCAGGTTAGGTTCCCGGGTGGGAGCAATGTAGTTACCTTTGAAAGCCAATCGGCAACGGCGATTACCCTTAAAGTGCCCACCAATGCTACTAACGGTGCACTTACCCTGGTTACTAAGGGCTCAATGGTAGAGGTTAAACCTACGCAGACTATTACTGTTACGTTGCCGGTTATCTCTGGTATTACAACTGTTAGACACAATCAGAATACCACCATTACAGGTACTGATCTGGACAAGATTAAGGAACTTACTTTCCCAGGAGACTTTAGAGTAGCTAGGGCAAACTTTGTTAGCCAGTCTGAAACCCAGATTGTAGTTGCCGTGCCGGCAATGGCAGGACCGGGAGCTCTCGGCTACAAAACGATGCATGATTTTACCGTAGCCTCTGCCGGCAACTTCAATGTATTGTTGCCATCTGTAAGTTCTTATTCACCAGCAGTTGTGGCGCCTAACGGAACCTTAACTATCAATGGTACTAACTTAGATCTTATACAGGATATTACGTTTGGTGGCATGACTACCAAAGTTGCTACGTTCTTAAACCAAAATGCTACTAGATTACAGGTAACGGTGCCAACTACTGCCAAAACAGGTGCGCTTAAATTTACCTTAGCCTCCGGTTATGTGGTAGAAGCCCCTGAAGTATCAGTGGTAATGCCAACTGTATCCAGTATCACACCAACGCCTGTAGCACCCGGTTCTTATTTGACAATCAATGGATCAAACCTGAATTTGGTGAAGTCAGTTAAGTTCACTGGCAACTCAGTGGTGACAAACTTCTTAACCCAGTCTGAAAATCAGATAATCTTGATGGTGCCGACAGGGGCTAGAACAGGAAAGCTAATTTTGGTTACTCACACCAATACCGAAATTGAGACAACCCAAGAAGCTACCGTTGGCGCCGCGGCTCCAACCATCAGTGAGTACATTTACGATGACGCCCTAGCTAGTGGTTGGGCTAAATGGAATGGTTACAACGGAGTAGATGTACAGGACTTAGATAATGCGACCAATGTTAAAAGAGGTTCTAAATCTTTCAAAATAACATTTTCCGGAGCATCTGGCACTATCCAGTTAAAGCCTAATTCGCCAAACTTTGCTAATGGTTTCACCCATATCGTACTCTACGTAAAAGGGACAGCCAATACCAGAGCTGCTATTCAATTCAAGCTTGGCAATGGATCCTTTACCGGTGAACAGGCGTTTGATTTGGTAGAAGGTGAGTACACTGTTGTTCAAATCCCGCTAAGTAACTTTGGCAACATCTCATCTGGTGTAGATGAGTTCCTGATCAAAAATCAAGGAACTATTCCCAACACGTTCTATATTGATGATTTAGGTTTGAGATAGTAGATGGGGAATGCTTATAAAAAAGGGAGAGCAGAACTGCTCTCCCTTTTTTATTTCCTACTTTGCTATAACTGTTATGTACTACTATAAAGAGGAGTGTTGGATTTTCGTTCCTACTCTTATGTATTGCTCACTACAAAAAAGGATTAACCAACACTTAGAGGACATAGTATTCGAACTTCGGACAGATACCCAGAAGTTCTAGAGGTTTTAGGCGTGTTTTCCTGGAAACGGCCTAAAAACGGAGCGTCTGCTGCCGACGGATGGGCGTAACGGAGTAGGCCAATCCCTCGTCCCCGCCGCCGCCAGCACCTCTGGAGCCCGGCCGCGGGGTGGGGACTGGCCAAAGGGAGAAAGCCTTGAAAAAAACTGCTCCCGGTTGAACTTCGGGGCATCAGGTTTGGTTCTTGCCTAGGCGCCGGCCGGGAAGCCCCCCGCCGCGGCCTAAGCCCAGGCGGGTTCGGGTAGAAAAAAAGTTCGCCCCGCCCCCTTGCGGTCCCGGAATAGTTCGCTACCTTTGCAGCCCTTCCGATAAGGAGGTTGCTCCGCCGAATGGGCGGAGAAAAAATAAGAAAAAAGTGCTTGCAAAGTGAAAGGAGCTTCTTACCTTTGCAGCCCTTCCGATAAGGAGGTTGTTCCGCCGGCCGGGCGGAAGAAAAAAATGAAAAAAAGTTGCAAAGCGGGAAGTTCTGCTTACCTTTGCAGCCCCTTCCGAAAGGAGGGTTTCCCTGCCGGTTGGGCAGGGGAAAGCTTGAAAAAAATCCTGAGGGTTGCTTGCAAAGAGCGGAAGTGTTCTTACCTTTGCAGCCCCTTCCGAGGGGGGGCTTTCGCCGGTTGGGCGGAAGAAAAAAAATAAAAAAAAAAGAGTTGCAAAGCGAAAAGAGTTTCTTACCTTTGCACCCGCTTCGGAAACGAAGCCAGGGAATAGGCCAGGACGACAGGTTCGGGGAGAAAAAAAAGAAAGAAAAAAAAGCCGCTGAGGGTTTGCAGAACGGAAGATTCTCG
>NZ_JAFFJV010000015.1 GCF_016924645.1 Rufibacter psychrotolerans | reverse complement strand
GTATATTGTAATGGTCTGTTCTGTCATGGCTGTTGCATTTTAAAAGTGTCCAAACTTTAAAACGTACTCCGGCCGCTGGCAGAACAGATTTTTTTATTACGTGTGAAATATCTCGCAACTTGAGTTAGTTATAAATTGTAGGGCTACTCACGTGCTTTCCTGTTTTTTAGCATTTTGCAGCAGTGCAAAGCTGGCTATGAAGGTTTATGATAGAACTATGAACTCATATTCAGCTTAAACTTACCGTTATCCGTAAGGGGGAAGGAAGTTATATTTGTTAGATTTCTATAAGCTTAAGATTTCTCATTGATGAAAACCGTTTACTTCCAGAACCATGTAGTTACTATCACTTATGAGGAGGACTTGCAGCTAGGCACGGCTGTATGGAACGGTTTTCTAAACAGCCAGGAGTTTCGGGAAGCTATCACTAACTGCACTCAATTGATAGAGGAACGCAAGTTGCTACGGTGGCTCGGCGACAACCGTAAGATGAAAGCCATTCGTCCGGTAGACCAGGAATGGTTTGTAGAAAACATTATGCCCCGACTTCAGCAGTCTGCCTTACGGCGCAATGCGGTACTGGTATCAGAGGATTTCTTTAACCGCACGGCGGTAGAACAGATCTACAAAAGAGCAGAAGGCCAAGGCGAAATGACTACCAAGGAGTTCACGAATAAGATTACGGCTTTGGCCTGGCTGAAAGAACCTCTCACTGCTCCGGTGTAGTTATAAGACCTTTACTCACTCTTTCTGCCAAGAATGTTAAAGATAGGTTGCTAAAAGGGGGCATCTGTTCTGCAACACCACAGGCACTTACTCCAGTTTTAGATTGATAGTATAAAGAGGCCTTATCTGCTCCATGTGCATTCATGAAATGTTGCTATGAGTAGACGCCTCTTCTCTAATAGCCACTAATTAACAAGGAATGTCACCTATATGGACGACGGTAAAATAAAAAAGCCTTGCAAGTTTCCTTACAAGGCTTCTTCTGAGGTAGCGGGAACAGGACTCGAACCTGTGACCTTTGGGTTATGAGCCCAACGAGCTACCAACTGCTCCATCCCGCACTGTTTGTAATACAAATGTAGGGGCTTTTTCAATACGCTCCAAATAGTTTGTGAAAGTTTTTCTAAAAACGGCCCGTAATCCCGAAGTGAATCTTGCCTCTGGACAGGCTAAAACCCTCCTGCGAAGTGCGTCCCACAGAGTAAACTAGCTGAAACACACCGGCTCCCGTGGAAAAGCTGATACCACCGCCCACCCCGCTGGCCCACTGAATATTTTTTTCACTTTTCAGGTCGCGGCGGAGATATCCCTGGTCATACAAGAGGAAAACGTACGAGTCCTGCCCCGTGTAGAGGCGGTACTCCAGCGTGCTGATGGCATACGACGAGGCGTAGAACGCATAATCATCAAAGCCGCGGAGCGAGTTCAGGCCACCCAACCGGTACAGCTCGTTCAGGTACAGGCGCTGGTTCACCAGGGCTTCGGCCCGAAGACGGGTGAGCACCACCCCGTTCTTGGAGATAGGCCAGTACCGCTCTACCCTCCCGGCCAGCGAGAGTTGGGTGGTTTTCATCTGCAGCGTGTCATAGTAACTGGCTTCTACCCGGGCGTTCCGCTGTACCCGCTTGTTGCCCACCGCTCCCTGGAAGTACGCCTGGGTTCCCCGGCGGGGAAAGTACAGGTCGTCTAAGTTGCCCCAGGCGTAGGCCAGCCCATACGAGGTAAAGTTGGCGTCAATGGCCGAGGAATCAGAGGTGCGCTGGCGCAGGGCTTCGGGCGAGAGCAACTGGGAACTCAGCACTTCGGCAAAGAACGTAACCCGACTGGTGGTGGAAAGCGGATAGGCAATCTCCAGCCTCGGCCGAAGGTTCAGGAAGGAAGTATCCTGTTTATAAAGGTGAAACAAACCCGCCACCTCAAACGGCGAGTTGAAAAAGTGCGGATGCCGGTATTCTATATCCAGAATCTGGGAGTTGCGCTCCACCTTGCGCCAGTGCAGGCCTAGCTGCTTGCCGCTGCCGCGCAGGTTGCGTACCTGCAGGTTTACCTCGCCGGTGATCAGCAGTTTGTTCGCGGAAGAATTGGGATCGGGCAGGAAGCCGATGATGCCGTCAAACTGGTTCGCTTTTTTCTCGTCCAGGAAGAAGTACACCCGGGCCTGGTTTTTCGCGAACAGCACCTGGGGCTCGCCCGTGATGCGCACAAACGGCAACTGCCGGAGCGCCCGCATGGCCGCTTCCACGCGCTGCTGGGAGAACGGCTGGCCCGGTGCCAATTGGGTATAGCGGTAAAGCGTGCGCAACTGCATGCGGCTGCTGCCGATGATCTGCACCGAGTCAATGAGCATCAAAGGTCCGCGCACCACCCGCAGTACCCCACTGATAGAATCATTGTACAGGCGCAGGGAGTCTATCTGCACGGCAGCGTAGGGGAAACCGCTGTTCTCGGCCTCACGCAGCAGGCTCTGCTGTAACTGGGCAAACTCGGCGGGGCGGAAAGGCTGGCCGCTGTACAGCTTCTCCCGGAAGCCTACTTTCTCCAGCAGCCCTTCGCCCACGTTGCCGTTTTTCAGCGAAGCCCAGTTATAGGGCCGGCCCACGTACACATGCACCCACAAAGAGTCATTCCGCTGCTGCACGCTGTCAATGGAGGCCGTGAGATAGCCTTCTTCCTGCACGCGGGAGAGCCAGCCGCGTAGCTCCTGCTGCAGACCTAGAGAGTCAGACGCGGAAAGCTTGGGCTGGAGGCGCTGCCAGATCTGTACGGCCTCGGGGTCTGGCGAGAGCACTTGCACTATCCGTTTGTCCTGTGCCTGCCCCAGGCCGCTCCACAGCCACAAACCCAGGAGTAGCCCCAGAAATGCGTATCTTTGCCGGGTATTCTTTTGGGGCAGACGGGAACTAGACCTCCTCTTCATTGTTTCTAAAGGTACGGGGTAGGCTACAAAGTTACCCAACCGCCCGTTCTATTTACATCTAACGTTTTCCCTAGCCCTATCCTATTTTGGCCGGAATTTATCTTCATATCCCTTTCTGCAAACAAGCCTGTCACTACTGCGATTTCCATTTCAGTACGTCTATGGGGCTCAAGGAGCAGGTCTTGCAGGCCATGCACCAGGAGCTGGCCTTGCAGCAGCAGTACCTTAACGGTGAAACCATCAATACCATCTACTTTGGAGGTGGCACGCCGTCTATTTTATCCGTGGCCGAGCTGAACGGTCTTTTGGAGGCGATTTACCAAAAACACCCCGTAAACCCGGCCGCCGAAATCACTTTGGAAGCCAACCCAGACGACCTTACGCCCGAGAAGCTGCAGGCCCTGCGGCAGACGCCTATTAACCGCCTGAGTGTGGGCGTGCAGTCGTTCCATAACCCGCACCTGCAGTTGATGAACCGTCCGCATACCGCCTTGGAGGCCGCCGATTCTATTAAAATGGCGCAGGGCCTGGGCTTTGACAACATCTCGCTGGATCTCATTTACGGCATTCCGGCCGAAGATCCTATGTTATGGGAGCAGGACTTAGCCAAAGCGTTTGCCCTGCAGGTGCAGCACCTTTCCTGCTACGCCCTCACCATTGAGCCCAATACTGTCTTCGGGAGCCGGGTACGCAAAGGCAAGTTTTCGCCCGCCGATGAAGAGCGCGTGGCCCACCAGTTTGAGCTGCTCATGGCCCAGGCCGCCGACCACGGATTTCTGCACTACGAGATCTCCAACTTCTGCCAGCCGGGTTTTGAAAGCAAGCACAACAGCAGCTACTGGAAACAGGTGCCGTACCTGGGCCTGGGACCCAGCGCGCACTCCTTCAACGGCGTGAGCCGCCAGTTCAACGTAGCGAACAATCCTAAATACGTACAGGCGCTGGAAGCCGGTCAACTGCCTTGCACCGTGGAAGAGCTCTCCATAGAAGACCGCGTAAACGAGTACGTCATGACTACCTTGCGCACCAGCTGGGGCTGTGACACGGCCTACATCCAGGAGAAGTGGGGCGTGGACCTGAAGACGATCCATGCGGCATACCTGCAGAAAATTGAAGCCCAAGGGCTGCTGCGCCACCAGGGTGACGTGCTCCTTTTAACCGAAGCCGGCAAGCTGCTGGCCGATGAAATTGCGCTGGATTTATTCCTATTGGAGGAGGAGGTCTGAGGGTTTCAGGGCTGTTTTGTCCAAAACGTATCCTTTTCAGGTGGGGCACCGTTTATCACTCAACCAGGCCTTCGGGGTAAGAGGGGTGACCTTGCTGCGTGTTTTCTGATCATTTCCATCAAAAGCCAGCGGTGGGTTTGTTTTTCTGGCTCCGGCGGTCCGCAAAGGGCTTTGCCGGGGTACCGGGCTTGCACTTGCCAACAAGAC
The DNA here is from genome assembly GCF_016924645.1 of Rufibacter psychrotolerans. GTDB lineage: Bacteria > Bacteroidota > Bacteroidia > Cytophagales > Hymenobacteraceae > Nibribacter > Nibribacter psychrotolerans. The sequence continues at coordinate 261,317 of NZ_JAFFJV010000015.1, read as the reverse complement.
AAAACGCGTTGAACGCCCGGGCGTGGGCCAGGGGCACCTTGTAAGGCTTCTGCCTGGGTAAGATCGGGCAGATTCAGGTAGAACATTCATTCCTTTGTAGAAACCCAATTTTCACTTTTCTCCCTCCTTTATGAAAAAGTTTACCCTTTCCTTCAGACTGTTGGCCCTGCTCCTGAGCAGCGTTCTGGTAATGTCCTGTGGCGATGATGACGAGGATGACGTGGCGCCGCTCACCAACCAGATAGAGTATGACAACACCCGGTACGGTGCAGACATAGCGCTTTCCATTGACTTCGGTCCTTTTGGCTTTATTGAGGGCACCAACACCCACTACGCCCAGGTGTTCGCCCTGTTAGACACCGTTACCAAGACAGAGTCTACCCGGGCCGTATTAGACATGTTCCTGCTCTCGGCGGGCACTTCGGTGTTCAAGACGGGCACGTTCACGTACGCTGATCTAAGCGAGGAAACCGATGAGGAAGCCGTGGCGGCCAAATACCGCGACCAGAACATCTTCATCCTGTCGGCGTTCCTGCTAGACGTGAACAACGACCAGGAACTGGACGAGGACACCGAGGCTTTCCAGGTGAAGAGCGGTACCGTAACCGTGTCTGGCACGGCCCCCAACTACACCATTGAGTGCGACTTGCTGATGCAGAACGACAAAGGCCTGAAAGCCCACTATTCCGGAGAGGTGTTCCCTATTCCGGCCAACCCCGATGAAGAGGAAGATGACGCCACGGCCGGCATGCGAAAGGCTCCCAAGTGGCGGTCGGGGCGGGGCAACGTTCTGGAGTTCATAAAATCAAGATAACCAAGCGGCCCGCAACGGGCGCAGAAGGTTTTAAAATTCTTTGCCGGCATCCTCTGTTTTAGGGCTATTTTCGCGAGAGAAGCCCCAAAACAGGGGATGTCTGTTTTTACCACGCCCCCAAAGAACCGGCTCTTTTAACCAATTCTGCGGGTGGAGGTCGTGCTACAACCACATCAAGACAATGAAGAAATTTATGTATACCCTGCTCACAATGATTGGCGTGTTGGTGGTGGGCGGCATGCTGTTCATGGCGTTTGCGCCGCAGTTTGGGGCCGCCGCCCAGGGCCAGACCCTGGAGCGCATCCAGCAATCAAAGCAGTACCGCCACGGCAAGTTCCAGAACGCCTCGCCCACGCCCATGATGGACGAGGCGCCTTTCCTGGACAAAGTGAAGATCTTCGCCAAGTTCCTGGGCGGAACCCAGGGAGCCCGCCCCGTAGATGCGCTGCCCATGGTCACCCTGACAAAAGAAGACTTCGGCCCTGCGGCCGAAAAGGGCGTGAACGTAACCTGGTTTGGGCACTCGGCGGTGCTGCTGGAGCTGAACGGCAAACGCATCTTCGCTGACCCTATGCTGGGCAAGCGGGCCTCGCCGGTGTCGTTCATCGGTAGCAAGCGGTTCAGTGAAAAACTACCCATTTCCCTGGAAGACCTGCCCCCGCTGGACGTGGTGCTGCTCTCGCACGACCACTACGACCACCTGGACAAGGGTTCCATTGAAAAACTGATGGGCAAGACCCGGCATTTCTTTGTGCCGCTGGGCGTGGGCGCGCACCTGCAGCGCTGGGGAGTGCCTGCGCAGAAGATCACCGAGCTGGATTGGTGGGAGACTGCCTCGTTTGAAGGTCTGTTCCTGGCGGCCACGCCGGCCCGCCACTTCTCGGGCCGAGGCCTGAAAGACCGCGACCAGACCCTGTGGTGCTCCTGGGTGCTCAAGAGCGGGGAACAGTCGGTTTACTTTGGGGGTGATTCTGGTTATGACACGCACTTTAAGCAGATAGGCGAGAAATACGGCCCCTTTGACCTGACCATGCTGGAGTGCGGGCAATACAACGAGGCCTGGCGCTACATTCACATGATGCCGGAGCAAACGGCCCAGGCCCACCTGGACCTGCGCGGCAAGGTGCTCATGCCCACGCACTGGGGCGCTTTCTCCCTGGCCCTGCATCCCTGGAAAGAACCCATCCAGCGCCTCTCCAAGGCCGCCGCGGGACAGACTATCCAACTGGCCACTCCCATTATTGGCCAGCGCTGGAGTTTAGCAGACCAGCTGCCGCAAGCGCAATGGTGGAAAGGCGTTGAGTAACATCCAGGGGTGCCCGGCCGTAAAGTATGGGTAGAGATTTCATTGTAAGAGAAGCGTTTGTTTTAGGGTTGTTTTATGAAAAACAGGCCTGAAACACATCTTAGTAAAAACTAACTTTTCTAACTATGGAAACACTAACCAATCCTAACCTCTTTGGGCCAGCCCCTGCTGGAAAGGGAAACCGATCTACTTTCTTCGGGGCTGTTTTTGCCGGCTTGCTCGTCCTGTTCCTGGCAGGAATGCTGTACTTCTCCCATTTAACCGATTTCTCCTCGCCGCAAGTGGCACCTACCGGTGGCGTAGAAAATCCACGCACAGGGCAGGATGCCGGAGTTAACCAACCCGTGGCAGGTCCTTCTTTTGGAACTACCGCCAACCTGGCCAGCCACGCCATGTTTGCGCCGCTTCTGCAGCAGCAAGCAAACGCGACCCCTCTGATCTTCAGGTAGGGCGGAAAGGAACTATACTGACGCGCTTACCTGCCTACCGTTTTGGTTACCCAAAAGGCTGAAGGGTGGCAAGCGGGTTTTCTTCAAGGATGTCCTTTGAAACAAACCCGGTTCTCAGCATCTTTGCCAGCACCCGTTTCCACCCTTCAACTCTCTTGGTTTCATGCGAACAAGCGCCCTCACCCGCTGCTCTCTTTTTCTTCTGGTACTGCTTTTAGCGGGCTGTGCCACTCAACAAAATAGTTCTGTTACCCCGCAAGACAATCACCTGTCTTACATGGGCCGGGTAGGAAAGCCTTCGCCGGAGGCGGCGGAGTTGTACTGGTCGGGCTCCTCGGTGAAGCTGAACTTTGAGGGAACGGGCGTGAAGGCGCGGCTCAAAGACACTTCGGGTAAGAGCTACTACAACGTGCTCATAGACGGCAAGGAGGTTTCCGTGCTGCAGCCCGACACCGCCGCCAGGCTGTATACCCTGGCCCAGCAGTTAGCGCCCGGCAAGCATACGGTAGAACTGTTCAAGCGCACCGAGTGGGACAAAGGCACCACCACCTTCTACGGGTTTGAGCTGGAGGGAAAAGGCAAGGTGTTGCCGGCCGCAGCGCCTAAAACCCGCCGCATTGAGTTCTACGGCAACTCCATCACGGCCGGGTACGCCGTGGAAGATTACTCGGGCAAAGACTCCTGGGAGGGCACCAACACCAACCATTACGCGAGCTATGCCGCCTTAACGGCCCGGTTCTTTGACGCGGCGCATACCTGCGTCTGCAAAAGCGGCATTGGCATCACCGTTAGCTGGGAGGCCAGCATCATGCCCGACATCTATGACCGGCTCAACCCCTCTGACCCCGCCAGCAAGTGGGACTTCAGCCAGACGCCGCCCGACCTGGTGGTGATCAACCTGTTCCAGAACGATTCCTGGATTGTGAACCTGCCCAACAACGAGCAGTACAGACGCCGCTTCGGGACCAACAAGCCCACCGAGGAGTTCCTGATCACCGCGTACCAGAACTTCGTGAAGAGCATCAGGGGCAAGTACCCCAACACCCACATCATTGCCATGCTGGGCAACATGGACATTACCCGCGCCGGTTCGCCGTGGCCGGGCTACGTAGAACGCGCCGTGGCCGGCCTGCAGGACCCAAAGGTGTATACCTTGTTTGCGCCCTATAAGAACACGCCGGGCCACCCACGGGTAGAGGAGCAGCAGGCCATGGCCAACCAGCTTATTGCGTTTATCCAGGAAAAGCTGAACTGGTAGTTTTTCCAGCCCTTGTTAGACCTTCCGCTATGCAAGAGACCCTGCACCAAGGCAAAGAATTCAGCCAGATCAGTTATACCGGGCAGCGCGTGGCGGGCCGGGAGTTTGACGACTGCACGTTTAAAAACTGTGATTTCTCCCACACTGATTTTTCGGGGTCCAGCTTTACCGACTGTCGGTTTGAGGCCTGTAACCTGAGCCTGATGAAGCTGAATCAGGTCAAGCTGCAGGACGTCTTCTTTCAGGACTGCAAACTGGTGGGCGTGGATTTTGGGGCCTGCCATGATTTCCTGCTCTCCATGCAGTTCAAAGGCTGTTCGCTGGATTACGCGTACTTCGGCCGCAAGAACCTCAGGAAAACTATTTTTGAAGGCTGCAGCATCAAAGAGGCCAATTTCACCGAGACGGACCTGGCCCAGGCCGCTTTCCGGGACTGTGACCTGGACAGAACCGTTTTCCAGCGCACCAACCTGGAGAAAGCCGATTTCCGGACAGCCTACCACTACACCCTGGACCCCGAGCTGAACCGGGTGAGAAAGGCGAAGTTCTCGGCGCAGGGCGCATTGGGGCTCCTGGCTAAGTATGACCTGGACGTGCAGTAGGCCTGCGGAACCACTGTTCCACGGGGAAAGCACGCAGCGCCCCTGAATCAAATACTTACTGCCGGCGGTGTAATTACTAAAAATGAGCCGCGCCCGGTAAATAGCCAGGCAAAGTGGGCGGCCTCTGCTGTTTTTGCCCTATTTTAGCGAAAACAGTGCCCAAATAAAGGAATGAGACCCCCAGCTCATGGATTTACAAGCACACTATACCCAGCTTTGGGAGCAGGCCCAGCAGGAGTTTGCCACCGGTAACTTCGCCTTAGACCCGCTCCTGGATTCGCCCCATGATACCCGCAGGGGCATTACCCTGTTGGCCCGCCCCAACGCGGCCGTGAAGCGCGAAGTGCAGGATTTGCTCCGGCACCTGGCGCAGGTAGAACCCGACCAATACTACTATCCGGCCTCAGACATGCACCTCACGGTGCTTTCCATTATCTCCTGCTATCCCGGCTTCAGCCTGGAGCACATCCGGCCCGCGGCCTACGCCGAACTCATTGAAAAGGCGCTGAGGTCCATTGCCCCCTTCAAGGTGGTGTACTCGGGTATTACCGCGTCGCCTTCGTGCGTGCTGGTGCAGGGCTATCCGGTTGGGCCGGCGTTGGAGCTGCTGCGGGACAACGTGCGGAAAGCATTCAGGGCATCCGGCTTGCAGCAGTCCATTGATGAGCGGTATACCCTGCAGACGGCGCACAGCACGGTGGTCAGGTTCAGGGCGCCGCTGAAGCGCCCAACTGCCTTTCTGCAGAAGCTGCGGGAGTGCCGCAAGCGCGAATTTGGCACCTCTACCGTGCATACCCTGGAGCTGGTGTACCATGATTGGTACCAACGCCAGGCCAATACCCAGCTCCTGGCCACCTTCCCGCTGGGGTAAGTGCTTGGGCGGAAATCTGTTTTTGGCGTACTTTCGTGAAAACAGGTTTAAATCCACGGTTATGCTTTCTTCTGCCACCATCACCTTCCGGAACCAGTCGTACGGGTTTAACCCCTTGCAGCCGCTGGATATTTCACTGCCCCTGGCGCTGGGACCGGATACCGTGAACTGCTTCTGGGCCGAGCCGGTGCAGGTGGAAACCATTACCGTGGGGAGCTTTGTGGGCAGCGTGGCCCTGGGCGGCTCCACCAACTACCAGCGCGTGCACCTCACCCCGCACGGCAACGGCACGCATACCGAGTGCTACGGCCACATCTCGCCAGACCCCGCCGCCACGCTGGATAACTGCCTGCCCCGGTTCCTGTTTGTGGCCCAGGTGGTGTCGGTTACGCCGCAGCGGCAGAAAAACGGAGATTGGGTAGTGATGAGCCAGGAGGTGGTAGCGCAGCTGAACGAAAGCAACCTGCCCGAGGCCTTGGTGCTGCGAACCCTGCCTAATGAGGAGAGCAAGCGCACCGCCCACTACTCCGGCACTAACCCCACCTACCTGGAACCCGCTCTGGCCGAATTCCTGGCCTTAAAGGACATTGAACATCTGCTGCTGGATTTGCCCTCCGTAGACCGCGAGGAAGACGGCGGGGCTTTGCTGGCGCACCGGGCGTTCTGGCAATACCCGTCGGCAACCCGCCGAAACGCCACCATTACCGAGCTGATCTTTGTGCCTGACCACGTGCCAGACGGACTGTATTTGCTCAACCTACAAGTCACCTCTCTGGTGCTGGACGCTAGTCCCAGTAAGCCGGTGCTGTATGCGTTAGTGCCTGTCGCAGGGAACGGGGCAGTGTCCTTTGTGGAGGCACCGCATTAGGGTGAAAAGTTGTTTTGCTGTTGTGGGGATGGCTTGGTTTTGCTGTCCCTAGTGAAGTGGCGGTTGTCTATGGCTCATGGGCTGAGTTGTTTCATTGTTTGCTTGGTGCGCTCACGGCCGCGGGGCCCCGCCTTTGCCCCTCGCACTGCCCTTGCGGCCCACTGCTGCAGACTACTCTTAGCTTCTATTCCTCAGGGGCCACAAGCGAGGCGCTCGAGCCAAAGACTGGAATCGGCATCTTCCAGCTGTGGACTTGCATAGCAGCGGTGTTGTCTCAGAACGCTAGACCCCACCTTTGCCTACTTCAAAGACCTCTCTTCCTATGGCGCGGATTTATTTCCGTGACTTACCTTCTAAAGGCACGGAAGTAAATCCGCACCATAGTTCGGGGTCCATAGTTCGGGGCTTAGTACAGGCATCCGTCCGTTCCTTCTGTCCTTTTTAGATAGGCCCACATGGTTCAAGTCTGTGACTTGGACCTATCATGAAGGCAGTTTGCAACTGCCGAGATCCACATTGCCGGCCGCTGGCGCGAGCTTGCAGCTCGTGCCTTCAGTAGCTGATCTAGTTCACGTTCTCCCTCTATGGCGCGTACTTCAGTAGCGTACTTCAGTATAGTATGGTTCAAGTAATAGACTATGGTTCAAGTCTGTGAGGTGGACCTACCATGAGGGCAGTTTGTAACTGCCGTGCGGCGCTAGACTCAGAGGTTCTTGCAAGGGCAATTAGTTTCTTGTCCTGGCTGATTCTTGCAGGATGCAGCATGTCAACAGTCATTCTTCCTTTGGAGAGAGCGAAAGGCATAAGCCCCCTGTGCAGTTGGAGGAAAACAGCAGATAACTGGTGTCCTTATGCCCGCCTGTTTTTAACCTGTTTTCTGGAAAGCAAGCTTAAAACAGAATGCTGGGGCAAACAAAAAAGGCTGCCCGGTGGGGCAGCCTTCTCTGAGTTTTCTTCACTGGCCGAAGCCGGTGTAACGTTATGCTTGGGCTTCAGCGGTTTCAGCTACTGGAAGAACTGAAACGTAAGAACGGTTTTTAGCGCCTTTTTTGAAAGATACTACACCATCGGTCAAAGCGAACAAGGTATGGTCTTTGCCAATGCCTACGTTCTGACCTGGGTGGTGCGCAGTACCGCGCTGACGCACGATGATGTTACCAGCAATGATAGACTGGCCACCGAAGATTTTCACGCCTAGTCTCTTGGAATGTGATTCACGGCCGTTGTTAGAACTACCTACACCTTTTTTGTGTGCCATTTCTGTATTCTATTTAAGTCTAGGCCTAAGCCCTAGATTTGTTCAACAATTAGTTTCTGTCTCTAAAAAATTAACCAATGGTGTTGATCAACACTTTGGTGTATTGTTGACGGTGACCGTTTTTCTTCTTGTAGCCTTTTCTTCTTTTCTTCTTGAAAACGATCACTTTGTCGGCTTTGGCGTGGCCCTGGATGGTTCCAGTTACCTTCACTCCCTCTACAAAAGGAGCACCAACTGTTAAAGTTCCGTTGTCATCAGTTAAAAGAACATTGGCGAACTCTACGGCGTCACCCTCATTGCCGGAAAGCTTGTTAGTGTAGAAGAACTTACCGCTCTCTACTTTCGTCTGGATCCCAGCGATTTCTACAATTGCGTACATCAGCTTACGATAGTTTTTAAAAATGAACCGCAAAGGTAAAACTATCAACGCTTATATCCAAGCCCGGTCGGCTGATTTTTCCTCCTGCGGCGCGAACTATTTCACTGGTTCTGAACAAGTTGAGACTTATCCCCAGAAATGTGGATAACTGGGGTGGATAAACCAAATGTGTAATGATAATCAATGAGTTACGTGTGGGAAAACTGCGGGTAAAAGAACACCGCAGGTGGAAAATGGTGGAAAAGAGGGCGTGAAAACCACTAGAACCAGAGGTGCATCCAGGTGCTTTGGGGTAAATGAAAGTACAGTATTCTGGGGTTAAAACCAAGAAAAACAGTGGGTTTGTGGGTCAAGAGAGTGGCGCCGTCGTCGGGTAGGTTGGGCGGGCACGGGTGTGGGTTGCCTGTGGATATCTGTGGATAAAAAAATATCAACGGTATTCTGGTTTGGGGCTGGTTAGGAAGGTTCCTGTAGGATGGGGCGGGTTGAGGCGTCGTCTTCTGCCCTGGCGGCAGTTTAGGTATTGAGCGAGGGAACGGGAATGAGATTGTGCTTGCGTTTCCGCGGTTTGAGAAGGATTGTGCGGTGTTCAACTTCAGGGTTCCTCTTCTTGCTTTTCTCATTTTCAAGGCGGTGAGCTGCTCTTTCTGCCGGGTGGTTGCTATCCTTAGAGATACCATCCTGCGGCTATAGAATAAAGGCTATATTTAGGGTTTCTAATTTTGATAAAAATATAATATGCTGATTATTAATGACTTATAATGTGGATAACCGTTGGATAAAGAATGTATAAATTAGGCTGCTCTAATCGGGCAAACCACGTATTTGTCCCTATATTTGAAATCTCAAGCCAATACAACTGCCTTCTGGGCCAATGGTTCAGGGGCTGTAACGGCAGAGGGATAGCGCCCGCGCACCGTTATCCTCCTTATTATAAAGAGCAATTAACCGTATAGTTTATGGAGCCCATTTTACAAGAGAACCCGAACCGCTTTGTCCTGTTCCCCATCCAAAACGATGCCGTATGGCAGATGTATAAGAAAGCAGAGGCTAGCTTCTGGACGGCCGAAGAAATCGACTTGTCGCCGGACTTGAAAGATTGGGAAAAGCTGAACGACGGCGAACGCCACTTCATTTCCCACGTGCTGGCGTTCTTTGCCGCCTCAGACGGCATCGTGAACGAGAACCTGGCCATCAACTTCATGCAAGAGGTGCAGATGCCAGAAGCCCGTTGCTTCTACGGTTTCCAGATTATGATGGAAAACATCCACTCGGAGACCTATTCGCTGCTAATTGACACCTACATCAAAGACCCGCAGGAAAAAGACCGCCTGTTCAACGCGCTGGAGACCGTGCCGTGCGTGCAGAAAAAAGGCGAGTGGGCTTTGAAGTGGATCAACTCAGAGAACTTCACTGAGAGATTGATTGCCTTTGCCGCAGTAGAGGGCATCTTCTTCTCTGGTTCTTTCTGCTCTATCTTCTGGCTGAAGAAGCGCGGTCTGATGCCGGGCCTCACCTTCTCCAATGAGTTGATCTCGCGCGACGAGGGACTGCACACCGACTTTGCGTGCCTGCTGTACTCTATGCTGCAGAACAAGTTGTCTGAGGAGCGCGTACATACCATCATCCGCGACGCGGTGAGCATTGAGCAGGAGTTTGTGACCGATGCCCTGCCCGTGGACCTCATAGGGATGAACGCAAAACTCATGACACAATACATTGAGTTTGTAGCAGACCGCCTGTTAGTGGCGCTGGGCTACAGTAAAATCTACCATGCCTCCAATCCATTTGACTTCATGGAGATGATCTCCCTGCAAGGCAAAACCAACTTCTTTGAGAAACGCGTGGGCGAGTACCAGAAATCGGGCGTGATGAGCGACCGTGACTCCAACGTGTTCTCTCTGGACGAAGACTTTTAATCTATAACCCGGGGCGGCTCCTGTTCTGGGGCTGTTTTCCCTAAAACACGGCAGAAACACCTGGCAGCCGGTTGGGTTATCTTTCTCTTATTCATGATCATAACCCGTTTTAACCGCTTTTCGGCGGCGAACAGGTAAAATACGGCCTTCTCTGTAGGGTATTGAAAACCGCCCGCAGCAGGAGTGACACAGAAGCGCCTTGTCCAAAGGGCAGGGTGCCAGGTAAAGACTTAGTTAAAACAGACCTTTCCAGTCTGCGAGTACCTTTAAAAAACAGGAAAAATATGTTAGTTGTAAAGAGAGATGGCCGCCGGGAGTCGGTCAAATTTGATAAGATCACGGCCCGCATTGAGAAGCTATGCTACGGCCTGAACATGACGTTCGTGAGCCCTATTGAGGTCGCCAAAAAGGTGATTGACGGGATCTATGATGGCGTGACCACCGTGGAACTGGACAACCTGGCGGCAGAGACGGCGGCGTCTTTGACCACCAAACACCCAGACTACGCCATTCTGGCGGCGCGTATTGCCATCTCCAGCCTGCACAAGGTAACGCAGAAGTCGTTCTTCAACACCATGAAGCAGCTCTACACCTATGTAGACCCCAAAACCGGGGAAAACGCTTCTCTGATTGCGAAGGACGTGTTTGACGTGATCAAGAAACACGCGGCCGTGCTGGACTCCAGCATCATCTATGACCGCGACTATAACTATGACTACTTCGGGTACAAAACCCTGGAGCGCTCTTACCTGCTGCGCGTGAACGGCAAAGTAGTGGAGCGTCCGCAGCACATGCTCATGCGCGTGGCCGTGGGTATCCATAAGAACGACATTGACGCGGCCATTGAGACCTACAACCTCATGTCTGAAAAGTGGTTCACGCACGCTACCCCTACCTTGTTCAACGCCGGTACGCCTAAACCGCAGTTGTCTTCCTGCTTCCTGTTAACCATGAAGGAAGACAGCATTCCGGGTATTTATGACACGCTTAAAAACTGCGCGCTTATCTCCCAGAGCGCCGGTGGTATTGGCCTGGCGGTGCACAACATCCGGGCCACCGGTTCTTACATCAAAGGCACCAACGGTACGTCTAACGGCTTGGTACCGATGCTGAAAGTGTTCAATGACACGGCCCGTTACGTAGACCAGGGCGGCGGGAAGCGCAAAGGCGCCTTCGCGATTTACCTGGAGCCATGGCACGCTGATATCTTCGAGTTTCTGGATCTGCGCAAGAACCACGGAAAAGAAGAGATGCGTACCCGTGACCTGTTCTTAGCGTTATGGACGCCAGACCTGTTCATGAAGCGCGTGGAAGCCAACGGTGACTGGAGCCTGATGTGCCCCAATGAGTGCCCAGGCTTGTCTGAAACCTGGGGCAAAGACTTTGAGCGCCTGTATGAAAAATACGAGCGCGAGGGCAAAGCCCGTAAGACCGTTAAGGCGCAGGAACTGTGGTTCGCCATTCTGGAGGCTCAGACCGAGACCGGTACGCCGTACATGCTGTTCAAAGACCACGCCAACGGCAAGTCTAACCAGCAGAACCTGGGTACCATCAAGAGCTCTAACCTGTGCACCGAGATCATTGAGTACACCGATGCCGATGAGATTGCCGTGTGTAACCTGGCCTCTCTGGCCTTGCCACGCTTTATCAAGGAAGAAGGCGGCCGTAAGTTCTTTGACCACCAGAAGCTGTACGAGGTAACCTACACCGTTACCAAGAACCTGAACAAGGTCATTGACATCAACTACTACCCGGTACCAGAGGCTAAGAAGTCTAATCTGCGTCACCGCCCAATAGGCTTAGGCGTGCAAGGCTTGGCCGATGCTTTCCTGAAACTGCGTATGCCGTTTGACAGCGAAGAAGCTGCCCGCCTGAACAAAGACATCTTTGAGACCATTTACTTCGCGGCCATGACGGCCTCTAAGGACCTGGCGAAAAAGAACGGACCATACGAGACGTTTGAAGGTTCGCCTATCAGCCGGGGTATCTTCCAGTTTGACATGTGGGGCGTGAAGCCAGAGAGCGGCCGTTGGGACTGGGAAGCGCTTCGTCAGGAAGTGGTAGAGCACGGGGTGCGTAACTCTCTGTTGGTAGCGCCCATGCCAACCGCTTCTACCTCGCAGATCTTGGGGAACAACGAAGGGTTTGAGCCTTACACGTCTAACATCTACGTGCGCCGCGTGTTGAGCGGGGAGTTCATGGTGGTGAACAAGCACTTGTTGCAGGATCTGATTGACCTTAACCTGTGGAACGACCAGATGAAGAATGCCATTATTGCCGCCAACGGCTCGGTACAGGGTATTCCTAACATTCCGCAGCACATCAAAGACCTGTACAAGACCGTGTGGGAGATCAGCCAGCGGACCATCATTGATATGTCTGCCGACCGCGGTGCGTATATCTGCCAGAGCCAAAGCCTGAACCTGCACGTGTCTAACGTGAACTTCGGGAAACTGACGTCAATGCACTTCCACTCCTGGAAGAAAGGCTTGAAAACCGGTATGTACTACCTGCGCACCAAGGCCGCCGCTGACGCCATCAAGTTCACCGTAGAGAAACAGGCCGCCGAAACCCTGGCCCCTATGTACAGCAGCGTTGAGCAGAACCAAAGCGACATGGCCTGCTCCCTGGATAACCCAGACGCTTGCGAGGCTTGCGGTAGCTAAGAATTAGTTTTGCTTAGATATAGAAAAAGGAGGTCTGAAACGGCCTCCTTTCATATATATACAATATCATATCCATAAGTCGTGGAAGTCACCGATACAGTTTCAATTGCACTTGAAGGAAAGATCACAACTTGTCCTTCCGGGTATAGAAGCTTAGTCAATTTTTATAAGAGATGCTCTTGCTATTACAACACTGTAATCTTCATTGACTTTAAGCCATTATATTGGTTCGATGCAAACTTGAGCGCACTCCTTCAAGCTATCCTCTATAAGCTCAATACTGAAAATAACCTAACATTTAGTCTTGATGTTGAGCTTGTGAAAGCTAAATATCCAATTCTTTTTAGGAATGGCTTTTTAGCTAATCTTCTGACCTTAGCTGATAATGCACGTTCTACTGTAAGATCTGAGTTGTTTTATCCAAACGATGATGTCAAGTTTTGTGAATACATTGAAAAGGATTTGTTGAATCATCCTCAAATGACTCATCTAAAGTGCGAGGGTTTAGATGAGCAGTATCTTGAGCTATTCTCGAACATACAAAAACACGCTGCCACAACCGATCCTGTCTTTGTATGTGGGCAATTTTATCAAAGTCAATCAAAGCTTAATTTTACTATAGTAGATTTAGGCCAAGGATTCTTACCTCCAATTCATAAATTTACTAATGGAGCCATCTCCAATGCAAAAGATGCCATTGAATGGTCTCTAGCGTATGGGCATACAACGAAAGGTGAAGTTCAAACAGGAGGATTGGGACTATACCATTTGTTTGAGCATTGCAAAAACGCAGGAGGTGCTTTCAACATAATAACTGGAGGCGCGTACTGGGGGAACAACTTAGGAGAAATGGGAACAAGAGATGTTCCTGAATTTGTTGGAACTGCGATACATCTTATATACAACTGTGGGTAGTATTGCTTCGTATATCAAATTTGATTAGGTTTGCAAACCTTCTCACAACCCCCAACCACCATTTATTAAGAAAGTTATGCAGTTAAGCATTGCTCAAATCATAGGCAAACAAATTGCTGTACTGGATGTAGACGGCTTGAAAGTTTATGAAAAGCTTCAAGAATCCTATAAGCCACATGAGAAGATTGTGCTTTCATTTGAAGGATTGCGTCACGTGACATCTGCTTTCTTGAATGCTGCACTTGGTAGATTTTTGTTATCTACTCCTCAACCAGAGGAGGCAAAGTCCGCTATCGAATTAAATGGTATTGATAATAGAGCTATTCTAAATAAAGTAAATGAAATTTATAAACTTGCTTTAGACCCAAAAGCAAGAGAAATTAGAGAAAATGCTCGCAATCAAGAGTTAGGAATACATGAGTAAGTTTAAAATTTTTGACATAAGAAAATCTAAGCCGGGCAACCGGCTTTATTTTTTTGATGCGAATGTGTGGCTATGGATATTAAACCCTCCACTCCAACCAAAGTACTACGAAGAAGCATACCTTAACTTTTGGAGGATACTAATTGAGAAGAATACAGACAAGAAGGTGGCAGTAGTTAATACATTGTTACTTTCTGAGATTCTCAATAGGTATCTCAGAATAAGATTCGCAGTTTATAAAGACGAACTTTTGGAGAGTAGAAAACTTGACGAAAAGGGGATTAACAAACTAGATTTTAAAAAAGATTACCGAATTACCCAAGACTATCAAAATTCACTAGAAAGCTTTAAAGATGACTTAGCTGCATATGCTTCCTACATAGAGTTTGATGATAGTGGGCTAGAGCAGATTGACTCTATGCAAACTCTAATGAACACGACTCCTGATTCTGATTTTAATGATACCATTTACTATAACTTTTGTGTTATCAATCAATATGCAATAGTTACACATGATGGCGACTTTGCTTTCCCAGATATTCCTATACTTACTTGTAATAGAAGCCTCTTAGAATTCCAAATTAATAAATAGTTATAGGCTCTATCCATTCCTACACTTGCGCAGACTGCGGCCAAACTCATGAAAGCTGGCCCGCCCTGACCTATTCGTCGCCCACGCATTACAATGACTTATCCGAAGAAGAAACCATTGGCTGTCTTGAGGGTGACTTCTGCACCATTACGCATGAAGACCAGACAGATCGGTTTATCAGAGTAGTGATGACCATTCCAGTGAATAATCACTGCGACGATTTGAATTACGGGCTTTGGGTATCGGTGAGTGAGAAGACCTTCCGTGATTACCAGGAGAACTTTCATAAGGAAGAACATGAGGCTTCTTACTTTGGGTATGTGTGCAACAATCTGCTAGGGTATGAGGATACCTTAAGCGTTCCGTCAACAGTAGTCACCCAACCAGACAACAGAAGGCCAATGGTTTTTCCTTTTGATGATTTTGAGCATCCGCTGGTGCAGGACTTCTACCATGGCATCAGCAAAGAAGAAGCCGAACGGCGCATTGAAGAGATGATTCGTATTACAAGTTAAAGGCTTTGTTTTTCGCCAATGTTGGTGTTATCACCAACATTCTAAACAGCGGCCCCTCCGCAGAACCTAAATCCGCTTGTTGGTGATAACACCAACAAGGGTGAAAAAACGGATCAACGATGAATTGCACTGTCAAGTGCAGAAAAAGCCGAACGGCGCATTGGAGAATTCATTCGCCTTACACGCTAAGGACTTTCCTATTTAACCTGTTTTCACAAAAACAGGCTCAAAATAAGTGAGCATCCGTATAACTACGGTGTTACCCAATTCAGCTTTCCATGCACAAGTATTCTATAGCGCTGCTGGCGCTGGTGAGCAGCATTCTGTTCTCCTGCCAATCTTCGCCAGAAACCACTAAGCCAACCGCTAAAGCAGAGGAGACTTCAGCGGGCAGGGAGCAGGCGCTAACACTTCGTTCGCAGCGCTTGCAGCGGCAGTCTGATTTTTGCAAAGCAGATACCTGTGCCAAAGTGGAATTCCAGTATTTCATGGCCCAGGGCGGTCCCGCACCCCTGCGCGATTCTTTGAACCAGTACATCCGGCGGTACCTGCTGCGGCAGCAACTCACCAATAATCCAGACGCAGACCTTACCAAACAAGGCAACGCCGCAGAGATTACGGCCGAAGAATTTCTGAAGCAGTATGCCCAGAGCAGAAAGGCATTCCCCGAGGCAGCTACCAATATTGGCTGGCAACTGACCATTTCGTCTGACGTGCTCTACCAAACGCCCGCGCGGGTTTCTTTGAAGATGAACGCGGTGGGCTATAGCGGCGGGGCGCACGGCTATGACGTGACCACCCTGCAAAGCTTTGACAGTACGGGACATGCCCTCCGGCTAACAGACATGGTCACAGACACGGTAGAACTCAGGAAACTGGTGGAGCAGGAGTTCAGAAAAGTACGGAAACTAGGGGCTGGCTCATTTGAACAGCAGGGGTTCTACACCCAGGCGGGCAAGCTGCCTTTTCCGCAGAACCTGACGCTCACGCCTGAGGGCCTGCTGCTGTACTACAACGCGTACGAAGTGAATGCCTACGCCTTCGGGCCCACCGAACTGCTGCTGCCGTATGCGCAGTTGAAGACTCTTTTAAAACAGAGATACCGGCCTAAGTCTGACTGATCAAGGATCGGCAAAAGAACTGGCGCCGCTTTTAGCTGGCCCGGTTGTTCCTGGCAGATCGGTTAAAGGCTTGCTGGGCATATTCCTTCGTAGCTGGCAGTGGTGCCCCTCCTGGATTATACCAAAAGATAGGTATTCCCATCCTGTGTAATTCGGTCGTTATTTGTGGGGCATAGAACCCTTTAAAACTGCCACCGCATGAAACACAGCTACTTGAGTTCTTTCTCGCGAAAACTATCCTTAGCCCTTGGGCTGGCCCTCTCCGTTCAGATCAGCACTAGTAGTGTGGCCATGGCGCAGGGGCAGGCCACCTGGCTGGAGCGGGCCTCAGGCTTCACTACGCCGGCAAGGGGAATCAGGACCCTGGATGCGGTGGATGAGAAGGTGGCCTGGGCCTCGGGGTACGATGCCAGTAGTGCCAATCGGCCCACACAGGAATTTACCCGTACCGTAGACGGGGGCAACACCTGGGTTCCGGGAGTGATTCCCGGCGATGAAACCGCATACATCGGCAACATTCATGGGGCCAGTGCCACGGAGGCCTGGGCGGCGCTGCAATCTTCCAAGGCAAACGGGAACAAGGGGGTCTTCCATACTACCAACGGAGGGCAGACCTGGGTAAAGCAAGCCTCCGCGTTTTTCAACTCCCCCACTTCGTTCATCAACTGGGTCACGTTCTCAGATGCCACCAACGGGGTTACCGGCGGAGATCCGGTAGATGGCTATTTTGAGCTCTATACCACCAATAACGGCGGGCAGAACTGGGTGCGCGTACCGCAGGCCAACCTGCCGGCGGCCTTGCCCGATGAGTACGGACTAACCAATGTGTTTACCACCACGGGCAATGCCACCTGGTTTGGCACGAGCCAGGGCAGGGTGTTCAGAAGCACAGACCAGGGCCTTACCTGGAGGGTGTCAACCCCGTTTACGACCAGCGTTCATGTTTCCTCGCTTGCCTTTAGCCCCAACGGCACCGGCATTGCCATTGGCCTGGAGCAAGGAACCGGCAACTTGGTGTACGCCCGCACCGGAAACGGAGGCGCCAGCTGGGCTCCCGCAAAAAGTCAGAACCCGGCGGGTATCTATGCCAATGATGTGGCCTATGTGCCAGGTACCCCCAGCACGTTTGTGATCACCGGGGTGCGCTCCGGCGCCATGGGTTCAGCGTACAGCAGAGACGGTGGCGCCAGCTGGACCGTGCTTGACAATGACGTGCAGCACCTGGAGGTAGACTTCGCCAGCCCTACCGCCGGCTGGTCGGGGGGGTACTCGCGCAGCAGTACAGAAGGCGGCATGTTCACCTTCAACGCATCGCTGGCGACTACTCCTTCGGGCGTGCCGGTGGGGTGGGTAGAGCAGACCAATGGCTTGGGCGGTGAAACCAAAGGCTTTAGCTCCCTGGATGCCGTAAACGACCAGGTGGTGTGGGCTTTGCGCTACGGAGCTACCGGAGCAAGCCCGCAGACAGTGCCAGAATTTGTAAAAACTACCGATGGGGGCGCCACCTGGACGGTGGGGCAACTGGCAGGACTAACCAATTCTGATGCGGGGAATATTGAGGCTATCAGTGCCACGGAGGCGTATGCCACCGTCAAGAAACACGACGATGCCAATGGCACTGGAGTTTACCATACCACCAATGGCGGCGTAACCTGGACCAAGCAAGCCACCGCCCAATACGCTAACCCAGCTTCGTTCCCTAACTGGATCACGTTCACCGATGCCACCCACGGGGTAACAGCCGGCGACCCCATAGACGGTTATTTTGAGATCTATACCACCAGTAATGGCGGGCAGAATTGGGTGCGGGTGCCCCAGACCAACATGCCGGCAACCTTGTCTGGTGAGTTTGGCCTCACCAATGACTTTACCAAACAGGGGAACACGGTTTGGTTTGGAACCACCGCGGGCCGGGTGTACAAAAGCACCGACCACGGGCTAACCTGGACCGCATCGGCCCCGTTTGGCACCAACGTGCAGGTGACCGACATGGCTTTCAGCCCCAATGGGACCGGTATAGTGGTTGGTTTTGAAAGTGGCACCAGTAATTTGCAGTTGGCGCACACCACAGACGGAGGCACCACCTGGACCACCCCGGTAACCGAAGCACCGGCGGGCTTACGGGTCAGCGGCATTGCCCATGTGCCAGGCACCCCTGCTACTTTTGTGATTACAGGGTCTAGCGGCCCCTGGGTTGGTTCTGCCTACAGCACAGACGCCGGCCTAACCTGGGTGGTCATTGACCAGAACGTACAGCACCTGGAAGTGACGTTCACCAGCCCCACCTCGGGGTGGTCGGGCGGCTTTAACAAAGCCTTCAAGTTCTCCGGCTCCCTGGCCACCACGTTAACCAGTAGCCCAGACCAGATGGGGGAGAGCAGCCTGGTGGTTTACCCCAACCCGGCCACTTCTGAGATCACCGTAGTGGGGAGTACGCTGGCCAAAGGAGCCCGCGTGCTGCTCTACAACGTGAGCGGCCAGCTGGTACTTGACCAACTCTTGCCGGAGCAACGCCATACCTTGTCAGTGGGGCACCTGCCCAAGGGCCTGTACATGCTACAGCTAATAGAGAAGGGTGCCGTAACAAAGCGGAAAGTAGTGTTAAGGTAACCAGCCGGTTGGTGCCCTGAAAAAAGGAAAGGCTGTCTGCTACACTGCAGACAGCCTTTCCTTTTTTCAGCGGCCCGTTTTAGGCGTTGTTTCAGAAAATCTGGCCAGAAATATGAAACTGGCCAGGGAGGGCGGTTCTTGAAAGGGCCTACATCTGGTACGTGTACACCGTGTCAAACGCGTTGCCGGTAGAGGGCGTGGTGGTCTTCTTCACGGGTAAATTCTGCTCATTGTACTGGTACGTGAAGGTGGTAACGCGTTGTTCTCCGCTGGCCAGCGTGATGGTTACCTTGCCCGGGTTGTTTTTGTGCAGGACAATGCTGGGGGTAAACAAAAAGCCGGTGAGGTGGTCTACCGAGATCTTGCCGTCATAGCCCTCGTACTTCATGGTCTGGGCCAGTTCCCAGGCTTGCCCATTGGCCGCCCTGTGGTACATGGCATGCTCGCTCAGGTTGCCGTTGGCGTCATAGGTGAAGGTGCTTTTGTTGGCCGCCGTAGGCTCATCAGAGGCAGGGGTCTTGAAATAACTGTAGCGCGTGGCCAGCTTGCCGGCGGTGTTGTATTCAAAGGTGTGGTAGCTTTCCAGCTGGTCGTTGATGAGCTCGTCAATCTTGTAGAGCTTGTTGTCGGCGGTGTAGAAATAGGCGTTCTCGGTGTTCAGGTCTGGTCCTTCGGTGAGCACGTAGGAGATACGGCCCCAGTTGTCATAGATGACCTCGCTCTCAGAGTCTTCGTTCTCGTTAAGGGCCAGGAAGCCGTGCCCCACAATGCCGGTCAGCCAGCCAGTGGGCGAGTACAGGAATTCGCGCTGGTCTCCCTGGGTGGTGGTCACCTTCTTGAGCAGGATGGGGTTGTAGTTGGTGGTAGGCTGCGGGTTATCTAAGGAACAGCCCGTCAGGAACAGCATCGCCACAAAGGCAAATGCAAGGGTGCGTAGGTAGGTCTTCATAGTGTTTAGGCAAATGGGCTCCCTTTTTTAAGGTTTGGGAGTATATAAGGGAGAGCCCCAAAAGGCCGCGAAGGTTGCACCCGCCGCAGATTTTTAGCCAGAGGCCGGTATGCTCCAAGCCCACGCGCCGGTGCTCCTTAAAGAGAGGCAAGGAAAGCGAGAAGCCCCGCGCAGGGAGCAAAATCAGGATTTGCCTTCTTTTTTGTACACCACGCTTATGCTGCCGCTGCGCTCCAGGCAGGCGGTTTCAATCTGGGTGACATCTACCGGGCCGCCTTTGGTGCGAAGGGTCTCCAGGATGTCGTTTTCGGTGACGCTGTGGGCGCGCATGACTTCTTTCAGGTATTGGCCGTCTTGCACCAGGGTAGTGGTCTTGCCCTTCAGGAAGTTGCTGAAGGCCTCGCCGTGTCTGGTTTTGGTTGCCGCGGCTGCCAAGAGCCGGTGCAGCAGAATGAGCACCAGGCCGGCGGCAAGCGTTGGTCCAAACGGCGAGGTGCCCGTAATGGCGCGGCTCATGATAGAGCCGTACATGACCCCCAGCACAATGTCAAAGGCGCTGTGCCGGCCAAAGATGCGTTTGTTGGCAATACGGACGTACGTCAATGAAATAAAGAAGACCACCACCGCCCTGATAGACATTTGCCACCAGTTCAGGTTTTCTTCCCCAAGGCCCAAGAGAAATTCAAGTGTTTCCATCATCAAACCCAAACGGGCCCGGCGGAGGAGAGTTTCAGGAATTTGAATATGGAAGCGTGGCTGCCGAAAGTAGCGGGTTTTAAGGCTGATTTTCTGGTTTAAGGCCAAAAGCCCGAAAATGGCCCATAAATGGCATTGTCTGAAGATTGGATGGGCTAAAACGCCTGCATGAGCCAGCGCAGGGCTTCTTCCTCGTCCTGGAAATTCCGGAGGGTAAGGTCGCCCAGGTCTCCGGCCAATTGGATGAGGTGTTCCACGGCTTCCACTTGGTCCAGGTCCTCTGAAGGCAGAATGGCCATGCGGCGCAACGGGCTGGCCAGGAACGCCGGCACCACGTGCTCAGAGATCCAATCACGGTCTTCTTCCGGAAAAGATTTCATCTGGCGGTCATCGGCGAGCCACCGGGTAAGGCGGTATTTCTCCATCACGTGGGCGCAGATAAGGAATGCTTCCTGTAGATCGGCTTTGGATAATTTTCCCCGCCAGACGGCTTTGCCTAAAGCTCTTTCCTCGTCATACGTAATGGTGAAATTGAAGCTCTCATAATAGACAGAGGGTAGCTCTAAAGACATGTGGTTTTTACTTATTTAATGATAAACCTGCCCTAAAGGCGGTTATCTGAATAGAATTTTGTATTTAATATATTCGCTAATATATATAAGGTTTCCGGCAAAACCAGCGCCGGCCTCGTACAGCTACCTGACTGACTGAGCCACAGGCAGTTTTGTTTGCACTAAATGAGCAGCAAGGGGCTACGGTTGCCCAGTTAGTGCTTTGCCAGCACCCGTTGGTGCTTTACAGGGAAAGTGGATGAAAGGAAGACGGCACTGCAGGTAGACCGCTGCCGGGTGGGGCTAGACCGCTGCCTGAGAAAGTGGGGCCATTAACCAGGCCAGGGCGGCGGCCTCCTGGTTGAAATCACGAATAGTCATCTGTTCCTTGCTGTTGGCCCGCTGCATGAGTTGCTCCACCGCCATTTTGTTGAACACATCTTCAGACACCAGGGTGGCAATGCGGCGCAGCGAGGTGTTGAGCATGCGCGGAATGATGGTCTCGGCAAACCATTGTTGGTCTGCCTGCCTGATTACCCTCATTTTGCGGTTGTCGGCGAGCCAGCGGGTAATGCCCTGCTCCTCCATCAGCTCAATGCACTTTTGGGTTGCTTCTCTGAATTCCTCGCTTGAGAGGAAGCCGTTCCAGACCGCATACGCTGTGCTCAGTTCATCGTCATAGCTGAGTTCAAGGCTGCCAGAAAGAAAATAGCTTTTCTTCATAAGGGTAATGGCACTATCCGGTAGTTGCTCAAAGAAGCCGTGCCAGAAGGGAGAGGGTTCTTTGCTGCCCGGTAAAGTTAATAATAAAAATAATTCAATCTCCTGGACCAGCGCCCGGGCGCAGGTGGTGGGTGTCAGCCACCCGGCACGGCAGAATTACTGCCTGGCCAACAGGGCCATTGTACCGCGTGGCGGCAGATTTGTCATTTGCCCTAGTAGAACGCCGGAAGGGCTAAGCCTAGTCTAGCCTGCCCCACCTATTTTCAGCCGCTCTTGGTTTGCTGAGCTAATCGGTTCTCTGGTTGGTACGGAGGTTTGGTTTTAGGGCTGTTTTGCCGGTTTTGGGCAAGAAAGAAGATGGTACAGCGGGGTTGTTATAACCACATTCCTGGTAAAAACATGGATAGCCAAGTCTGAATTTCTTGCAGTTTTTAGCCTGTTATATTGTCACGTTTGCCTGTTTTGCGCTTGTCATTCTGTCTTGTTTGGTGCGCGGAAAGGCCTTTTCTTGGCTTGGTACGCCCTTTGTAACTACCCTTCATGAATAACAAAGAAAGGAAGAGGTGAAGAGTCATGAAACTCATTAAAGATAAAAAGTTCTTACAGAACGTAGCGCATTACATAGACTTAACCAACACCATTGGCGGTGGCGTTGTGCAGCCGCAGGTGAGTACGGTTAAGCGTAAGAAGGATGTGGTACTAAGGATCACGCTCCCCGGCGTTGCTCCTGAACAGTGCCAGGTGGTGTTGGACAAGAACCAACTCACCGTGGCAGCCCTGCACCAGAATGAGCAGTTCCCGGCCATGCAGATGCCTTTGTTCCACCAGAATTTTCTGCTGCCTCCTTACGTAGACTTGAATGCCATAAAAGTGGTGCATGAAGGAAATGAGTTACGGGTACTCCTGCCTTTTCTGCCGCTTGGTCCCAGGCTTTTGGACATTGAGCAACGCTAAACATATACCCGGGGAGGAGCTTTGCCTGCGGGTGCTTAAAAGCTTCTTCCTGCCCCGGCCTGTAACGGCCCCCGTGCTTTTGGCTTGGTAATGGCAGGGCTTTCTGCCAGATGTTTCATGTCACATATTTAAATGAGAAAAGCTATGGCAATGCAACGTTTAGGTAGCGGCTTTGACGACTTAATGCCGCAGACGTTCAGCAGTATGCTGGATCGTTTCTTCAATGAATCTGTGAACAACCGTGAGCGCATGACCCGGTTCAGCCCTCAGGTAGACACTTGCGAGACAGAGCAAGGGTATGAAATAGAAGTAGCCTTGCCTGGTCTTAAGAAGGAAGACATTCACTTAGACTTCCAGCAAGGGCGTCTGACCATTTCTGGCGAGCGCCGCTTTAACAATGAGCAAAAAGACAAGCGCTACCATTTAATTGAAAGCCAGTATGGTTCGTTCATGCGTTCATTCCAGTTCCCTGACACCGTGAAGGCCGATAACATTGAGGCGGTCTTTGAGAATGGCGTGCTGCGGGTAATGGTGCCTAAAGACGAACAAAAAACGGCCAAACGCCGGATTGAGGTACGGGAAGGCAACGCTGGGCCTATCCAGCTGGAAAAAGAGAACAACTCTTCAGACAATAAAATGAGTACCTCATCCTCCAAGAAGAAACAGGCATCCCTTGCCCATGAAAATGGCGCTCACTAATCTGAGCCCTACCCCAAAAAGAGAGGGCACCCCAAACAGGGTGCCCTCTCTTTTTGGGGTTATTATGGCTAAACCTGTGGCGTTATGCCCTGCCGGGTTAGCCCTGCATGCCGGTGCTCATGGCAGAATTACCGTTCCCCATGTTGTTCCCGGTACCGTCTGGAATGCTGCCGGGG
Organism: Rufibacter psychrotolerans; assembly: GCF_016924645.1. GTDB lineage: Bacteria > Bacteroidota > Bacteroidia > Cytophagales > Hymenobacteraceae > Nibribacter > Nibribacter psychrotolerans. Next base: position 238,002 of record NZ_JAFFJV010000015.1, on the reverse strand, counting down.
TTGTGCGAAGGTTTAGCGCTTTGCCCGGGCACAAGGGGCGCGCCCGGCCCGCCGCCCGAAACCCGGGAAGCGTTACCCGTTCCCACAGAACCGGGGTTATGGGATCTGTAGAAATACATACCCACAAAAAAAGCGACAACTAATAAAATAACAATTGCAACTACCATAGTCAAAACAAGTTAAGTGGTAAAAAGGACCTCTCTCCTTTTCTTTTACTCTTGTTTACGGGCCGCTGTTGCGCCTATGTGGTGCATTTTCAAAATTACAGAACAAGCCGCTGCTTTTTTTAGGTAGTTTTATCATACAAATCCTGTTTTTTCGTTTTCTTGATGCTATGATGAAAAAGTTATACTTTCTGGCTTTCTTCTGCTGGATGGCGGTAGAAGGTGCCTGGGGCCAGCAAAATGTCTCCTCGGGCCAGCCATACTTTATAGAGCTGCACAACGGCGAGCGCGTGTACGCGAGCAAGCTGCAGTTCAAGAGCCCCGTTTTCAAACAGAACTTCTTCCTGTTGGATGATTCCTTGCGGTACGCTCCTGAGGCGGTGAAGAGCTTCCAGAGCCAGGAGGGGTACTTTGCCCGCGTAAATGCCGGTCGCCGGTTCAGTGATTTTGCCCAGCGCGAGAGCGTGGGGCGCGTGTCTACCTACTTTGTGTACCGCACCGACTACAGCTCCTACGCGCCAGGAATTGGCATTGGCATGGGCGGGTACGGTGGCTACGGCTACGGCATGGGCGGCTATGGGTATGGGTACCCCACCCAGCGCCGGGTCTACTACTTCTCTAAGGAGAACGGCCCCTTGGAGCCCTTAACCTACAAAAACCTTCGTGCCGCCCTGTCAGATAACCCGGGCAGCCTGGAAAGCCTGCAGGATTACAAGCGCGGGCAGAACATCCAGACGGGGATGTACATTGCCGGTGCGGGTCTCATGTTGGCCGGTATTCAGCAGCAGTTCAAGGGCGGGACTTCCAGCCCCAGCGTGTCGCCTTTGCTGTTGGTGGGGGCCGGTATTGCGTTAATTCCCCAGATCATACGGCTGGTGAAAAAAGACAAGCTTTCTGAGGCAATTGAGCTGTACAACTACACGCCTAAGCAATAACCAGGCAGGCTGAAAAGCAGAGGGCCCGCTCTTGTGAAAGAGCGGGCCCTCTGCTTTTGTACGCGGCCAGTGTTATACTGTTGGCCGGTTACAGTTTTGCGCTTTTGCTGGTAGCGTCAATGTTTTTGGCAGCAGTGGCTTTTTTGGCCTTTTTGGCTTTTAGGTAAGACGTAAGCACATAGCCGGCCTCTCCGTCAATTTGTACCAGGGTCCACTCATGGTTCTGCTTGCGCATGACAATAATTTCATCTTCAGGGTTAAGGAGGCGCATTACCTCACCGCCCAAACCTGGCTGACGATACATTTTTACCTTCTCAGAATTTACCCGGCTGGTTGGGCCTTGGGCAAAAGCGGTTAATACTTGAACACAAACTAAGGCGAAAATTAATAATGCTCTTTTCATGATTTTGTTATTTTAAATGTTTTCAAATGGAGAAATAATCTTTATTTATTAAGAGTAATTGGCTGTAAACACCTCTAATTAAATGAGGCAAAAGGAGGTCCGTGTCAGACAAGTTGCCTGCTATTTTTAAATTGTTATTCTTTTCTGAAGTGCTTTCATTTTAATAGATGCAGAATTTAAATGAAGGTTGCTTGAGGGTGAAAATTTTTTTTAAATCTTTTTAAAAGGTGCTTGTCATGACTCACAGGCCGGTTGGTTTCAGTTGTTTTTGGGGTGTCAATTGTTCTGGTTTATAGATTGCAAGCCATGTGCCACTTTTGAAAATCGTTGATTTTAGGCTGTATATAAGGTTTTGCCTTCTGTGTGATGTTCATTGTCGCACACTTAATTCATAAAACCGGACACCTAAAAGGCTGTATTCCCCCATGGTACTTAATAAAAAAATAAGTTTTTGGTAGAACGCTTTCATGTTTTTTTAAGATGTAAGGTGTGGTTGGTGGACTGAAGGTGTTAGATGATGTTATTTATATGTTGGTACTTGTACTAGTGCGTGGTGGTGTTTATGGGTTTTGCGGTTGTAATTGCAAGCGTTAATTGTTGTTATTTGAATCAAATATAAAATGCTAATAGCCTGAAAACTAGATGTGAAATGTTAATTAACAGATAATTAACGTTGTGCCTTAAAAGCCCTGATTATTTAACATTTCCTTAGTAATTATTTCAGAACCCTGGTGAAGTGGCTACCTTTGTGGCAGATTGGAAGAACCCATGAACAACTCACTCCAAATTAGAGAGATCACAGAGGAGGCGGAGATGCTGCAGCAGTTTCCCCTCATTCAGTACCTGAACCCTACCATGGAAGTGGCGCGCTATGAGACCCTCATCCGGCAGATGCTGCCCCTTAACTATAAAATGGTGGGCGTGTTTGACGGAGCCACTTGCCTGGGGCTGTCGGGGTACTGGGTGGCCACCAAGCTGTACAGCGGCAAGTACCTGGAGGTAGACAATTTTGTGGTAGACGAGCAGTGCCGGTCCAGAGGCATCGGGAAACTCCTGCTGGACTGGCTCACCCAGGAAGCCCAGAAGCATCAGTGTGAGACCATGATGCTGGATGCCTACGTGGTGAACCATGCCGCCCATAAGTTTTACCTGCGCGAAGGATTTGTCATCAAAGGCTTCCATTTCCTGAAGAGGCTAGCGTAAGTACCCTTGCCCAGGCGGGCGTGGCGCTTGCCAGCAGGTTGAGAAAACCAGACGCACGCACGACAAGGCCCGCTGGTAACCTGAGCAGGCTGTTTTGGGGCTGTTTTCCAGAGAACGGGCCTAAAACGGTGTATTTGGGAAGAAAGCAAAAGAAACCTACCTTACCGTATGGAACCATTGCTGCTGTTACACGGGGCGCTAGGCGCCAAAAACCAGTTTGAGCCGCTGTTGCCCCTGCTTCCGGCCGACTGGCCAGTGTACTCGTTCAACCTGGCCGGACACGGCGGTGCGGCCCTGCCAGCGGGTCCGTTCTCTATCCAGGGGTATGTTGCCCAGCTTCTGGAATGGTTGGCGGAACGAAAGCTCCCCTCGGTGCAGGTCTTCGGGTACAGCATGGGCGGCTACATTGCCCTGGAGGCGGCCCGCCAGCAACCGGGTAAGTTTTCAAAAGTGTTTACCCTGGCCACCAAGTTTGACTGGACGCCCGCTACCGCCCAGGCCGAGGCCGCCCGGCTCCAGCCCCAGGTCATTGCTCAGAAAGTGCCCGCTTTTGCGCAAATGCTGCAGGAGCGCCACGCGCCGCAAGACTGGACCGAGGTGGTGCGCCGCACGGCAGACCTCATGCGCCAGTTAGGCGAGCAGCCGGTGCTGGGCGCCCAGGAACTAAAGCAGATTGCGGTACCCGTGCGCATCGCCGTGGGCGACAAAGACCAGATGGTTTCCGTAGAAGAATCACTGGCGGCCTACCGGCACCTGCCCCACGGGCAATTCCAAGTATTACCCAGTATCAAACACCCTCTGGAGCAGGTAGAATGGCCGCTTTTGGCCCAGGCCCTGCTTCACTTTTTTAGTTATGCGTAAACGTTTTGTTCTGTTCCGCTGGGAACTTCTTTGCCTTGTAGTACTCTCATTCGCGCATACCCAGTGTACCTCCAGCGCACCGTCTTTTGGGGAGCGCGGCTACGCCGAAAAGGGCAAGGCCTCTTACTACTCAGACAAACTCCGGGGCCGCAAAATGGCCAACGGACAGCCTTACCGCCCTGGTAAGCGCACCGCAGCCCACAAAAAGCTGGCCTTCGGCACCAAAGTGAAAGTCACCAACCCCCGGAATGGCCGCTCTGTGAAGGTGCGCATTACCGATAGAGGTCCCTTCACCGGCGGTCGTATCCTGGACCTGTCTAAATCGGCGGCCCGCAAGCTGGACATGGTAAGCAGCGGGGTAGTGCCCGTGCAAATGGAGGTGGTGAAGGAAGGAAAGAGGTAAGTTCTTTCTTGTTGTTGCTGGCGTAGCTTCTTGTGGATTATGACGTAGTGGCAGCCAATGGTTGGTGATGCTGGCGGTTGAGCCGTTTGTCTAAGTTTTGATCGGTCGTTATAGTTTAGCTGCTGCTGGCAAAGAACTACTTTTCTATGGAATAATAGATTTGTTTGCTTTCGCTGGCGTAGTTTCCGCTTGTCTATGGATTTGTGGGCGGCTCTTTACATAGTTTCCCTCCGTGCGCTCACGGCCGCGAGGCCCCGTCTTCCGCCTTCGCGCTGTGCTCTCTCGCCTGGCCCTCAGGCCTGCCGCATGCGCGGCACCGGGTCGAGCGCTAGGCGCTCAAGCGAAAGACTGGAATAGGTCTGCTTAGCAAGCGTACTCACTTCCTCATGCCAGCCTTTCAAAATAGGTATACATGGTTCAAGTCTGTGACTTGGACCTACCATGGGGGGCAGTTTGTAACTGCCGTGAACCACTAATTCCTTAGGGAAAATATAAAAATGCCGATCCGCTGGCGCGAGCGTCCCGCTCGTGTCCGCACGTATTCTGAATATGGTTTTGTCTAATTCCCAAGGAACCACGTTTTAGGGCTGTTTTGAGGAAACCAGCCCTAAAACACGGCTGCGGAGCCAGTGGTTAGCTACGAGCTTTGAGCCACTGGTATATGCTTTCTACATCGGGTTTGCGGCAGAGTTCTGAGCCAGGTGTCATGGTGGCGGCGGTGCCGGCGGCTACGCCGTAGCGTACCACGTCTGGGAGCGGCCAGCCTTCCTGCAGTTTCAGGACCATGGCCCCTACCATGCTGTCGCCGGCTCCTACGGCGCTTTCCTGTTTCACCGTGGGCGGCACTACGTAGTCAAAGCCCTCCGGGGAGGCCAGCATGGCGCCCCTGGGCCCCAGGGAAACTACCAACACCTGGCTTTTGCCCTCTCGCAGCACCTGGGTGGCCAGGTCTTCCTGCTCCTGGGCCGAGATAACTTCCTTGTTGGCCAGCGCGGTTAGCTCGTTCAGGTTGGGCTTGAGCAGGTAAATGCCTTTGCCAGCAGCTTTGAGCAGGGCCTCGCCCGAGGTGTCTACAATCAGCTTGAACCCTTTTTTCAGGGCAATTTCGGCAATCTGGGCGTAAAAGTCGCTGGGTACACCCGGCGGGTTGCTGCCGCTGGCAATCACAAACTCAGGGGTTTCCTCCAACTCCTCCAGGGCCTGCAACAATTGCCGCCACTCGGGTTCGGTGATCTGGGGGCCGGGCATGCCGAAGCGGTATTCCTGCCGGGAAGATTCCTCAAACACCACCAGGTTCTCGCGGGTGGGCTCCTGGCACCTGAACTGCCTGAACGACACGCCTTCGGCCTTCAGCAACTCGCCCAGTTTCTCCCCAGTGGGCCCGCCCGACAGGAACCAGGCGCAGGACTCGCCGCCCAGCTTTTTGATGGCTCTTGACACGTTGATGCCTCCGCCGCCGGGCTCAAACACCGGTTTTGCGCAGCGCAGCTTCTTTTCTGGGGCCACAGCTTCTACCCGGGTGCTCTTGTCAATGGCAGGGTTAACGGTAATGGTGATGATCTTCATGGTGTAAGGTAGTAGTTGGAAACGAAGCAAGAGCCTGCGGTTTTATGCGTACCAACCCAAAACAGATGACCGGTTTCTGGGCCGCATTCGGGAAAACAGGCGCAAACCTCTTTACGAGGGTATTCGCTGATCTTCAGGAAAAAGTTGGAAAGTTTCTAGCGACAGCGGGTTTGGGCCGCAGCGGGGGCCAAACCCGCTGCCAGTGGCCTGTAGCCACGCGCGCCAAAGAACTCGTTGGCTAGAACAGTGAATGGGGCCTGTTTTCTGGAAAACGGGCCCGATTCGCTGTTGCTTATTTCTGCGTCAGGGGCACCTCGGCCCCGTCTACCCACACCTGTTGCAGTTGCAACTCCTGGTCCAGCACCACCAGATTGGCCGCGGCCCCGGGAACCAATTGGCCTACTTTGTCTTCCCGTTTGAGGACCTGCGCCGGGTACAGCGTCGCCATCCGGATGGCTTCGTCCAGTTCCAGGCCTACCAGGTGCACGGTGTTTTGTACGGCTTGCAGCATGGTCAGGGCAGAACCCGCCAGGCGACCATCTTCGGTTTCGCAGCGGCCGTTGCGGTAGTAGGCTTTGAAGTTGCCAAAATCAGTGAACGGGATGTCTGAGCCCACGCAGGCGGCGCAGTCTGAGATGAGCAGCAGTTTTTGGCCCAGCATCTTTTTGGCCAGGCGCACAGCGTAAGGGTGGCAGTGTTCGCCGTCTACAATGATGCCGGTCCAGGCCTGGCCGTAATCCAGCGCGGCGGCGGCCAGGCCGGGCTGTTTGGTGTCCAATCCGCTCATGGCGTTGTAGAGGTGCGTGATGGCCGTGATGCCGTTCTGGAAAAAGTGCAGGGCTTGGTCATAGGTGGCCAGGCTGTGTCCGGCGGAGAGCACGATGCCGGTTTCGGCCAGCCGTTTCAGGTTGCTTTCTTCTACGCACTCGGGCGCCAGGGTGAGATAGGTAATCACGTCTTTGCCTGCCTCCAGCAGCACGTCCAGTTCCTGGTGCGTGGCTTCCCGGATGCAGGCCGGGTCATGGGCCCCAGCTTTCCCCGGGTTGAAATACGGTCCCTCCAGGTGCATGCCCAAGAAAGTGCTAGGCGATTGCTGCATGGCTTCCCGAACGGCGGAGATGGTTTCCAGAATCTTGTCTTGAAATGCCGAGATCACCGTGGGCAGAAAGCTGGTGGTCCCGAACTGCAAGTGCGCATCCCTAATGGTGTTCAGGCTTTCCAGCGTGGGATATTGGGTGAAGTACACGCCGCCGCCGCCGTTCACCTGCAAATCCACAAAGCCGGGGCAGATGATGCCGCCGTTGGCGTCCAGCACGGTAGTGCCTTCGGGAATTTCATCGGTTTGGACCAGGTCCAGGATCTTCCCGTTTTCAAACAAGACCGCGTAGCCTTGGGCGGTGGTGTAGCCAGAATAGATGGTGCCGTTGGTGAGAGCGTAGCGCATGAGGGATGTGGAGTTCGTTTCGGGGCGAATTTCCAGAAAACAGACGGAAATCGCTACTCAGGAGAGGACAGAGTTGAAAAGCGGCAGATGGTGCAGGCATCGCGGCCGTTTTGGGCCTGTTTTCTGGAAATCGGCTTAAAAACAAACGCACGGCCCTAGAGCGGAACCGTGCGCTGTCCATTCACAAACAAACCTGGTCTTAGGTGCCTTCGTCCTGCCTGGCAGTATCGTTCTGGATGGCTTTTTTCTGGCGGGTGTTTTGCGCGCATCCAGTTGTCCAAATGTATAGTCAAGTCTAATCCTGAGTGCGGGTTGTTCAGGTCTAGTGTCCCGCTGACTTTCTTCTCACAGAGCTACTTTTTCGTTAAGAAATTGGTGTAGCGCCAGGCGAAGTTTCGGGGCAACGCTCCCAGCGGCGAGACGCCGCCCGATGACGCACACTCGCCAGAGGCGAGCGAGGGTTGTTTGGGCCGTTGCCATTGATGCCCCCGTCTGGTTACTTTGTAGCACGTCCTTGCCTGATGTGGCAGATCTATTGCTTGTTCATGTAGGCCGGATAGTTAGCAGCAGTGTCATGCCTCTACCTGATGTGGTAGACCTATTTCTTGGACGTTAGGCTGATTACTCCGCGGTGGTGTCATGCCCTTACCCTACTTCAAATGGGGAACAGTCTGGTCTCTTATAGTTCAGCTACTACAGCGCCGTTGTTGGTGTTGTCACCAACAACCCCAACTGCGTCCCACCAGCGCCAGGGGCAACCACAGAAGATTGACGCAGGAGTAATCAGCAAAAATGAATCATGCGAACCTGGAGGGGGGCTTGTGTTTAGGGGCCGTTTTCCGGGAAGCAGCCCCTAAACGCTATTTCTTCTTGCGGAAGTAGATGTTGTTGCTGATGGATTCCAGGTTGATGGCCGAGCCGCCTTCTTTCACTTTGCCGCTGACGGCAGAACCAATCATGGGCGATTCCCGCGGTTTTTCGGGGTAGTGGATGGCCACGTCTGAGAAAATTTCGCCGGTAATGGTTTTGAGGGAAACGGCGGCGCCTTGCTGGCTGGGCCAGTCCATGTCTACAAAGCCGCTGATGGATTTGGCATGGATGGGGCCGGTGAAGCCGCGCAGTTCCACGTCGCCGTTGATGGTTTCCAGGGTGAGATGGGTGTTGCGGGGCAGGAAGACCTCGTAGTCAATGCGGGTGCAGGCGCCATTGCTCACTTTGCCGTTCTTGTAATTGGCGAAGGTGCGGCCCTGGCCATCGGGGCAGTCGCCTTCCACGTTGCTGTTCTTGAGCAGCGCATGGTCCAGGTCGGCGGTGACCTTTAATTGGTCTTTGCCCGGCGCGAAGTGGAGCAGGAGCGCCTGGTTGAGCTTGCCGCCGTTGATCTCATACGTCACCTTCACGTAGGCGTCTTTTTTGTCCCAGGCGGTTACCTTTACCTCGTTCCCGAACTTCAGGTTCAGGCTCACTTTTTTGGAGGCGGGCACGGCCAGCGTTTTCTCTACCGTTTTTTTCTGGGCATGGAGGTTCCCTATACCCCACAGCAGCAGGGCTACCACTAATAACTTTTTCATAAGATGAGTGCTTTAAAAGAGGTGGGCGATTATTTCTTTTTCCGGATAAATATGTCGCTGGTGATGGACTGCACGCTTATTTCCACGCCCCCGCCGTTCACTTTGCCGGCAATGTCGCCGCCGCCGCCCAGCAGGGCCAACTCCTCGTTCTGATTGTCCCGTTTCACGGCCATGTCAAAGTCGGTGTAGATTTCTCCCTGCATGGACCGGAGTTTGAAGTTGGCTTTGTCTTTGGCCGGCAGGGTAATGTCAATGTCACCGCTCACGGTAGAGATGGCGCTGGGTTTACTCTGTTCCAGCGAGGAGAAAATCACCTTAATGGAGCCGTTGGTGTTGTTGGCCACCACGGGCCCCGACACGTTGGTTAAGGTGGCCTCTGTGTTGTTCAGCTTTAATTCTATCTCGCCGTTTACGTCTGAGATGGACAGGCTTCCGCCTTCCCAGCTCGTTTCTCTGAACACCACCGATACGTTTCTGGGCACCTTGATCACGTACCTTCCCCCATTGCGCGCCGCCTGGGTGATAGACAGCGTGTTGTTGTTCTTGCTAACCGCTAAGCCCAGGCTGGTGTTATCTTCGGCCTGGTGGTAGAGCGGCTTCAGGCCTTCGGCGCGTTTGGGCGGAGCCGTGTAGTCCCGGTTCTCAATGATTACCTCGTCACCGTTGTGCCCCACAATCTGCACGTTGCTGTTTGACAGCCTTAGCTGCACTTGCTTGTCTTTGCCGTTGCCCAGCTTGGTTTTATAGGTGCGCAGTGCGCCCTGCCTGGCGGAGTCTTGCGGCAAGGAAGGGGCAGGCTGCTGCCTGGCGCGGACCTGTTGGCCCGGGGCGGCAGTTGCGGGTTCTATGGCAAGGCAGTTTCCGGTAAGCATGAGGGTGGCCCATGCCAGTATAAATGATGTTTTCATGGAAATAGAAGGTTATGCGTGACTAGATTAGGGTTCCTAGGCCCTCTTGTGCTTTGTACTTTACAATAGGTAGTAAGTCTTCATTGTGCATTAGTTGCTGCAGCTTTGGCACCGCGGTGGCCTCTTTTAGTTTCACCACAATCTCAATCAGCGTAAGCTGCATGAGCGGATCTGTTTGGGTGCCCAGGGCATGGATAAACGCTTTCCTGACTTCTTTGTGGTCTTTGAACTGATAGAGGGCCTCACAGGCGGCCAGGCGCACGTTCAGGTTGCCGTCCTGGTTCATGGTTTTCACCAGCAGTTTGATGATCTTCTTGCTCTCAGCCTCTGTGAGTCCTTCGGTCTGGAGGCCTTGGGTGACCAGCTGGAGCCGGTCGCTCGCCGAGGCTCTTGCCCCTGATGCGCTGGAGGCCAGCACCTGCTTCACTTGTCTGGGTTTGGAGGAGGTAAAGCGCGCTGTTCTATGCTCTGATGGCGCTGGTTCAGTTGCCGCAACAGATTCCAGGGGGACCGAGGCGCTGTTTTCTGCCGGCGCAGCAGTTTCCGTTTCTGGCCTGTTTTCCGGAATTTGGTCCTGTTTCAGGGCTACCACCTCAGGGCTTCCGGTAGGTATCTCTGTTGATTGCCTGAAGTAATTGCCCGCCCAAAACGCGATGATGAGCAAACTAATGCTGGCGGCGATCTGCCAGGAGTACGTCTGGAAGAAACTAGTGCTCTTCGGCTTCTCGGCTACCCGGTCCGCTGAAAGCGTTGGGTTCTCGATCTTCTCAAACAGCCAGTCATCCGACAGGAATTTGTCTACCTGCACGTCCTGTTCCTGGGCGTAGAACTGAAACTGCACGGCGTGGGGCTTCAGGCTGTCGGGCAGAAGCTTGGTGTGCCGGAAGAACGCCTGTAGTTGGGTTTCTTCTTCCAAAGACGTCTCGCCGTTGTAGTACTTCTCCAGTAAGGTTTCTATCTGCTCAAACTGCATAGTTTTCCATCTTTAAAAGTCCGTCGCGTACACTTTTGCGGGCCCGGGACAGCGCCACCCTAATGGCGTTGACGTTGATGCCCGTGATCTGCTCAATCTCGGGGTAGTCATAGCCTTCCACATCGCGCAGGTGTAGAATCAGGCGCTGCTGTTCGGGTAAGAGTTTAAGGAGTTCCTGTACCTTGTTCACCTGGTCAGAAAGCTCGTAGCGCTGGTAGGGGTTCACCTCTCCGGAACCTAGTTCCAGGTCCACCACGTCTACCATGTGCTTGTTTTTGCGGCCTTTCAGCTTGTCCAGGCACAGGTTCTTGGTGATGCTCATGGCAAACGCCTCTACACTGGCGTAAGCGTGCAACTTGTGTTTGTTAGACCAGAGTTTCAGGAAAACATCCTGCAAGATATCCTCGGCCTCCTCCTTGTTCTGCAACAGGAAAAGCGCCATTCTGTACAGCTTCTGCTTGGCCGGGAGTACCTTGATTTTAAACTCTTGTAAGTCCATTCAATAACAGAGACGACCGAGGTGAAAGATCATTACAGCGGATTTCAGATTTTTTTCAAAAATCTGAAATAGTTCTGAGTCTTGAGTTCTGAGTCCTGAGTTGGTGGGAACAGGTGTTTTGGGGCTGGTTTTAGGGAAACAGGACAGAAACAGCAAGCAGGACGAGGAGTAAGTGAATCTATCAAAAAACAACTCAGAACTCAAGACTCAGAACTCAGGACTTGTTCAAGTTTACTTGAACAGTATAATGAGCACCGAACCGGCCACCATGATCAAGGCGCCCACGGTTTTCTTGAGAATGTTGGTCTCCTGGAAGAAACGGTAGCCCAGCAGAATGCTTATCAAGGTGGAGAGTTGGAACAGCGACAGCGCGTAGCCCACCGGCATGTGCTCAAAGGCGAAATTGGTGGTGAACTGCATCACGCCAATGCAGAGCACCAGGAACAGGTACTTCCTGATTTTGACGGGCACCAGCTCTCCGCGAAAAAGCTGTCGGTTTGCTGGGTACACAAAGGTAATGCACGCCGAAAAAAGTGCCCCAAACCAGCACCAGCTGATGAACGAGATGCCCGGCGAAGAGAATAAAATGGTTTTCTTGATGAAGACCGCTTCAATAGCGGCCAACACCATGGCCCAGAGACGGAACTGAATTCCCGATTGCTTCAGCATACCCCACGAGAATTTCTCCTGATTGGTATCCAGCACGAAGTAGCTGCCCGCCACAATGAGCCCAATACCGGCCACGCCCCAGGCAGGGGGAAACTCCCGCAGCAGCACCATGCCCGCCAATACCCCAATCACCGATTTATAGGCATTAATAGGCCCCAGCACCGACAGATCACCTGACTGCAGCGCCCGCACCAGAAAGCCGTTCCCCAAAGCACCCAGCATACCCACCGCTACCGAGTAAAGCCAGAACTCCACCGTCAATTCTTGCCAATTGATGCCAACCGCCGGAATCAGGCAGAAGAAACTTAGCAGCAGGTAGGAGTTGAAATTAACCAGCAGCGGATGGCTTCCTGCGCCCGTGAGCTGCTTCTGGAAAACATTGGCCAGCGGGTTTGAAAGGATTCTGAGAAAAACGGCAAGAAAAACCAAAACAAGAAAAGACGAAGAAAGCCGGTTGGTGCCTCGGCAAGTTAGGGGTCTGTGAGGGAATTCAAAGACCAGAACTGGTTCTTTCTGCTTTCATGCGTGCCGGTGGCCTGTTTTAAGCCCGTTTCCTGTGAAACAAGCCTGAAACAGAAACCGGGTAGTCTACTTCAGGTTGATTTGCAGTTCCTGCGTTTTGTCTGAACCGTCGCGGAGTACCAGGCGGTACGCTCCTTTGGGAAGAGCCAAGGGGAGGATTTCTTTGGCGTTTTTGAACTCTACTACATCTACGGGTACGGCTTGCTCGTTTTCACCGGCTTTATACGCCAGGGCCAGGCAGGGGTACGCAACGGTAATCTTCTGGGCGGCTACTTTGTACGGCTTTCTTTGGCCGTCCATCCAGAGCCAATCCGGTCGGCCATTCACCAGCTTGGTTCTGGGGTGCACCACTACCACATCTACCTGACGGTGTTTCCGCTCGCCGGTAAACACCTGGCCGTTGTCTTTTCTCAGGTACACGGCTGCGTACGGTTGGTGGGCCAGCTGAAAGAATGGGGCATCAAAGCGGGCGGCGCTGGCCTCGGTGTAGGCTTCCTGATCAACGGTAAACGGATCAATTCCGGTGAGTTCCTTCAATCTACCCGCCATGGCTTTTCCCCAGGACTCAGACGGGCCTTCGTTGAGGTGGTCAAAGCCGCAGTGGATGATCATTTTGGCTTGAGGGTCCTTCTGAAGCACCCGTTGGATGTGGCGGGCCTGGGCAATTTCGCGCGCTTTCCCGTTGCTCGTGGTGTCATACCCAAAAACGGTATAACCAAGCCGGATGGCTTCCCTGAGCAGATTCCCGAACTGCGGTTCCCTGGTGTAATACCCGCTCTTGAGGATAGGGTACCCGCGTTGGTTGATCAGGCTATCTGCCTGGTCCAGCGCTTCCAGGGCCAGATAACGGTAGCCCTGCCGGTACAAGTCTGCCAGCAGGGATTGCGTGAACACCCGGTGCCGTGGGTTGTGGTGCGCTTCATTGAGGATGAGGAACTGCTCTTTTGCCGCCTGGGCAAGAAGATATTCCTTAGCGCTTTTAGGAGCGTAGGCGGCTAAGGTGGCGCTGTCCTGAGCAGTGACTTTGCGGTTCTTGGTGGGATATTGGGCATCCCAGGTTGCTAGGGCCTTGAAGTAATCGCCCATGAAAGAAAAGTCCCAGGCGGCTTTCTGGTGTTTCCAGGGAAGCGTGTCCTGGGCCAGTTGTGTCTGCAACTGGGAGGATAACCGGTAAGGCTGCGGGTTGTCTTGTGCCCAGGAGATGAGAGGCAGCAGGAAAAGGAGGAGGATTCTAAGCTGTTTCATAGGAAGCCGGTAAAAAATGCCACAAAGCAAATTAGAACAAGCCAGGAATGCTTGTATTTTTCAGACAGCCTCGTCTTTCAGAAACTGGAAAATCAGGCGGTCATTGGCCAGCGGGGCAATGGCGTTAAAGAAGGCCGTAGGGTTGGAGCCGGTGAGCTGCTTGTAGATTTTGTTGAAATACGCCTGGTCGTAGAAATTACTCGCGTAGCCTACCTCGGTGAGTTTCTTAAAGTGAGAGACCACCAGTTTGTTGTGCAGGGAATGCCGGAAACGGGCAATCTTGCGGTACCCTACCGGCGAGATGCCCACGTGCTTCTTGAACGTTCGGTGCAAGGTGCGGGTAGTTACACCTACGTGTCGGGAGATTTCCTCTATGGAGCGCTCCAGCTCAAAATCAGCTAAGAGCGCAAGGGTTTTTTCCAGCAGTTCCTGCTCGGGTAGTGGGGTGTAGAGACTCAGCAGGAAATCTTCCAGCAACTGCGCCCGGGTGTGATTGTCCTGGGTAGCGTAGAAGTTTTGCAGAAAGGCATGGTAGTGCGGCAGGTGGTTCCAGGCGGTGAAGATTTGTGAGTCTTTGGGACCAACTTGCAGAAACGGCACCCCCAGAAACTGATTGAGGCCCAAGGGCGAGAAGATAATGGTGACCTTGTCTAGCCTGCCCTGCAGGTGCGCCCGTAGCGGTAATTCCCGCATGCCCTGCAAGATGGCCAGATATGGATTGCTGGGGTCTTCATACACCCTGGTATAGTAACGTTGAATGTCACAGGCCACCTGCCGGTGGATGTTCAATACCGTGTTGGTGCTGGGGAAAGCATAGTACTGCGTCTCAAAAGTGGGGGAATCAGTCTTTAGAAAATAGAAGTAAGACACATGCTTTTTCAGGAGCGGGTGCTGCGGCGTAAAAGTATGTGGCTGAATTTCCATGGGCTGGTGTGTCAAGAAACGGTTTAAAGGCCGTTTTCAGGAAAAAAGGGTTAAACTATACGACGGCCCGGCGCACATAGAAACCGGATAAGGCACTTAGCCCACCCACCACGCCGCCCACCAAAGCCGTGGCCGCCATCAACAACCACGGCGAGTTGATGGTAAGCATAGCCGCTACGCGGGTGCTTAAAAGACCATCGGTGACCACGTGCCAGAACAGCGCTGCTCCCAGCCAAGTCACGGCTATGGCCCCGAAGCCCGCCAGGAACGCCTGCCCACCGTAGCGGGCTTTCAAGAAAGCTGCCCCAAAACAGACTACCGCAATGCTCCACCACGGCAGGAAAAATTGCGCCAACAAACTGAGGAGAAGAATAAAGAGGAAGAGCATAGGCTTAGTGTTGCTTTAAAGTCCATTGAACCGAAGTAGTAGCTGGCCTGTCCGCGGCCGAGCGCAGGAACAGCAACTGGTGCAGTTTCCCGCTTTGCCAGTCGTTGAGCAGGTTGTCATAGAACCGGCTGCCGGGGTTGCCGCTTTGGCCGCCGGGGTACACGCCCCAGGCCTGTACCTGCGGACCCATCTGTACTACCATGCGCCAGGAAGGTCCGTGGCTGCCGTTAAGGGCATTGATGGAGTTAGCGCTTCCGCCGGAGAACAGCTTCTCCCCGAAGCCCGGAAGCTGCGCCATGTGCCGGATGTTGGAGTTCTTGGCGGTGCCCCATTTCAGTTGATCGCCCTCGGTGCCCAGACTGTCGGCTATCTGTTTGAAGGTGCGATTGACCAGCTGGGGCAGCGTTTCTTTCTGCGGGGTGGTCACATCATCGTACCAGCGGGCATTGGGTTCTGCCAGAATCATCTGCACCAGTCGGTCACGGGTGGGAGCTTTGAATTTGTCCTGCGGGAAATCATCTACCCAGATGGCGTGGGCCAGCCGTTGCCACCATTCCTCAAAGAGCGAAGGCGGTATTTTATCGGCATCAAACTGGTAGTTCCAGGAAGCCAAAGTTTGATAGACTTTCTGCTGCTTCTCTGAGAGTGCCGGCTGGTCTAGTAACTTCAGCATGGTGGGCAGCACATTCCTGGGCACAAAGCTGTAGTTGTCCATCTGCATCAGCCTGAAAGAATCTGGCGTAGCCTGGGTCATGGCAGCTAGCCGCTGGTTAATGCGGGCACTGCGCTCATACCCGGCAAAACTGGAGCCCAGGTAATACGGGTAATCTTTGGGGCTGACCGGCGTCTGGTTGGCAGAACTCACAAAACCACGTTGCGGATTGAGCACCTGCGGCACCTGGTCCATGGGAATCCAGCCGTGCCAGTCGTGGGCGGGGTTGGAGCCGTCCAGCAGGAACTTGCCTTGCTCCTGCCATTTCAGCGGGAACAGTCCGTTGGAGACAATGGCAATGTTCCGGGCATCGGCGAAGACGAAGTTAAAGGCAGGGGCCGCCCAGGTGGTGAGCGCTTTCCTGAAATCCTGGTAATTGGCGGCCCGGTTTACCAGAATAAGGGTTTTTAACTCGTTTTGGGTATCATGAGCGGTCCAGCGCAGGGCATGGCCGGTAGGCGTGTTGCCGCTACGTAAAGGTTCTTCGTTGGGCAGATAGGCTACCGGTCCGTGGTGCGTGTACAGCACCGTGTCAAGAAGGGTTTCGCCGCCTTTTACGTTGATTTTCTCTACCACGCGGCGAACGGGCTTCCATTGGTTGTCATGCCAGTACTCCTGCCGTTTCTGGTCTTTAAATCTGATTTCGTACCAATCCAGAACATCGGCGCCCACGTTGGTCATGCCCCAGGCAATACGCTCATTGAACCCGATGCCCACGCCCGGCGCGCCCGGAATAATGACGCCGTACGTGTTGATGCCCGGCGCATGCAACTGCACCACGTGCCAGATGGAAGGCAGACTGAGGTTCAGGTGCGGATCTGAGGCCAGCAGCGGATAACCGTTGGCAGTGCGGGCACCCGTAATAGCCCAGTTGTTGCTGCCCAGGTTCTCGGGCTTCTGACGCTCCAGGGTATGGGAAGCCATCCCGGCCATAAACTCAGCGGGCGAAGGCGGAATGGGCAGCGGGGTAAAGTTGGTGGGCGTGCCCGCCGGTACAATAGGCTCTTCGCGGAAGGGGTAATTGGGGAAAAGGTCTTTCACCACGGCGGGACCGTACTTGCGCAGGGTATTGGTCATGCGCAGGTCATCTGAGTAGCCGGTCATGTCCTGGGCCAGCATCTTAAGCAGCAGCGCAATCTTTAAGGTAGTCCAGGGCTCCGGGGCGTAATGCAACAGCTTGTATTCAAAGGGGTAGTCGCGTGGCGAGAGTTGATCTATGTAGGCATTCACCCCGGCGGTATAGGCGTCCATCACGGCTTTACTCTGCGGGTCGGCCTGCATCTTCTCCAGCGATTTTCTGGCCGAAGCCACCATGCCTATCCGGCGCTGGTAGCGGTCCATCTCCAGGGTTTGTTCTCCAATGAGCTCAGACAATCGGCCCGCGGCCGCGTGGGTCATGAACTCCATCTGCCACAGCCGGTCTTTGGCGGTTAAGTATCCTTGGGCGAAGTACAGGTCATGGTCGTTCTGCGCGAAGATGTGCGGCACCCGCAAAGAATCGAACCGGACCTGCACCGGAGCCTTCAGACCGGCTAAGGTTAATTCCTCAGAAGTGAAATCATCATCAGAGCCGCTGCGCCAGAAGCCTTCGTAGGGGCTCAGGAATGGGCCTAGGGCCGGTACAATCCCGAAGGTTCGGTTCAAAGCATAAACCAGTGCAAGCGTCAGCAGTGTGGCAAGAATGGCGCGGACCCATTTCATAGAGGAGCAGGCAAGGTGTGGAAACTGTTTGAAAGATAGTTTCTTCTCCAGGCAATGGCAAGGGGCAGGATGGAGGGAATGTGTCTATCTGCAGGCGTGGGGGCAAGTCAGTGCCTTGTTTCTACAGAACATTCTATAAAAGGCACAAAAAAAGCCGGAGTACTTCTCCGGCTTTCCTGTTCTTAATAGCGCAAATATTATAAATCACCGGGAGTACGGCGCTGACCACTTTGACGAGGGCCCCGCTGGCCTTGGCTTTGTCTTCCCTCCAGTTGTTCGGCCAGAATCTGGGCGAATTTCTCTTGCTGGGCAGGAGTCAGGAGAGCGTTGATTTCCTGGGCACGTTTCTGCGCCTCAGCTTGCATAGCGGCACGGTCAGGGCGACTGCCGGCAGCCCGCTGTTTGTCCATCTCCTGCGCAGACACCAGCACAATGGCTTTGATTTTAGTAGCTTGGTCTGGGGTTAAATTCAGTTGGCTTTGGTAGCGCTCCAGTTGTCTCAGGGCACGTTCTTCGGTGGTGAGCCTGGCTCCTTGCGGTCTTTGGGTTTGCTGAGCGAAGGTAGAGGTGCCTGCCAACAAGGCCACAAACAGGAAGGCTACTTTGGTAAGGTTTTTCAGGATTCTCATACTAATAGGTTTACTTATGGGGTTTATGGATTAGAGCTTTTTGGCTGCCTGAGGTTTAATCAGCAAGAAAAAATATAGACTATCTGCAAGGCTGTCAACCGGATGGAACAGTATTAAGAAAAATTGACTTAATTTTAAGGACGTTTTACGGAAAACAACCAAAAAACGCTCCAGACCTAACAAACGACCCTTTTTATTTTTAACGCTTTTTGAATGAAACGAAAATTGTTAAGTATCCTATTGCTGGGTGCCAGCCTGTTGGCGAACGCGCAAAGCAATAAAATTGAGTTCACGGAGTACGACCTGCCCAACGGGTTGCACGTGATTCTGCACCAGGACAAAACCACGCCTACCGTGGCCGTGACCATGATGTACCACGTGGGCTCCAAGAACGAGAACGCAGACCGTACGGGTTTCGCGCATTTTTTTGAGCATTTAATGTTTGAAGGCTCAGAGAACGTACAGCGCGGCAAGTACATTAACATGATCCAGAGTGCCGGCGGGGCCGTAAACGCCAACACCTCTTTTGACCGCACTTACTACTACCAGATTCTGCCGTCAAACCAACTGGCCCTGGGCCTCTGGATGGAAGCCGACCGCATGCGGGCCGCCAAGATTGACCAGCAGGGTGTAGAAACGCAGCGCCAGGTGGTAAAGGAAGAGAAAAAGCAGCGCATTGATAACCAGCCCTACGGCTCGTTGCTGGAGAATACCTTTGCTACGGCGTACTCAGTGCATCCGTACCGTTGGGTGCCCATTGGCTCGGCACAGTACATAGACAAAGCGTCTCTGCCTGAGTTCATGCAGTTCTACAAGACCTTCTATGTGCCCAACAACGCTACCTTGACCATTGCCGGGGACCTGGATGTTAACCAGACCAAGCAATGGGTGGAGCAGTATTTTGCCAATATCCCGAAGGGAACCGGTGCTATTCCGCGTCCAACCGTGGAAGAGCCTGCACAGGTAGAAGAAGCCCGTAAAGTGGTATTTGACAACATTCAGTTACCGGCCGTGATTCAGGCCTACCACATTCCGGCGCAAGGCACCGAGGATTCTTACGCCATCAACATGCTTACTACCTTGCTGGCCGGTGGGCAGAGCTCCCGCCTGAACAAAGCTTTGGTAGACAAGCAGCAGAAAGCCGTAACCGTGGCTTCTATTCCGTTGTCCATGGAAGATCCTGGCTTGTTCATCAACCTGGCTATTGCCAACATGGGCGTGGATGTGCATGACCTGGAGCGGGCCATGGATGCCGAGATTGAGCGCGTGAAAAACGAGACCATCACCGATCAGGAGTTCCAGAAACTGCGCAACCAGATGGAGACTGATTACATCAACGGTCTGGCCACGCTGGAAGGCCGCACCGAAAAACTGGCTTCTTACCACGCGCTGTACGGCAATACCAACCTCATCAACACCGAGCTGGACAAGATCCTGGCCGTGACCAAAGATGACCTGATGCGGGTAGCCAAAAAGTACCTAACCAAAGAGAACCGCGCCGTGTTGCACTATTTGCCTAAAGCCGCGCAAGCCAGATAAGCCTTGGTTCCTTTTTCTTATTGACTGAATTCCATGAAAAAATATATTTCAATTTTCTTCTTGTCGCTGGCTGTCTCATTTGGCAGTGCGGCGCAGACCACCAAACAAACGCCTCCGCCTGCGGGCCCGGCGCCTACCATTGAACTGGGTAAGTATGAGTTCTTTGAGCTGTCTAATGGCCTGAAGGTGTACGTGGTGGAGAACCACAAACTGCCTACCGTAGCCATGAGCCTGGTGCTGGACCGAACCCCCGTGTTGGAAGGCGAGAAAGCCGGTTTAACCGGGGCCGCCGGGTACATGATGCGCACCGGCACCAAGACCCGCAGCAAAGATCAATTAGACGAGCAGATTGACTTTATTGGTGCTTCCCTGAACACTTCTTCTTCTGGGTTCTCGGCCTCCGGCTTGAAGAAGCATTTCCCTAAGCTGTTGGAATTGGCTTCTGATGTAGTATTAAATCCGCAGTTCAAGCAGGAAGAGCTGGATAAGTTCAAGAAGCAGATGGCGTCTAACCTGGCGTCTTCCAAAGACGATCCGGCTACTATTGAAGCTAACGTGCAGCAGGCCTTGCTGTATGGCAAGAATCATCCGTACGGAGAGGTGCTCACTGAGAAAACCATTGAGAACATCACCCTGCCCGATGTGCAGCAATACTATAACACGTACTATAAACCAAACATTGGGTATCTGGCCATTGTGGGCGACATTACGCCAAAAGAAGCCAAAAAACTGGTGAAAGAGTACTTTGGGAAGTGGAAGAAAGCCGAGGTGAAACAGGCTACTTATCCGGCTCCGGCTCCTTTGGCCGGTACGCAGGTGGCCATCGTAGACCGGCCAAACTCAGTGCAGTCTAACATCTCTGTGACGTACGCCGTGGACCTGAAGCCCGGCAGCCCAGACGCTATTGCTGCCAGCTTGATGAACAACATCCTGGGCGGTTCTTTTGCCCGCCTGGATGCTAACCTGCGCGAGAAGCATGCCTATACCTACGGCTCTAACTCTTCGCTTTCAACGGATCGTTTATCTGGTCGGTTTGCCGCGTATGCCAGCGTGCGGAACAACGTAACTGACAGCGCCTTCACCCAGATCATCTACGAGATGGACCGTTTGCGCAAAGAGCCGGTACCCGCTGAGGAACTGCAGAAAGTGAAGAACATGGTAACCGGTTCCTTCGCCCGTTCTCTGGAGAATCCCTTGACCGTGGCCATGTTCGCCGTGAACACCGCGCGTTACAACCTGCCCAAAGATTACTACGCCAACTACCTGAAGAACGTAGCCGCTGTAACGCCCGCCGACATCCAACGTGTGGCCCAGCAGTACCTGCAGCCAGCCAAAGCGTACCTGATTGCCGTGGGTAACGCCCGCGAGATTGCCGATAAGCTGAAGCGCTTCAACTCAAATCAGCCGATTGGCTATTACAACGCCTTTGGGGAGAAAACCGATGCGCCGCTGATGTCCTTGCCTGCCGGCGTGAACGTGCAGACCGTATTGGCCGCGTACATGAACGCGCTGGGCGGAAAAGCCAATCTGGAGAAGGTGAAAGACCTCACCATCAAGCGGACCATGAACGTGCCGGGTGCTCAGTTGGCCGTATTGCAGCAGCAGAAAGGCGTAGACAAGTCTTTGCTGACCATTACGTTTGGTGCGAATGAAATCAACCGCGTAACCATCAACGGTCCTAAAGGTAGCATCAACAGCCAGGGACAGATCAAAGAGTTGACCGGCGCTGAACTGCAGGACCAGAAACTGGAAAACTGGATGTTCAGCTTCCTGAACTACGACCAACTAGGTGTGAAACTAGCGCTTAACCAGATGGAGAAAGTAGAGGGTCGTGAGGCGTACAAACTGGAACTGACCTTACCCAGCGGTAAAAAGTCTTACCACTACTTTGACAAGGAAACCGGCCTGAAAATCCGCGAGGTAGCCACTGAGCAAACTGCCGTAGGAACCGCCAGCCAAACCACCGACATCAAAGACTACCGCGAAGTAAACGGCATCAAGTTCCCGCACCAGATTGACTTGCACATCGGCAACCAGGTGATTTCTTCTACCGTGAACAGCGTGGAAATCAACAAAAACCTGAAAGACGATATCTTCAAGTTGAAGTAATCTCTTTTCGCTTTCTTAACCCGCCCCGTTTCGGGCCTGCTTTCCAGAAAACAGGCCCGAAACGGGGCGGTTCCTTTGAGCAGGATTTTCAGGGGTAGTGAGATGGACATGATTAAAAAGTAAAAAGATATTGGAAGTAAAAAGATTCTGGCGCGAGTCTCCAGACTCGTGCCTAAAGATGAGAGCAAGTCTCTGACTTGCTTCAAGCCAACGGCTTGACCCTTTGCTTGTATAGCTGAACATTTTGCAGGCTGTTAGCAGGAAAGAAAAGCCGTCCCGGTTTCGCTGCGTTGCAGCGAGGGTAGTCAGGAGACTACCCGCCACCCGTAGGCACGAGTCTGGAGACTCGCGCCAGCGCCTTTAGCACCATCTCTTAAATTTTTAATTATTTATCTTTCATAATCCTGTTCATCTCATCCATCCTGAAAATCCTGCTTCTAAAAAGGGTTAAAAACCTGACCACAACCGGAATCACTGTCCAGAACTGGACACTTTTGTATTGAGTAGTATGATTTAAATTATTGATAATCAATGATATATAAGTTGGCACAACGCTTGGATAAGGGATGATACCAAACCTGTGTCAATCATGGATAGAGAAATACCCCAAGCCCTAGTACAAAAATCCAAGCGCCGCCGCTTTTGGCAGGTGGGTGCCCTGGTGGTGGCCGTGCTGTTGGGGGTGCTGGCGTTCCGGTCAGTGCTTCAAACCAGAGTCGCTAAATCTGAGCTGCGCGTGGCTACGGTAGAAGTAGGCGCCGTAGAAGCCTCCCTCACCGCTACCGGCGTGGTGGTGCCCGAGAACGAAGAAGTCATTGCCAGTCCTATCCTGGCCAAGATTGAGCGCGTGCTGCACACCCCCGGCGATCGCGTATCGGCCAACGAGCCGCTGTTGCAGCTGGACAAGCAAACCTCCCAAACTGCCTTTGACAAACTCAGCGATGAGCGCCAACTGAAACAGAACAAAACCGCCGAGCTGGAGAACACGCTGCAGAAGAATGTAAACCAACTGCGCTCCCGCTACGCGGTGCAGGAAGTGAAAGTGAAAAGCCTGCAAGCTGCCCTGGATGATGAAAAGTACCTGCTCTCCATTGGCGGCGGCACCCAGGAGAATGTGAAGAAAGCCGAGCTGGACCTGAAAGTTGCCACTTTGGAACTAACCCAGCTGCAGCGCCAGATCCAGGACGAACAGGCAACCGCTAAAATAGGTATGAAAGCCGTGGGGTTTGAACTGGAAATGCAGAGCCGCGACATTGGCCAACTGCAGCGCCAACTGGCCCAAGCTGATATCAAAGCGCCCCGTTCCGGCGTGGTGACCTGGGTAAATGAAGAAGTAGGTGCCACCGTGAATGCCGGTGAGCCCGTGGCCCGGGTGGCCGACCTGAGCAGCTTCAAAATCAAAGCCACCATTCCTGACACCTATGCCGAGCAAGTGAAAGTAGGCGGCCCTGTGACCGTGCGCATCAATGAGACCGATCTGCGCGGCGAGATTGCGAACGTGCAGCCTAAAGTGGAGAACGGCATCATCACCTTCTACGTGCGGCTGCAGGAGAAAAACCACCAGGCACTGCGCTCCAACCTACGGGTAGAAGTGTTTGTCCTCACTGATTTCCGGCCCAATGTGCTGCGCGTGAAAAACGGTCCTTTCTTCACCGGAACCCCAGAGCAGGCCGTGTTTGTGATGCAGGGCGATAAAGCCGTCCGCCGGATGCTGCGCACCGGGGCCAATAACCTGGACTTTGTGGAACTGCAGGGTGACATTGCCGCCGGCGAAAAGGTCATCATCTCCAACACCAAGGAGTACGCGCACCTGGAAGAACTGCACCTCACCAATGATTAACGGCCGCCGATCATGAAAACCACTCTATTATATATAGTGTTCCTGAATATTCTGCTGGGAACGGTAGCGCAGGCCCAGACTTCAGCTGCTCTAGAACCCGCCCGCAGATTGACCCTGCAAGAAACCATTGACCTGGCCCTCGGCTCTTCCATC
Source organism: Rufibacter psychrotolerans (assembly GCF_016924645.1). Classification (GTDB taxonomy): domain Bacteria; phylum Bacteroidota; class Bacteroidia; order Cytophagales; family Hymenobacteraceae; genus Nibribacter; species Nibribacter psychrotolerans. The sequence continues at coordinate 214,641 of NZ_JAFFJV010000015.1, read as the reverse complement.
GCCAGCAAGCAGGCGGCCACCAACAAGACCAGCAGCTACTGGGAGTACCGCACCTTTAGAGCAGATTATCGTCCGCACTTGACCTTAAGCGGCACGCTGCCCGATTTCTCCCGCAGCATCATCCCCGTAATTCAGCCCGATGGAACCACTGATTTCCGGGCCGTTTCCATCAGCAATTCAGATTTGTCTCTGTCCTTGAGTCAATCGGTGGGGTTAACGGGCGGGCAGTTCTTTGTGTCCTCGCAGAGCCAGCGCTTTGATGACTTCAACCAAGGTTTGCGGCGCTACAACACCTTTCCGGCCATCATCGGGTTCAGGCAGCCCATCTTCGGGTACAACCGACTGGCCTGGGACAAGAAGATCGAGCCGCTGCGCTACCGCGAGTCTGAGCGCCAATTCATTGAAGACCGCGAGACCGTGGCCACTACCGCTACCCAGCGCTTCTTTGAGGTACTGCTGCAACAGGTGAACTACGAAATAGCCACCAAGAACGTGGAAAACAACCAGGCGCTGTTCAAAGTGGCGGAGGAAAAGCATCGGCTGGGCCGCTTGTCCAGAAACGAGCTGCTGCAACTGAAACTTAGTCTGATGAATGCGCAACTGGCCCAAGCCCAAGCCGCCACCGAGTTGAAAACCGTAGCCATGCAGTTCTCGGCCTATGTGGGCTTGCTGCTAGGCGAGAAAGTAGCGGTGGAAGCTCCCAACGTAGTTCCGGAGCTGCAGGTAGAAGAGCAACTTGCGCTGGACCAAGCCCGGTTAAACCGCAAGGAACGCTTCCAATTTGAGCGCCGGGTGTTGCAAGCACAGCAGCAAGTAGCCGAGGCCCGTGGCAAGGGCGGTTTCAACGCCGATCTGTACGCCACCTTCGGGTTGACCAAAAGCGCTAATAAGTTCGCCGAGAGTTATGCCCAACCTGAGAACCAGCAGCAAGTGACCCTCGGGTTTAGCGTTCCTATTGTGGATTGGGGTCGGCAGAAGGCTAACGTGAAAACCGCTGAGGCCAAGCTGCAACTCACCCAGTACACCGTGGAGCAGGAGCAGACCAACTTTGAGCAAAATGTCTACACACAGGTGAACCAGATCGAGCTCCTGAAGGAACGCCTCAAGATCACCGCCTCGGCAGACTCCATCGCGCAGGAACGCTACGACATCACCAAAGCCACGTTCCTGGTGGGCCGCATCAGCATCACCGATCTGAATATTGCCCTGCAGGAAAAAGACCAGGCACGCCGGGCCTACATCACCGCCCTCCAAGACTTCTGGGTTGCCTACTATAGACTTCGGGCGCTTACTTTATATGATTTCGAACGCGGCCAACCGCTCCTCGCCGAGAAGTAGCAAGCTGTTTTAGGGCTGGGTTCATAAAAGTGAATCAAAATCAGGAAACACGCATTGCGTCCCCCTTTGAAGGGGTAGGGGGATGACAAAGACGGAAGAAGAACCATGAACAATAACCACCAAGTAATTCAAAACGAATCTCGGGAAAGATCAATCAGCACGAGTACATCATCCCCCTACCCCCTTCAAAGGGGGACGAAAAAGAAACTAACCGTTTAAAGCCTGTTTTCCGGAAAATAGGTCCAAAGAAGAAGTGGCATCAACTTGAAGAATAGCACATCAGCACATTAACGCATTAGCACATTATAACTATGATACAGTTAATTGACATCGAAAAAGTCTACCGCACCAAGACCATTGAAACGGTAGCTCTCAATCGCGTAAACCTGCAGGTGGAGCGCGGGGAATTTGTCTCCATCATGGGGCCATCGGGTTGCGGAAAATCCACGCTGCTCAACATCATGGGCTTGCTGGATGAACCTACCAGCGGGTACGTGGCCATTGACGGTCAGCCGGTGAAAACGCATTCAGATAGCAAGCTGGCCAAGCTGCGCAACGAGAAGATTGGGTTCGTGTTCCAGAGCTACCATTTGATTCATGACTTAAGTGTGGTGGATAACGTGGAGTTGCCGCTGCTGTACCGCAAGGTATCGGGTGGTGAGCGGCGGAAGCGGGCTTTGGAAGCACTGGAGAAAGTAGGCTTGAGCGCCCGCACCAAACACTTTCCAAATCAGCTTTCGGGTGGGCAGCGGCAACGGGTGGCGATTGCCCGGGCCCTAGCCGGAAACCCGGAGATTATTTTAGCCGATGAGCCTACCGGGAACTTGGACAGCGTGATGGGTGACGAGATCATGGACATTCTGCTGCGCCTGAACCAGGAAGAAGGCACCACCATTGTGATGGTGACCCACGACGAGAACATGGCCCTCAAAACCAACCGCCTCATCAGGTTCTTTGACGGGCAGCAAGTGGCAGATTCCAGAGTACTAGAAGCCCAGATTTAACTTGTACGGCCATGTTAAGAAATTATCTGAAAATTGCCTGGGCGGTGCTGCAACGCCGCAAGTTCTTCACCTTCATCAGCCTCTTCGGGATCAGTTTCACGTTGATGGTGCTCATGGTGGTGACCTCGCTTTACGACCATGCTTTCGGGCCGCAAATGCCGGAGCGGGAATCTGACAAACTGCTTTTTGTGAACAACATGCGGGAGCAGTTCAAAGAAGGCTATACCAACAGCAGTCCGCCCAGTTACTATTTCTTGAACCGCTTCGTGCGGCCTCTGAAAACGCCGGAGAACGTTTCCATCAACTCCGTCTTTACCTCGGTGAACAGCTACGTGAACAACAAAAAGCTGACCCTAGACCAGAAACACACCGATGCCGCCTTTTGGGACATCTTGGATTTCAATTTCATAGAAGGCCGGCCGTTCAGTACGCAGGAAGTGGACAATGCCACCCGCGTGGCCGTGATTAACCAAAACACCCGCAAGAACTACTTCGGGGACAAAGAGGCCGTGGGTCAAACCATTGAGGTAGACCAGGTGAAATACAAAGTGGTGGGCGTGGTGGAAGACGTGCCGGTGCTGCGCCTGCATTCCTACGCCGATGTCTGGGTGCCGATCACCCTCAAGAGCCAGGATTTCAAACGTACCGGTCTGAAAGGAACCTACTTTGCCACCATCAAAGCCAAGCAGGCCAGCGATGTGCCCAAGATCAAGGAGGAATTCGCTTCCATGATGCTACAGGTGAACAAGAACAGCAAGCCGGAGGGAGTGCAGGAAGTGTTTTCTTTCGCCGATGATATCTTCGGGACCTTTGCCCGCAGCCTCATGGGTGGCGGAAAAACGGATAAATCAGCTATGCTATATGGTATTTTTGCCTTTGCGGCCTTTCTGTTCATGCTGCTGCCCACCATCAACCTGGTGAACATTAACATCAGCCGCATCATGGAACGGTCTTCTGAGATTGGAGTGCGCAAAGCGTTTGGGGCTTCTTCCAAAACCATCATCGGGCAGTTTGTGGTGGAGAATATCTTCCTCACGCTATTGGGCGGTATGTTAGGCTTCCTGATTTCGGCGGCCGTGCTGGAGATGATCAACGACAGCGGCATCATTGCCTACGCCTCTTTGGGGCTGAACCTGCGGGTATTTGCCTGGGGCTTGCTGCTCTGCCTTGTGTTCGGGTTGGTCTCCGGGGTGTACCCCGCTTTTAAAATGTCACGCTTAAACGCCGTTGAGGCACTGAAAGGAGGCTCCAAATGATACGCCATCTGTTTAAACTGATCTGGAATCAGAAGAAAAGCAACTTCCTCTTGATCACCGAAATCTTCTTTTCCTTCCTGGTGCTCTTCGCGGTGCTTAGTTTCATCTTTTACAATTACCATAACTACACCAAGCCGCTGGGCTTCAAATATGACAACGTGTGGCAACTGTGGCTGAATCCCAATACTGATTCATCGGCGCATAACCTGGCCGTGCAGCAGCAGTTGATTCAGCGGGTGCGCAGCTTCCCCGAGGTGGAATATGCCTCGCTCTCCAATTCCAATACCCCGTTTGCGTTTAGCCAGATGAACAATGTCTTGTCTTACGGTGGTAAAAAGGATGTAGAAGCCGGCGTCTTTGATGTGCAGGATGATTATAAAAATGTAATGAGCATGGAGGTGAGTCAGGGCCGATGGTTCGGGCCACAAGACAATGCCAGCTTACATGTTCCCATTGTGATTAACAGAAAGCTACAGGAAGAACTGTTTGGCGAGGAGAATCCTATTGGTAAACTCATCCCCATCAATGATTCTACCCAGTATGCCGTCATTGGGGTGGTAGACCATTACCGTTCTTACAGCGAGTTTGACCCCGAGGAAGCCGCGTATTTCCACCGGATCAATCTGGGCAAAAACACAAACTCTATCTGGAACGGGTTGGTCATCAAAGTGAAGCCCGGCGCGGGCGTAGCCTTTGAGGAGAAAATGGTGCGGGAACTGTCGCGCATTGCCAAAGACTGGACCATTGAGGTGACCACGCAGGAGAAAATGCGCCAAAGCAAAGCCAAAATAACCACCGTGCCTATGGTGGCTCTGGGCTTGGTGTGCGGGTTCCTGGTCTTCAACGTGGCGCTGGGCTTGTTTGGGGTACTGTGGTACAACATCAACCGCCGCTACGCCGAGATCGGCTTGCGCAGAGCCATTGGCGCCTCATCTAAACAGATTCGGAACCAGTTTGTGGGCGAAGTGCTGGTGATTGCCACCTTCGGGTTGCTGTTGGGTTTGGTGCTGGCGGTGCAATTCCCGCTGCTGCAGGTGTTTCAGCTTTCGGCCTCCATTTACTGGGAAAGCATAGGAGCCGCCGCCTTCCTGATCTTCCTGCTGGCCACTATCTGCGCGGTGTATCCTAGCTATCAGGCTTCCAAGATCTTCCCGGCCGTGGCCTTGCATGAGGAATAACGCTTGTATTTCAGAAATCAGGCGCTAAACGCAAAAACCTGTGAGGTCTTCAAGACCTCACAGGTTTTCCTACAGAAAAAGACCTCGTAGTGTGCGCCGCTCCTACGAGTATCTCTGCCCAATCCATTTCTCGCTTACTATTTCAAAAACGGCCTAAAAACGTTACCTTCACTTACCCGCTCTAAGACCCCATGATCCTGATTATTGACGATGATGTAGCCGTACGGGCTTCTTTAAGTTTGTTGCTCAAACAAGCCGGCTACGCTACGGCCCAGGCCGCCGGACCCGAGGAGGCGCTGCTAGTTGCGGCCAAACAAATGCCGCAACTAGCCCTAATGGACATGAACTTCTCCATGGAAACCACCGGCGAGGATGGCCTGCGTCTGTTAAGCCAATTGAAGCAGCTGTACCCGGCCGTGCCGGTGATCTTGATTACGGGCTGGGGTTCCATTAACCTGGCGGTGGAAGGCCTTAAAGGCGGTGCCGCCGATTTCATCACCAAACCCTGGAACAACGAGGCGCTGCTGCAATCCATTAAAACGGCGCTGGAACTAGCCAAGCCCTTGACAGAAGGTTTTAACGGCAAACTGACTCGCAAACAGCTGGACGAGCAGTACGATTTTTCCATGATTGTGGGCGAAGACCCGGGGTTGTTACAGGTGCTCCGCAACATCGGGCAGATTAGTGCTACGGATGCTTCGGTGCTTATTGAAGGCGACAGCGGGACGGGCAAAGAACTCATCGCCGAGGCCATTCACCGGAACAGCCACCGCAAGAAAGCGCCGTTTGTGAAGGTGAACCTGGGCGGAATTTCGGCGAGCTTGTTTGAGAGCGAGATGTTCGGGCACCGCCGCGGCGCGTTCACCGATGCCAAGACCGACCGCGTAGGCCGTTTTGAGATGGCGAACAAAGGCACCATCTTCCTGGACGAGATCGGCGAGCTGGATCTGAGCAGCCAGGTGAAACTGTTGCGCGTGCTACAGGACCGCACCTACGAAGTCCTCGGTGACAGCCGTTCCAAGAACCTGGACATACGGGTGATCTGCGCCACCAACCGCAATCTGCAGGAAATGGTAGCCGAGGGCAAGTTTCGGGAAGATCTGTATTACCGCATCAACCTGATTACGGTGAAGCTGCCCGCTTTGCGCGAGCGCCCCCAAGACATTCCGCTGCTGGTGCAGCATTTCGTGAACAACCTCAAGCACACCTACCACAAACAGGCACTGCAGGTGAGCAACAAAGCCCTGAAATGGCTGCGCGAACAGCCGCTGCCGGGCAACATCCGGGAGCTGAAGAATCTGGTGGAGCGAACGGTGCTGGTGAGCGGCAAGAGCCTGCTGGACGTGGAGGATTTCCAGAATCAGTTACAGGGCGGTTCCAAAAAACTGGACGAGAAACTGCTGCCCTCGGTGGGTGCCATGACCCTGGATGAACTGGAGGCCGGCATGATCAAAAAATCCATGGCCTATTACAACAACAATGTGAGTAAAGTGGCCAAGGCCCTGGGCGTTAGTCGGGGTTCTTTGTACCGCCGTCTGGAGAAGTTCAACATCCCGTATGACGCTGCGGAATAAGTTTATTCTGGCGGCGGTCTTGTTGCACGTGGCGCTGGTGGTGCTGGCCTGGCAACTGCTGGACTACAACAAATGGCTGTTTGTGGCCGCCGAGGTGCTCATTGCTTCCAGCATTTTTCTCACGTCTAAGCTGTACACTTCTTTTGTGCGGCCGCTCAACCTCATCGCGGCGGGCATTGAGTCCATTAAGGATCGCGATTTTTCCATCAAATTCATGGAAACGGGCCAAAAAGAAGTAGACCAGCTCATTAGTGTTTACAACCAGATGATGGACGAGCTGCGCCAGGAACGCGTGGTGCAAACTGAAAAGCATTTCCTGCTGGAACGCCTGATTGAGGCCTCTCCTTCCGGCATCATCCTGCTGGACACGCACGACCGCGTAGCCGGACTGAACCCCGCGGCCGCCACGCTGCTGCAGACCTCAGGGAAGAATATGGTAGGCAAACCCTTGACAGAACTGCCGCACCACTGGGGAAACTCCTTGCCCAAACTGCCCAAAGACGAGCAGCGCATCATTCGGCCCAATGGCATCCAGACGTACCGCTGCCGCAAAATTCGTTTCCTGGACCGAGGCTATCACCGCTACTTCATCTTGGTGGAAGAACTCACGCAGGAGCTGCTGGAGAAAGAGCGCAATGCCTACGAAAAGCTGATTAGGATGATGTCGCACGAGATCAACAATTCTATTGGGGCGGTCAATTCTATCCTTAACTCCTTCTCCTACTTTGCGCCGCAGCTAAACGAAGACACCCGCCCTGATTTTGACGAGGCGCTGCAGGTCTGCATCACCCGTAACCAGAACCTGGCGGGTTTTATGGCCAATTTCGCCAATGTAGTCCGAATCCCGCCGCCCACCAAGCACGAAACTGATCTGCACCAACTATTGCAAAGCATCCACCGGCTCATGCTGCCCAGCTTTGAGCGGAAACAAGTCTGTTGGCAGTGGGACTTGGCCGAAGCCGTGCCGCCTATCGCTATGGATGTACAGCAGATGGAGCAAGTGCTCATCAACGTGGTGAAGAATGCCTTGGAAGCCACGGAGCCGGAAGGATGGGTGAAAGTGCAGACCATCGCTTCGCCCCCTCAATTGTTGATCCAAGACAACGGGCAAGCCATCTCCCCCGAGGTGCAGGAGAAGCTGTTTTCGCCATTCTTCAGCACCAAAGCCAACGGGCAGGGCATCGGGCTCACCATGGTGCGCGAGATCTTACTGCACCACGGCTTCAGGTTCACCCTGCAAACCGGCCCTGATGGGGTAACTACGTTTCACATTCAGTTTTAAGGATTGCCCTCAGTTCCTCCAATACTTGCCATGGCGCGGAAGTTACTTCCGTGACTTTTAATCTTTAGTCACGGAAGTAAAATACGCGGCCGAGTTTGGTTTTTTACAGCGGTTTTGTTACCTTCCGTTCATTTAAACTTTTCCACCCGAACTCAACCCCCGCGCCATAGTGTGATTTTAGCCTGTTTTACAGGAAAGAAGCCAAAAGCGCCTGCTCAAAAGACCTCGTAGTGTCCAGCGGACCTACGAGTGTCTGTGCCAACTTCCGCTCCTGCCCAATCCTGAAAATTATATCCATCCTGAGAATCCTGCTCAGTGAAAAGACCTCACAGGTTTTCAAAACCTGTGAGGTCTCAACGGTGGCTTCTGTTTTAAGCTTGTTTTCAGGAGAGCCGGCCCAAAACAGCAGTTTGTATTTTCTGGAGGAACCAGAACTAAATCTTCGTGAACTTATCGGCGTAGCCGCTTTGCTCAAAAAAAGCTTTAGGGTCTTTGATCTCCAGAATGTCTTTCACGGCCTGTTTCTTGTCCGTGGCCTTGTTGTAGTAGGCTTCGCAGATTTTGTAGCCCATGTAGTAACCCAGGTCAGCGGGCCAGTCGGGGCGTTCCTGGCCGCCGTTGGCAATCCAGTTTTTGGAGCGGTTCAGGTACATCTCGGCTTTGAACTTCTCCCAGATTTCTTTCTCGCGAGGATTGCCGAAGGTATGGAGGCGCTTGTTGATGTTCACGCCGGAAATCAGTTCCCCAATGAAATCGGCCATTCCCTCGGTCAGAGCGCCAGCCAGCAGCGTAGTATCAGATTTGTTTGTCTGAATGAAGTGAATGAGCTCATGCGCAATGAGTGGTGGCACGTTTTGCACGGAGTTGTAGTTGTTGCGCTCCCAAAGGTTCAGCTCATGCAGCGGCACATCATCAGATTTTGAGAACTGGTCAATGCCAATCAGCAGCCCGTTGTCTGATGCGGTGCCCGCCGAATTGTAGCGTCCGATCACAAAGTACACGTTGGGAAACGTAGAGGCCGGATACAGCTCCTTCATCTTATGCAAACTCTTGTAGATATCGGCTTTCATGGCGTCTACCTGCAGCGTGTTCTTTCTTATGGCCGGGAAAAAGGCCGTCTTGTTGTTGAGGTTATTCAGGAACAGCTCCAGAGAGCCAATCTTAAACTCAAAGTAGTCCTGCAGCCCAACGGATGCTTTCGCAAAATATTCCTTTTCAAATACCTCCTGTTGACGCGCCGGGTCTTTGGCGGCCAGGTCATAGGCTTTCCAGAAGTTGTGCACGTCAGTGGTCACCAGCTGCACATTGTCTGGGTTGCCTAAGTGGGCTTGCTGTTTCTCCAGCTGCTTTTCCAGCTTTAGGTACCGTTTGTCTTTTTTAAGGATTTCCAGGTCAGAATCGCGCCGCATGTTAGACAGGTTCTTGTAACCGGCTGCCACCGCTTTCTCCAGGTTCTGCAGAGCTTGCTCTTTCTGGCCCATAAGGGCGTAATCACAGGCAATGTTGTAGTAGGTGTTGCGTACGTGAGCACCTTTCGGCTCCGCCGCCAAAGCCTGTTGGTACAGGTTGATAGACTCCTGGTAATTCTTCTTGTGGTATTGCTCCGTGGCTTTCTTGTTCAGTTCTGAATAGGCGGGCGGCGTGAAATAAGAAAACACCAGGCTAATGGTGTCTTTGCCGTTGGTGACTCTGAAGCGCTCCCGCTGATTGTTCTGGTATTTCACCGCCAAACTGTCTTTGCCGGTATTCACGTGCATGAAGTTAGGCCGGTTGTTAGGGCTGATGCGCACCAGTTTCTCCCGGCCCGCTTCGCTTACCTTAAAAGTATGCTTGAACCTGGTTTCTTTTATAGTGAGTACTACGGTGTCTTTGGGGGCGTGCAGCAAAGGCACGGTGGTCTGGGCAAAGAGGGGGGCGGGGGCAAGGAACCCAAGAAGAAGGCCAGTTTTGGCGAACAGATTCCTGAAGGGTAACGCTGGTTTCATAGTAAACAGGGGTTTAGTGGCGTGTTTCTCTGAAAGATTCAGGCAGACTGCCCATGGTTGCATTTCTCCTCTTATTTTTTTCACGAGTAAGCCGAAGGCTCTGAGTGCCAGTCTAAAAAAGTTGCCCCTGAATGTATTGCTGCACCTTTTTGGGCCGCTGTAAAGCCAAACCGGTGTGTTTCTCCAGTCTATCCATCAGGTGCACCAAGGCGGGTGGGGCATCCATGATCTCTTTCTGGTGCATAAAAAAGTACACGGTGTGCAGCCCCTGCTCCAGCCATTGGTGCAACCGGTCGGCCCAGGCATCCAGGCGGGTGTAATCGGTGGGGTGCAGGGCGTGGCCGTTGAACCGTACCATGGCTACGGGCGTGGTGAGGCGCATGTGTAGCACATCTCTTCTTCCGGCTACATCGGTGATCACCGTAGTAATCTGCCGTTCCTCTAGTGTCTGGAAGGCCCGTTGCGTCACGGCCGATTCCTTGAACCAGTTCTCGTGCCGGAACTCCACCGCTAAAGGTACTTCTGGCGGAAAGTTCATAAGGTACTGCTCCAGAATAGGCCAATCTTCAGGCCCAAAGAAAGGCGGCAACTGCAGAAAGGCCATGCCCAGGCTTTCACCTAACCCTAAGATGGCATCGCAGAAAAGCTTGGTGGGTTCCCCGGCATTCTGAAGGAGTTGATCATGGCTGATGACCTGGGGCAGCTTGGGGCAGAACACGAACCCCGGAGGCACTGCCTGTTTCCATCTATGAATAGCGGTGGCATCTGGAATGCGGTAGTGGGTGGTGTTCATTTCCAGCGTGTTGAATTGCCGGGCATACCAATAGAGTAGTTGGGCATCCTGGGCTCCGGCCGGATAGTACGTGCCTATCCAGGGTTTGTTGGTCCAGGTAGGGCAACCCAGGTACAGATTTGGGCGGGTAGGCCGTTGGGCACGGGCCAAGACGTGGGCGGTACCCGGGTGGTCTACGGGCAGGCTGAAGTCTACTTTGCTGATGTCTGGCAGGCGTCCGAAATCCATGGTGTATAAATATTTTGTTTTTTATATATAACTGCTAAATTCGTAGGCAATTGCCTCTGTTTTTAGGCCTTCAGCTAAATTTTTCAGAAAAAATAGATTTTTATTTTTCGGTTTCTATTTTTCTAAGGATTTGGCGATAAAGCAGGTATGTCATTTTAATCCAATTTAGGGAAGAAAATCGGCTTTTATTGCCTGTATTGGTAGAAAATTTCTTCTTGATGAATAGGAAATCTGGCATACCATGAATTGTAAATTAAGTTATACTGCAGGTTTGCAAATTTGGATATTTAATAAAAATAATGTTGTTTTAATGAGTTTTAGTAGAGTGTAAACCATGTGCTCAACGGCGGGCGGCTTGACATGAGGGAATTTAGCCCTAATTTTGTCGCCTTGAAATTGATGTTCCACCAACAAAACCTAAAATGGGGAAACTGAAAATTTACAATGCGCTTACCGTTCTTTTTATCTTTTTCATCAGCTTTGCGCCAGCCGCCTTTGGGCAGGAAGTAGGCGATAAGCAAAACGGACTGGCCTCTTGGTACGGGGCCAAATACCATGGCCGACCCACCAGCAGCGGGGAAATCTACAACCGCCACAAGCTTACGGCCGCGCATAATGAACTTCCTTTAGGCAGCAAAGTAAAAGTTACCAACCTGGCTACCGGCGAGAGCGTGGTAGTGCGTATCAACGACCGCGGTCCTTTCAGGGGAGCCCGCATCATAGACCTATCTGAGGCCGCCGCCCGCAAAATCCACTACCGCAAAGACGGCCTGGCCGATGTGACCGTGGAAGTGGTGGAATTGCCCGAGGCGTTCCTGGCCAGCAGAGCGAAAGCCAGAGCAGAGCAGGCTGCCAAGGAAGAAGCACTGGCCCTGGCCAAGGCAGAAGCCATCAAAGAAGCTGCGGAGACCCCTAAAGCTACTGCCCCCCCAACTCCGGCAACCGCAACTGCTACCAACCCAACGCCTATTACTCCTTCCCTGGCGCAAACCCAGGTGTATGTGGTGCAGGCCGGAGCCTTCGGGAATCTGGCCTACGCTACGGCTCAGGTGGAGAAGCTGCGCAAGCTGTACCAGAAGATGCCCATTGTCTTGGTTGAAGAGACCGTGAACGGGCAGAAGGTGCACCGCATCTTAGCCGGCCGCTTTGTCTCCAAGACCACCGCCGAGCAGGCCCGTCAGGATCTGGGGAAGAAAGGTTTCCAGGGATTGGTGCGGGTGGCCGTTGAGCCTGCCCCGCTAGCCAGCTCGCTGTAAGCCGTTCTGTTTTGTCTCTTCCCGCTCCAAGCCTTACAACCGGGCCTGATAGTGGTTTTTTGCTTGATTTCAGAAAAACAGGTGAAAAACCGCCGAATCTGAATTTTATTTAGCGTGATTTGTTCTTCACGTACGGCAACTCCTGGCGCATGGCTGTGCGTACAGGGTGCGGTATACCAATTGAACGGGTAAAAACGTTATAAGCAAGATTCAGAAAGTAGACATCTGCTATGGGTGAAATGAGAACTTTGATGAAGGTGCTGTTCCTTTGCTCCGCCATGCTTTGGGGGGCGCACCAGAAAGCACAGGCCCAAGTCATCGGGAAGGAGAAAAAGAAGCTTTTCTTCTGGCAAAAAGACCAGGGCTTGGATGTAAACCCGGTTGACTCGGTTGCCCTCACTGATTCGCTTTCTGCGCCTTCTTTGGCCACCGCTGCCACAGACAGTGTCCAGGCGGCCAAGAAAGAGAAGAAAGACAAGAAAAAGGAGCCCAAAAAGAAGAAGACCTACTTCGGTTATCGGGTGAAGAAGGGGTTTGCCCGTCAGGGAAAAGGCAAAAACCAGATTGTGGAGACGTTCTATTACCTGCGCGAGTACAAAGACCCCAACCCGTACGTGCGCGACAAGCACTTCTTTGACGTAAAGAAGCGCCGAATCTTCAGGTCGCCCACCCTTGATCCCTCTAAGACGCAAATGCTCATCCTGCACGGTCCCTACACCAAAAAGCGGGGTGATGTGGTCATAGAGCAAGGCTACTTTTACGTAGGAGCCAAACACCTGCGCTGGGAAACGTTCAGGCCAGACAGTACGCTCACCCAGAAGGTGCACTATGAGAAAGGCTTCCTGCGCGACGCCGTGATCACGTACTATGACGCCGCCAAAACCAAGATTAAGGAAGTGATTCCGTATCAGTACGGTCAGGTGCAGGGCGAGTACTACAAATTCTATGAGAACGGCCAGTTGGAGTGGCAAGGCATGTACGACAAAGGCCGGAAAGTGGGCACCTGGATCAATTTCTATGACTTCAGGGGCCGCCGGCAGTTTGAGTTCCAGTACCCTGAGTCGGCCTTTGACCCCAAGATGGAGCCGGTGCTGGTGAAGCAGTATGACCGGCATGGGAGTCTGGTGTTTGAGAAAAAGGACTGATCCTCCCTCCTTAAAAGGTTATTTTTGATGATAAACCCGTTTGGGGGCTGTTTCCCAGAAAACAGCCCCCAAACGGGTTTTGCTTTTGGTGCGCTGCCAGGCTAAGGCGGGAGGTTTCTGTGGGAGCGTTGGGTGGTCTTCAATGGAAAGCGTCCTCAATGTGCACAAGATCGGGCTGCCCGTTCTTCCAGAGAATGGAGATCACGTCAAATCGCACCTCGTGCCGCCACTGGTGCTGCTCTACATAATGGTCGGCCGCCAGCTGCAGCAGGGCTTCCTTGCGGGCCGAGACGGCCTCCTCCGGGAAGCCGTACGCATAGGTGCTCCGGGTCTTTACTTCTACCAGCACCAGCAGTTTTTCCTTGGCCACTATCAGGTCTACTTCGGCGCGCTTATGGCGATAATTTCTTTCTAGCACCGTAAAACCCTTGGCCGTGAGGTAAGCCTCCGCCGCCCTTTCGCCCAGTTGACCTAAGTGAGTATTGTACGCCATTTTTGGTAGGTGCTGGTTTAATGAGTAATTTGCACAGAATTCTTTTTGCAAATCATTCTATACGTGAAGAGTAGGTTTCTTGTATAGGGCAAATAGGATACAGCGCTGAAAGGGAAAATATGATTAATGATAGAGGAGGGACGCGACAAGACCATGAAACAGAACAGGGAAATCGTTTTTGAGAGAATGGGTCTGGTAGACTATCAGCAGGCCTGGGATTACCAGGAGAAGCTCTTGAAAGACATTGTGGACCTGAAAACCCGCAACCGAGCCTTGCCAGATGATGCTAAGCTGTCCACTCCTAATTATTTGCTGCTTTGTGAGCATCCGCATGTCTACACACTGGGCAAGAGCGGGCATGAAGAGCATCTGCTGTTAGATGAACAAGGCTTGGAGGCAAAGCAGGCCTCCTTCTATAAGATAAACAGAGGGGGCGACATTACGTATCATGGTCCTGGCCAGTTGGTGGCCTACCCCATCCTGGATTTGGAGAATTTCTTTACCGACATTCACCAGTACCTGCGGCTTCTGGAGGAGGCGGTGATTAAAACCCTGGCAGACTATGGCTTGCAGGCCGGTCGTATAGTAGGACTAACCGGAGTGTGGCTGGACTTTGAGGAGCAGCGCAACCCTAGGAAGATCTGCGCCATGGGCGTGAAATGCAGCCGGTGGGTGACCATGCACGGGCTTGCCCTCAATGTGAACACAGACCTGGGCTATTTTGGCAACATTGTCCCCTGCGGGATCTCAGACAAGGCGGTAACTTCGCTGGAGAAGGAACTGGGCCGCGCCGTGCCCTTGCCCGAAGTGGAGGAGAAACTCCTCCGTCATTTTGAAGAACTGTTTGACGCAAAGATGCTGGTGCAGCAACACTAAACATGAAGAAAGACATAGATTTCCATCAGGTAGAGGGGGTGTCCATTGCTATTGCAAGAGAAGTGAATGCGCTTGCGCAGGAAGAATGGAATGTGTACTTTATCAACAACAATGATTTTTACCTGGACAACGTGCTCATCTCCTCCAAAGGATACGGCGAGTACGAGGGCCAGGAGGTGAAGACCTCTGTGTTGCGGCACATGTTTGAACAGGTAGGGCCTAAAACGGCCATGCAGGTGGAGCCTATTGACCCAAGTTTGTTCCATATCACCAATGAGTTCTGGGTTAGTTATTACGTGGGTCGTAACATCCATGACAAGCGGTTCCTGTTTGTGCCCGGCAGCGTGGTGGAAGAGAACCTGATCCATATTTCTATCCTGGAAAAAGAAGGGGTGCTGCACTCCTAGGTGGCACTGGGCTTTGCTCAGCGAAATACAGGCGGCAGTTGCTTCCTGTCAGCCTTTTAAACATAAGACATGGCATGAAATTCTTTACTTATCTACTCTCATTTAGCTGGTCCTTCTTTATTGCACTGTTTGCCATCCCGTCCATTGTGTACGTGGCGCATCTGAAGAATATTCTGGATCAACCCAACAAGCGAACGGTGCACGTTTCGCTCACGCCGCGCCTGGGGGGCTTGGGCGTGTTTGCGGGGTTTATGTCGGCGCTCACCATCTTCGGCGATTTGTCTAACGGGGTGCAGCAGGTGCTGGCCGGTTGCGTTATCCTTTTCTTCGGGGGGCTCAAAGATGACTTGGTGTCTATCTCGGCTTTCAAGAAATTCTTCATGCAGGTGCTGGCCACCGGGGTGGTCATGTTTATCGCCGACATCCGGGTGACGAGCTTCCAGGGCATTTTCGGGATTAATGAACTACCCGATGGGCTGAGCTATGGGTTTACGTTTTTCACCATTGTGGGCATTACCAACGCCATTAACCTTATTGACGGGCTAGATGGCCTGGCCGGAACCATTGTCACCATAGTGGTATCTACCTTCGGGTTCTTTTTCTGGTATGCGCACCTGGACCAGTACTCTAATTACGCAGGCGTGGCAGTTTGCCTGATTGGGGGCTTGCTGGGCTTCCTGCGGTATAACTTCTATAAGGCAAGAATCTTTATGGGCGATACCGGTTCGCTGCTCTGCGGGTTTGTGGTCTCCATTATGGCTATTCAGTTTATAGAGATGCGCTTTGTGCCTTCATCGCCGGCGGTGGCGCTGGGGGTGTTGTTCGTGCCGCTTTTTGACACCATCAGGGTTTCCCTCATACGGGTGTTGAATGGTGTGTCTCCTTTTGCGCCGGATAAGAACCACATCCACCACCGGGTGCTGGCCATGGGGTTCAGCCAGGTATCTACGGTGGTGATTCTGGGGCTACTCAATGTGCTGGTGATCTTATTTGTATTTAACTTCTCCCATTGGGGTAACCTTAACCTGTTGCTGTGCCTGCTGGGCTTCTCAGTGGTGTTAAGCGCGGTCTTAGGGCAGTATTCTACCAAGTCTAAATCTACGGTAAGTAGCTAGGGCATGCGTTTCTGGGGGCTGGTAATAGGATTCTGGCTTTGGTGCGGGGGCGCTGTAGGGCAACCGGTGCCGTTAAAGCCATTGCTCTCCGCAGACTGGATGATTTACCATGCCCCACAGAACCAGTTGGTGCCGTATTTGCCTGAGTACCATGAAGAACACCAGGCCTTGTACCAATGGGTGACCTTAGATAAGTTCACAAACCCACGCATTGAGTTTGCCGCCCGCGAGAAACTTTGCCTTTTCATAGACAACCGGCTCATTTTTGTGGCTGATTCCACCGCCCGCTACACGTTGGATTTGGCTGCGCACCTCAAGCCGGGCAAGCGGCATCTGCTTTCTATTTGGCACCCTGACCAGCAGCCCAATTATCCTTCTTTTAGGGTGCCGCAGGAATCTTTGGTGCCAATAAACGCCCAGGCAAACGCGGCGTACCGGCCCATTCCTAAGCAACCCGATGTGCACCGGAGCGCTTTGGTTTTTTTTATGGTAGTGGTGGGCCTGATCTATGGAGCCCTCCGCATGACATTTTACTCAGATTACGCCAGTATTTTCAGGTGGAGCAACTTCACCAAGCTCTCTACCCTGGAGGGAGGATTATTGGCAAAACCCATTGGCAACTGGTCTAGCGTGCTGTTTGTGCTGGCTTTTTCCCTGTCCTTTGCCCTGCTGATTGTCGCCATTCACACCAACCTGGAAGACCTTGCGCTGCTGAGCCAGTTGTTTGCCGCCACGCAGGCAGATCTTGTCTCCAAGATTTTGCTTTATACCTTGATTATCTTCCTGTTTGTGATTTTTAAATACCTCTTCCTGCAACTGATGGGATTCATCTTTGGCGTGGGCGAAATGGTGTTGCCGCAGTATCGTGAGTTTCTGCGTACGCTGTTGAGTTTAGGGGTGTTTTTGCCGCTTATATTGCTGCTGTACTTGGGGTTATGGAATTCAATTCCGGGGGTCATTTACTGGATCGCCAACGTTAGTATTACGGGCTTGCTGGTGTTTACCATGTTCAGGACTTTCCATACCGTTAACAAAAAATATTCCCTTAAAAATCTACATTTATTTTCATACCTTTGCGCCACAGAAGTGATTCCGCTGATGATTCTACTAAAACTTATTGTTTTTGTATAGCTTGTCCTCAGACCGGAATTCTAACAGATCTTAGACTATAAGTTGTTAAAACTACCTTCTAAACATGGCTGACGGTAAAGAAGTGTTGGGTGCGGATAGACATTCAAAGAAAATCTCTAGTATTCTAGTCACGCAGCCAAAGCCGGCAAATGATAATTCACCGTACCTGAGCATTGCTGAGAAGTACGGCATTAAAGTAGATTTCAGGGCCTTTATAGAGATTGAGCCTGTTTCCTACAAAGATTTCAGGAAGGAGAAAATCAACATCCTGGATCACACCGCCGTGATCTTTACCAGCCGCAACGCCGTTGACCATTTCTTCCGCATCTGCGCCGAAGGAAAAATAGAAGTGCCCGCCGAGATGAAGTATTTCTGTATTTCAGACCAGACCGCGTACTATCTGCAGAAATACATCGTTCTCAGAAAACGGAAACTATTTATTGGCGGAAAAACAGCTTCTGACCTTTTTGATGTGCTCAAGAAGCACAAGAGCGAGAAGTTCCTGTACCCTTGCTCTAACATCAGAAAGGAAGACATTCCGGAATTTATGCGGGCCAATGGGTTTAACTTCACGGAAGCAACCATGTACAAAACCGTTGCGTCAGATTTGTCTGATCTGGCGGAGGTGAAGTACGACTGCATTGCCTTCTTCAGTCCCTCTGGCGTGCATTCTCTGTTTGTGAATTTCCCTGATTTCAAACAGAACGATACCCGGATAGCTGCTTTTGGGCCAACTACAGCCCAGGCTGTGCGCGATGCTGGACTAGAGCTGGATATTGAGGCTCCTATGCCAAATGCTCCTTCCATGACGGGGGCAATTGAGGTATATATCCAACAACATTCCAAGAAAAAGTAAAAGATAAACTACCTTTCTTTTATTTGTGCGTAGCATGGCTAAGGCTTGTATATTGAGGTTGCCTTTGGAGGTTAATAGACAATTTACTAGCTTTTGCCAAATCGCCCTTGGGTAAGCAAGGGCAATACATGCTGTCAATGATGCACAATTATCGCAACCTGGTCCTCTTCCTATTGCTTTTGTTCCCCCTGCTGGCCAAGGCACAGCAGTTGCCGCAGTTTAGCCATTATGGTTTTAACGGCCAGTTTATAAGCCCGGGATACGCCGGCATAAAGGGGCAAACGGAACTGAATGTGCTTTACAGGTACCAGTGGCTGGGGTATGACGGCACGTTTGACGCAGGCGGCTCTCCCAGAACGGCTTTGTTCACGGTGTCGGCTCCTATCTCAGCGCTTAAAAGCGGCATAGGCTTAGTGGTGATGAAAGATGAGATTGGGGCGGTGGATGTCTTCTATACGCAACTGGCCTATTCTTACCATCTCTCCGTAGGCGGAGGAATCCTGGGGGTTGGCCTCCAGGGAGGGCTCACCAACATGAGCAAGGGCGGGTACCGTCCTAATGACGCGGGGGATGTGCGGGTGCCCAACAACAGCTCAGACCGTAAGTTTGACCTGGGGGCTGGCCTTTGGTACCAGCACGATAACTGGTACGCCGGAGCCGGAATCACGAACCTCCTGGGGGCCACCTATGAATTTGAGAATGAGAGCAGAAACGGGAACTATGGCACGGTAACCGGCGAGAAGCACCTGATGGTGACCGGAGGGTATGAAATAGAACTTTCTGACGTTATAGCCGTAACTCCTACGGTACTGCTAAAGCAGGATATCAATGCCGGGGTAACCTCATTTGAAGCCGGTGGTCGGGCCACGTTCAATGACAAGTTCTGGGGCGGGGCCGGCTACAGGTTCGGGGAGGCGATCACTGGTATGTTAGGTGTGTATCTGTTAAAAGATAATGCATTGAGCTTTGGATACGCTTTTGATTATACCGCCGTAGGAACTAACGCCAAAAGCGCAACGTCACATGAAGTGATGCTTGGCTACAGGCTGCCAAAGCCTAGAAATAATACAAAACCCCCAATCAGAACCCCTCGTTACTTCTTCTAACTACCAACTTTTAAGTATTCTGCATGCTGCTAATGATTAGGGATTTAATTATTAGATAAAATAATTTTTTCTTTGCGGCGTTAGCGTATTGATGTACAAGAAAAAACACTAGTTTTGTTTTTTGAAGTTGGGGTATATATTTGCTATAGTCAAAGTCATACAAGCTAAGCGGGAACGCTATTTTCAAGTCCAAGAATATGATTAAGTTTTTACAGTTTTCTGCCATTGCTTTAAGCGCAGTCTTAATGGCAGGTTGTGGTATGGGAAGAGATTCTCAGGGAGATGTGATCGGGGCTGAAGATCGCCCGGAGTTCAATCCGCAGGAGGTTCCCTATGGAATGGTGGCTTGTCCGGGTGGTACTTTTCATATGGGACAGACAGACCAGGACATAGCGGCTAGTATGTCTAACATGAACAAGCAGGTAACCATTGGTGGTTTCTACATGGATGAGACCGAGATCACCAACAACGAGTACCGCCAGTTCATGGATGCCATCCGGCAAGACTCATTGGATATCCTGGGCGAAGAGTTTGTGATGACGCAGCTATACCCAGATACCACTGTTTGGGTGAAAGACTTCACCTACCACATGGGTGACCCTTTGATGGAGTATTACTATTCTCACCCGGCGTTTGATGACTACCCGGTGGTGGGAGTAGATTGGTTTGCGGCCAAATACTTCAACAGCTGGAGAACCAAGCACAAAAACACGTATAACGTTGAGAACGGAATGGCGCCTATGCCAAGCTTCCGTCTCCCATCTGAGGCAGAGTGGGAGTACGCCGCTCGCGGTGGACGTGACCTGGCCACGTACCCGTGGGGTGGACCTTACCTGCGCAATGCAAAAGGGTGTATGCTCGCGAACTTTAAACCAGGCCGTGGCGATTATTACAGCGATGGGTTTACATATACTGCTCCCGTTGGGCAATATTACCCTAACGATTTCGGTTTATATGATATGTCAGGAAATGTGGCTGAATGGTGTGAAGATGCTTATTCAGAGGCTACTGTTCCAATTGTGTGGGATTTGAACCCTACCTACTACAATGACAATGAGCCCCGGAAGATTGTGCGTGGCGGTTCCTGGAAAGACATCGCCCACTTCCTGGAAACCGGCGTTCGTAACTTTGAATACCAAGATTCTGCCCGCTCATACATTGGCTTCCGCAGCGCAATGATTTACATTGGACGTTCCTCAGACTTCAATTTAAATTAAGCCTTACTACACATAATAAGCACTAACTAAGCAATTTACTAACTAATAACTCTTACAATCTAAATCAGTTTAACAATGAGCAAGGCTAAAGGCAACTTTCTTTGGGATGTATTAATGCCCAAAATCTATGGTATTGGTGCCGCAATTGTAATTCTTGGAGCTTTATTCAAAATCTTGCACATAGGCCCGGCAGATATTATGTTGATGGTGGGTCTTGGTACTGAGGCGTTCATCTTCTTCCTGAGTGCATTCCAGCCACAGCCGCATGAGCCAGAGTGGGAGCGTGTATATCCGCAGTTGCGCGATGATTATGATGGCCCGCTTCCAACGGTAGCAGCGGCCAACCCAGCTGGTCCATCCATCACCGGTGACCTGGACAAAATGCTGCGCGATGCCAATGTAACTCCTGCCACTATCAGTTCTTTAGGACAGGGCTTGACCAGACTGAGCGAGACAACTTCCCAGATTGCTGACCTGACAGATGCCACCGTAGCTACCAAAGAGTATGCTGCCCGGGTAAGAACTGCCACTGGCTCTCTGGACAAAATCAACGAAGCATACGGTGCTACGTTACAGGCCGTGACGCAAATGGCCAACGCCACTGCCGATACTCAAGCCTATAACGCGCAGGTACAGCAGGTAACCAAGAACTTGGGCGCTTTGAACGCGGTATATGAGATGGAGCTGCAGGATGCCAACAACCACCTGAAGTCTATCAACAAGTTCTACGGCAGCATCACTAACGCCATGGAGAACCTTACGCAGGCGAGCCGTGAAACTGAGCAATTCAAAGAAGAGGTAACCAACCTGACCAAGAACCTGCATTCTTTGAACAACGTGTATGGCAACATGTTAAATGCCATGAGAGGTTAATCCCTGCCATTCCTATTATATACTAACCCAATCGTTTAACTTTAATTTAAAAAGCTAGACCAGGAAATATGGCTGGAGGAAGAGAAACGCCACGGCAGAAGATGATCGGGATGATGTATCTCGTGCTTACTGCTATGTTGGCATTGAATGTTAGTTCCGCAATACTCCTTAAATTTCAGTTTATTGATGACAGCTTAACCACTGTTAACACTAAAACGAACAAGGACAACAGCGGAGTACTGTCGGGGATCAAAGCAACGGTAGATGAGTCTGGCAATCGCCCGCAAGACGTACGGGTGGTGGAAAACGCTGAAGCAGTCAGAAACCAAACCAACCAGATGGTAGCGTATATCCGCGGATTGCGCGAGGCGTTGGTGAAAGAAGCGGGCGGACAAGACCCGGAAACCGGCGGATACAAGAACCCTGAGAACAATGAGCGGGTAAACATGCTCATGATTGGTGGACCTGGCAAAGGCGGTAAGGCCTATGAACTGGAGAAAAAGCTGAACAGCTATGCTGCTTTCCTGCGCCAGTACAACCCCAATGCCCCGGCTAAACTTGCCTTGAGCGGCGAAGAAGACGTTAGGGTGCAGAAAAACAAGACCCAGCGTAAAAAAGACTTCGCCGAGATCAACTTTGAGGAGACCCCAATTGTAGCAGCCTTGGCTACGTTGGCCCAGATGGAATCTGAAGTTCTGAAGTACGAAGCCGAAACCCTGTCGCAGTTGGCGCAGAAAGTGGGAGCTGATATCATCAAGTTTGAGAACATCTTCGCCATGGCCAGTGCTGAGTCTAAGACAGTAGCGGCTGGTACCAAATACAAAGCCGAAATGTTCCTGGCTGCTTCCTCAGATGCGGTTACCCCTACCATGACGGTAGACGGCAGACCAATCAGCGTGAAGAACGGCAAAGGCCAGATAGAATTCACCGCCACTGCTGGTAACTATGATGCCGAAGGCAATGCCAAGAAAACCTGGAAAGGACAGGTTCGTTTCCGTCAGGCAAACGGACGTGATACCACTTTCACAGTTACCCAGGAGTACGTAGTTGCCAAGCCGGTAATGCAGATCCAGTCTGCCTCTATCAACTCCCTGTACTTCAACTGCGGCAATGAACTGAACATCCAGGTTCCTGCCTTGGGGGCCACGTATGATCCTTCTTTCTCTGCCAGCGGTGCTACCGTGGTAAAAGGGGCTAAGAAGGGCTTCCTGACCATCATTCCAACGTCAAGACAAGTGAAATTGAACGTGAGCAGCGGCGGAAACCCAATTGGATCACAGGATTTCACGGTGAAACTGGTGCCAAGACCTAGGGTGGTAGCGTTAGCCAATGGCCGTCCGGTAGATGTGGTGAAAGGAATGCCTTCTCCTGGTCCTCGTACGTTAACGGTACAAGCTATCCCAGACGAAAGCTTCAAAAACCAATTGCCTAAAGATGCCCGTTACAGAGTTACGCAGTATACCGTATACTTAGTACGCGGTGCTCGTCCGGTGGGTCAGGTGCAAGGAACCGGACCTAACGTGAGCTTAGGTAACCTGGCGGCGCAGGCCCGTCCTGGCGATCGAATTGCGATTGACGTAAGAGAGATCCGTAGAATGAACTATCGTGATCAGACAGAAGTTGTGCCTTCTGACAATTCAAGTATCACATTCCAGCTTAACTAGTAAGTTTTTAGTATCATGAAGAAGTTAATTGTGTTGGGTTTAGCTGGTTTGCTGAGCATTCCGGTGGTTAGTACGGCGCAAAAGCGCACTACTAAAAAGTCAACTACGTCTACGCAGAGGGCGCAGCAAAATGCGGCGGCTCAGGCGGCGGCGGAGAAAGCACGTCAGGAAGAGCTAGAGCGGCAGCAGGCGCTACAAAAGCAATCAGAGCAGGCACAGCAATTAATGACTACCTCGGCGGCAGCCAACCCATCGGCCAGACCAATTCCACCATCAGATGTGATGTTCAAGAAGACAGTCTGGAGAGCGGTAGATTTGCGCGAAAAGCAGAACAAACCTATGTTCTCGCCCGGCAAGCAGATCACAAAGTTGATTACCGATGCCGTTAAGCGCGGAGAACTGCAGGCTTACCGTTCTGATACGTTGAACACGCCCATTTCTGCCCAGGAATTCTTAACGAACCTGAGCCCTACCAACACCGGTTCTGGTGGTTTGACCGAGGCCGAGAAAGCTGCCGGTTTTGACCAGCCTGCCGCTGCCGATGACGGATGGGGCAATGACGATGGCTGGGGAACTCCTGCGCCTAAGAAGAACACCACTAAGACCAACACTAAGTCAACGGCCGCTCCTGCTGCCGCCGTAGCTACCGGTAATGAGTTACTTCCTAACGAGCTGTATAAGCTGGAGATTAAGGAAGACGTGGTGTTTGACAAGAAGCGTTCAAGACTGTACCATGACATTCAGGCCATCACGTTGATCATGCCTGCGCGGTACAACAACCTGGGCTTTGAGAAGCCAATTGCCTCTTTCAAGTACAGCGACCTGGAGAAAGTGTTCAGAGCGCACCCAGACGAGGCAATCTGGTTCAATCAGCAGAACGATGCCCAGCACAAGAACCTGGCCGATGCGTTTGACCTATGGCTGTTCAGCTCTTACATCACCAAAGTTTCTAACGTGAATGATGAGCGTTTAGAAGAGGTGTACGGCGCCGGTAAGAAAGGTCTGCTGGCTGCTCAGCAAGCAATGGAAGAGTTGATTGAGTTTGAGTACAGCCTGTGGAGCTACTAACTAGTTGAAGCATAAAATCAAAAAAGGAGGCCAGAAACGGTCTCCTTTTTTATTGCCCCTACATGAATAAATCGTAGTCCATATCCCAACAGGCATTAGAGGATGATTGCCCAACAGAGAGTTCAAGCAAAGGGAAGTCTAGCCCCTTAGACTATATGATGTGGAACGAGAAACCATGGCTTTTGGGAAAAGACTTGAGGGCCCAAAGGCTGTTTTAGACCTAATTTCAGGAAATCAGCTCCAAAACGGGGAAAGCTCAGGCCTTGGCCTTTGGCTGCGAGAAATAGTCTAGCAGGAGTTTTGCTTTGCTCTTGCCCACTTCTGCCTCCAATTCCTGCAGGGATAGTTCGGCAATCTTTTTCACCGATTTGAATTTGCTGAGCAGCTTTTCTGCCGTTACCGGTCCTAAGCCTTTTACCTTGGTCAGCTCCGTCTGGAGGGTACCCGCATCGCGCAGGGATCGGTGGAACGTGATCCCGAACCGGTGGGCCTCGTTCCGGAGGCGCTGAATCAGCTTCAGGGTCTCAGATTTCTTATCAATGTAGAGGGGAAGTGAATCGCCGGGGTAAAAGATCTCCTCCAGGCGTTTGGCAATACTCACAATAGCCACCTGCCCGTAAATGCCAAGGTCTTTCAAGGCTTTCACAGCCATGCCTAACTGCCCTTTGCCCCCGTCAATGATGATCAACTGGGGCAGGGAGGCGCCTTCGTCCAGCAGGCGACGGTAGCGGCGGGTGACTACTTCATACATAGAAGCAAAGTCATCGGGCCCCACCACGGTTTTGATGTGGAAGTGGCGGTAGTCTTTTTTAGAGGGCTTTGCATTGCGGAAGCAAACCATGGAGGCCACCGGGTTATCTCCCTGAAAGTTGGAGTTGTCAAAGCATTCAATGTGCCGGGGCAGCTCTTTGAGCCGCAGGTCGCGCTTCATGGTTTCCATAATGCGCACTTCATTGGTGTCTTTAGACTTGTCCTGCATGCTTTCCTTCTCTTTGCGCAGGTACAGCGCATTCTTGAGGGAAAGGTTGAGCAGTTTGCGTTTGTCGCCAATCTGCGGAACCGTGATGGTGACGCCATCCAGCGGCACCTCCAGGTTATCAATGTTCACCAAGATTTCCCTGGCGGTACTTTCAAAGTCCTGCCGCAGTTGCATGATCATTGAGGCCAGAATGTCTTGGTCGGTTTCCTCCAGTTTCTTGTGCAGTTCCAGCGATTGGGTCCCAATAATGGAGCCGTTCATCACCTTTAAGTAGTTGATGAAGGCGCATTTCTCATTGGAGGAAATAGTGAACACATCAATGTTGGTCAGCGTATGGCTCACCACCGTTGACTTGGCTTGAAAATCATCCAGGAGGTCCAGCTTCCGTTTAAATTGATGCGCCTGCTCAAACTGAAGCTCGGCCGCCGCCTTGGACATGGCCTCTTTGAAATAGTTCTTGGCGATGGACAGGTTCCCCGACAGGATGTTCCGGATCTGCTGAATGTGCTGGTTGTACTCGGCTTCATCATACAGGCCTTCGCAGGGACCTTTGCAGTTGCCAATGTGGTACTCCAGGCAGACCTTGAATTTGCCAGCCTCAATGTTGGCCTGGCTTAAGTTATAGCTACAGGTGCGCAGCGGGTACAGCGTCCGGATAAGCTCCAGGAGCACGTACATGCTGGTGCCGGTGGGGTAAGGCCCAAAGTACCGTGAGCCATCGTTCAGCTTGTTGCGGGTACTCAGCACCCGGGGGAACCGCTCATTGGTGATGCAGATGTACGGGTACGTTTTCCCGTCTTTCAGCAGGATGTTGTATTTGGGCTGATGCTGTTTGATGAGGTTGTTCTCCAGCAAAAAAGCATCAGCCTCACTGTCTACAATGGTGAACTCAATCCGCTTGATCTGCGAAATGAGCTTAAGTGTTTTCTTGTTGTGCTGCGTGGAGCGGTTAAAGTAGCTGCTCACCCGCTTGCGGATGTCAATGGCTTTGCCCACATAGATAATGCCCTTGTCATCATAGAACTTGTAGATGCCGGGCCTGTGCGGTAAATGCCTGATCTGCTCCTTCAATAACTCCTCAACAGCCATAGTCAATGCTTTCTCTTAGAACGTCCCTTCTTCTACGTTCTGAGGTAACGTAAGAGTTTGCTCTTTTTTTACCGAGTCTACCACCGTGGGCGGAGCGCTGTAGCCGCAGTTGATCTGCATAGACAGCGGCTGCGATGGTTTAGGGAACGGCGCCTTGGACACGTTCAACGACTTATCGGCGTACACCTTCTTCATGAAGATGGCATAGATGGGCATGGCCAGCTTGTTGCCCTGGCCATACGCCGCACTGCGGAAGTGAATGCTGCGGTCTTCGCCCCCTACCCACACACCGGCGGCCAGGTCTGGCGTAATGCCCATGAACCAGGCGTCTGAGTAGTTAGAGGTGGTACCGGTTTTGGCGCCAATCTCATTTTTGAGGCCGTAGCGGTGGCGCAGGCCGTAATAGGCAGTACCACCGCGGGTATCGGCGGAGCCTTGCAGCATGTGCACCATCAGGTAAGCGGTTTCCTCGCTCAGGGCTTCCAGCGACTTGGGCACGAACTCGTGCAGCAGATTGCCGTTTTTGTCTTCAATGCGCAGCAGGTACTGCGGCTGGTTCCAGACGCCTTTGTTCACAAACGTACCGTACGCGCCCACCATGTCATACAGGGTGACATCGCTGGAACCCAGCGCCAGAGCCGGCACCGGGTCCAGCGGCGTGGTGATGCCCAGGCGCTTGGCCGTGGATACCACCGCCTCAGGGCCCAGTTTCTTCATGAGGAACGTGGTAATGCTGTTCACCGAGAGGGCCAGCGCCTCGCGCAGGGTCATCCGGCGGCCCGAGTACCGGCCATCGCTGTTCTTAGGCGTCCAGGGTTTGCCATCGGGGTTGATGATGGTCACCGGGGCATCCGTTACCGAGTAGCAGGGCGAATAGCCGTTCTCAATGGCGGTGGTGTACACAAATGGTTTAAACACGGAACCGGGCTGCCGGGCGCCTTGCTTCACGTGGTCGTACTTAAAGTATTTGTAGTTGGTGCCGCCTACCCAGGCTTTCACCCTGCCGCTCAAGGGGTCCATGGCCATGAAACCGGCGTGCAGGTAGTGCTTGTAGTACTTGAGCGAGTCCATGGGGCTCATGAGCGTGTCTTTCTCGCCTTTCCAGGTAAAGATGCGCATGGGCACCTTCTGGTTCAGGTGGTACTTGATGGAGTCCTGGTTGTCGCCGTACTGCTCTACCAGGCTGCGGTAGCGGGCCGTGTTTTTCATCCGGTCTGCCAAAAATCCCCTGATTTCGCGGCCGTTCTCGTCTACCCACGGGTTTCGGCCTTTCCACTGCTTAAAGAACTCCTGCTGCATCACTTTCATGTGCTGCTCCACGGCGGCCTCGGCGTGCTGTTGCATGCGGGAGTCAATAGTGGTGTAGATCTTAAGTCCGTCGGCGTACAGGTCAAACCCGTTGTCGCGGCACCACTGCACCAGCGTCTTGCCAATCTCGGTGCGGAAGTACGGCGCCAGGCCTTTGTTCTGGTTCTCTACGTTGAAGTTCAGCTTGATGGGCTTTAGGCTGGCCACCTCATAGGTAGGCTCATCAATGTAGCCGTACTTGAGCATCTGGTTCAGCACCGTGTTGCGCCGGTTCTTTGAGCGCTCTTCGCGGCTCACGGGGCTGTAGTAAGACGGACCTTTCAGAACGCCCACCAGGGTGGCGGCTTCCTCCAGGGTGAGTTGCTCAGGGGCTTTGTTGAAGAACGTCTTGGCGGCCACCTTGATGCCGTACGCGTTGCTGCCAAAATCCACGGTGTTCAGGTACATGAGCAGGATCTCTTTCTTGGTGTAAGAGCGCTCCAGCTTCACCGACATGATCCACTCCTTGGTTTTGATGATGAGCATGCGCAGGCCGGGCACGTCGCTCAGCAAGCCGTTGTTCAGGTCGTCGCGGGTGCGGAACAGGTTACGGGCCAGCTGCTGAGTAAGCGTGCTGGAGCCGCGGTCCTGCTTACCGGTCAGTTTGTAGTACGGTACAGCCAGGGTACCCTTGAAGTCAATGCCCGAGTGCTCCTCAAACCGGATGTCTTCGGTGGCAATGAGGGCGTCTACCAGGTGCTTGGGAAGCTGCTCATAGGTAACGGGGCTGCGGTTCTCCCGGAAGTACTTGCCCAGGAGCTGGCCGTCCTCTGAATACACCTCAGAGGCCAGCTCGCTCTTGGGGTTCTCCAGGGTCTTCAGGTCCGGAAGGTCTCCAAACAGGTTCAGGAAATTGATGCTAACGGCAAAAACGTACAACAGGAAGAACACAAATCCTCCCGCAAAAAAGAGCCAAAGTGCCGAAATGATCTTCCGGTACTTATCAGTAGGCAATGGCGACATGCTATTGGTAATTTTTTTCAAAGAAAGCTACGTACTGCGCGATATCCCCTAACTTCCTTAACAAGGTCAGGTTGGCTTCAGTAATTACAAAGGTAGCAAATTTCGGGCCTTTTAAGGTGGCCAATGGTGAACTGCGGGCGGTCTGCAGTCTGGCGTACTGTTCGGCGGCCTTATAATCGGGCAGCGACTTGATGAGGAGCAGCGTGGTGCTGTCGCCAAACGGCTGGGGTTCTATGGTAAGCTGCTTCTTGGGGTGGAAACGGTTGTTGTACGTGCCATAGGCGGTGATGAGCTGGCGAAGGGCCGTACTGTCGCCGGTGTGCACAATTACGAAGTGATGCGGTTGACTCCGCTCAGCCTTATAGGTGGGCACCTCCTCCTTGGGAACGTACGGGGCGCTTACCACCGGAGCCTTCGCCAGATCGCCGCTCTCATAACGGGCATACAGGTTCATGAACTCCCGGGCCTTGGGCAGGAGCGGGCTTTCTGGGAACTGGATCACAAACTGTTCCATGGCGTTGCGGAAGACCACCGGCGACTGGGTTCTGCCCGTCACCAGGGCCCGCAGAAAGGCTATCTGGTCCGGAATGTCGTTTTGGGGGTATTTTTGGGAAAGGGCCGCCAAAACGGCCAGGGTCTGCGGGTACTCCTCTTGCTCATACAGCACGTACGCCGAGTCATACAGGGCATGGGCCGCCAGGTTCTCCGCCGAGTAGGTGCGCAGGAAGTCGGGCTGGTCAATCAGCTTGCTGTATTTAGAGTTAGGAAAGCGCTCTTTCAGGGCTTTGGCGTAGCCGGCGGCCTGGTCGGTCTGCTGCAAGCCCTGGGCCATCACGTACAGACTGTAGTAGGCCTCTGAGGCGTGGGTGGAGTTGGGGAACCGCTCCAGGAGCCGCTTAAAGGTTTGGGCGGCCTTCTCGGGCTCGCGCAGCCGTTGCTGGTAAATGTTGCCCAGGGTGAACAGGGCTTCCTCCAGGCGCTTGTCAGAGGCCTGGCGCTGCTCTGGCGTCACCGGAATGGCCGCCAGGTAGGCCTGTTGTTTCTGCGCGGCGGCAGCGGCCAGGGCGGCGCTGTCAACGGTAGTGGCGGTGGTAGTGCCGGCCGTGAGGTTGGTGCCCCCAGAAATGGCAGTGATGCGGCGCCAGTTGTCCTGCAAAGGCCGGTCTCCCCAGGTGCGCAGGAAGTCGTTGCGGGCGCCCGCCAGGGCCACGGGGTTGTCAAAGTACCAGGCGCTGCCTTGGGTACCGGCCCCCCCGATGGGCAGCGTACCGGTTTGCGTGGTAGGGGTAGTAGGACGGGCATTGGCGGCAGCCAGCGCGGTAGCAGCGGCTTGCTCCTGCTCCCGCTCGCGGGTAATCTGCTGGGCAACGCGCTGGGCGCGCTCCGCCTCGCTCAGCTGGGCCAGGGCCTGCAGGCTGTCTTCGGTGCGGATGATCTCCAGTTGCTGGGTAAAGGCCGTGAGCACGGTGCGTCGGTCGGCCAGCTCCTCGTAGCCCAGGGTGGTAGGGGGCAGCAGTTGCAGCGTGCTGTCATAGTACGCCTGCGCCAGGCCATACTGCTGCAGGTTCTCGTAGTGAATCTGCCCGGACAGCAGATAGGAGTAGGCTTTCTGCACGGTGTTGGTGGTAGACGCCCCGGTGGACTTCTGCAGCAGATTCAGCGCCTCGGGGTACTTTTTCTCCCGGAGCTCCAGCTTGGCCAAGTCATAGTAGATTTTGTCCAGGTACTCGGTGTTTTTCTGGTCTTTGGCCAGTTTGTACAGGAAACTCTTGACCTTCTCCTGGTCTGCCTCGTCCTTCAGCTCGGTTACCTGGGCCAGGTTCAGGTTGGCGTAGAAGCCCAGTTCATAGGGCGGACGCTTTTTGAGTACCCTGGCAAACTGCTCGTAGGCTTTGGTGTCTTGGTTGGTGGTCTGGTAGAGCTGGCCCAGGATAAACCGAAGCCGGGCCTCCTGGTCGCGCTCATGGGCAAAGGGAATGGCTTTCTCCAGGTTCTCAATCACCAGAGGCAGGTTGTTCTGGATGCTGGCCAACTGCGCGCGGGTCAACAGCAGCTCGCGGCCGTTCTCTTCGTTCATGCGCTCTTTCCGGAACTGCTCAGAGATGGAGATGGCGTTGTCGTACTCCTTCTGGCGCAGGTACAGGCGCATCATCCAGATCATGGCCTCATGGCGGGCGTGGCGGTCTGGGCTGGTGGTCTGCACAAACCGGAAGGTTTTCATGGCCTCGGCGTCTTCGCCCTGGTAGTAGCGGGCCTTGCCAATGAGCACGTAGCAGTCGTCTATCCACCGTGATTTTGGGTGGCGCACAATGGGGAAAGAAGCCCGTTTGATGACCTCGTCCAGGTCAGGGGCCAGGGTCTTCAGGGTGGTGGTATCGACTGGGGGCAGGATGTCCAGGATGCGGTTGTAGTCATTCACCGTGGCAGCAGCCAAGCGCTTCTCAATCTCCTCCATTTTCTGCCAGGCCAGGAAATAGCCGTTGAACCGGGCATTGATGTTCCGGTACAGTTTGCCCAGGGGCTTGTCTGCCGAGCAGCCGGCAAGCGTGCTCAGTATAAGAATAAGTAAAAGAAAACGTGTCAGTTTCAACGTAAAGTCAAATGATGGAATACTAGTAGAACTACGTAGCGCCCGGTTTTATTTTATGCCTGTTCTGGCGAAAATAAGCCTGAAACGGAGGTGTGCTGGTGGGCCCTGGTGCGCGGTGCCCGGACCCATAAGCAAACATACATTTTTTTATGCTCTTGGTACGCAAGAAGCGGGGCAAGAGATAAACCTACAAAGGCAGAATACGTGCGAACCTTACCTGTTTCTGGGTTGTTTTTCTTAAAACGCCGTAGAACCAAAAATCTTTCTGCCAAAGGCAGGCCCGTTTAGTACCTTTGCAGGAACAGGAGCAACAAGCAGCATGGAGCCCAACAAGCCCTCTACCGGACCCAAACGCAACTCTGAGGTAAAACCGTACCTCAAGTACTCGGGTCTGGCGTTTCAGATGATTGCCATCATGACCCTGGCGGCCATTGGCGGGCGTAAGCTGGACGCGTACTTCCAGAACCAAACGCCCTGGTGGACGTTGAGCCTCCTGGTCATTGCCGTGTTTGCCTGCATGTATTCTGTTATTGTATCACTTACCAGAAAGGACTAGAGAAGGGTGAATTTTATTAGGGGCTTGCTGTTGATCACCGGGGTGCTGGTTCTGCTGGTGACCGCATTGGTAGAACTTACCGGCGACAGATTGATTCATTCCTATATCTGGTACATGCTGGCCTTCTTTCTTTTTGTGACCAGCTTTTCGCATTATGTTGCCCATTTGGGCCTAAAGCACGATCAGGCGAATTTACATGTGTACTATTTTACCTCCATGGGGGTGCGCATGGTCTTCTGCATAATTGCAATTTTTCTGTACCGGTTTTACCATGAGGAGCAGGTGATGCAGTTCGTCTTCAACTTTTTCGTCCTTTATTTTACGTATACCGCATTTGAAATCTACGCTTTGTTGAGTAACTTGCGCCGAAATTCAAAAAAGCAAATCTGAGGAAGCATGTTGCGTCCAATATGCTTCTTTTAAATCGCTCTGAATGAAAAAGATACTCGTTTTCCTTCTTTCTGTACTTACTTTTTCAGCCCAAGCGGCAGAATCTGCCGAGGGTGGTGAATTTAGCCCGGGGCAGATGATTACCCACCACATTGGGGATGATTATGTCTGGGAGTTCGCGCATGGAGTGGTGCTGCCGCTGCCAGTTATATTATATGGGGAAAATGGACTGGAGATTTTCTCTTCCTCCAATTTCTATGATGAGCATGGCAAGCCGCGCCCTTACAAAGGGTATGTCATGGATCATGGCCACATCTATTACGCCAATGAAGAAGGCGAGCCGCGGATAGAGAGGGGCGAAAACGGGGAAGCAAAACCGGTGGGCCCGCTTGACTTCTCTATCACCAAGAATGTGGCTTCTATGTTCCTGAGCGTGATCCTGCTTTTTGCCGTGTTCCTGACAATTGCCGGCCGCTACAAGAAAACCCGTGGAAGAGCGCCTTACGGTGTGCAGTCCTTCTTTGAGCCTATCATCATCTTCATCAGAGATGAGATCGGGAAAACCAACATTGGGCCCAAGTATGAGCGCTACATGCCTTATCTGCTGACCATCTTCTTCTTTATCTGGTTCAATAACCTGTTGGGCTTAATGCCAGGCGGGGCAAACCTTACCGGTAATATTGCAGTAACGCTGGTGCTGGCGGTGTTGACCCTGTTGATCACCCTGTTTAGCGGTAACAAAGCCTACTGGGGGCATATCTTCGCTACCCCGGGTGTGCCGGGTTGGTTGGCGCCTATCATGATTCCGGTGGAGTTGCTGGGGATCCTTACCAAACCCTTCGCGTTGATGGTGCGTTTGTTCGCTAACATCACGGCCGGCCACATTGTAATCCTGAGTTTGTTCAGCTTGATTTTTATCTTCAAGAGTGTGGCTATTGCGCCGGTGAGTGTTGCCTTCGCCATCTTTATGAACTTCCTGGAGCTGTTTGTGGCGTTGCTACAAGCGTACATCTTCACGCTGCTTTCTGCCATGTACTTTGGCGGCGCGGTAGAAGAGCATGACGGGCACGGGGACCATGGGCACGGAGACGCCCCGCACGCCGTAGAGGCCCACCATTAATCTGAATTCCTTTTTTAACTATATATATCTACTACTATGTTGTTAGCATTATTGCTTCAAGTTTTTTCAGAAGGTGCTGGTTTAGCTATTCTGGGTGCTGGTATCGGTGCAGGTTTAGTGGCGCTTGGTGCTGGTTTGGGTATCGGTAGAATTGGTGGCTCTGCCATGGAATCTATTGCCAGACAACCAGAGGCTGGTGGCCGTATCCAGACTGCCATGATCATTGCTTCGGCTCTGATTGAAGGTGTTGCCCTGTTCGGGGTGGTAGTGTGCCTTCTGATTTCCTTCATTCGCTAAGAATGCCTGTTACATCTCCCGTCCAGACGATTGGTCTGGACGGCGAGATGTAATCGTAGTAAGTAGAACGTATAAGTTGCGGAAGGTACTCCCTTCATACCTAAACCTAATAATATAATGGAATTAGTAACCCCAGCCTTAGGATTACTTTTCTGGCAAGTAGTCACCTTTCTTGTGGTGCTTTTCTTGTTGTCTAAATTCGCCTGGAAGCCTATCATGGGTGCCCTGCGGGAGCGCGAAGAGTCTATTGATTCTGCCCTGAGCATGGCCGAAAAAGCCAAACTGGAGATGCAGTCGCTCAAAGCAGACAATGAGCGTCTCCTGAACGAGGCCCGTGCCGAGCGTGACCGAATCCTGAAAGACGCCACCGACGCCGCCAACCACCTGGTGGAAAGCGCCCGTGCCAAAGCCAACGAAGAAGGCAGCCGCATGATTGAGCAGGCCCGCTTGTCTATTGAGAACGAGAAGAAAGCCGCCCTCACCGAAGTGAAGAACCTGGCCGCAACCTTGTCCATTGACATTGCCGAGAAGTTGATTAAGCGTGAGTTGCAGGACGAGCAAGCCCAGCGTGCGCTGGTACAAAGCTACCTGCAGGACGCCCGCCTGAGCTAATACCCCGGACCGGCGAGATGCTTCCCGCCCTTAAAAGGAAGTGAATCGTTAAACCACGCAAGAGAAAGAAATGTCAGAAGAAAGAGTTGCCTCCAGATACGCGAAGTCTCTGCTGGAGCTTTCCCAGGAGAAAGGTTCTTTGGAGAAAGTGTATGAAGATATGGGCTTCTTCTCCCAGACCCTGGAGAATAGCCGTGACTTACGCCTGGTGCTGCGCAACCCGATTATCAAGCATGATAAAAAACTCGCCATCCTTACCTCACTCTTCGGGGGCAGGGTAAGTGAGTTAACGAATGCCTTTTTCAAGATCATCACCCAGAAAAACCGTGAGGAGATTCTGGAGTCTGTGGCCACAGAGTTTGTGAAGCAGTACAATGAGGTAAAAGGCATTCAGAAGGCAACGGTGACCACTGCCGTGCCGCTCACCCCAGAATTGCGCGCTACCTTCCAGCAGATGGTGGTAGAGCGCACCGGCAAAACGGTAGAGTTGCAAGAAGTGGTAGACCCGGCCGTGATTGGCGGGTACGTATTGCGCATTGGCGACCAGCAAATTGACAACACGGTGCGTACCAATGTGCAGAAACTGAAAAACAAGTTTAAAGAGAATCCATACATTACTAAACTATAATCATGGCAGAAGTTAGACCTGATGAAGTATCAGCGATTTTAAGAGAACAGCTGTCAAACTTCAGAACAGAAGCTGAACTGGAAGAAGTTGGTACGGTTCTGCAAGTAGGAGACGGTGTTGCTCGTATCTACGGCTTATCCAAGGCGCAGTCTGGTGAGTTGTTAGAGTTCGAAAATGGTCTGCAAGCCCTTGTTCTTAACCTGGAAGAGGACAACGTGGGTGCGGTATTGTTGGGTGACTGGAGCGACATCAAAGAAGGCGATACAGTTAAGAAAACAAATAAAATTGCCTCCGTTCGCGTAGGTGAAGGCATGGTAGGCCGCGTGGTGAACACCCTGGGCCAGCCCATCGACGGCAAAGGCCCCTTGGTGGGTGAGCTGTACGACATGCCAATTGAAAGAAAAGCACCAGGCGTAATCTACCGCCAGCCGGTAAATGAGCCCATGCAAACCGGTATCAAAGCCATTGACTCCATGATTCCGATTGGCCGTGGTCAGCGGGAGTTGATCATTGGTGACCGCCAGACCGGTAAAACCGCCGTGGCCATTGATACCATCATCAACCAGGGTGAGTTCTTTGACCGTGGTGAGCCTGTGTTCTGTATCTACGTAGCCATTGGCCAGAAAGCCTCTACCGTAGCGCAGATTGTGAACGCCCTGGAGGCTGGTGGTGCCATGCGGTACACCGTGGTAGTAGCCGCTCCGGCTGCTGACCCAGCCCCAATGCAGTTCTACGCGCCGTTCACCGGTGCCGCTATTGGCGAGTTCTTCCGTGATACCGGCCGTCCAGCCCTGGTAGTGTATGATGACTTGTCTAAGCAAGCCGTGGCGTACCGTGAGGTGTCTCTGCTGCTACGTCGTCCGCCAGGACGTGAGGCCTACCCAGGTGACGTGTTCTACCTGCACTCCCGTTTGCTGGAGCGTGCCGCTAAGATCAACGCCTCAGACGCCATTGCGCAAGACATGAATGACTTGCCAGAGTCTATCCGTCACTTGGTGAAGGGTGGTGGCTCTTTGACCGCGCTTCCTATCATTGAGACCCAGGCAGGTGACGTTTCGGCGTATATCCCAACCAACGTGATCTCCATCACCGACGGTCAGATCTTCTTGGAGACCAACCTGTTCAACTCAGGTATCCGTCCGGCCATCAACGTAGGTATCTCGGTATCACGTGTGGGTGGTTCGGCGCAGATCAAGTCCATGAAGAAAGTAGCCGGTACCCTGAAGCTGGACCAGGCGCAGTTCCGCGAGCTGGAAGCCTTCGCTAAGTTCGGTTCTGACCTGGATGCCTCTACCAAGCTCACCATTGAGCGGGGCCGCCGCAACCTGGAGGTGCTGAAGCAAGCCCAGTTCTCTCCGGTAGCCGTAGAAGACCAGGTAGCCATGATCTACTGCTGTACCAACGGCCTCATTGACGACGTGCCGGTGAACCAGGTGCGTACCTTTGAGAAAGAGTACCTGATGACCCTGAACGCGCAGCACCGCCCTGTGTTGGATGCGTTGAGAGCCGGTAAACTTGATGACAACGTGACTGACACGCTGAAGCAAGTAGCGCGTGAGCTCACTGCCAGATATCGTAAATAATTAAAATCAACAGAAGAAGAGCAGCACGGGTCTCCGTATGCTCTTCTTTCTCTGTCTATACTTGACTAACTATTAAATGGCTAGTTTAAAAGAAGTACGCAACCGGATTGTCTCTGTCAGCTCCACGCAGCAGATCACCAAAGCCATGAAAATGGTGGCGGCGGCCAAATTGCGCCGGGCGCAGGACAACATCATGCGCATGCGTCCCTATGCCCAGCGTCTGAACAACATTCTGGCCAACCTTTCAACCGTACGGGGCGAAGGGGGCGAGAATGTCTATGCGCAGAAACGCGACGTGCAGCGGGTGTTGATCATTGCCGTTACCTCAGACCGGGGGTTGTGCGGGGCGTTCAACTCTAACGTGATGAAAGCCGTGAACAACCTGATCAGTGAGCGCTACAGTGCCCAGCAAGCCGCAGGCAACGTAGAGATCATGGCCATCGGGAAGAAAGGGCACGAGTACTTTGACAAGCGTAATTTCCCGCTGGCCGGAGACTACACCGGTGTTTTCGCCAACCTGTCGTTTGAGACGGTACGAGTTGCCGCTGAGCGCGCCATGGAAGGTTTCCGCACGGGGTACTATGACCACGTAGAGGTGGTGTACAACGAGTTCAAGAACGTGGCCACCCAGATCATCCGCACCGAGCAGTTCCTGCCCATTCAGGAGAACACTGAGGAGCAGGGTGCTGCCAGCAACGCGGCCCTGGACTATATTTTTGAGCCTTCCAAAGAGGAGATTGTGGAGCAGTTGATTCCTAAGTCCCTGAAGATTCAGATCTACAAGGCAGTATTGGAGTCAAACGCATCGGAGCACGGGGCCCGGATGACCGCCATGGACAAAGCCACCGACAACGCCGGTGAACTGCTCAAGCAATTGAAGCTGACCTATAACCGTACCAGGCAGGCCGCCATTACCACTGAGATCCTGGAGATTGTGGGTGGTGCCGAAGCCCTTGCAGCCGGAAGATAATTCCTTGATAACCCTTACAGAGCGGCGCCCATTGCAAAATGGGCGTTTTGCTTTTTGGGGGTATATTACCGCAAGGTTAATTTCACGGCCGGCCGCCGGAAAAGAAGGGTAGAAAGGGCTGCCTGTATATCTTTGCGTTTTAGGGCTGTTTCAAAGAAAACGGCTCAGAAACAGAATTTGTAAACCATACAGAATGAAACAAAGAGTAGCTACTGTCTGGGCATTGCTGGTGCTCCTGCTGCTAGGCAGTAACCCGGCGGGTGCCCAGAGAAAGAAGTCCAAGGCGAAACTGCCCGACAAGCCAAAGCTGGTGGTGGGTATTGTGGTAGACCAGATGCGGTACGATTACCTGTATCGTTTTTGGGACAAATATTCCAAAGGTGGCTTTAAACGGCTGTTAAGCGAAGGCTTCAACTTCCGCAACAACCATTATAACTACGTGCCCACTTATACAGGCCCGGGTCACGCCTCTATCTACACCGGCACCACCCCCGCCATCCACGGTATTGTGGGCAATGATTGGTACAACCGGGCCACGGGCCGCAACATCTACTGTGCCGAGGATAAGACGGTGAAGACGGTAGGAAGCGCTTCCAGGGCCGGGGAAATGTCGCCGGTGAACATGATCTCCACCACCATTACCGATGAACTCAAACTGGCCACCAACCAGCAAAGCAAGGTCATTGGGTTGAGCCTGAAAGACCGGGGATCTATCTTGCCAGCCGGGCATGCGGCCAACGCGGCTTATTGGTATGATGGGAGCAACGGGAACATGATCACCAGCACCTACTACATGCAGGAGCTTCCGGCGTGGGTGCAGGCGTTCAATAACCGTAAACTGCCCGAGCAGTACCTGAGCCAACCCTGGAGCACCTTGCTTCCCATTGAGCAGTATACTGAAAGCGCCGCTGATGACCAGCCTTTTGAGGGAACCTTCTCCGGGGAGCAGAAGCCCGTGTTTCCGCACAATATTCCGGCATACAGAGGCAAAACGTATGATTTGCTGCGCTCCATTCCGGCCGGGAACACCTACACCAAGGAGTTCGCGGTAGAGGCCATCAAAGCTGAGAACATGGGCAAGGGGACGGTTACCGACTTCCTGGCCGTAAGTTTCTCCACGCCAGACTACGTAGGCCACCAGTACGGGCCAAACTCCATTGAGGTACAAGACACCTACCTGCGCCTGGACCAGGACCTGGCCGACTTTCTGAAGTTCCTGGACAACCATTTGGGCAAGGAAAACGTCTTACTCTTCCTGACCGCCGACCACGGGGCCGCGCACAACCCCAATTACCTGAAGCAGTTGAGGATTCCCGCCGGAAATACCAACAACGGCATCATGACCGATTCCCTGAAGAAGCACCTGAACGCCAAGTTTGGGGCGGCTGAGTGGGTAAGTTCGTTCATGAACCAACAGATTTACCTGAACCATGCGGTAATTGAGAGCAAAAAGGCTAATTTGGTGGAAGTGCAGGAAGAGGTTGCCCGGTTCATGCAGCGTTTTCCGGGCGTTTTGCGTTCCTTTACCGCCGATGCCCTCATGAAGTCGCATTGGGAGAGGGGCCTGGGCATGCTGGTGGAGAACGGTTACATGCCGTACCGGTCCGGCGACGTACTACTCACCTATCAGCCGGGCTGGTATGAGAATTACGGCCGCGCCATTGCCAAAGGCACCACCCACGGCAGCACCTGGGCGTATGACACCCATATTCCGCTGTTGTGGTACGGGTGGCAGGTACCGGCCGGCGAGACCACGGTAAGAACCGAGATCATGGACATTGCCCCCACCCTGGCGGCCTGGCTGCGCATTCAGGAGCCCAACGGAACCATGGGCAGAGCTTTACTAGAGTACGTGCGGTAAGAAACAGGCCGCTGAGATTTAAAATAGAATAGAAATAATTAGTATGTCAGAAACTACAACGCAAACTTCGTCTAACCCTTGGCACCAGGTAAGCTACGGTGAGGACGCGCCTAAGATTGTAACCGGTATTATTGAAATCCCGAAGGGCTCCAAAGCCAAATATGAGCTGGACAAAGACAGCGGCATGCTGAAACTGGACCGCGTGTTGTTCTCGGCGGTGCACTACCCGGCCAACTACGGCTTTATTCCGCAGACCTACTGCGACGACAAAGACCCCCTGGACATCCTGGTGATCTGCTCCATTGACGTGGCTCCCATGTGCCTCATTGAGGCCAAGGTAATTGGCGTGATGCAGATGATTGACAACAACGAGGAGGACGACAAGATCATTGCCGTGGCCGCCAACGATATGTCTGTGAAGCATATCAATGATATTTCTGAGCTGCCTCCGCACACCCTGCTGGAAATCCAGCGCTTCTTTGAAGACTACAAGAAGCTGGAGAACAAAGAGGTGATTGTAGAGAACTTCCTGGGCCGCGAAGACGCGTACCGCATCATTGAGCAAAGCATTGAGCTGTACAACACCACCTTCAGAAACAACGGCTAAGAAGCTGTAAAAACAGTTGGTAGAAAAGCGCCGCTTTCCGTATAGGAGA
This sequence comes from Rufibacter psychrotolerans, assembly GCF_016924645.1. Classification (GTDB taxonomy): domain Bacteria; phylum Bacteroidota; class Bacteroidia; order Cytophagales; family Hymenobacteraceae; genus Nibribacter; species Nibribacter psychrotolerans. The sequence continues at coordinate 175,155 of NZ_JAFFJV010000015.1, read as the reverse complement.
GCGGCGCTTTTCATTTCTGCGCCGGGGTAAGAGAAAGCGTTTTCAAGAGTTGCACCGCACGTGACCGCAAGCGTACTTTGCCGCTGCAAGGGGCATACTGCCATTGACCAACCAAAAGCATGAGGGTTCTCCAGAACATCCTGAATTTTATTCTGTACAGCAACGTGTTTATCTCGCTCTGCGCGGCCCTGCTGGTGTGGGAGACCTACCTGCTGAGCGGAATCCCGGTTTCTATCCGGTTGGGCGGAATCGTGTTTTTTGCCACCCTCTTCGTATACAACGCCGACAGCCTGGTGCCCTACAAGTTTAACCAGGAGGTGGCCCACTCGCCGCGCACCGCATGGATTCAGAAGTACCGGCTGGAGCTGATCTTCATGTGCGTGGCCAGTGCCCTGTGCGTCCTCTACCTGTACTGGACGGCCCTGTTTGACCTCAGCTTCTGGTTCCTGCTGCACTTGGTGGTGGTGGCCGGCCTGTACTCGGTGGCCGTGGTGCCCGAGGGCGAACGCTACATTCCGCTGCGCGATATTCCCTTCCTGAAGGTGTTTCTCATTGCCTATGTCTGGGCGGCGGTAACGGTGCAGTTGCCCCTCATGGAGGTAGACCGTGATTTGTTCGCCTCAGAGAACCTGATCCTGTTCCTGCGCCGCTTCCTGTTCATCTTTTCCCTCACGCTGGTCTTTGACATACGTGATGTGTACAAAGACAAACTTACCCAAACCACCACCTTCCCTACCAAATGGGGAGTGCCCACCACCAAGAAACTGGCATTGTTCACCTTGTTCCTGTACGCGCTCCTGCTGCCCGCCGGCACCGAGCCCTTGGTACGGGTGGCACTGGGCCTGGCGGGCGTAGGTGCCGCGCTGGTGGTGTGGTACGCCCATGAGTACCGGTCCCAGTACTACTTCCTGATCTTAGCTGACGGCATGATGCTGGTGCAGTTCCTTTTGGTCTGGCTGCTGAGCCTGTACAGCTAAGGAACGCGTCTCTTTAAGGCACCGGCGTTTTACGCCCGTTTTCTGAAAAACCAGCCTGAAACACCGGTCAGGCCAACGGTAAAATCGCAAACTACTTTGCCAGGTGCAGGAAGGCGGCGCCGAGGTATTTATACAAGTCAGAGGCAATCAGGGAAGTTTCTCCTTCGGCTTTGGCCGCCAGGTCGCCCGCCAGGCCGTGCAGGTACACGCCCAGTTGGCAAGCCTCCAGGGCGGAGTAGCCTTGGGCCCGTAAGCCCGTCAAAATACCGGTAAGCACATCGCCGGTGCCGCCGGTGGCCATGCCCGGGTTACCGGTGGTGTTGAAGTAAAACTCGCCCGCCGGAGTGCCGATGCAGGTGTGGGCACCTTTTAATACCACGTAGCAGTGGTGCTCGGCGCAGAAGCTCTGCAGGAGTTGCAGGCGGTGGAAATCATCGGTGGCGGGGCCGGTGAGCCGCTCAAATTCCTTGGGGTGCGGGGTCAGGATGCTGTCGGGGGGGAGTTGCTGGCGCAGGAGCCGGTCAGTGGCCAGCAGGTTCAGGGCATCGGCGTCCAGCACCAGGGGCGGCAACTTCCGGCGAAACAGTTGCTCCAGGGCCAGCCGGGAGGCTTCGGCCTGGCCTAGACCCGGCCCTACGCCAAGGCACTGGTAATTGCCCACTTCCTCCGGAAACCCGGTAAGGTAATGCTCATGCGCATCGGTCAGGACCATGGCTTCGGGCACCGCCGTCTGCAGCACCTGGTATCCAATCTGGGGCACCATTACCGTGAGCAAGCCCACTCCCGCCCGCAGGGCCGCGTGGGCGCTCATGGTAATGGCTCCCATCTTGCCGTAACTGCCACCTACCAGCAACGCGTGGCCAAACGTACCCTTATGAGAGAACTTTGAGCGGGGCCGCAAAAGCTCGTGCACTGCCTCGGGCGTGAGAAAGTGGTAAGGAGATTCTACCTGCCCCAGGTACTGCGGGTGCAAACCAATGGGAAGCACGTGCCAGTTGCCCACATACGCGCCCGAGGCCGGCAGGAAGAAGCTGAGTTTGGGCCGCTCAAACGTGAGGGTGGTGTGGGCCTGCACCACCGCTGATCCGGGCGGGGTAGGCGCATCAGTGAACAAGCCGGAGGGAAGGTCCACGGAGACGACCGGGGCTTGCTGTTGGTTAAGGTAAGTGACCACATCGGCATACAATCCCTGCAGCGGCCTGGAAAGCCCCGAGCCGAACAGCGTGTCCACCGTAACCGCGTGAGCAGGCAAAGCAGGGGGCAGGTCGGCGAGCGAAGATACCCTGGTCATCGGTACTGCCTCGGGGAGCCGCTTCAGGTTCTGGGTAAAGTCGGTGGAGAACTTCTGCTCTTCGGCTATTCCATAGACTTGCACGTCGTAGCCGTCATGGTGCAGCAATCGGGCCAGGGCCAGCCCATCGCCGCCGTTGTTGCCGGGGCCGCAGAAGACAAAGAAAGGCACCTGCGGGGCGTAGGCCTGCTCCAGCCACTGCACCAGCGCCGCGGCCGCCCGCTCCATCAGGTCCAGCGAGGAAATAGGCTCATGGGCAATGGTGTAGGCATCGGCTTCTCGGGTTTGGGCGGCACTCAGAATCTTCATCTCTTTATGGTTAATTGTTGATTGCTGATTGTTCTCATATAGTAGGAAATGGGCCTAAAGTTGAGTTGTCTTCCATACGCTGTTTTGGGGCCATTTTATCAAAAACAATCAACAATCAACAATCAACATTCTTCAGAACTGGAGCACAAAGCCCAGACCCATTTTGCCGTTGGGTAAGACCGTGGGCATGACGCTGCTGTTGAGGCCTTTGTTGCGCATGATGCGGTCATGCACAAAGTACACGGTGTTCACCGAGAGAATGCCCACGCCCGCGCCTGCCAGCACATCGGCCATCCAGTGCTCATTGTTCAGGACGCGCATGACGCCCGTGGCCGAGGCAATGGTGTAGCTGCCAATACTGATCCATTTGCTCTTGCCCCTGAACTCCTTGTCCACAATGGCGGCAATGGTAAAGGCGTACGCCGTGTGGCCCGAGGGAAAGGCCCGGGGCAGGCCGTTGGGCCGCTCCTGCGCCGTCAGGATCTTGGTAGGGTACACCATGAGCGTGGTGAGCACCCCTGAGGCCAGTACCAGTCCCGTTTGCCGCCTGATGTCATGCTTGTTCTGCGAGGAGAACAGGTTAAAGCCGTACAAGCCCACAATGGGCACGAAGAACAGGTAATCGTCCAGCGTGGTGCTGAAGTTGGGAAAGGCCTCGCGGGCATCGCGGCTGGCGTCATAGCTGCTGTAAAAGCCATTTCCCTTGATGGTGGAAATCCCCGCCGCGATGAGCACCGCCGACGGCAACACGGCCCGTTTCAGGTAGTGGGAAGTTTTAGGCCGGTCTTCCGGGGGAGCGGCTGAAGCTACGGCGGGTCGACTTTGCGTTACCGCGCTGGTGTCTGGAACGGGTACTTGGGCAATCACTCCGGTGGAAAAAGAAACCCACAGGAGACAGGTGGTCAGGAGTTGTTTGCAGTTCAAGGGGCGTAGAGGTTTATGTGATAGAAAACAGGTTAAGGTGGTACATATTTAAAAAGCGAAAACAGAGGCCCAGGGCCCGCCCCTGTTTTAAGCCTATTTCTGAGAAATTACGTTTGAAACGCAAGGAAGGCAAAGAGGGTTAGGAGAGCCCGCGGCCAGGAAGCCTCCCGGAGGCCTGACCTGCCCAGGAGACCCAAACGTTTTCGCCCGCTTCCTGAAACTAGATTTTTGTCTATCTTGTAGCAGTGCTACTGTTGCCTTAGAAAGTACCATCCTGCTGTTTTACTCCCTGAAGAAGATCTGCTTATGCTTACCGGACGCGTGAATGCCCCTGAGATAAACACCCGCCATGGCTGGCTTAATACTGATAGAGCCTACACCCTCAAAGATTTCAGGGGCAAGATCGTGCTCCTGGACTTCTGGACCTTCGGCTGCATCAACTGCCAGCACATTCTCCCAGACCTCAAGCGCCTGGAGCGGGAGTACGCCCGTGAGTTGGTGGTGATTGGGGTGCACTCGGCCAAGTTTGACGCCGAGAAACGGCAGAACGCCATCCGGCAGGCCATCCTCAAATTTGGCATTGAGCACCCCGTGGTGAACGATGCTGATTTTGAGGTCTGGAAGCAGTATGCCGTGAGCGCCTGGCCCACCGTAGTGCTCATTGACCCCAACGGCAAAGTAGTGGGTCAGAAACCCGGCGAAGGCATCTACGACATCATCAAACCGCACCTGGACGACCTTATTGAAACCTTCGGGGAAGCGCTCAACCGCGAGCCGTTCCGGTTTAGGCCAGAACCTGCCGAGGCCTCGGTGCTCAGGTTTCCGTCCAAGCTCATCGCCGGGGAGCAGGGGCACCTTTACCTGTCCGACAGCGGCCACAACCGCATCTTAAAGCTGGACCAGACAGGCCAGATTCTGGAGGTGATGGGCAGCGGCGAACAGGGCTTTGCAGACGGGCCCGCAACCCAGGCTACGTTCAATGAACCGCACGGGCTGGCCCTGGCCGGGCACTTCCTGTACGTGGCAGACGCCAAGAACAACGCCATCCGGCAGGTGAACCTGCAAACCAGGAACGTAAGCACCGTGGCCGGCACCGGCGAGCTCAGCTATTACTTTTTCCATGAGCAGAGAGGCGTGCCCGTAAACCCCAACAGCCCCTGGGACCTGGCCCTGAAAGACGACCAGCTGTACATCGCCAGCGCGGGCAACCACCAGATCCTGCGCATGGACCTGGCTACCCAGCGCGTGTACCGCTTTGCGGGCACCGGGCGCGAGGCCCTCGCCGATGGTTCCCTGCAGGAGGCGGCCTTCAACCAACCCAGCGGCCTTGCGCTCCACCACCACACCCTGTACGTGGCAGACCCCGAGGCCAGCGCCATCAGGGCCGTGAACGTGAACCAGGGCTCGGTGACTACCCTCATCGGGCGGGGCCTGTTTGAGTTTGGTGATGAGGACGGCGACTTTTACGAGGCGTACCTGCAGCACTGCATGGGCATCACGGCCCACGCGGGCCAGCTGTACGTGGCAGACACCTACAACGGCAAGATAAAGGTGATGGACCTAGCTAAACAACGCATCAAGACGGTGGTGGCCGGCTTAGACGAGCCCAACGATGTGCTCTTCCACCAGGACCGTCTCTGGATCACCAACACCAACGCCCACCAACTCTGGAAGGTAAACCTGGAAACCGGCGAGCGAGAGATAGTGCAGGTCCGCTTTCCGGAAGCACTGGCAGCCTGGGAACAGGGCTAATAGAGGCCACCAGGCTTCCCTCACACCACCAGGCTGATGGTTGGCTGCGCTTTCGCGCGAAGGGCCTGCTGCAGGTGACGCTGCTGGTGCGCCAGCAAGAACTCCAGAGCCTCGCCGGTCCGCATCCTGAGCAGGCGGAAGAACTCCACCGGAATGTTTTTTTGGTTAAGGTCTGCCTTTGGCGCCAAGGCGAAGAGGGAGAGCAATCTATCTTGGTGCTGCAGGAACTCGTCTACCACGGCGGTGGTCAGGCGGCTGTTGTGCGGGTTCATGTGCCTGAGCGTCTTGTGCTTTCTGGGGCTGCTGGGGTCTACCACCGCCAGCGACTTCCGCCCGATCCAGGAATACCGCACGGGCAGGTTGCCGGGCGAAATAGGCGCAGCGGAAAGGGCTTTCTCCAGGTGGGGCAGGTAAAAGCGACAGTAGCGGTTCAGGTGTTCCAGGCACTCCAGCGCGCTCCAGCCAGTGGCGTGGGGCTTGGCGTTGAGGAGGGCGGCGTCCAGGGGCAGGAACTCCGCCCGAACCAGGGCTTGCTGGGTTTGGGCCTGCTGCTGTAATTGCGTAAGGAAAGTTGTTGCGTCCATGGGGCTTCTCTTTTTTTTACCAAAGGTAGCGGCCCGCCGGTGACCAGTCCTTGATCCAAATCAAGATTTACATGATGCGGCTCAGCGTTTCTGGGGTCATGCGCAGGTAAGAGGCAATGTACTTTCTGGGCACCAGTTGGAAAATGTGCGGGCTGCGCCGGAGCAGCCGCTCCAGCCGCTGGGCGGGGTCGGGCAGTTGCAGGTCTACCTCGCGCTCAATTTTCCCAACCAGGGCTTTCTCCAGCTCCATCCGCCAGAACTTCCCGAATATAGGCCGTTTTTCCTGAATCTGGTCAAAATCAGCCTTAGTGATGGCCACCAGTTCGCTCCGCCGCAGGGCCTGAATGCAGTATTGCGAGGGGGTTTGGGTAACCAATGACGGAAACGCGGTGATCAGGGTATTGGGGTACGCAAAGCCCACGCAGATTTCTTCGTGCGCCGTAGGCAGGTACAGGCGCAGGGCCCCGCTTTCCACAAAGTAGAGGTGCTGCTCCACCTGTCCTTCCCTGATCAGGAAATCGCCGCGGGGCACGGTCAGGCGCTTCTTCCAGAGGGGCAGGAACGCCTCCACGTCATCGGGGGTGAAGAGCGGAACTTGTTGCAGCAGGTCGGCCAGCATAGGGGTGAGATTTAGGGCAGTTTTCGGGAAAACGGGCATAAAGCAGGGCAAAAACAAATGTTTGCTTTTTTTGGCGTTTCCTGCCCCAGAAGATACCTAAAATCTGTTTCTTCTGCGTAATTTTATAGGATGGCTGCTCTTAAACAGGCAGATTTTCGTAAAAAAGAGAGCGTTAGACAACAGGGCTCCAGGCCCTGTACAGAAGAGGAGAAACAGGAATGTCAATATTATTCAATGATTTCGCAAGTTGGGAACAGCATTGCCAGACCACGGGAGAGCCCCTGTACCAGGCGGTGCTGGCGTACGAGATGGAGCAGAAGGGCCGCACCGAGGAAGAAATCTGGGCCGGCCTGCAGCGGGCCTATGACGTGATGCGCGATGCCGTGAAAGCCGGCCTCACCCAGGACATGACTTCCCGCTCGGGCATGGTGAACAACGGGGCCAAGAAAGTAGCCGCCGCCCCGGTCACCGTGCTGTCGGCCGAGTTCCAGCAGCTCATCAGCCGGGCCTTGGGTGCCAAGGAAGTAAACTCCTGCATGGGCAGGGTGGTGGCGGCTCCCACCGCCGGGGCCTCGGGAATCCTGCCGGGCATCTTAACCACGCTCCAGGACCTGCACGGGCTGGAGGACCGCAAAATTCTGGAGGGGCTGCTGGTAGCCGCCGGCATTGCCCTCATCATTGAAACCAATGCCTCCCTGGCGGGGGCGGTGGGCGGGTGCCAGGCCGAGACCGGCAGCGCAGCCGCCATGGGCGCCGGAGCCATTGTGTACTGCCTGGGCGGGAGCGTGGAGCAGACCTTTGCCGCCGTGGCCATCACCATCCAGTGCATGCTGGGCCTCATCTGTGATCCGGTGGCGGGGCTGGTGGAGGTGCCCTGCATTGTGCGCAACGCCAGCGCGGCCGCCATTGCGTTTTCCAGCGCCCAGATTGCCATTGCCGGCGTGAACCCCGTAATTCCGGTAGACCAGTGCGTGATGGCCTTGGGCGAAGTAGGACAGAGCATGGAAACCAAGTACAAGGAAACGGCCCTGGGAGGGCTGGCCAACACCCCCAAAGGCCGCGAGATAGAGAACCTGGTGCTGGTACAGGACGTGGAGATCCTGCCCGACGAGGAGCACGAGTAACCTGTAGCCCTCCGGCACGGGAGGTAAGTAGAGCGCCCGTTTTGCGCCCCTTTTTCCAGAAAGAGGCGCAAAACGGGCGCTTTTTACTTAGTCGGCGGTGACCAGGTTCAGGAACTGCTCGTTCTCGTTCCAACTGAAGCGCACCGGGCTGGTCTTCTCCAGTTGAATTACTTCCACTTTCTGGATGCGGGCCACATCGGCTAGAAAACGGGTGCGGTTCACGGGGCGCTTGTTGAGCAACACCCGCAGGTGGCGCTGGTCGGCGGGAACTTGAAAGTAATCCAGCACGTCATCCAGCTTCAGCAGGGTTTTGGGGCTTTTCAAGGCGATGACCAGGACGCCGTGGCGGGCTTTCGCGCCCAGCGGGGCCAGGATGGCCGAGTCTCTGTACGCCTGCACCACCTTAATCTCCTTGGGGTCTACCACCAGCGAGGCGTAGTCTGTTTCCTGGGCGCCCAGCAGCAGCAGCGGGCTGTTGTCTACGGTAACCAACCCGGTTCTGGTAATGGGCCGCTTCTGCTCCAGATGGGGCAGCAGGTACGTGGGTTGCGCCTGGCTCCAGGCCGCCGGGCCGCCGCACAGCCCTAAAACCAACAGGATCAGAAACGTTCTCATAGAAGCAAAGCTACCAATTTTCGCCTTGAAATGACAGGTTTTGGGGCCTGATCAATAGTCCGGGATGTCGCTCACCTTGTTGCGGGTAAGCAGCAGCCCCATCATCATGAGCAGGGCCGAGAGAATGACCACGAAGAAGAGCACGCTCTCATTCATGCCCTCAATGGAGTACTGCGGCGGAATGCTGTAAAAGAGCAGGATGGTGATAAGGCCGCGGGGCGCGATGAACAGCTCCGGAATAAGGGGCACCTTGGCAATGTATTGCAGGTAGCCAAACCGCACCAGCAGGATAATGCTGAAAATGGTGAAGCCCAGGACCCAGACATCCAGCTGGTAGAGCTCCTGCAGGTTAATGGAGTACCCAAACAGCAGGAAAAAGAACGTCCTGATCACAAAGGCGCTCTCGCCGTTAATCTGCTTCAGGATCACAATCTCAGACTTCAGCGACTCCAGGCTGATGTACCTGGCCAGGCGGTCCCGGATAAACAGGGCGGCGTTGTTCAGCATCAGGCCGAAGCACAGCACCATGAGCAAGGAGGAAAGGTGCAGCTTCTTGCCCACCGAGTACAGCAGGATCAGGATGGCGATGATCAGGAAAAACTTGATGTGCGTCTTGATCTTGTCCACAAAGAACAGCAGCAGCAGGCAGCACACAATGGAGATCAGGAAAATGCTGACCAGGTCTACCGCCAGGCTCACAAAAGACCCCACCCCAATGCTTTCATTCTGCACCGCAAAGTTGAACGCCACAATGCCAATAATGTCAGAGAACGTGGCCTCGTAGACAATGAACTCCCGCTTCTCTGGGGTAAGGTTGCTCACGCTGGGGATGGCGATGGCGCTGCTGATCACCGCCAGCGGAATGGCGTTGATAATGGCTACCTGAAAAGGCACCTGCAGCCAGAAATTGATGAACCAGGCAATGAGCGCCGCCGTGATCAGCAGTGTGGCGGTGGCGGTAAGCAGCGTCTTCCTGATGAGGGGCAGCTTTTCCCTCTTCAGCTCCAGGTCAAGGGCACCCTCCAGCACAATCAAGATCAGCCCGATGATGCCAAACAGCTCCAGCACGTTTCTGATGCCGGGTAAAACAATGTTGAAGTAGGTGGCGGCCAGCTTCAGGAGGATGCCCGTGGTGAGCAGTAAAATCACCGAGGGCACTTTGGAGCGCTTGGCCCCCAAGTCAAACACGTACGAAAGTACGATCAGGCTACTAAGGATAATGAGAAAGGTATAGGAATCTAAAATCATTGGCGATGGGGTGTGTGGCACAATCCGTACGAAAGCGCGGGCTGAAGCATCATTTTAGGGCCGTTCTGGCAAAATGAGCAGCTTTTCATAGGGGTAAAAGCAGATGAGTTGGTCTCTTTACCATCACTAAGATACGCAAGCAAACTTACCTTGCCGCATGATTTCGCAAAAGATGTGACCGGGAGCCCTCCTGGAAGGGCTTTTTGCCGGTCGCAAAACTTCTGTTTCAAGAGGGTCTGCGGGGGGTGAGCAAGGGCAAATCCAGCGCTTTTAGAAAGGCCGGAGGGTTGGCCAACAGCACCGCTAAACGCGGCCTGGAATCCTGCTCCGGAGGTTGAGAAGCCCGTCTTGCAGAAACCTCAGTAGGGCTGGGCGATGATTCCGGTGTATCTGTATTGATGAACTTCTTTTTCACCTATGCATAGTTCTGTTGATGATCTGCTTTAGAACCCTTGTGTTGTCTGTGGCCGCCTCTGCCCTGGTAGGGGTGACCAGTTGTTCGGTGCCCCAGTTGCGGGTAAGCGAAGCCATGACCCAGGAGGCCACCGTCCTGCCGGTGGTGGGCCGCCCGGCGTTCAGGCTGTCGCTGGGGCAGGAGAAGGGCTTTGGGTTTGGCGCGTACAAGCTGGAAGACCCTCAGCGGGGCTGGACCAGAAAAGCTACGTACGGCGAGGGCAGTCCCCTGCAGGTAGCCGAGGGGCTCCAGAAGTACAGTTTCGGGGTGCGGGACACGCTGCGGCAGCAAACCTGGTGGGTGCAGGCTGCCGCCCGGCTCAACGCCACCACGGTGCAGGCCGCCGGATGGTCGGTGGACCTTGACCGGCAGCGGGAGTTTCTGCAGGTGGCGTTCCGGTCGCCGGAGAGTGGGGAGTGGCGCATGGCCCTGGCCGATCCGGGCAATTACCTGGAGCGCAAAGACTTCGTGGGCAAGATCAGCAACGGAACCCAGGAAATAGAGGTGTTTCCGCTGTATAAGTGGGAAGGCAAGTCGCTGCCCTCGGGCACGGTCTTGGGCTACGAGTTTTCCCGTGGAGGGCACGTGCTGGCCACCGTGCAGACCGTGAACAGCGGCAAAGTCTGGATGAAGAACACCCTTTCACCTGATTTGCGCCAAGTACTGGCCAGTGCCTGCGGGGCCTTGCTGCTGTACAACCAACTAGGCCAGGACAACCAGTAACCACGCCCTTGGCTGCGCCATCCAACAAAATCGCCACGCACTCCTCTACCAGGAACCCGTGGCGATGTTGGTTTCTGATTCTAGTATGGCAGGTAAAGCAAGTAGGGTTCAACCCATTTTAGGGCCCATTTGGCCAAAACAAGCCTGAAACGGACTACTGCTTTTCTATCAGCTCGGGATGGTTGGTCATCACGCCATCGGCGCCCAGCTCAAACAACTGCTGAATGTTCTGTGGGTTGTCCTCGGTCCAGATGAAGGTTTTAAAGCCCTGGCCGTGCAGTTTCTTGATAAAGGCCTTGGACGCGAAATAGCGGTGGATGTTGATGGCGGTGGCCTCTGAGTAGCGGTCAAAGTTGCCGAACTTCAGCTCATGGTCAATGTAGATGGGCAGAAACGGGATCTTGCCCACTATGAGTTTGTGGGTGGGAATCACAAAGTCGGTTTGCCAGATACGCTCCAGAATAGGGTCATGGAAAGACTGCAGCACGCACCACTCCTGAGCCCGGTGCTCCCTGATGAGTTTTAGGGTGTTCTCTTCCAGGCCGGGGTAGTAGTCTTCCTCGCCTTTCTTCAGCTCAATCAGCAGCTTTTTCTTGCCTTTCACGGTGCGCAGGACCTGCGCCAGGGTGGGAATGCGGACATCGGTGAGGGAAGAGTCAAACTTGATGCCGGCCTCCAGTTGCTTGAGTTCTGCCAAAGTAAGATCGGCAACCCGGCCGCTCCCGTTGGTGGTGCGGTCTACGGTGGGGTCATGGATCACCACCACCTGGCCGTCTTTACTTTGGTGAACGTCTATCTCAATAAAGTCGGCGGAAGTCTCCAGCGCCTTTTTAATGGCGGGTAGCGTGTTCTCGGGGGCAGTGCCAGAGGCACCCCGGTGGGCAATCACGCTCACCTTGCGGGACTTTGTCCTTAAGACTAGCTTTTTGTCTGGGGTTTCGGGGCCGCCGCAGGCGGTCAGCAACAACAACAGCAACGGCAGGAAGAGGGGCCTCCATCCTGCAAAACTCCCATGGGTATCAGATCTTCCGCTCATAGACACGCTGACCTATCTGCCGGCTTCAGCGATGTAAGATACTACATTTTCTTTTTCGCCCAACCGGCGGGCAGTGCCGGGGTGGGCAAATCTGGGGTTCTTATTTGGGAGGCAGGATGTCTACCTGGCGGGTAATGCTTTCCTCCAGCGAAATAAAGGTCTCGGTGCGCTCCACGCCCTCAATGGCCTGTATTTTCTCGTTCAGGACCTCGCGGAGGTGCAGGGTGTCGCGGCAAATGATTTTGGCGAACATGCTCCACTGCCCGGTGGTGTAGTGCATCTCCACTATCTCGGGCACCTGGCGCATAGACGCCACCGCCGACTGGTACGCTGAGCCTTTCTCCAGGTAGATACCAATAAAGGCGCAGATGTCATAGCCTACTGCATTTGGATTGATGAAGAGGTGTGATCCTTTGATTACCCCTAAATCTTCCAATTTCTTCATGCGCACGTGTACGGTACCCCCAGAAACCTGTAACTCCTTCGCTATGTCTGTGTAGGCCCTGGTGGCATCTAACATGAGCATGGAAAGAATTCTTCTATCAAGATTATCAATTTCTGAAACTTGGGCCATTTTATAGGTCTGTGTTTAACAATTCAACAACGAACAATACCTCTTTTTATTGATGTGCTAAGATACAAAAAAAAGGTTTATGAAATTATTAATTTATAATACTAGTTGTTAAGTTTGTTTCAATGGAAAATCATTATTGTTGATACTTTGACAAAATTCTAGAAACAGGGCCGCTCCCCCTGGGCCGAGCCAAGGCTTTTAGGGCAAATTTAACCAAGTTGCAGGGACTTCGGCCGTAAAAATACTGAAAAGAAGGTTTGGGCCGTGACACGGGGCCTGCCGGGAGAAGGATAGACCTGAGCGGAAAGGGGGTGTTCTTGCTGCTTTCTCTCATGTAGCTTTGGTTAAACCGGCCAGAAAACGGGCAGTGCCGGGGCAGATCTGCCGTTTGCCGTCTGTGCGTTTACGAGGCGGCTTGCCTTTGAGTTCATTTAGGGGCCGAGGGGTGCCAGCCATTGCCCAGGGAACCACCTGGCCAGAAAGCGGGGCGTTTTACGCCTGTTTTTTGTAAAACTGGCCCCAAACACTTTTCATTTGACCGTAACCTGCCCGATATTGGGGCGCCAATCTGTAGGAGGCACAACGGTAACCAGAGGCTGGGCAGCGCCAGTTTGCCCGGCATCGCAAAACCAAACAGGCATGAGTACGCACAAGCACTTCATCATTGACTTTGACAGTACCTTCACCAAGGTGGAAGCCTTGGACGAACTTTGCACCATCTGCATCCCAGACCCGGCCCGCCGGCAGAAAGTGCTCGCTGAGATCCAGCGCATCACAGACCTGGGCATGGAGGGCGAGATTCCGTTGGTAGATTCCCTGGAGCAGCGCCTGGCCTTGCTGCAGGCCAACCGGGAGCACATTGACACGCTCATTGAGCACCTGCGGGGCCAGATCTCAGACTCGTTCAAGCAGAACCGGGCCTTCTTTGAGGCTTTTAAAGATGACATTTACATCATCTCCAATGGGTTCAGGGAGTTTATTGTGCCCATTGTGCGGGAACTGGGCGTAAAGCCCGAGAACGTGTTTGCTAACAGCTTTGTGTATGACGAGGCCGGCAACATTGTGGGGTTTGACCGCCAGAACGTGCTTACCCAGAACCAGGGCAAGGCCCAGCAGATAAAGGCCCTGCAACTGCCCGGCGAGGTCTACGTGATTGGCGACGGCTACACCGACTATGAAATCAAGGAAGCCGGCATCGCCGATAAGTTCTACGCCTTCACCGAGAACGTGAGCCGCGACAAAGTAGTGGGCAAAGCCGACCACGTTACCCCCAGCCTGGATGAGTTCCTGTACGTGAACCGGCTGCCCAGCGCGCTCTCCTATCCCAAGAACCGCATCAAGGTACTGGTGCTGGAGGGTATCCATGAGCGGGCGGTGAATATGTTCCGTCAGGAAGGATACCAGGTGGAAACGGTGGCCGGTGCTCTGGAGGAAGACGAACTCTGCGCCCGCCTGCACGATGTCTCCATCCTGTGCATCAGGTCCAAGACGCAGGTCACGGCCAAGGCCCTGGAGCACGCCCCGCGCCTGATGGCGGTGGGCGCCTTCTGCATTGGTACCAACCAGATTGACCTGAGAACCTGTACCGAGCGCGGCGTTATTGTGTTCAACGCGCCCTACAGCAACACCCGCAGCGTGGTAGAGATGGCCATTGGCGAAATTATCATGCTGTCACGGGGGCTGGTGGAGAAAAGCAACCGCATGCACGTGGGCGAGTGGGACAAATCGGCGAAGGGTTCCAATGAGATCCGGGGTAAGAAGCTGGGCATCATTGGGTATGGCAACATAGGCTCACAACTGTCTGTGCTGGCCGAGAGCCTGGGCATGGAGGTATACTTCTATGACGTGGTAGACAAGCTGGCCCTGGGCAACGCCAAGGTCTGCCATTCCCTGGCCGAACTGTTGGCCCTGGCCGACATCATTACGCTGCACGTAGACGGCCGCGCCGACAACAAGAACCTGATAGGGCCTAAGGAATTTGAGCTCATGAAACCCGGCGTCCTGTTCCTGAACCTGGCCCGCGGCCACGTGGTGGACATTGAGGCTCTGGCCCAAAACATCAAGAGCGGCAAGATCAGAGGCTGCGCCGTGGATGTGTTCCCGTATGAGCCCAAGAACAACCAGGAGAAGTTTGAGTCGGCGCTGCGCGGCTTGCCGAATACTTTGCTGAGCCCGCACGTGGGCGGCAGCACCGAGGAGGCCCAGGAGAACATTGCGCAGTACGTGCCGTCTAAGATGATTGACTACATCAACACCGGCGGTTCTTACAACAGCGTGAACTTTCCCAACCTGCAGTTGCCGGCCCTGCGCAATGCGCACCGCCTCATCCACATCCACCGCAACGTGCCGGGTATTCTGGCCAAGATCAACAACGTGCTGGCCGAGAACCAGATCAACATCCTGGGCCAGTACCTGAAAACCAACGAAACCATTGGCTACGTAATCACCGACGTGGACACCAAGTACGACCGTTCCGTGATCAAGCACCTGAAGCAGATACCGGACACCATCAAATCCCGCACGCTGTACTAGTATCATGTAGCACGTAGCAAGTATCATGACCGTGGTACTTTTAAACCTGTTTTAGGCCTGTTTCTATGAAAATGGGCTTAAAACAGGTTCTTTTATTCAATCATTCACCCAACCACTCAATTACTCCTTAAGATAATGGCTCCCGTATACTTCACTCCCGGTCCGGCGCAACTGTACCCCACGGTGGCAAAGCACCTGCAGACTGCCCTAGACAAACAGGTGTTTTCCCAATCGCACCGCAGCCAGGCCTTCAAAGATTTGTACCGCAGGGCAGACGAGGCGCTCAGGGCCTTGTTGCAGCTCCCTGCCGACTATGCCATTTACTTCACCGGCTCGGCCACCGAAATCTGGGAGCGCAGCCTCCAGAGCGTCACCGCTGCCAATACTTACCATCTGGTCAACGGCTCCTTCTCCAAAAAATACCTGGACCACGCCAAGTGGCTGGGCCGAAACGCCCAGGCGCTGCAGGTGCCGTTTGGGCAAGGGTTTTCCCTGGAGCAGGTTCAGGTGCCCGCCGGAACGGAGCTGTTGGCTGTTACCCAGAACGAGACCAGTTCTGGCGTCTGCATGCCCGTGGCCGACATCCACTCGCTGCGCGAGCGGTTTCCTGAGCCGCTGCTCTCGGTAGACATCGTGTCGGGGGCGCCGTATGCCGCGCTGGACTTCGGTAAGGTAGACATGGCCTTCTTCTCGGTGCAGAAGGGGTTCGGCTTGCCGGCTGGCCTGGGGGTATGGCTGGTAAACGAACGCAGCCGGGCCAAAGCGGCCACCCTGGAGGGCCGGCAGTACACCGGCGGGCACTACAGCCTCCAATCGCTGCATGATCAGTACCAGCAGTTTCAGACGCCCTGTACGCCCAACGTGCTGGATATCTACCTGCTTACCCACGTGGTGGAAGACATGCTGGCCAAGGGGGTGGCGCAAATCAGGAAAGAGACCGAAGCCAAGGCGCAGCAGGTGTATTCGTTCCTGGAAGAAAGCGCCCGGTTCTCGCCGTTTGTAGCGGAAAAAGCGCATCGCTCGCCCACCGTGCTGGTGGCCGACGTGCTGGAGAAACCCGCCGCCGAGGTGATCGCGCAGCTAAAGGCCCAGGGGCTGGTGGTGGGCGCTGGCTACGGCGCGCACAAAGAAAAGCAGATCAGGATTGCCAACTTTCCCGCGGTGTCAGAAGCTGATATGGGCGCCTTGGTGAGCCGCTTGCGTGCAATTTGACTTAGATAAAGTCTATTTGTTTGTAAATAGTTATAAATTTTATTTGAATTAGTAAATTACCTTTAGTAATATTGCTCGTATTAAATATCCTATATAACTAAACAAATAAAATATCTGATGAAAAGATTTTTACTTCCCCTGGTTGTAGGTGCATTTGCTCTGTCGTTTGCGCCTGAGGCAACTGCCGCCCCAGCAGTTGCCACCTCCGAGGTAACCGCTGCCACTGCTGAGTTGCCGTTCTTCAAGAAGAACAAGAAGTCCTCTAAGGCCAGATACAAGCAGATGAAACGCAACAAAGGGAGTTATGCCAAAAAGGTAGCAAGCCGTAAGAAAAAGGCCCGGCGGTATTAAGGGAAGCAGGCTCCTGGTAGCCTAAGCCCACCAGCGGCACTTACGTAAAAGCAAAAAGCCTTCTGAACTCAGAAGGCTTTTTGCGTTAGCTGTTTTTGTGTTGTTTTCGCCACATCTGGTTAAAAGACTGCGGGGCGGCCACCAACGGTTCGCGGCGCTTGCTCCAGGTGTCTTTCTGCACATGCCCCAGCACAAAGTTCTTCACCGCAGCGGGCGCGAAGTTGAGGAGCCGGCGGCTCTTCATGCCTTTCACCCAGAACCTGAACGCCAGTTTTTCATTCTTGTCTACCAGGCCTTCTTCTACGCTTTGCTTGCGGTTAAGCAGCAGCAGGTTGTGCAGGTTAATCTTTACCGGGCACACGCTGGTGCAGGCCCCGCACAGCGAGCTGGCGTAGCTCAGGTGTTTGTTTTCTTCCATGCCCGCCAGGTGCGGCGTAATCACCGACCCGATAGGCCCGCTGTAGGTAGCCTCATACGTATGCCCGCCGATGTTCTTGTACACCGGGCACACGTTGAGGCAGGCCCCGCACCTAATGCAGTTCAGGGCTTCACGCTGCTCAGGCTGGGCCAGCAAATTGGTGCGGCCGTTGTCCAGCAGCACCACGTACATCTCCTCGGGGCCGTCTTTCTCGGTGGGTTGCCGGGGGCCGGTTAAGATGGTGTTGTAAATGGTCACGTTCTGCCCGGTGCCGCTGGTGCTCAGCAGGGGCCAGAACAGGTCCAGGTCTAGCATGCTGGGAATGAGCTTCTCAATGCCGGCAATGGCGATGTGCGTCTTGGGGAACGTGGTGGAGAGGCGGGCGTTACCCTCGTTCTCGGTCACGGCAATGCCGCCCACGTCGGCGATCAGGAAGTTGGCCCCGCTGATGCCCACTTCGGCCTGGGTGTATTTCTCGCGCAAGAGCTTGCGGGCGGTAAGCACCAGTTGCTGGGCGTCGTCGGTGAGGGGGATGTTGAGTTTCTGGTGGAACAGCTCCGCGATGTCTTTCTTGGACATGTGCATGGCGGGCGTGACAATGTGGTAGGGCCGCTGGTCGGCGAGCTGCACAATGTACTCGCCCAGGTCCGTCTCCACCGTTTCTATGCCGTTTTTCTCCAGGAAGTCGTTGAGATGAATTTCCTCGGTGCTCATGGACTTGGACTTCACCACCGATTTGGCGCGCTTGCGCTTCATGATGGCCCCAATCTCGCGCAGGGCCTCCTCGGCGTTCTGCGCCCAGATCACCTTGCCGCCCCGTTTGGTGAAGTTGTTCTCAAACTCCACCAGGTATTTGTCCAGGTTGTTGATGACCTGAGTTTTGAGGAAAGAAGCCCGCTCCCGCGCCAGCTCGTGGTGCTGGTAGGCCATGAGGCCGTTCTGCACGGCGGCGTTGTATTTGCCAATGTTGAAGCGGATCTTCTGCCGGTGCTCCAGGTCAAAGGCCTTCTGCTCTGAGTCCTGCAGAAACTGCTTTAGTTTTATGCTCAATTTCTTGTCTCCGGTTAGGTCTCACGGGCGCAGGCCTTTGCCTGCGCCAGCTGCACTATAGTAAGTTTTAAGCCTGTTTTCTGAAAAACAGCCCAGAATCAAAGCCCTGGCCCTGAACTGCCGCGCTGTTCTCCGTAAAGGAACGAATGTTGCCGCAAAAGTAACACCCGTCCCCGCAATTAGATAGAAATCAGAAGAAAACGTGCCGACACTAAAAAAGTTCTGAGCCTTACTTTCTGAAAAACTCAGAACGCAAGACTCAGAACTCAGGACTGAAAATAAGCGAAGCTTATTTCTTGTTGCTGTCTACTTTGATGCGCTCCTGGCGGTTGGCCAGGTCCCAGGCGGTGTAGAACACCAGGCGGGTCACTTTCTCGGCAGACGGAAAGTTGATCTTGTCCACGTCGTCGGTGGGCTGGTGGTAGTCATCGTGCACCCCGTTGAAGTAGAACGCGATGGGAATGCCGTGCTTGGCGAAGTTGTAGTGGTCTGAACGGTAGTAGAACCGGTTAGGATCGTTGGGGTCGTTGTAGGTGTAGTCCAGATCCAGGTTGGCGTAGGTCTTGTTGGCGTTCTCAGAGATGGCGTGCAGCTCAGAGGAAAGTTTGTCTGACCCGATCACGTAGATGTAGTCTGGCTTGCCCTCGTGCTGTTTGTCTGAGCGGCCAATCATGTCAATGTTGAGGTTGGCCACGGTGTTCGCCAGCGGGAAAACCGGGTTCTCGGTGTAATACTCAGAGCCCAGCAGGCCTTTCTCCTCGGCGGTCACCGCCAGGAACAGGATGCTGCGGCGCGGGCCGTGGCCGTTCTTCTTCGCTTCAGAAAACGCCTGCGCCAGCTCCATCACGGCCACCGTGCCCGACCCATCGTCGTTGGCGCCGTTGTAGATCTGACCATCTTTGATGCCTTCGTGGTCATAGTGTGCGCTGATTACAATGAGCTGGTCTTTCAGGTCAGTGCCTTCCACGTAGCCCAGCACGTTCTCGGTAGGCAGCGGCTGACGGTTGCGGGCGGTTTTGATCTTTACGTTGGTGGCCACTTTGTACGGAGACGCCACCGCTTTGCCGGCCTTCGCCACTGATGCGCCGTACGTGGCCAGTTGCTCTGGCTTGGTGTTCAGCAAGGCGGCCGCCATGCTGGGCGAGATGTAGATGTTAGCGGCGCGGGGCTGGGTAGCAGAGGTGCCAAACCCAATGGACGGCCGGGACAGCATGCCGGCGTAACGACCGGTCATCTGCTGGAACTCGGCATCGGTGGTGCCCATCACTACCAGCACGCTCTTGGCGCCTTTCTTGGTGGCGGCGGCGGCTTTGGTGCGGGCGTCCTGTGACCAGGTGCTCATTTTGTCGGTGCCGCTGAGGAGGTAGTTGCCATCGGCCTTCTTGGGCTCACCGGCCAACACTACCACGGCTTTGCCGGTCACGTCAAGGTTGGTGTAGTCTGAGTAGGCAGGCTCGTCAATGCCGTAGCCGGCGAACACCACCTGCACGGCCTCCTCGTTCTGGTACGGCGAGGCGCCCAGCACAAAGAAGTCTTTGCCCATGGTGAACCGCTTAGAGCCCACGGTCACGTAGCCCTCGCCCCAGCTGCTTTTCTCCAGGTCAAAGGGCTGGTAATACGGGTTGGAGCCGGTTTTCACCGGACCCGCAATGCCGTTCGCCTTGAAGTGGTTGGCGATGTATTCCGCCGCCATCTTCTGCCCGCGCTCACCGGTCTCGCGACCCTCCAAAGAATCGGAGGCCAGGATGCGGAGGTGTTTCTCCAGGTCGGCCGCCGTGATGGTGTTGGCGTATTGGGTAGGGTTGGCGGCCGTACTGCTGCTATTGGCAGCACCACCCGCGGTAGAGGCGGAAGGAGTTTGGGACGAAGAGCAAGCCGACAGGAACGCCGCGGCCAAACCCAACGTGTACAAATGCTTTTTCATGCAAGGATGTTTGTTAAGCTGGAATATGACCTTAATGCTACTCATTTTTTGCCTAACGAACAAGCGATAGCCGTTTTTGCGCCACTTTTAGCAAAGCAGGCCCAAAACAGCCGTCGGTTTTGTTACGCCTGCCGGTGAATGAGCACGGTGGCGTACGCGGCCACGCCTTCCTTCTTGCCCACAAAGCCCAGTTGCTCGGTAGTGGTGGCTTTGATGGAAAGGTCTTCCTCCGGAATGCCCATCACCTCGGCCAGGCAGGTTTTCATGGCCGGGATGTGCGGGTTCACCTTGGGTTCCTGCAGGCACACGGTAGAGTCAATGTTGCCCACCTCGTAGCCTTTCTCCCGAATCAAATTCATGACTTCGCGCAGCAGGATCTTGCTGTCAATGCCTTTGTACTTGGGGTCTTTGTCGGAGAAATGATAGCCAATGTCGCGCAGGTTGGCGGCGCCCAGCAGGGCATCGCAGATCACGTGGATGAGCACATCGGCGTCTGAGTGGCCCAAGGCGCCGTGCGTGTGAGGAATTTTGATGCCGCCCAACCAGAAGTCCAGGCCTTCCTGGAGTTGGTGCACGTCATAGCCGAAGCCGGTTCTTATATTGAAGCTCATGTATGGGGTATTGATTGCTCGTTTTTAGTTGTTGGTTTTTAGAGGAAGTAAGGCAGTGCCCCACCTAATTCTTGGCCCTTGTTGGTGTTCTCACCAACAAGAGGTTGAACGCTTGCTTTACAAGAGCGGCCCTAGGGTTTGTTGGTGATAACACCAATAAAGGCAGGGTAAGGCAGGGGCTCTGAAGTGAGATGCTTGGCTTTGTCAGCATGGTATTTCTTAGTGGTGTGAAGTAAATCACACTATTTGTCATCTTGGAAAGATCTTGTGGGCGAACGGTAGTAGTGCTTTGTCCATTTGCCCTTGCTTTATCCTTTGCCCTTGTTGGTGTTATCACCAACAAGCAGTTGCATGCTTCCTCTGCCAAGTGCGTCACTTGGGTTTTATGGTGAAAACACTAACTAAGGCAGTGCAAAGGTATAAGGCAAGTCATGGCCCCACCTTTGTTATCTTGGAAAGCTCTTGTGGGTGAACGGTAGTAGCGCCAATCAAACGCCTTTACTGTTCGCTCACAAGATCCTTTCAGGATGACAAATATAAGGAGAAGGAAAATGGTGGGGTGAGGCTTTCTAGTTGGGGCTGTACAGAGGCTGTTCCTAGGGATTCCTTTCGCGAAGGGTAGTGTTGGGTTTGCTGGTGACAACACCAACAAAGGCCAGATTAGGGATTCAGCAGCTACAGTTTGAAGTTAATGGGGAAAATGAAATCAGCAGTTATGTTCTCCTGGTTGTTTTGCGCTGGCGTCCATTTCTTCTTAGGTAAAAGGTTTGCTATCCGTAGGGCTTCCTCGTCTAACAGAGGATGAGCTTTCTGTGCTACTCTAATATGCTTTAGATTGCCTTTTTCATCTATGCTTACGGCTACAATCACTCTGCCTTGGATTTCCCCTTGCATGGCCTGTGGAGGGTAGATGATTGTTTTTGAGAGGAATTCAGAAAGGCGATTGTTACCGCCCGGAAACTCAGGCTGCTTGGTAATTTCTTTAATTCCGTACTTTTCTAGCTTCTCTTGGGTAGACAATGTGGCCAAATACTCTTTCTTGATAATGTGAAGTGTTTGCTTGCCCGTTTCGTCAAAAGTGAAGGTCTCTGCCACCATGTTGTTGACCCAGATGTTCTTTGAGGTTAAAACCCCACTTTCAGAATAGTAGCTAAATTCTCCGTTCCTGTTTTCGGGCTTTAGAGAGGTAAAATAGCCTGTCATTTGTGCTTTCCCGTTCGGATAATAATCCATTACTTCAAATAGGCTGTCCACTGGTTTGATAGTTCTGAGGTAAAATCGCTCTTCGGGAGTTTGGGTCACTTTCCAATTTTTGTCAAACCAAAGAGAATCCGTCTTTTGGGCATGGGTGTAAAAAGATGCGATAAACAATAAAAGGAATACTGGAAAACGCTTACAAGGGATTACCTTAGAAATGCTCATCAGGAATGGATTTATGTTGATTGCTCTAGACTCCAAGACTTTCCAACCACTTATCATGTGAGTTGGGGGAATAAGGTTTCGGGGCTGATTTTGAGAAATCAGCCCCGAAACAGGTTAGTTCTCTTCCAGTACTTCTTCCAGTTCTTCCTGGGCCTCGTTGCCGGGGGCTGCTTTGTAGATGAGGGTAGAGCAGTTGTCCGGGCGAAGGATTTCCTGGGCTTGGTGGTAGATGTCTTCTGAGGTAACGGCTTGTACCAGTGCTCCTTCCTCGTTGATGAAGTTAGGGTTGCCCATCAGTTTTCCGAAGGCCAGGTTCATGGCGCGGTTGAGTAGCTCTATCTCCGAGAAGACAATAGATGTTTCGGCCTGATTTTTCACCTTCTGCAGTTCCTCGGGGGTTACGTGCTCGCTTCTCATTTTCTCTACAATGGCTTCTACGGCAGCATTGGCTACTTTGGGGTCTACGCCTACGTTCAGTTTGCCTTGTACCACCAACAAACCGGGTTCCAAAGAGCCGGTAGCAAAAGCTGAGACTGAGTTGAACAGCTTCTGTTCCTTCACCAGCTCATTGTACAGTCTGGAGGAATCTCCGCGGCCTAAGATGTCACCTAGCAGGTCAGCGGCGTAATATTCTGGACTGGTGCGGGCGGGCATGTGGTAGGCTTTGTAGAGTGCGGTGAGCGGCACTTCGGCCTCTACTTCCAGCAGGCGCGCCTCGGTTTGGCGGGGCTCCTGCGGCAGGTTGCGCTCGTACTTTACGCCGCCCGGAATAGGGCCGAACCATTTCTCGGCGAGTTTCTTGGCGCGCTCAAAGGTGATGTTGCCGCCTACCACCAGAATGGCGTTGGCCGGCGAGTAGTGCTTCAGGAAAAATGCCCGCACATCGTCCATCACGGCGTTCTCAATATGGCTGATCTCCTTGCCGATGGTAGCCCACTTGTACGGGTGCGTTTTGTACGCCAGCGGCCGAAGTTTCAGCCACACGTCGCCGTAGGGTTGGTTCAGGTAGTTCTGCTTGAATTCCTCCACTACCACTTTGCGCTGCACTTCCAGGCCGTGCTCGCTGAACGCCAGGCTCAGCATGCGGTCAGACTCCAGCCAGAAGCCGGTTTCAATGTTCTGCGCCGGCACGGTGAGGTAGTAATTGGTAATATCCGGGGAGGTAAAGGCGTTATTCTCTCCGCCGGCCTGCTGCAGCGGCTCGTCATAGTTGGCAATGTTCACCGATCCGCTGAACATCAGGTGCTCAAACAGGTGCGCAAACCCTGTGTGCTGCTCGTCTTCATCGCGGGAGCCCACGTTGTAGAGCACGTTCAAAACCGCCAGCGGCGTGGTGGGGTCTTCGTGCACTAGGCAGCGCAGGCCGTTATCTAAGGTAAATTCTTTAAAATGAATCATACGTCTAAGCTAAAAAAGAACTCCTTTTTATAAGGTATCCTTGTAACGCGTTAAGCCGGGTGGTGTTGCAGACCGGCCTGGCGCCAAGTGGTTTCGGGGCTGTTTTGGGAAAATCGGCCCGGAAACGACAAAAGTAAAAATAACTAGGCCATTATTTTCCTCCTTACCTGATTGCTGTAAATTTACGCCTCGCAGATAACGCGAACACCATGAAATTCAACCGAAAAGACTATACAGACGACGACCTTCTGCACCTGTACCGGGGAATCTTAAAACCCCGCATGATTGAAGAGAAGATGTTGATCCTGCTGCGGCAGGGCAAAGTGAGCAAGTGGTTCTCGGGCATCGGGCAGGAAGCCATCTCGGTGGGTTCTACCCTGGCGCTGGAAGAAGACGAATACATTCTGCCCCTGCACCGCAACCTGGGCGTGTTCACCTGCCGCAACATTCCTCTGGACCGCCTGTTCGCCCAGTTCCAGGGCAAGAAAACCGGTTTCACCAAAGGCCGCGACCGTTCTTTCCACTTTGGCAGCAACGAGCACCACATTGTGGGCATGATCTCGCACCTGGGCCCGCAGTTGGCCGTGGCCGATGGCATTGCCTTAGCCGAGATGCTGGACAAACGCGAGAAGGTAGCCCTGGTGTACAGCGGCGACGGCGGCGCCAGCGAAGGCGACTTCCACGAGGCCCTGAACGTAGCGGCCGTGTGGAGCCTGCCCGTGATCTTCATGATTGAGAACAACGGCTACGGTTTGTCCACGCCCAGCAACGAGCAGTTCAAGTGCCAGAACTTTATTGACAAAGGCCCGGCCTACGGCATTGATGCCCTGCAGATAGACGGCAACAACGTGCTGGAGGTGTATGACACCGTGCGGCAGGCCGCCTACAGCATCCGCAAGAGTCCGCGCCCCATGCTCATAGAGGCCATGACCTTTAGGATGCGCGGGCACGAGGAAGCCTCGGGCACCAAGTACGTGCCACAGGAGCTGTTTGAACGCTGGAGCAAGAAAGACCCCGTGGAGAACTTTGAGAAATACCTGCTGGACGAGAAGGTGCTCACGCCTAAGTCCATGGCGGCCATCAAAGAAGAGATCCGGGAGGAGATTGAGCGCGGACTGGAGATTGCCCACGCCACGCCTATGCCGGTGGCAGACCCTAAGGAAGAACTCGCTGATATGTATCAGCCGTTCATCCAGACGGTGATCAAACCCAAAGACAGCGCCCGCTCTGAGCGCCGCTTCGTGGATGCCGTGTCTGATGGGTTGCGCCAGAGTCTGGAGCGTTACCCGGAACTGGTGATCATGGGCCAGGACATTGCCGAGTACGGCGGCGTATTCAAAGTGACCGAGGGCTTTGTGGATAAGTTCGGGAAGGAGCGCATCCGCAACACGCCCCTGTGCGAGTCGGCTATTCTGGGCATCGGGCTGGGGATGTCTATCAAGAAAAAGAAATCGGTGATAGAGATGCAGTTTGCTGATTTTGTGAGCGCCGGTTTCAGCCAGATTGTGAATAACCTGGCCAAAAGCCACTACCGCTGGGGCCAGAACGCCGATGTGGTGGTTCGTATGCCTACGGGTGCGGGCGCGGCGGCGGGTCCATTCCACTCGCAAAGCAACGAGGCCTGGTTTTTCCACACGCCGGGCCTCAAGATTGTTTATCCGTCCACTCCCTATGATGCCAAAGGCTTGCTGAACGCGGCCATTGAAGATCCTAACCCGGTCATGTACTTTGAGCACAAGCTGCTGTACCGCTCCCTCTCGGAGGCTATTCCAGATGACTACTACACCGTGGAAATCGGGCGGGCCAGACTGGCGCAGGAAGGATCAGATTTCTCCATCATCACCTACGGCATGGGCGTGCACTGGGCCAAACAGCTCCTGCAAACCATGCCAGACGTAAGTGCCGATATCCTGGACCTCCGTTCGCTTTTGCCCTGGGACAAAGAAGCCGTGCGCCAGACCGTTGCCAAAACCGGCCGCGTGATTGTGCTGCACGAAGACACCATTACCGGAGGTATTGGCGCCGAGATTGCCGCCTGGATTTCTGAGCACTGCTTCACGCAGTTAGACGGGCCGGTGGTGCGCGTAGGCGGCCTGGATACTGCCGTTCCGTTTGCCCCGCCGCTGGAGCAGGAGTTCCTGCCGGTGAAGCGCCTGCGGGAAAGAGTAGAAGCCTTGCTGAGCTTTTAAGGTTCGGCACACCCTGTTTCGGGGCTGTTTTTAGCAGAACAGCCCCGAAACGGAAATATAGACAGCCAACGCGCGCTCGTACACGTATACCTAAAGTTATGTAAGTATGATGAAGCTTCGTTTTGCAGCGGGAGTAGTGGTGTTCGCCATGGGTCTTGCTTTGAGTGGGTGCAACGCCAACAGAATTGCTTGCCCCGATGTTTCCGGTAAAAAGAAGTCTTTGGTAGGCGTGTTCAAGAAAAATGAACCCACCCCCGAGGACCAGGCCAATGAAGGCCGCGATTACGGCGGACGTAACATGGAGTACAACAAGCAGGGCTTGCTCAAAAAGAAGAAGACCAGGGTGCCGGTGCCCAAGCGCAAAAGAAGCTTACTAGAACGAGTTGGACTAGCATGAAACAAACGTTACGCATTTTACCTTTCGTTGTCCTTGCCTGCGGGCTGTTGCTAACGGCAGCGCCCGCCGCTGCCCAGACCGCCTATAAAACCCGCGCAGAGCACAAGCGCGAGGTGCGCCAAAGCATTAAAGCGGCCCGGCAAATCAAAACCGACTACAGTGAATCACATCTGGATGTGAGCGCGTACAATTTCAGGGGAGGCGAAAGCGGCCGAAAGCAAAAAAAGGTAAGAAAGAAGGAGCAGATGCTCATCAACGAAGACGGTACCGCTGTCATCAAGCCCCGGGTGTTTCCTAAGAAGAACGTGCAGGCAAGGGTGGCAAGAGGCAGAGGCATTTAACAAACCAAGAACCTAGAACAGAAACTATGCAGTGGCATTCATTAACCAGTACAGAACAGATAGACCAGATCAAGGAAGAGTCAAAAGAGCAGCCCATCGTTATTTTCAAGCATAGCACCACGTGCTCCATCAGTGCCACGGCCAAAAGCAGGCTGGAGCGCCAGTGGGACGATGCCGGCCTGGGCCGCGTGAAACCCTACTACCTGGATCTGTTAAGTTACCGGCCGGTCTCCAATGAGATAGCCCAGTCTTTTAACGTACGGCATGAGTCGCCGCAGTTGCTGCTCATCAAAGACGGGCAGTGTCAGTACCACGGTTCCCACCTGGGGATCAACCTGCAGGAAGTGAAGAAATTAGCCTCCTGACAGACCCAAGATAAATCCCCTTGCCGGTGCCGTAAATGAAACACCAGCAAGGGGATTTTCAGTATATCAAAAACAGGAGGTAGTGCGTTCTATATCAGCGCTAAACGTAGTGGAACGTTAGGGTCTGTTTGATATCGGGGTGCAAGCTCAGGGCAACCGGGCAGGTGCGGGCCGCATTCTCCAGCAAGGCCTTCTCCTTGTGGGTAAAGGTTCTGGCGGGCATTTTTACCTCCAGCACAATCTCGGAGATCCGGCGGGGATCTGCCACCATTTTCTTGGTGATGTCCATAGACATGCCAGTCAGGTCAATGGTGTTGCGCTCGGCCACTATGCCCATAATGGTCATCATGCAGCTGCCCAGGGCGCTGCACACCAGGTCTGTGGGAGAGTACGCTTCACCGCGGCCGTTGTTGTCTACGGGGGCATCTGTCACCACGGTGTTGCCAGAGGCAAGGTGGGTTCCCTGGGTGCGGAGCTGGCCAGAATACGTTAGCGTCATTGAACTCATTGTCTTACTTTTAAGATTTGCAGGTGCCTGTAAAGTTACTTACTTTTAAACGAAACTTAGCCTTTTGCTCTGTGCGCAGATTTCTACTTTTGCTTGTTGCCATATGTGTTCTTCCGGTGAGCCTGGCTCTGGCCCAGTCTGTGGAAGAAGAGGAAGGCTATTCCCGGGAGTTTACCTACGGGCTTAACTTCAACTCCAACGGCGGGCTGCTGGGCGGCGCCATGATCAAGCAGGCGTACCATCTCAAAGGCAACTGGTACCACTTCTGGTCCCTGGAGGGCGTGGAGGTGAAACACCCCAAGGAGACCCGGGTCCAGAACCTGGTGAACGGCGCTTCCTTTGTGAAGGGCAAGAGCAATTACCTGTTTGTGCTCAGGCCGCAGTACGGCCGCGAGTACACCTTCTTCAAGAAAGCCGCCGAGTCTGGCGTGCAGGTAAACGGCATTGTGGCTGCCGGGCCTTCTATTGGTATCATGGCGCCTTACTTCATTGAGTACGACCGCAGCAACTACGTGCTGGACCAGAGAACCCAGCAGTACTACCTGGTGGGGCCGGTCATCATCAACACTGAGCAGTACAACCCCGACGTGCACACCAACGAGGGCATGATTGTAGGAGCCCCGGGCGTGTTCAAAGGTTTAAGCGAACCCAGTTTCAGGGTGGGGGCCAACGCCAAGGCCGGGGTGAGCTTTGAATATGGCCGCTACATGGAGAGCGTGACCGGTATTGAGGTAGGCATGATGGTAGAGGCCCTTGCTGGCGACATGACCATGATCCCCGGCGCGGAGAACCGAAACGTGTTCATGTCGGTGTACCTGACGTTGTATTACGGTCGGCGCCGTTGAACGATCCTTCCTCTTTGGCTGTTTTTTGCCTATCCGCTCCTCACTTAGTACCTTTGTGCCATGGATCAATTGATTGCGTTGCCGGTTATTCAACCAGCTGAAGCTCAAACCAAAACCCGTAAGCCAGACTGGCTGCGCGTAAAACTGCCGGTAGGCAAAGAATACGCCAAGGTCAGACAACTGGTAGATACTTATAAACTACATACCATCTGCGAAAGCGGAAACTGCCCGAACATGGGGGAGTGCTGGGGTGCCGGCACGGCCACGTTCATGATTCTGGGCAACGTATGTACCCGTTCCTGTTCTTTCTGCGCCGTGGCCACGGGCCGCCCCAATGAATATGACCTGGATGAACCGCGCCGCGTAGCCGAAGCCATTCAACTCATGGGCGTGAAGCATGCCGTAATCACCTCGGTGAACCGCGACGAGCTGAAAGACCGTGGCGCCCATGTATGGCACGAGACGGTGGTGCAGATCAAGAACCTCTCACCCGAAACCACCATTGAAACGCTCATTCCAGACGTGAAAGCCAACTGGGAGGCGCTGGAAGTGATGATCTCGGCCGGGCAGGAAGTAGTGTCGCACAACATGGAAACTGTGAGAAACCTGTACCGCCAGGTTCGTCCGCAGGCCAAATATGACCGCAGCCTGGAGCAGATCAAGCGCACCAAGGAGTATGGCAAGCGCACCAAGAGCGGCATCATGCTGGGCCTCGGCGAAACCAAGGAGCAGGTGTACGAAGCCATGGATGACCTGGCCGCCAACGGTCTGGACATTCTTACCTTGGGCCAGTACCTGCAACCCACCAAGATGCACATTGAGGTAGCGGAGTTCATTCACCCAGACCTGTTTGCCCATTACCGCGAAGAAGGTCTGCGCCGTGGATTGAAGTACGTAGAGTCTGGGCCGTTGGTGCGTTCATCTTACCATGCAGAGCGCCACGTGCACGTGTAGTTTAGAAATTTTAACGTAAAGAGGATGCAAAAAGCCCCGCTGCACAGCGGGGCTTTTTTTGTGCCGTTATTGTACTTTCTTACCTAAAGTAGGATGTATCCCGCCTATATATTAGTTGCTGAATATTCGAGACGTTTTTGAATTTTAAGGGCAAAAACGTATTTGTTCTGTTAGTTAAGGGTAAATACGCAAGCGCAGTGAATGGGCGTAGGTTTACCTGTATAATTCAATTCATGTATTTTATATCTTCTTGTGTTACAGAAGATAGTATTTAGGGTGGAAAGCTTCTTACTCCTGTTTTAGCCTCTTTTTGGGGTCTCTTCTCCAGCTTCTGGCGGCCTTGGCCAGATTGCATCTTTCCTGCAAATCTAAACTTTTGACAAAAAAGCCAAGTACATGCAGGTGCTCCATGTATATATATGAATATCTGGAGTAAGCTTTATTGAAATTTCTTTTTCAGACCACATGAAGAAAATCTTACTCTTTATGGCAGCGCTGTTTGCTGTCCTTACTTCTTCCAATGCACAAACCTTAAGTCCACCTAACCTGGGGGCTGCCCGCGAGTATGCGGTGCTGGGGAGCAATGCGGTTACCAGCACCGGCAGTAGTGTTCTGTACGGCGACCTTGGAACCTCACCGGGCACGCTGGTAGCGGGTTTCCCAACCGGGAGGGTGCTAGGCGAAACGGCACGTGGCACTGCCGCCGCCGCTACCGCCAAAGCCGAAGTAGCGCGAGTGTACAATGAACTGGGGCAGTTGCCGGCAGCCCGTACCCTTACCGGGCAAACCCTGGGCGAAGGGTTCACGCCCGGCGACGCCGCCGTGCGCGGCACCACCCTTACCAGAGGGGTGTACAAAATTGACGGCGATGCCCGCCTAAGCGGCCGCCTAAAGTTTGACGGGCAGGGGAATCCTAACTCAGTGTTTATCATTCAGGTGAACGGCGATTTGGTCATTGACCCGGGTTCTGCCATCAACGTGTTCAACGCCAGCCCCAACAATGTATTTTTCAGGGTAACCGGTAATGTAACCATCGGGACCGGAGGCATGCTGGGAACGCCTTCAACCCTGGCCGGCAACCTAGTGGCGCAGAAGAACATCCTGCTTAGTCTGGGTACCACGCTGGTGGGGAGGGCGCTTTCCACCACCGGTGACATAACGCTGAACAACAACAATATTTCCCTGCCAGAGCCTATCTCTTCCGGCGATGGCGGGGATGGCACTGGTGGCGGCGGTCCCGGAGGAGGAGGCGGTGGCGGAGGCAGCGGAAACGCCAACCTGCGCATCACCAAATCGGTGAACGGGACCACCTTCACCTTGGGTGAGACGGTGACGTACACCATCACCATCACCAACTCCGGGGCTTCTGATGCCCTCAATGTCACCGTAGAAGACAAACTGCCAGCTGGCCTGGAGTTAGTGCCCCCGGTAGAGACAGACAAGGGAACCTATGATGCCAACACCGGAGTCTGGACCATTGGCACCTTGCCTGCAAACCAAACGGCTACCCTGCGGATTGCTGCCAAAACCACGGCCCTGGGAGAAATCACGAACGTAGCGGTAATTGGCGGCGGCGGTGATTCAGATGAAGCTACCATTTGCGTGCGCCCCGCCAGGCCCAACGTGGTTGGTCTGCAGGCCATTTGCGTGGGCGGCTCCACTACCTACACGGTGAGCAATATCTCTGCCGGAGTAACCAGCCTGGCCATTGTGGCGCCGGAAGGCAGCGGCATTAGTGTGGAGGCCAGAACGCTTACGTCTTTCACGCTAAGGGCAAGTGCCACCACTGCACCGGGCACCTACTCCGTTACGGTAGTAGCCGTGGCGGCCGGTAACTGCCAGAACAGTCTGGCTTTCCCCATTGAGCTGGTGGTAAATGCGGCCCCAGTGGCGCCCGTGATCACAGGACCAACCACAGCCGTTTGCGCGGGAAGTACCTACCAGTACAGCATCAGCCAGCCCGTTGCCGGCGTGACCTACACCTGGACCGTGAGTGGCGAAGGCTGGGAAAGAATTGGAGCTACTACCGGGACGCAAATCCAGGTGAAAGCAGGCACTGGTTCCGGTAGCGTCACCGTAGTGGCCAACAATGCGTGTGGCTCGGCTACCGCTTCCACCCCTCAGATTACACCAGCTGCCGTTCCGGCTGTTCCGGTCATTCTGGACAACAGTGGGCCGTGTACCGGCTTAACCTACGCTATCTCCAACCCGGTAGCCGGCGTCACCTACACCTGGACGGCCCCGGCCGGCTTCACGTTTGCCGACAACAGTACCACCACTACGGGTACCAATGTCACGCTGAAGGCCACTGCTGCCAATGCCGTGGGTACCCTTACCGTAGCGGCCAACGTAGCGGGGGCTTTCTGCGCCAGCGACAACGCTTCTGTGGAAGTAAGGGCCGCAGACGCCGGAACCGAGATTGTGGTGCCAACGGTGTTCAGCCCGAACGGTGATGGCATCAACGACACCTTCGTGATCCGGAACCTGCTGAACTTCCCTGACAATGAGCTCACCCTCTACAACCGTTGGGGCAACGAGATCTACAAAACAAAGAGCTACAAGAATGACTGGCAGGCCACCGGCCTGGAAGAAGCCACTTACTTCTACGTGCTGCGGGTGCGGGGCTGCGATGGCAAAGACCAGGTGTTCAGAGGGCCGGTGCAGGTGGTGCGCTAAGGAGAGATAGTCAAGACGATAATTCACGTAAGAAATGAAAAAAGCTTTAGCAATCATGATCATGGTGCTAACCGCCGCTAGCGGCTGGGCGCAGCACAGATCACAGTTTTCGCAGTACATTTTTAACCAGCTGGTGATTAACCCGGCGTACGCGGGCAGCAAGGAAGCGCTTACCATCAATGCCTTTCACCGCACCCAGTGGGTAGGTTTGCGGGGCGCGCCCAACACCCAGACCTTCAGCATTGACGGGCTCACGAAGAACAAGACGCTGGGACTGGGCTTCCACGCTACCCGCGACGAGATTTTCGCCCAAAACCGAAAGAACATTGAGGTAGACGCCGCCGTGAAGCTGCCGGTAAGCGAAAACGGGGTGCTGTCCTTTGGTCTGGCGGCTGGGGTGTCGCACTTCGCGGTAGACGGCTCCAAGCTGGTGACCGGGAATGATGCGGTGGACCCAGCGGTCATCAACGCCCAGAAGGAAACTACCTGGAGCCCTAGCCTAAAGGCGGGGATTTTCTTCCACACCGAGCGCTTCTACGCCGGCGTTTCCGTAACCGACCTGCTGGGCATTGACAAAGACATCAACTATGACCCCGAGCGCCATTACTTCTTCAACATGGGGTATGTGGCAGATATCAGCCATAACATAAAGGTGAAGCCCAGCATTATGCTCAAGGAGAACTTTGACGGGCCCACCAACGTGGACCTGAACGCCTTTTTCCTGTTTGGGGAGCGCATCTGGCTGGGAGCCAGCTACCGCACCGCCATGAACCTTTTCAAGAATGATTTTGAGGGCAAGGGCCTCAGCTCCAAAGATGCCGTGGTGGCCATGGCCGATGTGTACGTGACCAAGCGGTTGCGCCTGGGCTACGCCCATGACTTTACGCTGCACGGCAACCTGAATGATTTAAGTACCCATGAAATATCAGTTGGCTACAGCTTCCTGAGAAAGGAGGCCACTAAGATGCTTTCACCCCGGTATTTCTAACCTCAACCAGACGCTTACAATGAATCAGCTATACAAATCTGTTTTACTTTCTTTTCTGGCGGGCAGCATGGCGCTGAGTGGGTGCCAGACCACCCGCAAGGCCGACCGGCTGTTCCAGAACTATGACTATGCCCTCGCCATTGAGGAGTACCAGGAGGCCTTCGCGAAAAAAGACCCTGACCTGCAGGGAGCTCAGCGGCTGGCCGAGGCCTATCGGCTCACGGGCCGCACCCAGGAGGCCGAGCAATGGTACGCCAAAGTAGTGGCCATGCCGGAGGCCGAGCCCATCAACCTGTATCACTACGCCGAGGCCCTGCGCAGCAACGGCAAGTACTTTGAGGCCAAAACGCAGTACCAGAACTACGCCATGAAGGTGCCCGCTGAGGCTGCCATGGCCAACGCCAAGGCCCAGGCCTGTGATGCCGCCCTGAAGCTCATGGAAGAGCCGCCCTCGGCCATTGTGGTCAATGAAACCGCCATCAACTCCGGCAACGCCGATTTCAGCCCCACGGTGTATGACAGCGGCATCCTGTTCACCTCAGACCGGGGCAGCGGCAGCGGGAAAGTTGCGGAAACTGGTACCTACGGCTGGACCGGCCGCCCTTACCTGCAGATGCTGTATGCCCAACGCAACCAGGACAGCACCTGGCAGATGCCCACTCCGGCCAGCGCCGCGCTGAACTCGGCCTACCATGATGGCCCTGCCGTGCTGGACTCCGCGGGCACTACCCTGTACTTTACCCGCACCAAAATGGTGGAGAAAGCGCAGAGAAACCCCAACGTAGACCCTACCAGCTGGGTGAAGCGGCCGCTCTCCAATGACTACATTAACCGCCTGGAGATTTACTCGGCGCGCCGGAACGGAGCTACCTGGGCCGAGGTAGAGCCATTTACCCACAATAAGGTGGAGGAGTACAGCGTGGGGCACCCAGCCATCTCGCCCGATGGCAAAACCCTGTACTTTGTCTCGGACATGCCCGGCGGCTACGGTGCAACGGACATTTACTACGCTGAGCGGCAGGAAGACGGCAGTTGGGGCAAGCCGGTCAACGCCGGTAACACCATCAACACGGCCGGCAAGGAGATGTTCCCGGCTTTTGACCAGGCGGGTACCCTCTACTTCTCCTCAGACATGCACCCCGGCTTTGGCGGCCTGGACGTGTTCAAGGCCAAAGGCAGCCGCTCTGCCTGGACTAAACCAGAAAACCTGCGGGCACCGGTAAACTCCCCCAAAGATGACTTCGGAATGGTGTTCATGCGCGGGGCCAGCAATGCCCAGGTGGGCTACCTGTCTTCTAACCGCGACAGCCCCAACGGAACCGATGATATCTACTCCTTCAAGCTGTTGAGCAACGCCGTTCTGTTTGTGACTACGTTGGAGAGAGTGCCCGTGAAAGGCAAGCGCAGCATCACCCAGCCCCTGGCCGATGTGCGCCTGAAGCTGACGCCGCAAAGCACCACAGACTCTACCGTGGCTTTCTCTGACCGCAACGGGGAGTACAAGTTTGGGGTGATGAAAGGTACCACCTATGATCTGGTGGGCGATAAGTTTGGCTATCTCACGCAATCCATGCTGGTGGCCATTGACACCGTGAAACTCGCCGACACCACCCGGGTCACGCTGATCTTTGACAAGAGTCAGAAGAACCAGAGCATTGCCCTGGAGAACATCTACTATGACCTGGACAAGTGGAACATCCGCCCAGATGCCGCGCGCGAACTGGACAAGCTGGTGCGCATGCTCAAAGACAACCCCAGCATCAAGATAGAACTGGGCTCCCACACCGACAGCCGCGAAGGCCACGGCTACAACCAGGTCTTGTCTGAGCGCCGGGCCCAGAGTGCGGTGGAATACCTGGTGAGCCAGGGCATCGCCCGCAACCGCCTCACCTGGAAAGGCTACGGCGAAACCGTGCTGGTAAACGGCTGCGCTGATGGCGTAGAATGTACCGAAGACCAACACCAACTGAACAGACGGACTGAATTTAAGATCAAGTAAGGCCGGGAAAACCTTGTAAGAAGTTGCCAAAAGAGCCACCAAAAAAGGTGGCTCTTTTGTTTGGTAGCATTTGCGGAAGGGGTAGCTAAACCCATTTACAGCCCGTTTTTTAGAAAAGAGCACAGAAACCCTCTGGCAGCTTTTGTCCTCTTCTGGCTCCAAAGCCGGTCTGCTTTCCGACTTGCCTAATCATGCTTTTAAGCGTTCTAACTTCCTTCTAAGCTCCTTTTGTCATCCTGAAAGGATTTTGTGGGCGAACGGTAGTGGCGCTTGTTTTCTGCCACTGAGGATTTTCCTTGCCCTAAAAAAAGCCGCTTTTCTATTGAGTTGGGGCACGCCTGGCTTACCCACAAAATCCTTTCAGGACGACAAAGAGGGGAGGAGGCAAGGAAACCAGGAGCGAATGTGAAAGGGAGAGTAAATGAAGTTTGCACAAAAAAGAAACCCCTTGCCATGGCAAGGGGTTTCTGGGCTGTTTTCAAGAAAACGGCTGCAAACTACCGGCGGGCCGTGGCGCGTTCCTGGGCCTGCGGAGGGAACTTGGCCAGAATGCTGGAAACAATGGCCTGCACCTTCTCATCGGTCAAAGATCTTTCCCGGGCAGAGGTGGCACTGGTTCCGCGCCAGATCAACTCGTTCGACTTGGCATCCACCACGTCCAGGATCAAGGTTCCTTCCTGGTAGTCCTGCACGGAGGTGGTGTTGTACAGGCGGTTGTAGGTGTAGGCATAGCGGTAGCCATACCAATACCCGTACCCAATGGACGGAATGCTGATAAAGTCAGGACGGATGCGCTGCTGGTTCTCGATAGTGAAATCATAGGCCAGCAGCATGTCTGGTTGCTCAGAGGCGCTTGCCTTCTGGAAGCCCCGGCGCTGCATCTCGGCTTCTACCGCGTTTTTCACCCGTTTGTCTAAAAACGTGGTGTACCGGCGGTTGGTAGAATCCTTGGCCACGGGTTGGTCCTGGTACCATCGCCAGGTTTTGTACGTCTGGAAATTGGTTGACTGGTCAAAGTCAGTGACCACGTTGTACGAGGCTGCGCAACCGGTAAAACCCAGTACCAGCAGTCCCATCATTGCGCCCGTCACCCATTTTGCTATTCTGCTAAATGGTTTCATGGTTTTGTACAGTTTGTAAGTAAAGCATGTATAAAGATAGAACAACCTTAAACCGGGCTAAATTCCTTGCCAGCGGTGTATTTAAGAAGTCAGTCGGCTTGGCGGGTGTCCCTCTTTCGTGCAATTATAACGCAAAAACTATGCCCAGATTATACCAATTGGTCTATGTGCGGTGGCTAAATTTAGGAGGGCGGAACAGCTGTTTCAGGGGTGTTTTCGGCAAAATGGCCCTAAAACAAAAAGTCCTGCGGAGTAGCTTCGCAGGACTTTTTTATGGCTATAAGTTAGGTCAGCTTAAACAGCTTTCATCTCCTGGCCTTGCTCGTTGTAGGCTTCAATAGGAGCGCAGCTGCACACCAGGTTACGGTCACCGTAGGCGCTGTCAATCCGGCTTACGGTTGGCCAGAACTTAGCGGTGCGGGTGTACGGCACTGGGTACACGGCCCGCTCACGGGTGTACGGGAAGTTCCAGTTTTCTGAAAGAGCCACGTGCGCCGGGTGTGGAGCGTTTTTAAGCAGGTTGTTTTTCTGATCAGCCTGTCCTTCTTCAATCTCGCGGATTTCTTCGCGGATAGAGATCATGGCATCACAGAAACGGTCCAGCTCTTCTTTGCTCTCACTCTCGGTAGGCTCTACCATCAACGTACCCGCTACCGGGAATGATACCGTTGGGGCGTGAAAACCATAGTCCATCAGACGCTTCGCGATATCTTCTACTTCTACGCCCGCCTTTTTGAACGAACGGCAGTCTAAGATCATCTCGTGGGCGCAACGGCCGTTGGAACCAACGTACAACACTGGGTAGTGGGCCTCCAGACGCGCTTTGATGTAGTTCGCGTTCAGGATGGCCATTTTGGTAGCCTCGGTCAAACCTTCGCCGCCCATCATGTTGATGTAGGCGTAAGAGATAGGCAGAATGCTGGCGCTACCCCAAGGAGCCGCAGAAACCGCGTTGATGGCCTCCGGACGCTCCAGGTCTACCACCGCGTGGCCTGGCAAGTAAGCCGCTAAATCAGCGACTACACCAATCGGGCCTACGCCTGGTCCACCGCCACCGTGCGGGATGCAGAAGGTTTTGTGCAGGTTCAAGTGACACACGTCCGCGCCGATGTTGGCCGGAGAGGTCAGGCCTACCTGGGCGTTCATGTTGGCGCCGTCCATGTACACACGGCCGCCGTTCTCATGAATGATTTGGCAGATTTCAATGATGCTCTCCTCGTACACGCCGTGCGTGGATGGATATGTCACCATAAGGCAAGACAGGTCATCTTTGTGCTCCTCGGCTTTCGCGCGCAGGTCAGCTACGTCAATGTTTCCTTTCTCATCGCACTTCACAATCACCACTTTCATGCCGGCCATTACCGCCGAGGCAGGGTTGGTGCCGTGCGCCGAGGACGGAATCAAAGAGATGTTGCGGTGATGGTCGCCACGGGCTTCGTGGTACGCTCTGATCACCATCAGACCGGCGTACTCGCCCTGGGCACCGGAGTTCGGTTGTAAGCTCATGGCCGCAAAACCAGTCACTTCGCACAGCCACGCTTCCAGGTCTTTGAAGATTTGGGCGTAACCTTGGGCCTGGTCTGCCGGGGCAAACGGGTGCATCTGCCCGATCTCGGGCCAGGTTACTGGAATCATCTCGGCGGTGGCATTCAGTTTCATGGTGCAGGAACCCAACGGAATCATGCCGTGCGCCAGCGAGAAGTCTTTGTTCTCCAGGTACTTCATGTAGCGCAGGATCTCGCTCTCAGAGTGGTACTTGTTGAAGACTTCGGCCTGCAGGTACGGAGAGGTCCGGATCAGGGCTTCTGGCCAGGTGATCTCAGTTTCCTCCGGAACGGCGTCCAGCTCTAAAGTGGCATCGGGTTTTCCGGCTACTTTCGCGAAAACGGCCAGAATATCCTTCACCTCGTCCAGATCAGTGTTCTGGTTGATGGAAATGCCTATATTGTTGTCCCCAAAATAACGGAAGTTGATCTGGGCCGCCTCGGCCTCCTGGCGGATGGCT
This sequence comes from Rufibacter psychrotolerans, assembly GCF_016924645.1. GTDB lineage: Bacteria > Bacteroidota > Bacteroidia > Cytophagales > Hymenobacteraceae > Nibribacter > Nibribacter psychrotolerans. The sequence continues at coordinate 137,619 of NZ_JAFFJV010000015.1, read as the reverse complement.
TGCTGCAGTTCAGCGCTCTCCACCCGCAGTTGCAGGGTGTCAAAGTAGTTTTCGTTCAGTTGCTCAAAGCCCAGACGCTCCAGGCCTTTCTCCAGGATTTGGGTCAGGCTGTGGATGTTCAGACCGATGTATTTCAGACGGCGCGGGCCGTGGTACACGGCGTACATCCCAGCCATCACGGCCAGTAATACCTGCGCGGTACAGATGTTAGAGGTAGCTTTCTCGCGGCGGATGTGCTGCTCGCGGGTCTGCAGGGCCATGCGGTAGGCTTTCTGCCCGAACGCATCCTGCGAAATCCCGATAATACGGCCCGGGATATTGCGCTTGTACTCGTCTTTAGTGGCGAAGAAACCAGCGTGCGGTCCGCCGTAGCCCATCGGAACCCCGAAACGCTGCGAAGAACCAACTACCACGTCGGCACCCATCTCACCTGGTGATTTCAACAAGGTCAAACTCAGCAGGTCAGCGGCAACGGCTACCGGTAAACCAACTTCGTGGCCTTGCGCGATAAAATCAGTGTAATCGAATACCTCACCGTCGGCGGCAGGGTACTGCACCAGGGCTCCGAACAACGTGTCGTCTTGCAGGTTGACTTCGCGGTGGTCACCAATTACCAGTTCAATGCCCAGCGGCGTGGCGCGGGAAAGCAGCACGTCAATGGTCTGTGGCAATACCTGGTTAGACACAAAGTAGCGGTTCGCGTTTTTGCGGGCACCTTTGCGCAAAGAGTACTGAAGGTTCATGGCCTCAGCAGCGGCAGTAGCCTCATCCAACAAAGACGCGTTGGCGATGGCCATGCCGGTCAGGTCAATGATCAGGGTCTGGTAGTTGATCAAGGCCTCCAAACGGCCTTGGGCGATCTCGGCCTGGTAAGGCGTGTAAGCGGTGTACCAGCCTGGGTTCTCCAGGATGTTACGCTGAATCACCGGCGGCAGGATGGTGTCATGGTATCCCAGTCCGATGTATGATTTGTAGAGTTTGTTCTGCTTGGCAATCTGGGAGAACTTACGCAGGAAGTCACGCTCCGTGAGCGCGGCCGGTAAGTTCAGCGGTTTTTTCAAGCGGATAGCCGGCGGAACCGTCTCGTCTATCAATTGGTCTAGAGATGCTGCCCCAATGGTCTGCAGCATGTCCTGCATCTGTTCTTTCACCGGACCGTTGTGGCGCTCCTTGAAGATATCGGCAGGCTTGGTTTTAAAGATCATTTATCGCTGGAATTTAGGTAGATAAGTTTCTTTTGTCCTGTAACAAACGTTTGGTGCAAATGATTTTACAAAAGTACAGGTTATAATTCACTAATTACAGGGGGAGCGCTTAAATTGCAGGCAAGGTTGGGAAGAGGTTTGCATTATTGCTGTGTTTTTGGGAAAACAACCTTAAAACGTACTTGTTGCTCTAAGATCAGCTGTTATGAAAAAGTTAAAGATTGGGGTCCTGCGCGAAGGGAAGGTGCCGGTAGACAAACGGGTGCCGCTTACTCCTAAGAAGTGCCTTGAAGTGTTGCAGACTTACCCGCAGGTGCAACTGGTGGTGCAACCCAGCCCCATCCGTTGTTTTTCAGACGAAGAGTACGCCGACCTGGGCATTCCCCTGAAGGAAGACCTGAGCGGCTGCGATGTGCTGTTCGGGGTGAAGGAAGTGCCCGTAGACCAGCTGATCCCCAACAAGACGTACTTTTTCTTTTCCCACACCATCAAAAAACAGGCGCATAATCAGAAGTTGCTGCAGGCGGTGCTGGCCAAGAACATCACGCTCGTTGACTATGAGACCATCACCAACGCCAAAGGCGAGCGGGAAGTGGCCTTCGGCCGATGGGCCGGCATTGTGGGGGCGTACAACGGCCTGCTCACGTATGGGCGCAAATGGAACCTCTTTCACCTGAAGCCCGCCCACCAGTGCCAGGACATGGAAGACATGCTGGAAGAGTTTTTCAAGGTGAAGAACCTGCCCAACATCAAGATTGCCGTCACCGGGGGCGGAAGAGTGACCCAAGGTGCCCTGGAGGTGCTCACCCGCATGGGCCTGAAGGAGGTAACCCCCTTTGATTACCTCTACAAGGAGTTCTCTGAGCCGGTGTTCACGCAGCTGCGCTCCTCGCACTACCACGTGCGGCCCGACGTGGAGGTGTGGGACTCGCAGGATTTCTACCAGAACCCGCACCTGTACCAGTCCACCTTCCACAAGTTCTCGCGCGTGACCGACCTGCTCATGGCCTGCGCCTACTGGAACCCGGCCGCGCCCGTGCTGTTCACCCGCGAAGACATGCAGCGCCCCGATTTCAGGATCAACACCATTGCCGACATAACGTGTGACGTGAACGGCTCCATTCCCTGCACCAAGCGCGTAACCACCATTGCCGAGCCGGCCTTTGACTACAACCCCTGGACCGATGAACTGGAGGAGGCGTACAGCTCAGAGAAGAACATCACCATCATGGCCGTGGACAACCTGCCCTGCGAGTTGCCCCGCAACGCCTCGCGTGATTTTAGCCGCCAGATCATAGACAAGATCTTGCCCCACCTCTTCAACGGCGACAAAGACGGGGTGCTCAAAAACGCCACCATTGCCAAAGGAGGCCAGCTGTGCGAGAAATACAGCTACCTGCATGATTACGCGTTTCCGGCCCAGAACAAGCCAAACCACCACAAACTGGAGAACCTGTGCTAAGCTAGGGGCATGGCCTGCAGCCCTAAGGCGGGGACTTTCCTGTGATCAGTAGCAGAGGTTTGCGCAATCCACTCCAGGGAAGAGGCCACGTCGGCAAAATACTGCAGCTCAAAGGAGAAGGGTGTGTGCGTACTATACACCAGATGGCTCAGGTTAAGTTGGCCCAGCTCGCTGGTAGATTCCAGCACGGCCAACTTGCGCACCAGGGTTTGGGTAAGCAGGGGCAGCACGTCATCTATGAACCAATCCTGGTCATGGGGGTGCAGGCTTTTGAGCTTGCGGATGTCATAGACCCAACCCACCAGGTGGTGGGCCTTGATCACGTCCAGCACCCGCAGAATGGTTTGCCTGTAGATGCTGCTTGGCACAAACCCCTGGCACTCCACGTGAACTACACGCAGGTTGGTTTCTAGGTAAACGTTGATGTAGGGCAAGGTCTGGCAAGCTAACTTCACAAATCCTGGGGTTTAGATCTATTGGTGTATTAGGGGGTACAAATATAGGAGGTTTATAATAGGTTATATTACTATGGTGGAAAAAAATTGAATAATTCAATTTAGTATAAACCGCAAATAAAAAGCCCGCTACCAGCAACGTGAGTGCCTAATAGCGGGCGTATTACAAAAAGATATAGAAGTATTTCTATTGGTTCTCCATCTTGTCTGCAACTCCGTCTTGTACCGGTTCATCCTGCACAGAGACAGTGTCGGTGCTGGTGAAGGCAGAATCGGCTTCCGCCTCAACCTCGTTTGCCGCCGATTCCGCTCCGTTTTCAACGTTTTCGGCAGTTTTAGACTCACAAGAGGAGAATCCGAAGGCTACTGCCAGAGCGGCGGCAGCCAAAATTTTGGGTGCTTTTTTCATAGTTGTGTTCGTTTGGTTCATTACGCCTAGTATACGGCAGATATTACTATTTGGTCTACGTCTCTACTTTTCAACTGAAATAATCTCCGCGAGGGCTCTGCTGAATCTTCGGTAAGTTTGGTGATTAAGTAGTACTATTTTGATTTTTGCTTAGAAATTGAGCTGGAAGAGTGTAAGTTTATTTCGGTAGGTTGCTGTTGCAGGTTGCCGCTTAAATTCCTGAAATACGGTGCCTAAATTTAGATATAGGCAATAGAAATGAACGACTAATAACTGCTCTTGCCCTGCCTGTTAAGGAAGCCCGCATTTAACCTGATTTCTGGGGGGAATGATGCCAATAACATACGCAACGCAAAGCGACCGAGCCGATTTTGAGCCTGTTTTTCAGAAAGATAGCGTAAACTAAATATCGCTATATTATTGTATTTATTGGATTTTTATTTTCAAAATAATTATCCTTTCTAAAAATACGCTCGTTAAGAATGGGGAAAATAAATGTTCTATTTAACCCAAAAGCCAATGTTCTACCACGATCGTAAACTTCAGTACAAGGTAAGAGTTGACAAGCCCAATCCCCAATTTGCGCGTTTATTGCAGCAGGCTATTGGCGGGATTGAAGGGGAAATGAGGGTGTGCTTACAATACCTGTTCCAGGCCTGGAACAGCCGCGGGCCTGTGAAATACAAACACATGTTGTTAGAGACCGGAACCGAGGAAATTAGCCATATTGAGATGCTGGCCACCGCCGTAGCCTTAAACCTGGAAGGGGCCTCTGCTTCGCTGAAAGATGAGATAGTGGGGGCTAACCCTATTGTGGAGCAGGTAATGGGCGGCATGGACCCGCGGCACTTCCTGTCGGCTGGTTTGGGGGCCATGGCCACCGATGCCAACGGCGTTCCGTTCAACGGCTCCTGGATAGTGAGCAGTAATAACCTGGCCAGTGACATGTACGCCAACGTGGTGGCAGAAACTACCGGGCGCACCCTGGCCACCCGCCTGTGGGAGTCTACCGATGACCCCGGCATGAAAGACATGCTGGCCTTCCTGATTGCCCGTGACACCATGCACCAGAACCAGTGGCTGGCGGTGCTGGAAGAGCTGGGTGGCCTGAATGGGGTGCACCCAATTCCCAACAGCTTCCCGCAAGACCAGGAGGTGCAGGAGTTCTCCTATGCCTTTGTGACCACCAACATCTACAAAGACGACATGGCCGCCGGGCGCTGGTCTTCCGGGCCATCTATGGATGGGAAGAGCCATTTCCAAATGGTGCCCGGCGCACCGCTAGGCGATGAGCCCATGTTAGGACCGCCCCTGCCGCAGGCGCACGCCCAGGTAGAGCAGATGACCGGTTCTTCTGAGGGCGGCATCATCAACAAGATCAAGGATGCGCTCTAATTCCTGAAAAAGGGCTTAAAAACAGCGGCCTTCCTTTACGTAAAGGAAGGCCGCTGTTTTTACTTACGCCGGGCGCAGTTGCTCTTGCCTGAACAAACCCTCCAGCCTTCTTTTCCCTTGTTTGAGGGCGAAAAACGCGGCGTCATCGGGCACGCTCCAGTAAATATCGGTGATCTCGGCAATGGGGCCGGTGGGTTGGTCGGCGGGGCGCACCCATTCGCCAAAGGTGAAGGGCAGCCACTGCACCGCCGTGAACAGGTCTGGCCTTACCTTAAACTCCTCGTCTGAGTAGCGCAGCAGCAGCCAGCCGTTTATCTCGCCCACTTTCTCAAACACTTTGTTGTGAGGCTCCAGCAATTCAAACTCCCTGCGGTTGGCCGGGTGGATGGGGGCGTAGCCGTACCCTGGAAACCAGTTGTATAAACCAAATTCAAGACTCTTCTTGGGCATAATTCTCTTCTTCTCTCTTGCACGGGAGACTACAGCGTGATCTGCAGGTCACGGGCGGTCGCCTCCACTATCTCACGCGCGTATTTCTTTACAATAACTAGTTCGCCCGTCTGGCTGTAGTGGGTGATGGTGCTCTGGTCCAGGAGCATGGGCGTGGCGTAGGCGCCGTAACGCTCAATCAAGGCCCGCTGCACGGTGCAGAGCAGCTCGCGCCGGGCCTCGGTCTCCGGAGTCTTCAGCCGGGGCGGGTAAGGGTTGGGCGGCAGCCGGTTGGGGATCTGGCGTTTCTTGGCCTCTTTCAGAGAACCGTTGACAATCCGTTGCAGTTGCTCCTCGTACCGTTCCTGCTGCAGGCGGCCGTTGATGCCCTTGGTGTGGTACAGCCAGTTGTTGATACCCTGCTCCGGGTCTTGCAAGAGCTGCATCAGGGCGTTGGTGTTGATCACCTGCCCCGCCGGAATGTTCCACTTCTGGGCCAGCTGGTCGCGGAAATCATAGACGGGCTTCAGCACAAACTGCTGCAAGAGGGTAAGCCGCTGCGGAAACTTGATCTTCAGGTGCGGGTCTTCCAGTTCTACGTAGGTGATGGATTCCAGCAGTTGGTCTTCTTCCTCCAGCCAGTGCAGGCGGCCCAGCTCCTCTATCTTGGCCACCATGGCGTTCTTGAGCTGGTGCAGGTACAAAACGTCCTGCGCGGCGTACTCCAGCTGCCGTTTAGACAGGGGGCGCTGGTTCCAGTTGCTCATCTGCTGCGACTTGTCCAGCCTCAGGCCCAGCTCTTCCTCCAGCAAGGTACCCAGGGCGGCCTTGGCGTAGTTCAGGATCTTGGCGGCCACGGCCGTGTCTACCAGGTTGCGCACCTGGCAACCCAGCATGCTGAGCAGCATCAGGTCATTGTTGGCGTGGTGGAATATTTTGGTGCTCGCCGGGTTCTCCAGCACATCCCACAGGGGTTGCAGGTCATCCAGCGGAAAAGGGTCAATCAAAAAACAGGTGTGGCCGTCTGAGATCTGGATCAGGCACAGCGTGAACCCGTAGGTGTAATGGTGCTGGTCAAACTCCAGGTCTAGGGCTAGTTCTGGCTGCTGGTTTAAATGGTGCGCGGCCTCTTGCAATGCTTCGGCGGTTTGCACCACATGCACCGGCTTTCCTTCCAGAATAAATGCAGGTTCCTTCATAATCTTCCAAATGTATCCAAAAAACAGGATAGTTGCTTGACGCGGAAGCGGCGGCCGGTGTTGCCTTTTTGGGCTGATTTCCCAAAAACTGGCTAAAAACGGCTTGTTGGCATGCGCCGGCGGCTACCCTTTTCCAGAAAATTGAGGCGCAGGCGGGCCGGCCGAATGGTTCAGCCTGCCCGCCTGCGCCTCTCTGGCTGCTCCTGGCAAAGTAAGAATCTTCCGGGAAGGCTACTCCAGCAGGAAGCTTACCTCTACCGTGGAGGTGATGGTGATCTCGCCCAGGGCGATGGTGGGCCCCCCGGCATCCATGGCCGACATTTCGCGCATGGCGGCTTTGGCGTACAGCACGGGTCTGGGGCCGCCGTTGCCGCTCTCGTTGATCTGGTAGGGGCGGCCTACTTTGGAGCCCAGCTCAGAGGCCAGCAGCACGGCTTTCTGCTTGGCGTCCTGCACGGCTTTGCGGCGGGCTTCCTCCTGGTGTTTTTTCAGCTGGGTGGTCTCATAGGTGATGCCGTCTACGCGGTTGGCGCCCGCTTTGTAGAGGCCGGTCATGAGCTCGTCAAACCGGTTCAGTTTCTTGAGCGTCACCGAGATGGTTCTGGTGGCCTGGAAGGACTGCGGGGCCGTTTGCCCGTACTCCGGGCCTGAGTAAATGGGGTAAACAGACAGGTTCTCGGTCTGCACGTCTTTGTCGTCTATGCCGCTTTTCTTCAGGAAGCTGATCAGCGCGGCGGTGCGCTGGTCGGCGGCTTTGCGGGTTTCGTCCAGGGTTTTTTCCCGTATCTCCACCCCCACCCTGAAGGTGAGTTGGTCGGGCTGAACTTTCACCTCGCCCAGGCCCGAGGTGTTTACCAAAGGCGGCAGGGGGTGTTGCTGGGCGTACCCCAGGGAAGAACTGAAGGAGAGCAGCATGGCAAACACAAAAGGTAAGATGGTTTTCATAGTGGTTGGGTTTATGTTGCCGGGCAGAGTACAAGTACCATGCCGGGTTGCGGGGCTGCCGGTTTAACGCACGTTACCGGGGCAAGATTGCACGCCAAGCAGCATTGATGCGTATCTTTGCGGTTTACCCTAAGGCTTTGCCCGTTACTTGTATGCAGCAGCACCTTGCCATTTTTGACCCGTTTGACGGAATGCGGTTTGGAAACCACATCTGTTTTTCCTGCGGCACCACCATTCCGGCAGACCAGCAGACCACCATTTTCCCGGCCTGGCTCATGGAAAAGTATGGCCTTACCCATGAACTGCTTCGGCTGCTGGACCAGAGCGTGGTCACTTACCAGGACCTGAAGGTGCCGTGCTGCACTACCTGCCAGACACAGCACCTGGCCCCTCTGGAGGAGAAGGTGCAGGCCGCGGTAGCGCAAGGGGTGCCCGGCCTGCGGGCCCTGGACCAGAAGTTGCTGTTCCAGTGGCTGGGCAAGATGTTCTACGGCACGCTCATCACCGAGCTGATCAAGGAACAGAACCCGCTGGTGCGCCCCGAGTACGCCGTGAGCGAGCAACCCCGGATGCTGCTCAAGTTTCAGTCGTTCTTCAGGGTGCTGCAATCCATTCGGGTGCCCATGGAGTTTGCCGATTTCCTGCCCTGCTCGCTTTTCATCCTGGACGTGGATGCCTCGGCGGAGCCCAACCGCTTTGAGTTCCGCGACGAGCTCTCTACCATGATGTTCAGCCTGCGGCTGGACAATGCCCTGCTGGTCTGCTGCCTGCTGGACAACGGTATGATCAAAGACGTCATGCGCCCGGCGTGGGAAGTGATTGAGCCCCGGCAGCTACAGCCCATCCAGGCCGCCGAGTTCAGCGCCCGGGTCTTTTACGCCGCCTACCTGCTCAACGTGATCCCAGATTACCTGGTACGCCCCGTAAAGCCGCAAGACGACCACCTGGTCCTGGACACGCTCATTGACGATGTCACCAACGTGATCTTCAACCCCTGGCAGCACAGTTCCTACGCCCGGCTCCTGGCCACCGTCTGGGCCAAGTGGGGCATTACGCAGGAAGACATACTGCGCGATCCGCAGGAGCCCCTGAGCATGCTCTTCTCGCCGGAGGGCGAGTTTATTGAGTTTCCCCAGATTCCGGGGCAGGACGCCGCTAAGTAAGCGTCTTTCCGCCCCGGGCGTTAAATCTTACCAGAAGCCGTTTTAGGCCTGATTGTGCAAAATCGGGCCCAAAATGGCTTCTGGGTTTTAGGGGCGTTCAGTTCAGGGGCGCGGGCCGGTTTATCAGTTTCCGTGCCTTGTATTGGTTTTGGTGCGTTTGTGCGGTGCGGTATTGTGCAGAATGGCCCGGGTATAAACCTCTGGGTGAAAGCTTCGTACGCAAGAATGCAGTCCTTCCTGCTGCACTGACCTTAAACAAACTAAAACTATGGCTGAAATAAACATTGAACCCAAAAAACGATCTAGCTGGGCCTGGATCATTGCGCTGTTGGTCTTGCTGGTAGTGGGCTGGCTGGTGTACAAATACTTCTTTGAAACCCAAAACGGCGACACCATGAACACCGACACCGGCGTACCGGCCGGTATGGTCATGCCCCTGGCGCCTGCCTTCCTGTCTGTTTAACCCTCTACCGTAACACCAAGTACTATGGCATACCATGCAAACGACGGGGTGGCAAGGCTCGCCCCTTTACATGACCTTAAAGATTTTAAAGTAGCCAGCAGAGACTTAGACGTGAGGGGCTGGGAAGTGATAGGCTCAGACGGCAAGCGCATTGGCAAGGTAGATGATCTCATTGTAGACCGCGAACTCATGAAAGTGCGCTACCTGGATGTAGACGTAGACAAAGACCGCGTGCTGCCCGACACCGACGCCCGGCACATCTTGGTGCCCATTGGCGCGGCGCAACTAGACAACGACGGCGACCAGGTGTTCATCGGGATGGACCAGTCCACCTTGTCCCGCATTCCGTTTTACCGGGGCGGCGCGGTAGACGCAGACTATGAGTACCGGGTCATGCATGCGGTCACCAGCCCTGCAGATTCGTACAACAGCTCGTCCACTGCAACTTCCTCGGCGCAGCCAACCTCCGGCATGGGAACTCCCGGCGCTGATTTCTACAACCGCGAACAGTTTGACGAAGACCGGTTTTACAGCCGCCGCTCCCAGCACAGAGCAGCCCATGACCACATGGCGTCAGATACCTATGGCACCGGAACCTCCAGCTTTGGCAGCGGTACCATGGCGAACAGCGGCAGCCACGTGCACGATGACATCGCCACCATTGAGCGCCTGCGCGACATGCTGGACCAGGGCACCATCACCCAGGAGGAGTTCGCCGTCCTGAAGCGGAAAGCCCTGGGGATCTAACGGGCACCATCTGTTTCAGAGCAGTTTTCCAGAAAAGTGCCCTGAAACGGAAAACCTTGTAAACAAAAAGAGGAGCCGGTTTTAGAGCCGGCTCCTCTTTTTGTGTTAAGTGGGGCGTGTCACGGGTAGTTGTTGGTGGCTTCTACCTCATCAGAACCATGCGAAAAGGAAGCATGCTCCGGCGCGCTGGGCCCAGGGGTAGGCCGCTGGGGCGTACCGGCGTGTGCCGGCCAGGTGCGCTTCACGCGGGAGTACGTTCTGGATTTCCGCTGTTTGGTGAGCGCGTAGGTAGCCAAACCGGCCAGTGCCACCAAGCCGGCGGTAGCCAGCACCTTGGGCACCGTGTTGTTCACGGTGGGCGGTAACTGCACCACGCCGGTGGCATCTGTCACCGCAGGCTCTGGCACGTAACGGCCCCGGTTGGGGATGGCCAACTGGTCAAAGAGGCGCGCCAGGTCGTTCAGGCCTTGTTTGAGGGCCGGGCCCTGCATGGGCAACCCGTGCCCGCTGGCCGCAATTTCTGGTTGCAGCTCGGCCAGCCGTTGCACCGAGGTGCGGGCCGCTTCCCAGTCGGGGGTGAAATAGGCCGGTGGGCCGCACACTTCCTGTTTCTGGGTTAAGACGGCCAGGGCAGACTCGGGTTTGCGGGTCACAAAGGCATCGCCCACCAGCAACACCCGGTCATGCTCCCTGAAGAACGACACGTGCCCCGGCGAGTGACCGGGCGTTTCCACCCACCGCCACTCCGGCAAAAAGGGCACCGAGCCATCAGGGGGGAGCGTCTCCAGTTGCCCTCTAAACGTGATGGGCTTTTTGGGGTACATGAACGAGAGGTAAGCCATGCCGCCCCCACCCACGCTGGAGTCGGGCGGTGGATAGCTGGACAGGCCGGTCAGATAAGGCAACTCCAGCGGGTGCGCATACACCGGCACTTGCCAGAGGTCGGCCAGGGTTTGCAGGGCGCCCACGTGGTCAAAGTGGCCGTGCGTGAGCAGGATGGCCTTGGGCGGATTGCCCTTGCCAAACTTCTCCTCGGCGGCTTTTCTGATGCGGTCGGCGGAGCCGTACAGTCCGGCGTCAACCAAAACCCAGGATTTGTCTGGGTTCTCCACGTAGTACAGGTTCACGAAAACAATTTCCTGGCCCATGACACCTGGTGCCACCGGAAAGCAGGAGTGCTGCTTCTGCCGCAGAACGTTGCTTATCTGGTCTTGCATAGAGGGTTCTGCCTGCTTCGTTTAACTGTCCAGACGGCCAAACACGCTCATTTCATCGCCGGCGTCATGGCGGGAGTTCTTCTCGCCGTCGGTAGACTGGCCGCCCTGGCCGCCCTGGCTATTGCCCGGCTGCTGGCCGCCTTGCTGGAAGCTGGCCTTGTCATTGGCACCGGCTCCCGGCTCTTCAGAGGTTTGCTTCAGGTCATCGGCCGCCTGGGTGCCGTTGGGTAGTTTTTCCTTCTCGTTGAATTTATTATCCTGTTCCATGGTGCGGTTACGTTATGGTGTAAAAACAAGTGAATACCGGGCAAACCGGCTTGTGTTTGTACGGACATATCTGAAAGAGGGTGCCTTTCTGGCGGCAATTTCTGCCACCCTTTGTTGGAAAAGTCAGAATAGGTGCGTATACTAGTCATGACATTAAACGGCAGGCGCGTGCTGGTCTAACGAAGGAGCAGGGCCTTAATTTAGGGGAAGACCCATGCCACGCCGGAATTTTTCTCACCTGTTTACAGTTTATAAGACATGGTAAATTTGATCTATCCACCTAGCTATATGGCGGTTTACGCCAAGTGTATTGATGCCACCCTCCCCAACTTTGAGCCAGAAGAGTGGATTGAGGAAGGGCACGTGTACACGGTGAAACATTTCACTGAGCCCCTCAACCAGGAAGAAGGAATGGCGGTGACCATTATTGATGCCACCGGCGAGGAGATTCATCCATCACCCTCGCACTGGAGCTTTTCCTCTAACCGGTTTGAGCTGTTCTCTATTTTCCTGAACTAAGCGTTTTAAGGGTCTTTTACCAAAAAAAGCCTCAAAACAGAAAGGGCTGGCCATATGGCCAGCCCTTTCTGTTTTTATGGGTCCTACGGGTTAGAACTGGAAACCGCCCCGGAGCAGGAACTGGTTTTCTTCCTGTGAGGCGGCAAAGCCCACTGAGAGGACCACCTGGTTCAGGGGCGAGAGCCAGATGCCGCCGCCGTGGCTTCGGTGCCATTTTTTGGAGTTTTCGCCTTCCATCCACACGCGGCCAATGTCATGGAACCCGAAGACCCCGATGGAGGCAGGGAACAGGTAGGTAGTGAAGCTGAACAGGCGCAGGCGGGCCTCCGTGTTGTTGTAGAGGGTGCTTTGCCCGCTGAAGCGGTTGCGGCGGTAGCCCCGCAGCATGGTGGGGCCGTCCAGGGTTTGCGCCTGGAAGAACTCAAAGTCATCGCCAAAGGTGTGGCCGCCGCCAAAGCGGGTAGCCAGGGTCAGCTTCAGCGGAATGCGCAGGGTCTGGTAGAGGGCGAACTGCGAGTGCACCCGCGCCACGTCTGCCGAGTGGCGGTTAGTGCCCTTGAGCAGGTCGGCGGCTACTTGCCAGTACACCCCCTTGGCCGGCAGGGCCGCCAGGTCACGGGAGTCTAGCACGTATTCTATGCGGGCCCCGGCGTAGGCATGCGGTTCATAGTAGCCGGCCAGCCGGTCTGAGGTGGTCAGCTGCTCGGGCAGGAACCGGCCCGGCGTACGCTCCACGTTCACGGTCTGGTAAGCCGGACCCACGAAGATGGTCTCGTACTGGCTCAGCTTGCGGCCGGCCAAGACGTTGGCGTAGAACTGGGCAGACCGGAACCGGTAATACTCAATGTCTATGTCTGGGTTGTAGGCGGTCTCGTTGCCCAACCCAAAGAAGTTCTGCGAGAAGCCCGGGCTTTTCCAGTTCACGTTCACCTTCAGGTCAAGGCCTAGCCTCAGCTGCGGGAAATGGGCCCCGTAGTCTACCATGAACGACTTGGTCTGAAACGCATAGCTGGCTTCCAGGCGCTGCATCATGCCATACGGCTCTTTCTGGAAGCCCTGGGTTTTGAGCAGCACCCCGCCGCCCAGGATAAAGCCATCGTCGCGGTTATAATTAATGGAGGCCAGCGGGCCGAGGTAGTTGTACCTAAAGCTGCGGCGGTCATACACCGGCGTGGGCCGTTTACGGGTAAGGTTGCGGGCCTCAGGGCCCAACTGCAGTTGGGTGCCGTTAGGGGCATCGTACACGTAGGTCAGGCGGCGCAGGCCCACCACGCTGGAGCTGTCTGTGATAGCGTCCTGGCCGTCGCCTCCAATGATGCGTACCCTTATTCCGTCTGAGGCCTGGCCCTGCACGTTGAACGCATCGGCGCCGCCCAGGCCGTACAGCCTGATCTCGCGGGTCTCATCGGGCTGGAAGCGGCGACGGTACAGCTCGTCCTCGGGGGCGGTGCTCCCTTTCTTGTAGATGGTGACCAGGGTAGAGCCGCCGGGCTCGCGTCTTACCTCAAACTGTTCCTCCAGATCAGTGCCCACCACGTCTACTTTCTGGGCCAGGAACTCATAGTAGTCCTCGGCGTCGCGGCGGATGTAGGCCCGGCGGGCTTTGAGGGTGTTGGCCAGGCGCTCACCGGAGATCCTGTACACCTCTGGCGGCAAAGCACGGACGGCCTCGTCAATAGCCTCGTCGGTGAGGGCGGCGCGCACAGAATCGGCCATGGCCACCCAGTCAGCGCGTTCCAGTTTGGTGAGAAAGTAGCGGTCAAAGTAGCGGTTGTTGAAGTTGAAGCCCTTGATGTCGCGCAGGCTCTCGTCAAACCCCTGCACCTTGGGCAGGATCCAGCGGCGGCTGGCAATGTTGGGGATCACCCCTTGGTTCACGAAGAAAGCCTGGTCACGGTCGCGCGGTACGGGTTTGTAGAGCTTGCCCTTGCCTTCTTTCTTGAACTCGGCCCAGCGCCACTGGTCGTCGTGGCGGTCCCAGTCGGCAATGAAGAAGTCCAGGAGGCGGGCTCGGAGCAGGCTGCGCTGGTCCACCTCGTCGTTCTGGTCTTCCAGGGTGTTTTCCAGGACTTTGTCGGTGCCCACCACGTTCTCAGAATTCCCGAAGCTGGCCAGGTCAGACATGTCTTCGTCGGGACGTTCCTCAAACAGGCCAATGGTGTTGGCAAAGCCCTTGAGGTACTTCCCAAACCGCGGATCCTCCGGAATGGCAAAGTACTGCGGGTTGGTGTGGTACACGCCCACGGCGCTGGCCAGCCTTGGCACCACCAGCGCGCCATACGGGTGCGAGGCCGAGATCTGGTCTTTCACCACGTCGGCGGCAATGGTCTGGCGCAAGATGCGGGGCAGGGCCGCGTCGGGGTATTTCTCCACGGAGCGCAGCACGTACTGGCGGCCGGTGCTGTCTTCCAGGCGCAGGGACACGGTCTGAAAGCCGCCGCCGCGCTGCACCACCTTCAGGCCGCCTTTCTGGGAACCAATGTCAAAGACCGGCAGGGTAACGGGGGTTTGCCACTCGGGGCGGTAGTTTTCGCCCAGCAGCCACTCTCTGAAGCCGCTGCCCTTGTACACCAGGCTGGCCGGCAGGCTGGCCTTTTGCCCCGCGAAGTTCAGGTTCATGCGTTTGATCTGCGCCTCTAGCTGTTGCTGGGTGAGCTTGCGCGAGAGCAGCGCCCGGTGCGCCACCTGGCCCTGGGCGCTTTGGGCGTCTGGGGCGGTCCAGATCTCCAGCCAGGTTTCGCCGTTGGGGAAATACAGCAGCTTGGCAAACCCGGCGCTGGCCTGCGAGAAGTGCGCCGTGGCGTCTTTGGAAATTTTCCGGCTGTCAGCGCCCAAGCCCGCCGAAACAAAGTGGACGCTGTCCTTGGTCTGGTGCGCCAGGGCGGCCGAGTTGCCCTCAGCGTGTACCAGGCCCTTGTGCTGGGTGTACATCTGGGCCAGCTGGCGGTGCATGAGGCGGTACTCCAGGTTCTTCATCTGGGGCGAGATGCTCATGACCACCAGCAGGTTCTTCTCCTCGTTGCTGCGCAGCACGTCGTCCAGGGCGGCCAGGGTGGCGGTGCCGCCGGTAGTGGGGCAGCCGCGCTGTTCCTCTTCCTCGTCTATGCGGCGGTTGGGCAGCAGCCACTGGGTGTCTAGCAGGAGCAGGTGCACGTCATCGGTGAGGGCCACCTCAGAGGGGCCGGGGCAGTGGTTCTCGGGCAAGACCAGCTTCTCGTTATTAAGGTACTGCGCAATAAACCGTTCCTGGTTCTTCACTTCCTGTACCACGCGGCCCTTGGCGTCATGCTCGCCGGGCATTAAGATGATCTTGCCTTGGTAGCCTTGCAGGTAGTTGAGTTGCCGCTGCAGCTGCGCCTCCAGTTCTTTGCGGTTGGCCGCCGATACAGCCGGCAGGGTAGCCGGCTGAAAAGGATTCCCGATGAGCACCAGGGCGCTTTTCTCGCCGGATTGCTGCAACTGGGCTTGCAACAGCGGCAGGGGAGCCGCCGCAGTTTGACCCGGCGACCACCGGCCGGCCAGCAGCACCGTGTACGAGGGAGAACCAGATGGCAGGGATGGCAATTGGGCCCAGGCAACCAGGGGCGCAAACACCCAGGCGCAAAGTTGAAGAAGGATTACCCTGTAGGGTAAATAGTCTCTCATGTTCATTTTTTAAGGAGCTGGCAGCTCTCTGGTTTTGCGCCTGCTTTCTGGAAAACAGGGCCAAAACAAGGAACCGTACTTTGAAAAACCGGGATGCACCGGCTGTTTGCCGCTGTTTACGCAGTTTTGGCCCTCTAAGGTTGGCGCAGCCCCTGCTTTCATGCCGGCGCTGCCAGCAAGCCTGCTGCCTGGGGCAATCTTTCCCGAAAAGGAATAAACCGGGCCGTTTTGTTGTTTCACGCTAAGAAGAAGACTCGCATTATGCCCGCGTTAGACAAAGAACTCCGCAAGGCCATTCTGGCTCTGCCCGCCGCCCGCAAAGACAAACTGTTGCTGCAGCTGCTCACGCCCAACCAGTTGCTGCAGGAGCAGCTGGCCTTTGAGTTGCTGGAAGGCCCCGATGGACTGGAAACCCGAAGAGAAGCGCTGCATGCCCACATTCAGGCCGTGGCGCAGGGCTTTTACTACAACGCCTCTGAACTGCTGATCGCTTTGCGGGCGCTGTGCCCGCTCCTGAACAACCACGCCAAAGTAACCGCCGATGCCTACGGGGGAGTCAGCCTGCTGCTGTTGCTGCTAAAGGAAGTACTGTTATACCAGCAGGACCTGGTGCGTGACCTAACCGGCGCCACCGAACCGCTGGGGGTGTTCCTGGCCAAACAGACGCAGGAGGCGCTGCAGAAACTGCAAAAGCTGCACGAAGACCTGCACGTGGAGTTTGCCGACGATTTGAACCAGGTCTTGCCCAAACTGCATGCCTCGGCCGCGGGGTATACCGCCCGTAAGTTGGGCGTGCCAGTCCGTTGGGAGTAAACCCAGGCCTCGCTGTTGTTTTTTAGACTGCTGAAGTGCGCTTCCCAATAGAAAGCAAGCGGAGGGCACAATTGGTGTTTAGGGCGTGTTTTTGGCGAAACGGCCCCAAAACAGAGAGTGTGTGCTAAGCCGCAAAAGTTACGCGGCCTCTACCCAATAGCTCTCCGGCACGCCTTGGTGCAAGGCCTTGATGGTAAGCAGGCAGCCCGCCAGGTCCTGGTGCAGTTGGCAGGCCCAGATGACCAGTACCTGCCAGCCTGCCGCTTTAAGTTTTTGACGGTGCTGCTGGTCCCGCTGCTGATTGCGGGTGAATTTTTCGGTCCAGAAGGGGAGGTTGGTTTTGGGCATGGCGGGCAGGCAGTGCGGACACCGGTGCCAGAAACACCCATGCAGGAAGATGGCCAATTTGCGGCCGGGATAGCAGACATCGGGCTTGCCCGGCACGTGCTTCCAATGAATGCGGTAGCCGCGCAAGCCATTCTGCCACAGGGCGCGCCTCAGTAGCAACTCCGGCTGCGTGTCCCTGGACTTGTTGCCGCGCATGTAACGGCTCACCCGCTCCTGGGCGGTGAGCGGAACGGCATCTGCAGCGGCGTACTTCTTCTTCTTTTTGCGGGGCATACCAAGGGCGTGTGCAAAGAAAACATAAACAGCGCGCCGTGAGTGCCCAAGCCTTCCACTTTCTGCGCCCGGCGCACCTTTGCAGGCTACAAACCGTTGGCGTAGCCCAAAAAAGAAGGAGCCGTTTTAGGGCTGTTTCTGAGAAAACAGGCCCAAACGGCTCCGGTAAAAAGATTAACGCTAATACCTCTGGTGTTTATTTGCTGTAGCGAACCACCTGGTGGGGTACTGCCGGAATGTCTTGCAGATAGGCGTAAATGGCTTCCAGGTCTTGCTGTTCCATGCCGGCGTACATTACCCAGGGCATGACCGTGTTAAACGCACCCTTGGCTACCGTTTGGGTGTGGAACGAAGAATCATTGTACTGCTTAAACCGGTTTATAAAGGCCTCCTTGGTCCAGTTGCCCAGGCCAGTTTTCTTGTCGGGCGTAATGTTGGCCGACCGGAGGGTGCTTCCGTCCGGGAGCTTGAACTCCATGCCGCCGGCAAATTCCATTCCTGGTATGTTCTGGCCCTTTTCTTTAGGCGTATGGCACTCTCCGCAGGCTGCCGCCGTGGCCAGGTACTTGCCGTACAGCAGCGTCTCTGACTTGGCGGGCATGGGTTTGAGGCTGGCTTTCCTGGGCAGGGTGTTCATGATGAAGTTCATGGGGAACTCCGGCTGCGAGTCTGGGATGTCGTTCTCAATGGCGGGCAGCGTGCGGATGTACGCAATCACGGCCTCAATGTCTTCCTGGGCCAGTTGGCCGTACAGGTGGTGGGGCATGACCGGGAACAGGGCCTGCCCGTTCTTGTCTACCCCAGCGGTGATGGCCCTGAACAGCTCCCCGTCGGTCCAGTCGCCCACGCCGGCCGGGGTAATGTTGCGGGCGAAGAAGGTGCCGGGAAAGCCCATGTCCTTGGAGAAGGCTTCGCCGCCTTTGCCCCAGGTGCCCGGTTTGGGCGGACCAGAGTACTTGGTCCAATCCCGTTCAGAGTGACAGTCAACGCACACCATTACGTTGTGGGCCAGGTACCTGCCGCGGGCAACCTGGCTTTCAGTGCCGGTGATCTTGATCTCGGGGGCTTCGCCTACATCGGGCAGGGCCACCTTCACGTATGCCAGGGCAGATAACACTACCACCAGTAGTCCAGCCATGCCCATGAATAAGTACTTGCTTGCTTTTTTCATGTGTCACTCTGTTCTTGTTTACTATAAATATAATATAAACATTCTTATAATAAAAAGAACTAAGCGACTGTCTTGAAACAAAAAGCCCCGCCTATGGGTATAAGCGGGGCTTTTCTGCGTGGGGCAAAAGGTGCTACTTCACTTCTTCCGCGTCGCTGAACTGGTTGCCGCTGTAAGAAACCAGGACAATGGCGCCAATGGCCACCGCGGCCACCGACAGCACCAGCTGCACGGGCGTCATTTTCTGACGCACCTTGAGCAACATCCGGCCGGCATCAGCCAGCAGATCTGGTAGCACATCATGGTTGCCTTGGTACACGTGCACAATAGACTCTACGGTTCTGGCGAAATCTTTGGGCTGTACAAGCTGGGTGGAGGTATTCTGTGATTGTTCCATAGTGTTAGTTTCTTGGTGTCTCTAGAGGTAGTCAAGGTGTACAAAAAATCCCGGTCTGGCCTGTGGGGCCGAACCGGGATTTTTATACGCAAACGCAGCCGCTAAGGTCGCGCTTTTTTAGAACAAGTTAGGCCACCTGTCCGCCGGCGCCGCGTACCGCCTCCGTTATCTTCTGGATGATCTTGTCTGGGCTGAACATCATACTGGCCGGAAAGCTCACCTGTACGTTGTTGATCTGCAGGGTTTGCGTGGCTTCTTCATACGCATAATCGGCGGTAACGCCTTGCTTAGACACGCGGCCGCTGTTGCCGGCCAGTTCAATGCCCGCTGCGCCCAATTTGCCTCTTAGCGTGTTATACAGATCTGGAGTGATTCCGGTGTAGGTAGCACTGTTTGCCATAGGTAAAGTAAGGTTAAGGTTGGGTAGAATTGATTAAACGCAGGGCAAACTGGTAAGGTTAACGCCTGCTCACAAGCCTAAAGATAGCGTTTTTCTGGTGTTTTTGCGTAATGGGAGGAAGAACGTTGCCCTTAAACCGGCTAACCTTTGGCAAAGGTTTGGGGTAAAGCTGTACTCTAGTCTACTGCGCTTACATGAAGAGAAGAATTCTACTGGCACTACTGGGGGGGCTGTTCCTGTACGGACTGGTGAGCTTCTTTTTTACGGATGAACAGGCAGGGGAACGCGGGCCCCTGCCTGCCTTGGGAGGAAACCGGATTGCACAACCTGTGGTGCGGGATTGTGTGACAGTGAGTGCCGGCGCCCATTACCAAGTCAGCAAGGCGGCCGCCTTTTTCCTGGGCGAGCATTACCGCCCGGTGTGGGCGGTACCGGTAAAAGCCAAGGTCTTTCACATGCAGGAGGCCAAAGGCGGGCTGGCCATTGAGAAACTGGGCGGCGGCATGCAAACCACCAGCCTTACCTTGGTAGACTCCCTGGGCCGCCGGTTTGCGCTGCGCTCCATAGACAAAGACCCTATTAGCGTGCTGCCCCCGTTCTGGCGGAAAACCTTTGTGGGCGCCTTCGTGCGCGACCAGGTGTCGGCTACCAACCCGTATGCGGCGCTGGTGGTAGAGCCGCTGGCCCATGCCGCCGGTATCTTTCACTCCCACCCGCAACTGGTGTATGTGCCCCCTTCAGACCAGAGTTTCAGGCAGTACGCCAACCTCTTCGGGAACAAGTTGTTCCTCATGGAGGAGAAGTTTACCAGCAAAGCCTCGCTCACAAAGGAGTTCGGGCCGGCCTCTGACCTGGTCAGTACCGAGGAGATGCTGCGGCGGCGCTATGGCTCCAGCCGGCACCGCATTGACCAGTGGGCCTTCGCTAAAGCCCGCCTCCTGGACATGCTGCTCAGCGACTGGGACCGCCACGAGGGCCAGTGGGACTGGGCCGTGTATGCCCAGGGCAAGGAGGTGTGGTACAAACCCGTGCCTAAAGACCGGGACCAGGCGCTTTGCCTCTACGACGACGGCGTGATTCCCTGGATTGCCACCCGCAAGTTTGCCGCCCGCAAGTTTGAGTCTTTCCACGCCCGGTTCAAAGACGTGTACGGCCTCACCATCAACGCGGCCTTCCTGGATGCCCGGGCCCTGTCTGAGGTTACCCTGGTTGATTTCAGGAGGTTGGCGCGCGAGATGCAGACCGCCCTTTCTGATTCTGTGCTGCACGTGGCGGCCCGGCGCCTGCCCCCGTCGGTGTATGCCCTGGTGGGGCAGGAGACTTTCCAGAAACTGAGGAGCCGCAGACGGTTGCTGGTGCAGGTGGCGGAGGAGTACTACAAGATCCTGGCCCGGGAAGTGGCCGTGGTGGGCTCAGATGAACCAGAACGCTTTGTGGTGCAGCGGCTTCCGCAGGGCAGAACCGTGGTGGAAGTCTACCGCCTGGGCCCAGGCAACGTAAACGGCGCCAAAGTCTATAGCCGCACGTTTTTTGCCGTAGAAACCGAAAAGATCAGGCTTTATGGGTTGGGCGGCAAGGATATTTTTGACGTGCGCGGAACGGCCCAGAAAGGCTCCTATGTCTACGTGCACGGCGGCGCGGGCCTGGATGAAGTCACCGACAGATCAAGCCTGGAGGGGTGGCGTAAGAAAACAGTGGTGCTGGATGAAACCAATGGCGTGAACCTGCAGGCCGGGCCCATCACCAACGCAGAACTCTTCCAGACCGCGGCGGAGGTTCCGGCTTTTGTACGGGTAAGAAACCGGGAGTAAGCCGTTTCAAGGCAGATTTCCCCAAAACAGGCCTAAAACAGAGAGGCGTATCAGGAGGAGAAGCTTTGCAGTACCTTGGCCAGGTCCTCGGCGCGCAGCATACCTCGGATGGTGTGTCCCCCAATAACCATGGTGGGCACGGCCCTTACGCCCACTTCTTCCACAGCGTGCCGCAGCGCAGCCGCGTGGGCAGTCTGGTACCTGCGCGAAGTCACGGCTTCCTGAAAGGCGCTGGCCTCAAGCCCTATCTCCCCGGCCAGTTGCGTGAGCACCTCTATTGCTCCAATGTCCTTGCTTTCCTGAAAGAAGGCCGTAAACAGGCGGTGGGTGTAGGCTTCTCCTTTGCCCTGTTCTTTGGCATATTGGAACCCCTCAAATGCCAGATGCGTGTACGGCTGCGGTGACACAGTGGGCAGTTGGATAGGTACGCCCAATTCCTTTGCCATGGGGTAGACTGAGTTTTTCCAGGTGGTTTGCAGGTAGCTTTCCTCCGGCCGCAGGGTGGGGGTAGGGGCGGGCCTGAGTTCAAAAGGCATCCACTCCACGGGTATTTCCTGGCCCACTATCTTCTGGGCTTTCTTTATTTCTTCTTCCGCCAGAAAGCAGTAGGGGCAAACGTAATCTGAGTAAACAGTGATTTTGGGTATCATACAAAAACAAGCGTAGGTAGTCTTTTGTGTACTCGTAACCTTGGAGAAAGGATGCTCAGCGAGGAAATGCGTCAGGAAAAAGGCTCCTGTTTTTGGCTTAAAAATAGAATAATGAATAGAAAACGGGGAAAGTGAAGAATTAAAAGCAGAGTTAGAGTAAAGGTTTGTGCCTTATCTATTTATCTCTAATTTCGCCAAAATCAAAATAAATCACGTACCCCTTAGATGAAGAGAACGTATCAAAGCAGATGTATCCCAGAACTACTGATAATTTGTTAATGTGGTTTATATATTTGCTTATGCGAATCTAAGGTTATGTCTATTGGTCATGATTTTATAATTTGCCGCGATTCAAGTAAGTACTTTCAATTCTATGGATAAATACTCTTATATAGCCAACGCGCATGGAGCGTACATTGATGAACTGTACAAGCAGTATCAGCAAGATCCAGGTTCGGTGGATTTTGGTTGGCAGAAATTCTTTGAGGGGTTTGATTTCTCCCAGAGCTACCCCAGTGAAAACGGGGAAGCAGCGGTTGCCGCAAAACCCGCCGCTCCTGGCGCTGCCCCCAGCGTCTCTGCCAGTGAGGTAGAGAAAGAAATTCAGGTGAGAAACCTGATCTATGCCTACCGTTCCCGCGGTCACCTGCGGTCTAACACCAACCCGGTGCGTCCGCGTAAAGACCGCAAGGCACTATTGGACCTTTCTGACTTCGGGCTTTCTGAGGCCGATCTGGACACTAAATTCCAGAGCGGTTCTGAGCTTGGCTTAGGCGCTGCCACCCTGCGCGACATTCTGGCTACCCTGAAAAAAGTGTACGAAAGAACCATCGGGTTTGAGTACATGTACATCCGCGACCCAGAGGTGCTGGAGTGGTTCAAGCAGAAGGCTGAGAAGGAGTCTATCAATTTCAATCCTTCCATCGACTACAAGAAGCGCATTCTGTCTAAGCTGAACGAGGCGGTGGTGTTTGAGAACTTCCTGCACACCAAGTTTTTGGGGCAGAAACGCTTCTCCCTGGAAGGTGGCGAAACCACTATCCCGGCCCTGGATGCCATCATTGACAAAGGTGCCGAACTTGGCGTGCAGGAAGTAGTGATTGGGATGGCGCACCGCGGTCGTTTGAACGTGCTGGCCAACATCATGGGCAAAACCTATGAGCAGATCTTCTCTGAATTTGAGGGAACGGCCGTGCCAGACCTGACCATGGGCGATGGTGACGTGAAATACCACATGGGCTTCTCCAGCGAGATTGACACGCCATATGGCCACAAAATTAACCTGAAACTGGCTCCCAACCCCTCGCACTTAGAGGCGGTGAACCCGGTGGTAGAAGGTTTTGTGCGCGCCAAACTGGATTCCATGTATGGCCGTGACACTAATAAAATTCTGCCTATCCTCATCCACGGTGATGCGGCGGTAGCAGGTCAGGGCATTGGCTACGAGGTTACCCAGATGGCCAAGCTGGAAGGTTACAGCACCGGCGGTACCATCCACTTCGTGATCAACAACCAGGTTGGTTTCACCACCGACTTTGAAGACGCCCGTTCTTCTATCTACAGCACTGATTTAGCGAAGATCATTGACGCACCGGTGCTGCACGTGAACGGTGATGATCCGGAGGCTGTGGTTTTTGCCGTACGCCTAGCTACGGAATACCGTCAGCGTTTCCACAATGATATCTTCATTGACATGGTGTGCTACCGCCGCCATGGCCACAACGAGGCAGATGAGCCTAAGTTCACCCAGCCTCAGTTGTACAATCTTATCTCTAAGCACCCTAACCCACGCGAGATTTACAACAAATCATTGGTAAGCCGCGGTGAGGTAGACGCTAAGTTAGCCGATGAGATGGACAAGGAGTTCCGGCAGATGCTGCAGGAGCGTCTGGACATGGTGAAGCAGGAGCCATTGCCTTACAATTACCAGGTTCTGGAAAAAGAGTGGCAGGAACTGCGCCGTTCTAAGCCAGAGGATTTCCACCAATCGCCAGAAACCGGTATTCCGGTAGAGGCCATTGAGAAAGTAGGAAAGGCGTTGAGTACTTTGCCAGAGAACTTCAAGCCGCTGAAGCAGATTGAGAAGCTCATCAAAGAGCGCCAGGATATGTTCTTCAACAGCCGCTCCCTGAACTGGGCTTCGGCGGAATTGCTGGCGTACGGTTCCATTCTGTTGGAAAACAAGATTGTGCGCATGAGCGGACAGGATGTGCGCCGTGGTACTTTCTCGCACCGCCACGCGGTGTTGCGTGATGCCAATACCAACGCGGCTTACACCAACCTGAACCACATCCAGGAAAACCAGCAGCAGTTGCATATTTACAACTCCCTGCTGTCTGAGTATGGCGTGTTGGGCTTTGAGTTCGGTTATGCTATGGCTAACCCGAACGCCCTGGTGATCTGGGAAGCGCAGTTCGGTGACTTTGCCAACGGTTCACAGGTGATGATTGACCAGTTCATCTCGTCCACTGAATCTAAGTGGCAGCGCATGAACGGTCTGGTGATGTTGTTACCGCACGGCTATGAAGGCCAGGGACCAGAGCACTCCAATGCCCGTCCTGAGCGCTTCCTGCAGTTGGCCGCGGAGTACAACATGTACGTGACCCAGTGTACCACGCCGGCAAACTTCTTCCATATGCTGCGCCGTCAGTTGGCTACGCCGTACCGCAAGCCATGTATCCACATGTCGCCAAAGTCTATGCTGCGTCACCAGAACGTGATGTCGCCAATTGAAGACTTCGCCCAGGGATCTTTCCAGGAAGTAATTGGCGATGCGTACGCAGAGGCGAAAGCCGTGACCAAAGTGTTGCTGTGTACTGGTAAAGTATACTACGACCTGTTGGAAGAGCAGCAGAAAACCAACCGCAAAGATGTAGCCATCATCCGTCTGGAGCAGCTGCATCCGTTCCCAGAAGTACAGTTGGTGCGTGAACTGGAGAAATACCCAGAGGCACAAATCATCTGGGTACAGGAAGAGCCTTATAACATGGGTGCCTGGACCTACATCCTGAGCGTGATGCGCAAAAACATTGATGATGTGGTATCCCGTAAGCCAAGCTCATCTCCGGCTACCGGTTACAACAAAATCCACCAGAAAGAGCAGCGCAGCATCATTGAACGCGCCTTCAGCATTTAAATAAGGTAAAAGCTGTTTTGGCCCTGTTCCCCAGAAAACAGGGCCAAAACAGACTTAAGTGATCATCTTAAGCCAAAAAGAAAGTATGAGCTTAGAAGTAAAAGTACCAGTGGTTGGGGAATCCATCACGGAAGTGACCATCGCGAAATGGTTGAAACAAGACGGCGATCAGGTTGCCATGGACGAGGTGATCTGCGAGCTGGAATCAGATAAGGCTACCTTTGAATTGCCCGCCGAAGCCGCTGGTATTCTTAGAATCAAAGCCCAGGAAGGCGATACCATTCCAATCGGGGAGGTTATCTGTACCATTGACGGGGCCGGCCAAGGCGCTTCCACTCCTCAACCTACCACTGTTTCTACGCAGCACACCCTCACTGAAAATAAAAGCGTGACCGACCCGCAGAGCACAGTAGCGGCGGAAAACACGCCAAGCCACGGTACCCAGAACCAAGCCACCACGGGTGGCGGTGCCGGTCAGACCATCGACGTGAAAATTCCAACCGTGGGAGAGTCGATTACCGAGGTAACGATCTCTAAGTGGCTGAAATCTGACGGAGACCAGGTAGCCATGGACGAAGTGCTGTGTGAACTGGAGTCTGACAAAGCTACGTTTGAATTACCTGCCGAAGCGGCCGGTGTCCTGCGCATTGTTGCCCAAGAAGGCGACACCATTGAAATTGGCGCTACCATCTGCCGCATTGAAGTAGGTGCTGGTTCTGGTGTGGTTACTTCTCCGGCTCCGCAAACGGCTGCTCCGTCTGGACAACCAGCGCAGGCTGCTGCTGCCACTTCAGGGGCTTCTACCTACGCCAGCGGTACGCCATCGCCGGCTGCCGGCAAAATCCTTTCTGAGAAAGGCATTAACGCTGCAGACGTGAACGGTACTGGCAGAGATGGTCGCATCACCAAAGAAGATGCCCAGAACGCCCAGGCTCGTCCGGCTGCTCCGGCGCCACAACCTGCCGCCGCTCCTGCCGCACCTGCTGCCAAAGAATCTGCTGCTCCGGCTCCGGCCGCTGCGGGTTCACGCAACAGCCGCCGCGAGAAAATGAGCAGCCTGCGTAAAACAGTTGCCCGCCGTCTGGTAGCGGTGAAAAATGAAACGGCCATGTTGACCACCTTCAACGAGGTAGACATGAAGCCGATCATGGACATTCGGGCCAAATACAAAGACAAGTTCAAAGAGAAGCACGAGGTAGGCTTAGGCTTCATGTCGTTCTTCGTGAAGGCTTGTACCGTGGCCCTGCAAGAGTGGCCAGCCGTTAACGCCCAGATTGACGGGGGCGAGATCGTGTACAACGATTTCTGCGACGTTTCCATTGCCGTTTCTGCGCCTAAAGGTCTGGTGGTTCCGGTGATCCGCAACGCCGAAGGCCTGAGCCTGGATGGTATCGAGAAAGAAGTCGTTCGTTTAGCTAAGCGTGCCCGTGAGAACAAACTGGGCATTGATGAGATGACCGGCGGTACCTTCACCATCACCAACGGTGGGGTGTTCGGGTCTATGATGTCAACACCCATCATCAACGCGCCGCAATCGGCTATCCTGGGGATGCACAACATCGTGAATCGTCCGGTGGCTATCAACAACCAGGTGGAAATCCGTCCGATGATGTACCTGGCCCTGTCTTACGATCACCGCATCATTGACGGCCGTGAGTCGGTGAGCTTCCTGGTGCGCGTAAAAGAGTTGCTGGAAGATCCAATGAGACTCCTGTTGGGCGTTTAGTGCATTGAATCTGTGAGGGAGGGGTAAGCGTCAGGTTTGCTCCTCCTTTACGTTATGGGTGGGCGGAGAGGATACCTTGATAAGCTGCAGACCCACCTCTGCCCCTCCCAGGAGGGGAGTTTCAGATAAAGTAAGATAGTTTTAATTGCTAACTGAGTAAAGGCCGCTTCCTGTAGGGGAGAGCGTCTAAAGCTCAAAATTCCCCTCCTGGGAGGGGAAGGGGTGGGTTCTAGTTCTGCCCCCCTGTGTTAAAATAACGAGGGTCTGTTTCCTCCATAAATAGAAAAATCATGAAATACGATGTAACGGTAATCGGTTCAGGACCGGGAGGCTACGTGGCCGCTATCCGCTGTGCGCAGCTGGGCCTGAAAACCGCCATTATTGAGAAATATTCAGTGTTGGGTGGTACTTGCCTGAACGTAGGCTGTATTCCGTCTAAAGCCTTATTGGATTCATCTGAGCACTTCCACAATGCCGCGCATACCTTCAAGACGCACGGTATTGAGTTGGATAATCTCAAAGTGAACCTGGAGCAGATGATTGCCCGCAAAGGTGACGTGATCAAGTCTAACAACGACGGCATTGCGTACCTCATGAAGAAGAACAAGGTAGACGTGTACAACGGTCTGGGCTCTTTCGTGAACAAAAACACTATCAAAATCACTGGGCAAGACGGCGCCGAGCAGCAGATTGAGACGGAAAAAACCATCATCGCGACGGGTTCTAAGCCCATCAACCTGCCGTTCCTGCCCGTAGACAAGAACCGCATTATCACTTCTACCGAGGCCTTGGCCCTGAAAGAAGTGCCAAAACACCTGATCGTGATTGGCGGTGGGGTGATTGGGCTGGAGTTAGGTTCTGTGTATGCCCGCTTAGGCGCGAAAGTGTCTGTGGTAGAGTACACCGATGCCATTATCCCTACCATGGACCGTTCTTTAGGCAAAGAACTGCAGCGTGTGCTGAAAAAGACCTTAGGGTTTGAGTTCTTCTTCGGGCACAAAGTAACCGGGGCCGAAGTGCAAGGCGAAGGCGTAGTAGTTACCGCTGAGTCTCCTAAAGGCCAAACGGTTACCTTTGAAGGCGACTACTGCTTGGTATCCGTTGGGCGTAAGCCATACACCGAAGGTTTGGGTCTGGAGAATGCCGGGGTACAACTGGGTGAGCGCGGCATGATTGCCGTAGACGATCACTTGCAAACCAACGTGCCGGGCATCTACGCCATTGGCGACGTGATACGCGGAGCCATGCTGGCGCACAAAGCCGAAGAAGAAGGAGTGCTGGTAGCCGAAATCATAGCGGGCCAAAAGCCGCACATCAACTACAACCTGATTCCGGGTGTGGTATACACTTGGCCAGAAGTGGCTGGGGTAGGCTTCACTGAGGAGCAGTTGAAGGCGCAGGGCGTAGCATACAGAGCAGGTTCGTTCCCATTCAAAGCTTCAGGCCGCGCCAAAGCGTCTATGGACACCGATGGTTTCGTGAAAGTACTGGCAGACGCGCAGACAGATGAAATCTTGGGCGTGCACATGATCGGGCCACGTGCCGCAGACATGATCGCGGAGGCAGTGGTGGCCATGGAGTTCCGGGCATCTGCCGAGGACATCGCCCGCATGAGCCACGCGCACCCCACCTATACTGAGGCCATGAAAGAAGCCTGTTTAGCCGCTACAGAGAACAGAGCCATTCATATTTAATCTCTGGAAATAATATCACTAGGAAAGCCCAGTCGTGTAACACGGCTGGGCTTTTGCATTTTAGGGGCTAACAGTTGTCAACTCGTGCAGATTTACTGTATCCTTGTGCTATAGTTTATTCCTATACAGTATTCCATCTCTTTTATGAAGCACTTCTTCCTGAAGGTCTTGCTATGTATTCTCTGTTGTTCTGTTAGTCCTGGGCAGGCTCAAGTAATTTCTTCAGTGCAATCCATCGGCTCAGATAGCTATGACTATGCGTCAAAAGTAGTGGCAGATGCAAAGGGATGGACCTATGTCATTGGGCATGTTGGCGGCAAAGATGGGGCAGCGTTTGAAGGCATCCCGCAGCGGAAAAAAGGAGGCTTCATTGCCAAGTATGGGAAAGACAAAAAAGCGGTTTGGGTGAAGGATGATGAAGGCAGCAGTATTGACCATAGATACACCGACCTGGCAGTAGATGCCGAGGGAAATGTTGTGGTGGTGGGGCAGGGGGCAGACGCGCAAACCTCCAGTTTTTCCCTGCTAAAGCTTGACAGCGAAGGAAGCGTAAAATGGCAAAAGGAGTTCAAAGGGGCCGGCTTCCAAAAGGGAAGGGGCAAGAGCGTAGCCCTTGACAAGCAAGGCAACATCTATGTGGTGGGCTCCTTCTTTGGCGATAACTTCATGGGCATACCGCTGCCTTTGCACGTGCCGGCAAAAGCGGCTGAGCGCGACTTTCTAGGGAAATTTACGCCAGAAGGAAACGTGGTCTGGTGTAAAAGCTCGCCTAATTACAATCTCCAGTACCAGGATGTAAAGCTGGATAGTGAAGGAAATGTAGTAACAGGTGGGGCGTTTGTTGGAAAAGCCAGCCTGGACGAAATCACCCTGGAGCCTGCCAAACCTGAAGATGCATCAAATCCCTTTCTAACTACCCCGTTCATTGCCAAGCAAGACGCAGCAGGAAAAGTGGTGTGGGCAAAGGCGCTTCCCTTTATTTTCAACACCTCAGAGAACGGCGGCTTGGTAATTGACAACGACAATAACCTCTATCTTTCGCTTAGTGCCACCTCAGATATCCGGGCAAAGGCAGTGCAGATAGATGACCTTCTCATTGAAGGTTCTCCTGCTGCTAACTGCCTTGTGCTGAAGTTTGACCCCGCCGGCAAAGCTTTGTGGGCAACCAAAATAATGGGTGTCAGGAAGGGGGAGTTAGGCAGTTTCATGCAACCCACCGAGTTGGTGTACGGCAATAATGCGCTTTATCTGGCAGGTATCTTTGCGGGAGGCATTCTGGCAGAAAACGATACCCTGTTTAGTACCGCTCCTACCACCCTGGTGCAGGATGTTTTCCTGAGTAAGTTAAGCCTTGCAGGCGAAAAAGTCTGGCTGGTGAACTACTTTGGGGAACAGCCCGAAATTGCTTTCAATCCCGGTCAGAAGGAACTGGTGTACACAGGGTCCTTCAAAAACAGATTGTTGCTAGGGAACAAGCTACTGCAGGGAGCGGGCCTGGACGACATTTTCATCGCTCACCTGGCTGATAGCAGCGGTGCCTTGGCCACACGGGTAAGCGGAAAAGTGTTCAATGACATAAACGGAAACTGCAGGCCGGAGGAGCACGAGCAAGGCTTTGCGAATATTCTGATAAAAGCAGAGCCCGGAGATTACTACGGCATTACCAACAGCCAGGGGGAGTACTCCATCAGGTTAGAGCCCGGAGAGTACCAGATAACCCCTTTGTTTGGGGCAGCCTCCAAAACAACCATCCGGCGGGTGTGCAATACCGCAGTGCCCGTTACCACTTCTGAAAACCTGGCCGAAGTCAATAATCTAAACTTCGGGACCCAGGTAACCGAGTGCCCGCAACTCACCATTGACATAGCCGCTGACCGCCGCCGGCGCTGTTTCAGGAGCAATACCACCGTTACCTACGCCAATGAGGGCACCGCAGCCGCCCATAACGTGAGAGTCATGGTGATTTACCCGCAATATGTAGTGCCCATCAGCAGCAGTTTGCCGTGGGTAGCCCGGCAAGATTCCGCCTTCATCTTTGAGATTGGTACCCTGAAACCAGGCGAGCGCAAAAGCTTTGTGAATGCAGATTCTACCATCTGCTGGAAGGAAGAGATCAGGGGCTTGAGCCAGTGCGTCAAAGCTTTTATCACGCCTAAGAATGCCTGTGCTCCCCGCAGCCAGCAGTGGAGCCAGGCCAGCGTGGCCTTGGCCGCTCACTTCACCAACCAACAGCAGACGGCAGAATTTACCATTGCCAACGAGGGGCAAGGCGACATGGAAGACAGCACCGCGTACCGCGTGTACGCCAATACTGCCCTGGTGAGGCAAGGGAAAGTCAAACTACGGCAAGGAGATTCCACCACCTTAGAAGTACCCGCCCAACTGGTCACCTTCCGCTTGGAGGTGGACCAGGTGCCCCACCATCCGGGACAGAGCCGACCTGCCGTAAGTCTGCAGCCTCCGGGCATTCCGGTGGGCACTCCGTTCCAGGCCATGCCCCAGCCCATTGACAACTTCTACCAGGATGACGCCGACGCGGAGGTGGATATTTCCTGCCTGGAGATTGTGGACAGCTATGACCCCAACGACAAACAGGTGAGCCCTAAGGGTATCACGGCCCGGCATTATATCAAGGCTGAGGATGCGTTGGAGTACCTGGTCAGGTTCCAGAACACGGGTACTGATGTGGCTTACAATGTGGTGGTAAAGGACACCATCAGTGAGCACCTGGACATTGCCTCGCTGCGGGTGGGGGCGGCCTCGCATCCGTTCACCTATACCGTCACGGGCAAGGGGAGACCCGTGCTGACCTTTACCTTTAAAAACATTAATCTGCCAGACCATAAAACAAATGAGCCGGGCAGCCATGGGTTTGTGAAGTTCTCTATTGCGCAGAATCCAGGCAACCCTAAAGGCACTGTGATCAAAAACACCGCCCATAACTATTTTGATTTTAACAGGCCTATCGCTACCAATGAAGTCACCAACATCATAGGAGATACAGTGCTCGTTTCACCCGTGGCGGTTGCGGTGACTGATTGCGGCATAGAGGAACCTACTGTTTCCAGGGCCGGGAGCAACATCAGCTTATGTGAAACTAGTCAGGCTGTCTTGCAGGGAAACATGCCTGCCAAAGGAGTTGGTAAATGGAGAGTAGTTAGCGGCCAAGCCTTTATTGCAGACCCGCAAAACCCTAACTCTGCCGTTCAGGCCATTGGATATGGTGAGACGGTCCTGGAGTGGACCACTACTTTATGTAAAAAGATCTCCAGCAGCCAGGTGAAAATCTTCAGGTATCAGTTGCCTTCTTCCCCAGTGATTGCGGAGGTGCCATCGCAGTGTGAGGGCGATGCCTTGATGCCTTTGGTGGCGACAGGGGCCAACATAACCTGGTACGCAGATGCTGCCAGACAGCAGAAGGTTGCTGCCGGCAACCAATTCACCCCATCGGTGACAAGTAGCGCCACATTCTACGCCACCCAAACCCTTAATGGCTGCGAAGGCCCTGCTGCGGAGGTGACCGTCAGAATTCACCCGAAAGCCATAAAACTGGCCAAAAACGGCGATACCCTGGTTGCCCCCCAGGCAGATAGCTACCAATGGTTCTTCAATGAAGCTCCGCTTGTGGGCAGTACCCAACAAAGCCTGGTAGTAAAGAACTCGGGGCGGTACAGGGTGCAAACCGTAACCAATGGCTGCCTTGCCGCCAGTGAGAACGAGGAGCAGGTGGTGCATCTGGCAGCTTCTGAGGTGAAGATCAACCCCAACCCGGTACGGGAGGAGCTTGCCCTCACCTTTGCTTCCAACGCCGTGGGGCAGGTACAGGTCACGTTCAGGAGCCAGCTGGGCAAACCCGTACGGCGCACCACAGTTGATAAAACCCTTACGGTTCTGGAGAAAACACTGGATGTGAGCAGCCTGGTGCCAGGCGTGTACATCCTGGAAATAGGCTTAGGCAAAGAGGTGCACCGGCGCAGGTTTGTAAAGCTGTAACAAACCTGTGCAAGGTAAAAAATAGAAGGCCCCTCCTTGCTACAGGAGAGGCCTTCTATTTTTTAGTTTTAAGGCTGTTTCAGGGAAAATAGCCCTAAAACGGGTATCAGAAATTCCAACCCACGGTGGCCACAAAGTTGGTGTTCTTGTGTTTGTTCACCACACTAGGGGTAGTCACGTTGTAGAACGGAGAGTTCTGGTCGTTGATTTCGGCGTTAGTGTAAGGCGAGTAAACGCTGTTGTATTTACCATACACCAGAGCTCCGTCAATGAAGAAGTTCTCCTGCCTGATCCCGAAACCACCGGTCAGGAACGTCTTGGCCTGGTTCGCATCACTGTTCTTGAACGGATCACCGTACAGGGCATAACCGGCTCTCACCCGGAAGATGTCAAAGCGGGCCTCGGCCCCAATGCGGTAGTTCAGGGCTTTGTCATAGAGCGTCTTGATGTTCTGGTTCTCGGCCTGGAAAGAATCATCGGCGTTAATGCGGGCGCTACTGTAATCTACGTACTCCACATCGGCGGTGATGAACCCGTTTTTGCCCAGGAAGAAGGCCGCGCCCCCGGTGGCCCTGAACGGCGTGGTGATGTTGTACTCATACTCGCCGGGATCGGCGGCAAAGTACTGGTTCAGGGAAGCGCCTTCCTCCGGAGCCTCGTTGTAGTTCACGGCCAAGGTGGTGTTGAACTGGTCGGTTAGGGTGTACCAGGTAGGCGTTTGCACAGAGAAACCTAACCGCAGCGCATCGCTGGGGCGGTAGATGGCACCCACGCGCAGGCTGATACCAGTTCCTTCGGTGGTCAGGTCATCGCGCAGCTGCAAGTCTCTGATGTTCTGCGGGCCTTCCTCCGCATACGTCCGGGTTTGTTTGAACCTGATGGTAGACACGCCCAGGGAAGCCCCCAGGAACAACTTATCCCGGAAGCTGGCGCCGTAGGCAAAGTCCCACTGGTTCTGGGCCCCGCTAGACTGAATGTTCTCCTGGAACACGTTGGTGCCTTCCCAGTTGGGGTTGTAGAAGCCCAGGTCATCCTCCTCAATCAGGTAGGTCTCATAGGCCAGCTCCTGGAGCGAATTAGGGCTCAGGCCATACAGATCGGCCCGCTGGGCGGCATACTCGCCAAACTTCATGTTGCTTTCTGGGCCGGTAGCCCGGTAGAAAGAACGCTGGTTAAAGTTGTTGAGGCGGGTAAAGCCCACCCCGAAAGAGCTGGAGCGCCAGTCGCCCTCCTCGTCATCGGCTTTGCGGGTGGTAAACACCGCCGAAAGGCCGGGGATGTTGAGGTTGTTGCGGCTTTCGGTGGTTTCAGAGCCATACACGCGGCTGTTCACCTCATTGCCCACGATGCCCGCCGATACGGTAATCTCAGAGCGTCTGAAAAGCCCCAGGCCGGCAGGGTTGCTGGAAAGATTTCCGGCGTCTGCGCCCAACGCCACGTTGGCGCCACCAATACCCATGGTGCGGGCAGTTCCGCCAAAATCAGTACGGGAATAACGAAGAGCGTCTACCTCTGTCTGGGCAAAGCCCTTCCCGGCACTGCCTAGCAGCGCCAGGCAGGCCAAAAGAAAGCTATATCGTTTCATGTAAGTTTAAAAAGATGGGGGTTAATTTCTGCCTCGGCGGCTTCCTCCGGAACTGCTGCCACCTCCTGAGCTACCGCCCGAAGAACGGGAAGGCTCATACGAGGAGCGGCTTGGCTCATATGAAGACCGGCTTGGTTCATAGGAGCGGCTGCGCATCTCAGAAGATCTGCTTGGGGCAGGGGTGTACTCTATGCGTTGCCGTCTGGTAGGCTGCGCGCCCTCTGACCGGCTGGTGCGTGAATTACGGCTTTGGTCCTGGATGATGATGCCCTGCTGAGACTGCCCACCGGGTTGAGGGGTGGCAACTGGTCTGCGGCGGCGCTGACCGGTATCGCCGGAGGTGGTCCCTGGCTGGCTGGCAACCCTGCCGGAGCGGGTTCTGTCCTCTGCGTCTACCACCGCGTTGGCCGATCTGTTGGTGGCCGGAGCGGCAATGCTGCCACGTGGGTCACGCGAGATATTGGGGTTGCGGCTGCCCGCATTGGAGCTGCGGTCATCTCTGCGGCCGTAGGCTACGCGGTTGGCAACAACACGGCCTCCGCCATAATAGTTATCATAGTACCCGTAGCGGAATGGGTTATAACCGTAGCCGTAGCCGTACCCATAGCCCCATGGGTTGTAGTAGCGGCCAAAGCCAAGCCCAATGCCAATAGACAAACCGGTGCGGGGCCAGAAAGGATCATAAAGCGCTAAGCTGGACATGCTGGGGCCGTAGAAGGGATCATACCACGGGTCCAGCCACGGGTCGTACATCATGGCTCTGGAGTAGTAGCGGCCCGGTGAGTAGAACGGCGTATGGTAGGCGTAGAACGGGTTACCGAACGGCGCGTCATAGTACGAGTACTGGTAAGGCGTGCTGCTGCTTCTGCGGCTGCTGTAGGTCTGCGGGTCGCTCACCCGCTCCGAGATGTCCCGGGAGGCATCGTCTTCCGTTCCGGCGGCCAGGGTTTCTTCCACCGTCAGGTCCTGGGCCGGCTCCACGTAGGTGACTTTGTCGGCCGAGGAGAAGTACACGTCATCGGCCTCGCTGGTCTGCAAGTTAGATGAAGTGCTACACCCAGCCGCCAGAAAGCCCGCCAGGGGGAGTATAAGCAATCTATTGAAGGTATATTTCATGGGAGTATAGTAGTTGGTTTTGGATGCTAGATCAATTCACGAAAGCCAGTCACACGAGTATCCGGTTCGCCAACGTTTCTATTCAGATATATTAACGTATTTTTGAGCCGAAAAGGTATAGGGCTGGCTAGAAAACAAGCAAATTCTATGCCGGGCTATTGAGATTTCGCTATATATTTCTTCTCTATCAAAGATACGAAAAATGAGTAAAGGGTTGCCTAAACGCAGTGAGGATTATTCTCTCTGGTATAATGAGTTAGTAAAGCGGGCCGGCCTGGCCGAAAACTCGGCCGTGCGCGGCTGTATGGTCATCAAACCCTACGGGTACGCCATCTGGGAAAAGATGCAGCGCGTGCTGGATGACATGTTCAAAGCAACAGGACACACCAACGCCTATTTCCCCCTATTTGTGCCCAAAAGTTTGTTTGAGGCCGAGGAGCAGAACGCCGAGGGCTTCGCCAAGGAATGCGCCGTGGTCACCCACTACCGCCTGCAAACCGACCCCGACAAGCCCGGCAAACTGCGCGTAGACCCCAACGCCCGCCTGGAAGAAGAGCTCATTGTGCGCCCTACCTCAGAGGCCATCATCTGGAACACCTACAAAGGCTGGATCCAGAGCTACCGCGACCTGCCCCTGCTCATTAACCAGTGGGCCAACGTAGTGCGCTGGGAAATGCGGACCCGCCTGTTCCTGCGTACCGCCGAGTTCCTGTGGCAGGAAGGCCACACCGCCCACGCCACCGAGAAAGAGGCCATTGCCGAGACCGAGCAAATGCTGCACGTCTACGCCGACTTTGCCGAGAACTTCCTGGCCCTGCCGGTGATTAGAGGCAGGAAAACCCCCAACGAGCGCTTTGCCGGAGCCATTGACACCTACTGCATTGAGGGACTCATGCAAGACGGCAAAGCCCTGCAGGCCGGTACCTCGCACTTCCTGGGCCAGAACTTCGCGCAGGCCTTTGACGTGAAATTCGCTACCAAAGAAGGCGGCCTGGAGCACGTATGGGGAACGTCATGGGGCGTGAGTACCCGTTTAATGGGGGCCCTGGTCATGGCGCACTCAGACGATGAAGGCCTGGTGCTACCGCCAAAACTGGCCCCAATCCAGGTAGTGATTGTGCCTATCTACAAAGGCGAGGAGCAACTGGCGCAGATCTCTGAGAAGGTGCTGGGCCTGAAAAAACAACTGGAGGCCAAAGGCATCTCCGTGAAGTACGACGACCGCGACACTGAACGCCCTGGCTTCAAATTTGCCGAGTGGGAGCTGAAAGGCGTGCCCGTGCGCATCGCCATTGGCGGTCGGGACCTGGAGAACGGTACCGCTGAAGTAGCCCGCCGCGACACCAAAGAGAAATCTTCGCAGCAGTTTGATGACCTGGTGAACCTGGTGCCTGCCTTGCTGGACGAGATTCAGGCCAACATCTTCCAGAAAGCCCTCACCTTCCGCGAAGCGAACACCACCAGAGTGGATTCTTACGAGGAGTTCAAGCGCGTGCTGGACGAGAAACCAGGCTTCGTGCTGGCCCACTGGGACGGTACGCCAGAGACCGAGGAGCGCATCAAAGAAGAAACCAAAGCCACCATCCGCTGCATCGCCCTGGATTCTCCGGAGGAAGACGGCGTGGACATGGTGACCGGTCAGCCGTCCAAGCGCCGCGTGTACTTCGCCAGAGCCTACTAATATTTGGAGATTTGAAAATGGGGAGATGTGCAGATGTCTCTCATTTTTCTGAAGATAAGAAACGGGAGCCGCGCAAGTGGCTCCCGTTTCGTTTTGGGCCAGTTTTCTGGAAATTAGACCCAAAACGTAGCGTCGTTACCCTGTAACGACGTGTCTTCCTGAAACAAAAATGGCTCCCCAGAGAGAACCTTCCTTCATAGCAGAAGTTCTCGTTGCAAAGAGATAGGTTTGACAATTTAGAGACTGGTTCGCTTCGTAGAAACCCGTCGTTACAGGGGAACGAAGCTACGTTTTTGGTGGGTTTTGGGCAAAATAGGGTAAAAACAGACCGTTGAGGCAGGACGTAACCTTCGCGGTTTTTGTACCTTCGCTTTTCACTTTAACCAAGTGCACATGAAAAGCATTGCCATTTTCTGCGGCGCCCAGAGCGGCCATAATCCTGTTTACCGTGAAGCCGCCCACGCGCTGGGCACCCTGTTCGCCCAGAAGGAGATTAGGCTGGTGTACGGCGGTGGAAAAGTGGGCCTGATGGGCGTGATTGCCGATGCGGTGCTGGCCGGTGGTGGCGAAGTGGTGGGCGTGATCCCACAGAGCCTGGTAGACATGGAGGTGGCGCATGAAGGCCTGACCAAGCTGCACGTGGTGCAAACCATGCACGAGCGCAAAGCCCTCATGGCTGCCGAGTCAGATGCGTTCATGGCCCTGCCCGGCGGCTTCGGGACCTTTGACGAGTTCTGCGAGATTGTCACCTGGAACCAGATTAAGATCATCAAAAAGCCTTACGCGCTGTACAACGTGAACGGCTATTTCAATCCCTTCCTGCAGATGCTGGACCACAGCGTGGCCGAAGGCTTCCTGAAACCCGAACAGCGCAACAAGGTTCTGGTGTCTGACCAGGGCGAAGCACTGCTGCACCAGTTGCTGAAAAGCGCCGAAGCTACCGCAGAAGACTGGGTGGACTTCAAGCGCATCTAGGAGCAGGATTTACAGGATTTGTAGAATTTTCAGGATTGGGGTAGTTTTTTGATTTCCGTTTCCGGGCTGTTTTTTTAATACAGAAAACGTAGCATCGTTCCGCAGAACGACGCAGTGCTATGCAGCAAAAAGCCTCTGGCTAAAAAATGCTTCCAAGTGTTTGTGGCAAAAAACGGTTTTAATGAGATGGAAACGGTATTTGCTGCGTATAGCCCGTCGTGTTAATACCACGGTGCTGCATTTTTCTGTTTTTAGGCTGTTTTCTGGAAAACAGCCCGAAAACAGGAGAAGCCACGGCAACACCGTGGCTTCTCCTGTAATAAAAGGCTACCTACTACTCAACTCACGCTTCCTGAATCATGTCTACCACCGCCTGCACCCACATAGGATGGGTGTTCAGGCTTTCTACCAGTTGCCAGTGCTCGCCACCGGCGGCCTCAAACTCTTCCTTGAATTCTTTGCCAACCTCAATGGTGGTTTCCAGACAGTCGGCCACGAAGGCGGGGCTGAAGGCCAGTACGCTTTTCACGCCGGCGGCTGCCAGGTCTTTCAGGATAAAATCGGTGTAAGGTTGCAGCCAAGGATCTTTTCCTAAGCGGGACTGGAAAGAAACCGTGTACTTGTCCTCGGGGATGTTCAGGACTTTGGCCAATTGGCGCGAGGTCTCAAAACACTGGGCCCGGTAGCAGTAGCGGTTACGGCTGTGGTACGTGTTGCAGCAAACGCCCAGTTGGCAGTAGCCTTTGGTGCTGGCTTTCAAGATCTGGCGCTCCGGCAAACCATGGTAGCTGAACACGAAATGGTCATAGTCGCGCTTGGCCATGTGGGCGCGGGCAATCTCGGCAAAAGTACCTATAAAGCCGGGGTGGTTGCAGAACGTGCTGATGAACTTAATGTCTGGAATCACTTCCCACTTGCTGACAATCTCCATCACCTTCTCCTGTACAGAGCCGGTACTGGCCGAGGCATACTGCGGAAACAGCGGCAGCACCACAATGCGGTCCACTACTTTTTCCTGCAGCTCTCTCAGGGCATTCTCAATGCTGGGGCTCTGGTACCGCATCCCAAACGCCACGTGGTAGTCTTTGCCCAGTTTCTCCTGCACCAGCCGCTGTAGATCCAAGCCGTGAAAGAGCAGGGGCGAACCGCGCTCGGTCCAGAGCTGGGCGTATACTTTCGCCGACTTGGGCGCTCTGAAGGGAGCAATGACCCCGTTCACCAACATATATCTGGAAGGTGCCGCAATGTCCAGCACCCGTTTATCTAATAAAAATTCGCGCAGGTATTTCCGCACGTGCGGTACGCTGGGAGAGTCCGGCGTGCCGAGATTTACCAATAATACTCCTGTCTTGCCAGGAAGTCCACTTTTCATAAGCATATCATTGAAGTACAAAGGTACGGATTTGCAGGGCACAAGTCACCTCTTGCACAGATGATATGCGTCATCTTGTAAGTTTCCCGCAGTCATCTGTAAGTACTACTCTATTGTTCTAAACTAAGTATATATGTAGAAATACTTATATTTATAGCACTGTTCTACATAACCCTTTATTCGCTTAAAAGTTTTCTATGATTTCAACCTTTACGCAAAAAGTATTCTTGTTTTGTGTCCTCTGCCTGCTCTGCCTTTCTGGGCGGGCGCAGCAATTTTCTTTCACTGCCCTCAAAAAGATTGGCTCCGGAAATTTGCAGAAGCCTTACAGCGTGGCTATTGACGGCGCTGGTAATACTTTCGTTACCGACCGATACCAGCACCAGGTCATCAAATTCAACCCTGCGGGTCAGGCGCTCGCGCGCTTTGGTTCGTTTGGCTCTGGCAACGGGCAGTTCAAACACCCCGTGGGGGTTGCCGTTGATGCCGCTGGCAATGTCTACGTGGGGGACCAGGTGAACAACCGGGTGCAGAAGTTCAGCCCTAATCCAGACGGCACGTATGCCTATGACTTACAATTTGGGTCTTCAGGGCGCAATGATGGCCAATTTGACGGCGAGATACGGGACATTGCCGTGGATGCCGCCGGTAACGTGTTTGTCGTAGACAACGGCATGAAGCGCGTGCAGAAATTCAGCCCCACGGGCGTATTGCTGAATAAGTTTGGCAAGTACGGCAACGGTGAGGGTGAATTCTGGTCTCCTTACGGCATTACGGTAGACCAGGAGGGCATTGTGTACGTGCTGGACCAAGACCGGCAGAAGATCAACAAATTTAAACTGGGGGCAGACGGCGCTTATGCTTTCTTGGGCGCGTTCGGGAACCCGATTCCCAGATTTAGCGGCACCGAAGACGGAGTGCTGGTAGAGCCCGCGAGTTTGGCCGTTGATGAGGCGGGCAACGTCTACGTCACGGAGCGTGGTAACCACCGGGTGCATAAATTCAATTCCGCGGGCGCTTACCTGGGTAAGTTTGGGGTTTATGGCTCTACGGAGGGCACCTTTGACCGGCCTACCGACATAGCGATTGACCCAACGGGAAACGTCGTCATCCTAAGTGAGACCAGAATCCAGAAATTTACCGCCGCAGGTGGTTATCTGGCTAACCTGGGCGAGAACGGCGCAAGTGCCGGGGACTTCAATGGACCCAGCTACATGGCCACTGATAAAGACGGGAACCTGTATGTGTCGGACCGTGAAAACCACCGCGTGCAGAAGTTTAGCCCTGCCGGGGCATTCCTTGCTCAGTTTGGGAGCTTGGGGTCTGCAGATGGGCAATTTAAAGGGCCAGCGGGCATTGTGGTAGATGGCAGCGGCGACGTGTATGTGGCGGATGAAGGAAATGACCGCATCCAGAGGTTCAGCCTACACCCAGATGGCACTTACTCGTTTGCCCTGAAGTTTGGCACGAGAGGCTCTGGCAACGGGCAGTTGAACCAACCGGCGGGGCTGGCCTTAGACCATGTAGGCAATGTGGTGGTGGCCGACGCTACGAATAACCGTTTGCAGAAGTTTAGCCCCACCGGCATCTTTATGCACGTGATTGGCGGTTGGGGCAGCACCAACGGCTTATTTAACTCGCCCCGGAGTATTGCCATAGATGCCACCGGTCATTTGTTTGTGGCAGACTGGCGCAATAGCCGGGTACAGAAATTCAGCCCCAGCGTAGACGGAACCTACACCTATGTAACCCAGTTTGGAGGTTTTGGGTTTTATGCCGGATCCATGCTTGAGCCCAGCGCTATTGCCTTGGGGGTCACTGGAAATGTGTATGTAGTGGATGATGGTAATAACACAATGCAACGTTTTCAGTTGCAGGATGATGGCAGCTATCTCTTTCAGACTGCTTTGAACCTGGCCGGAAATGGGCTTAAAGATGCCTTTGGCGTAGCGCTTGATAAAAACGGCAGCCTTTATGTGTCTGACATAGGTACCCACCAGATTACGAGGTTCAGTGAAGGTGTGGCCGGCGGCGACATGCAGGTGAAGTGGGGCGGCACGGTGATTCCGCACAACGGCACCTTTGACTTTGGGGGCTACTCGGGCTCGCCCATTTCCTTCACCTTCCGGATAGGCAACCTTTCTGCGTCAAGCTTATTGGAGTTTACTGGCTCGCCCAAGGTAGAGGTTACCGGCCCGCAGGCAAGTGCTTTCTCGCCCCAGACCATGTTCCTGCCGGCGTCCATTGACCCTAATGACAACACAAGCCTCACCGTAAATTTCCAGCCCACCGCGGTAGGGCCGCAGCAGGCGCAACTGGTGATCAAGACCAATGACCCGGCCAAGAACCCATACATCATCCACGTGACCGGTACCAACACCGTCCTTTCAACGCGGGAAGAGTTAGCGCCAGAAACCATTGCCCTTCACCCCAACCCCACCACCGGGCAAGTAACACTGGACCTGGGAAAACTGGAGGCGCAGACGTGCCAGGTGCAGGTACTGGGTGCCCAGGGGCAACCGGTGCTGGAGAAAGAAGCGAAGCCTTCCGCCCAAAAACTCTCGCTTAACCTGCAGCATTTACCCGCCGGCATGTACCTGGTGCGGGTGCAAACAGACCGGCAGTTTGTGGTGAAGAGAATGGTGAAAAGATAAGTTTTCCGTTTGGGGCTCATTTTCAGAAACAGGGCCCGAAACCGGAACGGATGTCGAACCATCCACCACTGCCATGGAAAGGGGGAAGCTGACACTGCGTCGGCTTCCCTTTTTTGGTGGGAAGATTTCTGTTTTCATTCGGTTTTAACAAAAAGGGGCCTAAAACAGCAAAGGCTCTGGCGCGTACAGGTAATTACCTGAAATTGAACTCCTGACGCAGAACTCATTAAAAAGCCGTACCTTTGCAAACTATTTCAAAAAACAGGAAGAAAAATGGCAGAGCAGCCGCACAAAGCAGGGTTTGTCAGCATCATCGGGAAGCCTAACGTAGGCAAGTCCACGTTGATGAACGTGATGGTGGGCGAGAAACTCTCCATTATCACCTCCAAGGCGCAGACCACCCGTCACCGCATCATGGGCATCCTGAACGGCGACGATTTCCAGATTGTCTACTCAGACACGCCCGGCATCATTCAGCCCCAGTACGAGCTGCATGAGTCCATGATGCGCTTTGTGCACGCCTCGCTGGAAGACGCTGACGTGATCCTGTTCGTGACCGATATCTACGAGAAGCACGACGAGAGCGAGGTGGTGGAGCGCCTGCGCAAAGCCAAGGCGCCCATTCTGCTGCTCATCAACAAGATTGACCAGGCCACCCAGGAAGACGTGGAAGCCAAAGTCGCTTACTGGCGGGAGCAGCTGCCCGCGCAGGAATACCTACCCATCTCGGCGCTGCACAACCAGGGCATCCCCGGCGTGTTCCAGAAAATCCTGGACTTGCTGCCCGAGCACCCGGCATATTACCCCAAAGATGAACTAACCGATAAGCCCGAGCGTTTCTTTGCGGCCGAGATGATCCGGGAGAAAATCTTCCTCAACTACAAAAAAGAGATTCCTTACAGCTGCGAGGTAGTGATTGAGGAATTTAAGGAAGACGACCAGATCATCAGGATGCGCGCCGAGATCTCTGTGGAGCGCAAAAGCCAGAAGGGCATTGTGATTGGCAACAAAGGCGAAGCCCTGAAGAAAGTAGGCACCCAGGCCCGCGTAGACATGGAAGAGTTCTTCCAGAAGAAAGTGTTCCTGGACTTGTACGTGCGCGTGAATGAAAACTGGCGCGCCGACAAACGCCTGCTAGACCGCTTCGGCTATAACAGCATTTAGTATCAAGATACACGTATCAAGTAGCACGACAAAAATTAAGTCTTGATACTTGCTACTAGATACGTGATACCAACAGTACCCTACGCGGCGCCAAGGAGGCGATACCGCAGGTTTAACCCGCGTTTTGGGAGCGATTCCCTCAAAGGAGCCTCAAAACGCACATTCAAGTAGATATGGCACAAAATACCATCGCCATTGTAGGACGCCCCAACGTGGGCAAATCAACCCTGTTCAACCGTTTAGTAGGCGAGCGCAAAGCCATCATGGACAACGTGAGCGGCGTGACCCGCGACCGGCACTATGGCCACGGCGAGTGGACAGGCAAATATTTTACTGTCATTGACACCGGCGGCTACGTGCACGGGTCAGACGACATTTTTGAAGAAGAAATCAGAAAACAGGTGGAACTGGCCATCAAAGAGGCCGATGTAATCCTGTTCATGGTAGACGTGGAGGCGGGCCTCACCGGTCTGGACGAGGAGTTCGCCAACGTGCTGCGCCGCACCGATAAGCCCGTGTACATTGTAGCCAACAAAGCCGATACGCACGCCCGCGGGCACTTGTCGGGTGAATTCTATGCCCTGGGCTTTGAGAACGAGATTTTTCCGGTTTCCAGCCAGAACGGCTCGGGCACCGGTGAACTTTTGGATGCCGTGGTGGCGCACTTCCCCGAGGAAGGCATTGAGAACCCCGAGGCTGGCATTCCTAGAATTGCCGTGGTGGGCAGGCCCAACGTAGGCAAGTCCTCGTTTGTGAACCTGCTGCTGGGCGAAGACCGCAACATTGTGACTGATATTGCCGGAACTACCCGTGACTCTATCCACTCGCACTACAACGCGTACGGCAAGGAGTTCATCATTGTAGACACCGCCGGGCTCCGGAAGAAAAGCAAGGTGCACGAAGACATTGAGTTCTACTCGGTGCTGCGTTCCATCAGAGCACTGGAAGAAAGTGACGTGGTGATTGTGATGCTGGATGCCACCCGCGGCCTGGAGGCCCAGGACATGAACATCATTGGCTTAGCAGATAAGAACCGCAAAGGCCTGGTGATCCTGGTGAACAAGTGGGATTTGGTAGAGAAGGAAACCAACACCATGCGCGACATGGAAAACCAGATCAGGGAGCGCATTGCCCCCATCTCGTATCCGCCCATCATCTTCATCTCGGTGCTGAACAAGCAGCGCGTGCACAAGGCCATTGAGACCGCCATTGACGTGTATGAGAACCGGAGCATGAAGATTCCTACCTCCAAGCTGAATGATGCCATGCTGAAGGAGATTGAGCGGTATCCGCCGCCGTCTATCAAGGGCAAATTTGTAAAAATCAAAT
Organism: Rufibacter psychrotolerans; assembly: GCF_016924645.1. Classification (GTDB taxonomy): domain Bacteria; phylum Bacteroidota; class Bacteroidia; order Cytophagales; family Hymenobacteraceae; genus Nibribacter; species Nibribacter psychrotolerans. The sequence goes on along the minus strand of NZ_JAFFJV010000015.1, from coordinate 93,811 downwards.
ACGTGACCCAGTTGCCCACGCACACGCCTACGTTTGCGTTTTTCTGCAACTTGCCGCAATACATCAAAGAATCGTACACCCGCTACCTGGAGAACCGCCTGCGGGAGAACTTTGGATTTGAGGGTGTACCCGTTAATTTAGTATTCAGGAAGAAGTAAACGGTTCTGCCGCTCCCTTCTTTTTTCCGCGACCTTTTACCCTACAACCCCCTTTATTACCATTTATGAGAAGTTTCTTTTCTTTAGTTGCAGTAGCAGGCATACTGGCTCTTTCTGCGTGTGACACCAGGCCCACCCAAGAGGCCATTTCTGTAGAAGATGCCACCACCGCCACAGACATAGCCGAGACCACTGCCTCGCCGCTGGACACGGCCGGGGTTTTGCAGGATACGGTTGCGGCAGACTCTGTCAGGTAAGCTCCAGGCAGATACGGCACCATTTTTTCAGGCGCGGGTTATTCTTGAGATATTTCAAGAATGGCCCGCGCCTTGTGCGTTGAAAAGAATGTAGTTGCATTGTTCTTATATCTAGGCCGTGTAATATATCCATTCTCCCATACACTCGTACATATGCCAAGAAGTGCCACCCTATTCTTTGTAGTTCAATTTTAAGGGCTTACCAGAGAATAGTTGACCAAAGGATTTCCTGATCAGACAAAATAAAACTATGAAAAAGACATTCTTTCTGTTGGCGTCACTGGCGGGCTTTGCAAGCCTTACTGCCTGTGACTCCAAAACAGAGAACCGCATGGAGGACCAGGCCGAGAAAGTAGAACTGCACGCCGAAATGGCCGGTGACTCAGTGCTGGCCCGGCAGGCCAGAGAAGTAAGAGACAGCGTGGACAAGGCAGATCCAAAGGACAACGAGGACACTACCCAGGATGCTCAGTAAGAAGCCTTTACTCTGCACCTACGCGTAATTTGTTAGACCCGTACAAAATAAAACTATGAAAAAGAACTTGTTGATGCTGGCCCTGGCCACAGGCATGATGACCTTCGCTTCCTGCAATAACACCACTGAAGAGCGTGCCGAGGACCGTACCGAAGAAGTGGAAGACGCTGCCGAAGAGGCCGGTGATGAAGTAGAAGATGGCGCCGAACGGGCGGGCGATGCCGCTGAAAACACCGCCGAGGACGTGAAAGACTAGCAGTCTGGCTCTTTGAGAAAAACAAGAGAGGGTGCCCGCAGGGGCACCCTCTCTTGTTTTAACGGGGTTGAAAGCGGGCTACGGTCCCAACCTGCGCTGAATAAGGCTGTCTACCAGATGGTAGAGCCGGGGCGGCGTAAGCGTGCGCCACGGAATCTTGTCCAGGTCGCCCCCGAAGTTGATGTAATAGTCTAGGTGAAACTGCTGCATCTCGCGCACCACAAACTCCTGAAATCCGATGGCGGCGATCCAGCCGTCTTCCACTTCCTCAAACCACTCCTCATAGTAGGCGTCATCTGAGCCGTGAAAGTTGAACACGTTTTCGCCAATCAGGATAAAATGGTTGATGCCCTCGCCCATCATCAGGTCCAGGATGTTGCGCTTCAGGGTCATGATGTCATTGTTGAGCGTGTCGTTCCACTCGCCAATGAGCTCAATCACGGCGTAGCCCTCGTTGTAGTCGGCGTAGAGGATCTTGAGGAAAAGCGTCTCAGAGTCAATGTCGTCCCACTGCGGGTGAATGTAGTAGCCGTAGATGGTGTGGGTATATTCAGACTCGCTGTTCTCGGCGCCGTACAGCGGCGAGCGCTCGTCTTCTGAGGCCGAGTAGGCTTCTATCCAGTTGTAAAAGGGTTCAATGGTGTGCATGGTTGTATAAACTTACTGCAGAAATCCATAACGGAGAAACAAGGCTTTAGGATGGCCCGTGGGCATAAAAAAAGATTCGCCGGGTGGGGCGAATCTTTCTGTTTCAGGGGCTTTTTTCAGGAAACAGGCCAAAAGCAGTATTAGTGCTGGCCCTGGGCCGAGATGGCGGCGCGCACGCTGCCGTGCAGCTCCAGCAACTCCTTGGCCTTGGCCTCAGAGATGTTCAGTTCTTCCATGATCATGCGGGTGCCCCGGTCTACCAGCTTGTGATTGGTCAATTGCATGTCTACCATTTTGTTGCCCTTCACGCGGCCCAGCCGGATCATGGTGGAGGTGGTGAGCATGTTGAGGGCCAGTTTCTGGCCGGTGCCGGCTTTCATGCGGGTGCTGCCGGTCACAAACTCGGGGCCGGTGACTACCTCTACCGGAAACTTGGCCACGGCCGCCACTTTGCTGTTGGCGTTGCAGACAATGCAGCCGGTGGTAATGCCCCGCTCATTGCAGGCCTGCAGGCCGCCAATCACGTACGGCGTACGGCCCGAGGCCGCGATGCCCACCACCACGTCTTTCTCGTTCACGCCGTAGGCATCCAGGTCTTTGATGGCCTGCTGGTCATCGTCCTCGGCAAACTCCACGGCTTTCCTGATGGCGGTATCTCCGCCGGCCATGATCCCGATGACCATGTCAAAGGGTACGCCGTAGGTGGGCGGGCACTCAGAGGCGTCTACCACGCCCAGGCGGCCACTGGTACCGGCGCCAATGTAGAACAAGCGGCCGCCTTCCTTCATCTTGGCAACGGTGGCTTCCACTAATTTCTCCAACTGCGGAATGGCTTTCTCCACGGCCAACGGCACGGTCTTGTCTTCTTTGTTGATGTTAGTGAGGAGCTCATGCACGCTCATCTGCTCCAAGTGGTCGTAGTACGACGCGGTTTCAGTGGTGCTCATAGGGTTATTTTCTGTTGGTGGTACAGGCTCAGGCCTGCAATAGGACTTTCTAGAATGTTGCCTACGGTAAGGCCGTACTGCTGGGCTACCGTACGCAGGATGTCTCCAAAATAAAACGCGATGGAGCCCACAAAGTGGGTTTTCAGCTTCTGGTAATTGGGGTACTTGACCACCGTTTTCTCAAAGAAATCAGCAAAACACTGCGAAATCATCTGGTAGATGAACGGGTGCTGGCGGTGGTCAAAGAGAAACTTGGCGAAGCCCGCCATGTACCGGTTGGGGTAGGGCTTGCGGTACACGTGGTCCACAATCTCGTCGCGGTTGGTGTGGTAGCGGTCCATGAACGCCTGGTGGATGTCCTGGGGCAGCTCCTGGTTGAGGAAGGCCTGCACAATGCGCTTGCCCATGTAGCCACCGCTGCCCTCGTCGCCCAGGATGAAGCCCAGGTTGGGCACGTTCTGGATGATCTTCTCGCCATCATACAGGCAGGAGTTGGAGCCGGTGCCCAGGATGCAGGCAATGCCTTCTTCCTGGCCGCACAGGGCGCGGGCGGCGGCCTCCAGGTCGTGGTGCACGCTGATGTCTGCCAGCGGGAACAGCTCGGCAAGGGCGGAGGCCACTATGGCTTGTTTGTCTTTGGCACTACAGCCCGCCCCGTAGAAGTGAACTTCCTGGGGGGCCTCGCCTAAAAGTTGGGGAAGAAGACTTTCCTGCAGCATGGAGGCTATTTCAGGGGTGTCTTGGTAGTAGGGGTTAATGCCTACCGTATGGGCCTGGCCCACTTCGCCTTCGGTGTCTATTAACCGCCAGGCTGTTTTGGTGGAGCCGCTGTCAGCAATCAGAATCATACACGTGCTTAGAGAATCTGGGCCAAATCTCTGAAAAACTGCCCAAACCAGAACTATTTTTTTAAGATTCCTACCACAGAAAACTTATCAAACACAAACTCGGTGTGGGGCGCGTCCTGCAGTTCCTCGGTTAAGTCCTGCCCAGCCCAGTGCTCATAGTGCTGTCCCTTGCGCCACAGCCGGGACTTGGTCACGTCATAGATCTCGCCCTTGTAGGCCACCCAAATCTCGTCTCTGTCCTGTCCGTTCCTGAGGGCCAACTGGGCGCGGGTGTATTGTTGCATGGGGGTAATGTGCTATTTAGTTAATGTGCTATTTAGTTAATGTGCTGATGTGCTAATTGTTTTCAATGTGCTAATAGTTGTCTTTTTCGGGCGGTTTTCTGATTTCGGGCTGTTTTCTGAAAATTAGGCATGAAACGTCTTTTCTCGCTCCGCAACACCCTTTTGTCATCCTGAAAGGATCTTGTGGGCAAGCTAGAAATACAAAAGCTATGAAACGAGGGCTCCCCGTCTCTTAAGGTAGATTGATTAAAGCTTTTAGCCAGCCAGTTGCAGTTTGCCCACAAGATCCTTTCAGGATGACAACACGAAGAGAAGCCTTGTGTCTTTGTTTTGCTACTTGGGTCTATACGCTACTGGTGTCAATAATTAGCACATCAGCACATTAACTCATTAGCACATTGTAAAAATTAACCCGTTACAACCTCGCCTGCATCAGGATCCAGCGGTTGGGTACTTCGCCGTCGGCGGCGGTGAGGTAGTCCTGATAGCTGCAGGGGACCACCATGGGCGGGCGCTGGCCCGAGAGGTCTTCCACTTGCATCCACCATTTTTCGGCGTGGCGGCTTTTGTAGAAGAGCATCTTGTTGGGGTTGTCGTGGAAGCCCACCGAAAAGCGGAGGAACTGATTGCTCTGGAAGTCCATGGTGGGCAGCCGCTGGTGGTAGCCCTCTATGCTGTACCACACCATGGTGGCCAGGGTGGTGGCGGTGAGATGGCGGTAGTCCAACTCGGGGCGGTAGCCGTAGAAGCCCAACGAACTGAGCTGGTTGTTCTGGCCGGCGTACCAGCAGAGCTGGCAGGCTTCCTCGCCGGTAAGCCCGAACGGGTTGGCGTGCTGCTGGCCGGGCGCATCCTGGTGCCGGATGGCTGCCACGTCAAAGCTCACCAGGTCGGCCTGCCGCATGACCGGCTCCAGTTCCTTGATCTGCTGGTGCACTTGTCCTACCCTGAACAGCTCAAAATGAAGTTTTTCCAGGGCCGCCAGCGTAGAGGCCTCGGTGAGGTAGGCCTGGTGCCCCACGTGGCTGAACCCAAACAGGTAGGTGGGCTCATGCAGCAAGATGCGGTGCAGGTGGCTTAGCTCGGGGGTGGCGCGCTCCTCGGTGGCCATGTCCAGCTGGCTGTCTACCACCACCAGGTTAACTGTCTTGGACAAGTGCTCGTACCCTAAGAATTGCCCGTAGGTAAGGTCATGGGAGCCGCCCAGCAAAATAGGAAACTTGCCTGCGTCCACTAATATTTCTATTACCTCCTTGAGCCGCAGGTAGGTGTCTTCCAGGTGAATGCCCGGCAGCAGGTTGCCCAGGTCCATGACTAGCCAGGTGCCGGTTCCCTTCATCAGGCGGTAAAGCTGTTCCCGTATTTTGTTGGGACCCTGGTAAGTAAGTTCGGTGGGGTGGGCGGCACCCCGGTACTCTGGCAAGCCAATGAGCACAATCTCCGCCGACCGCCAGTCTGGGAAGGAATGCACGAAAGGGGCAATGTAGCTGCCTACAGATTTGGGGTGCTCGGGGTAGCCGAACGGATCTTCAGGAAGCGGTTCAAAAAAGATGGAAAGGTTCATGGAACGCGTGGGCAAAAATCAAATTTAGGTAATTATCGGTCATGGGGCCGCAGCATTTTTAACAAATTGCCGCAGGAGGCACCAGCCGGTTTTGGTTTTTTTAAACCTTATTTGCTTATATTAACCCAACAAACGACTAAGCAACCACAGCACTATGAAAGTAACCCGGGTTTTTGATCTGCTAGCCAACCAGTTAGAGCAGTTTCCGCAACCAGACTGTCTGGCGGCTAAAATCAATGGAGAATGGGTGAAATACAGTACACAGCAAGTGATAGAAACGGTAAACACGTTGAGCCTTGCGTTACTGAAATCGGGGATCAGGAAAGACGATAAAGTCGCTTTGATCTCCATGAACCGTCCGGAGTGGGTGTTCGCTGACTACGGCATTCAGCAAACCGGTGCCGTGAGCGTGCCCATGTACCCTACCATTACGGTGGAAGATTACCGGTACATCCTTAAAGACTCGGAGACCAAGCTGATTTTGGTGTCTACCGAGGACTTGTACAACAAGGTGAAGGAAGCGGCCCGCGAGGTGCCGGGCGTGCAGGAAATTTACACCTTTGACCGCGTGCCCGGGGCCAAGCACTGGACCGAGCTCCTGAAGATGGGAGAGGGCGAAGACCCCGCCACGCTGGAGCCGTACAAGACCGCCGTGCAGCCCTCAGACCTGCTGTCTATCATCTACACCTCGGGTACCACCGGCGCGCCCAAAGGCGTGATGCTTTCGCACAACAACCTGGTGAGCAATTTCACCTCGGCCATGCCGTACGTGCCCGTGAACCAGACGCACCGCGCGTTGAGCTTTTTGCCGCTGTGCCACATCTATGAGCGCATGGTGTCCTGCATCTACCTGAGCGTGGGCGTGTCTATCTACTTTGCCGAAAGTATTGACAAAGTAGGCGATAATCTCAAAGAGGTAGCCCCGCACATTTTTGTGACGGTGCCGCGCCTGCTGGAGAAAGTCTACGACAAGATTGTGGCCAAAGGCGGCGAGCTTACCGGCGTCAAGAAAGGCCTGTTCTTCTGGGCCCTGGGCCTGGGGCAGAAATACGACACCCGCACCTCGCCGGGCGCGTTCTATGACCTGCAACTCAAACTGGCGCGCAAGCTCATCTTCTCAAAATGGAAAGAGGCCCTGGGCGGCAACGTGAAAGTGATCGTGTCAGGTGGGGCCGCCTTGCAGCCGCGCCTGGCCCGCGTGTTCTGGGCCGCCGACATCAGGGTGATGGAAGGCTACGGCCTCACCGAGACCTCGCCGGTCATTGCCGTGAACCGCTACGAACCCGAGAACAACGTGATTGGCACCGTGGGCCCCGCCATTGACAACGTGGAAATCAGGATTGCCGAGGACGGCGAGATCCTGACCCGCAGCAAGAGCGTGATGGTGGGCTACTACAAACGCCCCGACCTTACCGCCGAGGTAATTGACCCTGACGGCTGGTTCCACACCGGCGACATTGGCGAGCTGGTGGAAGGCAAATACCTCAAGATCACAGACCGCAAGAAAGAGATGTTCAAGACCTCGGGCGGCAAGTACATTGCGCCGCAGCTCATTGAGAACAAACTCAAGGAATCACTGGTTATTGAGCAGGTGATGGTGGTGGGCGAAGGCGAGAAATTCCCCGCTGCCCTGATTGTGCCCGCATTTGAGGGCCTGCAGGAGTGGTGCCGCATCCACAGCATTCCTTATACTTCCAATGAGGAGATGATTAAAAAGCCCGAGGTGCTGGACAAGTTCCAAAAGGAGATTGACAAAGCCAACGAACACCTGGCCCAGTACGAGAAGATCAAGAAGTTTGTGCTGCTGCCCAAAGCCTGGAGCGTAGAAACCGGCGAGATGACCCCCAAGCTCAGCATCAAGCGCAAGGTGATCACCACTAACAACCGCGCCTTGATTGAGAGCCTGTACCGCACCGCTTAAGGCACCCCAGACAAGAGAGGAGACGCAGCAATGTGTCTCCTCTCTTGCTTTATACACTTGCTGGTTTTCAGTCCTTTTTAAGGAAAACAGGCCCAAAACTATAGTCCGGTTACTAACGCAGTCCTACAAGCTTTTTGAAACTGCTAATCTGGGGCTGCAGAAAGGCCGGCGGGTTAAGGGAATTTGATCTGGAGTAGGATTCTTTTAACAGACCAGAAAAATTTACGTTTAATTGGTATGCAAGCATAACAATTATTTTCTAAATTTGGTAAGAGACAAACGAACCCCATGAAAGCAGACGAGACGGTTGACTATAACATTAAGGTGTGCTGGCACGCCATTGCCCGTATGTATAATACGCAGGCGGTGAAGAATGATATCACCACCTCCATTGGGTTTGTGCTGCTCAACATTGACCCCGAGAAGGGCACCCCCGCCACCAAGATTGCGCCCCTGCTGGGCCTGGAGGCCCGCAGCCTTACCCGCATTCTCAAGAGCATGGAAGAGAAAGGCCTCATCTACAAGGCCGCCGACGCCCAGGACAAGCGCAGCGTGCGCATCCTGCTCACAGAGTTGGGGCTGGAGAAGCGCGAGGTAAGCCGCGTTACCGTGAAGCAGTTCAACAAAAAGGTGCGGGAAGTAATCCCCGAGGGCCAGCTGCAGGTGTTCTTTCAGGTCATCGGGCAGATCAACAGCCTCATTGAGTCAAAAGAAGTGTTTGCAGACGAAGGAAGGTCGGCCAAGTAGCCTGCTGTTTCCAGTGTGTTTTTCTAGAAGCGGCCCGGAAACAGAAACTTTTCGTCGCCCTTTAAGGGACAAAGGAGTGCCAAGTTTAGAGAATATTCGTGCTACAATTAGCACATGAGCAAATTGAAAAATTAGCACATTAATACAGTAACTATGAAGAGAATCATCAAGAAGGTGGCGGTGCTAGGCTCGGGCGTGATGGGCTCGCGCATTGCCTGCCACTTTGCCAACATCGGCGTACAGGTGCTCCTGCTGGACATGGTGCCGCGCGAGCTCCTGCCCGAGGAAGAAGCCAAAGGCCTCACGCTGGAGCACAAGCCCGTGCGCAACCGCATTGTGAACCTGGCCCTCCAGACGGCCATTACCTCTAACCCGGCGCCACTGTATGAGAAAACCAAAGCCAGCCTCATCAAGACCGGTAACTTTGACGATGACCTCCCGGAGATTGCCTCCTGCGATTGGACCATTGAGGTGGTGGTGGAGAACCTCAAGATCAAGCAGTCCATCTTTGAGCGGGTAGAGCAGTTCCGCAAGCCGGGCACCTTGATTACGTCTAACACCTCGGGGATTCCCATTCACTTGATGGCCGAGGGCCGCTCCGCGGATTTCCAGAAGCACTTCTGCGGCACCCACTTCTTCAACCCGCCGCGCTACCTCAAGTTGCTGGAGATCATACCCACCCCGCACACAGACCCCGAAGTCACGCAGTTCCTGCTGCGCTACGGTGACCTGTACCTGGGCAAAACCACCGTGCTGGCCAAAGACACCCCGGCGTTCATCGCCAACCGGGTGGGCATTTACGGCATCATGCAGGTGCTGCACGTCATGGGCAAACTAGGCCTGAACGTGGACGAAGTAGACCGGCTGACCGGCCCCGTGGTGGGCAGACCAAAATCAGCTACGTTTAGAACTTCAGACGTGGTAGGCCTTGACACGCTGGCCAAAGTAGCGCAAGGCCTGTACCAGTCTGGCGAGCAAGACGAAGCCCGTGACCTGTTTCAGCTGCCGGGCTACATTCAGCAGATGCTGGAGAAAGGCTGGCTGGGCGATAAAACCAGACAAGGCTTCTACAAGAAAACCAAAACCCCCGAAGGTTCCACCGAGATTCTCACACTGGACCTGAAAACCATGGAATACGGGCCCAAGCAGAAGGTCAGGTTCCAGAGCATGGAAATGCTCAAGCCCATTGAAGACCTGCGCAAGCGCCTCAAAGCCTTCAGCCAGGCCCAGGACAAAGCCGGCGATTTTTTCCGGGAAACGTCTTACGGCCTGTTCCAGTACGTGACCAACCGCATCCCTGAAATTTCAGACGAGCTCTACCGCATTGATGATGCCATGCGCGCCGGCTTCGGTTGGGAGCTGGGTCCGTTTGAGACCTGGGACGCCGTGGGCGTGCGCGAGACCGTGAGCGCCATGGAAGCCGCCGGTTACAAGCCTGCCCAGTGGGTGTACCAGATGCTGGAGGCCGGGCATGAGAGCTTCTACCGCAGCCACAACGGCCAGCGCCAGTACTATGACCTAGAAAGCAAAGAATACAAGCAGATTCCGGGCACCGAGAAATTTGTGCTGCTGGACGTGCTGCGCGGCACCAACGTGGTCTGGAAAAACGCCGGTTGCTCTATCCTTGACTTAGGCGACGGCATCCTGAACGTAGAGTTCCACACCAAGATGAACTCCATTGGCAGCGAGATCATCCAAGGGCTGAACAAAGGCATTGACCTGGCCGAGCAGAGTTTCCGGGGTGTGGTGGTAGGCAACGAGGCCACCAATTTCTCGGCCGGCGCTAACCTGGCCCTGGTGTTCATGTACGCTTTGGACCAGGAGTACGATGAACTCAACCTCATGATCAGGCAGTTCCAGAACACCATGATGCGCATGCGCTACTCGGCTATTCCGGTGGTGGCCGCGCCGCACGGCTTAACGCTGGGCGGGGGCTGCGAGCTCTGCCTCCACGCCGATAGAGTACAGGCCGCCGCCGAATCGTACATCGGGCTGGTGGAGTTTGGCGTGGGCTTGATTCCGGGCGGGGGCGGAACCAAGGAAATGACCCTGCGGACCTCGGCCGCTTACGAGGAAGGCGATACCGAGTTCAACGCCCTGCGCAACGTGTTCATGACCATCGGCATGGCCAAAGTCTCTACCTCGGCCCACGAGGCGTTTGACCTGGGCTTTATGCGACGCGGCGACGGTATCACGCTCAACAACAACCGCCTTATTGCCGAAGCCAAAGCCGAAGCCATTCTCCTGGCCGAAGCCGGGTACACCAAGCCCACGCCTAAGACCAACATCAAGGTACAGGGCCGCGCCGGGCTGGGGATGTTCATTACCGGTGCCCACGCCATGCAGGCCGGCGGCTACATCTCAGACCATGACCGCAAAATCTCTGAGAAGCTGGCCTACGTGATGTGCGGCGGTGACCTTTCCATGCCGTCTGAAGTCTCTGAGCAATACCTGCTGGACCTGGAGCGCGAAGCCTTCCTGAGCCTCTGCGGTGAGCGCAAAACCCTAGAGCGCATCAAGAGCATTTTGACTACGGGTAAACCGCTCAGGAATTAGAGGCTGAATCTCCCGTTTTGGGCTTCGTTTTCAGAAAGTAAGCCAAAAACGGGGAATTTGTTCTCAGGAGCTTTGGCAACCGGCCGCTCCCTTTACTTGACTTTTGATTTGTAACGGCTCACTCTCCACTTTGTCATTCTAAGGAAGTTTTAGTTCACGCAAGTAACGTCTCTCCTCACTGTCATTCTGGAAGAATCTCGGTAACAAACTAGACAAGCAGCGGCCATGAAACAGCATAACTACTTTGTCTACATCACATCAAACCCAACCAAGGCCGTGCTCTACGTGGGAATGACCAATGATTTGTCTAGAAGACTGTTTGAACACCGGGAGAACAGAGGGAAGCCAGAGACATTCGCTGGCAAGTATTACTGCTACAAGTTGCTGTACTATGAGCGGCACACCTATGTGCAGCATGCCATTGACCGGGAGACAGAACTGAAGCTGATGAGCAGGGAAGAGAAAGTAGCTTTGATTAAGAGTATCAACCCGAAGATGCTTTTTCTGAAGATAGCTGACTGAACTACCGTTCGCCACCGAGATTCTTTCAGAATGACAAAAAGGGTGGTGAGTTAGAATCAATTGCCCTGCGTCCATAAGGTCCTTTCAGGATGATAAAAGGGGAAGCGGTTCATAGACTTGATGAACGGCTGCGTTTTTGGCCTGTTTTTCCAAAAAACAGGCCAAAAACAGAATAGCACATTAGCACATTAAGAATTAGCACATTAACATCAAACAGAAAAGAAAATGCAAACTGCCTATATAGTTGCCGGATTCAGGACCGCCGTGGGGAAAGCCCCGCGCGGCGTATTCCGGTTCACCCGGCCCGATGATCTGGCCGCCGATGTCATCAAACACCTGCTGGCATCGGTGCCGCAGCTGGACCCCGCCCGCGTAGATGACCTGCTGGTGGGAAACGCGGTGCCCGAGGCCGAGCAAGGCCTGCAGATGGGACGCATGATTTCGCTCCTGTCGCTGCCCATCAACGTGCCCGGGGCCATCATGAACCGCTACTGCGGCTCGGGTATTGAGACCATCGCTACGGCGTCCTTCAAAATCCAGGCCGGCATGGCCGACTGCATCATCGCCGGAGGCGCCGAGTCCATGAGCCTGGTGCCGGTGGTGGGCTGGAAAACCGTGCCCAACTACAAAATTGCCAAAGAGCACCCGGAGTACTACCTGAGCATGGGCTTGACCGCCGAGGCGGTGGCGCATGACTTTAAGGTAAGCCGCGAAGACCAGGATGCCTTTGCCTACGCCTCGCACCAGAAAGCCATCAGGGCCATTGAGGAAGGCCGGTTCAAAGACCAGATTGTGCCCATCACGGTAGAAGAGACTTTCCTGGACGAGAACGGCAAAAAGAAAACCCGCTCCTACGTGGTTGACACCGATGAGGGCCCGCGCGCCGATACGTCTATGGAGAAACTGGCCAAACTGCGGCCGGTGTTCGCGGCCAACGGAACGGTAACGGCGGGTAACTCTTCGCAGACTTCAGACGGGGCTGCCTTTGTCATTGTCATGAGCGAGCGCATGGTAAAAGAGCTGAACATTGAGCCCATTGCCCGCCTGGTGTCTTACGCCGCCGAGGGCGTGGACCCGCGCATCATGGGCATGGGCCCGGTGAAAGCCATTCCGCGCGCCCTGAAGAACGCCGGCATGAACCTGCAGGACATTGACATCATTGAGATGAACGAAGCGTTTGCGTCGCAGTCGGTGGCCGTGATGCGGGAACTGGGCATTGACCCAGACAAACTGAACCCCAACGGCGGTGCCATCGCGCTGGGGCACCCGCTGGGCTGTACCGGCGCCAAACTGAGCGTGCAACTCTTCAGTGACCTGCGCCGCCAGAACAAGAAATACGGCATGGTAACCGCCTGCGTGGGCGGCGGCCAAGGCGTGGCGGGGATTTATGAATTGTTGCGCTAGCGCGCATGGAGTATCGAGTAGCAGGTATCAAGTAGCAAGACAAAAGTTGAATTAGCCAATGCATAATTTCAAGGAATTGAGAGTCTGGCAAGAGGCAATGGATTTGGCTGAAGCCATCTATTTAGCCACAGCCAACTTCCCGGCTCATGAAAAGTTTGGTTTAACTTCTCAACTCACACGAGCTGCTGTTTCTGTACCTTCAAATATTTCTGAAGGGGCTGGGAGAAACTCAAATAAGGAGTTTTCTCAGTTTATCACCATTGCTACTGGTTCTGCTTTTGAAGTTGAAACTCAACTCCTATTGGCGCAACGCTTAAAATTAATTAACAATGAAACTACAGAGCCACTTCTTGTAAAAGTGGAGAACATTCAGAAAATGTTATACAGGCTCAAAAAGAGCCTAGGTTAAAAATAAGTCCTGATACTTGATACACGATACGTGATACTACCATGGAAACTACCAATAGAACCCTAAAAGGCGGCGAGTTCATCATCAAAGAAACCAACGCCCAGGATATTTTCATCCCAGAGGACTTCTCTGAGGAACAACGCATGATGGCCGAGACGGCCCAGCAGTTTGTGCAAACCGAGGTGATGCCGCTGGTGGAGCGCCTGGACAACCACGAGGAAGGCCTCATGGAGAACCTCATGAAGAAGGCCGGCGAATTGGGCCTGTTCGGCGTGGCCATCCCAGAGGAGTACGGCGGGCTGAGCATGGACTTCAATTCGTCTTTGCTCGTGACCGAGTCCGTGGGCTCGGGGCACTCGTTCCCGGTGGCGTTTGCCGCTCATACCGGTATCGGAACGTTGCCTATCCTGTACTTCGGCACCGAGGAGCAGAAAGCCAAGTACATTCCCAAGCTGGCTTCGGGCGAGTGGGCTTCTTCTTACTGCCTAACGGAGCCAGGCTCCGGGTCAGATGCCCTGGCCGCCAAAACCAAAGCGGTGCTGGACCCCAGCGGCGACTACTACGTGCTGAACGGCCAGAAAATGTGGATCACCAACGCCGGCTTCGCCGATGTGTTCATTGTGTTCGCGCAGGTAGACGGCGACAAGTTCACGGGCTTTATTGTGGAGAAAGGCTACGAAGGCCTGAGCCTGGGCCCCGAGGAGCACAAGATGGGCATCAAAGGCTCGTCTACCCGCCAGGTGTTCTTCACCGACTGCAAAGTACCCAAAGAGAACGTGCTGGGCGAGATTGGCAAAGGCCACCTCATTGCCTTCAACATCCTCAACATCGGGCGCATTAAACTAGCGGCGGCTTGCCTGGGCGCTTGTAAATCAGTGGCAGACCTGTCGGTGAAATACGCCAATGAGCGCATCCAGTTCAAGATTCCAATCTCCAAGTTCGGGGCCATCCGCCATAAACTGGCCGAGCAGGCCATCAGAATCTTTGCCGTGGAGTCTGCGCTGTACCGCTGCGGGCATGATATCCACCTGAAAGAGCAGGAGCTGCTGGCCGCCGGCAAGAGCTACAACCAGGCCGTGCTGGAAGCCGCCCGCGAGTTTGCCGTGGAGGCCGCCATCCTGAAGGTAGACGGCTCTGAGGTGCTGGACTACGTGGTAGACGAGGGCGTGCAGATCTACGGCGGCTACGGCTTCTCCGCCGATTACCCCATGGACCGCGCGTACCGCGATGCCCGCATCAATCGCATTTTTGAGGGGACCAATGAGATCAACCGCATGCTCATCGTGGACATGGTGTTGAAGAAAGCTCTCAAGGGCGAACTAGACCTGATGGGCCCCGCCGCCAACGTGCAGAATGAACTGATGGCGATTCCGGACTTTGGGGACGAGGACACCAGCCTGTTTGCCGCCGAGAAGAAAGCCGTGGAGAAATTTAAGAAAGCCGTGCTGCTCACCGCCGGTACCGCCGTGCAGAAGTTCATGATGACCCTGGACAAAGAGCAGGAAGTCTTGATGTACATCGCCGACATGGCCATCCAGACCTACATTGCCGAGTCTACCATGCTGCGCGTGGAGAAACTGGTGAGCCGCAATGGCGAGGAAGCCACCTCCCGCCAGCTGGACATGATGCGCGTGGTGATTAATGACGCCGCTGACCGTATCAACAAAGCGGGTAAAGAAGCCATCGCCGCCATGTCTGAGCCCGGTGATGAGCAGAAACTGCTGCTGATTGGTCTCAAGCGCTTCACCAAGCTGGAGCCGTACAACACCAAAGAAGCCCGTCGCCGCATCGCCGCTGAGATGATCAAGGCGAACGAGTTTGTGTACTAGTTTTTTTAAGACGCAAGGTTCAAGACAAAAGACGAAAGACTTTTCTTGAGTTCGTGCACGAAGCATGGCGTTTACGACCTATTTTGGTCAAAATTGCCTAAAAACAGAAAGCCCCGCTGCCTCAGCGGGGCTTTCTGTTTTTAGGGCTAAATTCTAGTAACGGGGCTATGGGTTTGGGGTGAACATCTGGGCCTAGCCTCGGCAATTCTTTGGTGTGTTTCAGGGCTGTTTTCGCCAGAGTTGCCCTAAAATGGCATGGGTGCAGAGGAGCTTTTAGGCAGTCATCTGTACGCGGGCGGTGGGGCTGTTCTAGCTGCTCAGTGGTTGGGAATTGCCCCTGCAGCAGGAGGCGTTTAAGTGTGGTATTAACCTTTGTAAACTGGTGAGGTTCTGCAGTTTAACTGTGTAAATATTTAACTATGGAATATTCTTTTTTATATACACTATTTCTACCTTAGGTCTATTAGTTCTCTGCCGTAGCCTCACCTTAACCTACATACTATGATAAAATCTCTATGCATTTTATTCCTGGTCATGGGGAGCCTCTACTCTTATGGCCAGATCAGGATCACGGGGCAGGTCACCTCCGGTAAAACCAACGAGGTGCTTGCGGGGGTAACCGTACTGGAAAGGGACAATCCTACCAACGGGGTGGCTACGGGGCCAGACGGCAGGTACACCATCGCTGTCTCGGGCCCCAATGCGGTACTGGTATTCTCCTTTATTGGGTACCGAACGCGGGAAGTGCCGGTGGGCAACCAGCAGACCATTAACGTGGGTCTGGCGGAAGATGCCCGGGCCTTGGGCGAGGTGGTGGTCACCGCCTTTGGGGTGGAGCAGGAGCGCCGGGCCCTGAGCTACGCCGTGCAGGAAGTAGACAGCCGGTTAATTCAGGAAACCAACCAGCCCAACGCTATCAATGCCTTGCGCGGCCGGGTGGCCGGGGTGAGCATCCAGAGTGCCGGCGGCGCTCCGGGGGCGGGTTCCACCATTGTGATCAGGGGCATCAACTCGCTTAACCCTAATGCCAACAACCAGCCCCTGTTTGTGGTAGACGGAATCCCGATCAGCAATCAGACGAACCTGACGGGTGGCCGGGCCGGGGAACAGGCAGACCTGACCGGGGGCCGGGCGGGTGATATCTTCACCAACACCAACCGCTTCGCGGATCTCAACCCAGACGACATCGCCTCCATCTCGGTGCTGAAAGGCCCGGCCGCTTCGGCGTTGTACGGGCTCAGGGCTTCCAACGGGGCCGTGATCATCACCACCAAATCGGGGCAGGCGGGGAAAACCACGTACAACTTCCGGACTTCCTTCAGCGTGGATGATGTGTACCGCACACCGCCCATGCAGGAGCGGTACAGCCGGGGCATCAACGGAGTCTACAACCCCACCGACTACCGGGCCGATGGTCCGCCTATTCCACCCGGAGAGCGCGTGTATGACCAGTGGGACCAGGTGTTCAGGACCGGGCACCAGTTCCAGAACAACTTTTCGGTTTCTGGCGGCACGGAGCAGGCTACTTTCTATGCGTCTCTGGGCCGTCTGGACCAGACCGGCGTGGTGCCCAATTCAGAGTTTGAGCGGACTACCGCCAAAGTCACCGGGGCCCTGAAAGCCTCTGACCGCGTACGGGTAGATGCCTCGGCCAATTTCATCAACTCGCAGGGCACCAACCCCAGGAGCGGGGTAGGCGGGTCTGGGGTGGTTTCGTACGCGTCGCGCTACGCGCCAGATGTAGACATGCTCAACTACCTCAACCCAGACGGAACCCAGAACCGGTATTCTACCCAGCTGGATAACCCGCTGTTCTTCGCGGAGAACGCCTACCAGGAGGAAGACCTGAACCGGATCATCGGGAATGTGGGCCTTAACTACAAATTCACCGATTGGCTTGCTCTGGATTACCGGGCGGGCATTGACTATTACAGCAACAACCGGCGCATCATTACGCGGCCCACTGTGTTAATTGCCGCCACCAGCCGGGGCAGTATTTCTGAGCAAAGCCTCACCTACCAGGAAATCAACAGCAACCTGCTGCTCACCGGTGAACGCCAACTAGGCGAAAACCTGGGCCTGACGGTTTCATTGGGCAATCAGGTCACGGCCATCAACACCACCGATGTAATTGGCTCTGGTACCAACTTCATTTTGCCTGATTTTAACAGCGTGAACAACCTGGGGCAGTACACGGTGCGTTCTTTCCCCACCGAGCGCAACATCATTGGGGTGTTTGGAGACGCCAAGCTGAACTACAAAGAAACCGTGTTCCTGAACGTGACCGGCCGCAATGACTGGTCCTCTACCTTGCCCGTGGCCAACCGGTCGTTTTTCTACCCGTCGGTGAGCCTGGCCTACATCTTCAGCGAGACCCTGGGCCTTTCGCAGAACCGCTTCTTCAACTACGGAAAAATAAGGGCCTCTTACGCCGAGGTGGGGAAAGACGCTGCACCTTACTTGCTAGGAACCTACTACAGCACGCTGCCCCCGTTCCTGGGCGTGGCGGGCATCAGGCAGAGTACTACCATAGGCTCTGAGCGGTTACGGCCCGAGCGCACCAAGGGCATAGAACTGGGCGTGGAGCTGGCCTTCTTAGGCAACCGCCTGCGGGTAGATGCCAACTACGCTATCCAGAACTCGGTAGACCAGATTGTGCCCATTCCTACCAGCCGGGCCACGGGCTTTATCACCTACGTGGCCAATGCCGGCGAGATCCAGAACCGGGTCATAGAGCTGGTGGTAGACGCCGAGGTGCTGAAAGCGCGGGACTTCAGCTGGAGCAGCATTTTCAACTTCACGCGGCTGCGGGGCAAAGTAGTCAGCATGCCCGAGGGGGTGGATGTGATCACCTTTCAGCCAGAATCGCCGTGGGTGAAACAGCGCATCCAGACCGGGGGGCGCCCCGGCGATTGGTACGGCTGGGAGCTTAGCCGGGTAAACGACCCCGGAGATCCGGCCCATGGCCGCCTGGTCATCATCAACGGGTACCCAGACGTGAACAACAACTGGCTGGGCACCCCGCTGGCCCAGGACACCCACATAGGCAACGCTTTTCCAGACTTTGAGGGCGGCTGGAACAACAGCTTCACCTTCAAGAACTTCAGCTTTAGTTTTCTGTTCAACTTCAGGAAGGGCGGCGATGCCTTTGACATAAATCGCCGCATGCGCTACGGGTCTGCGGGTGGGGAGTCGCCCACCGGGGCAGAGACCAACCTGCGCAACCGTCTGGTGATCTTTGACGGCGTGATCAATACGGGTACCAGGGAAGCTCCGGTGTGGGTAGAGAACACTACCCCGGTGGTCATTGACGTGTCCAGTCTCTACAGCCAGTCGTTCCGGTACCGGCTGGCCAAGGAGTTCAACGGCTTTCAGGATGCCAGCGTGCTGCGCCTGCAAAACGTGAGCCTGAGCTATTCGCTGCCCAAGACCTTGTTGGCGAAGACCCCATTCTCTAACCTGACCGCCTCAGTAACCGGCAATAACCTCTGGATGACGTCGCCCTTCATAGGCTTTGACCCCGAGCAGAGTGCCTACGGGCCGGGCAGCAACGTGTTTGGGTACGTGGGTACCAACATACCGGCTACCCGCAGTATTTATTTTGGTCTTAACGCTACGTTTTAACCTCATGAGAAAGCTACTCAACAATATAACCATGGCCTTGGGCGTGTTGCTGCTGGTTTCCTGCGGAGACCTGCTGGACGTGAACACTGACCCCTCACGGGTAAGCGCCGGCGAGGCCACGCTGCCCACGCTGCTGCCCTCGGCCCAGCGGTTTACGGCCAACACCCTGTACGGGGCGGCCCAGTACGGGGCCCAGTATCCGCAGTACCTCACGGGGCAGGCCATCGGGCAGTTTACGCCCTACGGCTTTGATCAACTGTGGCAGCCGTTTTACTCAGACGCCTTTCCCACGCTTCAGGACATCATCACCCGGGCCGAGGCGGTAGGGGCGTTCAACTATTCGGGCATCGCCAAGACGCTGCTGGCGTTAAACCTGATGACCGTGGCCGATGTCTACGGCGATGCTCCCTACTCCCAGGCCAACCAGGGCACCGACAACCTGTACCCCTGCTACGATAAGATGGAAGACCTCTACCAGACGCACATCATTGCCCTGCTGGAGGAAGCCCTGTCAGACCTGGCCCAACCCTTGCCTTCGCTGCCCAGCCTGCGAACCGTGCAGAATGACCTGATCTACGGCGGAGACCTGGCCAAGTGGACCAAAGCCGCCCACGCCATTAGGGCGCGGTACTTTCTGCACCTGAGTGAAAAGCAACCCGGCGCCCTGGCCACCGCTGCTCAGGAAGCCAGCCTGGCTTTCAGCTCCAACGCTGATGATTTGCAGTTGCTCCATGAGCAGCAAAATCCCAATCCGTGGTTTGGCTTTATCGGCAATGCCACCAACAAGCCCATGCAGCCCAGTTCGTACGTGGTAGACCTGATGAGTGGCCGGGGCGGGAGGTTCCAGGGGGCGGCAGACCCTCGCCTGCCCATCTACATGACGCGCTCCGGTACTAACCCTACCTATGTGGGGCTTACCCCCGGTCGCTTGGTGGGCGACCAGCCCACCGCAAACGTGAACCTGACCACTGCTTCATGGCATACCCGTGACGTGGCCCCTATCCAGTTGATTACCTACGCCGAGACCCAGTTTATCCTGGCCGAGGCCCTTTTCAACACCAATCGGGCGGAGTCTTACCTGGCCTACCGGCGGGGCATTGAAGCCAGCATGCGCAAAGTGGGGGTGGCTGAAGCCGATATCACCGCTTATGTAGACAACCCCGCCGTTGGCCTGAGCCCCGCTACCTTAACCCTGGCCGATATCCTGCTGCAGAAGTACATTGCCCTGTTCCTGCAGATAGAAACCTGGACCGATATGCGCCGCTACCAGTACGACCCCAGTGTGTATGTGGGGCTTGAGAAGCCGGTCATTAACCAATTGCCGGGCAATCCCTGGGTGCAGCGGTCTAACCTGGCCGATGAGGAGCCGGGCGTGAATACGTGCGTGCCCAGCGGTGTTACCCAAACCAGCCCTTTGTGGTTATTTCAATAAAAACAGCCCTAAAATGAAAAGCATATCTAACCTTATCGCCTTGTTTCTGCTGGCCTTTGCTTTTGGTTTCAGCGCCTGTGACGAAGACCCTACCCAAGACCTGGAAGACATCATCAAAGAAGACTTGGGGTATGTGCCCAGGATTGCCACGTTCCGGCTGGTTACCCCGGCTTCCACGGCTGTGCCGCCCGGCACCAACCTGAGTTTTGACCTGCGGTATTGGTCTGAGGGGCAGATCAAAGACATTCAGTTCTATATGATCATGGGCACGCAGGAGACCAAAATAGGGGAGGTGCCCTACCAGCCCGCGTACAGCAACATCACCCGCACCGATTCGCTCCTGTTCAACTACCAGGTGCCCGCTGATATTGCCCGGGGAAGTGCCTTCTCCATTCAGGCGCGGGTAGCCAACCAGGGGCTGGAGCAATATCCGGCCCGGGCGAGCGTGAGCTTTACGGTGCCGCAGTAACCCCAAACGGCTGCCTTTAAAAGAAAAGCCCCATAGCGCAAATGTGCACTATGGGGCTTTTGGGGTTTGAGTTAGCGTTTTTGGCCTCTTTTCTGGAAAACAGCCGCTAAACGCCTTCTATTTAAACGTGATCCGGCTAAGACGCAAGCCCGCCGATGCTTTGGATGGTCTGTTCACCGCCGTGATGGTGCGCTCGTCCAGCCAGGTGGTAAAGTCTTTCACAAAGGCTACCTGCTTGTCATTGGCTACGTTCAGGCCCACGGCTTTGGGCGGCTCGGCCGCGCCGGTTAACAGGTGAATGGAGCGCGAGTAAAGATCGGTTTTGCCTTTGATGGTTTCCAGGGTGAGCAGCTGCAGGCGGTTGCCGGTGAGGTGCGCGCTGTACGAGATACCCGCGAAGCCTTCGGCGGCGGGCGCCACCTGGTCTTTCAGGATCACCGAGTTCCAGGTAGGCTGCAGGTACTCGTTGTAGGCAAAGAGCAGCAGTTCCTTGGCGTGGTAGTCGCTGTGCTCGCCGCCATCGGTGTACTTTTTCTCGGCAATCACCAGGGTCTGGCCCTCGGTACTGATGAGGATGTCTGACAGGTAAAGGTCTTCCAGGCGCTTGGCGCCAGTGGCTTTGGTGACCTTCTCGGTGAACTCGGGGGTGAAGCGGAACTCCTCGGCAAAGCGCATGTTGCCGGCGGCATAGTCAAACCTCACCATCTTGAGGCTGTGGTACGCGCCGGTTTTCTCTTCGGCCACCAGCACGGCCGCGTACAGGCTGCTGTCCTGGTGCAGTTTAAAGTTGGTGTCCATCACGTATACCTTGGTGCCGTCAAACACGCCGCCCAGCATGACCTCCATTACCTTAATCTCATTGTCGCGGTTGTTGTAGCGGCGCACGCTCAGGCGCATGGAGTTGTTGGTAAGGATGCTCACAAACTGGTTGCCGTGGTTGTCAATCTGCACCTGGGCGCTCACCTGGTGGCCGGCATTGGCAAAATCATACAGGCGGTCTTTGATCTTGGTAAGCGCGGCGTCATACACCACGGCCTGGATGGAGCGCAGTTGTTCATCACGGGTAATGGAATGGTAGGTTACCAGTTTGGAACCGTCTGCCGAGGTGGCTACGGCCAACCGGCGGCTCTTGCTGGGCGCTTCCAGCAGTTTGGCCTGCTTCAGCTCCTTGCCGGTCTTTACATCAAACAAGCGACCGTACAGCGCCTGGCTGCCTTGCTCCGCCGAGACGCGGTGGGTGATCAGCAACGCCGTTTGCTGGTTCTGGGAAAAGGATTCTACCGTTTCCTGCCCCACCAATTTCACGGGGGTAGACCAGGTGGCCTTCAGGTCGGCGCCGTAGCGCTCCACCGCATAGGTGTTGTCGGCGGTGCGGCTTAGAATAATGAAGTCTGTGGGACTGATGGCGAACGCCTTTTTGGGGATGCGTTGGTTGTACTGGTCGCCGGCGGTTTCAGGCACATAGGTAAAGGCCGCCGACTTTATCTTTTGCGCCCGGGCCACTGGGGCCGAAAGGAGGGCAACTACTACCAGAAGATAAGCAAACAGAAACAGGGAGTTGGTGCGCATATTTCTTACAGAGTGATGTAAGGCAAATATACCGCATAACGCAGCAGGAGCCATAAAGTATATAAAATGCAAAATCAAAGCCCCGAAAAAAGCAGGAAGTAAGGGGCTAATGTTAGTGATTATGAATTTAATGTTTAACTTTGCAGCCGCCTGAAAAACAGGCAGACAAAGACAAAAAATACTAAATATTTAATATTATAATATAGGACTATTTTGCTTCAGGCTTGTGGAAAACTTTTTACAGACTGAAGCCGAACCCCTGCCCTAATGGCCCGTACATTCCAAGGCTTGCCCAAAAATGGCAGGTGAAAATGGAGCAGACGGTACAAAGTGAAATATGATTATTTAACAGAAAGCTAACCTTCTGGTAATCATAGTTTAAGCGGAAGTAACGTATTTGTAGTACTTTAAAACATTTAATTTTTTCTTTTAGATTATGAAGTTTACGTTTAAGATGTTTGTTTTAGTTGGGATGATTTTGGTAGGAAAGTATTTAAAAGATGACGCCTCCAATGAAATCGGCAAGGAAAAAGATCTTACAACGGGAAGTGCTTATTCAGTTAATTTTCAAGAGACATTCCCTTTCACACAGCAGACCAACAGTGTTGTAGAACCCACCATTAAAAAAGTAACTACTGAAGAAACCTTTACTTACTCTTTGAATTAATTCTTCCAAAAGACCCAGACTCAGGTCTAGCTGATCCGGCTCCAGTTCACGGTGTTATGGCTCAGCGACCGGATGTGCCGCAACAGGTTGGCATGCTCCGGAAGGCTTAAGTCCGGGTCTTTTTCTACGATCTCCAGGGCCGCCGCCCGGCTTTCCTTCAAAATTTTGGCATCCTTTGCCAGATCAGCAATCAGAAGATCCAGCACGCCGCTTTGCTGGGTGCCCATCAAATCTCCCGGCCCGCGAAGTTTCAGGTCAATATCGGCAATCTCGAAGCCGTTGTTGGTGCGCACCATGGTCTCAATGCGCGTCTTGCCCTCTTTGCTGAGCTTGTAGCCCGTCATCAGGATACAGTAGCTTTGGTCAGCGCCCCGGCCCACGCGTCCCCGCAACTGGTGCAGCTGCGCCAACCCAAACCGCTCGGCATTCTCAATCACCATCACACTGGCGTTGGGCACGTTCACGCCCACCTCAATCACGGTAGTGGCCACCATAATGTGGGTTTCGTGTTTCAGGAAGCGCTGCATCTCAAAATCCTTGTCCTGCGGCTTCATCTTGCCGTGCACCATGCTCACGCGGTACTCCGGGAAGGCGCGGGTCACGCTCTCGTAGCCGTCCATCAGGTCTTTGTACTCCAGCCCCTCAGACTCTTCAATGAGCGGGTATACAATGTAGGCCTGCCGGCCGAGTTTCAGCTGCTCCCTGATAAACCCGAACACCCGCAGGCGGTTGGCGTCATAGCGGTGCACGGTAATGATTTCCTTACGCCCGGCGGGCAGCTCGTCAATCACAGAGACTTCCAGGTCGCCGTACAGGGTCATGGCCAGGGTACGCGGAATGGGCGTGGCCGTCATGACCAGCACGTGCGGAATCACGCGGGGGTTCTTCTGCCAGAGTTTAGAGCGCTGGGCCACGCCGAAGCGGTGCTGCTCGTCTACAATGCACAGGCCCAGGTTCTGGAACTGCACCTCATCTTCCAGCAGGGCGTGCGTACCCACAATCATCTGCATTTCGCCGCTGCGCAGTTGCTCGTGCAGCACCCGGCGGTCGGCTTTCTTGGTGGAGCCGGTGAGTTTGCCCAGCACAATGCCCAGTTTGTCGGCGTGCTGCTTCAGGCCCTGGTAGTGCTGGTCGGCCAGGATCTCGGTGGGCGCCATGAGGCAGGCCTGGGCCCCGTTGTCGGTGGCCAGGAGCATGGTCACGAATGCCACAATGGTTTTGCCGCTGCCCACGTCGCCCTGCAAGAGGCGGTTCATCTGCTTGCCGCTGGTTACGTCCTGGTAAATCTCGCGCACCACCCGTTTCTGGGCATTGGTAAGGTCAAAAGGAAGGTGATTTTTGTAAAACTCGGTTAAAGTAGGCGTTTTGCTGAAGATCTGTCCGGCCAGTTCGGCTTTGCGTTTGGTGGCGGTGCGCACCAGCTTGAGCTGGGTGTAGAACAGTTCCTCAAACTTCAGCCGGAAGCGGGCCGCCTGCAGCGTGTCCCAGTTCTTGGGAAAGTGGATCTGCAGCATGGCCTCGCGCTTGGATACCATGCGGTAGCGGTCCACCAGCTCGGGCGTGAGCGTTTCGGGCAGGTGCGTGGGCGCCTGTTTGAGCAGTTCCATCATCATTTTGCTGATGGTCTTGCTGTCTACGCGGTGGTTCTTGAGTTTCTCGGTGGTGTGGTACACCGGCTGCAGAAACGTCTGCTCGGGCTTTATCTCAGAGGTTTCCTCCAGCTCTGGGTGCGCCATGTTGAACCGGCCGTTGAACAGGCTGGGCTTGCCGAAGGCGATGTACTCATGGTTCACCTTCAGCTGGGTGGTCATGTACTTCACGCCCTTGAACCACACCAGTTCCATCTCGCCGGAGGCGTCCCGGATGATGGCCGACAACCGTTGTTTGCGCCCTTCGCCCAGCAGGTTCTTCTCCAGAATGCGCCCTTTGATCTGCACGTACTGCATGTCTTCGGTGAGCTCCGCGATGCTGTGGAACTGCGTGCGGTCCATGTACCGGAACGGGTAGTGCTGGATGAGGTCGCCGTAGGTGAAAATGGCCAGCTCGGTCTGCAACAGGGTAGCCCGCTGTGGCCCAACGCCCTTGAGAAACTCTATTTTGGTATGGAAAAAGCCTGATGACACGTAATGAGAGAAGCTTGGTGTTTAGCGGCCGTTTTTCCAGAATCTGCCCGAAAACTGCCGCGAAGCCGTCCTGTAAAATTACGCAAAAGATGGGAGAGGGGCTAACGGAGGGAAAAGTTGGATACGCCGGAGCAACGAGTTTCTGCTATCAGGGAGCAGTAGCGGCTCACGTAGGGCCGCGGCGTATTTGTGTTTAGGAACCACTTTTCTAAAACTAGCCTCTAAACACAACACTTGCCGTAAGCGAAAATACCGGTGAGAGTAGGTTGAGCCGAGACGCAGGTGCGCGGTTAGAGGTTTACCTGTCCCGCCATATTGCAGCTGCAGGTAAAAGTTTGCGGAAAAGTTACCTGCCAGGCACATAAGAAGGGTTTGCTGTTTATCGGCCGTTTTCCCCAAAACGGCCCTAAAACGCAGTTTACTTCACCTGCTCTGTCCAGTGTAGGGTGTTCAACAGATGCACCACGTCTTTCTTCAGGTACTCAATCACGGGCGCCAGAGAGTCATTGGCGGTGGCGGTTCTGAAGTAGAGGGCTCCCCTAAAAAAGTGCTTGGTGCTGTCTGTCAGATAGAACTGGAACTGGCTGGGCACTTCGCCCTCCAGCTCAAACACGCTGGCGGTAATGCCTGTGGGCGTCTGAATCTGGCTTTCCTCAATGGCGTAGGCCTTGATCTGGTGCCGGCCGGTGAGCTTGCGGGCATCCTCTACCAGGGCGTTGAACTTCTTAGGGTCCTGGTTGAAGTCTTTGTACGTGAGCTGGATGTTGGCCTTGAACTGCGGGTAGTAGATGTCAATCCAGTGCGGCTCGGCAATGCGGGAAGAATCCTTCAGGATTCTGGCGTGCACCGAGTGCTCAAACACGTATGGGTGTTGTTCCTGCAGGCGCGTGTACCGAGCCTCGGGTAAGTCTATGCGGTTGTAGCCCTTGGGTTTGGGAGTGTACTCTTCTGCGCAGCCGGCCAACAAGAGAATGCCGCAGCACGCGGTAAGAAGAGAGAGCAGGTTATTCTTTTTCATTATGCGGATGGTGCACCGCTTCGTGCACCCGTACTTTCTTTATTTTTTTACTGTCGGCGGCTTCAATGCGGAAGAAGTAAGGTCCCAGCTGAATCTCCTCGCCGGTATGCGGAATGCGGGAGAACAGGCGCAGCATTAACCCGGCCACCGATTCTACCTCGCCCCTTACTTCTTTCAGCAGCTCGGCCGGCGGGTCTACCACCTTGCAGAAATCGTGCAATGAGGTGCGCCCCTCAAACAGGAACGTGTGTTCGTCCAGTTGCGTATAGTAGCGGTCTTCCTCGTCGTCCAGTTCGTCATGGATCTCGCCCACAATCTCCTCAATCACATCTTCCAGGGTGAGCAGGCCAGTGGTGTCGCCGTACTCGTTCACCACAATGGCCATGTGCACCCGGCGGTCCTGGAACTCACGCAGTAATTCGTCTATTTTTTTGGTTTCGGGTACAAAGTAAGGGGTTCTGATCAGGTTTTGCCACACAAAGTCGGCGGGGGCGTTCAAATAAGGCAAAAGGTCTTTCACGTACAGAATGCCGTCAATCTTGTCCAGACCCTCGGTGTACACGGGCACGCGCGAGTAGCCCCACTGGTTGATCTGCTTCAGGAGGGCCGGAAACGGCATGCGCCGGTGAAAGGCAATCACGTCTACGCGGGCGCGCATGATCTGCCGCACGGTAATGGAGCTGAAGTTCACAATGGCCTTGAGCAGGCCTTTTTCCTCCGGCGAGATGGGCTCAGCGGGCGTCTGGTCCAGCGAGTGGGTGAGTTCCTCAGAGGGAGACGGGGCCCCGAAAGCCACCCGGGTGCGGCCCACCAATTGCTGCAGGGGAAGGATGATGGCCACAAACGGGGCACCCAGGGCATACACCGTTCTTAGGGCAGCGGTGAGTACCGGAGTGGCAGAAATGGCTTGTTTGCGCCGGCCCCAATTGGCAAAATACAGCCGGGCCGCCAGGAGCAGGACCGCCCCGGCCACCAGGCATCCGCCGGTGATGAGCCAAGGGTGCGGGGCCGCCGAGGCCACCAGATAGGTCAGGAGCCAGTAGCCGCACACGCCCAGCAGGAGGTGAAGCGTGGAGGAAAGAAATGCACCGGCCAGGAGAACCCGCTCCGGCTGCTGCAGGAACGGAACGGCTGGTTGCCGGGTGGCGGCCGATGTGCTAAGGTATTGCTGGCAGGCGGCAAGGGAGGCAGAGATGGCCAGGCTGCCGCCGAAGAGGAGCGCAAGCAGGACAGAAGGGAGAACCCATTCCACCCCTTGAAAAGTTGAAAGGGAAAAAAGTAAGAGAGAGCCCCAACTGGAGGGCTCCCCTAATGGAGGTATACTTTCCAAATCTCTAAGTTTGGTTCAACAATAGGTTAGAAGGGCAGATCGTCTGGCTCTTCTTCATAGGCTGCCGCGCGGGAGTTGCCCCCTTTGCCTTGGCCCGTGTTCCCGCTAGTGGTATTTACGCTGGCTGCCGGGGCCTCGTTGCTGTAGCCACCGCCGTTCTGCGCCGCTCCGCCGCCTTCGGGGCGGCCGCCCAGCATGGTCATGTTGTCGGCCACAATCTCGGTGCTGTACCGCTGGATGCCGTCTTTGTCCTGGTAGCTGTTGGTCCTGATGCGGCCCTCAATGTAGACTGACTGACCTTTTTTGACGTATTTTTCGGCAACTTCGGCCAAACCGCGCCACACCACAATGTTGTGCCACTCGGTGCGCTCTTGGCGCTCCCCATTTTTGTCTTTGAACGTCTCTGACGTGGCCAACGGAAAGCGAGCCACGGCCACGCCGCCTTCTAGATGACGCACTTCAGGGTCTTTGCCAAGGTTGCCAATTAAGATAACTTTATTGATGCTCGCCATAGGTTAAAATCAAGTGGTTTAAATTTGATTTAGCTTATAAATATATTAAAAAAAGTGCTCATCTAAAAACGAATGGATCAAAATAGGTTTGGGCAGGGCTTCTATCTCTTCAATGGTATATAGCTTTATGCCTATAGTGTCTTCCGTTTCCTCCCTTAAACGAGAAGGGAGCGAAAAAAGGTAGAACTGGGCGGCAATTTTCTGGTGGCTCAGGATGTGTTTGTACACTTTGCCGGTGCTGCGGAACTCCAGCCCGGGCAGGCCCAGCGCCTCGGCGGCCCGGTTCTGCAGCAGCGCCGGCTCGGGGTGCAGTTCGTCGGTCTCAAGTATGTAGAAGTCATAGAGGCTCTGCCAGATGTCATTGGCCGGGCGCTTTCTCAGGTAGAGTTTGTCTTCGTGCTGTAAGACCAGATAATGGAAGTACCGCTGGCGGCTGCTTTTGGCTTTCTCCTTGATGGGCAGAACGTTCACCAGGCCGTGCTGAAACGCGAAGCACTCTTGCTGCAGCGGGCAGAACAGGCAGTCTGGCGCCACCGGGGTACACTGGATGGCCCCAAACTCCATGATGGCCTGGTTGTAGGTATGGGGTTGGTCTGCCGGCAGATGGGCGTTGGCAAGCTCCTCAAATATTTTCTTGCTGGCTGGGGCGGCAATGTTCTCCTGGCGGCCAAACACCCGGGCCAGCACGCGATACACGTTGCCGTCCAGCACGGCCACCGGCTCCCGGTAGGCAAAGGAGGCAATGGCCGCTGCGGTGTAGGTGCCCACTCCCTTGAGCTGCAGCAGTTTGGCGTACGTATCCGGAAAACGGCCTCCAAACTCACTTACCACCTGCTTGGCGGTATGGTGGAGGTTGCGGGCGCGGGAGTAGTATCCCAGGCCCTGCCAGAGCCTAAGCACCTCATCCTCGGGGGCATGGGCCAGGTCTTGCACCGTAGGGAACCGCTCCATGAACTTAAGGTAATACGGCAGGCCCTGCCGCACGCGCGTCTGCTGCAGAATGATTTCTGAAAGCCAGATGGCGTAAGGGTCTGTGGTTTCGCGCCAGGGCAAGGGGCGCTGGTGGCGGTGGTACCACTCAATGAGGATATAACTAAAAAAAGAAGGGGAAGCGGCCATGAAAAGGCTTTAACGTGTTGGTTTGCTGTTCTTACGCGGTGCCAGAACGAACAGATTTTTTACATAAATTGTTTTACTTTCCGAAAAGCCCAACTACCTTTGTGCCCCGATTTCAGGGATGCGGTAGCAATACAGCATAACGTTTGTACAAACATATTCATCTTTACTTAATTACTTAAACAAGTTAAACAAGTGACTAAAGCAGAAGTTATATCAGAAATTGCGGATAAGACAGGGATTGAGAAATCTGATGTTGCGGCCACAGTAGAAGCGTTTTTCAAAGTGGTAAAAGATTCCATGGCCGATGGTAATAACATTTATGTGCGTGGCTTTGGGAGCTTTGTGAATAAGAAGCGCGCCAAGAAGGTAGCCCGCAATATTTCTAAGAACACGTCTATCATCATTGACGAGCACTACATCCCTTCTTTCAAGCCGTCTAAGACGTTTGTTGCCAAGATCAAAAACAGCAAAAAAATTAAAGAAACCGTAGTTTCTTAGTTTTTTGTACCTTTGCACCCGCAACGGTTTGCTTTTTAATTATTTAGAGGTTTCAAGTCTATGTCAAAAGGTCGGATAGCCCTTATTTTCTCTGCCGTGGTGCTGGCTGTTTTGATGGCTATGTTACCCAAAGTGATTATAAACAAGGACAGTAAAGGAGAGTTTGCTTCTAACGGAGCTACCGCCAACCGCGATGAGCCTGCCCATGACCCTAACCATCCGGGCCATGAAGACCACGCGAACGAGGCCGCCCCGGCAGACGCACACGTGGAGGCATCGCCCGCCCAGTTGAAGGAAATTGCCGATCTGCGCAACCGCTTCAACCTGGAGGCCAACGCCCAGGCCAAAGGCAAGCTAGCCGATGAGCTGGGCCAGAAGTACGCGGCCATTGCCAAGCATGACAGCGCCGGGTACTACTTTGAGCAAATGGCTCAGGTAAGGCCAGGCGAGAAAAGCCTGCAGAAGGCCGCTGACCAGTATTTTGAGGCGTTTACGTTTGCTGCCACGCAAGAGCGTTCCCAAGCTTTGGGCGCCAAGGCGCAAGGGCTGTATGAGCAGGTGCTCAGGAACAACCCCACCAACCTGGACGCCAAGACCAACATGGCCATGACCTTCATTGCCAGCAGCACGCCTATGCGGGGCATCACCCTGCTGCGCGAAGTGCTGGCGGCAGACCCTAAGAACGAGAAAGCCCTGTTTAACCTGGGCGTGCTGTCTATCCAGTCTAATCAGTATGAGAAGGCGGTAGACCGGTTCCGGGAGCTGTTGGCGGTGAGCCCAGACCACGTAGAGGGCACTTTTTACCTGGGCGTAGCGTTGGCTGAGACGGGTAAGAAAGCAGAGGCCCAGAAGGCTTTCCTGAAAGTCAAAGAAATAAGCAAGCAGCCAGAGGTGCAGGCTTCTGCAGACAACTATTTACAGCGCCTGAACAGCGCTCAATAAAAGAGTTAAAATATTTTTCACTAATAAAAAATCAAGACTATGCCTTGCGGTAAAAAAAGAAAAAGACATAAGATCGCTACTCACAAAAGAAAGAAGCGTCTTCGTAAGAATAGACACAAGAAAAAATAAGGCATAGCCTTTGATCTTTCAAGCCCACATTGCCGCCTCTGGTAATGCTGGGCTTTGTATATTCTTCCAACTAAGCATCTAAAACATTGAGTAACGAATTAATTATTAATTCTACTCAAGATGGAGAACGAATAGCCCTTCTTCAGGACAAGCGATTAGTGGAGTATCACTTCGACCGGAATGATACCAACTACTCGGTGGGAGATATTTTCCTGGGAACCGTGAAAAAGGTAATGCCCGGTCTGAACGCCGCGTTCATTGACATTGGCTACACCAAAGACGCTTTCCTGCACTACCATGATTTGGGTGAGAACGTGAAAACGCTCAACAAATACGTGAAGATGGTGCAGACCCAGAAGAACACTTCTGCCAAGCTTGGCCCGATCAAGTTTGAGCCCGTAATAGACAAGCTGGGCAAAATGGCCGATGTCCTGAAGAAAGGACAGCAGGTCCTGGTCCAGATTGTAAAAGAGCCAATATCTACCAAGGGGCCCCGGCTTTCTTGCGAGATTTCCCTGGCTGGCCGCTACCTGGTGCTTGTGCCCTTCTCTAACACGGTAAGCGTGTCAAAGAAGATTGTAAGCAAAGAAGAGCGTACGCGTCTAAAACGCCTGATAACCTCCATTAAGCCGGAGAATTTTGGGGTGATCATCCGCACCGTGGCCGAGGGCCGCGAAGTGGCGGAGCTAGACAAAGACCTCCGCTCCATGCTGGCCACCTGGGAAGAAGGCATTGCCACGTTGCGCACCGCCAAGGAGCGCGACAAGGTAATTGGGGAGCTTGGACGCTCCTCCTCCATGTTGAGAGACATCTTAAATGAAAGTTTTGACAGCATTGTGGTAGATGACCCCAAGCTGCACGAAGAAATCAAAACTTACATTGAGACCATTGCCCCGGACAAGCTGAAGATTCTGAAGCACCATACGGGCAAGGTAAAAGCCTTTGAACACTATAACATTGAAAAGCAGCTGAAATCCCTGTTCGGGAAGACGGTGAGCATTCCCGGCGGCGGTTACCTGGTGATTGAACACACCGAGGCCCTGCACGTGATAGATGTAAACAGCGGCAACAAATCCAACTCCGAGACGGACCAGGAAGCCACCGCCTTGAATGTGAATCTTACCGCGGCAAAAGAGGTAGCGCGTCAGCTGCGCCTCCGGGACCTGGGCGGAATCATTGTAGTAGACTTCATTGACATGAAGTCGGCCGAGAACCGGCAAAAAGTGCAGGATGTGGTGAAGGAAGAGATGAAGAAAGACCGGTCTAAGTACACGGTGCTGCCCATCTCCAAATTCGGGCTCATGCAGATCACCCGCCAGCGCGTTCGGCCTGAGCAGAATATTGTAACCGGCGAGGTATGCCCTACCTGCGGAGGCAGCGGCAAGATATCCGCCAGCATTCTGGTGACCGATGACATAGATCAGACCATTGAAGATCTGTTGACCCGCCAGAATCAGAAAAACATTACGCTGTACGTGCATCCTTTCCTGCACGCGTACTACACCAAAGGCATCCTTTCCCGTCAGCGGAAATGGTTCCTGAAACACTTCAAGTGGGTGCACGTGATGAAAGACACCGCCCTGGCACTCACAGAGTTCAGGGTGATGGACGAACACGGCGACGAGATTGAGCTAAAGTCAGCGTACGCTGAAGTAAATGGGTTACAAGACCGTGCGGTAGAAACAGAGGAATAAGCCTCCTGCTGCCAGTATATAACAAAAGGCCCCCGTTGCAGAACGGGGGCCTTTCTTTTTACCTGCGGTTTTGGGGCTATTTTCTGGAAAACCGGCCCAAAACAGCTTAGAACTTAATGCCCAGGTCAACGGCCACGGAGTTGTTCTTTAGCTCAATTTTTTTGTCACCGAAGCGTTTCTCATACAGCTCATCAAAGTCGGTGAGGCCGCGGTGGTAGGAGAGGCCGGCAAACAGCTTGGTGCTCTGGCCCAGTTCCCACTCGGCCCCGGCGCCCAGCAACAGGCTAATCTCAAAGAGGTTGAAATCCTTGGTGTATTTGTCGCCGTTGGGCTGCACCTTGCGGTCGTCAAACTTGGCGGCCAGCATGGTGTTGAGGGAAGGCCCCGCCTGGAAGTACAGCCGCGTGCCCTGCGAGACTTCATTGGTGAAGAGTTTCAGGGTGACCGGAATCTCCAGGTACTGCAGGTTGATGTCGTTCTCACCAGTTTGCCTTACGCCCATGGCGTCATCGGCGGTATAGTCAAAGCTGATGGTAGAGCCCTTGGTGTTGAAGATAAGGCCCGAGCTCAGGGCGTAATTGGCCCCAAAGAAGTAATCGGCAATGATGCCCACCCCAAAGTTCAGGTTGCTGCCCTTGTTCTGGAGGTTGTATTGTTCTTTGGCAATGGTGCGGGCAAAGGAGAACGAAGGAGCTACCTTCACGCCAATCTCTACCTGCGCCGAGGCCTTAGGCGCACAGAACAGGAAAGCGGCCAGCACTATAACCAGGGAAGTAAAGCGAATCATCTTCATGGGGTAAGAGGGTATTAAGGTTTGATGCGTTAAATTTGCCTAAAGATAAAAAGGAAGAAAGAATGCGAGGCTATTTGTTGCTGCTGTTTACTATAGTGCTGTTTTTTGGTTGTAATAAAAATGAAACGTGCGAGATCCCCGAGGAGATAGCCGAAATTCCGGTGGATATCAAAGTAGATCGGCTGGAGCAACGCTTCTTTAAGATAAAAACTGTGCCAGAGATGCAGGCCTTCCTGCAAGAGGAGCCACTCCTAAGAGATAAATTCCTGCTGCGCGACCGCTACCCTTCTGAAGAACTCATGGCGCAGAGCCTCCTCCGGCTGGCCACCGATACCAGCATCCACAAACTGGTGCGCGAGAGCGACGCCACCTTCAAAGACATGAGCGGCATTGAGCAGGATCTGGAGAACGCCCTCAAGCACGTGAAGCACTACTACCCCACGTTCCATATCCCCAAGGTACAGACGTTTGTCTCAGGCCTCAGCCGTGACCTGCTGGTGAGCGATAGCCTCATTGTGATGGGCCTGGACTTCTTCATCGGGGAGAAAGCCTCTTTCCGTCCGCAGGCGCCGCAGTACATTCTGGAACGCTACGAAAAGAAAAACCTGGCCCCGTCTGTGATGCTGCTGGTCTCCAACAAATTCAACAAGACCGATTTTGTGAACAAGGAGATGCTGGACGAGATGATTGACTACGGCAAGTCGTACTACTTCACCAAGCAGATGATGCCCTGCACCCCAGATTCTTTGATCATCTGGTACACCGGGCAGGAGCTGGCCGATGTAGAGTACAATGAGGGCAAGATCTGGGCCCACCTGATAGAGAAAGGCCTGCTTTACGAGAACAGCCAGTTCATCATACGAAAATACATTGGCGAACGCCCCAACGTACCCGAGATCAGCGCCCGCTGCCCCGGCCGGGTTGCCACCTGGGTAGGCTGGCAGATTGTGCGCAAGTACATGGAGAACAACCCTGAGGTAACCCTGCAGCAACTGATGGAGGAAAAGAACGCCCGCAAGATTCTGGAGCTGTCTAAGTACAAGCCCCAGAAAAAGTAACCGTCTTACGTTTTAAAGCCGGTTTGGCCAGAACAGGCCCAAAACGTTCACCTTTGTATCTTTGGTGCCATGCACATCGCGCTTTTCCACCAGTACCATCATAACCCAGACTGCCCGGCCACGTGCCGGCATTACACCTTTATGACGGAGCTGGCCAAGCGGCACCAGATTACCCTTATTACCTCCAACGCCTGGGAAAGCAAGCGCCTCACGCAGCACTATCATTGGGTACCCCCGGGCGTCAATCTGATTTCTATTGAAGCGCCGTACTCCAATAAAATGGGCGTGGTGCAGCGGTTGCGGGCGTTCAGTTCCTTCGCCTCCCACGCTGTAGTGAGAGGCCTGCGCATGCCCAAACCCGATGTCATTTGGGGCGTATCCACGCCGCTTACCACCGCCTGGGCGGCCGCGCAGGTAGCCCGGTTCAGGAAGGTGCCCTGGGTGTTTGAGGTGCAGGATCTTTGGCCCTCATTCCCCATCCAGATGGGGGCGGTGCCGTCAACTTTCGCGCAGCAGCAGCTTTACAGAATGGAGGCTTCCTTGTACCGGCAGGCCGTGCACATTATTCCGCTGTCTCCAGACATGGAGCGGTACATTGTGGAGAAAGGTGTTGCGCCGGGGAAAGTGACCACCCTGGTGAACGGAACTGAGATCCCGGCCGACATTGCCGTTCAGGAGCAGGAGGCGCTACGCGAAAAGCTAGGGCTGAAAGGAAGGAAAGTGGTGCTCTACGCCGGTACCTACGGCCGGGCCAATGACATTCCGCTGCTGGTGAAAACTGCCGAGCTGCTGCAGGACCGCCCAGACCTTTGCTTCGTCTTTACCGGGCAAGGCTATGACGCGCCTTTGCTGGAAGAAGCCGCCGGCCGACTCCCCAACATCAAGCTGTTGCCGCCTCTGCCCCGGCACGAAATCTTCAAGCTGTTCTCTATCGCAGACGTTTCGGTGGTTTCTTTCATTGACTTACCGGTGCTGGAGGCCAACTCGCCGGGAAAACTTTTTGACAGTCTGGCGGTAGGGACGCCCGTGGTGGTCACCAATCCTGGCTGGACGAAAACGTTGGTAGAGGCGCATTCCTGCGGCTGGTACGTTCCTGCCGGCGAGGCCGAAACGCTGGCCAGCACCTTGGTACAGCACCTGGCAGATCAACCGGCTATGGCCCACATGCGGGTGAACGCGGCGCAGGTGGCACGGGAGCAGTTTGATCGTGCGCAGATGGTACCCGTTTTAGAGCAGATTTTTGAGAATTGCCTCCAAACCAACTCCTAAGGCAGAACGAAGCAGAAGACTGGGAAACCCCTAGCTCAGAATCAACCCCCTTGTTTAGGCCAAAAGTGGAACGGCCCCTCTTACCGGATAATCTCTACCCAGCCCTTGATTCTTCTCCCCAGCGCGGAGAGGTGTAAACTGTAGTAGTACACGCCACTGCTTAGCTTTTCGGCTTTCCAGTCGTTTCGGTAGTCTGGGGTGTGGTACACTTCCTGGCCGTAGCGGTTGTAAACGGTGAGTTTCTTGCTGCCCTTCACCTTCTCCAGGTCTTTGATGTAAAAAGCGTCATTCAGGGCGTCATGGTTGGGCGTGAAGATATTGGGAACGGAGAGGCTGATGGAGATAACCTCCAGCGTGGCAGATGCCTCTCCGCAGGCATTGGCGGCACTTACCCAGTATTTGCCGGCGGTGGTAAAGCTCCGGCTGGGCTCCTGGCTGCCGTCGTTCCACTCAAACCCGCTCCCAGAGCTGGTTACCTGTACCGTTTCGGGCTTGTTATCAAACACGTACAGCGTGTCTGTGGAGAGGCTTACCGTTGGGAAATTCGCGGGCAGAAGGCACGGCGACCCTAAAACCGTGATGCTGTTCTTAATGGTGTTGGCTACTACCAGTTCTGGGCTGCCGTCGGCGTTCAAATCACTGGAGGCCACGCTGGTCTCATAAGGCCCGGTCAGAAACTCTACTTTATCGGCAAACGAAAAAGGGGCGGCGGCTGAATGGGTGTTAGGGAAGACAGAAATCAGGCCGGTGGTATTGGATCCGGTAACCATGTCCAGCTTTCTGTCTCCGTTGAGGTCGGCGAAGCAGATGTTGGTGGCATCTGTGTTTATGGCCTGTTTTGGCGCAAAGGAGAGCAAACCAGGAACGCTCTGGTTCTGGAATAGAGAGATGGTTTTAGTGGTGTAGTTCGTTACCGCTATGTCAGCCTTCTGGTCGCCGTCTAAGTCCCCGGTAATGACGTGGATAGGGTGCGTGCCGGTAGAAAGGTCTATTCTGCCCGCAAACGAGATAGGGCCGCCCTTGCTACTGGTATTTCTGAACAGGGAAATGTTGTGGCTACTGAAGTTAGAGGTAATCAGGTCCTCTTTCCCGTCCTGGTCCAGGTCGGCGGTGGTGAGATTGTTGGGGTGGGTTAATAGCGTAAAATCCTGTTTGGTGGCCAGTGTGATGGTGCCGGGCAGGGCCGTGGTGTTTCGGAAGACGGAAAAAAAGCCTGAGTTGCCGCTGCCCACCACAATGTCGGGTTTGCCGTCTGAGTTTAAATCGGCAATGGAAAGGCCAATGGTTCCGTTGCCGGTGGCGTATTCGGCCTGGGGCGCAAAGGAAATGGCATTGCCCGCGCTGGTATTCCTGAACACCGAAATAGTGCTGGCAAGCCCCCTGTTAAAGTTAGTCACCACTAGGTCTAATTTGCCGTCGCCATCCAGATCGACGGTGGCAATCTCTTTGGGGTCTACGCCGGCGGCAAGCTCCAGCGCGGCGGTGAAAGCTATGTTTTCCCTGCTGCTGCTGTTTTTCAGGATAGAAACGGTGTTGGCCAGACTGTTGGTAGTGATCACCTCGGCCTTGCCGTCGCCGTCTAAGTCTGCCACGCTCACCCGCTCTGGCCAACTGCCCACGTCGTAATTGCCCAAGGGAGCAAAAGTAGTGGGTGTGATCGTGGGGGAGGCCAGCGGATACGTCAACAAAAACGGCTGCCGAGAGGAGGCGGTAAGGTTTGCCACGGTGACCGTAATGGGCTGGTACGTGGCCCCGGCGGGCGCGAGCACCCGTAATTGAGTTGGGCTGGCCGAGGTGACGGTTGCCTTTATGGCGCCAAAGTACACGGTATTGCTGCCCGGATTGGTGCCAAAGCCCGTGCCGTTAACGCTGACGGTGGTACCGGCCGGTCCATGCGCAGGAGAGAAAGAATGAACAGCGGGTTGCGCCGCGGCAGATAGCCAGGCGCAGAGGGAAAGCAGCAAGGAAACAATTTTCTTCATACAAGAGTGTTCACCCCAGAAGGCCAGCCTTTTTAGGGTCCTAAATTGGCAGAAAAAGATAAGGGAAGGTCCTCTGTACAGAAGCCCTCGCTAAGTATTACCCCAACTTGTTTTGTGGGTCATCGGGCTTGTTTGGCCAGTTTTTCTCAAAATAGGCGCAGAAATGCGTGAGCGGGCAGCGCTCGCACTGCGGGGTGCGGGCCAGGCAGATGTAGCGGCCGTGCAAGATGAGCCAGTGGTGCGCCTTGGGCACCAGGTCCACCGGAATGTGCTTCAGGAGTTCTTTTTCCACCTCCAGCGGGGTCTTGGCCTTGGCGCTCACCAGCCCTAACCGCTTGGAAACCCTGAACACGTGCGTATCTACGGCCATGGCGGGCATGTTGAAGATCACCGAGGCGATGACGTTGGCGGTCTTGCGGCCCACGCCGGGCAGGAGCTGCAGTTCCTCAATAGAAGAAGGCACTTCGCCCCCGAACCTTTCCACCAGCATCTTGCCCAGACCGGCCAGGTGCTTGGCTTTGTTGTTGGGGTATGAAATGCTCTTGATGTACGGGAATATATCTTCGGCGCCAGCCGTGGCCAGCACCTCTGGCGTAGGGAAAGCTTCAAACAGGGCGGGCGTGACCAGGTTCACCCGTTTGTCGGTGCACTGGGCGCTCAGGACCACGGCCACCAGCAGCTCATACGGGTTGCGGTAGTCCAGCTCGGTTTCGGCCTCGGGAAAGTGTTGGGTAAAGTAGGAGATTAAGTGGCGGTACCGCTCTGGTTTGCGCATGGTGTAAGTCTGTAGTCTTTTCAGATACAAACTTATGTAAAAGGAGGAAAGTAAGCTTTACGTAGACTGCGGTTTCTCTTACCAAGCAACCTGTTGAATACATGGGGAGCCAGGCCGTTAATTTTCGGTCGGTATGAACTATATTGCTTAAGGACCTACCGCCGGCTTGCCGAAAGAAAAAGCTTGCAGCCCAGCGATAAGGTATCTCCATAGTTTGAATCAAACCTAATAGTATATCAAGTACTTATCCTTTATCGCTTTTTAATGATTACAACCAGAAGGCATCCCACTAAATTTTACCTATCTCTGGCCTCCACTATAGCCCTAACTGGCGGCTTCGGCGGCTTTATGGTTTATGAATCTTTTGTCGTTTGGCAAGGCCAAGGTTTCGGTCCGCAGGTCTTCTTCCCGCTGATGCTGACGCTGGCTGTGCTGGGTGTAGCCGCTTTTGTACTTCATCATTTTCTGAGAGATTTCCCTACCATAGCCGTTGGCCAGGCCACCATCAGGTTTGGGGATGAGGTTTTCCGCCTGTCGGAGATAGAGGAAGCCAAATTGGTGGGCAAGGTTCCGCTAGGGTGGTGGGGAGGTCCCAGGGTAGAGGGTGTCGCTCTACGGTTCAGGGGTGGGACAGAGCGGTTCATCCGCGACGACATGTACTCCAATACTTGGGAACTGAAGGAGTTTCTGGCGCAGGTCGTATCGGGCGAGGGGAGCGTTCACCCGGTGGTGGAAACTATTTCCACGAAGACCTCGCCTTTACGTGGAGCCGCGGAGTTCAAAGGCAACCAACTCGCTAGTTTCTGGGGGCTGATGCTGTGGGGAGTTACCTGTTTTTTCTTCCTGCTGGTGCTCCTGCTGGAACCCCGCCCAACCGCCCTCTGGATCTTTCCTCCGGTGTTCGGGGCTGTCTGGTTCCTGATCTGCTCCCATGCAATGCACTTCTTCAGCCTTGAGGGCAAGCGTTTCGCCGTCAGGAACCATACCCTTTTCTGGCGAAGACGTGCCTTTGGGCTAGATTATGTTGTGGAGGTGGTGTTTGAGAGACCTTCTTTCCGCAGCCCTATTTGGCTCCGCGTCATTACCAAAGATTACAAGAACTGGGTTTACCCGGCTGCTACGTTGTCTGACGAAACATGGCTACGGCTCCGGCAAGCCTTAACAGAAAGCGGCATCCCCGTGAGGAATGAATGTGTTATAAGCCGTGAGACACAGATGGGGTTTTCAGTCTTCTAAAGCTTACTGATATCTAACTGGGCTAATAAAACAAAAAAGCCGCTGATTACTTCTCTAGTAATCAGCGGCTTTTTTGTTTGGTTAGCTCCTCTACGGGTGCAGAGGAACCGTTTTAGAGTAACTAATGATAGCGTTGGTGACCCGCTCGCTTGGTTGGGTGAGCGCTTCCTCCAAGCTAAGCTGGGTGAGGAGCAGATCAGCGCAGGCTTCGGCTAAATCCTGGTCTACCATTAAGGCTGCTTCCAGGGCCTCGCGTTGCTTTTTAGGCAGTTCGTTGTAGAGGTACTGGACTAGATCATGATGAGTAAAGGTTTTGATCATAGGCTGTTTTATCAATGGACATTTTTTTCCGCAAATTGATTAATGCGTATCTCATTCTGCCCAAAGCCGTGTTAATGCTTACACCGGTAGCCTCTGCGATCTCCTGGAAACTCATGTCAGCGTAGTGGCGCATGATCAGCACCTCTTTCTGCGCGGCGGGTAACTGCTGAATCAGTTCCCGCAGCCGGGCATGGGTCTCCTCTTTGATCCGGATGGATTCCACTGATTCCTCAGAGAAGTTCAGCGTGTTAAACACATTGCTGCCGTCTTCCAATGTAATCATAGGGCTCCGTTTCTCCCGTCGGAAGTAATCAATAGCCAGGTTATGGGCGATACGGCAGATCCAGGATGAAAATTTTCCTTCTTCGTTGTAACGGCCGCTCTTCATGGTATGGATCGCCTTCACAAAGGTTTCCTGTAACAGGTCCTCAGCTGTGTAGGTGTCTTTTACAATAAGCAGAATGGTGGTATACACCTTGCTCTTGTGGCGGCTTACCAATTCCTCAAATGCGCTCTCGTTACCAGCGATATACGACGTTACCAACGCCGAATCGTTGAGCTGTACTGTATTCATCTAAATCTACAAATAAGGTAACGTAGAGGTTTAGGCCATATTGTGAGGTTTGGTTAAATAGATGTGGTTATATGAGTATATCAAATATAGATAATAAGACAGCTAAATGCAACGGCTGAAAATAGATCTAAAAATATTTTTTTTAGTTTTCTGCTGATTTCTAAAAAATTGCCCAAAAACAAGCCTGTTCTGCAAAAGGGAGCTGCCTCAAAAATCAGACCAGGCAGAAGTCGTATCCAGGGCCAGTGCTACAGCAGGCTTAGGCTGCCAGGGCAACAGGAGATAGCGGCGTGTTAAAGTCCAAGAGGCGGCCGTAAGCTGCTGTGGCTCAGGGAAAGAGTGGTTTTTCTTAGTGAGCGCCCAAGCTACGGCAGGGAGAGTGCCGCATGAAGCCTGGCCTCTGGCAAAGGGGCAATTGGCAGAAGAAAAAGGCTAGTGCGAGAGGGGCCTTTTCTTGATCATGCCCCCTGAGGTGTCATTGATGCTGTGCATGATGAGGAACGCCGTGGGGTCCAACTCGGCAATGAGGGTTTTAAGGCGCTGTACCTCCAGGCGCGTCACCACGCAGTAAAGAATGTCCACCTCGTCGCCAGAGAAGCCGCGCTGACCCTTGTAAATGGTGACCGCCCGGCCCAATTGGGTTAAGATGGCCTGCCTGATGGTCACGCTGTGCACCGAAACAATGGTCACGCCCGTGTACTCCTCAATGCCGTGGATGATAAAGTCAATGGTTTTGGAGGCGGTTAAATAAGTGAGCACCGAGTACATGGCGGGCTCCGCCCCCAGCAGGAACGCCGCGCCCATGAACAGTACAAGGTTGATGACCAGGATCACATCGCCAATGGTGAGGCTGGTGCGTTTGCTCACCAGCAGGGCCAGAATCTCGGTGCCGTCCAGCACGCAACCTCCCCTGATGGAAAGCCTAATGCCCGCCCCCAGAAAAAAGCCCCCGAAAACCGCCGTCAGCAGTTTGTCATCGGTAATGGTGGGGAACTCAGTGGTAAACAGGAGCACAGCCAGGCCCAGCACCGCCAGCAGGCTTTTCAGGGCAAAGGAGCGGGCCACCAGTTTGTAGCCCGCCAGAAAGAACGGCGCGTTGATCAGCAGGATAAGCAGGGCCAGCGGCAAGCCTATGCTCTTGGAAAGCAGCATGGAGAGCCCCGTTACCCCGCCGTCAATAAAGTGGTTAGGAATAAGGAAGCCTTTCAGGCCCAGGCCGGCCGAGCCAACGCCGCAGGCAATCAACAGGACATCGCGCAGCCGGCCCCAGGGGCGCTTGATCTTTAACGCGCTGCGTACGGGCGGAAAGGCGGAGTTCAAGGAAGTAGGGCTAGCGTTGCTTATCTCTTTACAGTAGTGGGCAGCGCCTGCAGTTGCTGGTCAAGGGCGGCCAGCTGCTTGTTCAGGCCTTCATGGTAAGCCTTGATGCTGCTGCGCTCGGCAGGGCTCAGGTTGGCTTCCAGCAAAGCCGTGCGCTGCTCCAGCAGCTTCACCATCTGTTCCAGCAGTTGAATTTCTCGCTCCTGGGGCAGGGTGTAGGTAACCTTCTGCTTGTTATTGCCGGCAGACACTACCTGGCCGTCCACCACCAGAATGCGGGTCTCGGTGTCGCCCACCGTCTGGGTTTCATGCTGCACAATGGCCTCGTGGGTAAAAATGTCATCGGCTACCAGCACCACGTGGCCCTGCGGGCTTACGGCGTTCTTTTGCTTTAAGACGTAGTTCCGGCCATTGGGCAGACGCACCTGGCCGCTGGGCGAGACAATGGTGCCGCTGCCGTACTGCACCGGTTCCTGCACTTCATACAGTTTGCCGCCTCTGTGCTGTACCAGTTTGCCCTGGTGCCAGAAAATAGTGTTGTCCTTTATGTTGGCCCGGGTGATAAGCGAATCTGCGTGCACCTGCGCTGAGGCCGCCCGGGGCAAACCGCCTAAGAGCACTGCTGCCAGGAAGAAGAGTAGGGTTCCTTTCATAGTTATACTTCTTGTATAAGGCTATATACGGGAGTTGCTGTCTGGAAGATAGAAAGCAACCTGCCAAGCCCCAATTGCCGGCTTTCTGGTAACATGAAGGTTACAGGTAGGTTCTTTGGAAAAGACAATTATTTGTACATCTTTCCTAGGGTAGGGTGCGTATAAACCAGTGTGTGGAATATGAAATTTACATGTCGCCGGAGTGTAGGAAGGAAGTGAAGCGGGATCTGAAGGTGAAGGAGAAAGCCAACGCCGAGATCAAGGATACCCTGGCCATTGAACGTACTTCCTTCGCCAATGAGCGAACGTTCTTAGCGTATCTGAGAACCTCGCTCTCGCTTATCATTGCAGGCATTTCGCTGCATCAGTTTTTCAATACGGCCGTTTCTATGTGGATTGCGGTGGTTTTGATTCCGTTAGGGCTGGCGATTGGTGCCGTTGGCTACCGTAAATTCACCCGGAAGCGCGCCTTGATCCAGCGCAAGCGCGAGGCGTACGTGCCGGCGAAACAGATGCTGGCCCTGCTGAAGGCTGAGAAGGCAGGGCAGATGAGCGTGAGCCCGTAAGATAGCCTGGTGTTTTAGAAGAAATTGTATTTTTAGTGCATAAGGGAGCGTGGCAGCGAAGACAGAAGGGTGTTGTTGGAATGCAAAACTGCCCGTTCCTTTTTCTTTTCTCTTCCCGAATGGTACGCCGCCTAACCGGTAAAAGCGCAACGGCTGCCATCTTGCCATATACTTACTTAAAAAGCAGCAGCGGAGGCCTTGCAAGGCCTCCGCTGCTGCTTTTAGGGCCGGGCCCAAACGGGCTTACTTTCCCAAAAACGGCGCAAAAACAGACTACCGCTTCACCAACGGAGTGGCCCAAAGGCCCATCTTCATCTGGAAGATGTTGGCAATACTGGCGGCCTTCGCCTTGGCGTCGTCTGCGGTGGGGCCCGCAAACAGCTCGTCCACGGTTTGGGTGAACAGGGCAATCCAGCGGGTAAAGTGGGCGCGTTCTATGGGCAGGGCCAGGTGCTTGGGAAAAGGCTGACCCTTGTACGCCATGGAGCCAAACAGCACCGAACCCCAGAAATCATACATCTTGGGCAAGTGGTGCTCCCAGTCTACCTGGGCAATGTCGTTGAAGATGGGGGCCAGCAATTCGTCCTGGTTGACATGCTGATAAAAAGTGTCTACCAGCGCTTTAATGTCATCCTGGGTAGTAAGGTCGTGAAAAGGGGCTTTGGTCATAGGGGTGGGTGCGCAACAGGGCTGCTCTTGGGTGTAACACTGCAAGGTTACGCATTGGTGCCCGCCCATAAAATGATTTAGGTCATTTTGGGACCGATTTCTGGAAACAAGGCAAAAAAGGCCGCAAACCCTGTAAGGCCTCTGGACTGGGAAACCCTGTAAAAGCGAGCGGCCCAACAGGGGTGCTGTTGGGCCGCTCGCTATAGGTTCGTGAAAGGAAGGTTATTTCGCCACCTCCATCAACTGGCACGTCTTCAGCCAATGCAAGGCCTCTGTTTCTGAGGTGAATCCCTCAAAATCGGCTCCTTGGCCGTACCACGGCAGGGTACGCATCTGCAACGCCGACTCCTGGGTCTGAGGATCTTTGGCGTGGGCCGGCGTGAGCAGGTACGCCACGTGGGTAATATGACCTAACTGCCCGTGCAGGGTTGGGAAATAAGACTCGCGCAGCCAGGCAACATCTTCATCAGAAAGCGGACCACGGCTCCGGATGTCAAACAACCAGTAACGTGCGTTTGTCTCCTGGGCCAGTTCTAACACCTGTTGGTACACCTCACGCGGGGCGAGCGCATACACAGGCTGTGGCCAACGCAAAAACAACACGTCCAGATCCGGACGGTAGCTAAGAGCAATGGCATCTAAAAATATGGGAGACATAGAAAAGCTATTTAGCGGTAAACTTACGAATTATAATGCATGCCCTGTTATAGGCCGCCGAATTTGTTTATCAGCTGCTGAATATATAGACAACGCCTATATGTACCCGAAACGTTCGCCTGCCAAGCAGATTAAACGCAATTCCCAGAAGAATGCAATATCTTTGTAGCTTGAATTTTAACCTGTGGCAACATCCTCCCCAATCCCTGAGGAGCGGCATGATCCTTACGCCGTCCTCCGTATTCCTGAATTCCGGCTTTTTATCTCTGCCCGTTTCTGCATCACGCTGGCCATGCAAATTCAGGCGGTAGTGGTGGGATGGCAGATCTATGACATCACCAAAGACCCTTTCTCCTTAGGTCTGATAGGCTTGGTAGAGGCTATTCCGTCTATCACGGTGGCGCTGTACGCCGGCCACGTAGCCGATATCATCCCCCGGAAACGCATCATCATTACGGTGCTGAGCGTGCTGCTTTTCTGCTCAGTGGCCCTGCTGCTGTACACCCTGGACATCGGGAAAATCCTGCACCAGTTTGGCACCTTGCCCATCTATTCGGTGATTTTCCTGAGCGGAATCGCCCGGGGCTTCATGGGACCGGCGGTGTTCTCGTTCATGCCCCAGTTGCTGCCCGACCGTAAGTTCTACGCCAACGCCATCACCTGGAGCAGTTCCACGTGGCAAGCCGCCTCGGTGGCAGGACCGGCCATTGGTGGGTTGGTCTATGCCTTTGGAGGCGTGTCGGCAGCGTTTGGCGTGGATGCCGCGCTAGTCTTATGCGCCTTGATTCTCTACGGCTTGATTGCCGGCCGCCCCTTGCCGGTGAGCGAAGGACCCAAACTCAAGATCAAAGAAAGCCTGCAG
Organism: Rufibacter psychrotolerans; assembly: GCF_016924645.1. Classification (GTDB taxonomy): domain Bacteria; phylum Bacteroidota; class Bacteroidia; order Cytophagales; family Hymenobacteraceae; genus Nibribacter; species Nibribacter psychrotolerans. The sequence goes on along the minus strand of NZ_JAFFJV010000015.1, from coordinate 49,125 downwards.
ACGGGCCTCAAATTCGTATTTGGGAACCAGATTATTCTAAGTGCGCTGGCCCTGGACATGTTTGCGGTATTGTTCGGTGGAGCCGTGGCGCTGCTGCCGGTATTTGCCTCTGATATCCTGAAGATTGGTCCGCAAGGGTTGGGCTTGCTGCGGTCAGCGCCGGCTATTGGCTCCGTAACCATGGCAGTGTTCATGGCCTACCGGCCGATTACCAACAACGCCGGTAAAAAGATGTTGTGGGCGGTGGCTGGTTTCGGGGCGTGCATCATCGGTTTCGGGTTGTCCAACGTGTTCTGGCTCTCGTTTGCCTTGCTGCTGATGAGTGGCGTGCTGGACAGCGTCTCGGTGATCATTCGCTCCACCTTGATTCACACCCTCACGCCGGAGCACATGAAAGGCCGGGTATCCAGCGTGAACAACATCTTCGTGGGTTCCAGCAACGAGATCGGCTCCTTTGAATCAGGCCTTGCCGCGAAGCTGCTGGGCGTTGTGCCCTCGGTGGTGTTCGGCGGCACCATGACCATTTTGATTGTGGCCTTCACCGCCTGGAAAGCGGATAAACTTCGGAAGCTGAGTTTGTAGTAGACTTTAAAAGTAAAGCCTCTTTGTTTTCGGTTTGTTTTCTGAAAAACAGACCGAAACAAAGAGGCTTTTTTATGGGATGGGTTTGGGGAAGTGCTCTGTTTACTCGGGAAACGATGAATCTGCGGTGATAGAAGCAGCTGGCGGTGACACTCGTAGGAGCTGCGCACAATACGAGGTCAAGCAGTAGTCCTGAGTCTTGAGTCCTGAGTCCTGAGTGGGGAATGGGTTTTTTAGTTTTTTGGGGAGAAAGATTACCGGAACGTAACTGAACCCACCCCCTGCCTCTCCGAGGAGGGGAGTTATCTGCTACTGTAGGGAGAAAGTAACTCTTAATAAGCTCTCATGGCTTAAAATCAGGCTCTGAAGGCGATGGTTGCAAAGCGGTGGAGCAGATTTCTCGTCACTAAAATGTATTTTTTTCCCGTTTTACCTCTATTTTTGGCAAAGCAACCCCAAACCGGAATAGCCCAATTCCCCTCCTGGGAGGGGTAGGGGTGGGTTCAAGTCCATTCCTGACCTCTTTCTCCCAAAAGCCCCTAAAAACACATTCCTACTCAGGACTCAGTACTCAAGACTCAGGACTACTGTTTGACCTCGTAGTGTGCGCAGCTCCTACGAGCGTCTACGCCAACTACTCCTCTTCCTCTTTGTTTTCCTGCATAGCCAGCAGGTTGTGCGCGCCTTTCACGGCAATGCTGCTGGTGGATTGAAGTTCCGCCGGGAGTTGCACTTCCACGTAGCCGTTGCCTTTGAGGCCGGTTTTTACCTCTACGCGTTTGAACTGGCGGTTGCCGGGGCTGGCGTACACGTAGGGCGTGCCGTCAAACTGTACCACGGCGCTTTCGGGGAGGGCGGTAACGGTGCGGTCGGTGGTCTGGACGGTGGCGGTCACGTACATGCCAGGCAGCAGTTTGTGCTCGTCGTGGTGGTCCAGGTGGGCGTGGATAGGAACGGTTTTGTCGCCTTCCACGCTGTGGCCTACCAGGATGATCTCGGCGGTACGGGGCGCGGGATCGTTGGGCAGGGTGTAGGTGAGGCGCTGGCCGGGACTCAGGTAGCGCACGTCTTTCTCGAAGGCGTTGAGTTTGAGGTGCAGGTCATCGGTGTTCACCAGTTCAAACAGCACATCGGAGGCGTTCACCATTTTGCCCACGTTCACCAGCGTGTTTTTCACGAAGCCGTTGATGGGCGAGGTGATGTTGATGGTACGGCTGATTTTGCCGTTTTGCAGACGCGCCGGGTTGATGTTGATCATGAGCAGTTTCTCGCGCAGGGCGGCCAGGCTGTTCTGCAGTACCTCCCGCTCGGTTTTGATTTGCTGCAGGTTCTTGAGGGCGCTCACTTTCTCCTGGGTGAGTTCCTGCTGACGTTGGTACTCCAGGTTAGCGAGTTGCAGGCGGGCGCGGGTATCCAGGTAATCCTGCTGCAGTTGCACGTAATCGGGGTGCTGGAGGGTGGCCAGAACCTGTCCTTTGCGGATGTGCTGGCCCGGCAGCAGGTTCATGGATTTCACAAATCCGCCGTACGGCACCGAGACGCTGATCAGGCTGGTGGGTGGCACGTCAATCTCACCGGAAAGCTGCAGCGTGTTGCCCAGCTTCTGTTGCGTGGGCGAGCCCAGTTCCACCCCGGCGTTCTGCATCTGTTGCTGGGTGAGGGTGATGAGTTCAGGCGTTTCTACTGGCGCAGCCGCAGTTTCAGCTGTAGGCGTTTCGGGGGTGTTTTTCTCAGAACAGGCCGAAAACAGCAGAAGCCCGGCCAGGCTATACGTGAAAAGAGATGTTCTCATGGTTAGTTGCCTCCTAAGTATTGGAGTTGAAAGACGTTTAATTGGTAGTCCAGCAGGAGCTGAAGGTAGTTCTGTTGGGTGCGCAGTTGCTGGTCGGCGGCTTGCAGGTAGCTCAGGTAGCTGGCCTCGCCGCTACGGTAGGCTTTGTCGGCTTGGGTGAGGGCCAGGCGGGCGTTCCCCAGCACTTGCCGCTGGTAGAACTGCAGGCTCTGGCGCAGCTGCTGATGGGTTGCCTGGGCGGCCTGCCACTCGTTTTGCAGCAAGTGCTGTTGGTTTTGCAGGGTGGCCTCGGCGGCTTGCTTGCCCAGCGCGGCGGCTTTCACCCGCGCCCGTTGCGGTCCCTGCCACAGCGGCACCGCCAGTCCCGCTTCCATGCCCTGAAACCGTCGGCCCCGGTCTGCTGCCGTTTCCACGCGGCCGTTTATGTCATAGGTGCCAATCAAGGACTGGTTGAAATAGCCCAAGGTAATATCCGGGGCCAGTTTGCTTTTCTCGGCCTGCTGTTCGCGGTCGGCCACGGTGATCTGCTGCTGGTATACGGAAAGCAGCGGGTGGCTTTCCGGGGCGGCTGCGCCGATGCTGGTGCTGTCTGCCCGCAACGGCTCCGGGGTAATCACCAGCGGCTCGGGAGCCTGGATTAAGGCGTTCAGCTGTGCCTGGGCTACGGACAAAGCGGTTTGGTTCTGGCGTATTCTATCGGTGAGTTCCAGGCGTTGGGTGGTGGCGGTAGTTTTTTCTAGCAGACCGGTCTCGCCGGTTCTAAACCGCACCTCGGCCGCCCGTTCCAACACCTGGAAGATGCTGTCCTGCCGCTGCAGCAGCTGGGCCGTGCCGTGCAGAAACGCCAGGCGCGCATACGCCTGTTTCACCTGGTAGGCCAATTCGTGCTGCTGCAGCTTCAGTTGCTGTTGGCTCAGGCTCTTCTGCTCCTGCAACAATTTTCCCTGCGCGCTCCACGTGGTGGGGAACGGAATGGTCTGGCTCACGCCAATGCGGTCATCAGTTACGGGGCTATTGATTTCGCCCTGGCTGTAGGTCACCTCGGTTTTAGGAATATCTATTGCCGTCTTTTGCAGGGCTCCGCGCATTTCCACCTCCAGCGCCGTGCTGCGTAGCTGTTTGTTGTTCTGTTGCGCCAATTCCAGGACCTGCGCCAAAGACAGGGTTTGTGGCGTCTGGGCCTGACTTACCTTCGGCAAAGCCAGACAGAACAGCACCAAGCCTAGGGCGGCTTCTTTTTTCCGCTTCTTCAGGCCTTTACCGGTGTTTTTCAATCTGCCCAAGCCTTTCTCGGAGAAATAGTAGATAATGGGCAGCACCACCAGCGTGAGCAGCGTGGCCGAAAGCAAACCGCCGATCACCACGGTAGCGAGTGGTTTCTGGACTTCGGCGCCCGCCGAGGAAGACAGGGCCATGGGCAGGAACCCGAGCGAGGCCACCGTGGCGGTCATCACGATAGGTCGCAGACGCGCCGCCGTGCCTTCCCGGATGATCTGTTCCAGGTTGGTCATGCCGCCGGCTTTGAGTTGGTTGAAGTACCCGATCATCACAATCCCGTTGAGCACCGCCACGCCAAACAAGGCAATGAAGCCCACGCCCGCCGAGATACTGAACGGCATATCGCGCAGAAGCAAAGCAAAGATGCCCCCAATGGCGGAGAGCGGAATGGCCGTGAAGATGAGGATGGACTGTTTGATGGATTTAAAGGCGAAAAACAGCAACACGAAGATGAGCGCCAAGGCTAGCGGCACCGCCACCGAAAGGCGTTTCTTGGCTTCAATCAGGTTCTGGAACTCGCCGCCGTAGGTGATGGTGTAGCCCGGCGGCAGCTTGATCGTGCCCTCTATTTTCTGCTGAATCTCGGTGACAATGCTCTGCACATCGCGGTTACGCACGTTGAAGCCAATGGTGATGCGGCGGCGGGTCCCGTCTCGCTGTATCTGGTTGGGGCCTTCCTTCATTTCCACTTTGGCAATGTGCTCCAGCGGAATCTGCAGGCCGTTGGCATTGCTCACGTAAAGACGCTGCACGTCAGAGATGTCCCGTCGGTTCTGCTGGTTCAGGCGCACCACCAGGTCAAAGCGTTTCTCGCCCTCGTACACCTGTCCGGCAATTTCGCCCGCGAACCCGGCGGTAACAGTACGGTTCACATCTTCAATGGTGAGGCCGTAGCGGGCCATGCTCTCGCGGTCGTATTCCACCACCACCTGCGGCAGTCCGGTCATTTCCTCAATGTACAGGTCCTGCGCGCCTTCAATGGGCTGGATGAGCTTGCCTATTTTCTGCGCGGCGCGGGCCAGTTGGTCCACGTCTTCGCCGTAGATTTTGAGCACCACGTCTTGCCGGGCGCCGGTCATAAGCTCGTTGAAGCGCATCTGGATGGGCTGCTGCACCCCAAAGGAGGCCTGCGGCAGGTTCTGGTGCAATACCTCAGACATTTTGTTGGCCAGTTCTACGCGGGAACTGGCGCTGGTCCACTCAGAGCGCTCTTTCAAAACTACAATCATGTCGCCCAGTTCCACGGGGTTGGGCTCAGTGGGTACTTCGGCGGAGCCGATTTTGGTGACCACTTTCTCTACCTCGGGGAAGGTATTTTTCAGGACCTCGGAGGCTTTCTGCACTACTTTGATGGTCTCGTTGAGGGAGCTGCCGGTGAGCACGCGGGTTTCAATGGCGAAATCGCCCTCGTCCAGAGACGGAATAAACTCGCCGCCCATCTGCGTGAAGAGCACCAAGCTGAGCGCGAACAGCCCCAAGGCGATGCCTAGCACCAAAGTTTTGGCGCGTAGCGCGAAATTGAGCAGCGGCTGATACGCCCGGTTGATGGCGTTCATGATCTTGTCTGAGATGTTCTCTTTGTGCTGGGTTTTGCGGCTCAACACCAGCGACGACATCATGGGCACGTAGGTGAGCGACAGCAAAAACGCCCCCAGAATGGCGAAGGAAACCGTCTGCGCCATGGGTTTGAACATCTTGCCCTCAATGCCCACCAGCGCCAGAATGGGCAGGTACACAATCAAGATGATGATCTGCCCGAACGAGGCGAAGCCCATCATTTTGCTGGCCGAGCCCTGCACCTCATCGTCCATCTGCTTGCGCGAGAGTTTGAACACGCCCTGCTGGGAATACTCGCTGGTTTGGATGTTATGGATCACGCTTTCCACAATGATCACAGCTCCGTCTACTATGAGTCCGAAATCCAGCGCGCCCAAACTCATGAGGTTCCCCGATACGCCGAACACGTTCATGAGCGAGATGGCAAACAGCATGGCCAGCGGAATCACCGAGGCCACCAGCAGACCCGCCCGCAGGTTGCCCAAGAGCAGCACCAGCACGAACACCACAATCAAAGCGCCCTCGGCGAGGTTTTTCTCTACGGTGCTGATGGCGCGGTTCACCAGTTTGGTACGGTCCAGGAACGGCTCCAGCACCACGCCCTCCGGCAGGGTTTTCCGGATTTCGGCTACTTTGTCTTTCACCCGCTGGATGACCTGGGACGAGTTCTCGCCCTTAAGCATCATCACAATGCCGCCGGCCACCTCGCCGTGCTCGTTCACCATAGCCCCGTAGCGGATAGCCGATCCTTCGCGTACCTCGGCCAGATCCCGGATGAGCACGGGCGCGCCGCCGGGCGTGTTGGTGACCACCACGCGGCCGATGTCTTCCTGGGTTTTCACCAATCCTTCGGTGCGGATGAAGTAGGCGTTGGGGTCTTTCTCAATGTAAGCGCCGCCCGCGTTGGCGTTGTTCTTCTCCAGCGCATCGAACACCTGGGTGATGGTGAGGTTGAAACTGCGGAGCTTCTCGGGGTTGATGGCTACCTCGTACTGCTTCAGGTTCCCCCCGAAACTGCTGACCTCGGCCACGCCGGGGGTGCCCAACAGTTGCCGCCGCACAATCCAGTCCTGGATAGAGCGCAGCTCGGTGGCGTTGTACTTGTGCTCAAAGCCGGGCGCGGGATGCAGTTCGTACTGGTAAATCTCGCCCAAGCCGGTGGAAACGGGTGCCAGCGTGGGCGAGCCCATGCCCTCGGGGATCTGCTCCTCGGCTTCTTTCAGTTTCTCGGTAATCTGCTGGCGGGCCCAGTAAATATCGCGGTCCTCGTCAAAGACCACCGTCACCAAAGACAGCCCGAAGCGGGAAAACGACCTGATCTCCGTGATGCCCGGCACGCTGGCCACCGACAGTTCCACGGGGAAAGAGATAAGCCGCTCCACTTCCTGCGCACCCAAAGACGGCGACACCGTGATAACCTGGACCTGGTTGTTGGTGATGTCTGGCACGGCATCAATGGGCAGGCGCTGCACGTTGTACACGCCCCACGCCACCAAAGCCACCGTGAGCAAACCGATCACCAGCTTGTTCTTGATGGAAAACTCTATAATCTTCTGTAACATGTTCTTGTGTTGGAATGAAGCTGCGTTCGCCGGTTATGAGCGGATAGCAGCAGGATGAGAGAACCTTCCGGCTTGTGGTAGCGCAGTGGTTTCTAGGTGAATGAGGTTGCGGCTGGGTGGTTTATTGGCAGAGACGCTCGCAGGAGCTGCGCACACTACGAGGTCAAACAATAGGTTCTGAGTCTTGAGTGCTGAGTCCTGAGTCCTGAGTCTGGCGTGCGTTTGTAGCCTGGTTATCAGAAAACAGGTCAGAAACGCATTTTACGCTTTGCATACAGGGCTGAATTGATCAGACCTTTCTTGGTCATCCTGGAAGGATCTCGGTTGCGAACGGCAGCAGCATTCCTGAAACGCTATCATAGTTCGCCCACAAGATCCTTTCAGGATGACAAAAGAGAGAAGATCCAGCTTTTGAAAGTAGCCAGACTGCTTATGTAGCCAGAAAAGGAGAAGTGTTACGCCACCTGCGGAGGTTGCCAGATACTGCCGGTGAAGGCCTCGGGAACCCTGGATTGGGGATGAGAAGTGAATTGCTGTGGCTCCTGCGCTTCCTGCACCTGGAAAAAAGGCTGCAGCAGCGGCATGGCCACAAAATAATCGTACGCCGAGTTGCCCATCTGTTTGAGCGGGAGCCGGTCGTGTTTTTCAGAGGGGGTGTTTTCAGAGCCCTGGTAGTGCATGTCCAGAAACTCCGTGAAGCTCAGTTGGCCGTTCAGGGCGATGTGCGTCTGGTAGTGCTGCAGCAAATCTGAGATTTTGGACAGCTCGTGCAAATCAGAGTTGGGCAGCAGGGAGCCCAGGAAGAGGTATACCGCAAAAAAGATAACTCTGACTTTCACAACAGGGGGAAGAGGTTCTGTTGGCAAAGATAGCGGTAATGGGAGAAAGATGGAAGTAAAAGGTGAAAGTGTAAAATTACGTTTGTCGCCGACTCAAAAGAACTCGTAGTGTGCGCCGCTCCTACGAGCGTCTATGTCACTAGCCACATCACTTATGGTAACCTTCTGTCTCAAAGCTATTTCCCCGGAAACAAGCTGAAAACGGAGAGCCCCGCCAAAACAATTTCTGGCGGGGCTCTCCGTTTCACCGTGGTGACTAGGCCGATGCTTTGGCTGGTGCAAGCTTCGCAGCCTTGGAGGCTTTGTTCTGGACTTTCTTTGGGCGGCTGTTGCCAAAAGAGCCTTTGCTGATTTTGCCTTTTCTACTCTTTTTATCTCCTTTTCCCATAACGGTTGTGGTTTGTAAGTGAAACATTAAAACAGAGTACTCTCTTCCGAGACCTAAGAAGAGAAAGTTACAAACTCCGGCAAATTAGCGCAAGTTTTTACCGGTGTTTCCCGCTCGCTTTCTTCAAATTAGCCATAAAACAGAACCTCAGGCGCTTCCTTCTAAATGCCGTTGCGTATACCTACCTTTGCGGTTTAGCCTTCCGCCGTTTTATGGCTGTGTAACAGAATTATTCTGCCGCGGTTAATGTTCTGGAGAGGCTATAATTCCTTATGACAGAAGATCTCATTCAAGATACCGAACTAGACGCGCTGGACGCCCGCGAGCACATCATCATCAAACGGGCCCGCGTCCATAACCTGAAGAACCTGAGCGTGGCCCTGCCGCGCAATCAGTTCATCGTAGTCACCGGGCTTTCCGGCTCGGGCAAATCTTCCCTGGCCTTTGACACCTTGTATGCCGAGGGGCAGCGCATGTACGTGGAGAGCTTGAGCTCCTACGCCCGCCAGTTCCTGGGCCGCATGGACAAGCCCGATGTGGACTACATCCGCGGCATCAGCCCGGCCATTGCCATTGAGCAGAAGGTGAGCATCCGTAACAACCGCTCTACCGTGGGCACCAGCACCGAGATTTACGACTATCTCAAGCTGCTGTACGCCCGCATTGGCAAAACCATTTCGCCGGTTTCGGGGCAGGAAGTGAAGAAAGACACCGTCACCAGCGTGGTGGACTTCTTGATGGGCCTGGAAGACGGCACCCGCCTCATGATTCTGGCACCGCTGCAGCAGAGCAAAGACCGTAAACTCAGCAAAGAACTGGATTTGCTCTTGCAGAAAGGCTATTCCCGCGTAATTCTGAACGGCGAACCCTTCTTCATTGAAGAGCTCATTGCCGAGGGCAAACCAGAGCCCAAGGGCGAAGTGTTCGTGCTGATTGACCGCGCCGTGGTCCGGAAAGACGAGGAAGCCGAAAACCTGCAGATGCGTTTGTCAGACTCGGTGCAGACCGCTTTCTACGAGGGCCACGACGAATGCCACGTGCAGATTGGCGATGAGAAACGCGTGTTCTCCAACCGCTTTGAGCTGGACGGTATGGTGTTTGAGGAGCCCAGCGTGAACTTCTTCAGCTTCAACAACCCGTACGGCGCCTGCCAGACCTGCGAAGGTTGGGGCAGCGTGCTGGGCATTGATCCTGACCTGGTCATCCCAGACAAAAGCCTTACCGTGTATGAGGGAGCCGTAGCCCCCTGGCGCACCGAGAAACAGAACGAATGGCTGCAGCCCTTGCTCAAAAACGGCGTTCGCTTCGATTTTCCTATCCACCGCCCGTATAATGAACTCACCGAGGAACAGCAAGAACTGCTCTGGACCGGTAACAAGTACTTCGGTGGTCTTAACGACTTTTTCAAGCACGTACAGGCACAGACGCATAAGATTCAGTACCGCGTGCTGCTGAGCCGTTACCGTGGCCGCACTACCTGCCCCGACTGCAAAGGCAGCAGGCTGCGCAAAGACGCCAGCTACGTGAAAGTAGACGGCAAAAGCATCACCGATCTGGTACTCATGCCCGTAACCAAGGCGCTGGAGTTCTTCCAGAACCTGAGCCTGAGCGAGCATGACATGGCCGTGGCCGAGCGTCTGGTGACCGAAATCACCAACCGCCTGAGTTACCTGGTGCGCGTGGGCTTGGGCTACTTGACCCTTAACAGACTTTCTAACACTCTTTCCGGGGGCGAGAGCCAACGCATTAACCTGGCAACCTCGTTGGGTAGTGCGCTGGTGGGTTCCATGTATATTCTGGACGAACCCAGCATCGGGCTGCACCCCAAAGACGCGGATCAGCTCATTGGCGTGTTGCGCTCCTTGCAGCAGATGGGCAACACCGTGATTGTGGTGGAGCACGAGGAAGGCATGATGGAAGTAGCCGATCAGGTCTTGGACATTGGTCCGGAGGCTGGTTCTGGTGGCGGAAATCTCCAGTTCCAGGGTACGTTCCAGGAATTGCTAAAAAGCGATACCTACACCGGGCGTTACCTGAGCGGCCGCATGGAAGTGTCGGTTCCGGCTACCCGCCGGCCGTGGCGCAACTGCGTAGAGGTGCACGGCGCGCGCGAAAACAACCTCAAAAACGTGAGCGTGAAGTTTCCGCTGAACGTGATGACGGTGGTAACGGGCGTGAGCGGCTCCGGAAAATCAACCCTCATCAAGAAGATTCTGGCCCCGTCGCTCATCAAAGCCTTGGGCGGCCACGCCGATGCCACGGGAAAATTTGATAAACTCACCGGCGATATCAACAAAGTGTCGCACGTGGAGTTTGTGGACCAGAACCCCATCGGAAAATCATCGCGCTCTAACCCGGTGACCTACGTGAAAGCCTATGACGCCATCCGCTCGCTCTACGCCGATCAGCCGTTGGCCAAAGCGCGTGGGTTTAAGCCGTCGCACTTCTCCTTCAACATTGAAGGCGGCCGCTGCGAGGTGTGCCAAGGCGAAGGGCAGGTGAAGATTGAGATGCAGTTCATGGCCGACATCTACCTGACCTGTGAAGGTTGCGGCGGACAGAAGTTCAAGCAAGACATCCTGGACATTCAGTACCATGAGAAGAACATCTCTGAGGTGCTGGACATGACCATTGATGACAGCTTGATTTTCTTCAAAGACCAGCCTAAGATTCTGGAGAAACTGAAGCCGCTGCAAGACGTAGGCTTGGGCTACATCCGGTTAGGGCAGTCTAGCAATACATTGTCTGGTGGCGAGGCGCAGCGCGTGAAACTGGCTTCGTTCCTGACCAAAGGAGCCACGCCGCACAACGACAACATTCTGTTCATTTTTGACGAGCCCAGCACCGGTCTGCACTTCCATGACATCAGCAAGCTTTTGAAAGCCCTGAATGCCCTGGTGGAAAACGGCAATACCGTGCTGGTGATTGAGCACAACATGGACATTGTGAAATGCGCCGACTGGATCATTGACCTGGGCCCCGAAGGCGGTACCAACGGCGGTCACCTGCTGTTTGAAGGCACCCCAGAAGACATGGTGAAACTGGAAGATAACCATACCGCCAAGTACCTGAAGCCTAAGTTAGAGGCGTAAACCCGTTTAGTGGCTGTTTTTGGCTCTGTTTCTGGAAAATAGGCCCAAAATGGAAGTCTTGTCAAAAGCCTGCGAAGTACATTCTGCGCAGGCTTTTTATGTGAATGACTTGCCAAACGTGCTACCCACCCCTGCCCCTCCCAGGAGGGGGAGTACACTGCATAGGGCTTTGGAGACTCCCCTCCTGGGAGGGGTAGGGGTGGGTTTCCTCTGCTTTTGTCGTCCTGTAAGAACCTTGGAACAAACTAGACAAGCATTTGCCAACCGTAAAACCTTATGCGGCTTAGATACTTTCAGCTGATTTGGAAACAATTTCCTCTGGAGCAGCTGAAGAAAGTATCACCGTGTAGCGGCTCTTTTTCTGAAATCAGGCCAAAAACGGAGGCCACAAAAGAACTAGACCTTCCTGTGTTTATATTTCACTGACAGAAGAGGTCGATGCCGCGAACAAATCTTTCTCAAACCGGTTCACTATATTGCCATCTCTCGCGTACGCCTAGTTGGAAATCAATTTTGGGAATGAAAGACCTTTCTGTGCCTTTGCCTATTAACAAGCTTTTCCTGTCGGTGGGGGTGCTATGCCTGTTTCACGGGTGCGGACTCATTGGGTTCTACACGCCGTACCGAGATTGGTTTCTGAGCAATACCCCACTAAACCTGATTTTAGCCACGGCGCTGTTGTTCTGGAACCACCAGGGACTAACGTGGAAGATGGTAGCCGGGGTGATAGGTGTGTTTCTGGTAGGGTTTACCGCTGAGGTCATCGGCGTAGCCACGGGGAATGTGTTTGGGGCTTATTTCTACGGCGATGCCTTCGGGCCGAAGTTCATGGGGGTGCCCTGGCTCATTGGCATGAACTGGGCGGCGCTGTGTTTTGCAGCGGCTACGGTGGTGAATACCTGGCAAAAGCCTTTTCTGGTAAAAGCGGCGGTAGCGGCAGCCATGCCCGTGAGCATTGATTTTCTGATTGAGCAGGTCTGCGAGAAATTCGATTTCTGGTACTGGGAAGCGCAGGCTGCCCCCCTGCAGAATTATATAAGCTGGTACGTCTTCAGCTTTTTATTTGTGCTGGTACTTATCCCGCTGCTCAGAAACTCGCAGAACCGACTAGCGCCTTATTTCCTGCTGATACAATTCGTTTTTTTCTTGCTGCTGAACCTTGTAGAGCTCTTCTATGCCGGATAATCCACGCACCTATGACTACATCATTGCCGGGGCCGGGGCGGCGGGCCTGAGCCTGCTGTGCTATTTGCTGGAACAGGAGCCTTTGCGAAACAAGCGTATTCTGCTGCTGGACCGCGATGCCAAGCAAACCAATGACCGCACCTGGTGTTTCTGGCAAACTGAGGAAAGTCCGTTTGAGAGCTGCCTCAAGAGCAAGTGGTCTGCCTTGTATTTTCATTCCCCCACGTTTTCCAGGCTGCTGGACATAAGTCCGTACCAGTACAAAATGCTGGACAGCCTCGCGTTTTACCAGCATTGCCTCGGGTTGTTAAAAAAGCATCCCAACGTAGAGTTCAGGCAGGAAGACATCGTGCGGGTAGAACCAAACGGCGTGGTGCACGGCAAACAAGGCGTGTACCAAGCGCAGTACGTGTTTAACAGTGCCTTCTTCAAAATCAAGAAGCTGCCCAAGAAGCATTACATGGTGCAGCATTTCAAGGGCATTTTCATCAAAACTGCCAAACCCGCCTTCAACCCCGCAGAACCTACTTTGATGGATTTCCGGGTGGAGCAGCACCACGATTGCCGCTTTATGTACGTGCTGCCCACCAACGCACACGAGGCGCTGGTAGAGTACACCGGTTTTTCAGAGACGGAGCTGCCCCAGGAAGCGTATGACCGGGAACTAAAAGCCTATCTCCGAGATTTTCTGCACCTCACGGAGTATGAGATTACGCACGAGGAGTCCGGGATTATTCCCATGACCGATGCGCCTTTTCCTAAGAAGCTGAGCGAAAAGGTCATCAATATCGGTACGGCGGGAGGAGCTACCAAGGCTTCCACTGGGTACACCTTCAGCTTTATTCAACGGCAGTGCTCCGCTATTGCCCGCAATCTGGCGCAGGGCAAAGAGCCGCTGGCGGGTAAAGGAGCCGGGTTCAACAAGTTTGGCCTGTATGACAGTATCTTTCTGCGGGTGTTGCTGGAGAAAAAACAGGAGCCGCGGCAGGTGTTTCATGACCTGTTCAGCAAACTGCCCGCCCCGCTCATCCTCAAGTTCCTGAACGAAGAGACCTCCTTCTGGGAAGATTTCCGGATCATGAACGCCGTGGAGAAAAGTATCTTTCTGCCTGCCGCCCTCAAAGAAAGCCTGCACGTGTAGCCACAAAAACCGGCCCTGGCGTTTAGATCAGCCACAAATCCTTAACTTAGCGGCGGCAGGGTGGAGCGTTTTTGCCCTGTTTTCCTGAAAAGAACCTAAAAACACGGCTGCCTGAAGGCGGCTTTTCCTTTCATAAATTTGCTACTATGAGAAAAAACATTGTTGCCGGTAACTGGAAAATGAACAAAACCTACCAGGAGGCCCAGGCGCTGGTAAGCGAGATTGATAACATGGTGAAAGACGAGGTCACCAATGACAACGTGGAAGTGATTGTCACGCCCCCATTCCCGTTTCTTCAATCCATCAGTAAGCTGATCCAGGGCAACCCGCGCCTGCATTTGGCGGCACAGGACGTGAGTGCGCACGAAAGCGGCGCTTATACCGGCGAGGTATCGGCGGCGATGTTGAAATCGGTAGGCGTGGAGTACGTGCTGGTAGGCCACTCAGAGCGTCGTCAGTACCACAATGAAGACGCTGATCTGCTCCTGCAAAAAATGAAAGCGGCCCTGAAAGAAGGCATTAAGCCGATCTTCTGCTGCGGCGAGCCCCTGGAGGTACGTGAGGCCGAAGACCACTTCAAATACGTGAACCAACAGCTCCGCGAAACGGTAGCGCACCTGAGCAACGAAGAGTTTGACCAGATTGTAATTGCCTACGAGCCCATCTGGGCCATTGGTACGGGCCGTACCGCCAGCAGCCAGCAGGCGCAGGAGATGCACGCCAGCATCAGAGAAGAACTGTCGCGCATTTTTGATGCCGAGGCGGCTTACAACAAAACCATCTTGTACGGTGGCAGTGCCAACCCGGGCAACGCCAAAGAATTGTTCGCGCAGCCAGACGTAGACGGCGGCCTCATTGGCGGAGCCTCACTTAAGTCAAGAGACTTTACCGACATCATCAAATCTTTCTAGTTTCTGCCGAAGGGGTGACCAGGCGGCCACCCGAATAGTTATATAGTTCTAATTCTATGTTTAGGGCCTGTTTTCTCCAAAACAGGCCCTAACTGCTTTTATATGGTTCCCTTATTGCTGCCGGGCCCAGCGGGCCGAAAAAATCTTTTCGGGCTTTTTGCTCTATTTTCTAGAAATAAGCCTAAAACGCAAGATATTCCTCTTACTTTCGTTTCAATATTTAGCGCACCTTCTACTTATTGGTAGAAAATTTATAAGAATGTTTTTATGAGTTTTATTGAAGTAACCGTTACCGCCTCTACTGAGTATTCAGAAATCCTGATCGCCGAACTGGGCGAACTGGGCTTTGACACGTTCCAGGACACCGACGAGGGTTTTCAGGCGTACATTGAAGAAGAGCGGTTTTCTGAAGAAGACCTGCAGGAAGTGCTGGAGCGCTACCGCTTTGCCGGGGAGTTTCCTTACTACGTGCAGAGCATCGCCAAGCAGAACTGGAACGAGGAGTGGGAGAAGAACTTTGAGCCGCTGCTGATCGCCGGGAAAGTATCCGTGCGCGCCGATTTCCATTCCAAGCCCGAGGGCATTGCCTATGACATTGTGATTACGCCTAAAATGTCGTTCGGCACGGGGCACCATGAGACCACCACCCTCATGATTGAAAACCAATTGGGGCTGGATCACGTTGGTAAGCGCGTTCTGGACATGGGCTGCGGCACCGGCATCCTGGCCATCATGGCCGAGCAGCTGGGCGCTACCCAGGTGCTGGCCGTGGACATTGAAGACTGGACCGTAGAAAACGCCCGCGAGAACGCCGAGCGCAACCACTGCCAAACGCTGGAGGTGCGCCTGGGCGATGCCAGCGTGCTGGCCGGCGAAGCTCCTTTTGACCTGATTCTGGCAAACATCAACCGAAACGTGTTGCTGGAAGACATGCCGGTGTACGAGCAGTTGCTGCAGCCGGGCGGACCTCTGGTGCTCAGCGGATTCTACACGGAGGACCTTCCCGTTCTGCAGGAGCGCGCGCAGGAGTTGGGCCTCACGTTTGAATCCTCCAGAAGCAAGAACAACTGGGTTTCGGCCATCTTCCGGAAAAACGCTTAAAAATCTCAGAGTTTACCTTCTTTTTATGAAGCACTTCTATCTCTTCCTCATTTTTCTGCTCACCGGGGTGGCGGGGTACGCGCAAAGCTACAAGCTCTCGGCCAATGACCCGCAGCAGTTTCTGGTAGACGCGCGCGCGCTGCTGGCCGGCACCAAGAACGAGGCGGCCGTGCAGGTGGCCTCGGGCCTGGAGGCGGCCTGGAACAGCGGCAGGCTCAGCGCAAAGCAGCAAACCAAGGTCATGGACCTGGCGCAGCAAATGCTGAAGAAAAAGCTGAAGTCGCGGCCGCATTTTGAGAGCTTCTTCGGGGTGGTGGGCACCAGCGTGAACGCGCACCAGTACACCGGTGCCAACCTGGACCAGCTCCTGCAGGTGATAGAGCAAACGCTGCAGAAACAAGAGGTAAAAGTGTACGAGCGGTTCTTGCTCAACACCCAGCAGTTCCTGGCCAGCCGGGCCCTGTACAAAGGTCCCACCAACCGGTTGCAGGCCGTAGGCGGGGTGTTTACGTTTGAGTACCGCGAGGGCACGCCAGAACCGGCCGCAGATGCCGGCTGGGGATCTGAAGAACCCAAAGCCACGGCGGCTCCTGCGGCGGCAAAAGCCAAGACTACCCCCGCCGCCCCAAAAAAAGCAGCCCCTGCTCCTAAAAAAGAAGAGGAAGACCCGTGGGCTGCCTGGGAGACGCCCAAGAAGGTAACCAAATCAACTTCTAAAACCGCCAAGACCGCTAAGGCGGGCAGCAAGAAATCCACCGCTGCCCCCAAGAAAGAGACTGCCGCGCCGGTGAAGGAAGAGCCGGTGGCCCCGGCAGAACCAGACTATTTTGCCGCCCCCTTGCCCGTATTGGCCGGGCCGGTGGTAGTGCTGGAGAAAACCGACCTGCTTTTTGCCTCGGCGTATGATTCTGTGACCATCAAGGAGACCTCCGGAGCGGTGTCCCTGGCTAACGGACAGTACGCCGGCAAAGGCGGCAAACTGGTGTGGAACCAGCTGGGCAGCGACGCCACCGCCGAGTTCAAAACCCTGGCCTTTGAGGTGGCCAAACCGGCTTTCAGGGTAGAAGACGTGACGCTCACTTATCCGGCGGTGCTGGAGAACAGCATCAGGGGTAACCTGGAGTACAAGCTCACCAAGCCCAAGCCCAACGGGGACAACGGGTACCCTAAGTTCATCTCCCACACCAACAACGCCAAGATCAAACGCTTTGGGGCAGACATCCAGTACCTGGGCGGGCTTTCGCTGGCGGGCAACACGTTGATGAGCGCCGCCCTGGACGGCAGCCCCTCCACCATCTGGGTCTCAGACAACGGCGAGCGCAAGTTCAGGGCCTTCTCGCGCAACTACACCATCAATGACAGCCTGATCACCTCGCCGGAGGCCGGAATCGCCATTTTCCAGGGGCAGGACTCGGTGACGCACCCGGGGGTGAAGTTCAAGTACAACAAAGAGCTGAAGCGGCTGGTGCTCATCAAGCCCGAAGGGCTCTACAGCCAGACGCCCTACTACCATTCCTACAACCAGGTAGAACTCACCACCGACATGGCCGTGTGGGACCTGAAGAACCCCACCATTGACTTTGCCATTCTAACGGCCAAAAACCAGGTGCCGGTGCAGGTAAACTCCAAAGAGTACTTCACGCTGGGCCGGTTCCAGCAGATCAAGACCATCTCTAACTTCCACCCGCTGTACACCACCGTGGGGTACGGGCTTAAAAGAGGGTCGCAGACGTTCTACCTGACCGAGATGGTGGAGGACACCAAGATCAAGAAAGAGGTGCTGCACAACGCGCTCACCACGCTGGCCCAGAGCAATTTCCTGGATTATGACCCCAAAACCGGGCACATACGCCTGCGCGAGAAAGCCTACCACTACGCCGAGGCCTCCCGTAACCGCCGGGACTACGACAACATTCACCTCAACGCCCTGTCGCCGGCCGGGCGCAACGCCACCCTGGACCTTGCCTCCGGTGACCTGATCCTGCGGGGAGTGGAGAAGTTTGCCTTTCACCTGGACTCAGCGGTGATTGCGGAGCCAGACAGCCAGATCGTGCGCATCAAGAAGAACCGCAACATCTTGTTCAACGGTCGGGTGAAGTCCTCCAACTTCACGTTCAAGGGTCAGGAGTTTTTGTTTGATTATGATGGCTTTTTCATAGATCTGGCCAAAATTGACTCTACCACCTTAACCACCAAGACCAAGGGCAAAGACGGCAAAGAAAAGGACACTCCCTTTACGCTGGTAAACCGCGGCGGCCAGGGAAAAGCCAAGCTGTACCTCAATCGTCCAGACAACAAGTCGGGCCGCAAGAAATACCCGGGCTACCCTTCGCTAGACGCGGTGTCCGGGGCCACGGTGTACTTCAACAAGCCTGAGATCCTGGGTGGCGTGTATGACACCAGCGTGTATTTCTTCATTCCGCCCTTTAAAATAGACAGCCTGGCCAGCTCCAAGGGCAACGTGATCGGGTTTAAGGGTACGTTCAATTCCGGGGGCATTTTCCCGCCGTTTGAGACCAAACTGGCCATTCAGCCAGACGGGGCGCTGGGCTTTGAGTATCCGGTGCCCAAGGGCGGTTTTGCGCTGTACGGCGGCAAGGGCAAGTTCTCTGACACGCTCACCATGGACACTAAGGGACTGCGGGGCAAGGGCACACTCAGCTACCAGACCGCCAGCATGTACTCGCCGGGCTTTGTGTTCTTCCTGGACTCCGCCATTACCGACGTAGGGGTGAAAGGGAGCTTCATGGAAGGCAGCGTGGCCCAGGGGTCTTACCCCAGCGGATCGTTCAAGAAGTTCAAGATGAACTGGTACCCGTACAAAGACACCCTGCAGATCCACACCGTGAGCCGCGAGCTGATGAGCCTGTTCAATGACCGCATGACCTACAAAGGCATGCTGGGCTTTACGCCGTCTTCGCTCTTCGGGAGCGGGGTGGCCGAAAACGCGGAGGTAGCCCTTAAGTCGCCGGCTTTTGTGTTCAAGAAAGGCCTCATCCACGGCACCAATGCCTCCATGGAGGTAGCCTCCTCTGACCGGAAGATCCCGGCCCTCACCACCACCGACATCTCGCTGGATTTCTACATGGATGAAGGGTACGCCAAGTACAGCGCGGAGCAGAAAGGCAGCGCCAACACCATTTTCCCGTTTGCCCAGTACAAGTCATCCCTGAGCAGCGGCCGATGGGATTTCAAGACCAAGAAACTCACCCTCAGCAATACCAACGGCGACGAGGCCTACTTCTACTCCCTGAAATCGGGTGATGATTCGCTGAGCTTTAAAGCCAAGGGCGCGGTCTATGACTTCGGCAACTATACCTTGGTGGCCTCCGGGGTGCCGTACATCCCTGTTGGCGACAGCTACATTGTGCCAGACAGCAACCGCGTGGAACTCCTGAAGGGGGCCGAGCTCAGAACCTTCCAGGGGGCAGCCCTGGCCATGGACTCGGTGCAGAAATTCCACCAGATGTCCAGGGGCGAAATCCACATTGACAGCCGGTTTGGCATTACGGGCAACGCGCTGTACAACTTCACCAACTCCAGCGGTGATGCCTACAAGATCAAGTTTGACAAGTTTGAGTGGCAGCGCCCAGAAGGCAAGAAAGACGAGAACGCCGCCCCGGCCTTCTTCCTAGCCAAGGGAGCGGTGCAGGAGAAAGACACCTTGTTCATTATTCCTAATGTGCGCTACTACGGCGACGTGGCCATTGCCTCCAACAAAAAGACGTTTGACTTTGACGGGCACGCCAAGATGCTCTTTGGGGGGGGCGAAAGCGCCGAATGGTTCCCTTTCAAGAAGAGTGGCCTCAACCCTGAGGACGTAAGGCTGGAGATCAACAAACCTACCCTGGCCGACGGCACGCCCCTGAAAACGGGTATCCACATCAACGCCACCACGGGCAAGATCTACAACACGTTTGTGTCCAGAAAGCAGTACGACGATGACCTGGACGTGTTTGAGGCCGAAGGCCTGCTGTCGTTCAACAAAGAGTCTGGGCAGTACAAGTTGGGCAGCGAGGAGCGCGCCTACGGCAACTCGTACACCGGCAACGTGCTGCAGTACAATGACGCCACCAAGCAGGCTACCTATGAGGGTCGCTTCAACCTGATCAAGTCGCTCAAGGAGTTCCAGCTGCAGGCGGTGGGCACCGGCACCGGCCGCACCGACAGCAGCCTGTATGAGCTGGATACCTTCCTGGCCTTTGACTTTGAGGCCCCCGAAAAAGCCATTGAGAGCATGGGGCAGAGGGTGTCCAAAGAAGTGGCTGGCCTGCCCGAGGGCGTGAACCTGAGCAGCCCCACCTTGCCGTACCAGCTGGCCGCGTTCATTGGTGACAAAGGCGTGGCAGATTTTACCGCCCTCACCGCCAAAGGCTACGTGCCTTTCTCCAAGGTTTCGCCCAAGCTCATCCATACGCTGGTGTTGAACCAGGTGCAGTTCAAGTGGTCGCCTAAGCAGAACGCCTGGTACAGCGTGGGACCCATCAGCATTGCGGGCATTGGCAAAACCGACGTGAACGCCAAGATCAACGGGCACATTGAGATCAAGCGGGGCGCCGCCGGCGATGACGTGGTGTCTATGTATCTGGAGGCCAACCCGTACGTGTGGTACTACTTCAACTTCTATGAAGGCAGCCTGGGCATGACCTCCTCAGACCCGGCCTTCAACGGGGCGGTGGCCTCCAAGTCGAAGGGGCGCGGCATTGCCGGTGGACCGTACACGTTCTACCCCATTGAGGACATTGACAAGATGGAGTTCGTGAACTACTTCCGGAAGACGTACCTGGGCAAAGAGCCGCTGAAGGCAGCGCCGCAGCCGGCGTACAACACCTTTGACACCGCCCCCGCCGAGGAAGAAACCGACAAGAAGAGTAAGAAGAAAAAGAAAGCCGAAGTAGTGGCCGATGCCGTGCCGCCCGGGTTTGACGTGCCGGTAGCCACCGAGGAAGCCCCGGCCGGCAAAGCCAAGAAGGAGAAGAAAAAGAAAGCCGAAGCCGCCGATGACGCCGTACCGTCTGGGTTTGAGACTCCGGTAACCCAGGAAGAGGAGCCCGCCGGCAAGAAGAAAAAAGAGAAGAAAAAGAAAGGAGAGGAAGCACCACCAGACATTGATCCGGTGGGCAACTAAGCCCGGCTTTCTCTGGGCAAGTAGAACAGCATCCCGTTTTCAGGCTTATTTCTCAGAAGTAGCCCGAAAACGGGATGTTGCGTATGAGGCAGTGGGGAGGGGCTTAGGTGAGGGGTTTTTCCTATATTTGAAGAAATATATTTACAGAAAATCTGGCAGGGCCAGGCTATAAGGCAAGCGCATGGAGGTAGTCATTATTGGCGGAATTATTTTGTTGGCGTACTTGATTGGGGCCATCCCTACGGCGGTTTGGGTGGGTAAAACCTATTACGGCATAGACGTGCGGCAGCATGGCAGCGGCAACGCCGGGGCCACCAACACGTTCAGGGTGCTGGGCAAGAAACCGGGCGCCATTGTAATGGCCGTGGACATCCTGAAAGGCTGGGCCGCCACCTCGCTGGCCAACTTGCTGGTGCTCTGGAACGTGATTGAACCAGACCAGCTGATCCAGTTTAAGCTCCTGCTGGGGGTGGTCGCTGTGGTAGGCCACATTTTTCCGGTGTACGTGGGCTTTAAGGGCGGCAAGGGCGTGGCTACCCTTATGGGCATGGTGCTGGCGGTGCATCTGCCGGTAGCGCTGCTGTGCCTGGGCGTGTTCCTGACGGTGCTCATGTTCACCAGTTACGTGTCGTTGAGTTCTATGCTGGCGGCCATTGCGTTTCCGCTGTTCCTGCTGCTGCCCACCTTCCGCACCGATGATCCGCTCTTGCTGGGGTTTGGGGTGCTCATCGCCATTATGGTGGTGCTCACGCACAAGAAGAATATCTCGCGGCTGCTGCAGGGGGTAGAAAGCAAAGTCAACATCGGGTTCTTCCGGAAGAAATAACCGGTCTGGCGGTGCTTCTTGGGTAAATCGTTTTGGGGCGGTTTTCGCAAAAAGCGGTTAAAAACAGGTGCTGAGTCCCTGGAAAAGCGTTGTTGTTCTTGCCAAGGGGCGGGTTTACCGGCAAATTCACGTTTCGGGCGTCGTTCTTCAAGGAGAATGGCGCTTTTTGTTTTAATTTCACCCGTTACCAAATACCACTATGAAAGCCTATCTGGAAGAAAATAAAGAGCGGTTCCTGCAGGAGCTGCTGGAGTTGTTGCGCATCCCCTCAGTGAGTGCCGACCCGGCCTTTAAGAACGATGTGCTGCGGGCCGCCGAGTACCTGCGCGACAAGCTGGCCGAAGCCGGTGCCGACGGCGCCCAGCTGTTTGAAACAGCCGGGAACCCCATTGTATACGCCGAGAAAATCATAGACCCCGCCCTTCCCACGGTGCTGGTGTACGGCCACTATGACGTGCAGCCCGCCGACCCCTACGAACTCTGGAACTCGCCGCCGTTTGAGCCGGTCATCAAAGACGAAAAAATCTACGCCCGCGGCGCCTGCGATGACAAAGGCCAGACCTACATGCACGTGAAGGCGTTTGAGATCATGATGCAGCAGCAAGCCCTGCCCTGCAACGTGAAGTTCATGCTGGAGGGCGAAGAGGAAGTAGGCTCCGTGAACCTGGCCACCTTTGTGAAGAACAACAAAGAGCGCCTCAAAGCCGACATCATTGTGATCTCAGACACGGGCATGCTGGCCAACGACGTGCCCTCGGTGACCACCGGCCTGCGCGGCCTCAGCTACCACGAGGTGGAAGTAACCGGCCCCAACCGCGACCTGCACTCTGGCCTGTACGGCGGCGCGGTGGCCAACCCCATCAACATCCTGTGCAAGTTGATTGCGTCTCTGCATGACGAGAACAACCACATCACCATTCCCGGGTTCTATGACAACGTAGAGGAGCTGAGCCAGGAGGAACGCGCCGAAATGGCCCGCGCCCCGTTTAGCCTGGAGGCCTACAAGCAGGCCCTGGACTTATCTGACGTGCACGGCGAGGCCGGCTACAGCACCATGGAGCGCAACTCCATCAGACCAACCCTTGACGTGAACGGCATTTGGGGCGGTTATACCGGAGAGGGCGCCAAAACGGTGATTCCTTCCAAAGCCTTCGCCAAGATCTCTATGCGCCTGGTGCCGCACCAAAGTTCTGAGGAAATCAGTGCGTTGTTCCAGAAGCACTTTGAGTCTATTGCGCCACCCAGCGTGAAGGTGGTGGTAAAGCCGCACCACGGCGGTGAGCCGGTGGTCACGCCCACTACTTCGGCGGGCTACCAGGCGGCCGCCCGGGCTATGGAAGACACGTTTGGCAAGAAACCGGTGCCGGTGCGCAGCGGGGGCAGCATTCCCATTGTGGCCATGTTCAAGTCTGAGTTGGGCATTGACACGGTGCTCATGGGCTTCGGGCTGGATTCAGACGCCATCCATTCGCCCAACGAGCATTTTGGCGTGTTCAACTTCATGAAGGGCATTGAAACTATTCCGCTGTTCTACCAGCATTTCACCCGGCTGCATCAATAGACGCAAGACATAAGACACAAGATGCAAGACTTTTCTCTTGCCAGGATGTATGCCTGCTTTGGGCCTGTTTTTGCTGAAACAGGCCCAAAATAAAAATCCCCGGCTTCTTGGGAGGCCGGGGATTTTTTATGCAAGAAGTCCTGTGTCTTACATCTTGTGCCTTACAAGAGCTATCTGCTCAGCGGGAAACCTACCGACAGCTGGAACATGGAGTGGCGGGCATCTTTGAAATCGCCGCGGGCGGGCGAGTCATCTGTCAGGTCAGTGAAGGCGCCGTTGTAGCGCAGGCCCAGGCTGAAGCCGTTAGCGGTGGCAAACCCCAAGCCGGCGGCATAGCCTATCTCAAAGTCTGAGTATCCCGATTTGCTTTTCTGGTCAACGGTTCGGTCTACCTCGGTGAAATCTGAGCCGTTGGTGCTTTGGAAGACCTTGGTTTTGTCATTCACGTTGAGCAGGTAAGACACCTGGGGCCCGGCCTCAAAGAACAGGCTGCCGGCCTTTACGCGCGCCAGCACCGGCACGTCAATGTAGTTGAAGTTGGCGGTGCCTTCATACCGTTCCTTTACACCCAGCAAGCCGGTTCTCTCTACATCGTCATACTTGAAGCCTTTGTTGGAGTACAGGATCTCGGGCTGAATGGAGAAGAAGTCTCCTACAATGGGGGCGTTGAAGTAAACTCCGGCATGAAAGCCCACTTTGTTATTGAACCGTGATTCGTCCTTTAAATCGCCAGAAAGGTTAGAGTAGTTTAAGCCACCTTTTACCCCGAAACTAGATTGTGCCTGGGCCGCAAAAGAAGCGATAACGGCAAAAGCCAGGATGAAAAGTTTTTTCATGATCTTGAATTTTTAGGTTAGTTCTGTTGTTTATAGGTGGTTTTGCAAACACTGTGCCTAAAACTGGTTTTTAGGGATTTACTGGTTGGTAGAAAGAGGTTTTTATTGGTAAGTGCCTGAAAAAGAGAAGGAAGCTGTTTCGCGTTTTCGGTTTTGTCCCTGGCGCAAGCGTCCGTTGGTGCCTTGCGCGTAGCGTGATCCCCCTATTTCTGGGCAGTTATCTGAAAAGTAGCCCTGAAACGGCGGCACCAGCGGACGCTTGCACCAGGGATAGTTCTACAGATAGAAAGAGGGGAAGCTCTGAACTGGTTCAAGCTAAAAAAACAGGGCCCACATGCGTGGGCCCTGTTTTTTTAGCTGAAATGCGCTTGTTACCTGCTCGGGAACAGGAAGCCCAGGGTCAGCTGGAATGCTGAGTGACGGGCGTTGGTGAGGTTGTCATTGTCTTCCTTGGCCAGTGAGTTGATGCTGCCGTTGTACCGAAGCCCCAGGCTGATTCCGTTCTGGGCCTGGTAACCAATACCGGCGGCGTAGCCAATCTCAAACTCAGATAGATTGTCTTTGTCAATTCTGCGCGAGGTCTCAAACTCATTGTTCCCTTGCTGGGTTTCGCTCTTGTCTTTGATGCCAAGCAGGTAAGAAGCCTGTGGCCCGCCCTCAAAGAACAGCCCGCCGGCGTTAATCCGCAACATAACGGGCAGGTCCAGGTAATTGAAGTTTACGGTTCCCTTGCTCTTGAAAGTGGTGTTGCCTATAGGGTATTCCTCGTCGCGGTACTGGTAGCCGCGCTGGGAAAACAGAAGCTCTGGCTGAAGGGACAGGAAACCGTCGCCGCTCAGGTCAAAGTTAGAGGTGATCCCTCCCACAAACCCGAATTTGTTCTTGTAGATGTCCTGGTTATCCAGGTCTCCGGAGATGTTGGAGTAATTCGCACCAGCCTTGATTCCGAAACGTGGACCATTCTGGGCCTGTGCAAAACTGAAGGAAAGCACGGCTGCTACAAATAATACAATCTTTTTCATAGTGGTAAGTAAGTAAGATAATGGGCTTTGTAAAAAGGTGAGCCCGTGTAAAACCCTCCCTTATACGGCTCAAATAAAAAATGTTGGGCAGGTTTCTCCTGTTTTTCAGCGTAGGTGGAGAGATAGCAAGATTTGAAAAGACAAATTGCAGACGATAGAAGTGAAGCGGGGCCTAAAGTGAAATTTTCTAAGGCAGGCTTTTCTTCTTATGTGCTAAGGCATTAGGCATTGAAGAGGGGCTTTCTGTTGGTAGGGCTAATCCTGAACCACAATGACCCGAGGTGGTTGCGTGATGGGCATAAAAAAAGGGCTCCCATGGGAGCCCTTTTCGTGGTAAAGGGTTTAGATATTATCTTCCGCCAAAAGCATAGCTTAGAGAAAGCATGAAGTTAGAGTTGTAAACTTTGCCATCTTCAGCAACTTTAGAAAGACCGCCATTGTAACGCAGGCCAATTCCAACACCTACTGGCAATTCATAGCCTAAACCAGCAGCATATCCAATGTCCACTGTTTCAGGATCTCCTCCAAACACATCTTTAAAATCACCATCCTCATCTTCATCACCGCCAGTGAGTTTATACTTAGAGGCAACATTGAAAGAAACTGTTGGGCCAAGCTCAAAGAATAAAGCACCAGCTTTGATACGAGCTAAAATTGGAACATCGATGTAAGAGAGGTTAACTTTAAACGTTTCATCTTCTTCTTCCATTTTCCAGCCTTTCAGGGAGTACAATAGCTCAGGGCGTACAGAAACCATCTCTGAGAAGCTATAGTCAGCGAATAAACCGGCATGGAAACCGAATTTGTATTCCATTTTGG
Source organism: Rufibacter psychrotolerans (assembly GCF_016924645.1). Classification (GTDB taxonomy): domain Bacteria; phylum Bacteroidota; class Bacteroidia; order Cytophagales; family Hymenobacteraceae; genus Nibribacter; species Nibribacter psychrotolerans. The sequence goes on along the minus strand of NZ_JAFFJV010000015.1, from coordinate 23,505 downwards.
TGTCAAATAGCTCTTCAAAGGCTTCTACGTCATCTCCAGTCCAGTTGCTGAAGTTACCTCCGGCTTTGATACCTACCTTAATTTCACCCTGCGCTTGGGCAAAATAGGTCATGAACAATGCGGCAATAAAGAATACTAGTTTTTTCATGAGTTGGGGTTTAAGGGTTGGTTGTTGTGTTTTCTAGTTTTTTGTGCTGCTAGTTACTAATAATATAGGGGATGGGCTATACCGAAAAGTGAGTAAGTCCAGGCCAAGGTGGAGCAAAGCAGAGAGGGCTGTGCCAAGCATAAGCATCAGGTTTTAGTTAAAATATTGCTTTTCTATTGTTCTTCTTGATTCTGAGCCTTTTGCTGTACTGCGCCAACGTTGCCTGCAGCGCCAGACCCAAAGCCTTCCCCTACTAGACAGGCAAATTGGAACCTACCCCTATCCGCTACCAGGAAATAAGTAAAAAAGAACGGCAGGTCGCCTTTCCTGAGAAAAACGACCTGCCGGCAAAATACACTGGTGGAGAAGAAGGCCTTACCCGGCCCAACCTTCGCGGTCAAGGCTGCGGTACTGGATGGCCTCGGCCAGGTGCTCTATTTTGATGTCTTCAGACCCGGATAGGTCTGCAATGGTGCGGCTCACCTTCAGGATGCGGTCATACGCCCGGGCCGAAAGGCCCAGCCGCTCCATGGCGGCTTTCAGCAGCAACCGGCCCGCTTCATTGATCCGGCACAGGTCTTTGACCATCTGCGAGGGCATCATGGCGTTGGAATGGATCTCGGGGAACTCCTTGAACCGGTCGGCTTGCCATTGGCGGGCGCGCTCCACCCGCTCCCTGATATCTTCGCTGGTCTCCGCCTTACGGGTTTCGGTCATCTGGTCAAAAGAAACCGGCGTTACCTCCACGTGCAGGTCAATCCGGTCCAGGAGCGGGCCGCTTACTTTGTTGAGGTAGCGCTGCACCACACCGGGGCCGCACACGCAGTCTTTGTTGGGATCGTTGTAAAAGCCACAGGGGCACGGATTCATGCTGGCCACCAGCATAAAGTTGGCCGGGAAATCAATGGTAAGCTTGGCGCGCGAGATGGTGACCCGGCGTTCTTCCAGCGGCTGGCGCATCACCTCCAAGACCGTGCGCTTGAACTCGGGCAGCTCATCCAGGAACAGCACGCCGTTATGAGCCAGGGAAATCTCGCCGGGCTGCGGATTGCCGCCGCCGCCCACCAGCGCCACGTCTGAAATGGTATGGTGCGGAGCCCTGAACGGCCGCTGCGCCAGGAGCGAACTCTGCACGCCCAGTTTACCGGCCACCGAGTGGATTTTGGTGGTCTCCAGCGCCTCATGCAAAGTGAGCGGCGGCAGAATGGAAGGCAGGCGCTTGGCCAGCATGGTCTTGCCGGCCCCGGGCGGGCCGATCATAATCACGTTATGGCCGCCGGCCGCCGCAATTTCCAGCGCGCGCTTAATGTTCTCCTGGCCCTGCACATCGGCAAAGTCTGCCGAGTACTGGTGCACCGATGCCTGGAACACGTCACGGGTATCTATTTCCAGCGGATCAATGTGGAGGTCGCTGCTCAGGAAATCAATGGCCTCTTTCAGGTTTGAGACGCCAATCACGTCCAGTTTGTTCACAATGGCTGCTTCCTGGGCGTTCTGTTTGGGTAAGATGAACCCCTTGTAGCCTTCCTTGCGGGCCTGGATGGCAATGGGCAGCACCCCTTTGATGGGCCGGAGTTCGCCGTCCAGCGCCAGCTCGCCCATGATCAGGTACTGGTCCAGCTTATCGGTGATTAGTTGGTCAGAGGCGGCCAGGATGCCAATGGCAATGGGCAGGTCGTAGGCCGAGCCCTCTTTGCGCACATCGGCGGGCGCCATGTTAATGACCACCTTCTGCCGGGGCATGCGGTAGCCGTGGTGTTTTAGGGCAGATTCAATGCGCTGCTCACTTTCTTTGATGGCGTTGTCTGGCAAACCCACCAGAAAATACTTAGTGCCCGGAGAAACGTTTACTTCAATGGTAATGGTAAAGGCATTCACGCCCTGTACCGCGCTTCCGTAGGTTTTTACAAGCATATATGATTTTAATACAATACTATATTTTCTTGAGGGAGCCAACAGCAGCGCGGCCAAATAAATTCCGCCCGGCCCAAACCTGTTTTGGGGCCAGTTCCAGAAAAACAGGTTAAAAGCGGCAGGCCCGCATTCCAGAGGGGGCAGAATCTTTTTGGGGGCCTTTGCCAGACCAGGCACGCGCGGGCCGTTCCGGTGCTTTCTCCGTTTCCGGGCCCTTTTTCTAAAAAGCGGCCTACGCCATGTGTTTCTCCAGCAGCAGAATTAAGATGTGGATGACTTTGATGTGGATTTCCTGGATACGATCGGCGTAGCCGAAGTGCGGAACCCTGATTTCCACATCGCTCAGGGGAGCCAGTTTGCCGCCGTCTTTGCCGGTGAGCGTGACTACCAGACCGCCGTTGGCTTTGGTGGCTTCGGCGGCTTTGAGCACGTTGGCCGAGTTGCCGCTGGTGCTGATGCCCAACAACACGTCGCCGGGCCGTACCAGGGCCTGCACGTAGCGGGAGAACACGTGATCGTAGCCGTAATCATTGGAGACGCAGCTCATGTGGCTGGCGTCTGCAATGGCAATGGCGGCCATGGGCGCACGGTCATCGCGGTAGCGGCCGGTGAGTTCCTCGGCAAAATGCATGGCGTCACACATAGAGCCTCCGTTGCCGCAGGAAAGAATCTTGCCGCCGTTTTTCAGGCTGTTGGCCATCAGCTGCGCTGCTTCTTCAATAGAGGTAATGGTGGCAGGCTGGGCCAGAAAATCAGAAAGGACTTGTTGGGCTTGTTGCAGTTCCTGCAGAATAAGGGCGGCGGGTGAGGTAGTCATGTGCTTATAAAGGCCGGTGGTCTGCCGGCGGTAAATTGGGGTTTTCGTCTGGGTTCAAGGTGGGCGGAATGGGTGCCGGCGTAATGATAGGGGCCTGGTCCCGCAGGTCACCTGAACCTGAACGAGAAGAAGGCTGCGAACTGCCAGGCGAAGAGCTTGCCGGGGCAGGCTCAGGAATAAGCGGGGCACCGGCGGCTTTTATCTGCTGGTCATAATGCCGGGCTTTCCACTCGGTGTGTTTCGCTTTCAGATCGGTGTGTTGCCGGCGCTCGCGGTCCAGATCTCGTTTCAGGAGGGCAATATACGCGTTTTCTACCAAGAGTTCTGCCAGCAGCAACACGGCCCCGACCCAAAGCAACCGGTTGTAGAAGTCGGCGTGGGTGGCTAAGTCAAAGAGCATCACAAATTTAGAGACGCTCAAGATGCGCAGTAAGAACAGAAAGGCGATGAGCAGGTACACCATCACCAGGATATTGACAGCTTTTTTCAAAGTCTCCATAGCGGTACAGGTCTAGAAACATTAAGAATGTTTAATATTTATCTGTACGCAAATGCGTGGAAATAGCTGTAAAACGAGCGAAGATGAAGTAATGGAGTTCTGAAAAGAGGACTGTTCTCTGGTTTAGCGCCAACCCACCCCTGCCCCTCCCAGGAGGGGAGTTTCAGATACTGTAGGATACAGAATAAAGTAGGGGACTGACAAAACTCACATACGCATATAGTAGAACCGCTGCTACATGCGAAAGCGGCTGAAGATGAAAACTCCCCTCCTGGGAGGGGCAGGGGTGGGTTGGACGGTTGAAAATTCGGAAGCCGTTTAGCGCCTGTTTTCCTGGAAACAGGCGCTAAACGGCTTCCGAATGGCAGACGCAACTGGTTAAGAGGTGTGCTGCATCTGGGTGAGTTTGTGATACACCCCGCCGTGCTGTACCAGCTCGCTGTGGGTGCCTCTCTCTGCAATGCGGCCTTTCTGCAGCACAATGATTTCGTCGGCGTGCTGAATGGTGCTCAGGCGGTGGGCAATGACCAAAGAGGTCCGGTTCTTCATGAGGTTGGTGAGGGCTTCCTGCACCAGTTTCTCAGACTCGGTATCCAGGGCAGAGGTGGCCTCGTCCATGATGAGGATGGGCGGGTTCTTGAGAATGGCCCGGGCAATGCTCAGGCGTTGGCGCTGCCCCCCAGAGAGCTTGCTGCCTCGGTCGCCAATCACGGTCTGGTAGCCGTCTGGGCTCTGCATGATGAAGTCATGCGCGTTCGCGATTTTGGCGGCGGCCATCACCTCGGCCTCGGTGGCATCGGTTTTATTGAAGGCGATGTTGTTGAAAATGGTATCATTGAACAGGATGGATTCCTGCGTTACAATGCCCATCTGCTCTCTTATGGAGTGCAGGGAGCAATCGCGCAGGTCTTGCCCGTCTATGCTGATGGAGCCTTCGGTGGGGTCATAGAAACGCGGCAGAAGATCGGCCAGGGTAGATTTTCCGCCACCGGATGGGCCCACCAGCGCGATGGTCTTGCCTTTGGGAATGGTCAGGTTGATGTTATGCAGAATAGGGTCATCGGCGTAGCGGAAACCTACGTTCTTGAACTCAATCTCGTGGGTGAAGGTCGGCAACGTCTTCGCATCGGCTTTGTCTCTGATCTGGGGTTGGGTATCAATCAGGGTAAGCACCCGCTCCCCCGAAACCAGCCCGCGCTGAATGTTGCTGAACGCGTTGGAGATGGCTTTTACCGGCACCAGAACCTGCGAAAACAAGGCCAGAAACGCAATGAGATCTTCGCCGCCCAGGTCAGACTCGCCACGCAGCACCAAAGAACCGCCGTAGAACAGAATACCCGCCACCACAGACACCCCCATAAACTCAGAGAACGGCGAGGCCAGGCTGCGTTTATTGTTCATAGACGTGATAATGCGCGCGTACAGGCTGTTGCTTTGCCTGAACTTGCCCAACACGTACGGCTGGGCGTTAAAGCCCTTGACCACGCGCAGGCCGGTGAGGGTCTCGTCAATGATGCTCAGGATAGAGCCCAGCGCATCTTGCCCCTGCGACGACTGCCGCTTCAGTTTTTTGGAGATAGTGGAGATCACCAACCCAGAAACCGGCAGGACAATGAGGCTGAAGAACGTAAGCTTGGGCGAGATGTAGAACAAGACCACAAAGTAGCCAATGAGGAGGAAAGGCTCCCGGAAGAGCACATTGAGGGTGCTTACCACCGAGTTTTCCACTTCCTGCACGTCATTGGTGAGCGTAGACATGATGTTGCCTTTGCGCTGATTGGAGAAATAGCCCAGTTGCAATTGGGTAAGGCGCTCAAAAACCTGCATTCTAAGGTTTTTCACTACTCTGGCGCGCACCACACCCTCTATGCGCAAACCAATGTACCGGAATACGTTGGCCAGAAACACCGAGATGATGAGCATGATGCAGATGAAACGCAGCGCGCCAATGGCACCCTCGGCCTGAATGATCTGGCCTACGTGGTAGTAAAAGAAATCACTGATCCAGCTCAGATTTAGTTGAAAAGGAGGAGGTGCCGTGGGGGAGGATTTCAGGGCCTGGTCCTGGCTGAACAGCACCTTCAGCAAAGGGGACAGCAAGCCAAAGTTCATCACCCCGAAAACGGTGGCCAGCAGCGTTGCCATGGCGTACCAGGGAACGTACTGACTAAACGGCCTCGCAAAATTTAGAATGCGGAAATAAGTTTTCATTGCCGCAAAGGTACGGCTTTGCTTTCTAAATCAGCATACCGTGAAAAGGGCCTGTTTCAGGCCAGATTTCTGAAAAACAGCCCTGAAACAGCCGCGCCTCCTTCTGTGGTGGAAGGAGGCGCGGCTGTTTCTGATGATCTTATTATGGCTAGCTAATTCAAAAGTGGTCATTCTGAAATTCATCAATCACTGCCTGTACATACTTTTCAATGTCTTCTTTGGATAAGGTGTCATCTGAGATATGGTCCAGGATCATCTCATACGCCATCAAAGTTCTTTTCTTGGAGAAAGTAATCTGCTCTGAGCGTGACAGGTTTCTCTGCAATCTCTCTTCCAGTTTGCTAAGAATGGCTTCCTGAAAACCTTTGTCCAACAGGTCCATGGTTGAGGGCGCAGTTTTCCTGGAGGTTGGCCAGTCACTAAAAGGCATGCGTGCGCTGCGGAATGTTCCACCGGAAAGACACTGCCGTGAAAGCGGTGTTCCGGTCCAGGCGGTTGTCCTCGGCGTCGGCGCGGCGCAGGACCTGGGTAAGGTCCAGGAACATGTTGTAGCGTAACTGGAAAGAGGCGGTAGCCTCGCCGTACAGCTGGTTGGTGGTAATGCCGTCGCCAATCTGGAAACCGTAATTGCCTGGGCGCGTGGTGTAGGGCTTTAACACGTTGCCGCCGTAGTTGTACTGGATGAAACCGCCTTCGGGGTCATTGGGGTTAACGGTGGGCTCGGGGTCCTGGCCGTAGCGGGTGGCAATGGCCTTGGCGGTAAGCGTGAGTTTGGGCAGGGGCTGGTAGCGCACAATGGCCACGGCCTCGGCCAGGTTGGCGCCCATGGGGTGGGCCAGGGGCTGCAGGTAATGCTGGTAGTTTTTAGAGGCGTCTTCGTGCTGGTAGGTGAACGGCCGGGCCAGGTTGAGTTCGCCCTGCAGGTCCAGGTTAGACACCCCGAAGGCATCAATGTACTTGGCTCCGCCCTGGAGGGCGAATTTGTTGCCCCACCAGCCGTTGCCGGCCCGCAGCTCACTGATCAGGAACTCATCCAGCACCACCTGGCCGTAGAGCTGCACCCGGTTCCTGATGTTCCACTTGAAATCGGCACCCAGCAAAGCGTTGTCTTCTGAGCCCAGGCCCTGCTCAATGCTGCGGTAAAAGATTACCGGGTTTAGGTACTGCAGCTCAAACCGGCCATGGTCACGCCCGAAGATCACCGACTCAAACACGCCCACGTTCAGGTTGGGCAAGATGTTCACGCTGAGGTGGTGCAGCGTCATGTACTTCTTGTCGTAGAGCTGGTCAACGCGCTCAAAGTCCTGGGTGAGCTCGGCGTAGAGGTTGGTGTACTGCAGTTTCCAGACCTGGGTCTGCAGCTTGAGGAAGAAGTAAGGCGCTGCGTAATCTGATAAGATCATGGACCGGTACCCGGTGCCGATGAAGTTGCGGTCGTGGCCCAGCATGACGCTAATGTGCTTGGTGGCCGCGTAGTTGATGTAACCCCGGGCCGAGAAAAAGTCGTACCCGCCCGTGCCGAAGGTTTTCCAGTAGGCTTCATGCGGCACAATGTTGTCGCGCGACACGCGCTCGTTCACGTAGCCGGGGAGCTTGGCCTGGTTGTCGGCCAGAAAGGTGTAAAAGCCCAGCTTGCCGTCCAGAGAGCCTTCTACCTGCAGGCCGCGGGTGTTGAGGTAGCGCAAGCCGTCGGTCTCGGTGTCTTTGCCCGCCTGCAGGCCCAGCACCGGGTTCACGCGCAGGGTAAACTCAGGGCTTTCGTGGTGGTACAAGTCGGTTTTATTGCGGAAGAACGGGCCCAGTGACCGCTGGCTCTCGTTTTCGCGGGCGTACCGGGTGTAGTTCCAGTTGTCGTTGAGCAGGTAATTGACGTTGTAGGCATCGGTGGGGGAGCCGTTCATCGCTTCCTGGCGGGCCTCCTCGGCCAATCGGGCCACCCGCGCCCGGCCGAACGGTCTGAACGAGGTGTGCAGGTCCTCGGGGTTGTGCTTGATATGGTATCGGTCAATGACCCGGTATACATCCTGGTTAAGGGGTACGGTGGCATCCTGCGCCAGGGCCGGGCCGGTCACAAGGGTAAGGCCCAGCAGCAGACGGTATATTTTGCTCATAAAGTAAATTTGTAGACCCGAAGATAGTGGAATTTTGACGGTGTACTCCCCACAGGGCTTGCGGGTTGCCTCGCGTCTGGTCCTGCGCAGGGTGTCCGGGGCGTTTCGGGCCTACTTTCCTCAAACGGGGCCCAAAACAACCTGCCAGCAGGGCTAAGGGGCAGACTGCCCCGCACTCTGCCCATAAACCCGTATCTTGCCCTGTCATGATAAAGTTGCTGCGCCATCAGGAGATTAGTCCAGAGCGTTGGGAGGCTTGCTTAGCACGGGCCCACCAGCCCCTGGTGTATGTGCACGCCTGGTACCTGGACGTGGTGTGCGGCGGAGCCTGGGAAGCGCTGGTGGAGTTGCAGGGCGAGGAGTACGTCTCTCTGTTTCCGCTGCCGGTGCGCAGCCTGCTGGGGCAAAAAAGGGTGTACCAACCCTTGTTCACGCAGCAACTGGGTTTGGTGGTGACGCCGCAGAGCAAAGAAACCGACCCCAATGCTTACCTGGCCTTGCTGCCAGGCTTGTTCGGACAGGTGCAGTACCAACTGCCCAACGTGCGGGAGATTACCCTCGGAGCCCCCTGGAACCATCGGCTGAGGCCCAACTATGAATTGTCGCTGGAGCCTGGTTACCCGGCTTTAGAGCAGCACTACTCCACCAATCTGAGGCGAAACCTGAAAAAGGCCGCCAAAACGCCGCTGGAAGTACAAGTAGTTTCCTCTATAGAGCCATTGGTCAGTCTGTTCCGCAGTACCAAAGGCCAGGAACTAACCGAGTTGAAGCCGCGGCATTACCAGACGCTAGAGCAACTGTACCAGCGTGCTGCGCAGCGGGGAGTTGGGCAGGTGTGGGAGGTGCGCCGGCAAAATAAGTTGCTGTGCGGGGCGTTTCTCCTGTGCACCCCGCACCGGGTCACGTTTTTGTTTGGGGCCAGCTCAGAAGAGGGCCGCGCCGCCAGCGCCATGGCGTTCCTGCTGGACCACCTGCTACAGCGGGAGGCCGGCTCCGGCAAAACCTTCGACTTTGAGGGCAGCGAGGTGCCGGGCGTGGCGAATTTTTACGCCGGTTTTGGTGCGCAGCCGGTCCCCTACGTATCTTTAAGCACGCAACCTAAACGCTTTTTCCCCGCATGGATCATAACCGCCTTCATATCCTTAGCCAAACGCCTTCGTTAGCCAATCATTTTATTGCTGAGTTACGGGATGTGACGGTGCAGAAAGACAGTCTGCGGTTCCGCAGGAACCTGGAGCGCCTGGGCGAGGTGATGGCCTACAAGATCTCTGAAACGCTGCCCTACAAGGAGCAGACTATCCAGACCCCGCTGGCCCAGACCCAGCAAACCCTGTTGGAAGAGTTTCCGGTACTTGCCACCGTGCTGCGGGCGGGTTTGCCGTTTCACCAGGGCTTCCTTAACTACTTTGACCGGGCTACCTGCGCTTTTGTGGGAGCTTATAGGGTAGAAGGGGCCCGCCAACTGTCGGTACACCTGGATTACATGGCCACGCCGCACCTGGAAGACAAGATCCTGATCTTGGTAGACCCCATGCTGGCCACCGGAAAGTCATTGGTGCTCACCTATAAAGACATGCTGCGGTTCGGGACGCCCAAGCGAATCATCATTGCCGCCATCATTGCCAGCCCCGAGGGGGTAGCCCATGTGCAGGAGCACATCCCCGAGGCCGATCTGTGGTTGGGCGCCCTGGATGAGCAACTGAACGAGCAGGCCTACATTGTGCCTGGCCTGGGCGATGCCGGCGATCTGGCCTTCGGGTCCAAGAAATAGCTAAAGTGCAAGCAGTATCTTTCTTTGAGCAAAGAAATTTTACCTGCGCTTCGTTAATATTGTATATTTAGGGTAGCGGGCCCGTTACAGGTGGTCGGTGGGCCTGTCAGGTATAAATCTGGTAAGTTTGTGGTAAAAGCTAATCTTCTGTAAGACTGTATGTTTGCGGCAGTTCTAAAATACTTCTCGGTTTATCTGCTAAGTGCGGTAAAGTTCTTTGGCGGACCCCTGGTGGGCTTCACCATGGGCGTGTCTTTCTGGGCTACGCTAGGGCTTACCGTGGCCGGAATGATGACCAGCGTGTGCCTGTTCTCACTCATCGGGTCTGCGGTACATGACCACTATGTGGCCCGGCAACGAACCAGGAACAAGCCCAAGTTCAGCAAGAAGAACCGCCGCATAGTCTCGGTATGGCAAAAGTTTGGCATGTCAGGCATCGCCTTCCTTACGCCGGTGCTGTTCACGCCCATTGTAGGCACGGTATTGGCCACTGTGTTAGGAGTCTCCAAAAGCCGCATTGTGCTGCACATGCTCTGGAGCGCCGTTTTCTGGGGTTTTGCCGTAACACTTACCCTATTCAAACTAAGCCACCTGCCGCTATTGCAGTTCCTGCACCGGTAGTCATTACTGCTTGTTGATTGCTTTTCAGATAAAACAAAAGAGCCGCATGATCTACCATGCGGCTCTTTTGTTTTAAGGGTATTTTCAGGAAATCAGCCCGAAAACAGATTAGGAGATCAACAATCAACCATTACCGCCGGCCGCTTTTGCGTTTGCTGGCCCCACCCGACTTGGTTTTCTTCCAGCCGGCCTTCTTGGCGTCCCGCACCTTGGCACCTTTGCCGATGTTCTCCCTAGGTGCCCGGGATTTTTTCTCGTGGAACGCGCCTTTGAAATCAGGGTTCTCTCTGCGTTTCTGATCGTCCAGTTCCCGGGCAATGGCCTGCTGCTCGTCAAAAGGAGTGTCATAGACTTGTACTTCAGCGGGCAGCGGCTCTTGTGGAATCTGCATTTTGATAAGCTTCTCAATGCGATGGATGTGGTGCATCTCGGCCTCGTTGGCGAAGGTGATGGAAGCGCCGGTTTTCTCGGCTCGTCCTGTCCGCCCGATGCGGTGTACGTAGTCCTCGTAAATGATGGGCACGTCAAAGTTGATCACGTGGCTTACGTCTACAATATCTATTCCGCGCGATGCTACATCAGTGGCCACTAAGTACCGCACTTCACCTTCCCTAAAGGCATCTACGGCATTGATGCGGGTGTTCTGGCCCTTGTTGCCGTGCACCACGCGTACGCCGCCTTCGCCTTTACGGTCCAGGAAAGAGCTCACGTTGTCGGCGTTGGTTTTACTGCGGGTAAAGATCATGACGCGGTTAAACGTCTCTTTGTCCTGGAACAGGTACTCCAGCAGCGCGATCTTGGTGCGCAGGTTAGGCACCTGGTACAGCACCTGGCTCACGGTTTCTACCGGCGTGGCTTGCGGGGTTACCTCCACTACCATAGGAAACTCCAGGAACTCCTCAGACAGCGTGTGCACCCGCTCGTGCATGGTCGCCGAGAACAGCAGGTTTTGGCGTTTACGCGGTATAATCTCCAGAATCTGCCGAATCTGCGGCATAAAGCCCATGTCCATCATCTTGTCGGCCTCGTCCAGCACCAGCGTCTTCAGCTCTTTCAACACCAACTCGCCTTTGCGGTATATGTCCATGAGCCGACCGGGCGTGGCTACCAGAATATCAATGCCGGCCTGAATGCGCTCAATCTGCGATTTGGGCCCAACGCCGCCGTAAATGCCCACGGTACGCAGGTCTAGGTAAGCGCTGAATTTCTGAATGTTCTCTTCAATCTGCAGCACTAGCTCACGAGTAGGAGCCAGGATCAGCGCCCGCGGGTGTTTGCCCTGGGCGTACTTTACTTTCATGAGCAGCGGCAATACATAGGCCGCCGTTTTGCCGGTACCGGTCTGGGCGATGCCCATCACATCATGCCCGGCCAGGGCCAGCGGAATGGTCTGCTGCTGCACGGGCGTAGGTTTCTCGTAGCCCAGCTCGGCAATGGCATTCAGGAGCTGACGGTTCAGTTTGAAGTCCTCAAACGTAAGGGTAGAAGTGCTTTCTTCGGCTTCTTTTGCCTCGTCTGCTTCGTTTTCTGCCGTTGGTTCGGCGGGTATATGCTCGTCCTGCTCAGTTGTCAGGTTTTCGTTTTCTTCGTCTATCATCAGCGCAAAGGTACGGGTTCTCTTTTAGATTACGTTTCTGGGCAGACTTTGTGAAAACGGGCGCAAGGCAAGGGCGGTTTTAAAGGACACTACGAGGTCCACCGCTGGCGCGAGCTTTTAGCTCGTGCCTTCTTTTGCTGATTTCTACTAGTGCTTGGCAGAGTAAATTCGGGAATGCGTGCGGACACGAGCGGGACGCTCGCGCCAGCGGATGCTCAAAAGACCTCGTAGTGTCCGTCAGGTTCTACGAGTGTCTTTGCCAACACCGTTTCTAACCGGTTTTCAGAAAAACAGGCTTGAAACGCAAGACTTAACCGAGGCAGCTTTATCTTAGCCCCATGAACAGCATCCTGATCAAAAACGCCCAACTGGTAAACGAAGGGCAAATCCAAGCGGCCGATGTGCTGGTGAAAGACGGATACATCCACGCCATCGGGCAAAACCTCAACGCAATTGCCGACACCGTGATAGACGCCAGAGGCCAGTACCTGCTGCCCGGCGTCATTGACGACCAGGTCCACTTCCGCGACCCGGGCCTCACATACAAGGCAGATCTGTATTCTGAACCCAGAGCTGCCGTAGCCGGCGGCGTGACCACCTTCATGGAGATGCCCAACACGGTGCCCAATGCTACCACGCAGGAGCTGTTGCAGGAGAAGTATGACACGGCCGCGCAGAAATCACTGGCCAATTACTCCTTCTTCATGGGCGGTACCAACGACAACCTGGAGGAGATTCTGAAGACCGATCCGCGTACCGTTTGCGGCATTAAGCTGTTCATGGGTTCCAGCACCGGAAATATGCTGGTAGACAATGTGCAGACACTGGAAGAAATCTTCCAGAAATCACCCATGCTCATTGCCACGCACTGCGAGGATGAGGCTACCATCAGAGCCAACATGCAACGGGCTATAGAACAGTACGGCGAAGAGAACATTCCCGTAAGCGCCCACCCGGTGATCAGGAGCGTGGAAGCCTGCTACAGATCTTCCAGCATGGCCATTGAACTGGCCAAAAAGCACAACACCCGCCTGCACATCCTGCACATTTCCACGGAAGAAGAACTCGCCTTGTTCCGTAATGACATTCCACTGGAGCAGAAACGCATCACTGCCGAGGTCTGCGTGCATCATTTATGGTTCGATGCTGCTCAGTACGAGACCTTGGGTGCGCAGATTAAATGTAACCCCGCCATTAAAGAAGCCCGCCACAAGCAGGCGCTGTTCCAGGGTTTGCTGGATAATAGATTGGACATCATTGCTACCGACCATGCACCGCATACCTGGGAAGAAAAGCAGTCTTCCACTTATAAAGGAACACCGTCTGGCTTGCCGCTGGTACAACATTCCTTGCAGGTGATGCTGGCCTTCTACCAACAAGGCAAGATTTCTTTGGAGCGGGTAGTGGAGAAAATGAGTCACGCCCCGGCCATCTGCTTCCAGGTAGAAAAGCGCGGCTTCATCCGGGAAGGTTACTGGGCCGATCTGGTGTTGGTAGACTTAGAACAAAGCCAAACCGTGACCAGAGAGAGCGTGTTGTACAAGTGCGGCTGGTCACCGCTGGAAGGCGAAACCCTGCCGGGCGTAGTGACGCACACCATTGTTTCCGGGCACTTGGCTTACCAGAACGGACAATTTGATGAGAGTAAACAGGGTGAGCGCGTGTTGTTTAGCCGCTAGAGGGAAAATTTTTGAAGAAAATTAGCGGTAGAAACTTGCGTTGAATAACCTAACCCACTACTTTTGCTATCCAATTACACGGTGGCCGTAGTTCAGCTGGTTAGAGCACCAGATTGTGATTCTGGAAGTCGTGGGTTCGAACCCCATCGGCCACCCCAAAAAGCTCCTGATTCGTCAGGGGCTTTTTTTGTTTTCGGGCGAAAGCGTATCAGGTAGCAAGTATCTCGTATCAGGACTATTGTTCTGAGAATGAGGCTTGCAAAGGATGATTGCTTTTGCCGGTTTTTAAGCTTACCAGATTTTAAAACAATCTTGCTACGTGATACCTGCTACTTGCTACGGGTACCGCATAACTGTAAAACACATGAGTCTATTAGTAATCGGGTCGGTGGCGTTTGATGCGCTGGAAACTCCGTTCGGGAAACGGGACAAAATCATCGGCGGAGCCGGAACGTTCATTGCCTTGTCAGCTTCCAACTTTGTGCAGCCGGTAAACCTGGTGAGCGTGGTGGGAGGCGATTTCCTGAAGTCAGACATTGAAATGATGCAGCGCAAAGGCATCAACACAGACGGGCTGCAGATCAAAGAGAATGAGAAATCGTTCTTCTGGTCGGGCCGCTACTTCAACGACATGAACAGCCGCGAGACGCTGGCTACGGAACTGAACGTGCTGGCTGATTTCGACCCGATTATCCCCGAGAGCTACCAGGACTGCAAATACCTGATGCTGGGCAACCTGGCTCCGCAGGTACAGCGCCAGGTGATTGAGCGCCTGAAAAACCGTCCTAAACTGATCGTGATGGACACCATGAACTTCTGGATGGACATCGCGCTGGAAGATTTGATCCAGACCATTGGTATGGTGGATGTATTGAGCATCAACGACGAGGAAGCCCGCCAACTGAGCGGCGAGTACTCTTTGGTGAAAGCCGCCAAGAAGATCATGGGCATGGGCCCTAAATACCTTATCATCAAGAAAGGCGAGCACGGTGCCCTGTTGTTCCACGGGGAAGAGGTGTTCTTCGCGCCAGCTTTGCCGCTAGAGGAGGTGTTTGACCCAACCGGAGCCGGCGACACCTTTGCCGGTGGGTTCATTGGTTACCTGGCCTCAACAGATGATATCAGCTTTGAGAACATGAAGCGCGCCGTGATCCACGGTTCGGCCATGGCGTCTTTCTGCGTAGAGCAGTTCGGGACCGAGCGCCTGGTGGATCTTCAGCCCGACGAGGTGGTAAGCCGCGTGCTGGAGTTTGTGAAGCTGGTGAATTTTCAACCGCAGAATGTTTAAAACCGTTTCGGGCCGGGTTTTCTGGAAACAGGCCTAAAACAACCCATAAAAGGAAAGGGGCTGCAGATGCGCATCTGCAGCCCCTTTCCTTTTATGGGTTTGAGAACGTTCTCCTGCTGTTACTGGGCCTGGAGCCACCGCCTGGCGCTCGCCATGTTGGTAAAGTACTGGATGGTGATGTCGCCCTTCCGGATGGCGGGCTGATTGGTGGCCTCCACGCTCACCTTCCCGAAGTAATCGGCCGGGGTGAGAAAGGCCATGTGCCTGACCCCCGCTTTGGTGGCCCGGGGAAACCAATCGCGGTCTATCCACTGCTGGCTTTCTTTCTGGATAATCCGGGTCTGGCGGGTGTCTACCAAAATCTTGGAATACCCGCTCTGCTGAATCAGGGCCAGGCTGCCCTCGGCAATCTCCCTGAACTCGGTGTGCTTCAGGAAACCCTCATAGGTGGCTACCACCGCTTTCAACTCCTTATCTACTTGATTTGCACTCATATACTGAACGAAGCCACTCTCGCAACGCTACCGTAGAACGTCAATGGCCCAGAAATTCTTACTACGTGTTTCAATCAGTTTTTACAAAAATGGGCCGAAAACAGGAAAAAAGCCCGAAATTTCTGCAAAGATTTACGCCACGTTTTCTTGAGGTGAACCATGATGCAGAAGAAAAATGATACCGGGTTGGCCATTTTTATTGGGGCCGTGGTGTTCCTGGCCCTGGAGGTGGCGGTCTATTACGGGCTGGTCACCTGGCTGGTGCCCACCGACCCCGAGGTGGAGGAACGGGGCGGCAGTATTGTGCGCAACTGGAACAAGGTCATGTACTTCATCCTGATTTACATGGGGGTGTTGGTGTCGGCGCTGTTGCTGGCCAGTTCGCAGGTGCCCCGGGCCTACCGCCGGCATGTGCTTTTCTGGTTTTACCTGTCGCTGCCCACCCTGCTGGTGATTCTGGTGCTGGCATTTAGCTGAAAAAAAGGTATACTTTTGCCCAAGCGGCTCGTATAGAAGGTATCAACTTAACCCAAAAGGAGGATTTTATGAGCAGCAATAAGAAGAATCACAGCGGAGAAAAGGATAACACCAAAGGCGGTTTTATTGATAACACAGACAAAAATCACCTGACCGATAACGACCCGGCCCTGAACCCAGAAAGCAAGTATTTCCGCTCCAAGAACGGAAGCACTACCATTCAGGATGAGCGGAGCCTGTCCAGAACCGGGAACAACAACCGCGAAGGCGTGAACCGCGCCTACGGCGATGGCGGTGACCGCCCGCGCAGCAACCCAAGCGACAACCAGGTAGACCGCGGTAAATAAGCACCGCAACAAATAAGGTAAACAAAAAGAGGCTGCCCCGTAAGGCAGCCTCTTTTTGTTTTGTGGTCTGGCCTTGCCTCTAACCGAACATTGCCGACTCAAGACTCAGCACTCAAGACTCAGGACTCTCCCGCAACGTGCCGGTAAAGCAGCTCAGAAACGCGGGCCATGGCCGCAATGCCCGCTTTGTCGTCTTTCAGGTCTTTGGAGAGCAGCACCAGTACGTAGGAGCGCCCGTTGGGCAGGAACACAATGCCCGAGTCGTGCCGTACGCCGGTGATCCAGCCGGTCTTGTGGGCCACTTTCACGTCTTGGGGCAGCCTGGCGGGAATGATCTCTTTGTATTTCTGGTCCAGCAGGATCTTGATCATTTCCTGCGAGGCTTCGGGGCTTACCGCCTTTCCCCGGGCTATTTTCTCAAACAGCACCAGCAGGTCATAGGCGGTGGTGGTATTGTTAAGGCCCTGCCGGTACGCCTTGGTGTCTTCCACGCCGCGCCGCACCTGTATGTCCTGGGCGCCCAGATCACGCATGGTTTGGGTGACGTTCCGGGCGTCTAGTTGCTCAATCACGAGGTTGGTGGCCAGGTTGCTGCTCAGGATGATCATCCGGTAAAGCAGCTCAGAGAGCGGCAGTTTCCGGCCTAGGTGCTGGTAAATCTCCTGATCGCTGTCGCTGGCCGCGCCAATGCTGAAGAGGCTGCCATCCACGATGCTCTTGAATTGATCCTTCACCAGAACAGAGTCATGGAGGGAGAACCGGCCCTCGGCCGCTTGGTTGTAGGCCTCAATGAGCACCGGGGTTTTCATGGTACTGGCGGCGTGGAAGCTCTCGCGCTCGTTGAGGAGGAGTTCCTGGCCGGTTTTCAGGTCTTTGAACGCCACGGCGAAGGTGCCGGGCTGCTTTGCTAGTTCGGCAAGAATCTCTTCCCTGAGCTGGTTCATGTTGTGGCTGGGTTTAGTGGCGGTGCAGCCTAGCAGCAAGACGGCCAGGGCAAGCAGGTAGGAGTAGGGGCGCATGCGGGTATGGTTTGGCTCTTAAGTTAAAGAAGTGCGGCAACTCTTGCGGCAGAAAAGTTGAAAAACGTTTCGGGCCCGTTTCTTTGAAAACAGGCCCGAAACAAGGGTAGGCTAGAAGTCCTGCTTTAACCAAAGTTTGAAGTTGCCTCTTTGCGCCGGCGTGGCGGCCGGGTTCCTGCTCACTTTGTACACCGGCAGGTGGAGCTTGCCGTCGGGCGCAAGGCTGACGGTGTGCAGTTTCTTCTGCCGGAAAAGCGTCAGCTCCACCTCGGCCTGGAGCGCCATCAAGTTGGGCAGGTTGTTGTTCTCCAGCTTGCGGCCGTTCAGGGCAACCAGTTCATCGTCCACTGATAAGACTTCCGCCGCCGGCGACTCTGGGGCAAGGTAACTTATCACCGGCGTAACCGAAGGGGCAGGGTTCAGCCGGAAGCCGTACAAACTCTCATAGGCCAGGGGCGAAGGCAGCTTCTCCAGGCGGCAGCCCACGTGCTCCAGGGCGGGTGCCAGCCACTCCTCAAACGGGGCGGTGCCAAAGATCATCTCCTGAAAGTACTGCTCCAACGGCACGCCGGCCACCGCTTCGGCCAGCCGTTGGTAGTCTTCCTCGGTGTAGCCAATGCCCCGTTGGCCGAAGTCCTGCCACATGCGGCGCATCACGTCGTCCAGGGAGCGGGTGTTTTGGGTGACTTTTCTGATTTCCAGGTCTAGCACCAGCGCCGCCAGGCAGCCTTTGTGGTAGATGCTCACCTTGCGGTCTGGAATACCGGCTTTGTACCCGTCCAGCCAGGTGTCAAACGAAGAATCGGCCACGGAGAGGTTCTTTTCGCCCTGGTCGGCGGTGTGGCGTTTAATCACCGTGTCCAGTTCCTGAAAATACTGGTCGGCGGTGAACACCCCGCTCCGGGCCAGCAGGTAATCGCCGTAATAGGTGGTCACGCCCTCGGCCACGTAGCCGGTCCTGAAGTAGTTCTCGCGGGTGAAATCATAGGGCAGCATCTCCTTGGGCCGGATTTGCTTGATGTTCCACGTGTGGAAAAGTTCGTGGCAGCTTACGCCCAGCAGTTCTTTGTAGAGGTCGGGCTGCATTAGTTTCTCCGCCGGCCCCAGCGTGATCACGGTGGAGTTGAGGTGCTCTACCCCGTGGTAGTGCGCGTAGGGCAAGATGAGGTTCAGGAAATGGTAGTCCGGCACCGGGAAGGTCTCAAACAAGGCCAACTGCTCCCGGGTGAACGCCCTGAAGTGCGGGAGCAGTTTGTCCCAGTCGGGCCGGCAGTCGCCCTGAAACCACACGTGGAACGGAATGCCCTGCTCTTCATAGACCTGGTGCTGCAGCGTGGCGCTGGCCATGAACGGCGAGTCTACCAGATGGTCAAAGTCCCGGGCTACCAGGGTATGGGGCTCGGTTTGGGGCAGGCCGCAGGCAATTTGCCAATCGGCCGGAAGGTCCAGAGACAGCGTGCAGGGCTCCTGTTCCTGGCCCTCAGCGGTGAGCAGGCAGTTGACCGGGTTCACGTACAGAAAATCGGGGGCCAACCAGGAGCCGCCCGCGTCCATCTGGCGGGCAAAGAAGTTGTAGTGCACTTCAATGCGGGAGTGCCCTTGGGTGTCTACGCGCCAGCGGTCCTTGGTCACCTTCCGGAAGGGCAGGGGCGAGCCGTCTGGTGCGGTTACGGCAAAGCCCTGCAGTTTTTGGGCAAAGTTCTGCAGTTCATACCGCCCGGGGCGCCAGGCAGGCAGCTGCAGGAAAAGCGCTGGTGCGGAAATGTTCTGGAGGGTGGTCTTGATTTGCAGATAGCCCGAAAGCGGGTTCTGGAAGGAAATATGGTAGTGCGGCACGGTTTCTTTTGCTTTGGGTGGTTCACTTAAAACGAAAGTAGTGCGTTTTTGACCTGTTTTCCAGAAAATAGCCGGAAAACGGAAGCTCTTTATGGTGGAATGGTCAATTAGATTCCTCCTCTGGAGGAGAAAAGCATATATGAACCCCAACTGCGATTTACCGGGGCCGTGCGCATGAACCCACCCCTATCCCTCCCAGGAGGGGAGTAATCAGCAAAAGCAGCAGGGGAAAGTGCTACCCCGGGAGGGGTAGGGGTGGTGGGATATCAGAAGGAGGACAAATTACAGGAGTGTTCCTTTTAAAAGGAAGTGCGCCGCAAGAAGTAAATCTCTACGCAACAAGAGGTGCTCCGCAAACCATAAACTCCGTTTAGCCAGCTTCTGTTTTTCAGCGCTTTTCCGGAAATTGGCTCCAAAACGCGCTGAAACGAGTATTCTGGATTTAGGAAGCCGTGGGGTGGGTGCGGAAACGTGCAAATAATCAAATTAAAAAGTGTGGCAAGTCTTGCTTTATCAAAATGCCTTTTATAATTTTGCAGGCCTTAATAAAATGTTTAGTGTGAGATGAAAAGAACATTCCAACCTTCGCAACGCAAAAGAAGAAATAAGCATGGTTTCCGCTCTAGAATGGAGACTGCCAATGGTCGTAGAGTATTAGCTAGCAGAAGAGCTAAAGGCCGTCACAAACTGACCGTTTCTGACGAAAGAAGACACAAAGCCTAATTTTTCTGATTAGCTCGCTGCAAGGCGCCTTGCGAATGGGTACCTTCACTGAACATTCTGCAGAAGAGCAACCGCTTTCCCATACCTTCAAGAAAGAAGAACGTTTACGGAGCAAGAAGCTGATTGACCAGCTCTTCCGTGAAGGTTCTTCTTTTAATTTATACCCTCTGCGGTTTGTGGCGCTGCACGTGCCGGAGCCCTCAGACGTTCCCGTGCAGGTGCTGGTGTCGGTGTCAAAGCGCCACTTCAAGAAAGCCGTGGACCGCAACCGCCTTAAGCGCCAGATGCGCGAGGCGTACCGGCTGCACAAACCCGTGGCGCTTCCGTCTAATAAGGAGGGCGGCACGTGGTACATTGCCATTCTGTACATAGGCAAAGAAAAAAATCCTTTCAATCTTATCTGTAAAAAACTAAATTCAGGATTGGAGCGTTTGTTTTCAAAGTAGTCTCCTTTTTTCCGTTTTTTCACTGCAGCAGATATGTTGAAGAAAACTTTTGCCGGCCTTCTGGTGGCGGGCACGGCGTGGGGCCTTTTCTCCTTTACGTCCGGCACTAATGAGCGGTATTTTGACATCGCCAAGAACCTGGACATCTTCGCTACGCTCTTCAAGGAGGTGAACACGTATTACGTTGATGACGTTGCCCCTTCCAAGCTGGTGCGCACGGGCATTGACGCCATGCTCAAATCACTGGACCCTTACACCAACTACATCCCCGAGGACGATATTGAAGACTTCCGTACCATGACCACCGGTCAGTACGGCGGTATTGGCGCCCTGGTGGGCAAGCGGGAGGGCCGCACCATCATCTCTCTGCCGCATGAGGGCTCACCGGCGCAGAAAGCCGGCCTTATCATTGGCGACGAGATCCTGAAGATTGACGGCGTTGACCTTTCCAAGAAAAACGACAACGAGGTAAGCAAGCTGCTCAAAGGCCAGGCCGGCACGGTGGTGAAACTGGAGATCAAGCGCTTTGGTCAGGATAAGCCCATGATGATAGATGTAACCCGGGCCAATATCCAGATCAACAACGTGCCTTACTACGGCATGGTGACGTCTGACATTGGATACCTTCAGCTTTCGGGCTTCACGGTAGACGCGGGCCGCGAGGTGCGCAGCGCCGTTGCCAAGCTCAAAGAGCAGGGAGCCAAGAAGATAATCCTGGACCTGCGCGACAATCCCGGCGGGCTGTTGAACGAGGCGGTCAACATCTCTAACCTGTTCCTGCCCCGGGGTAAAGACATTGTGAGCACCAAGAGTAAGGTGACTGACTGGAACAAAATGTACAAGGCCCTGGATGAGCCGCTGGACGTGCAGGTGCCCCTGGCCGTGCTCACCAGTTCCAACAGCGCCTCGGCGGCAGAGATTGTGGCCGGTGCCCTGCAGGATTATGATCGCGCGGTTTTGATTGGGGAACGTACCTTTGGGAAAGGCCTGGTGCAGATGACGCGTCCGCTTTCGTATAACTCCCAACTCAAGGTGACCACCGCTAAATATTACATCCCCAGTGGCCGGTGTATTCAGGCCATTGACTACGCCCACAGGGCCGCCGATGGCTCGCTGCACAAAACCCCAGATTCGCTGCGGGTGGCGTTCAAGACAGCCAATGGCAGAGTAGTGTATGATGGAGGCGGCATCAGTCCGGACCTGGAGGTGAAAGACCAGTCTGTGCCGGACATTATCCGCAAGCTGGTAAGCAAGAACTATATCTTTGACTATGCCACCCGTTTCAGGGCAGCTAACCCTACCATTGGGGCGGCCAAAGACTTCCGTCTGTCAGATGCAGAGTATCAGAAGTTTGTTGCTTACCTAAACGGCAAAGACATCTCTTACTCTACCGACGTGGAGAAGGCGCTTGACAACATGGTTGCCAAGGCCAAGGAAGACAAGCACTATGAAGAGGTGAAGGCCGATATTGAGCAGATCCGTAAAAAAGTGGCCACCAACAAGAGCAATGACCTGGTTCGGTTCAAGGCGGAGATCACAGAACTGCTGGAGCAGGAGATTGTCTCAAGGTACTACCTGCAGAAAGGCTTGGTAGAATCTACCTTCAATGATGACAAGAACATTCTTGCCGCGGTAGAAGTGCTGAACAACCCTGACAAGTACCAGACCCTGCTTACCGTGAGCGCTAAGAAATAGAAAACACTCTATATATATAGTATCGTAAGGGCAACTGGCAACGGTTGCCCTTTTGTTTTAGAATAGCGTAGCTTTGCGGGGTAATTGCTGCTTAGTGTTGTAGATCCATGGCTTATATCCTTTCCTTAGAAACTTCTTCGTCTGTTTGCTCGGTGGCCCTGCACCAAGACCGGCAGCTACTTTCCTACGCTGAGCTGCAGATGGAAAAGTCCCACTCCTCTCATATTACCATAATGGTGCAGCAGGTGGTAGAAAATGCGGGTATCAGGCTAGAGCAAGTAGATGCGGTGGCGGTATCGGGCGGTCCTGGTTCCTACACCGGATTGCGTATTGGTTCCGGCACGGCCAAAGGCTTGTGCTATTCGCTCGATAAGCCCCTAGTCTCAGTGGGTACTTTGGAGGCCATGGCGCGACAGGTTATCTCCGGAACGCCAGCACCCAACCGGTACCTGTTCTGTCCCATGATAGATGCCCGCCGTTCTGAAGTATATACCTGCCTGTTAGATCATGCCTTGGGAGAAGTTTTGCCCGTGGAACCACTTATTCTGGAGCCAACCAGTTTTGCCCGGGAATTAGAAAAACAGCCCATTATCTTCTTCGGGAGCGGAGCCGCCAAGGCCCGGGCGTTATTACCCCCTCACCCGAACGCTTTGTGGGTAGAAGATGTTAAACCTACAGCCAAAGCCATTGGCGAACTAGCCTTTGCCAAGTTGCAGGCAGCGCAATTAGAAGATGTGGCCTACTATGAGCCATTTTATTTAAAAGAAGTATATATCACAAAACCCTTAGGGAAATAAAGTAGATATGGAAGAGTTTGTAAACCGAGTAGCCAACAGCGGGCTTGTTACCCTTAACTTGGAAGAATACCTGCATCCCGGTGAGCGTATGGTCTATGATATCAAAGACAACCTGTTTCATGGCTTGATGCTGCGGGAAAAAGACTTTCGGGCTTTTGTGAAAGAGCATGACTGGTCACAATACGCCGGGAAGAACGTAGCCATAATCTGTTCTACAGACGCCATTGTGCCTACCTGGGCCTACATGCTGCTGGCAACTAAGTTGCAGCCGTTTGTGAACCGCTATGTGTTTGGCGACTTAGATGCCCTGGAGCAAGCCTTGCTGCAAGATGCCATCTCAAAGATCAATCCTGAAGAGTACCATGATGCCAAAGTGGTTATCAAAGGCTGCGGACAAATACCGGTTCCTACTTTTGCTTATGTAGAGATCATGCAAAAGCTGTTACCCGTAGTAAGTAGCATCATGTACGGCGAACCCTGTTCAACGGTACCGATCTATAAGAAGCCGAAGGAGAAAGTGGTTGCGTCATAACTTAGTACAGGAACATGGAAGTAAAAAGGAGCCTCTTACAGGAATAAGGGTCTCCTTTTTGTTTGGAAGAGGCGTGAAGTTTTAGGCGTTTTTTTCTGGAAACAGCCTGAAAACAGGGTGCCTGCTACTGGCGGATGGGCGTAACGGAGAAGGTCTCCCTCGTCCCCGCCGCCGAAAGACCCTCCAGGGACCGGCCGCAGGGCGGGGACTGGCCAAAGGGAGAAAGCCTTGAAAAAAACTGCTCCCGGTTGAACTTCGGGGCATCAGGTTTGGTTCTTGCCTAGGCGCCGGCCGGGAAGCCCCCCGCCGCGGCCTAAGCCCAGGCGGGTTCGGGTAGAAAAAAAGTTCGCCCCGCCCCCTTGCGGTCCCGGAATAGTTCGCTACCTTTGCAGCCCCTTCGGGAAAGGAGGTTGCTCCGCCGAATGGGCGGAGAAAAAATAAGAAAAAAGTGTTGCAAAGTGAAAGGAGCTTCTTACCTTTGCA
>NZ_JAFFJV010000014.1 GCF_016924645.1 Rufibacter psychrotolerans | reverse complement strand
CTCAACGCGGTGAGGAACAAGCTGCTCCACCAGATCGTGGCTGTCGTCAAAAGAGGCACCCCGTATGAGATCAGATTGGATAAAATCTAGCCATAAGCGCTTGTTTTACTCATAGATTTCGTCTAGTGCATGAGGCGTGCAAGGCCGTCGGCCGTAGCATGGCTTATGCACCTTGTTGTGAGAAGTACTTTTATTGAATTTGCTTAAACCTTAAAGTTTTGAGAGCTTCTAAGAAATCTTTTTCATTTGTCGGTTTAAGGTTTCTGCCGTTTATCTGAAATTTATCTATCGCATAGCCTTTACCCCAGAGTGAGTCGATGTAAACCCCTGTTGTTCCCAATCCAGATTTCTTAGGTTTAACAAGTTTAGCTTTTCGCTTGTCTATTTCTACCCACTCTACTTGTTCTTTAATATACTGCAAGGTGTCAACCTCGCCAACCAAACCTACATATTTGTAAATCGAATTGACCGTTGGCTCTTTGTTTTCAAGCACCTCTTCAAAAACATAGATTTCACCATCCCTTACCATGTAAACTTTTTCATCTTCCAAATTACTTGAGTATTGGCCCAAGTCGAAGGATAATGTATCAGTTCCATCAATTGCTATCATACCAACATATGAGTCTATTCCTTGAGCATCTAATCTTTTCCAGGTTTGCGGTATGTTGATAGAGAAAGCCCCGAAGTCCTGGTTTACAAATTTCTTTGTTTCATGTTGCGGAGAAGTGCAACCTGTTGCAATGAACAAACAAAGAAGTAGATTTTTCATAATTTAGTATTTCTCACAACGTACTGAGCTAAACGGCGGCCGAAGGCTGGCGTTTAGGTGTTGTTAGGGTGTGTAAATTATATTATTATAATTCCGACCAAAGATTACCCTTTGCGGATTATCTACCCATAAATACACTTTCCCAACATCTCCTGCTCTGAATTCATGTTTAGGTAGTCTTACTATCTTTTCAAACACCACATCCTTGTAAGCATATTGTATCTTCAAGCTCCCATCAACTAGAACATTCTTGACCACGGCATAAGTTGAGTCTACTCGCTCATTGCTTAGAAACATTGGTTGTGATTTTAAGACACCAAAATCTTTGTAATTAGAACAATCATATTTCACGATGTATTTTTCTGAATCCACATCTCCCTCTGAGTGTGGAATATAGGTAATAATCGTATCGCTATCAATAACAAACCTAACTTTTGAATCAAAACCATTTTTTACTGCTACTCTTTCAATAACCTCTCCGAGAGTCTCACATTGATAACTATAAATTCGTTCTCTCTCTTTATCGCCGCATTGCTTTAGAAGCACAAACATCAAAGAGATAAGTAAACCTGTTATTAATAATCCAAAGCTTCTCCTTATAGCTTTTCTACTCATTTCATTTACTATTCAATCTTATGCACCCTAACGTACTGGGCTATGAGGTGGCGAAGCTACCTTATAGGTGTTGTTGTGGTGTCGTTTTTATTTCATTTTTTTTGATATTAAAGTAAGTAGCAAAATCTAATACAGGTTTGCCGTTATCGAACTTTAATATGATTTTATCCCCAACTATGGTAACAGTATCAGGAATAAAGTCATTGCTATACTGCTTATCAAGAAAGATTATTTTGTCACCTTCAAGTTGGTATTTACCAATAAAGTTGTCTTCAGTGAAAAGAGTAGAAGCGTTTACTTCAAACTTTTGATTTTCTCTTAATGTTAAGTGTATTGCAGATAAATCATCCATTAAAGTAGCTTCTAATACTTTTTTACTCTTAAACAGCTCTGAATTTAGTAAAAAGATTGTCCCAATTGCCGTTAGAAATACACCTCCTAAAGCTATTCCAACTTTGTTCTTTTTAATTATCGATATTATAAAAAGACCAATAAAACCAGTTCCGAGAATAAAGTAAGGTAGTAAATAAAAAATCCAAAGTGATTCTTGTAGTAAATTATTAAAGTAGTAGGCTACCAAAACAAGCGTTCCTACTAAAATCAATAATATATTTTGAATTATTTTATTGTTTTCCATTAATTATAAATGCACCACAACTATTGTATAAACGGAACTTATTCCGGTTATCTGCCCTATACTTATGCTCAAACATCCGTTTATCCGCCCAAATCGGGTTAATAAACGGAACCGCACTGCCGAATATACTATATAGCTACCGCAAGATAAAGAAAATCAACCTCAGACAAGGCTCCAGAGAGATTTCTGTTTTAAGCCGGTTTCCCTGATTTCAGGCTTGAAACGGAACAGGCGGCGGGCGTAAGTTTGTTGGGAGCAGATGCTGTGCTTTCTTTGTTTCCGCTTGCCCCAGATGGAAAACGCAGGCACTAGGAACGAAAGAGCAAAAACCAGTATCTTTGCCCTAATGAAAATTGGAATCATCTTCGGTGGGCCGTCCCGGGAGCGCGAAATCTCTTTCGCCGGCGGCCGCACCGTCTTCGATAATTTAGATAAATCCCTGTTTGAGGCCGTGCCGGTGTTCGCCGACAGCCTCGGGAATTTCATCCTCCTGGATTGGCACTTCATCTACAAAGGCACCATCCGCGATTTCTATCCGCCGGTAGATGTGCTCCCGCAAACGGAGCACGGGCTGCAGATGTACCTGGAGTCTCTGGGGAAACTGACCGAGGAAGAACTGAACGAGATCGCCGCCAAGGTGGGCACCCGCATTTATCCGCACCAGTTCAAGCAGCTGTTTGACTTCGCGTTCCTGACCTTGCACGGTCCGTACGGCGAGGATGGCAGCATCCAGGGCTTGTTGGAGTGGTATGGCATTCCGTATTCCGGTTCCGGTATTCTGCCCTCGGCTATTGGCATTGACAAGATCGCGCAGAAAGCTCTGCTCAAGCAGCACGGGTTTGCCACGCCAGATTACCGCATCCTGAGCTTGCAGGAGTGGCACGCCACCCAAAACAAAGCCGCCTTGCTGGATAACTTGGTAAGTGATCTCGGGTTGCCGCTGGTCTTGAAGGCCCCGCACCAGGGTTCCTCCATTGGGGTGTCTATTATTAAAGAGGAAAACCTGCAGCAGTTTGAGGAAGCCGTGGCCCGCAGCCTGTTCTCCATCACCCTCCGCAAAGACGAGTGGAACGGCATGAGCCAGACGCAGCAGCTGAACTTTATCAAAACCCTGACGGACATCCGCGAGGGCATCGGCTTGCCGGTACAAACCCAAACCGGGGAACTGGTGTACGCGCCGGAGGAACTGCTCACGCTGCTTTCGAGCACTTTTAACCAAAACGGCCCAGAATCGCTCACGCTCACCAACGTGGAAAGCGAGACGCAGGTACTGGTGGAGGCGTTCATCAACGGCCGCGAGTTCTCCTGCATTGTGGTGCAGGACCAGACCGGTAACCCCATTGCTTTGCCGCCTACCGAGATTAGGAAAGGCGGGGAGGTGTTTGACTACCGCTCTAAATACCTGCCGGGCCTCAGCCGCAAGATCACGCCTATTGACTTACCAACCGAGCAGATCCAGCAGATCCGCCAGGAGTGCGAGCGTCTGTACACCAGCCTGGGCTTCAACGTGTACGCGCGTCTGGATGGCTTCATCACCGCCGACGGTCAGATTTTCCTGAACGACCCGAACACCACCTCGGGCATGCTGCCGTCTTCGTTCTTCTTCCACCAGGCCGCCGAGATTGGGTTGAACCCATCGCAGTTCCTGACTTACATCATCCGGACGTCTTTGGCCGAGCGGGTGAAGTCTGGCAAGAACACGGCGTATTTAACCTCGCTGCTGAAGCGACTGGATTCGGCCATGGCCGATGAGCGCGCGCACCGCCACGACAAAATACGGGTGGGTGTGATCATGGGCGGGTACTCGTCTGAGCGCCACATCTCGGTGGAAAGCGGCAGGAACATTTATGAGAAACTTTCCTCGTCCATCAAGTACGAGCCTATTCCTATTTTCCTGACCGGCAACGAAGAAACGCATCAGCTGTACCAGATTCCTATCAACATCATGTTGAAGGACAACGCCGATGACATCCGGGAGAAAATTGAGGCCTCAGAGGCAGGAGTACCTACGCACCCGGTGCTGGCGCAGATCAAAGAAGAAGCCAAGGGCATCACCAGCCTGTACGCCGGCAACTCGCTGCAGAAACCGCAACGCCTGACCTATGACCAGCTGCGCAGCCTGGTAGA
Source organism: Rufibacter psychrotolerans (assembly GCF_016924645.1). GTDB lineage: Bacteria > Bacteroidota > Bacteroidia > Cytophagales > Hymenobacteraceae > Nibribacter > Nibribacter psychrotolerans. The sequence goes on along the minus strand of NZ_JAFFJV010000014.1, from coordinate 200,926 downwards.
CGAGGTGTTCATTGCCCTGCACGGCAGACCCGGTGAGGACGGCGTGCTGCAGACCGAACTGGAGAAACTGCACATCCCGTACAACGGATCGGGCATTCAGTCGTCGCAGGTGACCATCAACAAGTTTGAGACGAACAAGATACTGCGGCAGCACGGCGTGCACGTGGCAGAGCACATGCTGGCCTTCAAACGCGACTGGCAGGAAAACCCCGACCTGTTCTTTCAGCACATTGAGGAGCGATTCAGCTATCCGTTCATCGCCAAGCCCGCCGACGACGGTTGTTCATCGGCGGTGAAGAAGATCAAGAACCGGGAGGAACTGGCTGCCTTTTCTGAGCTGATTTTCCGAAATCAGATCGAAATCCCGGAAACGCCGGCCCGCGTGCTCAAACTGAGCTTCAAGGAAGAAGTGCCGCTGAAAGGTTACTTCCTCATTGAGAACCTCATTTCCAAAGAAGGCGCCAAGCACTTCCTGGAGATCACGGGTGGTTTGCTCACCAGCTACGGACCTGACGGCCGCACCCAGTACGAAATATTTGAGGCTTCTGAAGCGTTGGCCGAAGGAGAAGTGCTGAGCTTGGAAGAGAAGTTTTTGGCGGGTGAGGGGCAGAACATCACACCGGCCCGTTACGCCAAAGACCCGGTGGAGCGGCAGCGCATCTCTGATCTGGTGAAACAAGACCTGAAACGCGTGGCCGAAATTCTGCGCATTGAAGGCTACGCCCGCATTGATGCGTTTGTGCGCGTGTTTGAAGACGGCAGGGTAGAGACCATCATCATTGAGGTGAACTCATTGCCGGGCATGACACCCGCCACGTGTATTTTCCACCAGACGGCTATCAACGGCTATAAACCTTACGATTTCATTGACCGCATCCTGCAGTTTGGCATGGAGCGCACCAAAAAAGTTATCTCTTAAGTAAATGAGTGGTTTTCTAAGGGCCCAAACGCTGGGCGATCTGTTCAAGCACCTGATCATCATGGTAGTCATTGTCCTGACCCTGATGTTCCTGTTTTTCTTTGTGTACCTGCCCAGCACCACCAACCACGGCGAAACCATCTCGGTGCCCAACCTCTCGGGCATGAGCGTGGAGGAACTGGAAGGTTTCCTGGCCGAGAAGGACCTGCGCTTTTACGTGAGCGACTCTACCTATGAGCAGGGCAAAGCGCCTTTTACCGTCATCACCCAGGAGCCCAAAGCAGGGGAGAAGGTGAAGGAAGGCCGCAAGATCTACGTGAGCATCAACATGAAGAACCCACCGCTCATCAAGATGCCGAAGCTGATTGACGGATCGGTGAAAAACGCCGAGATGATCCTGAAGAGCTATGACCTGAACCTGGGCGAGATCAAGTACGTGCCAGACCTGGCTCTCAACGCGGTGCTGCGCCAGTTCCTGAACGGCAAGGAGATCAACCCCGGCGACCCGGTGGCCAAAGGCTCACGCATTGACCTGGAGGTGGGCAACGGCCTGGGCAACACCGAGCTGGACGTGCCTTCTCTGGTGGGCATGCCCATTGACGAGGCCACCATGCTGCTGACCGGACAAGGGTTGAAGATTGGCTCCGTGATCTACACCACGGCCCCCAACGAGGAACCCGACGGAACCGTATTGAAGCAACGGCCCATTGCGGGCGACAGCATCAAGACCAAGATCAGAACCGGAGAATTCATTGACCTTTGGGTAGCCGGCCCACAACCGGTAGCGCCCATCCAAGACTAAGACCTATGCGCCAGTGGCTGACCATCTTCATGATTTTTATCGGCGGGGGATGGACAGCCCACGCGCAGGTATTGACTCCCCTCCAGAGTTTGCCGGCCCAGACCACCGGCGTTGCCGCCGCCCGCAAACCAGCTGCTGAGCCAGCGCCCCTGGCCTCCGGCGACACCCTCTCGCTCCCGTTTTTTGATGATTTTGCCCAAGCGGAGGGAAATCCGGCCCTAACTCGTTGGCATTCGCGCGGCGGAGTCATGGTCTCTAACCGGTTCGCCGCCAACCCGCCCACCATCTTTGCCGCCACTTTTGACGGCGTCAGGGCCGATGGGCAACCCTACGCCGGCGGCACAGCCGTTGGCCCCACCGATACGCTCACGTCCAAGCCCATCCGGTTAGGCGCCTTTCAACCACAGGATTCCCTTTACCTCAGCTTTTACTGGCAGGCCGGCGGCCTGGTAGACGCGCCGGATTTTTCCAGTGCCAACCTGTATTACCTGCAACTGGAGTTCAAAGACGCCACCGGCACCTGGTCGCCCGTCTGGACCCAGAAGGGCACCGGCCGCAGTACGGCCTTCGCCCCGGTCATGCTGGCCCTCAAAGAAGCCCGCTACCTCCACAATGGTTTCCAATTTAGGTGGGTGAGCAGCGGCCGGCAGAACGGCGTGCGCGATGTCTGGCACCTGGACTACGTGTACCTGGACCAGAACCGCCGCCAGGGCCAACTCCAGACCACCGATGTGGCGCTAACCCAACCCATGCCTGGGCTGTTGCGGCGCTATACCGCCATGCCTATCTGGCAGTTTGGCGTGAACCCCGCCCAGGAAACCGCGGCGCAGGTAGGCTCGGCGTACGCCAACTTGAGCCAGGTGCCGGCGGCGCTCAGCTGGCGGGCCCTTACCCGCAATCTGACCACCGGGGCCGTAGACACGTTTCTGCGGGGCAGCGCACCCGTGAATGCCGGGGCCAGAGCCGAGATCTCGGCCCAGCCTTCCAATGCTTTCCTGGGCAGCCAGTCGCAGCCGTATTCCCTGGAGACCCTGCTGTTCCTGAACACCAAGGAGCCCAATTTCTATACCCGCTACAACGATACCCTGCGCCGCCAGACCCACCTGCAGGACTTCTATGCCTATGACGACGGCACGGCCGAGACCGGCTTCAGTTATCCGTCCAGCACGGTGATTCAGCTGGCTTACCAGTTTGACCTCAGCAAACCCGACCGGGTAAAAAGCGTCAGGATTTTCTTCACCGGTACCAACACCCCCGGAACCGAGCTATTTTTGAGAATCTGGGCCGATAACGGGGGCAAGCCCGCCGAGCAGGCTCTCTACGAGCAGCGCTTTACCGTACCGGCGCTGGCCGGCCTCAACAACTGGCTGGATATCACGCTGGAGCGGCAGGTAGAGGTGCAGGGTAGTTTTTACGTGGGCTACCGCCAGCCGGCCGGGGCCACCTTCGTGAACGTGGGCTTTGACCTGAACGAGAACGCCGACGGCAAACTCTTCGCCACCAACGGCGGTACCCAGTGGGGCGCGGTGCCGGCCTTGGGCGGTGCCCTGCTAATCAGGCCCGTCATGACCGGGACGCTCACCGCCTCGGCCCCGCCGCTGGCCCAGGCGGCCCCCTTGGTACGGCCTAATCCCAGCACCTCGGGCCACTTCTACGTAGACCAGGCCTATGACCTGGTGCAGCTGTACTCGCTCACCGGGCAACTGCTCCAGACCTGGCCCAAAGCCCCGGCCAACCAGCCGCTCCGGGTACCGGCCACCCTCGCGGCGGGGATTTATCTTGTAAAAGCCCAAAAAGGTAGCCAACTTAGAACCGCTAAATTAATTCTTCAACCATGATCACGACTGATATCACCGCCGCCGAGCTGAAACAGCGTTTGGCCAATAACGAGACCCCCATCATCCTGGACGTGCGGGAGCCCTGGGAGCACGAGGAGCAGAACATTGCCGGCGCCAGGTTAATCCCCCTGGGTTCGCTGCCCGAGCGCCTGCATGAGCTGGACGAATTCAAAGACCAGGAGATTCTGGTGCACTGCCGCTCGGGCAAGCGCTCGGCCACGGCCCAGGCCATCCTGCAGCAGAACGGCTTCACCAACGTGCGCAACGTACTGGGCGGCATGCTGGCCTACAACGAGGCGTAGGACCGCTCATCAGCCAGGGCCCGGTTTCGGGGCGGTTTTCCGGAAAACTGCTCCGAAACCGGGCCTCTGCGTACCGTTTGGTAACGTAACACGCAGGTTGTTTGGTCCGGCCGGTGGCTACCAATCAGCCTTTGGGCGGGTTCTGCGGTACTAAACAGACAACGGCTTCGGTTTGCTCGCGCCCGTAGCGGCTGGGGCCGGATGGCTTGGGTGGCCCCACAGGCTTTTTCGGCTTTGCCGATAAAAACAGGCCCAAAACAGAAAACTTCTGCACCGTTAATCTTCTTCAACATGAATCTTTCTTTGCCCCAAATCACGGACCCCGCGCTGCTGGCCGAACTGGAACGGCACGGGGTGGTGCAGGAATTTGAGCCCGGGCAGACGATCATTGCGCCGGAACAATCCATTAAAATGGTGCCCATCATTCTGGAAGGCTCGGTGAAGGTGATGCGCACCAACGGGGAAGGGCACGACCTGCTGCTGTATTACCTGGAGGGCGGCGACACCTGCGCGGTGGCGCTTACCTGCTGCAACACCTCCAGCCCCAGCGACGTGAAGGCGGTGGCCGAGGAAAAGACCAGGGTGCTGGGCGTTCCCCTGCAGAAGCACAACGAGTGGACCAACACCTACCGGCAGTGGCAGGAATTTGTGGCCCTTACCTACCAGAAACGCTTCCAGGAACTGCTGCGGGCGGTGGATGACGTGGCGTTCCGGAAGATGGACGAGCGCTTGCTGCGGTACCTGATCACCAAGGCCCGGCAGCTGAACAGCCTGGAGCTTTCCGTCACGCACCAGCAGATTGCCAGCGAGCTGGGCACGTCGCGCGAGGTAATCTCCCGGCTCCTGAAACAGCTGGAAAAGCAGAAACTGGTGGAGCTGGAGCGAAACAGGATCTTCGTGCGCGATGACCTGGAGGAGCTGTTGGCGGCCATGACCCGGTAGAAACCTCGGTAAAAACCGTAGCTTTGCAGCTGACCGGGAGCCCGCTCCCGCCTGTTACGTAAAACAAAGCCGGCCCCAGGCGCTGCGGCGGTCAAGGGCTGGCCCCAGAAATAACCCAAACCCGATGGCGCTATTTGACCTGATAGGCAACACTCCGCTGGTAGAGTTACAAAAGATAAACCCGGCCAAAAACGTACGCATCTTCGCTAAACTGGAGGGGCAGAACCCCGGCGGCAGCGTGAAGGACCGGGCCGCGTACCACATGATCAAAAGCGCCCTGGACCGGGGCGACATCAGGCCGGGCGACCGGCTGGTGGAGGCTACCAGCGGCAACACCGGCATCGCGCTGGCCATGATCGCCCAAACCCTGGGGGTGCAGATGACCCTCATCATGCCCGACAACTCCACCTCTGAGCGGGTGAAAGCCATGCAGGCCTACGGGGCCCAGGTCATCTTAACGCCCGCCGCCCAGACCATTGAGTACTCCCGCGCCCTGGCCGATGAGATGGTGGCCCGCGAAGGCTACTACATGCTGAACCAGTTCGCCAACCCCGATAATTACCGCGCGCACTACCAGACCACCGGCCCCGAGATCTGGCGCGACACCCAAGGCACCATTACCCATTTCGTGTCGGCGATGGGGACCACGGGCACCATCATGGGCGTGTCCAGGTACCTGAAGGAGCAGAATGCGGGCATCCAGATTGTGGGCACCCAGCCCGCCGCCGGGTCCAGCATTCCGGGCATCCGGCGGTGGTCGCCTGAGTTTCTGCCCCAGATCTACGAGCCGGCCAGGGTAGACCGTCTTATTGACATCAGCGAACAGGAAGCCACCCACATGACGCGCCGCCTGGCCCGGGAAGAAGGCATTTTGGCGGGCATGAGCAGCGGCGGCGCCCTGCAGGCCAGCTACCAACTGGCCCAGGAGCTGGAGCAAGGCGTGATTGTGTTCATAGTCTGCGACCGGGGAGACCGGTACCTGAGCACCGACCTTTTTGAGTAAAGGCAGCTGCCTCTGGCCTGGGAAGAAACAGGGAAGCTGTGGCCCATTTGCTCATTTTGGGGCAGTTTTCAGCAAACCAGGCCTAAAATGGCAGCACTGGCCCTAGGCCGCAGAAGATTCTTTAGAGAACGAGCAAGCTTGTTCACGCCAACGGGTAGGGCAGGGGTTGCCGCAACTTTACCATTCACCTGATGAGCCTGATCAGAAAAGCAGTTGAGGTGCTCACGCAAGCCTTGGCTCGTGGCGCTGATTTGGGGCTGCTTCCGCGAAAACAGGCCTAAAACCTCCGGAGAGAAGGCCGTAAACCGTGCAGTCAGACGCTTGCGCCAGTAGATTTTAGAAACTGATTACTGGTTCAAAGAACCATTACCAACCACAAAGCACACACCCAGACCCGGTTGAGCGAGTGCCAGAGAGACAGCGCTGTGTGATATTTGTCACTGAGGCCTTAGGGGGGCTTCGGTACCTTTGCAGGAACACAGATAAATCAGACACCAATGGAATGGCTAGGGTACGCGGCGGCTTTGTTAATCGGGATCTCGTTGGGCGTGACGGGCAGCGGCGGCTCTATCTTAACGGTTCCCATTCTGGTGTACCTCATGGGGCTGAGCCCGGTGGTGGCCACGGCCTACTCGCTGTTTGTGGTGGGCACCACCAGCCTGGTGGGCAGCGTCAGGTATTACCGCAAACGGCTGGTGTGCTTTAAAACGGCCCTGCTGTTTGGCATTCCCTCCCTGCTCACGGTGGTGCTCACCCGCGGCCTGCTGCTTCCGGCCCTTCCGGCAAGGCTGTTTACGGTGGGGAGCTTCGCCGTAACCCGCGATGCGGTGATCATGCTCCTGTTCGCGCTGCTCATGGTAGCCGCCGCGTACCGCATGATCGGTCGCCGGAAGGGCTCGGTGTTGCCTGTTACAGGGCATCGGCCGAGGCCGTATCTGGCCTTGCTGGGGCAGGGTACCCTGGTGGGCCTGGTCTCGGGGGTGGTGGGCGCCGGCGGCGGTTTTCTCATTATTCCGGCCCTGGTGCTCTTTACGGGTCTCAGCATGCCGGTGGCGATAGGCACCTCGCTGGTGATCATCGCGGCCAATTCGCTCTTCGGCTTTGTGGGAGACCTTTTCCATTATGACATCAATTGGGGCTTCCTGGTCCTGTTCTCTTCCCTGTCCATTGCGGGCATTTTCCTCGGCGCGGCGGTCGCCACCCGGCTCAGGGCAGACAGCCTGAAGCGGGGGTTTGGGTGGTTCATCCTGCTCATGGGCCTTTACATTATCCTGCGGGAAGTGGTGGGCGGCGGCCCTGGGTGACAAAAGTCACGGACCGGCCCGTCCCTTTTCCCGACCTTTGTTTTAAGAATCATTTCAGAAAATCAGCCATAAAACAGCACCATGAAAATTGAACAGATCTATACCGGCTGCCTGGCCCAGGGCGCTTACTACCTGGAGAGCAACGGCGAGGCGGCCATCATTGACCCGCTGCGCGAAGTGAAACCCTACCTGGAAAAAGCTGCCAGTCGGGGTGCCACCATCAAGTACGTGCTGGAGACCCACTTCCACGCCGATTTTGTGAGCGGCCACGTGGACCTGGCCAAGGCCTCGGGCGCGCAGATTGTCTTCGGCCCCAACGCCCACACCCAGTACGCGGCCTACAACGCGCAGGATGGCGAGGAGCTCACGCTGGGCGATGTCACTATCAAGGTGCTGCACACGCCCGGCCATACCCTGGAGTCTACCACGTACCTGCTCCGCGACGAGGCCGGCAAAGACTACGCCCTGTTCACCGGCGACACCCTGTTCATTGGCGACGTGGGCCGGCCCGACCTGGCCGCCAAGTCGGAACTGACGCAGGAGCAGCTGGCCGGCCTCCTCTATGACTCGCTCCGCACCAAGATCATGCCCCTGGCCGATGACGTGCTGGTGTACCCGGCCCACGGGGCCGGATCGGCCTGCGGCAAGAACATGAGCAAGGAAACTTTTGACACGCTGGGCCACCAGAAGCAAACCAATTACGCCCTGCGCGCCGACATGACCCGCGAGGAGTTTGTGCAGGAGGTAACCGACGGCCTTACCCCGCCGCCCGGCTATTTCCCCCTGAACGTGCAGATGAACCGCGAGGGCTACCACAACATCCAGGAGGTACTGGCCAAAGGCCTGCAGGCCCTGCCCCCCCAGGCGTTTGAGGCGGCGGCCAACGAGACCGGCGCCCTGGTGCTGGACACCAGAAAACCCGAGGTGTTTGCCCGGGGCTTCATCCCCAACGCCATCAACATTGGCATTGACGGTAGCTTCGCCCCGTGGGTGGGCACCCTGCTCCCCGACATCAAACAGCAGATCCTGCTGGTCACCGATCCGGGCCGGGAGGAAGAAGTAGTGACGCGCCTGGCCCGGGTGGGCTATGACTACACCATTGGCTATCTGCAGGGTGGTTTTGCGGCCTGGCAGGCGGCCGGCAGGGAAGTGGATACCATTGAATCCATCACGCCCGCTGAGTTCGCGCAGCGCTACGGGCAAGACCCGTCCCTGCCCGTGGTAGACGTGCGCAAGCCCACCGAGTACCAGGCCGAGCGCGTGGCCACGGCTACCAACGCCCCGCTGGACAACCTCAACCACCATGTGGCCGAGCTGCCCAGGCAAGGCAAGCTGTACCTGCACTGCGCCGGCGGCTACCGCTCCATGATTGCGGCCTCCATCCTGAAGGCCCGGGGCTTTGACCAGGTGGTGAACGTGGAGCAGGGCTTCAAAGGCATTGCGGAAACCCAGGTGCCCAGGACGGCCTTTGTGTGTCCTTCCACGCTTTCTGAGTAATTCTTAAAAAAAGCCTTACAAACGGCTGCTGCCGATGGGCGCCCGTGGGCTCTGCCTGCTGGGTGCGCCCTCTGGTGACTACCCTGTGCGGGCAAAGTGCAGCTCGGCGGCCGCCAATCCTTCATCGGCCGGGAGGCGTCTGTTTCTCGGCCCTTTTCTTAACTCTATGCTTGAAATACTCCGCCAGCCCTGGCCCTGGTATGTGTCTGGGCCGGTGATTGCCCTGGTCATGGTCTTACTGCTTTTCTTCGGGAAATCGTTTGGCTTTTCGTCTAATTTTCGGGTGCTCTGTGCGGCCTGCGGCGCCGGAAAGCGGGTGTCCTTCTTTGATTTTGATTGGCGGGCCCAGGGGTGGAACCTCCTGTTTCTGGTGGGCGCCATTGGGGGCGGGTGGCTCTCGTCCACGTTTCTCGCCAACGGGGAGGCCGTGCAGCTTTCAGCCGCCACCCTGCAGGACTTACAGGAACTGGGCTTTGCCGCGCCCCAGGGCATGCAGCCGCAGGAGCTGTTTGGGAGCGAGGCGTTCTTCAGCCCGAAGCACCTGCTGCTGTTGCTGGCCGGCGGCTTCCTGATTGGGTTCGGGTCTAGGTACGCCGGCGGCTGTACCTCGGGGCACGCCATCAGTGGCCTTTCCAATTTGCAGTGGCCTTCGTTGCTGGCGGTGGTGGGCTTCTTTGTGGGGGGCCTGCTCATGACCTTCGTGCTGTTCCCGCTCATCTTCTAAATTCATCTCTTGCTGGCAAACAGGGCCGATGTGCGGGTCTGGCAGCTAGCAAATTAAACTAACCCCAACCTTGAAAGGATTGAAATTTATCTTCACCGGCCTGCTCTTCGGCATTGTGATGAGCAAGTCAGAGGCTATCTCGTGGTACCGTATTCAGGAAATGTTCCGGTTCCAGAGTTTCCACATGTATGGCATTATCGGGACTGCGGTGGTGCTGGGCACCCTTGCCGTCTGGCTCATCAAGCAGTATCACCTCCGCGATTTTCAGGGCAACCCCATCACGTTTACGCCCAAGGAAAAATCCGTGCCGCGCTACCTGCTGGGTGGCATTATCTTCGGCTTGGGCTGGGCCCTGGTGGGGGCTTGTCCGGGACCTTTGTTCGTGAACGTGGGGTTTGCCTACTGGCCCATTCTGGTGGCGATCCTGGGGGGGCTGCTGGGTACCTACGCGTACGGCGTGGTGCGGGACCGGCTCCCTCACTAACCCGCGTGGGCCATTTTGAGCCCTGTTTTATGGAAAAGGCCTGAAAACAATTCGGGGCTGTTTCTAAGGAAACAGCCCCGAAACAGGGTTAATCTACAATAAAGGGCGCGGGGCTGAAGCAGAGCAGGAACACCACCAGCGAGAACCAGCCCAGCCATTTGCGGCCCCGGCTCAGGGGCTCCTCGTTGGGGCTGGGCGGATGAAAGATTCCCAACGCCCTGGACAAAATGAGCCCGAAAACCAGCCAGCCGTTGTATCCCTGCGCCTGGGGCCACATGACCTGCACGGCCAGTTGCGCGCACACCACCCCGGCGGTAAGGTACAGGCTGCGTTTCACGTCGGGGAACAGGGGCCGGAACACAATGCCCAGGTACAGCAGGTAGCCGGCCCATTTCCACCAGTCGTCTTCCCAATTTACATTCAGGGGCAGAAAGCCCAGCCCGGCATAAAAGATAAACGCCGTGAACAGCAGGGGCGACAGCCGGTTGAACCGCTCATACCCCAAGAGCCCGTACAGAATATGGCCGCCGTCTAGCTGCCCGATGGGCAAGAGGTTAAGCGCCGTGAAGAACAAGGAAAGAAAGGCCGCGAACAAGACCGGGTAGTGCGCCATCTCGTAGCGGTTGGGCACCAGGGCCGGATCAGCGATGAACTCCTCAAAGAACCAGAACAGGAGGTTTCGGCCCAGGGCCAGGTCCTCGGGTCCCGCGTAGGCGTACGTGGCGTAGGCTGAGCCCAGGAGGCGGTACTCGGGGTGGATCTGGTACAGGTAGTCTGCGGGCGGCAGGTGGGTGAACCCGTACACCAGCAGGGCCAGCGCCACCGCAAAGCCCGCCAGCGGACCGGCAATGCCAATGTCAAAAAACTCCTTGCGGGAGAAAATGCGGTCTTTGATGCGGATGAAGGCGCCCATGGTCCCAATCCCGAAGGTAACGCCCAGCCACACCGGTATGTAATAGGGCAGCGTGACGTTCACCTTGTAGTGCCGGGCCGTGAGGTAATGCCCAAACTCGTGCACGGTCAGGAAGCCCAGGAAAGCCCCTGAGAACGCCATGCCGCCCAACACCTCGGCCCAGGTAATGTCGGGGATCCAGGTAAAGCCCTCGGGCCCGTAGAAGAACGCCCGGCCGTAGCGCCATTCTGCCCCCGCCAGGGTGGTGGTGGCCAGCGTGACCAGAAAGAGCAGGACGTGCAGGAATCGCTTACGCCCCATGCTCCGGCAGCGCTTCTGCTAAAACCTGGTTGATGGTGAGGGGAGGGGCCAGGTGGATGGTCTGTAAGCCTACTTCCCGAGCCCCTTCAATGTGCTGGATGCTGTCGTCAATGAAGAGGGTCTCTTCGCGTTTCAGGCCGTTTTCGGCTAAAATGTGCTCAAACACCTCGCCACCGGGCTTGCGCATGCGCACCAGGTGCGAGTAGTAGGCTTTGTCAAAGAGGCTGTCCAGGCTGGGAATCCCGAAGTTCTCTTCCACAATCTTGTTGAAGGCCAGCATGTGGATGGCGTTGGTGTTGCTGAGCAGGTACAGGTTGTAGTGCTTTTTGAGCTGGCGCAAGAGTTCAATGCGCTCGGCCGGGATGTCCAGCAGCAGGCTGTTCCAGGCTTCGTCTATTTGCTCGTCGGTCGCCTCCAGGTAGTACTCGGCCCGGAGCCCCTCCCGGAACGCCTCGGAGGAAATGTCCCCGCGCTCGTACAGGTCAAAGAGTTCAGACTGCGCCTTCTGGCTGAAGTCTATGGAAGCGCCGGTTTTGCCGTAGGCCCGGAGGGCATCAGTTCCTTTGGCGTAGTCAATGTTGATGATCACGCCGCCCAGGTCAAAGATGATATTTTTTACAGTAGAAAAGTCCACGATTAATGAGTGCTTTGTTTTGCGATTTAAAACACAAATTTGTAGAATTGCACTCCCAAATCAAAGATTTGGCCGGGCCTATAGCTCATTCGGTTAGAGCAACTGACTCATAATCAGTAGGTGCTTGGTTCGATTCCAAGTGGGCCCACCTGAAAATCAGCCACTTACGAGGTAAAACTTGTAAGTGGCTTTTTTGTTTGCACACAATTTGCACACAAATGAAGAGTTTTCTTATGCTCGAAGAATAGGTTAATATAAATGTGTATTCACCTTTTTCCAGTAGAACTAAGTTCTTTTCTTAATTGAAAGGAGGTCGTATTTATCTCTTTCAATGATTCATCCATTCCTTTGATTTGCAGGGCATACCAGTCCGCTTTCTTTGAAGCCCATAATAGCTATATGTTGAGTGGATCTAAAAGAATACTCTGTACAAGAACCTTAGCTTCAACAACTACAATGTAATCTTATAATACTTGAGACTGTTGCCATAGCTGAGCCTCTAGCAGAAGATTTTTCAAACAGTACTAGCTCTTTTTCTTGCTACAACTCAAGTTCACACTTTATCCTTTTTTGCTCCAGTCTCTTTGCATCTTCTATCTTTCTTTGAATTTTTTCCTCCTTTTCTTATTTCATAGTTTTTTAGTTTTAATAAGAAGCTGTTTAAAGTTTTTCAGTTTCAATGATTTTGCGGATAAATAGGACTGTAAAAGCTAGTAAATGGAGTGCGACCCAGTTCCTGGCTTTTGTTTCGAATCGTATCAGCAGCGCCTTGAAGCTGTCGAGACATGCATTGGCATGCTCGATAACGGTTCTGTTCTTGAAGAGCTCCTCATCAAACTACACATATTTATTACTGCTCTTCCCATGCATAGGATTGAAGGCGATGTTGGCCTCGATCTTCCTCTCTGAGCACAGGCGTCTGAAGTCCTCAGAGTCGAAGCCCGCATCCGCATTCAGGAACAAGCCATCGGTCTGCAGGCCTGCCTCCTCCAGGAGACCGCACAGCTGGCCAGACACCTCTTCTATCTCGAACAGGTCGTGGTGGTCACCCGAGACCGGCTGGCAGCAGGCCAGCAGCAGACCCTTGCTGTCGGAGAGAAACAGGCTGTTGCAGCTCTTGCCTGCCTTGCGGGCCTGATAGCCCACGTGCTCCCCACCGTTTTTGCTGAGCGTCTGGCGTCCACGCCTTTCTCAGGCTGCCGTCACCGGCCCACTTGCTGAAGTGGTGGTACACCCCCTGCCAGCTCATGGGAACGATGCCGAAGAACTCCCTGGTGGGAAGTTCCCGCCACTGGCAGCCAGTCTTGAGCCGGTAGAGAATGGCCGACATGATCGCTGAGGGTTTCACACGGGGCTTGCTGCCTCTTTTGCCTATGCTCAGGTGAGGGACAATCCAGCGGTTTATGCTATCTTCGTTTATGACTTCCATCGGATTAGGTTCAGGTTTGATATGTCTTCGCAAACACTTTTACATGCCTAATTATTTGGAAGTTAAAAACTCTAAACAGCTTCTTATTAAAACTATTTAGTGCAAATGTCTAAAGAACAAATTCAGTATTTTATTTTTGCTAACAATCCTGTTGGCGAGTATGATAATTCCATTTGGGATACTAATAATATAATTCAAACGAAAGAATATTATTTTGATCCAAAGGTAGGATTGATAAACAAACCTAAAGAAGGTGATAAAGTAGTATTTAAAGAATTCAAAACAAAAAAGTATTGGGGTGAAGCAGTTGTAGAGCAATCTTGTACACCAAAGAATGTTGATGGGAGAAATACAGTGTTCTTCAAGATTGCTCAAATCAATAAATGGTTGTATAATGTAGATACCGATAGTTTATATGCGGAGCTTTCTAATAAGTCTACCCGAGATCGAATTGTAAGTATCACAGAAAAGGACTACTTCTTAATCAAAAATGAAATGGAAAAAAATAGCGTTTTATCTGAAAAGCGTCAAGTTGAGTTGAAGGAATTTTGGGAAGGTTATAAGAAAAGTTTTGATAAGAAAGATATTGAAGAAAAACTTGAGATGAGAATGAAGGAGTGGCAAGCCTATAAAAGTAGAATTGCTAATGGTTCTTTCTCCTTAGAGGATTACACCAATACTTTAAGTAACACTAATGGATCGCTTGCAGGCGGATACTTATGTAATTTCTTAGAACGTACAACTCGCCAAGTATTTGGATCATCTAAGCCTGGCACGGCAATAAACTTTGGTGTTAAGTTAAATAATGATAAAACCACTTATACTATTGGAAAAGACAAGCCTAATGGTACAAGAGAGGAAGCAGAAGAGAAATTTAACAAAGATATAAAACCTGTAATAGAGGGAATAGTTAAATCTTCTAGCATTTGGGATATAATAAGGATCGTAGAGAATAATAATATTGGAGCAAAACAAATTCTGAGAAAATTAGCAGTGTTAGATCATCAGACAGATTTCATTTACATTTACTCTAATGATGTAATAAATGAACTGTATGAGGAATTCATCAATGGCGATGAAAATCATAACCTTGGTAAAAATGCGGCTATTTCAGCATTTGCAAAAGAGCTATTCGGAATGGAGTCCAGTTCTTTTACGGATCAATATATATTATCAAGTTTCTTGTGGATGTTACGACACACAAAGAGCATAGCAGACGAAAATACACCTAATGTCATTCTTTATGGTCCTCCTGGAACTGGCAAAACATACTCAGTTCAACGAAGTTTAAATTTTGTTTGCCAAGGAAACAGGGACCTTTATGAAGTGGTGCAATTTCATCCTTCGTTTACATATGAAGACTTCATTGAGGGAATAAAGCCAAAAGGCATAGGAAAGGATGGTAATATAAAATTTGAGCTTGTAGATGGGGTGTTTAAACGCTTTTGTAAAAAGGCAAAGCAGCAGCCAGATAAAAAATTTTACTTTGTAGTTGATGAAATTAACAGAGCTAATCTGTCAGCCGTCTTTGGTGAAACCTTATCCAGACTTGAGAAGAATTACCGCCATAATGTTACTTATCCTGAAAATGGCAACTTAATAAAGACTCAATATTCCACTCTTATAGAACAATTATCAGAAGAGGACAAAGCTGCTTTAGCTTATGAGTTGATAGATGGTAATGCATATTTCGGGGTGCCTTCCAATATTTATTTTATAGGTATGATGAATGATGTTGATAAAAATATTGATGCTTTTGATCTGGCACTCCGAAGAAGGTTTAAATGGATCCGCAAAGATTGTGACTATGAAGTTATTTTAGAAAGAACGAAAGGCAAAAATTGGAGTGAGTTTGATAATATTGATATTTATGTGGAGGCATGTAGATATTTAAATAACTATATATCAATTGAACTTGGATTGGGGAAATCATATGAGTTTGGCCATTCTTTTTTTATGAAGATGTCTGATATAGCCAATCGTAAGTCTATAACGACAAAGAATATTGAAACCCTATTCGAACTTCATTTAAGACCAACATTAAAAGAGTACTTGAGGGCATTATATCCAGAGAGCGAATTAGACAAAAGATTGGATCAATCGCTTGCTAAGTTCAAACAGCCATTTACCAATAAATAGGGCAAATGGAATTAACTATCCCAGTCAACAATAACTTTTATAACGAGGCTCCATTAAGTGAGATGGACTTACAGAAAGCACTTTTAATCAAAGGAAAGAAGTTTGAGGCACAGAGAGATAAATTGTTTTCATCTATATTTGAATTAACTACCCACAACAGTAGCCTCAATAAACTTAAATTATTTGGATTTAGAGATCAGAAATTTAGGCAAGAAGAAGAACGACTTGTCTTAAGACTTTATTCAAAGGAAAACTCAAATGGGGAAATGCAATATTATGTTCAAACTGGGTTATATGCTGGTGTAGTTTACCATAAAGGCTGTAAATTTAATATCACCACAAAGTACGGAAACGACTTTCTTCGCAGAATGTTGAATTTTGTAAATGATATTTTTATTGATAATCAAAAAGCTCCTTCCTTAAAAAATCTAAGAATTAATGAATTTGAATTCATAATCGCATACCTATTTATACAATCATTAGAAAAAGCTTCGGTTCTTGGGCTACCTAATGAATACCAAACTATCTCCCAACAGAGCCATAAGGTAAGGGGAAAGGTAGACATCAATACGTATATTAAAACTAATATACCATTCAAAGGAACTATAACTAGTACTTACCGGGAGCAAGTTTATATACAGGAAATAGTTGATGTTCTTTATCTTACTTGCAAAAAACTTGAAAATAAGTTTGGTAAAGACATTCAAAAAAAACTGCTAAGTATTACCCAGTTGCTTAAGCAAAATTACTCTGGCAGGTATGTGAGCTATGAAACTATCTTGAAAGCTAAAAATCACAGAGCTTTACAGAATCCTATATATTTTGCTTTTAAAAAGGTAATAGAGTATGCAGAAATTATCTTGTTGCAACTTGAACTAGATGCTAGTGAAAAGCAGAGTAGCTTAGAAACACATGGATTTCTATTTGATATCTCTCAGCTGTTTGAACTATATATTGAGAGATTGCTTAGCAAGAGTTTTAATGATTGGTATGTGAATTCTCAAGAGGAGTTGTTACTATATCAAGATATGTTCTACAGGCGAAGGATGTTTCCTGATATTGTAATGAGACATAAGATAAGCGGCAAAGTAGCTGTATTTGATGCAAAATTTAAGACTATGCGCATGATAAAAGATGACCTAGATAGAAGTGACTTCTATCAAATTCATACTTACATTCATTTCTATGGTGCAGATGTAGTGTTGGGAGGGTTGCTTTATCCATTATCAAAATTAATTGATACTTCTAGAACGCATTCTAAATATTTATATGGTAACACTGTAAGAAATGAGACAAAGTTCGTTGTTGATGGTGTGCATGTTACTGAAGGAATTAGCATATCTAAATTAATTCAAGAAGAAGAGGCATTAATAGAACGGCTTCAAAGTGCCCTAGGTTGATTTAGTACTGATTTTAAGCTTGTTACATAATCAAAAGGGAGTATGATTCTATTTAGACTAATTGTTTCTTATTTTTGTTAAATCCGTAGTTTATTATTTCTTTTTATCTGTGGGGCGCGCCCATTCGTTTTTTACCCACTCAGCCCACTTACTTGCCCAGTAAGTATCATTTCGCTCCGTCACTTTTGGGTAGAGCCACATCTTCTTGTCACATTGCGCTTAGGCATTTGCAGATTCAGCCTCTAATCAGCCTCTAAGTTAAAATCATAAGTACTTACCCTCCATCCAAATATGCTTTGGATATACAGAATAAAGAAAATTGGTTGGTAATAAGAGATAAGTATCAATAGCATCTAACCTATGACTATGCTATTTTTGCTAATGAAGTCTATTTGCAAGTGATATATAGACTACCTAAATTTTTATAATTTCTACAATTGATTGATTCACAAAGTAATGGCTTAAAACTATCGGCTGCTTTTACAGCTGGGGCATTACTATATGCAGAGGTGAAGGCTGTGTTACCTTTGCTTCTTCAAGAAAACCACATTATCTTATTAGACCAGGAGTCTAAAGGAAACAATCTCCTTAAAATAAAAACAGAGGCTGCTCGTATCCGTGTGGTAACTGAATTGAAAAAAAGAGTAAGGGTGATAGAACCCTTTTTTTGGAGCTTCTTTGAAGATAGGCAAGAGAAAGAACAGAGGTTAGCTCTACTCTACCTTGTCCTCAAGACTTATCCTTTGGCTTTTGACCTTCATTTTGAAGTGGTGCTTAAAAAGTGGCGGTCACTGGATTTTAACATAGAGCGGTTTGATTTACAGATGCGGTTGGATGAAATTTCATCACAGAATGATGAGGTGGCACAGTGGACTGAGGCTACACGAACTAAACTTCTCACAAATTACCTGCGCATGCTGCGTGAAGCGGGACTGCTGGGCAGAACACGATTGAAACAGCCTGAACATATTGACTCCTCTTTCTGGGAGTACTTTGTAGCTGCCGGAGCCCCATGGTTTCTAGAAGCTTGTTTCTTGCCTAAGATTGAAAGAGAGACTTATTTATGACGATTACAGAACTGTACGAACAGTTAGCAGATAAAAATTTTCAGGATCCTACCACAGGAAATCTATTCTTCCCGGCCTACATGTACATGTATGATCCGGAGCAGGAGTACCAATTACATGAGGAAATTCAAAACATACGCGACAGGCTTTATAGGCCGAATAGCTACCTGAATGTAATGGTGCTTGACATCTTTCAGGAGTTTCTTAACTTTTTAAAGGCCAATAACTTTGGTAAAAAGACCAAGTTTGAGTTCTTCCTGGATCAGGAAACTATCAAGCCAGATAAGGTAGAGGAGTCACTAAAGCGGGATGCGAACAGCGACAAGTTCTTCTTTGACCTGCACACCAAGATTCAGGAGCATTTTAGCAAGTCTGGTGACTATGAGGTAGGCTATGTGTTTGTGCATGGCTTCGGAGCCATTTTTCCTTACCTGCGTGCCAGTAAGTTTCTGAATAATTTTGAAAAATATATCTCAGGGTATAAGATCATTATGTTTTACCCTGGTGAGGCTAAGGAACATTATAGCCTCTTTAAATTACTTAACGACGAAAACTTATACAGAGCCATCAAATTACTGAACTAGTATACATGAAGATCAGGGAAATCTACGATAAACCTATTGACAGGGACATTAACCCTGCCGTAGTAGTAAGTAACAAGAATGCCGATACAGTTAAGGCTGAGATAAAGGAATACATCTTCACTGATGAACTTATCGAAAAAGCATACCTGCTTCTGGATACCGTACTTAATAAGAAGAAGGGAAAAACAGGTATCTGGGTAAACGGATACTATGGCTCTGGTAAATCGCACTTTATAAAGTATATCCATTACTGTCTGAATCCCAAAACTTCTGAGGATGCTTTCGAGCACTTCATGAAAGCTGTGGAGGGTTATGACACCACCAAGGCGGGCAAGAATGAAGATATTACGCCTAGTAATATAGCCTTGATGCGCAAGCGTATTGAGAAGACGCTTTGCGATAACATCATGTTTAACGTGGAGGACGAGACGGATGATGATAGCGGTGAACGCCTGACCCGTATCTTCCTGAACATGTTTAACAAGTTCAGGGGCTACAACCCAAATGATATTCCACTTGCTGTACTTTTTGAGAAATATCTGGATAAAAAAGGCAAGTTCAGAGAGTTTAAGCAGCTGGTATCTGATGAGTTAGGGCATGACTGGGAATCGGATGCGGCTGACGTGGCTTCTTATGAGCTGGATAACGTGCTGGAGATTGCCAAGCGCTTGGTGCCTGAAATGGATACTGTAGCACTGCATACTAAATTAACTAACCCTGAAACATTCAAGATCAGCATTAACTCTTCGCTTATACCTGAGCTGAAAGAGTATCTGGCTGTGAAAGACAAGGAGTATCGCTTGATCTTCTTGGTAGATGAGGTGTCACAGTACATTGGGGCTAACAAGGAAATTCTGCTGAACTTCCAAAACATTATTGAACGTGTAAGCGAGGATTGTAATAACCAGGTATGGATAACCTGTACGGCGCAGCAAACGCTGGACGAGGTATCTGTTGGCGCGAATGGTAGCGGTGATGTGCAGGATGAATTTGGTAAGATCCTGGGCCGCTTTGATACCCGTATTTCTTTGGAAAGTAATGATGCTTCTTACATAACGCAGAAGAGGGTATTGGACAAGAACTCTACAGGTATTGAGGTGTTGGGTAAGATGTACCGTGAAAAAAAGGAAGCCATAGAGAACCAGTTCAAGATGCGCCATGACCTGTACAAGGGTTATCAGCGGGAAGGTGAATTTATTCTGGCTTACCCGTTTGTGCCATACCAGTTCCGACTGATCGCCAATGTATTTGAAGCCTTCCAAACGCTTAAGTTTGTAATCAAAGAGGTAAAGGATAATGAGCGTTCGGTACTGGGTATCACCCACTTCACGGCCAAACAGAAAGCTGACCTGGAGATAGGCCACTTTATACCTTTTGACGCCTTCTTTAACCAGCAGTTCCTCACTAACTTAACACACAGGGGGCGTAAGGCGATTGACAATGGTTTGAACCTGACCTATGTTAAGAATAATCCTTTTGCAGAACGAGTAGTGAAGACGCTCTTCATGATCTCTAACCTACCACAGCCTACGTTGCTTACTTTCCCATCTAACATTGATAACCTAACGGTGTTGATGATGACAGATGTGGACCAAAATAAGCTTCAGTTACAGAACAAGATCAAAGAAGTGCTGGAGAAGCTAGTAGAGGAAAGCATTGTCCGGGAAGAGAAAGGCAGCTATTACTTCTTTAACGAAGACGAGATTGATGTGCAGATGATGATCAAGAACCTCAAAGTAGGTTTTGATGATAAGCTGACAGAGTTTGATGAGTTCTTCCGAAAGCTGACTAAAATCTCACCTAAGCATACCTTTGGGCAGAACGATTTTAAAATAGCCTATGCTGTAGATGATAAAGAGTTCTTCCGCTCAGGTGACTTTAAGCTGAAAGTTGTGTTCACCGATACCACAGATGTAAACCAGCGTGCGCTCAACAACAGCGGTAACGACATGTGTATCTGCGTGAACGAGTGGTACCATACTGATGCACAGTTTAAGAATGATTTTGAGTGGTATTGTAAAACACGTAAGTATTTTAAAGATAATTCCGAAGCTGCCACAGGTGAGCGAACCAATACGCTGGATAAGTTCAGGTCACGGAATGATGAGTTGAAGAAGAAGCTAGCCGCCAAACTGGAAGCTAACTACTACATTACACGTTTCATTTCGGGGCAACATGTGCTGGAAGCAAATGAAGTGAATGGCTCTGTGCCGCACGACCGCTTCAAGAACATGGTAGATAAGCACCTGGAGCGGGTATACAAACACCATAAGCTTTCGGGTTCATATGCCAAAAATGCGATGGAGCTGCGAACTTCTGCAGCCAGTTTGCAGCAGGTATTTCCAGACCTTTCTCCAGCGGAGCAGCTAGTGAATGACTTTATTACACACCATGGCGATCAACTGGCGGTGAGTGATATTATCAGTCATTTTGAAAAGGCACCATTTGGATGGCGTGCAGAAGCGATTTTGGATGTGTTAGTGCACCTGGCCAAAAAGAAGAAGCGTGAGTTTGAATATCGCAACCAGCCGCGTTATGGTATTGTGGAGTTCATTAATAAGGCACTTTCTACGCCTGAGCGCCCAGTATGTATTGTGAAGGCAGGGGAGGAGATAGACCAGCTGACCATTGACAATGCTATCTTTGCTTTCCGCGAGATTTTTAATGAAGATTTACAGGCCACATCAGATGGCAGTGAGTTGTTTGATACCATTCAGAAGAAACTCAATAACATCAGTAGCCAGTACATTGCGTTTGAAGATGATTTTCATGGAAAGTATCCTTTTGGTGAAGCCTTTCATCAACTGAGGAAAAAGTTGCAGGAGTGGACAACCAAACGCGACCCGAAACAACTGTTGCAGGTGCTTACGGATGAGCAGCAGGCTGTGAAGGAACTGATGGATAAAGCCAAAGGGCTGCGCGAATTTGCCAACAGAACCAGAGCGGATTACGACACCATTAAGAAGTTCTATTCTGAAAACCAGCAAAACTTCAGAGCACTTTCACCATCTGCTCAGGAGAAAGCCGATAAGATGGGCGACTTCCTGAAAATGGAGGATCCGAGGTTTGAGTTCAGGCATGTGCGCAAAGCTTATGATGAGCTAAAGGGCGAGCTGAAGGAGTATTTAGAAGCGCTTAAAAACGATGTAATTGCTCAATACCAGCAGGCTTTTATAGAATTAGGTAAGGAAGCTGCAAACAGAAACGTAACCGAAGCGCAGGTATACGCAGATGAAGACACTATTTGTAAAGGAATCAAAAATCAAACCTCCATTACAGAGCTTCAACTGAAGAAGGCAAACCTTTCTAATTTCAGATCGGGAGAGCTGAAAAAAATTATAGACTATGCTGCAAAGGCAGCAGCGGCTGCAGCAGCTTCTGGAGGTACCGGAGGTAGTGCACCAAAAGTGGGTGAGTCTTATGAATACTATATAACTAATGTGAAATCTATTATTGCTACAGAAGAAGAACTGGATGATTACTTACGGCGGGCCAGAGAAGAAATGCTGGAGCTTCTGAAGCAAAACAAAACTATCATCATTAAATAAAAGCATTAATCATGGAATTAGATTATTCTTTAGAACAAGATATAAATACAGCAGCCTCCAACCGTACAGGCATGAATACGGCTAAGCTCAAGATCTTCGCCCAGAAGGCGAGAAATATGCTGATGGTTGGTGTGGAGCGCAAGGTACAGTACTGGGGCTTTGACAAAAAAGGGGCTGTAGTAGAAGAGCCCATGATTGTGCCAGGTGGTTACATGTTCCGAGGAAACCCCTATGATGATGCCACGGTACCTGCCAAGTGGAAAGCCCTTCGCGCTGCCATTGCCCGCAAGGGAGTGAAAGAAGTGGCAGAAGAGGCAGCTTATACCTGGTTTAACCGCCTAATGGCTATTCGTATTCTGGCGCAGAACAGGTATGACCTGCCGCAGCTGGAGTATGCAGAGGGGGCTGACCTGTTGCCTTTGCTTTTGCAGCGCGCACGTAGGGGGCAGTATGATTTCCTGAACAAGGCAGAACAGGAACGCCTAAAGCAAGTGCTGCTGGACTACGAGCGAGACACGGAGGCTTTTGGTATACTGCTGATCGGCTACTGCCACAGTCATACTCTGCTGAACAATGTGTTTGGCGGCATAGACGATTATACGGAGCTGCTGCTGCCAGACGACATCCTGTCTGAGAGTGGTTTTGTACACCTGCTCAATACCACCGATGCTATTACCGAGGAAGACTATAAGCAGGTAGAGCTAATTGGCTGGTTATACCAGTTCTATATCTCTGAGAAGAAGGACGAGGTGTTTGCTGGCTTTAAGAAGAACAAGAAAGCCGAAGCTGCTGATATACCTGCAGCGACCCAGATCTTCACGCCGAACTGGATTGTGAAGTACATGGTGCAGAATACGGTGGGTAAACAATGGCTAGACTATAGACCCGAAAGTCCACTGAAACAAGACATGCGCTACCTGGTGGAAGCGCCTGACCAGCAATACGGTGATCCTATCATCAATAACATTGAGGAGCTGAAGCTGCTAGACCCAGCGGCGGGATCAGGTCACATATTGGTAGAAGGCTTTGACCTTCTCTACGCGATGTACGAGGAGGAATACTACCAGCCAGAAGAGGCAGTAGAAAGTATTCTGAAAAATAACTTGTTTGGTCTGGACATTGACAAACGTGCGGCGCAGCTGTCACGCTTTGCTATTCTGCTCAAGGCTGCTTCTAAGTATAAAGACATTCTGAAGAGCGGTAATTTACCGCGCGTGTATGCTATGCCTGAGCCTTCGCAGTTCAGCAGACAGGAAGTATTGGACTTTTTAGGTGCAGAAGATATAGCTTATGAGGAGGCGCTGACAAAGGCGCTGACGCTGATGCAGGATGCGCAGAACCTTGGCTCTATCATGCAGTTCTCGCTGAAGCCACAGGAGCGGGAGTTTATTGTAAAGCGCTTTTATGAGCTAGAGCAGAAGTCTTTCAGAGAGTTCTCGGAAGAGGCTGTGCTGCCGAAGATCCGCCCGTTCATCCATGTGTTGGAGCTGCTGACGACGAAGTATGAAGCAGTGGCTGCAAATCCGCCCTACATGGGGCAAGGTAGTATGAATGGAAAATTGAAGGCATATGTGGATAAAAAATATGCTAGTGCCAAGTCTGATTTGATGACAGTATTCATCAAATCATGTGAACACTTTTCAATTGGCAATGGCTTGATAGGAATGATCACCATACAGTCTTGGATGTTTCTTTCATCTTTTAAGAAAGTTAGGGAGCAAGTACTAATTGATAACTATGTTCAAAGTCTAATTCAGATTGGATATAACAGTTTTCCTGAATTAAATTCTAAGGTTGCTCAATGCTGTAGCTTTATCATCCAAAAAGCGAAGTGCAATAATCGCATGGGCATTTATTATAACCTTAATGATGCTCCTCAGTCAGCTGATAAAAATTTAGTCTTTATCGATAAGAGTAAAAAAGAAGAATTCTACAGAAAATTACAGAGTGATTTTTTCAAGGTTCCTGACAGTCCGATTTCTTTCTGGATAGAAGAATCAACTATAAACTGTTTTGAGATACATGCTCCTTTAAATCAAGTTGCCTCAATCAAACAAGGATTAGCCACATCCGATAATGCTAGATTTAGAAGAGATTGGCAAGAAGTAAATTTTAGAAAAACATCAATCCTAACTCCACAAGCCAAATGGTTTCCCTACAACAGTGGTGGTGAGTATCGTAAGTGGTATGGCAATCATTACTATCTAGTGAACTGGGAAAAAGATGGTATGGAAATAAAAGCCTGTGTGGATGATAAAGGAAAGCAAAGATCTAGACCACAAAATGTAGACTTTTATTTTAAAGAATCTATTTCATGGACAAAGGTTACTACAAGGGGATTAGCATTTCGATATTTCCCTGAAGGGTTCATATTCGATGTTGCAGGATGTTCTGTTTTTACTGGTGATCATAACCGACTAATCTTTTTATGTGGGTTGATGAACTCGGCATTGAAGAAATTATTTGTTGACAGCATTTCCCCAACAATTAATTATGAGGTTGGACAAGTCTCAGCGTTTCCTGTTAAAGAAATCACTAAAGAAATTCTTCAAGAAGTAAATCCAATTGTAGAAGAATGTATTTCAATTGCAAAGCAGGATTGGGACAATAGAGAATATTCATGGAACTTTCAGATTAATCCACTTATAGCTAAAAGTGCCTCTTCATTACAAAATGCATATAACTTGTTTGTTTCAAAGATAGCGTCTGACGTTTCTAATCTTCATAAATTTGAACAAGATCTTAATAATGCTTTTATAAATTTCTACGAGTTAGAAGGAGAGTTGTCTTATGATGTTAAGCCAAGTGACATAACTATTTACCTCGATGAACTTGATTTGTCTAGATTAAGCAGCTTGGATCCAGAATTTAGTATTGATTATCAAAAAAGTATTGAGTTACTAGTTCAGAAATCAATAGTTATTAAGCAGCTTTTATCCTATACTGTAGGTTGTTTTATGGGCCGTTATCGCTTAGATAAACTAGGTCTACAAATTGCACATCCAGATCCTGAATCTGAAGAAACAGCTCCATACACAATCTCTTTACCCCTGCATGGGGGAACAAAAGAGGTAATTTTCTCTATAGATGAAGATGCCATTGTGCCGCTAATGGGCAAGTCATGCCGCTTCACCGATGATGCCTTGCAGCGTACAGTACAATTTATCGAGTATGTTTGGGGGGAAGAGACTTTAACACAGAACCTGAACTTTCTGCAGGAAGGCCTGGATCAGGATTTGGAGCAGTACCTAGTGCGGGATTTCTGGAAGGATCATCTAAGAACTTATAATAAGAAACCAATTTATTGGCTTTTTACTTCGTCAACAGGCGCATTCCAAGTTCTTGTTTACATGCACCGCATGAACCGTTTCACCGTGACCAAGATTCGGGATAAATACCTGCTGCCGCACATGCAGTACCTGGCACAGCAGATAGCTGCCTTAGAGGGGCAAGGTGCTGCACTTGGCAGGGTAGAGGCGCGCCAGTTGGACAAGCTGCGCAAGGACCTGTATGAGTGTGAGCAGTACGACCTGCTACTGAAAGACAAGGCAGACCAGCAGATAGAATTTGACCTCGACAATGGCGTTACAGCCAATTACGAACTGTTTAAAGGCGTGGTAGCACCTATTAAGTAAACAATGCTGCAAGAGAAAATTGAGAAGTATTACAGGACACACCCGCACTTACGGGTGTTGTTCTTTTTTGATAGGGATCAGGATTTCAAAGACGAAGTAGAAGCTTTGGAGCTGGATAACATTCGTGTGATTCAGTTTGAACACAACTACTTCTATCTGAAGACCATGCTGCATGGGGAGTGGAAGCAGGATAAGGTATTCCTATACCTGCCTATGCAAAGCCCCAAAAATTACGAAGACTACAAGCAATTCCCTTTACTGGACCTGCTGCTGGCGAACAAAGAGCTGTTGCTGGACGATGAGGCTGCCTTTATGGAAGAGCACCGTCTGCAGCGCCATCACCAGCCACTTATAAAGCGCTACATGCGCGAGCTTAAGTATAGTTTGGTACAGGAAGTATGCGCTCCAATCCTTAAGCCTGAAACTCTGGATGAGTCGGTACTGGTACAGGCGCTTTTTTCTGCCTTCCTAAAGTTTAAGTCACCAGAGTGCTGGCCTGTGCTGCTGGCAAAACTGTTTTCGCTGCTGCGGCCTGGTCAGGAAGAAGAGTTGAAGCGCGTTGGTCGGAAGGTACGGGATAACAACCTGCTAGAGTGGCTAAACAAACAGGTAAAGCAACACTTTGATCAGGAGATAAGTGAGTTCAGTTCAGAGAAGCTGGCAGAGCTGCTAAAGGTGCTAAAATATAATTCCCTAATGCAGTACATAACTGACCCTGCTACAGAGGATCCTTATAAGTCGCTAAAGGTTAAAAAGCGGCAGGTGCTAGCCAGAATGAACCAACTACAGGAAGAGGCCAACCGCAAAGATGGTTTAGGGGAACAGTTACAGGAAGCGATAGAAGCCAATGCAGGCGCTATTCAGGAGCTGAAGCTGATGGAGGTATACGGCAGCAAAGCCGACTTCGCCTACTATACCTTGCAAATGAAATGGCAGCTGATAGCCGAGCAGGTTACGAGCCTGGATATTAATCCACAATCAGTTATTCAGGGACTGGAGAAGATAAGTGTAGGAGAGCCCACTACACCATCGCTCAACAGCAGCCTGACCTTTATCATCCATGCAGCTGAAATGGTAAAGCTGGTGAATGCTATACCTACTTATATTCTGGACAAGCCCGAAGACTATACCCGTGCCTATGTTTCGGAGTGGTTCAAGGTAGACCAGGAATACCGCAAAGCCCTTTGCGCTTACCGCAGCATGGATGACACCGAAGTACCGCCACACATCAAGCTCGAAGAACTGGTGCAGCTGGTAAACAAGCGCTATGAAGAGTTCCTGGAGAAATCGAATCGGGAGTGGCTGAAATGCTTAAACGCCTACCAGTTCGATTACAAGCAACTAGGTTTCCCGAAGCAATACGACTTCTACAAAAACGAAATTGAGCCTTACGATCAGAAAGTAGCTGTTATCATCTCGGATGCGCTACGCTATGAGGCTGCAGAAGAGTTGCTGTCGGAGCTACACGGAGATGCTAAAAACAGTGCCGACATCCGCTACCAGTTAGCGTCTATACCTTCCAAAACAAGTATAGGTATGGCGCAGCTGTTGCCAGGTAAGAAGTACGAGTTCAATGAAGGAGCTATCTGCATAGATGGTGTTTCCACTAGTGGTTTGGATAACCGTGGTAAATTATTAACTGCAACGGATGATGAGGCACGTGTAGTACAGTTTGCAGATCTGCAGCAGTATAGTCAGGAGAAGAACAGAGAGTTGTTCAAATCTAAGCTGGTGTACATCTATCATGACGCCATCGATATGATAGGGGACAAAAAGGTATCGGAGCGGAAGACACTGGCAGCAGTGAAGGAAGCCATTGAAGAGCTAAAGGTTTTTGTAAAGAAGTTGCATGGTACTTACAACGTATCCCGCGTTATCATCACGGCAGATCATGGCTTCCTGTTCAATGATAGGGAGATAGACGAGAAAGACAAAGAACATTCTTCTGGTCTAAATGCCATTACCACGCATAATAGATATGAGCTTGTGAAGGACGATGGTCAGCCAGCGCTAGGTTATAAACTTCCGCTTTCAGCTACTTCGCGCTTTACAGATGATTTGTCGGTAGTGATTCCCGCTTCAGTAAACAGGTATAAAAAGCAGGGGGTGGGACACCAGTTCGTGCATGGTGGAGGTAGCCTTCAGGAACTGGTTGTGCCTATCATTGAGAGCTCCAGAAAGCGTCAGGATATAACACAGAAGGTGAAACCAGTGCTGGTAAAACAAGGTCCGCTGAAGGTAGTGTCGAATGTGCTGCGGGTAAACATACTGCAAGAAAACAAAATATCGCGCACTGAGAAAGAGCGTGAGCTGGTAGTAGGACTTTACAAAAACTCAGACCTGGTTAGCAACGAAGCTAGCCTTTTGTTAAATTCAACTTCAGGCTCTCCATCCGAACGATTCTACAAATTGGAGCTGACACTGCACAGTGCTGCTGCTAAAGAAACATACCTGAAGTTGAAAGTCTTTGATAAAGGAGATCGCTTAAATCCTATTATTGAGGAGTCAGTAGACAACAACACCTTAATTGCACAAGATTTCTAATGGACCTACAAGAGAAGATACTTAAGCATTTTGAAGGCAAGGTAGTTCGTAAAGATCTTACGGCTCGAGTAAAAGGCAATGCCGTAGTACCTACGTATGTATTGGAGTACCTGCTAGGGCAATACTGTGCTATTAATGATGAAGAGATTATTCAGTCGGGTATTGAAAAGGTAAAGACGGTAATCAAGAACAATTATGTTCACCGCAGTGAGTCAGAAATTGTAAAGTCTACCATCCGTCAGCAAGGCAGTTACAAGATCATTGATAAGGTAAATGTGCAGCTAAATGACAGAGCCAACATTTATGAAGCCGATTTTGCTAACCTAGGGATAAACCACGTACCTATTGCTGATAAAATGGTGTTAGAGCATCAAAAGCTGCTCAGTGGAGGCGGAGTATGGTGTATTTTAACCATGGGTTATAACCATGCTGCTGATGCACAGGTACGCTGGGTAATTGAAGACATCAAGCCAATTCAGGTATCTAATGTGCGGCTTGATGATTACGTAGATGCCAGGAAAGAATTTACTGCCGAAGAGTGGCTGGACCTATTGATGCACAGCATTGGTCTGAACCCTGAGTTCTTCAACAAGCGGGGTAAAATGATCCAGATTTCCCGCCTAATTACCCACGTAGAGAACAACTACAATTTTATAGAGCTTGGGCCGAAGGGTACTGGTAAATCCCACATTTTCTCTGAACTTTCACCGCATGGTGTGCTGGTATCTGGGGGAGATGTGTCAAAGGCAAGATTGTTTGTGAACAACAATGGCAACAAAATAGGCCTTGTTGGTTACTGGGATGTGGTGGCGCTGGATGAATTTGAGCAGGAGCAGGGCAGCAGAAGGGTAGACGGTGACTTAGTTAAGATCATGCAGAACTACATGGCGAACCAATCTTTCAACCGAGGGAAAGAAACGTATCAAGCCACTGCTTCTTTGGCATTTGTAGGGAATACTAAGCACACGGTGCCCTACATGCTGAAAAACTCCCACTTATTTGAGTCAATACCTGAAGGTTACATCAAAGGTGCCTTCCTGGACAGGATGCACATGTACATACCGGGCTGGGAAGTACGCATACTCAAGAACTCAGTCTTTTCTATCGGCTACGGCTTTATTGTAGACTATATAGCTGAGGTGCTTAAAGAACTTCGTAAAGCTGATTACAGCAGCTTTATTGACCAGTATGTAGAGCTTCATGGTTCTTTATCTACCCGTGATAAAACGGCTATAAGAAAGTCATTCTCTGGTTTAGTGAAGCTCTTGTACCCGCACAAAGAGTTGACCCAGGAAGAAGCACTTGAGCTACTTGATTTTGCTATTGAAGGCCGTAAGCGGGTAAAGGATCAGCTATACATTATAGACGAAACGTTCCGCAACGAGCCTGTTGATTTTACCTACCGGGTGAGAGCCACGGGCAAAGAAGTTTCTGTAGAAACGCTTGAAATGCAAAACTATCATGCAGCGCTCCATAATAAAAAGAAGGAAGCTGAAGAAGAGGAGGAAGAGGGCGCAGAAGGTTTTGTTATCAAGGAGTCTGAAGAAAAGCTATCTCCGCACCAGGTGCTGATTAAAGATAATCAAATGGGTGTCTCTTACAAGAAGCTTTTTGGTAACTACCTGAAAGGGGCTACTAAAATAACCCTACAAGACCCATATATCAGGTATCATTACCAGTTCAAGAACTTATTAGAGTTCTGTATCATGCTGGAACAAATTAAAGAACCAGATGAAGAAATAGACCTACACGTTGTTACCTGGAATACAGAAGAGAACACGGCAAGTTCTATTGCCAATCTGGAGGATCTTAAAGAGAACATGACAGACATAGGCATTCATTTAACCTATGAGTTCAGAAATGTTCATGACCGCAGTGTGATGGCCGACAATGGCTGGAAGATTAACCTTGGGCGCGGGCTGGATATTTTCGACAGGTATGAAGGGAAGTATAATGCAGCTGATCTGTACCAGGAGAAAAGGAAGTGTAAGGATTGTGAGATTACTTATTTGAGGATATGAAAAAAGGCAGAGTGAGAGCTCTGCCTTTTTTCATAATGTTGGAACTAATTTCTACATCAAAAGGGTCGAGCTTTTCATGTTTTTATTGAATGAAGTATATATTGTATTTAAAACCTTGTAATAATTTATATAGAAAAAATAAAGGTTCCTTTTGTTGTTTTCTTCCACTTCCTTTATGTATTCTAATTGCTTTTCAGTTAACTCAGCGTTTCCATGTGAATATCGGATCCTGAAAGCATTTATTGAATTAGTGCTTTTGTAAGACAGTTTTTGCTGTCTTATTGTAGTGTCAAATTTACCGTTATATTCTTTCTTGTTGGGGTCGTTTGATATTAAGTAAATAAAAAATATATTTAGTTTATTGCTAATCGACAAAGATTGAAATTGTAACTCATCTATATACTTTGTTAATTGGTTTAGTTTATTTTCTTTCACCCATTCACTGTAAGTAATTTCTACTGCCCCTTCAGGAAGCTCTTTACTTGCCTCGATTGAAGTAAATAGTATGTTGTCACCAGTTGAACTTTTTATAAACTTTTTAGATTCATCATGGCTTTCTACTTTGTACTTTATTGAAAAGAACTCATCCGCAAGTAAAGTTTCATTACCATCTATGTCTAAGATCTTCTTAGTTTTTGAATCAATTTTTATTCTTTCTAATGTGATGAGGTTTTTTATCGCATAATCAATTAATATTTCTATTTGTTTTTGGAGATTAAAGAAGAATCTATCAAGATTATTAAGAGCTGCAGCTTTTTCCATTTCAAAAAAGCACAGAACCAGGTCCTCCTTTATTTTAGGAGTGACTAGCTCTTTGTAAAAGTCTTCAGCTTTTTTTCTAATACACCTTAAAAGCTGTAGGTTCTCTAAATTATCCTCATAGAACTTGACTAAAGAATTGATTTCCATTTTTTCTATTTTGATAAGTTTTGATATTTCGAAAAGAACTCCAAGAAGTATTTATCATCCTTCCCTCTAACCATGCCAAGAAAAAGAATTTTACCCATTACTACATTCTCGAATGGAGGTACAGATTTATTTTTAAAGAATCCTTTTTCAAGAGGATAGTATTGATTGAAGTTTTTCTGGCAAGCATGTAGGCCATCCTTCTCCCAATTATAAAGCATTGCTCGGATCTTCTTAATATAACTGCGCTGAAGGTTTAGTTTTTCATTTACAATTATGCCAGTCACTTCCTGCCGCTGAGTTCTTGTCTGCTTTCTTGTCTTCTTCTCATTTAATGCAAACCCAGCATTGGTTAAATGTAATACTAAATCTTCATAGAACTTCTCTTTGAACGAATTCTTATCAGAGGAGAACGTTAGGTCATCGGCATAACGAGTATAATAGCACTTATAGAACTTAGCAAAGCTAACTAAGTTCTTATCTAATTGCTGACAAATGATATTTGTTATAATAGGAGATGTAGGTGCTCCCTGTGGCAATATTCCTTCAAAGCAGCATATATGAGCAATAAGCTGAGCGAATTTAGGCTTCATCTTAAATGGATGAAGTTGCAACACCGCTTTTATTCTCCCAAAATGAATAGTTGGAAAGAAGTCTTTCAGATCTACATTATAGACATACTTTTTGCCTACGTGTACCTTGGCATTTGATACTATGCTTCTTCCTGTTACAAACCCGTGAGCAGCAGCTTTGGGTTTGAACAGCAGATCCAAAGCAAAATTAATGCGGCGCTGAATCTTCTTTAGGAACAGATCTGGAGCGGTGATTTTTCTAACGCCACCTGTTTTTTTAGGAATCTCAAAATTGAAATACTGCTTGTCCCGGTTAGCAAAATAAAAGGTTAATTGCTTTATGCTTACAGGTTTATAAGTAGTGCCTAAAGTATCATTTTGTAGTTTAATAATATAGTTAATAAGAGACTTAAGGTCTTCTAGTGTCTCTCCATTGGATACAAAATATTTTATATATTCAGTTTGCTTATGAGATAATTCCATAATAAGGTAAGGCAACCTGCGGAGACTTTCAACTCTTATATTAGATTAAAAAAATCTAAAAAAAGAAAAAGTAAAAAAACAACTCACATCTAAATAATGAACAACCATGTTGAAACATTGGTGAGCACATTGCGTTCCACAATGCAAATTAAGTCTATTACCGCAGGTGCCTTATTTACAAATATAGTTTAATTATTGTATTAACCATTCTTAAGCAAGAGCACACATCTAATCATACATGCTCTTGCTTTGAAACATTTAAGCTGCCCAAGAGTAAGCCTCATTCCGAGCTCTAGTAACTGCAGTATACAGCCAACGTAGATCTTTGGGCTGGTATGGATGCAGAATAACATTATCCCATTCTCCACCTTGTGCTTTATGACAGGTAGTGGCGTAACCATGCTTCAAGCGCATTGCCCCAATATATGGATCATCACTTGGCTTTTGAGATTTTCTAAAAGGTTCGTTGTCCCTCATCACATAGTGGTAGAGTTTGTTATGCTGGTCAAGTGACAATTCGCCTGTCTCACTGGATAGACATTCAACCAAAACCTTTGTCTTGATTGTCATTTTACCACCCGCTTCTCCACCGAATTCAATCTCTGCGTCTACAAAATGGAGGTCCGCATAGGTCTCTATTTTGCTGTCTAGCAATTTGATGACACCAGTATCGCCTTTGAAAATCCACTCAGAAGTGCTAAACCAATTAGCTTGTGTGGTAACTATGTCTCCCGCAGAAATACTACCTGTATAGCCCAGTCGCTGTCTTAAGGTGTTGTTCCACCAATTTACATCTTTGTTAGTCCAGCAAATAATTGTAGTCTTATCAAGAACCCCTTCCTCATATAGGCTCAGGTAAAGATGTATAGCCTGTGTTGCATTTGCAACCATTGGCAACGTTTTACTGACAGTACTTCCTCCTTTAGTCATGGTATCTCTAATAGCTGTGGCAAGCTCTAAGACTTTAGAACCTTGGGTCTGACGCATGACCTGAGTCAGTGCAAACATATCGCCTGTTAAACCTAACTTGCCACTTAAGTAATCTGGGTGAAGGGCAGGTGAAAAAGCAATGTCTGAACCTGGTGTAACCGGAGGTAACTGATAAATGTCACCAATCAGCAGGACCTTGTTTCTGCTGTTACCTTGTTTCACATAATCCAGGTAATCAGTTAAAAGCGGCTTCTTTACAAAGAAGTTTTCATTCTTTGTAAGGGTATCTGAGATCATCGAAGCCTCATCTACTATATAGATGGTTTCTTCTGGGTTAGTATTCTGCTTACGAATGAGGCGCACGCCGCCGCCGTTTTGTACAGTCTCAGGGGTGTAGATCTGGCTATGCATGGTTTTAGACTGTTGGCCAGTCTTTGCACCAATGATCTTAGCCGCTCTGGCAGTAGGTGCGCCAATTTTAACTGTTTTGCCATTAGAACGTAGCTGCTCTGTTATCGCTTTCACAATTGAGGTTTTACCTGTACCCGCGGAACCTCTTAAAACAAAGAAGTCATCTGTAGAATTACCATCAACAAATTTGCTGATTTTGTTTAGAGCAGTTATTTGCTCCTGAGTTGGCTGGAAACCTAGTTGTGTAGCGAATGTGGTCATAAGCGATAGGGGTTAAGGTTAAAAACTGTTTTGTGTCCCGATTACATTGCAAGATTACGGAGGGTTTGTTCAGTGTTTCTGAACAAACTTTATTTTTTTAAATTGCTCTTGTAAACCCATGTTCTCCTTTTGATTTTATGCCAGTAAATAAAAAAGCCCTTTTGAGGTATAGAGCATTAGATAGGTGCCTAAGTAATCCGACAAGGAGGTACTCTGCCAAAGACCTTTTAAAGGAAGTGGCAAGAGTACTGGAATTAGAAGGCTATGAAAAAGGTATTGTAAAGAGCCAGCTCCATGCAGACTTGCAGCATATGAGAGAAATATGGCAAGCACCTATATTGGAGGAAAAAGATCCATTGGATAAACGGATCAAGCTCTATAGATATGAGGATCCTGGCTTCTCAATTAACAAACAGCCAATCAGTGAGGCTGAAACAAACACAATAAAAGAGGCTTTACTGGTGCTGTCTCGTTTTAAGGGTATGCCTCAGTTTGAGTGGGTGAATGAAATTGTTCCAGCTATTCAGGACAGGTTGGGTTTCATTGGCCAAAATAGGGAAGTGATTTCTTTTGAAGCGAATTGGGACTATGAAGGACTGCCCAATATTACACCTATTTTCAACGCCATTGTAAACCAGCGTGTGTTAAAGATTACCTATAAAGATTTTAAAGCAGACGAGCCCTATGTATTGACTTTTCACCCATACTATCTTAAACAATACAATAGCCGGTGGTTTGCTTTTGGGTTAAATGGGGAGAATAAGAACCCTTACTGGAATTTGGCATTAGACCGGATACTTTCAATAGTTGAAACACAGGAATCTTACCACTTCACTGAGATAAATTGGGAGGAATACTTTGATGATATTATAGGGGTAACCAGAAAACAGGATGCTGAGCTTGTTGAAGTAAGGCTTTTATATACTCCAGATCAAGCTCCTTATATAAAAACTAAGCCTCTCCATTCATCACAAAGGCAATTGAAAGAAGATGAAAATGGATTGGAAGTTTCTATTAAGGTTGTTCCAAACTATGAGCTTGAAAGGATGCTTTTATCTTTTGGAGACACTGTTCAAGTACTTGAGCCTATTTTCTTACGTGATCAGGTAGAAACAAAACATAAGTTATCTTGCTTAAAGTATTTGCTTTGATATTAAAAATCTCCTCCTTACAAGTTCTATCAGATAGATGTTATCTGAATAGTTTGGAATGGATTGAAGTCTTCCTCATAATGACTGTGGTTAAAAACTTGGAACAATAAAAACCTATACTGGCAAAGCAATCCCAATAAGCTTTAACTCCCATATAAATAATAGCTTGCTTAAGTCTACAAAGCATACTTGACCTTTTTGATTCCCCTATAAAAACAAACACTATAACGGATTCCTCAATAAACTCATAATGTAAGCTTCCCCAGATTTTAGGCCATTGTAAAGTTGGTTTTCAAGTTGCAATTTCCTCTAATAACTCTGCAGGATCTCTGAAGTAAAGCGCAAGATGCTTGGGAAAAGTCTTCCCCAAAGCTTTCAGAGCGAGTTAGCGTAAAAGAAATAATACTTCTAGCTACCGCTTCTTAGCCTTTTTTGCCCGTTTTCCCTTTTTTAAGGCCATTTCGTTATCATCCAGTTCTTGCCCGAAATCAGGCATTCCCTCTTTGGTCCATCTTAAAACTCTGGCGCGGGTGTGGCGGTTGGGGTCGTACAAGGGTTCACCGTTGATCTCCTTGTAGTCGCGGGCGTGGTAAAGCATGACATCGGTTTTGCCGTCTTCGGCTACGGTAAAGCTGTTGTGTCCGGGTCCGAACCGCTTCAGGGCTTCATTGGTGTAAAACACCGGTTCCGGTAGTTTGTGCCAGGAGGCAGGGGCCAGCAAGTCGGCATTCTCGTCGGCCCAGAGCAGGCCCAGGCAGTAGTTGGCGTCCGTGGCGCTGGCCGAGAAGGTCACGAACACCTTCCCGTTGCGAATAAGCACGGCGGGGGCCTCGTTCACCCGGTGGCCTTTAATTTCCCAGGCATGTTCAGGCTGCGAGATGACGACCTGCTTTTCAGCTAGGGTGGTGGGGCTGGTCATTTTAGCGATGTACAGGCCCGTGTTCACTACCTTGTCAGAGGCTCTGTCAACCCAGATCATGTAACGCTGGCCCTGGTGTTCAAAGGTGGTTTCGTCCAGGGTGAACTCGTTCCGTTGGCTCACAATCTGGCCTTCCTCTTTCCATTCGCCCGTGGTGGGGTCTTCCGCCGGATTGGACAACGCGTATTTGCGGATGGCCCACTTATCCTCCGTTGACCCTGCGGCAAAATAGATGTACCATTTTCCGTCTATCCTATGGATTTCTGGGGCCCAGATGTGATTGCCCATGGGCCCTTTGTCGTGCTTGCGCCAGACGACCACTGGTTGGGCCTCCTTAATGCCGTTGATGGTTTTTGCGCGGCGCACCTCAATACGGTCATATTCTGGTACAGTAGCCACAAAATAGTAGGTGCCATCCGGGGTTTTCCAGACGTGCGGATCTGCCCTTTGCAACGCCAACGGATTGTTGAACTGGTTTTTCTTTAACGATTGCGCGGTACCCGCCAATCCGCTGACCGTTAGCGTCACGGCAAGAAATAAGGTGGAGAACTTCATGAGATCTATTTGGTGTAAGCCGATGAAACCTGAGTTAAGTGCCAGGCAATACAAGTTTTGAAATATAAACGTTAAAATAACACTTATATTTAAAAATGGTTGTAAGTAGGGCTAATTTTTCCCTCGCGGCATTCTGGTTTCTGGCAAGCCTATGCCCTTACCAGCTACCCTACACTTGCTTCCATAAAAAAAGGCCCCTCTGTTGTAGAGGGGCCTTTTTTTATGGAAGAGGCTGCCTTTCTATTCCTTCATGAACCGTAGGGTCTGACTAACGGCTTCCCCCTGAACGTGCAACAGGTAAATACCGGAGGGGAGGGTGCTTACATCCAGCGCGTGCACGGCGCCTCCAGCCAATGCATAGTGCTTTATGCCTCGGCCGTCTATGCTCATGATTGTTGCCCTTACGGTCTGGGTGGCTAAAGGGCTCAGATCAAGGTGCAGGAAGGTGGCGGTGGGGTTGGGGTACGCTTTCAATTTAATGGTTCTGGCGCTGGTTCCCGTTCTGCTTAGTTGCACCGCTATCACTTTGCTGTACTCAAACGTACCGTCCAGGTCTACCTGTTTCAGGCGGTAGTACACCGTGGCATTCCCCCCAGCCTGTTTATCCAGGAACGAGTAGTGGAGGAGAACATTGCTGTGGCCGGCTCCCTGCACCTGGCCCACCGGCCCGAACGTCTTGCCATCTGTGCTACGCTCCACCAGGAAGTAGGCATTGTCCTGCTCTGAGGCGGTCTGCCAGCTTATCTTGACTCCTTCCGGACCTGATTTACCGGAGAAATTCACCATCTGCACCGGGAGCGGCGTTACCACCGAGGCAGACCGGAACGAGTAGTTCACTTCTGCAGGAGTCGGCTCGTTACCGAAACTGTCCTCATCCACCAGGTCTACCAGCCCATCCTGGTCTGAATCTTTGTAAAAGGCGCTGCTGGAGGGGCTGAGAAAGTTCATGCGACCATCAGGGGCGTAACCCATCCAGTCTGGGTTCACGTGTAGGTTGCCGGGCGCAGGGTAGTAGGAGGCCGCTGGCGTAGTGGTAGCCTTTTGGGTGAACGCGGCACCCAGCAGGATAATGTCATCGGCAGATTTACCGTCTTTGTTGGTGTCAAAGGCTTCTATGTAGTCAAAGACCAGGTCGCCATCACTGTCCAGGTCCAAAAAGTCGGGGGAGCTATCCTGGTCGGTGTCAATGGGGGAGAGGCCCTGGCTTCCGGTGGGCCACTGGAAGGCATCATCCAGGCCGTCTCCGTTGGCGTCTCTACCGCTAGAAGCCACCATGGCCCCCTCTGGTTGCGCCTCCAGCCAGTCAATGATGCCGTCATTATCGCTGTCTGCATCCAAAAAGTTGGGTATTCCGTCCAGGTCAACGTCGCCGTTTGGAAGTGGGGCAGAAGCCAAGGCGTCTACTATCCCGTTCTGATCTGCATCGTGCATGGCTACATAATCTGCCGCAAACCTGCCCTCTGGGGCAAGGCCAGCGGGGAATTTGCCGCCGTTTGCCTCCAGGGCATCCAGAATGCCATCGGCGTCCGAATCCAGGTCCAGCGCATTGGGGATGCCGTCCTTGTCTTTGCTTTCATTCCGGAGCGGAGCGCTTTCCCAAAGATCAGCCATGCCGTTCCTGTTTGTGTCGTTGGTGTGCAGGTACGTCAGGGAGTATTGGCCTATGGCCTGCATGTTGGCCGGCAGGATGCCTCCATTGGCTTCCACCGCGTCTGGGATACCGTCGTTGTCAGCATCCAGGTCCAGGGCATTGATGTAGCCGTCGCCGTCCTGGTCAAGGTTTTCGCAAACGCCTTTGCTGTTCAGGGAGCAGAAATCAGCGTCGCGGTAGTTAGGGGTACTGTCAGCATCGTGGTCGGCAAATGGATCTACATTGCCAGATTCGGCCAGGTTAGAGATCCCGTCGTTGTCGCTGTCCAGGTCCAGGGCATCAGCCATGCCGTCGCCGTCATGGTCCATCAGGGTGTACCGGATCTCGCAGACACTCTGCTGGTTAGACATTCCTCCGGTACTCGCCGTAAAGCCGAAGTACACCATGGGGTCGCCGCCGAAGACGTCTTTCTGCAGGTCTGCTGTGTGCGTGGTGCGTATTACTCCGTCAAAAAAGACGGAGAGGATTTTCAGGTCTTTGTCCCAGACAATCCGCACGGCGTGTGGTTTACCGTCTTCCGTGTTCGTAGCGGGACTGCTCATTGTTACCGGCGTGGCGACAGGGGTGCGCTCCTCGCCGTTCAGGAAGATGGCAATGTGGTCGGCCTCAGGCTCATTGCCCAGCGTTAGTCCTTCGCCAACGTTCTGGTACGTGTCAAATTCTACCACTACCGAGGGGGTTACCCCGCCGGTTCGGTCCGTTCCCGTTCCCGGGCCGTGGCCCACCCCTAAGCCTTCGCCGGTCTGCCCTGCGGCAAACAAAGGATTAACGGACTGCCGCTGCAGGGCAAAGGCGATCCCGTCTGCCCCTGCGTCATTGGCGCCCAGGAAAGCGCTGAACGAAATTTCGAACGACTTTGAAAGATCAATGGGAGCGGTTTTCCAGACCTCTCCTCGTTTGGAGAGCTGGTTAGGGGTTAGTTCGTAGCAGTTGTCGCCGGTTTTAACCGCGTC
This sequence comes from Rufibacter psychrotolerans, assembly GCF_016924645.1. Lineage (GTDB taxonomy): Bacteria > Bacteroidota > Bacteroidia > Cytophagales > Hymenobacteraceae > Nibribacter > Nibribacter psychrotolerans. The sequence goes on along the minus strand of NZ_JAFFJV010000014.1, from coordinate 162,105 downwards.
ATTGTTGGCTTGGTACAGGTCTGCGTTGATCTCTATGCTGACCGGTACGTTGGAAGAAATACCGCCTAAAGCATCTGTTAGGGTTATGGTGGTGGCATAGGTGCCTACCCTAGCCGGGTTGCCGTTCACTACAATGCTTCCGTTGTTTTGCAGGGTCAGAAAGTCGGGCAGGGCAGCGCCGGTCCTTGTTGCGTTGGCAATTACCCCGTCATTGTCTACGGGCTGCACCAGGGTAAATCCTGTTGTCAAAGCATGGACAGAGAAGATATTGCCGGAAGGGTAAACGGCGCTGTTATCTAACGTTACCGGTATGGTATAGGTGGCGCCGTTGCTGTTCCGGTTTCCCTCATTGTCGGTGGCAGTGTAGGTGAACGTAACGTTGCCGCTGGAGCCTGGTGCTGGCAGGAAGCTGAGCCCGGTCAATTGCCCGTTGAGAGCCGGGTACGTTGTAGCGGTAACCGCTGTGCCGTTCACGTACAAGGTGCCGGAGGTAGGAAGGCTCAGGAGGGTGAAGGAAGTGACGGTGCCATCCGCGTCTGTGGCCGACAAAGGGGTGATGGCAGCGAGGCCGCTGGTGTTGGCTCTGGGGGCAAGGGTGATGCTCGCCAGGTTTGGTACGCCGTACACCGGAATGGTGTAAGTGGCAGGATCTGAGTAAGTGGAACTGCCTGCGTTACGGGCTGCATATTGAAAAGTGACCAATCCGGCAAAGGTGGGGGCTGGATCAAACCGCAAATCATTGGCTTGGGTTGTGCTCAACGTATAGTTGCCATCTGTTTGGCTAAGGCTTGAGACCAGTGTGGTACCTGTGTATAAAAGCCCCTGCTGAGGAGAAGGCAAGCTGCTGGCTTTTATCCGGTATCCATTAATGTCACCTCCCGTAGCACTCAGTCTCAGTACTGGAGTGGCGGCTGAGGAATTGGGTAGTGGCGCCGTAGCAATGGAAGCAGCTACCGGCGAGGTGGGTGTGTTGCTGGTCCCCACGGGTATGGTATAAGTGGCCGGGTTGGTGTTATTTCCGTTGTTATCTGTGGCGGTGTAGGTGAAGGAGTAGCTGCCTTCTGTTACTCTATATCCGCAAAAGACCAGAGCAACACAGTACCAGTAAGTAGGCGGAGTATAATAGAGCTGAGAGGCTTGGGCGGGAGTTAAGATGCTTCCTTTCGTTAGAGTTGGTCCATCAGTACCGATGTGAAGGGTGCCCGCTTGGGGAACACTGGTGAGGGTATAGCTGGTGATTTGCCCGTTTATGTCATAAGCACTCAAGGGATTGATGGGCTGCCTTACGGTTTGGGTAATGGTATTGGCGTAGACATTGTTGGCGAAAGGCTCACTGTCAACCGGCGGCAGGTAACGGAAGGACCTGGTAAGGGGTTTGTTGGCGGATGCTTCAGGGTTGCGGGTGACCGGTTTGCTTCTGGTGGTTGCATTGCCTAAGCCGGGTGCCGCCTGGTGCAGCAGTACAAGCAGGAGGAGTAAGAGGAGGTACTTTCCGCTCCTAAACCTTGCTGAGGGATAGGGGTAGACATGTTTCATGGGTAAAAGAGAAATAGGGAAATACGTTTAGATGATAGATTATAAGGGTATTGAAAACCAGAGGCATAGCAAAACCATGCCTGATGTATTGCACTTTTATTGTAGCAGGGTAAGAAGAGGGGTTTGAATAAGTTATATAGCTTGGTTTCGTTTAATTTTGCAATTGTTGTGTTATAAACAGAGTTATATGGTGATTATTGGTCTTTTATATAGGATTAATTAATCATGAATTAACATCCATGAAGCTGAAAGTATCAGAACAATGCAAAAATGCGGAAAACACTTAAAAAGCATTTATATATACCAAAGAACAAATTATAAATATCAACGTTTTAGGAGTTTTCTATAATCTGAGGGGGAGAGTTGGGTCATTTTCTTGAAGAAGCTGCTGAAGTGCGCCAGGGTATCAAAACCTAGCCGGGTGGCTACCTCCTGCACCGTAAGTTCAGATTGCCTTAGTAGGGTTAAGGCTTCCTGCGCCACCCGTTGCCGCACCAGATTGCTTGCCGTAGTGCCCGTATGCCTTTTTACCAACGCATTCAGGTAGTTGGCATGCACATGCAACTCCTCGGCAAACTCCCCCACCAGTTTTAACCGCTGCGACCTGCCTTCGGCCAACGCAATCAGATGCTCAGAAATAGCGCGCTTGAATTTCCAGACCAGGCTAGCCCCGCCCTCCTGCACATAGAGGGGAATGCCCTCCTGCTCGGCAAGGCGGCGCGCATTGATCAACAATATGGTAATGTAAGACCTGATCAGGTCAAAGCTGCGGAGGTGGAGAAACTTTTGTTCTTCCATAATCTGGGAGCCCAGAAAGGCAAAGAACGAGGATTTAGATGGCTCCAGGGATAGATGAAAGCCACAATTGGTTTCAAACAAAGCCATGGCATCATATCCTTCCTGCCGCTGCACGTTAAGGGACATAAACCCCTCGTTGAAGACCAGCAGAAAGCCCTTGGGTTGCTCCTGCAGGCGGCAAGAAAGGGCATCGCCGGGACCCGTGAGAAAAAAGGAGTTTTGCCTGAGTTGGTGGGTGGTGTCATTCACCCGTACCTCAGCGGCTCCGCTGGTGAGCAGGACAATCTGGTAAAAGTTGTTTCGGTAAGTGGGGACTTCTGGTTTTAAGGTGCCGGTTTCCTCCTCCAGCAGTTTGCCATCAAAATAATCTGTGAGGGGTACAGAAATGCCTAGTTCTTTGTAAAGTTCTGCAATGGAGGGCAGAATAAGAATTTGTTTGCTCATTGTACAGAGACAATCAGGGGTATGTGCAAGATGTTTGGTGTAGCCTTGAAGATGGGGTTGAGCCTGAGATGTATGGGTAAGGTGGGGACCCAACCTGCTTGCAAAGGTAAGGTTGGCAATTTAATGATGTGCTATCTAAATAATCTCATACCCTGCCCACAAGAACTACGTTTTTTTTTGAGAAAATTACCTCCAAAAGGCAGCACACCACCCCGGGGGTAAACGCATGCAGCCACCCGGAAAACCTGGAAGGGAAGGAGCCATGGGTGGGAAAGGGAAAGGAAAGATTTAAGAAGGAGCGCCCGGAAATCACCAGTTAGCGGCATCCGCCTTGGCTCTCAGGACCTGCAAGTGCTTTGGTCAGAGTAGGGCCCAAGAAAAAAAGCCACTTACGGGGATACCCCTTGTAAGTGGCTATAAGTGTCTTGGGAAAAGATGGAATACCTACTTGCAGCAGGTAGAAAGGTACTATTTCACCAAAACCATCTTGAAATCGGTTTCGGCGGTGAGCGAGTGCGGGACGTGGGCCGGTATGGCAATGATTTCGCCCGCCGTAAGGAGTTGGGCACCGTCGGGTATGTGGAAGGTGCAGGTGCCCTCCAGCATAATGAGCAGGGCAGGGGTAGGGGTGGTGTGGGTGCGCAGGCCCTGACCCTGGGCGAAGGCGAACAAGTGCGTCTTCTGGTGCTCCTGCTCCAGCAGAACGGTGTGCGCAAACTTGGAGTCCTGGTACTTTAGTTGGGCCGCCAGGTTCTGGAGCGGAGCTGTTTTGGGGGTATTTTCTGGAAAAGCCATTGAAAACGGAGGTTAAGGGTGAAGGGGAGAAGTTTCTGGGGTAACAAGATGAACGTGTTGCCGGTACACCGCCGAGGCCGTGCCCAGCAGCATCCCTAATTTGAAGACTTCCATGCCCACATAAACATGGTGCAGGTTAGACGGGGTGGGCACCTGCCCGGCAATGATCTGCAGGGCCCGTACGTCCAGGGCGGGCAAGAGCCAGAAGGTCTGCAGCGCCATCACCAGCGCCAGCAGCAGGGCCGGGAACAGGATTTTAAAGGGAGCCCGGTTGTAGAACAGCCCCACGAGCACCACGCTGCAGAAGAACAGTTCAAACTTGTTCAGAAAACCGAAGACCAGCCGGCCAATGCCCAGCCCAATGGCCAGGGTGACCTGCGGGGCCGTGAATTTTACCGGGGCTTCCAGAAACGAAATGCCCACCACCATGCCTGCCCACAAGAGCAGCGCGAAAAGGGTGACCTGGGTTAAAAAGTTGGATCGCATAGCCTGAGCAACTAAAGTGAAAAGCACCGGTCCTTGTGGAGCAGCGCTGGTACAAATGTCAGCAAGGCGGGGCGGTACCCCAATGAGATACGTCATCTGCCAGGGTGACCACCATCATCCTTCGGCAGGGGCGGGGCGTTTACCTTTGTGGTTGAATCAGATAGTAAGGCCATGCGCAGATCTGCCACTACCCTTGTTGAAGAAAAAGAACACTGCTACCACTGCGGTGACGAGTGCCAAAGTGTCCCTGTTTATACCCAGGAGAAAGCGTTCTGCTGCACGGGCTGCCAGGCCGTGTATGAGCTGCTGTACGCCAATAACCTCTGTACCTATTATAACCTGGAGGCCGGTGAGAAACCGGGCGTCACCGTGGCGGCCGGGGACGTGCAGGCCAACCAGTTTGTGTACCTGGATGAAGCCGCCACGCTGAACCAACTGCTCACGTTCCAGAGCGACACCCTGCACAAGGTGCTGTTCCAGATTCCCAACATGCACTGCAGCTCCTGTATCTGGCTCCTGGAAAACCTGTTCAAGCTGGACCAGGGCGTGGTAGAGTCGCGGGTGAACTTTCCGCGCAAGGAGGTGTCTGTTTCCTACCATCCGAAGAAGACCAAGCTGAGCCATATTGTCACGCTGCTGCACAAGATTGGGTACGGCCCCACGCTTAACCTCTCCACCTTGTCTGGCAAGAAACAGAAAAGAGACTTCGGGATTAACCTCAAACTGGGTCTGGCGGGTTTCTGCTTCGGGAATACCATGTTGCTGAGTTTTCCGGAGTACTTCGCGTTTGGCGAGGAGGTGAAACAGCAGTTTGGGTCTTTCTTTGGCTGGGTGAGCATTGTGCTGGCCCTGCCGGTGTTGCTGTACAGTGCCCGCGGGTTCTTTGAATCGGCGTGGCAGTCGTTGAAGCAGCGGCACATCAACCTGGACACGCCCATCAGCTTAGGCTTGGCCTCCTTGTTCTGCGTGAGCTTGTACGATATTTTCATGGAGACTGGCCCCGGCTACCTGGACTCCTTCACCGGACTGGTGTTTTTCATGCTCATTGGCAAATACGTGCAGAAAACCACCTATGACGCCCTGGCCTTCGACCGTGACTACAAAGCGTACTTTCCTATTTCGGTGACGGTTCTGGAAAAAGGGGCCGAAAACGTCATCGCCGTGAAAGAACTTGCGCCGGGCAAGCGCATCCGCATCCGGAACCAGGAACTGGTGCCCGCCGATGCCATCTTGCTCCGCGGCTCGGCGTTCATTGACTACAGCTTCGTGTCCGGTGAATCGGCGCCGGTGCTAAAGGTGGCGGGCGAGATCATCTACGCCGGTGGCCGCCAGGTGGGCGAGAGCATTGAGCTGGAGGTGATCAAAGACGTATCGCAGAGTTACCTCACGCAGCTCTGGAACAATGATGTGTTCCGGAAAGAGAAAAGCTATTTTGGGGTAGGCACCTACGCCGACAAAGTAGGTGGGTACTTCATTACCGTGACCTTGCTCATCGCCGCAGGCGCGCTGGTGTACTGGGTGCCCCGTGATCTGGACATGGCCATCAAAGCCTTTACTTCGGTGCTGGTGATTGCCTGCCCGTGTGCCTTGTCTTTGAGTGCGCCGTTCACGCTCTCCAACGCGCTGCGCATTTTTGGCGGACAGAAATTCTACCTCAAGAACGGCGACGTGGCCGAGACCCTGGCCAAAGCAGATACCATTGTCTTCGATAAAACCGGCACCCTCACCGAGAGCACCCAAACCGACATCACCTACCAGGGAGATGCGCTCAGTACAGAGGACGAAAGCCGTTTACGCGCCGTGTTGCAGCACTCCACCCACCCCCTGAGCCAGGGATTGTACCAGTTCCTGAAAGCTCCGGTCAAAGCGGTAAGCCAGTACCAGGAGATTTCCGGCGAGGGCGTGCAGGGGCTGGTAGACGGCGTGCTGGTGAAAGTAGGATCACGGTCGTACGCCGGGGGCGGACAACAGGCAAAACTGGCTACCGGGCTGGCTACGCGGGTGTACGTACAGCTGGGCGAAGACCGGGGAGGCGTGTTCACGTTCTCCAACCATTACCGCGAGGGCTTGCCGCAACTGGTGCAGGAACTGCACAACCAGGGCAAGAAACTGGCTGTACTCTCCGGCGACAATGACGCGGAACGCGAAAACCTGCAACGCATTTTCGGGCCGGAGGCTACGCTGCGGTTCCACCAGTCGCCGGGCGATAAGCTGGCCTATATTGAGCAACTGAAAACCGAGGGCCACAAAGTGATCATGGTAGGCGATGGCTTAAATGACGCGGGAGCCCTGCAAATGAGCGATGCGGGCATCTCGGTGACCAACTCGGTGAACGGTTTCTCGCCGGGCTGTGATGCCATCTTGGATGCCGGATCTTTCACGCAGCTGGCGCATTTCCTGCGGTTCTCCCGCCGGGCGCTCCACGTGATCCTGGGCTCATTCATGGTATCTTTCGTGTACAACATCATCGGGCTTTCCATGGCGGTGACCGGTTTGTTCACGCCCGTGGTCTCGGCCATTCTCATGCCCATCAGTTCGCTGAGTGTGATTCTCTGCTCTGTGCTGGGCGTGCGGTACGTGGCCCTGCGCATGGGGCTGTTGCAACCTAAAAAATAACCCCATCATGACCATCATCTACCTGTTAATAGGCATCAGTTTAACCGTAGCGGCGCTGTTCCTGAGTTCTTTTGTGTGGGCTGTGCGCTCTGGCCAGTATGAAGATGACTACACCCCTTCGGTGCGCATCTTGTTTGACGAGGAAACTCCCTCCGCGCCCGATAGAGAGAAGCGGTAATGGCGTTTAGGGGCTGCTTTCCCAAAAACAGCCCTAAACGCAAATTGCTTTAAGCATTGGTGTATCTGCCCAACGGGGAAGGCGTACGAACACAGCCGAAAGCGGCGTTTTCATGAAGAACCTTTGACGATGACTCAGAGGGATTTCCCTGAGGAGAGAAGCGTGGTGCAGGGGGGAGAATCTTTCTGCGCAACCCTGGGTGCCTGAGACAAACGGCCAACCGAATGAGCCGTAAAGACAAGCACACGCACTCCGCCGCTTATGACCTTTACCATTGAAGAATTACTGCTGGGAGCCTCCCTGCTGCTCTTCCTGAGCATCCTGATCAGCAAAAACCTGGGGCGTTTCGGGATACCGGCCCTGGCCCTGTTTCTGGGCGTGGGCATGCTGGCGGGCTCTGAGGGCATTGGCGGCATTTACTTTGATGACTTCCGCGCGGCGCAGTCGCTGGGCACCATTGCCCTTACTATCATCCTTTTCTCCGGCGGTCTGGACACGCGCTGGGAAACCACCAAACCCATTCTGTGGCGCGGCATTGCGCTGTCTACCTTAGGCGTCTTCATCACGGCCATGCTGGTGGGGCTCTTCGCCACGTACGTCATGGACTTTACGCTGCTGGAGGGGCTGCTGCTGGGGGCCATTGTGTCTTCCACCGATGCCGCGGCGGTGTTCTCCATCCTTCGGTCCAGTAAGATCGGGCTCAAAAACAACCTGGGGCCCACGCTGGAACTGGAATCGGGCAGTAACGACCCCATGGCCTACTTCCTGACGGTCAGTTTCACGTTTCTGCTCACCAACCAGGGGGCCAGCATCTGGCAACTGGTGCCCATGTTCTTTCTGCAAATGAGCATTGGCGCGGCGGCGGGTTTTGCCATGGGCCGCAGCATGGGCTGGGTCATTAACCGGATAAAGTTGCAGCAGGAGGGCCTGTATCCTGCGTTAACGCTGGCCATGCTGCTGTTCACGTTCTCGTTTACCAACCTCATCAACGGCAACGGCTTTCTGGCGGTGTATATCTCGGCGGTGCTGCTGGGCAACAGTAATTTCCTGCACAAAGGCAGCCTTACGCGGTTCTACGACGGCCTGGCCTGGCTCATGCAGATTGTGATGTTCCTCACGCTGGGGCTGCTGGTGTTTCCGTCGCACATTGTGCCGGTGCTGGGGGCGGGGCTCCTCATTTCGCTGTTCCTCATCTTCGTGGCGCGGCCCATCAGCGTGTTTCTGGGCATGTCGTTCTTCAAGACCTCGGTGCGCGACAAGTTGTACGTGTCCTGGGTAGGGTTGCGCGGGGCGGTGCCCATTGTGTTTGCCATGTACCCGCTGCTGGCCGGGGTAGACAAAGCCGGCATGATCTTTAACATGGTGTTCTTCATTGTGCTCACCTCTGTGATGCTGCAAGGCACCACCCTCAAAGTAGTCGCCGATTGGCTCCACCTGAGCGAAGAAGATACATCACTCAGAATGCTGGCCCTGGGGGCCGAGAGGGGCTATGCTTCTAAAAACTCTCTGGTGGAGCTGGAGATGGGCCAGAACTGGCGGGCCATTGGCAAACCCATTGTAGAACTGGGGCTGCCCAAGACCGCCCTCATTGTGCTTATTGACCGGGGCGGCTCCTTTGTGACGCCCAACGGCTCCACGGTGCTGCAACCCGATGACAAGCTCATGGTCATGGTAGAGAACGAGCAGGAACTGGCCCGCGTGCGCGAAACGCTGCAATAAGCAACAGCCGTGCGTTTAGGGGCTGTTTTTGGGAAAACGGTCCCTAAACGCACGGCTGAAGTGAGCATCAATCTGGTGTTACTTCAAAGAAGCCCCGCTTGCCAATCTTGATTCTAAGGGCATCGCTCTCCATGTCCAGCAAGCTGTGGGCGTCGCGCACTTTGGTACCGTTCACCCATACGCTGCCGGCCTCCATTAGTCGTTTCAGGGTAGAATTGCTTTCGTGGGGTTTGAGGGCTTTGCAAAGGTCCAGCAGCCGGAGCGGCTGGGCAGGATCTAACGCCAGGGACGACCAGCTCACGGCAGTGAACTCCTTCTCTGTAAAACCTTTGCTTTGAACCTGTTTCTGGAAGAACGCCAGCGCCTGGGCTGCGGCTTCCGCCGAATGGTACTGCTGCACCACGTTGCTGCCAATGAGTTTCTTAACGGCCATCGGGTTTTCGCCCTGCTCCAGTCGGGTCAATAAGGCTTGCTTTTCCGCCGGCGTGAAATCGGTGACCAGGTGCAGGTACTCGGGCAGGAGCGCATCTGGGATGGACATGATTTTCCCGAACATCTCCTGCGGGGCCTCGGTGAGGCCGATGGTGTTGTGCTCTGATTTGCTCATTTTCGCCGACCCGTCAATGCCTTTGAGCAGGGGCATGCACAGCACCGCCTGCCCCGGCGCGCCCTGGCCTTCCTGCAACTGCCGCCCCATGGAGCAATTGAACAGCTGATCGGTGCCGCCCATCTCAAGATCGGCCTGAATCTGGAGGGAGTCAAAGCCCTGCAGCAGCGGGTATACCAGCTCGTGCAGGGAAATGGGCAGGTTGCTTTGGAAGCGGTTGTTGAAATCGGTGCGCTGCATGATCTGGGCCAGGGTGACCTGAGACAGTAACCGGATGGTTTCGGTCATGTCCATGGCCTCCAGCCATTCAGAATTGTACCTGATCTGGCATTTATCCACGTTCAGGATTTTAGAGAGCTGGTTCACGTAGGTCTGCGCATTTTCCAGAACTTGCTGGACGCTCAGGGGCGGGCGCGATTTGTTCTTGCCGGTGGGGTCGCCAATACGGGCCGTAAAATCCCCGATGATGATGACAATGGTATGCCCCAACTCCTGAAACTGCCTCAGTTTCTTCAGGACCACGGCGTGGCCCAGGTGCAGGTCCGGAGCCGTGGGGTCAAAGCCCAGTTTGATCCGGAGCGGTCGGTGCTCTTGTCTGGCCAGGGCCAGTTTCTCTTCCAGCGCCTGGTGGGGCAGGAAAATTTCTACGTTTTCTTTTAACAGGTGTACTTGGTCTGCTGCGTGCATGTGCTTAACGGTTAATGGTGGAAATGGGGGAAGCACAGGACCAGACGGGTACCAACAAAAAAAACCAGGTCCTGGAACCTGGGCTTCTGTATGAAAAGGGGTTGTTATTCCAAATCAAGCATAGTACTCCCAGGCTACGGCTATTTTGCAATAGGTAGAATAAGCGGAGTACTTGTAAAAGGTGAGCTGGTGAAGCGTCATCTGTTTTGGATTTTGGGCAAAGGTAAGGCCGCCGGCGAAAAAATCCAATTTCTGTTGAGGGGCGGTCACAACAAATTTGCCGCGCAAGAACGATTGGGTACAGGTGGGGCAGGTCCACATGGGCTTTGGTGTTTTAGGCTCAATTACCGGAAAACAGGCTAGAAACACAAGGCATACTGCTGAAGCTGTTGGAATTGCTGCGTGGCGCGTATGTTCCAGATTATTTGAGCCATTGCTGATTGGCTTTGACCATCTCTTCATGCGACACCCAAGCCGATGGTTTGGAGATTTCCACCTCGCTATCCAGCACTTGTTCTATCTGTTCCTCGGAAAGGCTGCTCCAGATTTGCCCTGGCTGCTGTTGCCGGCTGAAAAGAATCATAAAGATGTTTTGCAGAAGTGCTTTGTCTTCCGTAGTCTCAATTAATTTGTGCAGATCTTCTTTAAGTGCGCCAATTGTTCATATTTTCCGATTACACAATGTACGAAAAATCACGACAAATGAAGGTTTGTCAAGCCAACAGCTTGTTTCAGTTTTGAAGCTACATTGAAATAAGTAAGAATAAACTCATTTCTACTGATTTACTTTCCAGCTGTGTATACCCATGGCACGAAATTTACATTCAAGCCATAGAGAGAAGATATTTGTTAAGTAAGAAATCGTAAATTCATCATATGTCGAAATACTCATTCAAACCGAACCAAAGGTATGCTGTATACAGAGCTTTCGATGGTCGTTGTCAGTGGTGTAGGGAACCCGTAAATTTTCAAAATTTCCATGTAGATCATGTGCTTCCAGAAGAGCTTCTTAACTCATCTGATAGATTGAGATCTGTTTTGATCAGTTATGGCCTACCTGAGAATTTTAACATAAACGACTATGAAAACTGGATACCTGCTCATCCATATTGCAATCAACGTAAAAGCGATTCTGATTATGAGGGTTTACCCTTGATAAAAACCATATTGGACAGCTGTGCTAGTAATAAGGAACTTGAGCAAAGAATCGAGTTTAAATTAAACCGCGAACCTCAGAAAGCTGAGTTAATGGCCAAGATCCAAGCTGCAATTGATATTAACTTAGTTAACTTACGAGAACTGCAAGAGTTCGTATTAAAGACTGATATAATGGATTCTGAGGATGAGGATTTAAAAAGAATTGGTAAAGAGCTTAATCAAAGAATAGAATACCAAGCAGAAAAAATGATAAAAGGAATCATGGTAATGGTGCGAAGCCAAACCATTGATGTAATAAATTCTATATGTTCTGCTTTAGGTAGGGACTGGCAACTTGGAAGATCCATGATCATAATTCCACATAAATTAGACAAAGCTCATACAGTTCGATACTGGTTGCAAAACAATGTTGACCACAAAATGAGTGTTAATATTGTGGTCATTCCAGAAATAATTAATAATGTGCTTCTTATCCAATTTCGAAAGAATGATGAAATTTTTGACGAGATTCTTTTCAATATGAATGAAGGAATAAATTGGGAACATTTCAGAAATGAATTGAAAGGACATTATAAGCGGTTTCTTTCGGATAAACTTGGTAGGTAAATAACTGATTAATTCATCAATGGTGCGGATTTAATCCGTGCCTTACACACATCCCAAACCCCTCTCTGACATCAATCACCCCCTAAACTGACGCCCGTCATCTTTTTCCCTCGGCCAACTCCTGACCTTTGTAACAACTGAAAGGGCCAGGTAAGCGCTGAGGGAGCCAACTCTACTACTCTACCGCTGCCGCCTGTTTCAGGAGAGAAAACCGGCTCCGCCATGAACATCATCTTTCTTTTAATCTGCATCAGTCTTCTGGTGGCCCTCCTGTTCCTGGGGGCGTTCCTGTGGGCGGTGCGGTCCGGCCAGTACGAGGACGACTACACGCCCTCCGTGCGCATTCTCTTTGACCACGAATCAACTCAAAAACAGCCCATTACCACAATTTCTACTAAACCCATGGAGGACACCGCACATGTTAGCTGAGGTTCTAAAAGCGCCGGGCGAGGCGATCAAATCCAGCGTCCGGACCGTTGACACATTCTACTATGACAACAAGATTGTCCGCGATTTCGCCTATGCCACCCTGTTCTGGGGCGTAGCCGGCATGCTCATCGGGGTGATCATCGCGTTTCAGCTGGCGCGCCCCGAGCTCAACATGGGCACTGAGTACACCACCTTCGGGCGGGTACGGCCCCTGCACACCAACGCCGTGATCTTCGCCTTTGTGGGCAACGGTATTTTCATGGGCGTGTACTACTCGCTGCAGCGATTGTGCAAAACCCGCATGTTCTCAGACAAACTCAGTAAGATCCATTTCTGGGCCTGGCAGCTGATTATTGTTTCGGCCGTGATCACGCTTCCGCTGGGGTACACTACGTCCAAAGAGTACGCTGAGCTGGAGTGGCCCATTGACCTTGCCATTACGCTGGTGTGGGTGGTGTTCGGCTGGAACATGTTCGGGACCATCCTTAACCGCCGTGAGCGCCACATGTACGTGGGCATCTGGTTCTACATCGCCACGTTTTTGACCGTAGCCGTGCTGCACATTGTGAACTCCTATGAGATTCCGGTCACGTTCTTCAAAAGCTACTCTGGTTATGCCGGGGTGCAGGATGCGCTGGTGCAGTGGTGGTATGGCCACAACGCGGTCGCGTTCTTCTTAACCACGCCGTACCTGGGCATGATGTACTACTTCCTGCCCAAGGCCGCGAACCGTCCGGTGTACTCGTACCGTTTGTCTATCATCCACTTCTGGTCTCTGATCTTCATCTACATCTGGGCCGGTCCGCACCACTTGCTGTACACCGCCTTGCCAGACTGGGCGCAGTCCTTGGGCGTAGTATTCTCTGTGATGCTGCTGGCGCCCAGCTGGGGCGGAATGATCAACGGTCTGTTAACCCTGCGCGGTGCCTGGGACAAAGTGCGCGAGGAGCCGGTACTCAAATTCATGGTAGTCGCCATCACCGCGTACGGTATGGCCACCTTTGAAGGCCCGCTCATGTCGCTCAAAAACGTGAACGCCATTGCCCACTACACCGACTGGATCGTGGCCCACGTACACGTAGGCGCCCTGGGCTGGAACGGCTTCCTCACCTTCGGTATCCTGTACTGGCTGTTGCCGCGCATCTTCAAGACCAAACTCTACTCTACCAAACTGGCCAACTGGCACTTCTGGTTAGGCACGCTGGGCATCCTGTTCTACGCCATTCCCATGTACTGGGCCGGGTTCACCCAGGGCCTCATGTGGAAACAGTTCAACAACGAAGGCATGCTCCAGTACTCTAACTTCCTGGAGACCGTGCTGCAGATTGTGCCCATGTACTACCTGCGCGGCATTGGCGGGGTGCTCTACCTGAGCGGCGTGTTCCTGATGATCTACAACGTCATTAAAACCGTGAAGGCCGGTACGCTCTTAGCCAACGAAGAAGCCCAGGCCGCTCCTTTAATGCCCGCTGCCAAAATCAACGCGGGCGAGCACGCCGGAGGCCACTGGCACCGCATGATTGAGCGCCGTCCGGTACAAATGGCCGTGTGGGCTACCGTCGCCATCCTGATTGGGGGGCTGGTGGAGATGATCCCCACGTTCCTGGTAGAATCCAACGTGCCTACCATTGAGAGCGTGAAACCCTACACCTCCCTTGAGTTGCAGGGCCGCGATGTCTACATCAAAGAAGGTTGCGTGAACTGCCACTCCCAGATGGTGCGTCCGTTCCGCTCAGAGACCGAGCGCTACGGCGAGTACTCCAAAGCCGGCGAGTTTGTGTACGACCGTCCGTTCCTGTGGGGCTCTAAACGTACCGGTCCAGACTTGCACCGGGTGGGAGGGAAGTACCCGCACAGCTGGCACTACCACCACATGCTGGACCCCACCTCTATGTCACCGGGTTCTATCATGCCCGCTTACCCCTGGTTGCTGGAGAAAGACATAGACATGAGTGACACCCAGGCGAAGATCAAAGTCCTGACTGATTTAGGAACTCCGTATGCCCCCGGCTACGCCGAAAGAGCCAACGAAGACCTCCTGCGCCAGGCCCGCGAAATCACCGCCGAGCTCCGGAAAGAGAACATTGAGGTGAAGCCAGAGAAAGAGATTGTGGCCCTCATTGCCTACCTGCAACGCCTGGGCACCGACATTAAAGTGAAAGAAGAAAAGTAGTTGTCAGTTGTTAGTGATTAGTTGTTAGACAATAGTTTAGACGCTGGCTCTTGACGCTAGCCATGAAAACAGAAGCTTTTTCACAACCTAGAATCTGATAACTGACAACTAATCACTAACAACCAAAAAATAGAGTCATGTACAAAAGTGTATTACAATCCATAGACGGCATTGAGATTTATCCCATCATCTCCTTCGTCATCTTCTTCGCCTTTTTCCTGGGCTTGCTGGCCTACGTGGTGGTGGTGAAGAAAGAATACATCCAGAGCATGAAAGAAATGCCGCTGCAGAACGAGAACGGATTAGCCCACCCACTAGACCCACGGTCATGAAACGAGTAATACCCTATTTGGCCTCCGCGCTGTTGATGGCCGGAGTTGCCGCTAGTCCTGCCTCTGCGCAGGATGCCGTGAAAGGCAAGGCCGTTTTTGACGCCAACTGCGCCGCCTGCCACGCCGTGCAGGAACAAGTAGTGGGCCCCGCCCTCAAAGACGTGCACCAACGCCGCGACGAGAAATGGATCACCAGCTTCGTGAAGAACTCCACCAAGCTCATCAACTCCGGCGACAAACAGGCCGTGGAAGTGTTTGAGAAGTTCGGGAAGGTGCAGATGACCAGCTTTGAAGGCACGCTCTCAGACGCCGACATCAAAGACGTGATTGCCTACGTCAAAGAAGAAAGCGACAAACCCGCCGAGGCCAAACCTGAGGAAACGGCCCCCACTGACGCGAACCAAGGAGAGGGGGCCACCCCGGCCGAAGCTAGTTTCAGCTGGAAATCCCTGCCGCCCACCACGCAGGTGCTGGTGGTGCTGGTCGGGTTTCTGCTGGTGCTGGTGCTGGGCGGCTTGGTGGTGACGTTTATCCAGGCCTTGCCCTTGCTGGGCCACCTGTACGACAAGCCCACCCTGCGGAATACCGCCATGGCCCGCTTCATCGCCCTGCTGCGCGGTGATACCACCACCATCACCGGTCAACACAAAGACATCCTCATGGAAGATCACACCTATGACGGCATCTTTGAGTTTGACAACGACCTGCCGCCCTGGTGGAAGTACATGTTCTATGCCACCGTGGTCTTTGGCGTGGCCTACCTGCTGCACTACCACGTGTTCCAGAGCGGTAACCTCCAGATTGCCGAATACCAGGCTGAGGTACAGCAGGCGGCTCTCCTGAACCCAACTGGGGGCAACGATGGCAACGTGAACGAAGTCACCAACTTCAAGCCGCTCACCGAGGCCGCCAAACTGGAGGCCGGCAAAGCCGCCTTCATCCAGAACTGTGCCGCCTGTCACGGCCAGCAAGGCCAGGGCGTGGTAGGCCCCAACCTCACCGATGAATTCTGGCTCCACGGTGGTGACGTGAATGCCATCTACAAAGTGGTGAAATACGGCGTGACCAGCAAAGGCATGGTGGCCTGGCAGGGAAAACTCTCCAACGACCAGATCCTGGAAGTGTCCAGCTACATCCTGAGCCTGAAGGGTAGCAACCCGCCTAACGCCAAAGCCCCGCAAGGCGAGAAAGTGAAATAGGGAAGTGCGTTACAAGTGAGTGCCAGCGCGGCTCTTTACCACAGTAAAGGGCCGCTTCTGTTTTCGGGCAGTTTTTCTGTTTTCAGGCACTTTTCAGGAAACCAGGTTTAAAAGAGCCCTGGCAGGATATCTAGTATTGAGACGAAGATCAAAGCGTTTAATATAAGTACTCCCTCGCTCGCCTCCGGCGAGTGTGAGAAATTGGGCGGCCTCTGGCCGCAGTGCGGGACATTGCCGCATTGCGGAGATTTTGATTGTACCGTGCCCAGCGGCGAGACGCCGCGCAATAGCTCACACGCGTCCGAGAGGCGAGCGAGGGAAGATTGCAGAACATCAAGGCTGAAGATTAGCGCACCTGCGAAAGCCCTTCGTGCTGCATTTTCCTCCTTCTTCATTTTAGCCCAGTTTTCCTAAAAACAGGCGCTAAACGCACTTCATCTACCTTCCTTCCTGCGTCATCCATTTTGAGGAATGTTCCCTTTTGAAGAGGGCCGTGAAATGTCCATACTACCAGAAGGATTCTTCACCGAAGAATGCCTATCCAAAGTTGAAGACAAAGCATGCCTTGGCTCAACATCATCATCATTACGCTACCCTCTTAGTGGCTCTAACAACAATCACCGGCCCAGATGACGGGCGTCATGTTTCTACCGCGCCTGAATGCTGAATTTTGTAGAGAAGGTTGACGCCTCCCGCCGAGCTGCCCGCAGTCGGTGATTGTAAACCTAAGAGACAAAGTATCATGGCCCAGGCAGTAGTGGACAAAGAGTCGTTCAGAGACTCCATCGCCACCGTAGATAAAGAAGGGAAACGGGTGTGGCTTTACCCTAAAAAGCCTAATGGAAAGCTGTACCAGTACCGCAAGCTGGTGAGTTACGGCTTTCTGGCCTTGCTGTTTACCGGTCCGTTCCTCAAGATCAACGGGTTGCCGGTGCTCATGCTCAACCTGGTGGAGCGTAAGTTCATCATCTTCGGGATGATTTTCTGGCCGCAGGACTTCTTTATCCTGTTGCTGGGTTTTCTGGCCTTTATGGTGTTCATTATCCTGTTCACCATTGTGTACGGCCGCGTTTTCTGCGGGTGGGTGTGTCCGCAGACCATCTTTCTGGAGATGGTGTTTCGCCGCATTGAGTACTGGATTGAGGGCGACTTCACCAAGCAGAAAGCCCTGGACAAAGCCGATTGGACCCCCGAGAAGATCTGGAAGAAAACCGCCAAGCACAGCCTGTTCCTGCTCCTCTCGTTTCTGATCGCTAACACGTTTCTGGCCTACATCATTGGGGTAGACGCCCTCAAAGCCATTGTGACTGATTCTCCGGCCCGGCACCTGGGCGGGTTTATCTCCATGCTCCTTTTCACGGGTGTTTTCTACGGCGTGTTCGCGCGGTTCAGGGAGCAGGTGTGTACCATTGTGTGTCCGTACGGAAGATTGCAGGGCGTGATGATGGACAAGAAAACCACGGTTATTGCCTATGACTACGTACGCGGCGAGCCCCGCGAGAAGCTGCGCAAAAACCAGGTACGTACCGCCGGCGACTGTATTGATTGCCGCCAGTGCGTGCAGGTGTGCCCTACGGGGATAGACATCAGGAACGGTGCCCAGCAGATGGAGTGTATCAACTGCACCGCCTGCATTGATGCCTGCAACAGCATCATGGACATGATTGGCAAACCGCAGGACTTGATCAAGTACGCCTCAGAAGAAAGCATCGCCGAGGGCAAGCCCTGGCGGTTCACGGGCCGCATGAAAAGCTACACCGCCGTGTTGGTGCTCTTGCTGGCCGGTTTTGTGACGCTGCTGGTCACCCGCGAAAACATAGACGCCACCATCCTGCGCACCCCCGGCATGCTCTTCCAAACCGGCAAAGACGGCCAGGTAAGTAACCTCTACAACATTTCGGTCATCAACAAAACCACCGAGCGCCTGCCTATTACCCTGAAACTGATTCATCCGCAGGGGACCATCCGGTTGGTACGCAGCGGGCTGGTGCTGCCCGAACAAGGCCTGGCCGAAGGCGTTTTCTTCGCCGAAATTCCGCAAAAAGACCTGAACGGCGTTTCCACCGAAATTGAAGTAGGAGTGTACGTAGGCGACAAACTGGTGACCACCGAGAAAACCAAATTCCTGGGCCCCGGCCACTAACAGCCTCTCACGTTTTATACCTCAGGACGCAAGACACAAGACACAAGACACAAGACTCAGGACTCAAGACTCAAGACTCAGAACTCAGAACTCCCAATTATGTCCGCGAAAGCAATTTCCTCCAAAACCGCCTGGTGGCCCCGGTTGATCATCGCCGCCTTCGTCTTTTTTGCCTTGTTCATTGGCAACATGGTGCGCCAGGCCATGAACTCTGATGTGAACCTGGTGAGCAAAGACTACTACCAACAGGAGCTGGCCTACCAGCAACACATGAACCAGGTGAAAGCCACGCAGGCCCTGGAGGCACAGGTGCTGCTGACGCACGCTCAGGCCGCCGAGCAGTTCAGCATCGTGTTTCCGGCAGGAGTGAAAGCCGCCGAGGTAAAAGGCCAGGTGAATTTCTTCCGCCCCTCAGACGCCAAGCAGGATTTCACCCTGGACCTGGCCCTGAACGAAGACGGGCAGCAGCACATCAGAACCGCTGCCCTGGCCAAAGGGCTGTGGCGCGTGCAGCTGAACTGGAAACAGGCCGGCAAAGACTACTATCTGCAGAAAGACATTACCCTTCAATAACATGATCTGGACGGGTTTCATCCTGGGTATTCTGGGCAGTTTCCATTGCGTGGGCATGTGCGGGGCCATTGCCCTGTCGTTGCCCGTGGGCAAGGGCAGCGGCTGGTCTTTTGTGGCCGGCAGGTTCCTCTACAATCTGGGCCGCTTGGTGACCTACAGCTTGTTGGGCGCAGGCGCGGGGGTGCTGGGAAAAAGCCTGCAACTGGCCGGGCTGCAGCAAACGCTGTCCATTGTGTCTGGCGTGCTGATTTTGCTGCTGGTGGTGGTACCGGCCACGGCTTCGGCTAGATTCAGGCAAGCCACAGGTTTGGAAACGCTGCTCACCAACGTGAAAAAGACCATGGGCTGGTTCTTCCAGAAGAAGGGCATCTGGGCCTTGGGGGGCGTAGGTTTACTGAACGGATTGCTGCCCTGCGGCTTTGTGTACTTCGCTTTGGCGGGTGCCGTGAGCATGCCTACGGTGCCTGATTCCATGCTGTACATGCTCTTGTTTGGGGCGGGCACCTTCCCGCTGATGTTCCTGCTGTCCCTCTCGGGCAAATACATACAGATGGGGCTGCGCCGGTTCTTCACAAAAGCGATTCCGTACGCGGCTACCTGTCTGGCCATTCTGTTCATCCTCCGCGGCCTGAACCTGGGAATTCCCTACGTGAGTCCCGCCACCGATCCTGCAAACATGGCCAGTTCCGCTATGTCTGGCTGCCACCCAACTACCACAAACCGCTAATTTCTGATCTCCTTTACTGATATGAAAAAGATACTCGTCCTCACCGATTTTTCCCAGAACAGCATCAACGCGTACGGGTATGCCGTGAAGATGGCCTGCCAGCTTAAAGCCGAAATCCTGCTGCTGTTCAGCACCAACGGCGCGCCTTTGTCGTTGACCAACCAGTTGCAGTACTCGCAGCAACTGCACAGCTTTGCCAAACGGTACGCCTGCGATACCCGCCGCCAACTAAACCCGCACCATACCGAGTGCCTCATCAGCGGTGATGCCTGGGCTTCCCTGTTGCCCACCATGGCCGCCGTGCACAACCCAGATGTGATCATTGCCGGCTCAGCGCTGCTGAAAACCATTGAGGCAGAAAACCAACGGTTGCCCTTGCCGGAACTGGCGGGCAGCCCCATCCTCTGGATTCCGGACAAGGCCCAGTACCAGCCCCTCAAGCACCTGGTGTTTGTCACCGATTTCACCGATCAGGACCCCCAGGCCATTGAATTGGTAAAAGACTTTGCCCAGGCTGTTGAGGCCGAGGTGTCGCCGGTGCATTTCTACCCCGCCGCCGACCACTCGCCCCTGGCAGAGATCAAAAAGCAGGGCGCGGAACTGAACTGGGTGCTGGGCAGCAACGGCAACTGCCACATGCTGGAAGAGGAGGACATGATGGAAGGCCTGCAGGAGTACGCCGAGCAGTACCCCGTAGACCTTTTCCTGATCGCCACCCGGGACACGCACCTCACCCACCAGTACCTAAACCAGACCTACCGGAAAACCGACGCCTGCCACACCAGCATCCCGTTACTGAACCTGTACCAGGCCAAAAAGAAGCGCTGCGCCGGCAACTGCACCCACTGCCAGCAACATGAGCAGGTAGGTGCCGAGGCGGTGGCAGGATAGGGGTGCATCTTCAGTTTAGGGGCTTTCTGTTTTGAGGCTTTCTGTTTTTGGGCTATTGTTAGGAAATTGCTCCAGAACTGGTCCTTGGCTCGCTACTCTATCGCTCACCGCAAATCTTGTTTAGAGGCTGTTTTCAAGAAAAGCGCCTCTAAACAGAACTACTCAAAGCTTCCACCCTCGCTCGCCTCCGGCGAGTGTGAGTTATTACGCGGCGTCTCGCCGCCAGGTGCATTGTACAATATTCCCGCAACGCGGCCAGAGGCCGCCCGATAGCTCACACTCGCCGGAGGCGAGCGAGGGTGTGAGAGGGGGCGAGCGAGGGAAGAGGTGAACCAAGCGGCATTTTACGAGGAACCCCTGAAAGGTGATTTCAATCATCTTTCAGGGGTTCTATTGTCATTTCTGCCGACGGTGGGCTGCTCTACCTTTGTACTGTCAAATGAAAAGAGACGCCAAGATGAACGCGACCAGTCAAACAATCTCAGGGATTACCGCAGAAGAGTTGATTCAGAAATACAACGTATCGGCGCCGCGGTACACCAGTTATCCTACGGTGCCGTTCTGGGACACCGAAGCCCCAACGGCCGAGCAGTGGTTCCGGGTGGTGGAACGGACGTTTGCGGAGTCGAACGCCACCAAAGGAATCAGCCTGTACCTGCACCTGCCGTTTTGTGAGTCGCTGTGTACGTACTGTGGCTGCAACACCCGCATCACCAAAAACCACGGGGTGGAGCAGGGCTATATTGAGACCCTGCTGGCCGAGTGGGGCCAATACCTGAGCCATTTCCCCCAGAAGCCTATCTTGCGGGAACTGCATCTGGGCGGCGGTACGCCCACGTTCTTCAGCCCCCAGAATCTTAGAAAGCTGCTGGAAGGCATTCACGCCACGGCAATTATTCACCCGGAGCGGGAATTCAGTTTTGAAGGCCACCCCAACAACACTACCGCGGAGCACCTGCAGACGCTGTATGACCTGGGCTTTCGGCGCGTGAGTTTCGGGATACAGGATTTTGATCCGCTGGTGCAGCTCACCATCAACCGCATCCAGCCCTATGAGAACGTGCTGCGCGCCACCCAAGACGCCCGCCGCATTGGGTATGAGTCGGTGAATTTTGACCTGATTTACGGACTGCCGCACCAAACCCTGGCCAGCGTAGCCCACACCATTGACCAGGTGGCGCAGCTGAGGCCAGACCGCATTGCCTTTTACTCGTACGCCCACGTGCCGTGGGTAAAACCCAGCCAGCGCGGCTACTCAGAGAAAGACCTGCCCAGCGGCCCCGCCAAACGGGCTTTGTACGAATTGGGCCTCCAGAAGCTGACCGCCCTGGGCTACCACGACATCGGGATGGACCATTTCGCCCTGCCCCATGATGCCCTGTTCCAGGCCCAGCAAAACGGCACCTTGCACCGCAACTTCATGGGCTACACCACCTGCCACACCGATCTGTTGATTGGCCTGGGGGCTTCCTCCATCAGCGATGCCAAGTACGGTTACCTCCAGAACCTGAAGAAAGTGGAAGAATACAAAGCGGGCATCGCCACGCAGAGCCTGGCCATCCTGAAAGGGCACCTGCTCACCCCGGAGGACCTGATCAGAAAAGAGGCCATTCTGTCGCTGGCCTGCACCGGGGAGCTGGCCCTCACCAAAAAAGTGGCATTCCTGCTGGATGACCAGACCCGCGCCGCCCTGCTGGAAATGGAAGAAGAGGGCCTGGTGACTTTCCAGGAAAGAAGGCTGGTGGTTACCCCGCAGGGACAACCGTTCATCCGGAACATTTGCATGCTGTTTGACCAGAAAGTGAGGCAAACCAAGCAGGAGTTCAGCACCACGTTCAGCAAGGCGATTTAGGCTTGCCTATAGATTTTAGACTTTTTACCACGCTTAATAGTGGACTGGAAATAAGTAAAAGGGAGATTGCGGTTGCAGTCTCCCTTTTTTGTTAGTGGAAATATTAGTGGAAATAAGGGAATGGTCAGAACGGGTTCAGAAAGGAAGCACAAGCAACTGAATAATTGTTGAAAGTAGCCGCCTATGCCTCCGTTTTGGAGCTATTCTTATGGAAACAGGCTAAAAACCGGGAGAGAATCCGAATCAAGGCACAAGCGGATGGTTGCGCCAGTTTTGAGTACCACTTAACCGCTTCGTGATAAAAAATAACGGTTCAAGCCCAGTTCTCTGGTTTGTGGCCGCGCAATCATTTTGGGGCTCTTTTCCTGAAACCAGCCCTAAAACTGCCCAGCATTCTGTGTTGAACAGCCTCCAGAATGGGAAATACTCCCATAAAAAAACTCCGTTTAGGGGCCGTTTTCCGGAAAACGGCCCCTAAACGGAGTTCAACCTGGTAACGCAAAGCTTACACCACTTCCAGCAGGAGCGCAGCGCTTCTCTGCTTTAGAGTTTCTGAATAAGGCTTTTCCTGAATGGCCAGCAGGGGCAGGTTGGTTTTGAACAGCAGTTCTTTGGTGACGCTGGTGTGCAGCAGCTGCTCCAGGAAGATGCGTTCGTGGGTGGAGATGGCTACCACGTCCATCTGGTTTTCCTGGGCGAAGTCCAGAATGCCTTGCACCACATGGTCTTCCTTGCGCTGCACCAGGCAGAAGTTTTCCTGGGCAAAATGCTGAGTGATGTACTGGAGCAAAGGCTGGTCTGGCACAAGGTTCAGCTGGTGCTCTGAGAGGCAGTTGAAGATGGCCACCTGTGCCTGGAACGGGGCCGCCCACTGGAACAAACGCTCCAACACAAAGGTGCTCTCGCTGTCCAGGTCATAGGCAAAGGCAATGTGGTTGATGCCCTTGAAGGTGGCGGTAGGCGGTACCAGCAACACCGGGCAGTGCGCGTGGTTCATGTACGCCAGCGCGTTGGTCCCGAAGATTCGGTCCAGCAAACCGCTTTGCCCATGGGAGCCCATCACCACAAAATCAACCCCGTGCACTTGCACCAGATGGTTCACTTGCGCCACCAGTTTGCCGGTAGTGCAGATGCCTTCCACCTCCAGGGTAGCGTTGGTTCGTACTGTCGCCGCCAGGGTTTCCAGTTCCTTTTCTGCGTCGGCCAGCACTTGCAGGCTAATGGCGGGCAGGCTCACTTCATAGGCCGTGGCAATGGCCGGCAGGTCTACCACGTGCACCAGCAGGATTTTGGCCCGGGTAACGGAGGCCAGGGCAACGGCGTACGCTAAGGCATTGGTGGCAATGCTGGAAAAATCGGTGGGGACTAAGATGGTTTTCATAAGACTCCTTCTGGTTTTGCGGTAAACATTAAGACCAGGACAAGATTACGCACATACGGCCGGGGGTAAAATGACTTGGGGCAGCCAGAAACATGATATTGGTCATTCTGGTATCTTTAAGGAAACGTTACCTTTGACCTGGCGGAGAAACCACGAACGCATGATTGAAGAGCAGAATGAATTTGCCGCGGCCCGGCAACAAAGCATTGATGATAAAACCCGGTTACAAGCCATTATTGAAACAGCCATTGACGGCATCATCACCATTGACGCGCGGGGCATCATTGAAACGGTGAACCCGGCGGCGGCCCGCATCTTTGGCTACCTGCCCGAGGAGATCATCGGGCACAACATCAGCATCCTGATGCCCGAGCCAGACCGCAGCCTGCACGACCAGTACATAGAAAACTACCACCGTACCGGGGTAGGCCAGATTATCGGCAAGGGCCGCGAGGTGCTGGGCCGAAGAAAAGACGGCTCGGTGTTTCCGTTTCTGCTCAGCATCAGTGAGGTCAACCTGCGAGACAAGCAGATCTTTACGGGCATTGTCCATGACATCAGCAACCTCAAAAAAGCCGAGGCCGCCCTGCGCGAAAGCGAGAACAAAATCAACTCCATCATTCAGGCGGCGGTAGACGGCATCATCACCATTGACACCCGGGGCCTCATGGAAATGGTGAACCCCTCGGCGGCCCGGTTGTTTGGCTACGAGGCCGAGGAACTGCTGGGCAAAAGCATTAACATGCTCATGCCCGAGCCCGACCACAGCCAGCATGATACCTACATGCACAACTATGAGACCACCGGCAAACGCAAAATCATTGGCATTGGCCGCGAAGTGACCGGGCTGCGCAAAGACGGCACCACGTTCCCGTTCTACCTGAGCATCAGTGAGGTAGTTCTGGCCGACCGCAAGGTGTACACCGGCTTTATCCATGACATTACTCAGCAGAAGCTCAATGAGGAACGCCTGCGCCGCTACGCCGCCGAACTCATGCGCAGCAACCTGGAACTGCAGGACTTTGCCTACGTTTCGTCGCATGACCTGCAGGAACCGCTGCGCAAGATCCAGGCCTTCGGGGACCGGCTCCTCACCAAGGAACACGCCAACCTCAGTGACCAGGGTAAGGATTACCTGGAGCGCATGCTCAACGCGGCCTCCCGCATGCAGAACCTCATCAATGACCTGCTGGCGTTCTCGCGGGTGACCAGCAAGGCCACGCCCTTTGTGAAAGTAGACCTGGATGCCGTACTGACTGGCGTGCTGTCTGACCTGGAGATTACCATTGAGCAGACCGGTACCCTCATTAACCGGGCGCCGCTGCCCACCATTGAGGCCGAACCCACCCAGATGCGCCAACTGTTCCAGAACCTGATCAGCAACGCCATCAAGTTCCGGAAAGAAGGCGAGAAACCGGTGATTTCCATTACCGCCCAGATGGTGCAACGCAAGGCCCACTTAACCGCCACCCCCGGCGACCAGGTGGTGGAAATCTACGTGGCCGACAACGGCATCGGGTTTGAGGAAAAGTACCTGGACCGGATTTTCAATATCTTTCAGCGCCTGGAAGGGCAGAAGTACGAAGGCTCGGGCATTGGCTTGGCCATTTGCCGCAAGATCGCCATCCGCCACGGCGGTGACATTACCGCCCGAAGCCAGCCCGGCATGGGCACCACCTTCATTGTGACCCTGGCGTTGAAACAACCTCAAGAACAGTAACCATGACCCAAACCCACAGCATAGCCATTCTCATTGCCGACGACGATGCAGAAGACCGGATGCTCCTGAAGGAGGCCCTGGAGGAAAACCACCTCAAAAACGAAGTGCACTTTGTGGAGAACGGCGAAGAGCTCATGGATTTTCTGCACAACCGGGGCAAGTACACCGACAAACGGAAATATCCGCTGCCCGGCCTTATCCTGCTGGACCTCAACATGCCCAAGAAAGACGGCCGCGAAGCCCTTAAGGAGATCAAGCAGGACGCTGACCTGAAGCACTTGCCGGTGGTGGTGCTCACCACGTCTAAGGCCGAGGAAGACATTCTCAAGACCTATGACCTGGGCGTGAGCTCGTTCATCACCAAGCCGGTCACCTTTGCCTCTCTGGTGGAGATGACCAAAACCCTCACCGACTACTGGTTTGACCTGGTGCAACTGCCCAATAGCCCTAAATAACTTGTTGCCTGACCTATGACTGAGCCCATTCCTGAGACCATACGGGTGCTGCTGGTAGATGACGACGAGGACGATTTCATCATCACCCGCGACATTATTGCTGATATTCCGGCCCGTACCTATCTGCTGGAGTGGACCTCCTCGTTTGAGGCTGCTTTGGAAAAAATAGCCCGGAAACAGCATGACGTCTACCTCATAGATTACCGCCTGGGCGCCCATGACGGGCTGGAGCTGATCACGCGGGCGCTGGCCAACGGCTCGGTAGCGCCGTTCATTCTGCTCACCGGCCAAAGCGACCGCGAGACCGATGAACGGGCCATGCGGCTGGGCGCCTCGGACTTTCTCATCAAGGGTCGCCTCACGCCCTTTGACCTGGAGCGCTCCATCCGGTACAGCATGGAGCACGCCAGGAACCTGCTGGAAATCCAGCAACTGAACGCCGGGCTGGAGCAGCGCGTGGCCGCCCGCACGCAGGAACTGGCGCAGGCCATCACCCAACTGGAGGAAACCAACCGCAGCCTGTTTGAGGCCCAGCAGGAAATCAAGAAAGCCCTGCAGAAGGAGAAAGACCTCAATGAGCTCAAGTCCCGGTTCGTGACCATCGCCTCGCATGAGTTCCGCACGCCGCTGAGCACGGTGCTGTCCTCGGCTTCCCTCATTGGCAAGTACAAACTCACCGAGGAAGACGACAAACGCCAGAAGCACGTGAACCGCATCAAATCGGCGGTGCAGAACCTCACGGGCATCCTGAATGATTTCCTGTCGCTGAGCCGCATTGAGGAAGGCAAGATTTACAACGTGCCCACCGATTTTGACCTGCAGGCGTTCATGGAAGAAATTGTGGAGGAAATGCAGGGCTACATCAAAGTAGGGCAGCAGATCCATTACCACCACCAGGGCCAACCGGCTACCGTCACCCTGGACAAGCAGTTGCTCAAGAACATCGCCCTTAACCTGCTCTCCAACGCCAGTAAGTATTCCGCCGAGGGCAAGGAAATCCACCTGACCACCCTGGTAGATGCCCGGCAGGTGCTGCTGCAGGTGCAGGACCAGGGCATAGGGATTCCCGAGGCCGACCAAACCCATTTGTTTACCCCGTTCTTCCGGGCCCAGAACGCCGCAAACTACGAGGGCACCGGTCTGGGCCTTAACATTGTGAAGCGCTACGTAGACATTATGGACGGCACGCTCACCTACACCAGCCGCCAGAACGAAGGCACCACCTTTACGGTACAATTCCTTAAAAACCCCAGCCTATGAAAAAGATCCTGCTCATAGAAGACAACCACGAGATACGTGAGAACATAGCCGAGATTCTGGCTTTGGCCAACTATGACGTGCTGGAGGCCGAGCACGGAAAAGCCGGCGTGGAGCTGGCGAAAGCCCAGAAGCCCGACCTCATTATCTGTGACATCATGATGCCGCAACTAGACGGCTACGGGGTGCTGCACATGCTCAGCAAGAACCCGGCAACCTCGGGCATTCCGTTCATTTTTCTTACCGCCAAATCTGAGAAGGACGATTTCAGGAAAGGCATGAACCTGGGCGCCGATGATTACCTCACCAAACCCTTCGATGACCTGGAACTGCTAGATGCGGTGGAGATGCGCCTGAAGAAAAACGAGATTCTGCGCGCCGATTTCCAGAAAAGCGCCCAGGGCCTGAACGACTTTATGCAGGAAGCCCGCGGTTTGGAAGACCTCAATAACCTGATTTCCAACGAGCGTAAAATCTCGGTGTTTAAGAAAAAACAGCCGCTTTTCGCCGAGGGGCAGTACCCGCACGCGCTGTTTTTTCTGAGCAAAGGCAAGGTGAAAACCTTCAAAACCAACGAGGAAGGCCGCGAGTACATCACCAACCTCTACAAAGAGGGCGAGTTCATTGGCTACCTTGATCTGCTGGAAGACCAGGCGTACCGCGAGTCTGCGGAGGCGCTGGAAGACTCGGAGGTGTGCATCATCAACAAAGAGGAGTTCCATTCGCTCCTGTACCAGAACCGCGATGTGGCCAACAAATTCATCAAGATCCTCTCGGGCAACCTGGCCGACCGGGAAGAGCGCCTCCTGAAACTGGCCTACAACTCGGTGCGCAAACGGGTGGCCGAGGCGCTGTTGCTGGTGGAGAAACAGTACCAGCAGAACCAGGGGCAGGCTTCCAAAGTGCCCATCTCGCGCGAGGACCTGGCCAACATTGTGGGCGCCTCCAAGGAAACCGTGATCCGGACGCTGTCCGACTTCAAGGACGAGAAACTGATCAGCATCAACGGGGGCAAAATCACCATCCTCAACCTGGAGAAACTGGCCCGCATGCGGAATTAGCGCCGTTCCGTTTTGGAGCTCATTCCTGGAAAACGGCTCCAAAACAAAAATAGCCCGGAACCTGACAAGGATTTTCCCCGGAGATGACCCAGGTCATGTTTTTGCGCGCGCCCGTGCCCGAACTTTGCAGGGTAAACAATTGACCCATGCAGCTCCAGTTCAAAGCCCTGTCTTTATCTTACAAAAACGCCCCCATTGCCATCCGCGAGATGGTGTCTCTCAACGAGATAGGCTGTAAAAACCTGTTGGATAAGATCAAAGAGTTTACGCCCGCCCAGGAGGCACTGGTGCTCTCTACCTGCAACCGCACCGAGGTGTACTACAGCGCCGAACAGGACCTCTCCCGCGAGATCATCAAACTGATTGCCCTGGAGAAAGGCTTTCTGGCCACCAAAACCATTGCCCCGTATTTTGTGAACCTGCCGCGCCATGAGGAAGCGGTGCGCCACCTGTTCAACGTGGCCATCGGGCTGGAGTCGCAGGTGGTGGGCGATTTCCAGATCCTGAACCAGGTGAAAAACGCCTACCAGTGGGCCAACCAGGCCGGTACCGTGGGTCCGTTTCTGCACCGCCTGCTGCACACCATTTTCTTCACCAACAAGCGCGTGGCCAATGAAACCGCCTTCAGAGACGGGGCCGCCTCGGTGGCCTACGCCACGGTGGAGCTGGTGGAAGAGCTGACCCAGGGAGTTGAGAACCCGCGGGTACTCATGCTGGGCGTAGGGGAGATGGGAACCAACGTGTGCCTCAACTTCCAGAAAACCAGACTCAGGAACGTAGTGGTGGCGAACCGTACCCACCACAAGGCCGTGGACCTGGCAGGGCGGGCCGGGGCCCAGGCCGTTTACTGGGAAGCCGTACAAGCAGAAATAGCCCTGGCCGACGTGGTGATCTCCTCCGTGCCCGGCGACTGTTTCCAGATCACAAAGGAAAATCTGCCTGCCCTGGGCAACGGCCAAACCAAGAGTTTCCTGGATCTTTCCATGCCCCGCAGCGTGGCCGATGACGTGGCTACCCTGCCCGGGATGCAGGTCTACAACGTAGATACCATTAAGAACCGCGCCACCGAAGCCCTGGATAAACGCCTGGCCTCTGTGCCGGCGGTGGAAGGCCTCATCACCGAAGCCCTAGAAGAATTTAGCGCCTGGACCCAGGAAATGGGGTTCACGGCCACCATTCAGCAATTCAAAAACCAGCTGGAGAAGATCAGGCAGCAGGAGGTGGCCCGGGCTATCAAAAAACTGAACCCCCAGGAACAGGAACTGCTGGAGACGGTGACCAAAAACATCCTGAACAAGATTGTGAAACTGCCGGTGCTGGAACTGAAAGCCGCGTGCCAGCGCGGCGAGTCGGAGGCCCTGCTGGAAGGGTTAAGCAGCCTGTTTAACCTGGAGAAACAGGGGCAACTGGTAGCGGAGTAGCTTCACTTGCCGCCGCATTCCGGAAACCCGGCCTTCCTCCGGGAGCCGACCCGCCGTTTACAGTAGTCCTGCCGGGCAACCGGTTCGCCGGAGCAAGTCTAATTGCTCCTGCAGGTTGGGGGCCAGAGCACTGCCCACCGGCTTCTGGCAAAAAGGGCAGGCGTGCACTTGGCCGTCGGTATCTACGTACACGTGGCGGTCGGCCGAGGCGGCGCATCCTGCCCGCCGCCGCTGCAGGTCATAGTACACCACCATGGGCAAATCCTGGTAAGCCGCCCGGTAATTCAGGTTGGTGTAGAACTCCTCCAGCAGCTGTTGCTGGGCCACGGGGAGCCCCACCTGTTCTCCCGCGTACCGCCCCACCTTCTTAGGCTCCAGCACCTGGATAAAGGCAGCGCCCAGGCGTTTGGCCAGCCGGGCGTAGTGCATCAGATTTTCCCGCGTCACAAATGCTTTGGTGGCGCATAACGAGAGGGCCACCACCAACCTGGCCTGCCGGGCGTTCAGGGCCGCTTCTTCCACCCACTGGTAAGCCTGCCCGAATCCCCTGAACTGGTTGTGCCGCTCCGGAATTATATGGTCCAGGCTGATGGTCACCCCAGTAAGTCCGGCCTGTTTTAAGGCAAGCGCCTTCTCCAGTGTAAACAGGTGTCCCGAAGTAATAACCCAGAAATCGGTGCCGGGAAGGGCAGACGCCAGGATGGTTTGCAGGGCCGGAACCCGGAGCATGGGCTCCCCGCCCGAGAACTGGAGCTGGCCCACCCCCAATTCCTGGAACTGCCGTACCAACTGCACCAGGTCCTTTTCCGTGAGCTTTTCGGCCCCGTTGATCGCCTCCCACTCAAAGCAATGCTCGCACCGCAGGGCGCACTTTTTGGTAATGGCTACCACCACGTTTTTGAAGTAGAACGGCTTGTCCTGGAACGGAATCAGGCGGTTCAGCTCAGAGAGGTGGTACTGGTTGAAGGCCTGCGAGGGCCAGCCGGGAGTGTTGTACTCATAGTAATAGCGACCGTCTACCTGGGCCACTTTCCTGAACGGCGCATCGCCCAGGTACTTCCGTCTGGTCTTGATGAGCTGCCGGAGGGCCCAGATAGTCTTGAAGGGGTTTTTGACCTGTTTCAGCAAAAGAACGAACAAACTGAACCTGATCCGGCGCATGGCCCAGAAACTCTGCCACCGGTTCAGGGTTACGGGTCGGGCCTCGGCACCCGAAGTGGGAACAACGACCTGCTCCCGCGTGGGGTGGAACGACTCCTGAACGGGCAACACTTTGGTGCTTTCTTTAGCGAGTGGGGGCATGGGCGTGTACCAGGTGGGTGAGGTTATTATCTTTCATGAGCTGCAAGTAGCGTTCGCGGGAGAACTGCATAAAGCGGCCCGGCTTGGCGAACTCGCGCAGGGATATCAGGTTGGGGATGCCCTCATACGCCCTGATGTGCTCATAGTACCCGCGGGTGTGCAGGAACCATGCCTGCCGCTGCCCGGCTTTTTGCCGGGGTACCGCAAACGTGAGCTCCACGGCGTTTCCCACGTTGGCCTGCTGCAGGTATTGGGCATCAGAAGCGGTCAGCAGCTGCTTTACCTGCTGCCCGTTGGCGGCATAGGCGCTGGTTAAGGGGGCTTTTTTGACCCGCAGGGGCAGGTTGGGGCTGAAATCCATGCCCGCCTGGTCTATCTCCCAGAACATAAACCCGCAGGACAGGCGCACCTGCACGGTGTCTTCCTGGTGGTGGGCCAGAGGGATAGGGATAACCAGATCACGGCTGGCCAGAGGGCCCACTGGCGGAATGCGCTCCACCACCTGCCACCCAGCCGGGGTCTGTACCTCCACTAGCAGCGGAATGCCTTGTTCCCGTTGCCACTGGAGCAGCTTTGCGGCGGGCTCGTCTTTCTGTTTTTGGGCCCAGCTGTTGTAAAGGCCCCCAAATTGCCGGGTAAACTCGCCGTACAGGTAGTCCAGCCACAGGGTGTTCTGCACGTGGAGCACCAGTTTACCCCACTGGGCGTCTTGGGGTTTCTTGAAGCCAAGCTGCAGGTAGTTCAGGGTATTGTCCGGCTGGTTGAACGACCAGACGGCACTGTCTCTGGCGGCCAGCACGGGGGTAAGGTCCTGTCCCTGGTGGGCTAGGGCGGTTAGGGGCGCTTGGGGATTCTCCAGCGAGTGCGGCTGGCCGGTTTGGTCCAGCAGGACCCGTACGTGGGGCGGGTGGTCCACCACCTCCAGCTGCGCCAGGTTGGTGAACTGCCGTTCCTTTAGTTCGTTCGTGATCTTCAGGTGCACCTGGCACTGGGGGGCAAGTACCTGCGGCAGGGGCATAAAGTCATCGCGCTCCAGGGGAGAAAAGATGGCCCCTCCGTAGGCCTCGCCCACAAACCGGTACTGCTCCCCGTCCTGGAGGTAGATAAAGGGGCAGGAAGACTTCAGGAGGGCCACAATCACGGCAGTGAGGGCCATGGTGGCGGCTGCGGCGGCAATCCCCACCAGAACGTGCGAGGCGATGGTGGCGCCGGTGTCCTTATCGGCGATGTCCATGCGCTTGATGGCAGACATGGGAATAGTGACCTGGTCGTTTTCTCCCCGGGCAAATTCATACACGTACAGGTGCACCACGTGCAGGGCCGTTCCCTTTTCGGCTTCCCGGTACCGCTTGGAGACGCCCGGGTGGTCTTCCACGTAGGGGAGGAGCGTGGTGGGCAGGGGTTGCAACTTGCCTATTACCGCCTCGTCCTTCACAGCCACCTGGACAAGCTCCCACTGGCTGGTCCCCTGGTGCAGGATAAAGCGCTTGTAGTTAGGCAGGCCGGCCACCTTCTGGGCATCGGGGGTTTTGTCTTCCCTTAGCCGGTAGTACTTGCAGCCTACCGCCCCCATGCCAAAGGAAAGCAGCAGCAGCCAGGCCAAAATGACTTGCACCGGACCCCGCCGAAACCCAGGAAGAAAGGCATTGATGTAAGGTGTTTTTGCGCTGTTCATGGCAAAAGGAGCTAAAAACGGAATCCCACGTGAAGGTTCAAGGGAAGGTAAACCCGGTTGGAAATCTCAAAGCCGTTGCGTTGCATCTGCTCCGGCAACCTGAAGTAGCGGTAGCCAACGCCGGCATCTGCCGCCACCAGCTGGCGCCGGGTGGGCTGATAGTACAAACCAATTTTGGCGGCCACCAGGAGCATGGTGGCATCTGCGGCCTTTTGCTCATAGGTGCCCCCCGGAAATTCATAGTAATAGCTGCGAAAGACCCTGTACTGCAGGGCCGGACCCATAAAGAACCGGTACCGGCCCTGTCCGTGCGGGTAGTAGTTCAGCTCCAGCCCCAGCCCATAGCGGTTGTTCTCCCGAAAGCTGTCCAGGCTCTGAACCCGCGAAGGGGGCGTAACGCTGAAGTTGAACGGAATTTTAAGGCCCATTTTCCCCTTGGCCAGGATGTATTCGTACGCAATGGTGAGGTTGGAGTACACCAGGTCAAGGGGGCTCACCCAAAAGAGGTGCCGGCCGTACTGCGTCTCATAGTTGAACGCCGCCTGCTGCTGCGACTTGGCGGGGGCCTCCTTGCTGGCCGGCGCCGCTGCGAAACTCCTGGTGGTGCCGTCTGCCAGCACCAGCGTTTGCACATCCAGGGTGCTGATCTGGTACAGCAGGGTGTCCAGTTGCTGGAATAGGCGGAACTTGATAAACGCGGGCGTGACCTCCACCACGGTGGCTTTGAGCGTGGTCCCGTCGGTACGGGTAATGGTGTCCTGCCCGTTCGCGTGTGAGAGGGCAAACAGAAGACACAGTACGGGTAGTAGCCTCTTTGCCATTTGCTCACAGCGGTTAATGGTGCCTTGGTAAATCTAATATAATATTAATTATGTTAAATTTAAAAAAAAATTGGTCCTATTTTGTAGGTGTTCTTCGTTGATCTTCAAGGAAATACCATTGGTCAACAGCCTATTGTTTAAGAACCGTTTGTGGTTGGGGTAGAACAGGGAGAGAAGGAGCGGGAAGGCTAAGTCCTGGTAGTCAGATAGTACTGGCCCGGTAAGTAGGGGAATGGCGGTTTTGGGCCTGTTTTAGAAAAAATCCGCCAAAAAAGAAGAGGTAAAAGGGTGAGGAGGCACTTGCCCTGTTTAACCATCCAGGAGGTTAAAGAAAGCAGGGCAGGCGCTCGCCACATAGGATTTGAACCCGTGAAATGCTTTCAGGTAAAGAAACAGATCATTGGTGGGGTTCTGCAGCATGTTGGTAGCCTCATGGATGAGGTTGTCCAGGTTCCAGAGCAGGCACTTGCAGTCCGCTTTCTCATCCTGGCCCAGCTGCGTAACCAAGCGCTCCTTGTACGCCTTTGAGGTTTTAAGAACCTCGGCGATTGCTTCTCCCCGTTCATAGGCCTCAGATTGAAGCAGCACCGTTATTTTGGTTTTCAGGGTTGTGCCTTCCAACGTAGCGCCCGCCCCTGATTCTGCCGTGTAATAGTTTGCCATAAGCGTATGGTTTCTGTTTGCTGTTTTTAACAATGCAAATATAATTTATCCTGACTTGCGGTGAGTTTCATTATTCAAACAACATGATTGAACTCTGTACGCAATCTCTGGGCCGCATAGGAAAATGCCGGGTTGTTTTATCCTTTAAACCTGCAGGGTGGCACTGAGCGGTGGAAAGAGGAACTCAGTTGATAAAGGGGAATCAGTGGGGGTAGGCGCCTGTTTTTAGGATAGGATAGGTATTATTTTGCCCTAAAGAGTTAGCGGATGGTTAGCCCCGCGCGCTTGTACTGCATCCTGCAATTGGCGGTGTGTAAACTCTATCATTTCAACGTTTGGGCAAGAGACGGGTAATTGGAAAATTAGAAGAAAATTGCTCCTTTGACCAGCACTCCCTTTGGCCGGCGAAAAGCGGCGGATGTAGGTAATTTGCCAGACTCCCCTAACTTAGGGCCCCGAATCAATACCCCAACGGAACTACTATGTCAACAGACAGTCAGAAACAAGCGCTTTTTCAGGAAATAGAGCAGGAACTCACGGCCAGAGGGTTTACCATCGCCAGCCAGGACCAGACCCGTCCCTGGGGTGGTTTCTTTGTGATAGACGAGGCCCAGGCCCAGCAGTTCGCCGATACGTATTTTGACGGCATCTCAGTAGATGACCTGCGGATCTCGGGGAAACTTAGCCCCAAAATACTGGTAGTGGCCCCTGAGAAAAGGCTTTCCTGGCAGTACCACCACCGCCGCGCCGAAATCTGGAAAGTGGTGAAAGGAAAGGTGGGCGTAGTGACCAGTGGCACCGATGAGGAAGGCGAACTCCAGCAACTGGAGCCCGGTGCCCTCATTACGTTAAAGCAGTCGGAGCGGCACCGCCTGGTAGGCCTGCAGGAGTGGGGCGTACTTGCCGAGATCTGGCAGCATACCGATGCCGCCAATCCCTCCAACGAAGAAGACATTGTGCGCGTGCAGGACGATTTCGGCCGCTAGGCCTGACCTTACCGGAACAGCCCATCCTGGAGTAACACTGATGCTATGGAAAGAAGCATCCGGTAAGTCCTTTTAGGACTTACCCAACGGGTTGTTTCGGGGCAGATTCTAGGAAATCTGCCCCGAAACAACCCGTTGGCATTTTGCATTCTACCACTTGCCGGGGCCAAACAGTTAGTGGGGGCAAATCCTGAATGGCGTAATCCTTTAATAGGAGGTTCCCATAGCAGAGACTCTCCCCTTGAGGGGAGCGCAGAGGGGTGTTTACACCTGCCAGTCCACGCACCGCTGATCATGCTTTTCATGCACAACAGCTTACCAGTCTTCATTGCAAAGCCCAGCCACGCTTGCTCCCCTGGATGAACACCTCTCTTAATTTCCCCTCCAGGGGGAGGATCTGTTCTGCTAAGCGTATAGGGCGTGTACCATTTTGTCTCTGGCAGTTCCTTTACCTGAGTTCTGGCTGGAGTCAGAACTGAAAATCTGGTGCGGAATTGGAGCGAGTTTCACCTTGGCGTGTCCAATAGAATACTCCCCCTCAGCGTGCCTACACGCTTTAAATCAACAGCTTTAATTCTTCTTTCACATTTCTCAGAAAGGGACCAGGCCTCCCAGAATAATCTAATCTTAGCAGCAAAGAATTAAGCTTAAGCTTGTTTAATTACAAAGTAAAAGCAGTATTGTACTTGTTTGGGATGAATTTTATCACTAGTATTAATACGCTTTGCATTGCGTGCCCATGGGTTTGCCGGTGGTTTGCCCAGGTGCGCGCTTGTTTAAGTCGGCAAAACAGGTTTAGTTTTAATTAGGCAGCTTCAAGATTTTATGGGGAACTACAGCAAATGGTATCATCCGTATGCCATTAATGAGAAATACAGTGAGCGGGTAGCTTACTTCAGCATGGAGTTTGGCATTCACCAGGCCCTGAAGATTTATTCCGGCGGGTTGGGCTTCTTGGCCGGGTCGCACATGCGCAGCGCCTATGAACTGCGGCAGAACATGGTGGGCATAGGCATTCTGTGGCGGTACGGCTATTACGACCAGGTGCGGCAGGCCGACCAATTCATGGAGGCGCAGTTCCAGAAAAAGTACTACACCTTTCTGGAAGACACCGGCATTATGGTGCAGGTGAACATCCACAACAATCCGGTGTGGGTAAAGGCGCTGGTGCTGCCGGCAGAGACCTTCGGCACGGTGCCCATGTACTTCCTCACCACCGACATCCCCGAGAACGATTACCTCAGCCGCACCATCACGCACCGCCTGTATGACCCCGAGCTGCCCACCCGCATTGCGCAGAGCATTGTGCTGGGCATTGGCGGGGCCAAGGTGGTGGAGACCCTGGGCGGTTCGGCCATTTACCACATGAACGAGGCCCACGCCCTGCCGCTGGTGTTTCACCTCTTTGACAAGTACCGCGACGTGCACGAGGTAAAGAAGCGCATGGTGTTTACCACCCACACCCCCGAGAAAGCCGGCAACGAGGAGCATGACGTGGAACTGCTGGCCAAGATGTCGTTCTTCGGGGCTTTGTCCGTAGACGAGGCGCGGCATATCTCGGGCACGTACGGGCCTTCGCTCAACTACACCCTGGTGGCGCTTCGGCTCTCCAAAATTGCCAACGGCGTTTCAAAGCTGCACGGCGAGGTATCGCGCGAGATGTGGTACGGCAATGAGGGCGTCTGCGAGATCAGGTCCATCACCAATGCCCAGAACATTACGTACTGGCAGAACACCGCCCTACGGCAAGCCCTGGACCACAACGACGACGAGCAGCTGGTGCGCCTCAAGGCCGAGATGAAAAAGCCGCTGTTTGATATTGTGGCCGACCAGACGGGCAAGCTGTTCAGCCCCGAGGTGCTCACCATTGTCTGGGCCCGCCGGTTTGCGGCCTACAAGCGCCCCGACCTGCTGTTGTTTGACCTGCACCGCTTCTTTGAGCTGATCAACCAGGAGGGGCAGCCCGTGCAGGTGATCTGGGCCGGCAAGCCCTATCCGTTTGACTTTGGGGCCATTAACACGTTTAACAAGCTCATTGAAGTGTCGCACCAGAAGAAGAACGTGGCGGTGCTCACCGGCTACGAGCTGGACCTTTCCGCCAAGCTGAAGCAGGGGGCCGATGTCTGGCTCAACACGCCCCGCCGCCCCCGCGAGGCATCGGGCACCAGCGGCATGACCGCCGCCATGAACGGGGCCATCAACTTCTCGGTGCAGGACGGTTGGCTGCCCGAGTTCGGGAAACACGGCGAAAACAGCTTCCTGCTGCCCATTGTGGACACCTCGCTCCCCGACTTTGAGCAGGACCAGATTGACTACAACAACATGATGCACCTGCTGGAGAGCGAGATTATCCCGGCTTATTACCTGGACCGCAAGAAGTGGGTGAGCATCATGAAGCAGAGCATGCGGGAAGTGGTGGCGTACTTCGGGTCTGAGCGCATGGCCGATGAGTACTACCACCTCATGTACCAGGACGGCAGATAGCCCTACCGCTAAGTTACACGGCAGAAAGCCGGCCCCAACCTAAGCAAAGGTTGGGGCCGGCTTTTTTTTGTGGGAGGAGAAGGCGGTTCCCGAAGTACGCGGCTGAAAAGTGGGGCTACCGGCCATCGGCTTTGCCGAGACCAGCAGGCTGGTTTTGCGGGTGACCAGGGAGAGGTTTCCCGTTTAGGGGCAGATTTCCGGAAATCGGGCCAAAAACACCTGATCATGTGTGGGTTGGGTCCGTAAGAAAGAGCTGGTTTCATGGAGGCGACCGGCCGAAAGGCAATTTTTTCATGCGTTTGCCCAAGAGAGCCGTACCTTTGCCCTCTTTTCTATTTAACATGACGCGTAAACAATATTTCATCATTATCCTGATCTTGGGCTCCCTCTCCACCATCAGCCCATTTTCCATAGACATGTATTTGCCGGGGTTCCCGGCCATTGCCCAGGACCTGGGCACCACCATCTCCCAGGTGCAGCTCTCGCTCACGGCTTACCTGATCGGGATCTCGGCGGGGCAGTTGCTGTACGGCCCGCTCCTGGACCGCTTCGGGCGCAAGTACCCACTCTACGCCGGGCTGGGCGTGTACATTGCCGCCTCTATTGGCTGCGCCTTTGCCAACTCCGCCGACACCCTCATTGCCATGCGCTTTCTGCAGGCCATTGGCGGCTGCGCGGGCATGGTGGCGGGGCAGGCCCTGGTGCGTGACTTGTTTCCCACCTCAGAAACGGCCAAGGTGTTCTCCTGGCTGATTCTGGTCATTGCCGTGTCGCCCATGATTGCCCCCACCGTGGGCGGCTACGTGACGGCGGCCTTTGGCTGGCACGCGGTGTTCCTGGTGCTGGCGGCCATCACCTTCCTGATTCTGGTGGGCATTTTCTTCGCCCTGCCCGAGGGAAAACAGGCTGACCCTACCATGTCGCTGCGGCCCAAGGCCGTGTTGGGCAACTTTGGCGCGGTGCTGCGCAATCCGCAGTTCCTGGTGTACACGCTGGTGGGCGGCATCGCCTCGGCGGCCCCGTTCGGGTACATTTCGGGCTCCCCGGATGTGTTCATGAACATTTACAAAGTGAGCGAGCAGGAGTACGGCTGGATCTTCGCGGCCCTGTCGGTGGCCATGATCGGCTCGCCGCAGTTCAACCACCTGCTGCTGCGCAAACTCAGAAGCGAGCAAATTATTAAGATGGGCCTGGTGTACCAAACCCTGGTGGGAGCCCTGATGGTGGTGGGAGTGTACGCCGGCTGGTACGGCAAGATGGGCCTGATTGTGGTCCTGTTCCTGTTCCTGCTGGGCCAGGGCCTCACGGCGCCTAATGCCTCGGCGCTCTCGCTGGGTCCGTTCTCCAAGCTGGCGGGCAGTGCCGCCGCCTTAGGCGGGAGCTTCCGGATGGGCATCGGGGCGGTAGTCTCCGGCGCGGTGAGCCTGCTGCACAACGGCACCGCCCTGCCCATGGTGGGCGTGATGACCTCCTGCACCGTGCTGGGCATCCTGATCTACTTCTTGGGCCAGCGCAGCGCCCATAACTACCGGCAGGCCGAACTGGCCGGCGCCGTGCCGGAGCTGTAGCACGTACCGCGTGGATTAAGAGCCGCTGATTCGGGGCTGTTTTGGTGAAAACGGCCCCGAATCAGCGGCTTTTTTGTTTAGCAGAACTCCTGAAGGAAGTAGGTGAGGCGTTTCTCACCAGTTAATTTTTTGGATGGTAGGTTACCATTTTCCGGAAGAGAAACTGGCTACACGTTAGGTGCATCCTTGAAGTTAAATTGACTTATTTACAGAAACTTACCGTTGGGTGCCGCAACTGCTGCCGGCGAAATGGGGAAAGAAAGAGTAGCCTGCTGTTCCTAAGGGGGATTGGGAGTGAACGCCTCCGCTTTCGGATTTTGGTATTTTAATCTTATTTTTAGGGAAATAACCCCAAAACAGACCAGAGCGCAACTACGATTGCTCCTGATTCTTCCAGTGTATGATGATACCCGTGGGCACCCCGTTTCCTTGCCCTTCCTGTAGTGCCCCTTTGGTCTTCAAAACTGATAGCACCCTGGCGCAGGTGTGCCCCACCTGTCTTTCCATTGCCCGGAGAATAAGCGTGGAAGGGGCGCAAATCCAGAAAGCGGAACCGGTGAGAGAGGAGCTAACCATTTTACAGGTTGGAACAACGGGTACCTATTCAAACCAAGCCTTTGAGGTGATTGGACGCATCCAGTACTTCTTCACCGAAGGCTACCGCAACCACTGGTTCATCTTATACAAAAGCGGCAAAACCGGCTGGCTGGGCGACTGGGCCGGTAATTACAGCCTGTTTCAGGAGGCCACCTACACAAGTCTGATGCCGCTTACCGGTCGTGCGGCAGGGGAGACCCTCAGCATTTCTAAAATATCGCTTGAGATAGAAGTCATTGATAAAGTGAACGTAATTTACTGGGAAGGAGAGGTGCCGGAGCAAGGCCTGCTGGAGAAAAACTTTACAGCTATTGAGTTATTCAGCACCAATGGCCAAATGGGCCTCCTGCATACCTCCGGCAGCGGAACGCCCCATACCTACCTGGGCCAGTACGTGGCATTACAGGACCTGACACTTCAAAATACCCGCGTGCACCATGAATGGCTTTGATGTGAAAGAGAAAGGCAAGCTGCCTGCGCTGCCGCTGGAAGTGCTGTGCCCCAACTGCAGGAAACCCCTTCAGCTGTATACCTATGCCCAGGCCAGAACCGTGGTCTGCGGTGTTTGCTCGCGGCTCTCAGAGGTGCAGGAAAGGGGATTGGTGCAGATCAGGGCGGTGGACAAGGAGAAGCAGGAACCTCTGATTCCTATCGGGACCGAGGGCCGGATCAAAGGTATCTTGTACAAAGTAGTGGGGTTTCTGGTCCACAAAGAGCAAAGTTTAAAGTACCGGTGGCGGGAGTACGTGCTGTTCAACCCGGTGCACGGGTATGCGTTCCTGTCTGAATACGACGGGCACTGGACGTTCTTCCAGTTCATCAGTGATATCTCCAACGGGGCCAAGCGTACCACTTCCTCACTGTATTACCGCGGCTCAGAATACAAGCTGTACAACAAGTACCGCTCGCAGGTGCTGTATGCCCAGGGCGAGTTCTTCTGGGAGATCACGGAGGATAACAGTGAGTACTTGGAGTATGTGGCGCCTCCTTACATGCTCACCCTGAGCGTGAACAAAGTAGAGCAAACCTGGCTGCTGGGCGAGCACATAGAGCCCGAAATGGTGCAGGAGACGTTTTCCATTGCCGCCCCAATGCCCTACAAAATAGACGTAGGGGCCGTGGAGCCGTTCTCCCAGAACTTTTCGCTTTCCTTCGTTTCCAAGATGGCTGGCGGGGCGGCCGCCCTGCTGCTCCTGATTCAGGTGCTGCTGGTGAGCTTTCAGCAAGGGAAGGTGCTGATGGACCAAACCTTTACCGTGACGGAGGATGGGGGCAAAGGCACTCTGTTGCCCGTGCCCGGACCTACCGTAGAGATAGGTTCGGCCTTGGGCTCCTCCAACGTGCAGGTGTACCTCAGGGCACCGGTGACCAATACCTGGTTTGCTACCGGTCTTTCGCTCCTGAACGTAAACACCGGCCGCGAGTACTTTGTGGAGCTGGGCGTGGAGTACTACCACGGCTACGAAGGCGGGGAGCACTGGAAAGAGGGCAGCACCGACACTGACCAGATTCTTTCCTCCATTCCGTCCGGAACGTACCGGGTGTACCTGCAGCCTTCCCGCGAGGTCCTGGCCCTGGGCACCAGCCTGCCCGAGTCTTTCCACCTTAAACTGGTGCAGGACGTTGCCATCTGGTCTAACTTCTGGATCGCCCTGCTGCTCATTGCGGCAGTGCCTGTGGTGCAGGGCATCCGGCATTACTCCTTTGAAAAGGACCGCTGGATGAACAGCGATTACTCCCCTTACACTCAATAACACACGCACATGAGCAAATACATCAAGCATTTCTTCGTGGGCTACCTGGTGCTGGTGCTGGGGTATTTTACCTACGCCGGGCTTACCGGCACCCGTTTCCTGGGCGATGACAAGGAAGAAACAGAAAACGGGGGCAGCAGATCCTCCGGCGGCTACAGAAGACACACCTTTTACCACAAATAAGAACCATGGAATCACTCATCAATTACAAATTGGTCACGGCCTCTTTGTTGTACTCGTTCATTGGCATTGCCATCCTGTTCTTCACGTTCTGGCTGCTGGAGAAGATCACGCCTGAAAACCTCTGGAAAGAGATCCTGGAGAAGCAGAACATGGCCTTGGCCGTCATCTTTGCCGCATTCATCATTGCCATCGCCATCATCATTGGGGCGTCTGTACACGGGTAAAAGAGGTTTTTCATGCGTATAAGCGTACAGGCGTTGCTGCTGTTCTCAGTGTTTGTGGTGGCAACCTGCGGATTGGTGTATGAGTTGGTGGCGGGTACGCTGGCCAGTTATCTCCTGGGTGATTCCGTGACCCAGTTTTCCACCATTATTGGGGTGTACCTTTTTTCCATGGGCATTGGGAGCTACCTGTCGCGGTTCTTCAACCGTAACCTCATTGGCTGGTTCATCCAGATAGAGGTGCTGGTGGCGCTGGTGGGCGGCTTCAGTTCCACCCTGTTGTTTCTGCTGTTTGACCGGGTGGCCTCTTTCCAGATCGTGCTGTACCTGCTGGTGTCCCTCACCGGAACCTTGGTGGGGCTGGAGATTCCCTTGATCATGCGCATCCTGGAAGACCGGTTTGAGTTCAAGGAGCTGGTCTCCAAGATCTTTACTTTTGACTACATTGGGGCGCTGCTGGCCTCGGTGATTTTCCCGCTCTTGCTGGTGCCCCACCTGGGGCTCCTGCGCACGTCTTACTTCTTCGGCTTGCTGAACGCGGGCGTGGCCCTGTGGCTGTGCTTCTATTTCAGCAAAGAGGTGCGGTGGATGTTCTTCCTGCGCACGGCCTGCGTGGTGGCCATTGGCGCGCTGGTGACCGGGTTTGTGCTGAGCGACCGTATCCTGGCGTTCACCGAGAGCCTTTCCTATGCAGACAAGATCATCTACTCAGTACAGTCGCCTTACCAGAAGATTGTGCTCACCAAAAACGACCGCGAGTTCCGCCTTTTCCTGAACGGCAACCTGCAGTTCTCCAGCGCCGACGAATACCGTTACCATGAGGCCCTGGTGCATCCCGGCCTGAATTCGGTGCCAAACCCTAAAAAGGTGCTCGTTTTGGGCGGCGGCGATGGATTGGCGGTGCGCGAGGTGCTGCGCTACCCCTCGGTGGAAAAAGTGGTGCTGGTAGACCTGGACCAGGCCGTGACCGAGCTTTTCAAGAGCCATGAAGTCCTGCTTGACCTGAACCAACGGGCCTTGGAGTCCGCGAAGGTGCAGATTATCAACACCGATGCGTTCCAATGGCTCAAGAACAACCGGGAGCAGTTTGACTTTGTGGTGATTGATTTCCCGGACCCGGCCAACTACGCCATCGGCAAGCTGTATTCCAATACCTTCTATAAAGTACTGCACCAGGCCATCGCGCCGGGCGGGGCGGCGGTGATTCAGGCTACCTCGCCGTTTGTGGCGCCCAATTCCTATTGGTGCGTGGTGAACACGCTCACCAGCTGCGGGTTTGTGACCATGCCGTACCACGCCCACGTGCCCTCCTTCGGCGATTGGGGGTTTGTGCTGGCCTCGCCGCAGAAGGAACTGCAGGTGAACGGGCAGTTCATGGCCCAGCTCCGGTTTCTGGACGGGGCCACGTTTGAGCAGATGCGCACCTTCCCCAAAGACATGCCCGCCCGCGAAACAGAGATCAACAAATTGAACAACCAGGCCCTGGTCAGATACTTTGAAGACGAATGGGCCAAGTACCTGAACTAGATGGCCCAGCAGGAGGAGAGAAGAAGGTTTTTGAAACAAAGCGCGGTGGCCCTGGGCGGCCTGGCGCTGGGCGGCGGCGGCTACCTGGTGAGCTGCACCCCAGCAACCAACCAGCCCATTCCCGGCAGCTTGCTGGGGCCTTCGTTCAAGGCGGGGCACTTGCTCAGAACCGGCCTTACGGTGGTGCCCACCCAAACGGAAGAGATAGACGTGGCGGTGATTGGCGGGGGTGTGTCGGGGTTGTCGGCGGCGCGTTGGCTGAGCAAACATTCCAGGGCGCGGGTGTGCCTGCTGGAGCTGGAAGACCAGACCGGCGGCAACAGCCAGTCGGGGCAGAATGCGGTGTCGGCGTACCCCTGGGGGGCGCATTACCTGCCGTTGCCCAACCTGGCCAACCGGGAGCTGCTGCAGTTTCTGGAGGAAGCCCGGGTGATCACCGGGTATGATGCGGCCGGGCTGCCCCTCTACAACGAATACCACCTCTGCTTTGACCCCGAGGACCGGCTTTTCATCAACGGCTACTGGCAGGAGGGCCTGGTACCCCACTGGAGCGTGCCCCAACCTGATCTGGAACAGATAGACCGCTTCCTGGCCCTCATGGAAGAAATGAAACAGGCCAAAGGGGCAGACGGCCGGTTTGCCTTTGACATTCCGCTGGACAGCTCCTCTGCTGATGCACAGTTCCGGCAACTGGATACCCTCACCATGCAGGAGTGGCTGCACCAACAGAACCTTACTTCTGAGTACCTGCGCTGGTACGTGGAGTATTGCTGCCTGGATGATTTCGGGGCTACGCTGGAGCAGACCTCGGCCTGGGCCGGTATCCATTACTTTGCCGGCCGCAAAGCCCAGGCGGCCAACTCAGACCCGCACCGCGTGCTTACCTGGCCCCAGGGCAACCACTGGCTGGCCGAACGGCTGCGGGAGCAAACGGGCGCAGAGATCAGGACCGGTGCCTTGGTGTACAACCTGGAGCTGAAAGAAGGCAAGGTACTGATTGATTACCTGAACCTGGCTACTAACCAAGCCACCCGGCTGGTGGCCAACAAATGCATACTGGCCACCCCGCAGTTCGTGCGGGAGCGGTTAGTGGCCAAAATCAGTAAAACGGCCCCAAAACCCGCTGCCCAGGGGTTTTCGTACGCGCCCTGGCTGGTGGCCAATCTTACCCTCAAGAAAGTACCCAACGGAAAAGGAACGCCCCTGAGCTGGGACAACGTCATTTACGGCAGCCGTTCCCTGGGCTACGTGTACGCCCAGCAGCAAAGCGTGCAGGCCTTCCCAGAGAAGCAGGTCATCACGTTCTACTATCCTTTGCCAGATACCACGCCGGCAGCCCGGCAAGCCGTTTTCACCCGAAAGCGGGAAGAATGGACCGAACTAGTGCTGCAGGAACTGGAGAAAGCCCATCCGGGCATTCGCAGGGAAGTGGAGCAGGCCGACCTGTGGGTGTGGGGGCACGGCATGATCAGGCCCACGCCGGGCTTTATCTGGGGCCAGGAGCGGCAAAAAGCCGCTGCGCCGCTGGACGGGAAGATTGTGTTTGCCCACTCAGACCTGAGCGGCATCTCCATCTTTGAGGAAGCCTTTTACCAGGGCATCAAGGCGGCGCAACAACTCTTACCCGTATAGCCATGGAGAGACCAAAACAGCCGTGGCTGCACTCAGCCTGGGTAGATGGGGCCTTTATCCTGTCGCCGCCGTTTCTCTGCCTGCTGGCCATTGTGCTGTTCCCCGGGTTCTTTCAGCAGCACG
This sequence comes from Rufibacter psychrotolerans, assembly GCF_016924645.1. Taxonomy (GTDB): domain Bacteria; phylum Bacteroidota; class Bacteroidia; order Cytophagales; family Hymenobacteraceae; genus Nibribacter; species Nibribacter psychrotolerans. Next base: position 117,325 of record NZ_JAFFJV010000014.1, on the reverse strand, counting down.
TGAAGAGCCTTCCGGTGCCCGCGTGGGTCTTGCTGGTGCTCCTCATAGACGTGGGTCATGTGTACAGCACGCTTTTTAGGACGTATCTGGAGGAAGAAACGCGCCTGACCCGGAGGCGGCTCCTGCTGTGGGTGCCCCTGGGGGCCTGGGCGGGCGGCATGCTGCTGTACTCCCTGGGCGAGGGGGTGTTTTGGCGCGTGCTGGCCTACCTGGCGGTGTACCACTTTGTGCGCCAGCAGTACGGGTTTATGCGCCTGTACTCCCGTAAAGAGCCCCGGCTCAGAGCCGAGCACCGGTTTGATACCCTCTGCGTTTACGCCGCCACGCTTTTGCCCCTGCTGTACTGGCACTTGGAGGGCGGCCGCCACTTCAACTGGTTTATAGCCGATGACTTTCTCCGGCTCTCCTTTCCGGCGGCGGCGCCCTGGGTGGCCTATCTGAATGTTGCCTTGTTCCTGGTGTACCTGGGCAAGGAGGCGTGGGTATTCTGGCGGCACCGGCGGGTGAACCTGCCCCGCTTTCTGGTCATGACCGGTACCTTTCTGGCCTGGTACATTGGCATAGTGCACTACAACGGCGATCTTATCTTTACCACGTTCAACGTGGTCTCCCACGGCATCCCGTACCTGGCTTTGGTCTGGATTTCCAGAAAACGGCCCCAAAACCGATTAGTGCAGCCGGTGCGGCGGACCTGGCGGGAGCGGCTTACCGTGGGCCTGGTGGGCGGAGGCTTCTTTATTGGCTTGGTGGTGGTGCTGGCCTACCTGGAGGAAGGGCTCTGGGATGCGCTGGTGTGGCGGGAGCACCCGGAGGTGTTTTCTACTTTCCAGGTGCTGCCGCAGGTGGAAGACGGGGTGGTGCTTGCGGTGCTGGTGCCTTTGCTGGCGCTGCCGCAGATCACGCACTACCTGCTGGATGGCTTTATCTGGAAAGCCTCACGTAAGCGCCAACCCAACCCCATGGCTGAAGGAAAAACTGGCGCTTAGCGTTTAGGGGCTACTTTTCTGAAAAGGGGCCGGAAACTGCTGCTAGGAGGGGGGACCCCTTTACAAGGGACCTTGCTGGGGAAGTTTCGCGGAAGCCTTCACCATTGAGGGCAAAAACTCCCTATGTTTGTGCCTTGCCAACCTGTACCTTTGAACCATGAAGATTCTCCTCATTGAAGACGAACCCAAAGTGAGCGCTTTCATCAAGAAAGGCCTGGAGGAGCAGATGTATGAGGTGGAGCAGGCGTACGACGGCTTTTACGGCGCCAAGCTGGCCATGGAGAACGAGTATGACCTGGTGATCTTGGATGTGATTCTGCCGCGCATGAACGGAGTGGAGGTCTGCAAGCTCATCCGGCAGCAGAGCGTGACCGTTCCCATCCTCATGCTCACCGCCCTGGGCAGCACCGATGACAAGATCCTGGGCCTGGACTCCGGGGCCGATGATTACCTGGTCAAGCCGTTTGAGTTTCAGGAGCTGCTGGCCCGCATCAGGGCCCTCACGCGGCGGTCGCAGGAAAGCGTGGGCACCGAGGTCCTCAAGATTGCCGACCTGGAGCTGGACGTGCAGAAAAAGACCGTGCACCGCAAGGGCGTGCCCATTTCCCTCACGGCCCGTGAGTTTGCCCTGCTGCAGTACCTGCTGCGCAACAAAGAGCGGGTGGTCTCCAGGGTAGACATTATTGAGCAGGTCTGGGAGACTTCCTTTGACACCGGCAGCAACGTGATAGACGTGTACATCAACTTCCTGCGCAAAAAGATAGACAAAGACTTCTCCCCCAAATTGATCCATACCCTGGTAGGCATGGGCTATGTACTCAAGGAAATGGAGGAAAAATGAAAATCAAGACCAGACTCACGCTGCAGTTTGCCGGCATCTTCACGGGCATCCTGCTTTTCTTCTCCATCTCGGTCTACTACTTCAGCTCGCTGTACCGCAAGAACGATTTCTACGGCCGCATCCTCAACCGGGCCTTCGCCACGGCGCACTACGTGCTGGACGCCGATACCGTGAGCCAGCAGCAGCACGCCCTTGACCAGCGCCTTTACTTCCAGATGCTGCCCCGCGAGGTGGTGAAGGTCTATGACGAAAACCACCGGCTGCTTTTCACCGACGGGGCCGACCAACTGGTGGTGCCCCCCAGGCTTTTGGAAAAGCTGAAGCAGGACGGCGAGGTGCGCCTGGAGCAGGGCGACCGCCAATTAGTCGGCATCCGGTACTGGCACACCAACAAGGTCTACTTTGTGCTGGCCTCATCCATTGACCTCTACAACCTCAACAAACTACAGCACCTGCGCACGCTCCTGATCACGGGCTTTGTGATCTCGCTGCTCACGGTGATCATTGCGGGCATGGCCTTCTCCCGGGCGGCCCTCAAGCCTTTCCTCAAGGTGGTGTCTGAGGTGGAAACCATCAACGCCTCAGACCTGCGGCAGCGCCTCTCCCAAGCCGATGGCGAAGACGAAGTGGCCCACCTGGCCCAGACTTTCAACAACCTGCTGGACCGGCTGGAGACCGCCTTTGAGTCACAGAAAACGTTTGTGTCCAGTGCCTCGCACGAGCTGCGCACCCCCCTTACGGCCATGATTGGCGAGCTGCAGGTAGCCCTGATGAACCGGCGCCAGCCCGAGGAGTATGAACGCGTGCTGCAATCCATTCTGGAAGATGCCCAACTGCTGGCGCAGCTCTCCAACGGCCTGTTGCAGATGGTACAGGCCAGCACCGACTCCTCCAAGATTCCCATGACCGATCTGCGCGTGGATGAGTTGGTCTGGCAAGCCTGCGCCGAGGGCCGCAAGCGCCAGCCGCACATGAAGGTGGAAGTGGACTTTGTGAACCTGCCCGAGGACGACAATGAACTCATGATCAGGGGCAACGAGGCGCTGCTGCTCATTGCCACCGTGAACGTGCTGGAAAACGCCGCCAAGTTCTCCCGGGGCGAGGTAATCATCACGGTGTCCATTGAGGTGCAGGCCCGCACGCTGGTGCTGCGGATACAGGACCGCGGCATTGGCATGGCCCCCGAGGACGTGCGCAAGGTCTTCGTGCCGTTCTTCCGGGCCGAGAATGTGCGGGAAATCTCGGGCCACGGCATTGGGTTGCCGCTCGCCGAGAAAATCATTCAGCTGCACCGGGGCACCATTGCGGTGCGCTCTCAGCTGAACGAGGGCACCGAGGTGTCCATCACCCTGCCCAAGCTGTATGGGGTCATCCGTATTTAAAATTAAGCCGTCACTTAGCCTACTTTAATGTTTACCCGTTTCAGCGCTGTTTTTAAGAAAACAGCGCTGAAACGGGTTTTTTGCCGCTTTTTCTCCTCTTTCTATTGCCCCGTTGGCTTTATAATACCTGTAAAGGCTTAAAGGAGTAACGTTTATTTTAATCAAATTTTAATTTGGTTTTAATTCAATCTTAATACCCTTTTCTGAGTTTTGCAGAAGAAAAATCAAAAAGCATAAGAAATGTTGCCAGTTTGGCAATGTAGCGCAAAAGATTGTACGGTATGAAAGAAAGAGGATTGTTTGACTCTGTTGGCAAAGATTTGTCATCGGGCTTGGTCGTGTTTTTGGTGGCCCTGCCTTTGTGCCTTGGCATTTCGCTGGCCTCTGGGGCACCCCTGTTTGCCGGGCTTATTGCCGGGGTAACGGGGGGGTTGGTGGTGTCGTGGCTAAGTGGCTCGCACCTGAGCGTGAGTGGTCCGGCCGCGGGTTTGACCGTGATTGTGATCAACGGCATCCAGACCCTGGGCAGCTATGAAGTCTTCCTTCTGGCGGTGGTGCTCTGCGGGGTTTTACAGGTTGTGCTGGGATACCTGAAAGCCGGGATTATTGGGTTGTATTTCCCTTCCTCGGTGATCAAGGGCATGCTGGCCGCCATCGGGCTTATCCTTATTTTAAAGCAGATTCCGCACTTTTTGGGCGCCGACGAGGACTTCCTGGGCGACCTGAACTTCTGGCAGCCAGATGGCCGCAATACCTTCTCTGAGATTGGGTACGCCATCAGCAACCGCCTGCAGGTAGGGTCCCTTATTGTGGGTCTGGTTTCCCTGGCCATTCTGGTGCTGTGGGACCGTCCTTTTTTGCAGCGAATTTCGTTCTTCAAGCTGGTGCCGGGCGCCCTTATTGCCGTGCTGGTGTCCATTGGCCTGAACCTCCTGTTCCAAAACTCTTTCCCAGCCCTTGCCATTGCCGATACGCACCTGGTGCAATTACCTGATATCTCTGGGGCCGCCTCTTTGCTGAGCGAGCTGCGCTTCCCAGACTGGAGCGCCTTTACCAACCCGCAGGTGTACGTGGTGGGCGCAACCCTGGCCATTGTAGCCAGCCTTGAAAGCTTGCTGAGCGTGGAAGCCATTGACAAGCTGGACCCGCACAAGCGCCGTACCCCCAACAACCGTGAACTGAAGGCCCAGGGCGTGGGTAACATGGTGAGTGGTCTGATTGGCGGTATTCCTATCACGGCGGTAATTGTGAGAAGCTCTGCCAACCTGAACGCGGGGGCACAGTCTAAGATGTCCAGCTTCTTCCACGGTATCTTCCTCCTGATGAGTATCCTGTTCCTGACCGATGCGCTGCGCCTGGTTCCGTTGGCAGCCCTGGCGGCGGTACTCCTGGTGGTTGGTTTCAAATTGACCAAACCGGCCCTGTACAAAACGCAGTGGAAATTGGGCCTGGACCAGTTCCTGCCGTTCATCATCACCATTCTGGCCATCTTGTTCACCGACCTGCTGAAAGGTATCTCCATTGGTCTGGTGGTAGGCGTCTTCTACATTCTTAAAGCCAACTACAAGTCGCCGTACTTTTTCCGCCGCGAGAACCATGAAGGGCAGGAGAAGATCCACATCAAGCTGAGCGAGAACGTTTCTTTCCTGAACAAAGCCAGCGTGGCCCTTACCCTGGAGCACCTGCCGGAGCGCAGCGAAGTAATCATTGATGGCTCCCAGTCTACCTACATTGACTATGACGTGCTGGAGGCCATCCAGAATTTCAGGACCGTGGCCCATGAGAAAGATATCCGGCTAACCCTGAAAGATATCCCAACCGTTGCCACTATTGACGCACATTAATTTTTATATAAGAACTATGGAAGCAATAAATAGAACGCCAATGCACCCAGACATGGAGCGCATTTTTAAAGGAAACCTTGAGTGGGTAGAGAAGAAGCGCGAAGATGACCCAGAATTCTTTGAGCGCTCTGCCAAAGGCCAGACTCCTAAATACCTGTTCATAGGCTGCTCAGACAGCCGCGTGCCAGCCAGCCAGATTTCCGGGACCGCCCCGGGCGAGATGTTTGTGCACCGCAACATCGCCAACATGGTAGTGCACACAGACATGAACCTGCTTTCTGTGCTGCAGTACGCCGTGGAAGTGCTGAAGGTGAAACACATCATGGTTGTGGGCCACTATGGCTGCGGCGGGGTTGCCGCCGCCATGAGCGACAAGCAGTTTGGCCTCATTGACAACTGGCTCACCAACATCAAAGACGTGATCAGGCTGCACGAGAATGAGTTCAACTTTATCACAGATGAGGAGCAGCGCTTCCGCAGGCTGGTGGAGCTGAACGTGATTGAGCAAGTGATCAACCTTTCTAAGACCTCCATCATCCAGAACGCCCTGAAGGACGAAGATCCACCGCAGCTGCACGGCCTGGTATATGACATCCGGGAAGGCATCCTGCACAACCTCAACGTGAAAGAGCACATGCTCAAGCGCTTTGAGCATATTTACGGCATGCAATAAGCAGTCCCTTAGTTTTAGTTCATTAGATTAGAGTAAATGGTTTAGTTGTTAATGCAGAAAGCCCCACCGCAAGGTGGGGCTTTCTGTTTTTAGCCATCTGGCTTAAGGCAAACTACCAGCCGGCATTGTTAGAGCCTGACCCGTAGTTGTATGGAGGGCCGCCGGCAGAAGAGTTTCTGCGGCTTCTGTTGTCATAGTCGTTGTCATCATCGCCGGCTATGCTGTTCCAGGCGTCCCTGATGCCGTGGCCTATTCTTTCAAAGAAGCCTTCGCCGTCGCGGTTGTCGTCGTCATTGTCGTTGCTACGGTTTCTGCGGTACCGGTCTTCATCGTAGTTATTACTGCCCCAATTGTCATTTCTTGGGTGGTTGTAATCATCTGAATACCGGTTTTCCATGGCATTGCCGTGGCTGTAGCGGGCGTGGTCGTTATCATCGTCGTTCATCCAGCTGCTGTTGCCGCTGCGGTTGCCGCTCTGGTTATTGGTGCCGTACATGTTGGTGTTGCCGCCAGAGTTCCGGTTGTGGTCACTGGAGCCAGAGCCCATGCCTGAACTACCGCTCATGCCATAGCCACTTCCCATACCGGAGCTACCGCTCATGCCATAGCCTCCGCCCATGCCGGAGCTGCCGCTCATGCCGTATCCAGAACCGCCTCTGGAAGACTGCCCGTAAGAAGACTCTGAATTGTTCCCATACGAAGACCCGCTATGGCCATAAGACCCGCCGTAGTTGCTTGATCCGGAAGACTGGCCGCCGCGGGAGCTCCCGTAGTCTGAACTGGAGCCAGAGCCGTAGCCCGAGTTGTGGCCCCGGTAGTCGTTAGAGCCGCCGTAGTTGCTGTAGGCATTGCCCCGGTCCATGGCACCGCCCGACATGTGGCCGGAAGAAGACCCGGCGTAGCCTGAACGAGCGCCGCCGTAGGTGCCAATGTCATGCGAAGAGCCGCCACCGGTATTGGAAGAGCCGCTTTGGCCGAAGTTAGAGGAGCCATAGTTAGACCCGCCCATAGAAGAGCCGCCGCGGTTGCTGCTGCCGGAGCCATAGGAGCCATAGCCGCCCTGGTTCATGCTGTCGTGGCGGGAGCCGCCCATGGAGGAGCCGCTTTGTCCGTAATTGGACGAACCGTAGTTAGACCCGCCCATTGAGGAGCCGCCGCTCATGGAAGAGCCACTGCCTCTGGAAGAACCATAGTTAGAGCCACCGCTCATGCCCTGGCCAGAACCGCCCCGGTTTTGCATGGAGCCGCTCTGCATGGAGTTGCCCTGCATGGAGTGTCCGCTCCAGCCGCTGGAATTGCCGTACTGGCCGCCTTGGTTGCTGCGGTTTTGGTCCTGGTAGCCGCTTTGGTTTCCAGAACGGTATTGGTTGCCGCCGTAGTTAGAACCCTGGCTGCTGTAGTGGCTTTCAGAGCGGTCATCGTTGTTGCCGCTGAACACAGATCCGCGGCTACTGAAATTGCTCTCGCCGCGGTCGCCGGTGTTGCCAGCGTTATGACTTCCGCCAAAAGATTTGTAGTCCTTATTGCCATACCCGGTGGTCCGATTGCCCATGCTGCCCCATTCACTACGATTGGTGTTTTCGTTTCCTGAACGGTACGTGTTAAAGGCATCGTACCCTGTATGCTCACGATTTTTCATAGTTAGTTTATGTTAAAGGTGAATGATGGATTACCCAATGCCACCCGTGGCACCGGATTATTTTATACGAGGCGGTTGGGGCTTTGTTAAGTATAAAATCCATAAATCAGTACAAAGCCGATGGCCTTGCGAAGACCATCAGTGAGGCTAATCAGTTGATTCGTAATTGATAAGCGAAATCGATTAACCATTGCGAAAATGGCGTAATATCTAAAAAGTGATATATGCGGTAAATGGCTCTCTGCTAGCTAAAAAGCCGGATTTTGCGTACCTTTGGGGTCCGTTTTAGACCTGTTTTCCCCAATACTGCCTTGAAACTCTGCATCGCCGAAAAACCCAGTGTAGCCCGTGAGATTGCCCACGTGATTGGTGCCAAAACCAAGCGCGACGGCTACTTTGAAGGCAACGGCTACCAGGTCACCTGGACCTTCGGGCACTTCTGCCAGCTCTGCGAGCCAGACGATTACAACCCCCACTGGAAGCGCTGGTACCTGCCCGATCTGCCCCTGGTGCCGGACCGTTTCGACATCAAGCTCATCAGCAACAAAGGGGTAGAGCAGCAGTTCAAAGTCATTCAAAAGCTGCTGGAATCTGCCGAGGAAGTGATCAACTGCGGCGATGCCGGGCAGGAGGGAGAGGTGATTCAACGCTGGGTCCTGCACCAGGCCAAATACCGCAAACCGTTCAAACGCCTCTGGATTTCTTCTCTTACCGAGGAAGCCATCCGGCAGGGTTTTGCGCAACTGCGCGACGGCAAAGAGTTTGACCAGCTGTACCAAGCCGGCAAGAGTCGCGCCATTGGTGACTGGCTCCTGGGCATCAATGCCACGCGTCTGTTTACGTTGAAATACGCGCAAGGGCGGCAACTGCTTTCCTTGGGTCGCGTGCAGACGCCCACCCTGGCCATGATTGTGCACCGTCACCTGGAGATCCAGAACTTCAAGCCCGAGCCGTTCTGGGAGCTGAAAACCGTGTACCGCGAGGTGACATTCAGCAGCACCTCGGGCCGGTTCAAAGACGAGGCCAAAGCCCTGGCCATTCTGGAGCAGATCAAACCCGCCGAGTTCGAGATCAAGGACGTGGAAACCAAGCGCGGCACCGAGAGCGCCCCGCGCCTGTTTGACCTCACCTCGCTGCAGGTGGAGTGCAACAACAAATTTGGGATGTCCGCCGATGAGACCCTGAAAACGGTGCAGAGCCTCTATGAGAAAAAGGTGGTCAGCTACCCGCGCGTAGACACCACCTTCTTGCCCGATGATATCTATCCCAAGATCCCCGGCATCCTGGGCGGTCTGCACGATTACCAGCACCTCACGCAGGAGCTGTTGGGCAAGAAGATCAGGAAATCAGCCAAGGTCTTCAACAACAACAAAGTCACCGATCACCACGCCATCATCCCCACCGGGGCTGATGCCCGCGGACTGTACGGCACCGAGGCCAAGGTGTTTGACCTGGTGGCCAAGCGCTTCATTGCCGCGTTTTACCCAGACTGTATTGTGAGCAACACGGTGGTGAACGGCGAGGCGGCGCAGCACGCGTTCCGGGCCAGAGGCAAGCAGATTCTGGAGCCCGGTTGGCGCGTGGTCTACGGCCCCGAGGAACCTCAGAACACGCCCAAGCCCGCTGCCAAACCCTCCGCCGAAGGCGAGGAGAAGGAAGAGGATTTAGCGGTGTTGCCGCACTTTGCCGCCGGCGAGCGCGGCCCGCATGAGCCGCTGCTGGAACGCAAATCCACCAGTCCGCCCAAGGACTTTACCGAGGCCACGTTGCTCCGTTCCATGGAAACGGCCGGAAAACAGGTGGAGGACGAGGAACTGAAAGAGGCGCTGAAGGAAAACGGCATCGGAAGGCCTTCTACCCGGGCGGCCATCATTGAGACCTTGTTCAAGCGCAACTACATCCGGAAGGAGAAAAAGAAAATCCTGCCCACCCAAACGGGCATCGATCTGATTCAGGTCATCAGAAACCCCACGCTCAAATCGGCGGAGATGACGGGGCAGTGGGAGAAGAAACTCAGGCAGATTGAGGGCGGCGAATTTGAGGCCGAAAATTTCCTGCAGGAGCTCAAGGGTTTGGTGTGGGAAATGGTGCAGGAGGTGAAGCAGGACACGAACATGGTTACCCTGCAGCCTACCGAAGCCGCCACTGCGCCCGCCAAAGAGAAAGAGCCCGCCAAAAAAGGGGAGAAAGCCAAAAAAGAGCCCAAAAACGCCTCTGCTCCAGCAGCTGGATTGGGCGCCTGCCCCGCCTGCGGCACCGGGCACATCCTGAAAGGAAGCTCGGCCTACGGGTGCGCCCGTTTCAGGGAAGGGTGCCAGTTCCGGCTGCCTATGACGTTCCATGGCAAACCGCTCACAGAAAAGCACGTGCAGACCCTGCTGAAGAAAGGGAAAAGCGCCGTGGTGAAAGGCTTTGTGGAGGAAGGCTCCGGCGAGAAGTTTGATGCCAGTTTTGCCTTGACGCCCACCCATGAACTGCAGCTGGAAAGAGCCGAGGCCAAGGAACAGAAACCCGTGGTCATGATCTGCCCCAAGTGCAGCCAGGGCCAGATGCTGAAAGGCAAGACCGCCTACGGCTGCAGCCGCTTCCGGGAAGGCTGCCAGTTTATGGTGCCGTTTGAACTGCACGGCAAAACCCTGTCGGAGAGCCACATCAAGGCGCTGGTGCTCAAAGGCAAGACCGGCAAGATCAAAGGCTTTACCTCACCCAAGACCGGCAATAAGTTTGAGGCAGCCCTCAAGCTGAACGAGGACTACAAAGTGGTCTACCTGTTTCACTAAGTACCAAGGCAGGACCAGCGCACCGGCACGAGCAGGCGGGAAATTCAGCCGGCAAGGGTAAAAGAAAAGCCCTCCCCGAAGCGTTCTGTTGCAGGTGGGGTACAGGCGTGCTACCCGGCAGAAAGATTTTTCTGGGGCCGGCGCCATACCGCTAATGTGTAACCCTTTAAGGGGAAACAACGTTGGTTTATGATTTTTTTGGTAACTTACACCCTCACCAGCCCCTAGAGAAGCCGTTTTTGCCCTCTAAGGCCCGGCTGGTGCTCCAGGGTAGCCCTCCGGAAAGGATCACCAATTTTCTCTTTTCCGAGAAAGCGTGCATTGTTCCGGCGTGGGAAGTTGTCCCTGTTAGTGTATTAGAAAAACGAAGTAGAGTCCATGTTTAAGAAGTTTGCATTTGTTCTGGGTTGCCTCCTGGTATCGTACGGGGCCGCCTCGGCCGAAACCTTGTTTGCCCGTGATTCCACCGGCGTGAAAGTCCAGAACGGAAGAACCTACATTACCCACAAAGTAACCCCCGGCGAAACCCTTTATGCCCTGTCCCGCAAGTACGGGGTAGCCGTAGCCAAGATTGTGGAGGCCAATAAAGGCGTTGACAAGTCCCTGATTGTGGGGCAGACCGTGCTGATTCCCCTCAAAGCCGAAGCCAGCAACTCCGCCGCGACCAAAGCCACGCCCACTGAACCAGCCGGGGCTACCACCAGCCCGGCGGCCAACCGCACCTACGTGGTAGACGCCAAAGGCAACAAAATCCATAAGGTGCAACCCCGCCAGACCTTGTTCGCCATTGCCAACCAGCACGGCGTAACGGTAGACGACCTCATGAAGTGGAACAAACTTACCGCCTCTAAAGTGGTGGTGGGCCAGAACCTCATTGTGGGAGTAGGGGCCACGCCTTCGCAGGCCACCGCTGACGCCAAGGTGTACGTGCCCGAGTCGGACGATGTGGTTACTGCCCCCAAGCAGCCCGCCACCCCAGCAACACCGGCTGCTTCTACCGCCAAAACCACCTCACCGGCCGCTGCCAAGGGAGATGCCGACGATGAGAAAACTTCCTCTAAAACCACCGAGTACGTGTCAAGGGTGAACGAGAGCGGCATGGCCGAGCAGATTGACACCCGCACCGATGCCAATAAATTCCTGGCCTTGCATAAGACCGCCCCGGTGGGCACCATCATGGCCGTGAAAAACCCCATGAACGACCAGACCGTGTACGTGCGCGTGATCGGTAAACTGCCCTCCACCGGCGACAACGACAAACTGGTGGTAAAACTCTCCAAGAAAGCCTGCCAGCAGATTGGCGCCGTGGACAAGCGGTTTAGGGTAGAAGTGTCGTACATGCCTTAAGCGTTTTCAAGCTATTTTCCCGAAAGGAGGCAAAAAACGGAAACCAGCCTGGTGCCGTTTTTTGCCTCCTTTCGTTTCTTTGCGTTTTTCCCGTAAGTAGCCCGAAAACAGAGCCGAGGTACCGTATAGCTTAAGACTACCTATGCCAGGGAAGAGCGGATTTAACCTTGATAGCTTTTTCCTAATACCTACTTCACGTTTCCTTATTCCAACTTGAACTGATGTCCTACACCACCGCCCAACTGGAAGCTCTGCTGGAAGACCGCTACCGCCGCTACAACACGCCAGACTTTATCCCGCATGATCCGGTATCCATTCCGCACCTGTTCCAGCTGAAACAGGACATTGAGCTCTCGGGGTTCTTTGCGGCTATTCTAGCCTGGGGCCAACGCAAAACCATCATCAACAAGTGTAAGGAGCTGATGCAGCGCATGGACAATGCCCCGTTCCAGTTCATTACCCAGCACCAGGACGGGGACCTGAAACAGCTTCTCGGGTTCAAGCACCGCACCTTCAATGATACTGATCTGCTTTATCTGGTGCATTTCTTCAGGTGGTTCTACGAGCAGCACCAGAGCCTGGAAGAAGCATTTCTGGGCTACCCGGCCGCTCCTTTATCAGAGCAGAAGTCACGGCTGTCCTTTTTCTATAACCTAGTCTTTTCCTTACCGGAGGCCCCGCACCGCACCCGCAAGCACATTTCCACGCCGGCCAAAAAATCGGCCTGTAAACGGATCAACATGTATCTGCGCTGGATGGTGAGGAAAGACGAGCAGGGCGTAGATTTCGGGATCTGGAACCGCATGTCACCCGCCGATTTGGTTTGCCCCTGTGATGTGCACGTGCAACGGGTGGCCCGCAAACTAGGCCTCATTGAACGAGCGCAGTCAGATTGGGCCATGGCCGAAGAACTGACCCAGAACCTGAAGCAGTTTGATCCGGCAGATCCGGTGAAGTATGACTATGCGCTGTTCGGGTTAGGTATAGAGGAGAAGTTCTGAGTGAAGTTGGTTTGAACTTATAAACTAATATAAACACTGGCCATAATCAGCTAGGGCTTCTACTCATCTAATTATTGTCTTTACCTCCTTATCATCTTTACCTCCCTTTTGTCATCTTGGAAAGATCTTGTGGGCGAACTAGAAAAGCACAAGAGAAACGCTACTACCGTTCGCTCACAAGATCCTTTCAGGATGACAGAGTAGAGGAAGGTGTTTTCACCAACAATCCCTGTAGACTTTGCGATGCCAAGAATCTAACTAGTAGAATGTCTTACACTTTTCGGCCTCATTGGAGTTCTCAAAAACAAACCAATTGCATCAAAGAGCCAGATGCTAAAACTTGAATATTCCTCTCGTCCTTCTCGCCCTTCTCGCCCTTGTTGGTGTTCTCACCAACAAGCCCTATAACTACGGAACATCAGTAAAGTCTTTAGGTCTATATCTTGAATAGTATGTTAACTACTGGCACCTAAGATAAATCTTGAATACAAAAGGAACATAGATTCGCTACGTGATGTTCTATAATCCTGACCAATCCCGTATTTAAGCTACTTTTGCAGAATCGGGGTAGAAACAGAAAATAAAACTAGAAAAAACAAAGACTTGATATACCCATCAAATTTTGAGCAGAAAATCGGGTTCAGCCAGATCAGAGAAATGCTGGCCGAAGCCTGTTTAAGTCCCCTGGGGCGGAAGTTCGTGGAGCGCGTGTCGTTCCTGGACCGCTTTGACCTGGTGCAGCGGCTGTTGCAGCAAACGCATGAGTTTGCCAACATCCTGCGCGCCGGCGAAGACTTCCCATCGCAGTACTACTTTGACGTAACCGAGCACCTGAACCGCGCCGCTCTGGAAGGTGCCTTCCTGGAGGTGCGGGGCGTGTACGAGATAAAAATGTCCTTACGGGCTATACGGCAGGCGCTAGGCTTCTTTGTGGAGGCCGATGAGGACCAATACCTGGCCCTGAAAGCCCTGACCCAGGATGTAACCGTGGACCGCCAACTGGTGACTGCCCTGGAGAAACTGGTGGACGACAGCGGCAACGTGAAAGACGATGCCTCGCCAGAGCTGCAGCGCATCAAGCGTGACCTGATTGGGCAGCAAACCCAGCTTCGGAAGCAGATCAGCAGCATCATGCGCCACGCTAAAAATGAAGGCTGGACGCCGTCTGATGCCGAGCCTACCATCCGGGGCGGACGTCTGGTGATTCCGGTGATTGCCGAGTACAAGCGCCGCATCAAAGGTCTGATCCATGACGAATCGGCCACGGGGCAAACCGTGTACTTGGAGCCGGAAAACGTCTTTGAGCTGAACAACGACATCAAAGACCTGGAGAACGCCTATCACCGCGAACTCATCCGCTTGTTGACAGCGGTTACGAACCAGGTGCGGCACCATTTACCGGCCTTGCGCAAAGCGTACCAGTTCCTGTCTTTGCTGGACTTCATCCGGGCCAAAGCCGTGGTGGCGAACAAGATTGGCGCGATTATGCCGGAACTGCACAAGCGTCCGGTCATGAAGTGGAAGAACGCCCGTCACCCCATCCTGCACCTGACGTTGCAGGCACAGGGCAAAAAAGCCGTTCCGCTTTCGCTGGATCTGGACCAGGAGCAACGCATTCTGTTGATCTCGGGACCGAACGCCGGGGGTAAATCCGTGGCCATGAAAACGGCGGGTCTGTTGCAGTACATGCTGCAGTGCGGTCTTTTGATTCCCGTGGACGAAGGTTCTGAGGCTGGTTTGTTCGGGGATATTTTCCTGGACATGGGCGATGAGCAGTCCATTGAGAACGACCTGAGTACCTACAGCTCCCACCTGCAGAACATGAAGCAGTTTGTGCTGTTCGCGGATAAGAAGTCGCTGGTGCTCATTGACGAGTTTGGTACCGGTACCGAGCCGGTGCTGGGCGGAGCCATCGCTGAATCTGTGTTGAGCCAACTGCACCAGCAGAAGGTGTTTGGGGTGATCACCACCCACTACACCAACCTGAAGAACTTCGCGGAGCGTACGCCAGGCATTGTGAACGGTGCCATGCGCTACAACCCCGCTGAGTTGCAGCCGCTGTATCAGTTGGAGATTGGTAAGCCGGGTTCTTCCTTCGCGCTAGAGATCGCCCGTAAAATCGGGTTGCCGAAGAATATCATTGAGAAGGCCGGTACGCTGGTAGGGAAGGAGAAGATCCGTTACGACAAGCTGCTGGAGCAACTGGAGCAGGAGAAAACCGATTTCGAGAAGAAGAATGCGGCAGTGGCCAAGCATGAGCGCAAACTGCAGAAAGCGGTGGAAGAGTATACGGCCCTGAAAGACCATCTGGAGGAAACCAAGCAGGATATCATCCGGACGGCCAAAGGTCAGGCCAAGTTGCTCCTGAAAGACGCGAACCAACAGATTGAGCAAACCATTGAGCAGATCAGACGCAGCCAGGCCGAAAAGGAACAAACCAAAGCGGCCCGGCAGCAGCTGGATGCCTTCAAGGAGAAAATCACACCGGAACCAAAACCAGTGGTGCGCCGCAACGGCTCGGTACCAACCGGACCTTTGCAACCGGGTGAGCGCGTGGCTTTGATCGGGCAAGACTCAGTGGGTGAACTGCTGGCCATCAAAGGCAAAACCGCGGAGGTGAGTTTCGGGGGCTTGAAGACCATTGTGAAGCTGGAGAAACTGGAACGCCCTGACCCCAACGTGGTGCGCGAGAAAGCCAAGAAGGAGAAAGAACTGGCTACTGCCACGGCTCCTTCCAGAGGCTTGGACGTGACCCAACGCATGGCCGACTTCCAGCACACCCTGGACGTGCGCGGGAAGTACGCCGAAGAAGCGCTCACCACCGTGATGAACTTCATGGACGATGCCATCATGCTAGGCATTCCGGAGGTGAAAATCATCCACGGTCGCGGGAATGGTATCCTGAAGCAGATCATCCGGGACTACGTGCGTACCTTGCGCGAAGTAGCCAGCGTGAGCGATGAACACGTAGAGCGAGGCGGCGATGGCGTAACCATCATTGTACTGAAATAAAGTACGTTTTGGGCCACTTTTCAAGATAATAGGCCTGAAATGATAAGAACCAGAAAGGGAGTCAGCACAAGCTGGGCTCCCTTTCTGGTTTTCAGATGTAGCCATGAAATGGGCATAATCCTAGCAATCTATGCCATCTGTGCCGTTGTTAGCGTTCTGTGCCATTGTTGGTGTTATCACCAACAATCCTTTCCAGGCTCATTTCTCAAAATTCCCCTTAAACTGAGATGATTAGAAGTTGTTGGTGATAACACCAACAACGGCGAGTGCTGAAGTAACCTCAAATAAAGAAAATACCTCTTCCTGAAAGGTTGTATGCCTTTTGTGCCATTGTTGGTGTTGTCACCAACAATCCTTTCCAGGCTCAATTCTAAGAATTTCCCTTAAACTGGGCTGATAAGAAGTTGTTGGTGATAACACCAACAACGGCGAAAACCGCGAAATGGCAAGGCTTCAGATATATAAAATGCCTCTACCTGAAAGGTTGTATGTCATTGACATGCAACCTTTTTGCTTATATAGGAATCTTTGAATTTATAGACTAACTTAAATCAAAGATTCTATCGTATGAAGACACCTGTTTACGCTCTGTTCCTGATCTGCTTGTTTTACCTGCTGCCCCAGGAGGCTTTCTCGCAGGTCTCCGCGCATGTGCTCTGGATGCAAACAGTGAACGGAGCTTCCAACGCTACTCCTCTCCACAGCGCCGCTTCGGCACTGGCCAAAGATCCTGATGGGAACGTGTACATGGCGGGTACTTTCCAGGGGAGCGCGCAGCTGGGAACCACCACCCTCCAAAGCACCGGTGCCCAGAGTGCCTTTATCGCCAAGTACACTTCTAACGGGAGCCTGGAATGGGTAAAGACCATTACCGGAACGGGTCTGGCAGAAGACCTGGACCTGGTAGTGGATGCCACGGCCATCTATGTTTCCGGTTTGTTCCGCGGAGAGCTGAACTTCAATCCGGGTGGTACCCCGGCGGTCTTGATCGGGCCTGATGTGAACGGACAGACAGGCTACTCTCCCAATGGGTTTGTTGCGAAGTACGCGTTAGAAACCGCCGATCTGCAATGGGCAAAACCAATTTTGGGAGACCTGGCCAGTAATGGGGTGTACCATGTAAGGTTGGCTACGTCGCACGGGGAGCTGTTTGTATCCGGCGCTTTCCTGGGCGAACTGGACTTTAACCACGGCGGCACGGCGTTGATCAAAAGCAGTACAGGCAGCTCTGATGGCTTCCTGATGAAGCTGAACGGGCAGGACGGTTCCACCGCCTGGTGGCGCGGGGTAGGAGGGGTGAACGGCGAGGCCATCAGTGCCATTGCCGCTAATGACGAGGGGTTATTTGTGGGTGGGGTTTTCTCCGGAGAAGCGGATTTTAACCTGAACGGCACCAAACCCGAGGTGATTTCCAGCCAGGGCGGCAGCCGAAACATCTTTTGGGCGCGCTACCATCCGGGGACCGGCGAACTGGACTGGCTGGAGCAAACCCGGGGTACTTTCTCCTTTTCCTGGGTGAACGCCCTGGCCCTGGACAACACCGGCATTTACATGGCAGGCTGGTTTTCTACCAGTACTGCCTCGGAGTTCGGTATTCAATTCCCGTCCACCCAGAACGGGATTTGGGAACTGGGCTGCAAAGGCGAAAATGATGCGTTTATGGCTAAGTTTGACTATAACACCGGCAAAACAAGTTGGCTGCATGGCGTAGGCGGGGCCGGGAAAGACTACCTGACCGATCTGGCGGTGGACTATTCAGGGCTGTATGCCACCGGCTATTTTGATGCCCAAACCGATGTCAACCTGTACGCCTCTCACAATGGCCAGCCTGCGCATACACCCTACCCGGTGATCAAAGACAATGCCGGGCAAAGAGACCTGTTGCTGCTCAAGTACGGGTTAGGGTACGGTGGTTTTACCTGGGCCAGATCTATCGGGAACGCGCAGGATCAGGTAGGGATGGCCCTCCTGACCGATATTGGTCAAAAGGTTTACCTGGCGGGTGCCTTCGGGGGAACGCTGAACTTCAATTCGGCTGGCATGATGCCCGTAACCAGAGCTGCCCAGGGCCAGAACACCGATGCGTTCCTGGTAAAATACGAGAACACCCTTTCTGCCTCTGCTGAAGAGCTGGACATGCATCTGAAGGTACGGGCTTATCCAAATCCTGCTTCAGAGTCGCTCACCCTGGAAGTTTCCCCTGAAATGAAGGGAAGAAACTATGTGCTGAAACTGGTGAACAGCTTGGGCGTGACGGTGCATGAGCGACAAGTGGAGTTCGCGGCCTCGGGAAAGCAGGTGGTGGATTTACCCCAACTCCCAGCCGGAAATTACACCCTGGTGCTGCAGAACGAAAGCTTGCACCTTACCAAGAATTTCGTAAAGCAGTAGCGGCAGGATAGGAGAAGTGGCTTTTGGCCTTTTTTCCAGAAAACGGACCAAAAACGAAAGAGGCTGGCATTTACGCCAGCCTTCTTTATTTCCTGAGCTGCTTGAGTAACATCCTGCCGCGGGCGTTGATGGCTTTGCCGCCTTTGGCCATGTGCTGGTGCACCAATTCCTCTATTTGGTGTGTGGCCTTTGCCTCTAGGGTTGCCCTCAGAGAGCAGAGAGACAGACTCAGCAGAAGTCATGGCGCGGGAGGCTTAGATGATGTTTACCTCGGGCGTGAGCCTAATCCCAAATTTCTCTTCCACCGATTGGATGATCTCGTAGGCCAGTGCCTTCACCTCGTTTCCGGTGGCACCGCCGTAGTTCACCAGCACCAGCGCCTGGTCTTTGTGCACACCGTGTTTGCCCAGCACCTTTCCTTTCCAGCCGCACTGCTCAATGAGCCAACCCGCCGGAACCTTGACGGTTTCGGGGCTCACCGGATAACCAGGAATGCCGGGATACTGTGCTTTCAAAATCTCAAACAGGGCCAGTGGAATCTCAGGGTTCTTGAAAAAGGAACCGGCGTTGCCAATCTTGGCCGGATCGGGGAGTTTGCTTCTCCGGATGTGGCACACCGCCTCGCTGATGGCCTTCAGGCTCAATTCCTTTACCTGCTGCTGGGCCAGGGTGTCCTGGATGGCGCCGTAGGAAGTGTTGAACGTGTGTTCTTTGGTGAGCCGCAACGTCACGGAGGTCACAATGTATTTGCCTTTGGCTTCGCGTTTGAAAATGCTCTCGCGGTAACCAAAGCCGCACTGTTCCCGGTTGAAGTTGACCAGCTCGCCAGTGGCAATCTCCAGCGCTTCCAGGGAGTGGAACGTGTCTTTCAACTCCACGCCGTACGCCCCAATGTTCTGCAAAGGAGCCGCACCCACCGTGCCCGGAATAAGGGAAAGGTTTTCAATGCCGCCCAGATCATGCTCCAGGGTGTACAACACTAATTCATGCCACGTCTCACCACTGCCCGAAGTCACCAGAACATGTTTCCCATCGGCATCTTCCGTCTGGGTGATGCCTTTGATGCGGTTCAAGAGCACGGCGGCCTGTACATCCTGCGTGAGCAAAACGTTGCTACCACCTCCCAGAATCAGCAAAGGCAAGGCTTGCACCTCGGGGTTCTGGAGCAACGCGCGCAGCTCTTCCACCGAGGTGAACTCGGCCAGCAGGGTGGCTTTCGCGTCAATGCCGAAGGTATTGTAAGGCTGCAGCGAGGCGCCTCTTATAATTCTCATGAACAATATGTGGATTTAGGGCAAAAATAAGAAAACTGAATAATATTGTAATAAATTCTATTTTTATCTTAAATTTAATGAGTAGGAAATTACTATTATATAAAACGAAATTAATCAAATTGATTTATAATCCAATATGGCTCAAATTTATATTTAGTAGATTCTAAACTAATTGGATTTAAAAAAATTATTCCGCTTCTATTTAATAATGAAGTGACTTTTACTGTAAATCTTCTAGGTCCAGAGGTTAAATTTTGAACTACAGTTACTTCATCGTTGGGGCTTACTTCAAAATATCCTATTGAATCAACCTTGTTCTTGTATTTTATTATGGAAGCTTTTATTAGGTTATAGTAGATTTCATCATCATAGTTTGGTCTACCCATTTTCTTGTTATTTCTTGCAAGAATGTTAGAAAGTATTCTTTTGTGTAAATCATTAATTGAATACTTATTCTTAGAGCATTCTTGGATGATGAATGTAAGAATACTTAGATTTCCACTGTAATAAGGAAATAAAGGATCATCTTCTAATGTGTTAATTATGTTTTCTAAGGTTGATAATTCATCAATTTTCTCTCCCTCTGTATAGTCGTTGTAATTTTTTATAGCTATTCTTAAGTCTCCTTTAGTTTTTAAAATAGGTGTTTGTAAAATGTGGGTGCGTGTTATATATTTTGGTGTTGTACTTCTAAATCGGCTGGTCAAAAAAGGTCTAAAACCTTCAGGTCTTCCTGCAATTATAGCCTGTAGAGGTAAAGAACTATTGTTTATGTAAGTGTGAGTTATTTCAAGAACCCTTTTGGAAAGATTAGGATGTACCTCATCTAAACCATCAATCAGTATTAGTTGTGGTCTGCTATCGGTGTTGTTAATGTTGTAATTAGCAAAACTTAAAAGCTTACTAAAATCAAAATCATGTGCAACTTCAGGTTTAAGGTTAGGCATTTCGTTGAAAGTATATTTGTTGTCACTGTTTGAAGTAGTTAAATCTGGTTCCAAAGTGAAAAATATTGGATTTAAGTTACTTCTATCTACTATTCTTGCTAAATCAAGCATTGTAACTTTATAATGATTAGCATCAAAACGATTCATGAGGAAGCTTTTACCTGAGCCGGCTGGTGCTATCAAATAAGTTATGCTACTCTTGTTTCTTTGTGTATTTGTGTATATGAAATTAAAAATTTCTTTGTTTAAATCTATGTAATAATCAACAAGATTTGGATGTAAAAAGGATTCATTACTCTTATCAAAAATAATATTTTCGTCAGCTTCTATTACTTTTGTTCTATCTGAATCAATAATTTTAGATAAATAAGTTATATGGGGGTCTACGATTTCTATTTCTTTTTTGAAGTCTGGCAAAACCCCTTTTATAATTATTAAGCCGTCTGTAAGTTGAGCAATTAGAATCACTCCTCCTGTGAATGTTGTTATTTTTATCCATAAACTTTGATGCCATTTCTTTTTAATAGAGCTTTGGGGTTGGTTTTTAGTTTCCATGTTTTTATTTAATTATTTAGTTTATAATAAAAAAGATATTTAAGTTCTGAATTAGAAGAGTGGTTGAATAAATTTAATTTTCTGAAATAAACTTTTCAATACTTAATAGTAAGTATCGAAAAGTTTATTTCATTCTGTCGTAGATTGTTTTTGAAATAGTAAGCAATAGAAAAAGCCACCCGTTATGGGGTGGCTTTTCTGTTTAGGGGCCGTTTTCAGGAAAACAGCTCTGAAAGGGGTAAACTATCTGGTTCTGATTCTATAGCCCACCGCCGCGAAATACAGGATGAACAGGTAGCAAGGCACCATCATCCAGTAGGCTTGCTGCGGGTTCATCACGTCGGCCAGGTAACCGTAGAGGAGCGGCAGCAGGGCCCCGCCGGCAATGCCCATGATGAGCAGCGAGGAACCCATTTTGGTGAACCGACCCAGATCCGCGATGGCCAGCGGGAAAATGGCGGGCCACATAAGCGAGTTGGCCAGACCCAGCAAAGAGATGCTCAGCACCGACACGTAGCCATCGGTGAAAATGGCCGATAAGGTGAAAATCACCCCTAAAACGGCGCAGATCTGCAGGGCTTTCTGCTGGCTCAGATACTTGGGAATGGCAATGATCCCGATCACGTAACCGGCAATCATGGCCCACAGGGTGAAGGTGGTGAAGCGCGTGGCCTCATCCAGCGGAATGCCCTGGCTGGAAGCATAGCTGATTACCGTATCGCCGGCCATCACTTCCACGCCCACGTACAGGAACAAGCTAATCACGCCAATGACCAGGTGCGGAAACTGGAACACGCTGGTTTTGCCGGTGTTGGCGGCCGCCACGGTTTCGTCTTCCTGGTCGGTGTCCACTTCGGGCAGGCCCGAGAAATAGGTAAAGATGGCCAGCAGAATGAGCGCTCCCATGATGATCAGGTAAGGTGTGATCACGCGGGCGGCAAGGGCATCCAGGCCCTGGGCTTTCTGGGCGGCATCCATGGTTTCCAGGCTGGTCACCAGGTCATCGGCCCCGGCCAACAGGATGCTCCCCAGAATAAAAGGAGCCGCCGAACCGGCGATCTTGTTGCAGATTCCCATGATGCTGATGCGCTTGGCGGCACTCTCGGCCGGCCCAATGATGGACACGTACGGGTTCACCGCGGCCTGCAGCACCGTTAAGCCGGTTCCCTGCACAAACAAGCCCAGCAGAAACAGCGCGTACGTACGCGACATGGCCGCCGGGATAAACAGCAGGGCGCCCACGGCGATGATCAACAAGCCCGCCGACATGCCTTTCTTGTACCCCGTTTTCTTCAGGAGCCAGCCGGCGGGCATGCCCATGACCAGGTAGGCGATGTAGAACGCGAAGGCCACCAGGTAAGACTCAAAGTTGTTGAGCTCACAGGCGATTTTCAGGTAGGGGATGAGGACCGAGTTGAGCCAGGTCACAAACCCGAACACAAAGAACAGGGCCCCAATAATGGCCATGGACTTCGCGTAATTGGTAGGCGGTGCTTGCGTGGCCTGACTGGAGGGGGTAGAAGACATTACTTTAGACATTTTTGTTAAGGTAGGGTTTTGCTAGAATACCAATATTAGGAAATATCTTTTTTCCGCAAACCATTAGGGCCAAAGATTTCTGCTTTTTGCTCCTGTTGGGGGCATTCTGGCCCCGCCGCCCCGCCACCGACAACAAAAACCGCAAACCAAGGCAATGATTTCTGCCGTTATAGGTACATTTTTGCGAAATTGCGCCCCATACAGAATCTCCCCATTTAACGCTCCACCTCTATGGCCAAAACCAAAGCAACCGGCAATTTCAATATGACTGCAACCACCCTGGCGGGGTTGGAAGAAGTGCTGGCCCAAGAGCTTCGGGAATTAGGGGCGCTTTACGTGAAACCTGGTGTGCGGGCCGTGACTTTCAGCGGAAACCAGTACCTGCTGTACCAGGCCAACATCTGCTGCCGCACCGCTATCCGTATCCTAAAGCCGTTTGCTCAGTTCAAAGCCCGCGATGAAAAAGAGCTGTATCTGAAAGTGCGCGAGATTGACTGGGACCTGTACATGAGCCTGAACGATACTTTCGCCATCAACGCGGTCGTGTCCCGGTCCACGTTTGAGCACTCCCTGTACGTGTCGCAGTTGACCAAAGACGCCATTGTGGACCAGTTCCGGGAGAAGACCGGCCGGCGTCCCAATATTGACGTGACCACGCCCGATGTCCGTCTGAACCTGCACATGCACGAGAACATCGTGACCCTGGCCCTGGACTCCTCCGGCGATTCGCTGCACCGGCGTGGCTACCGGCAGCAGACCAACGTGGCCCCGCTGAACGAGGTTTTGGCCGCCGGCATTCTGCTCCTGAGCGGTTGGGACAAGAAAACCCCGCTGTATGACCCCATGTGCGGCTCCGGCACGTTCCTCACCGAGGCCGCCATGCTGGCCCACAACATAGCCCCGGGCGTGTACCGCAAAGATTACGGTTTCATGCGCTGGCCCGACTATGATGCCGCCCTGTACCGGCGCGTGTATCAGGATACCGTGGCCAAAGAAGACCTGGATAACGAAGTGGAGATCTTCGGCTCAGACATTGACCCCGACTTTGTGGAAGCCACCTTCCAGAACCTGGAGTACGCCGAGCTGGATGAGTTTGTGCGCGTGAAAGAACTTGATTTCAAAGACGCCGTGAAACCCACCGACAAAGGTTTGCTGATCATGAACCCTCCCTACGGAGAGCGTATCGGGGATGAGCGCGAGATCAACGGCCTCTACAAAACCATCGGAGATACGCTCAAAGCCAATTTCCAGGACTGGGATGCCTGCATCTTTACCGGCAACCTGGAAGCCGCCAAGCACATCGGCCTGAAACCTTCGCGCCGTATCCCGCTCTACAACGGCCCAATTGAGTGCCGCCTGTTCAAATACGAACTGTATCGGGGCAGCCGAAAAGTGAGTGAGTGAGTGAGTGAGTGAGTGAGTGAGTGCCGGATTTCCTGATAGGTGTTCCAAAAAATATACCCGTTTTAGAGCCAATTTTGAGTAAATGGCCCTAAAACGGGTTTTCTGTTTCCGGTTGGTTGAAGGTTGGTTTGAGTTACTCCGGCCGCATCAGTTTGCCGATGAACAGGATGGCGTTGGTTGATTTCTCCCTGATCAGGAAAACAAAGGGTTTATCCACGGTTATAGAGGGCGGAAGAGACGTGACCACAATGCCCACCGAGGTAGCCGCGGCGGCTTCGGTGCCTTCTTCGTTCACCTCTACAAAGGTTTTATGGTTTACCTCTGAAATACTCAATCCACCGCCAGGAATCATACGGCTGAAATCGGCCTGGTCAGTGAAGGCCACGCCCATGCCCAGGTTTTTCAGGGCGGTTTTCAGGTTCTCAGAGTACTTCAACTCCAGCTTGAATTTGGGCATGTACAGTTCCAGCGTCGATGAATCGGCTTCAGACAGCCACTTGTTCAGGTTGTTCACCGACAATTCCGGCAAAATATTCTGCACGGTGCGGTTCTGGCCCGGCACAACCAGCGTCATGCTGTACTGCTTGTTGCCGTAAGGCAGGTCAATGACCTGTTTGGTGGCATCACGGTAGGTGAGGTAACGGCCTTTCTTCAGGTTCATAAAGGGGTGCGATACCGTGCTGCCGTCTTCTAACCTAAAGGGCCGGGGCTGGGTCAGGTTCTTATCAAATTGGTAGGTCCAGGTGCCTTTGAAGTAGATGGCGTTGATCAGGAACATCAGATGGTCGGGCCGCACCTGGTCCACAATGGTTTTGATCTTGCCCTTGGTTTTCTCATTCACCCAATTGTTAATTTCCTCCTTGGCCCCGGAAGACGAAAAATCCAGCTCCTTCACGGTGGCCTGAAAGTAGTTCTGGTTGGTACTCACAAATGGGGCCAGTACTTGAAAGTCTTTGTTCAGCCACAGTGAATTAGCCGAGGTAAACTGCACGGTTTTGTCAATGCCCACCAGCAATTCAGCCAGGCTTTTGAATGATTGATTTATCTCTTCGTCAGACGCATCACCAAAGCCCAGCGTTTGTTTCATAGCGTCTTTGGTGCCGTTGGCTGCTCCGTTGTAGGTCATGGTAAGGGCCATGCTCAAGCTCAGCGGCGAGATGAACACGTTCTTGTTTCCCTCCAGGTTGCTGATCTGAGCAAAAGACCGGAATGCAAACTCGTTTGTGCCCGACACGGTTTTTACTTCCTGCGGTGTCAGGGGCCTGAGGTTGGGCAGGTTGGCTTCGGGGGCCGGATCATCCTGCTGACAGGCAGCCGTGAGTACCAGCAGGGAACCGGCAATGCTCAGAAACGTCGATTTCAGAAATGCTATTTTCATGGCGGGGTGGCGAAATTTGAGGTGATAAAACTATTGGGTGTATAGGTTTATGACCCCTTTGAGGCCGCGTTGGTTGCATGATCTCTGAGTTTAATTACCGGAAAAAGCAAGGGCACCAAAACCGTATGTGTTGGTGCCCTTTTCTGAAAATTTGCCCCGAAAGGTTAAGCCAGGCTCCGTTTGCGCAGATAAATTAAAATACCGGCACCCACCAGCCACAGCGGCCACAAGTAAAAACACCCGATCAGGAGCGAAAGCAACAACTCCCAGCCGGTACTTACCGCCTCCAGGACTCTGGTAAAGAAACCTGGCTCTTCTGGTACAGTGACCGGTACCACCTGGTACATAGACAACCGGATGGTGCTGAGGGCAGTTTGGTTCTGCAGGTAGGTAAGCCGCGCCTCCGCGCTTTCAATTTCCTCCCTGATGGTTCTTAGTTGGTTTTCCACCTCCAGAATTTGCTGGATGGTTTTGGCCTCCTTCAGCAAACCCATAAACCGTTGCTCCACCGCCAGTTTGGCTTTCTTGCGGGCCTCCAGGTCCACGAATTCCATAGACACATCATCGGTGGTGATGGTGCGCACGTCAAGCTGCATACTTTCTTTCTGGATTTGCTGCAGCAAAGGCAGGAATTTCTCAGGCTGTACCCTGATCACGAAATCAGCGGTTCTGGTATCGTCGGTCTGGTGCTGGTTTGAATTGGCCAAAGTGGCTCCCGAGTGTTCCACCAGCGTTTCTACCCGTTGGGTGCTGGCTGTCAGGTTTTCAACCTTAAATTTGACCTCCGCCTGCCGGATGACGTGGGTGGGTTTGCCCTCTGCTTTTTGCTCTTTGGCAACGTTGGTCTCAGCAGAATCTACAGAAGCGGCTGCTTCATTGACTGACATTTCCTGCTGGCCTTGGCAGCCGGAAAAGAACAGGAGAGAGGCCCCGAACAGCAGGGGAAAGGAGTGCCGGAAGATGGTTTTCATAGGCTGGATTTTTCTTCTTAATCCGCTCACCATCAAAAAGGTAACCCAAAAACGGAGCACAATAAAAGTTGCTGGAAAGCCGTTTCAGGCCCGTTTGTTGGACTACTTCAGGTAGAATCACAAGCGCCGTAAACTTTTCATTTTTAGGCATTTCTCTGGAAAATAGGCTAAAATCAGAGCACCGAAAGAAATGCGACAAATAGCACCTAAAAAACAGAAAGGGAACCAGATATTGGCTCCCTTTCTGTTTTTTAGGTATGAAAGTCGGGTCCTTACAGACGGGTGATCTGCGCGCCCAAGGCGTTCAGACGGCCATCAATGTTCTGGTACCCACGGTCGATCTGCTCAATGTTGTGGATGACACTGCGTCCTTCGGCGGAAAGGGCGGCAATGAGTAAAGCCACACCCGCTCTGATATCCGGCGAGGTCATGGAGATACCACGCAACGGCACCTGCTTGTTCTGCCCGATCACGGTGGCACGGTGCGGATCGCAGAGGATGATCTGCGCGCCCATGTCAATCAGTTTGTCCACGAAAAACAGGCGGCTCTCAAACATCTTCTGGTGAATGAGCACGGTTCCTTTGGCCTGCGTGGCTACTACCAGCGCAATGCTCAGCAAATCTGGAGTGAAGCCCGGCCAGGTATGGTCAGACACGGTCAGGATGCTACCGTCAATGTAGGTGTCAATCTCGTAGTGGTCCTGCGCCGGGATGAAAATATCATCGCCGCGGAACTCCATCTGGATACCCAAACGGCGGAACGTGTCTGGGATCAAGCCCAACTCCCGGATCTGCGCGTCTTTGATGGTGATCTCAGAGCCGGTCATGCCCGCCAAACCAATGAAAGAGCCAATCTCAATCATGTCTGGCAACATGCGGTGCTCCGTGCCACCCAGTTTCTCCACCCCCTCAATAATGAGCAGGTTAGACCCGATGCCGCTGATCTTGGCGCCCATGCGGTTCAGCATCTTGCAAAGCTGCTGCAGGTACGGCTCACAGGCGGCGTTGTAGATGGTGGTGATTCCCTCGGCCAGTACGGCAGCCATCACAATGTTGGCGGTTCCGGTCACGGAAGCCTCATCCAGCAGCATGTACGTGCCTTTCAGGTTTTTGCCTTCCAGGTGGTAGAAGCTGTCGTTGGAGTCATAGGTGAACTTGGCGCCCAGCTTCTCAAAGCCCACGAAGTGCGTATCCAGGCGACGACGGCCGATTTTGTCTCCTCCGGGTTTCGGCAGTTTGGCCACGCCAAAACGGGCCAGCATTGGGCCCAGAATCATCACAGAACCTCTGATGGCGCGGGCCTGCTCAATGAATTTTGGAGTAGTCAGGTAATCCAGGTTGATGTCCTCGGCTTTGAACACGTAGGTGTCAGGAGCGGTTTGCTCCACCTGCACACCCATATCGCGCAGCAATTCAATCAACTTGTTTACATCTCTGATATTGGGAATATTGGAGATGACAACCGGCTCAGCGGTCATGAGTACGGCGCAAAGGATCTGCAGTGCCTCATTTTTAGCCCCTTGCGGGATAATCTCGCCGTGTAAAGGCCGGCCGCCTATTACTTCAAAAGAAGCCATGCGTTCTTATTTATTCTTACCTCGGTTCTGGTTCTGATTCTTGTTCTGGTTGTTTTTGTACTTCTGGTTGTTGTTCTGGAAGTTGTTACCCGGGCCTTGCGGCGCCTTGACATTGCTTTCAAACAGATTGCCTTTTTCCAGCAGGGCAGGGTTCAGGTCCAACTCACCGCGAGACAGTTCGCGCAGGTTCTCCAGGATCACCTCGTCAGACACGCTGTCTTTGTTATAGGTGCGGTACAACACCTTCATCAGTTTCCCGATGGAAATGATGGCGGCCTCGCGCTCCTGCGGATCTGTGACCTGCTTGGCTTTGTCAATGAGGCGCTCCAGGTTGGTGCCGTAATGCTTGTATTTAGGGTTCTGCGTAGGATAGTCTACCCGCTGCGGTTTATCATTGAGATATTCCATGGCGCTGAGCGCAAACGGCGCATCCACGTCCAGTTGTCCGTCAGACATCACGTACAGGTGATTCCAAAGGGTTTGTTGGGCATCCTGGATGTCTTTCACGTTGGGGTTCAGACGACCCATCAGGTTCACGAGCAGTTGAGCCAGTTGGGTACGTTTGGCTCGGTCTTCCACCGTCAGGATGTACTGAACAATGTTCTGGACATTGCGGCCGTACTCCCGCAGCAAAAGCTCTTGTTTAAAAGTGGAACTGGCTACCATGTGATAGGGTATGTTGCAAGGTCAAAATTAGGAATTTTTTGTTCGTATCACGTATCTAGTACCAAGTATCACGATAAAAGAACCTCCCTTTTAGGCCTATTTTTAGAAAATCAGGCCTAAAAGGGAAAAGGATCTTGCGTGGCTATGTCTACTAAAAGAGGTCTTGCTACGTGATACCTGCTACGTGCTACGCTTTACGCATGTATGCGCAGCTTGGCGAAACTCAGGAGCAGGGTTTTCTCACCCACGCTTTCAAACTCAATGATGGCTTTGGTGGAGTTTCCTTGGGTATCCATCTTAGTAACGGTCCCGAACCCGAATTTAGGGTGCTCTACGCGCATACCGGCCTGCAGGTTAGAGGTATCGCTGGGGGTGAAGTCAGCGGGTGGGGTGTAGGCTGCGGCGGCAACTGGTTTTTTGGCGGGAGTAATCAACTGCGCCGCCGGGGTTTTCCGTTGCAGCACTTTCTCAAACGGACCGCGCTCCTCGCCAAACTTGAAGTTGAGGAACGCTGGGTCAATCTCGTCAATGAACCGGCTTTTCTCGGCGGCCCGCAGGTTCCCCCACTGGTAACGGCTGGTAGCGTAGGAGAGGGTCAATTTCTTCTCGGCGCGGGTGATGGCCACGTAGAACAAACGGCGCTCCTCTTCCAGATCGGCCCGGCTTTGCAGCATCATCTGGCTCGGGAACAGGTTCTCTTCCATACCCACGATGAACACGTTGCGGAACTCCAGACCTTTGGCTGAGTGGATGGTCATCATGGTCACGTACTCGCCTTCGTCTTCTTTCTTGGTGTCGGCATCGGTGAGCAGGGCAATGTCCTGCAGGAAGTTCGCCAGGGATTTGTCTTCGCGCTCAGGATCGTCCACAAACTCCTTAATGGCGTTCAGCAATTCCTGGATGTTCTCGTAGCGGGCCAAGCCTTCCACCGATTTATCGGCGTACAGATCATCTACCAGACCAGAGTGTTTGGCAATGTAGGTGGCGGCGTCAAAGGCGTCTTTCTGCTCGGCCATGATAGCAAAACTCTTGATCTTGGTCGCGAAATCCTGGATGGCCACGCCGGCTCGGCCACCCACCAGCTGGTTGGCGTGGCTCACTACTTCCCAGATGCTGTGGTTGGTCTCGTTGGCGGTCACAATAAGTTTCTCCACGGTGGTATCGCCAATGCCGCGCTTAGGGTAGTTGATCACCCGGCGCAGGGCCTGCTCATCATTATGGTTGATGGCCAGACGCAGGTAGGAGATCAAGTCTTTGATTTCTTTTCTTTGATAGAACGACAGACCGCCTACAATGCGGTACTTGATGTTCATTTTGCGCAGGGCCTCTTCCATGGCCCTAGACTGGGCGTTGGTTCTATACAGAATGGCGAAGTCCTCGTAGGAGAGGTGCTGGTTCATCTTCTCCTCAAAAATGGCGTGCGCCACCAATTTTCCTTCCTCGTTGTCTGAGCTGGCTTTGATCACGTCAATGAGCTGACCTTCCTCGTTCTCAGAAAACACGCTCTTGCGCAGCTGCGCCTTGTTGTTCTTGATCACCGAGTTGGCCGCCTTTACAATGTGCTGGGTAGAGCGGTAGTTTTGCTCCAGCTTGAAAACCTCCAACTCAGGGTAATCTTTCTCAAAATTGAGGATGTTGCTGATATCAGCCCCCCGGAAGGCGTAGATACTCTGGGCATCATCGCCCACCACGCAGATGTTGCGGTCTTTGGCCGACAGCTTGCGGGTAATGAGGTACTGGGAGTAGTTGGTATCTTGGTACTCGTCTACCATGGAGTACTTGAAGATGTTCTGGTATTTGTTCAGCACATCCACGTGGTCGCGGAAGAGCACGTTGGTGTTGAACAACAGGTCGTCAAAGTCCATGGCTCCGGCCCGGAAGCACCGTTCAGCGTAGGTTTTGTAAATCTGGCCTATTTTCGGGCGCAGGGCCGCCTCGTCATCGGCCTGGATGGCAGGGTCGCGGAGGTATTGGGCTACCGAGATCAGTTTGTTTTTGGCCGCCGAGATCCGGCCCAGCACCATGTTGGGTTTGTAGAGCTTGTCGTCCAGGTTCATCTCCTTCACGATGTTCCGGATCAGGGTCTTGGAGTCATCGGAGTCGTAGATGGTGAAGTGGCTGGGGTACCCAATCTTCTGGGCCTCGGCGCGCAGAATACGGGAAAAGATAGAGTGGAAGGTGCCCATCCAGAGGTTCTTGGCCTCGGGGCCCACCACTTTCTCAATACGGGCGCGCATCTCCTTGGCGGCCTTGTTGGTAAAGGTAAGCGCCAGGATGTTGAACGGGTCCACGCCTTTCTCCAGCAAATGCGCGATGCGGTAGGTAAGCACCCGGGTTTTGCCGGAGCCCGCCCCGGCGATGATCATACAAGGTCCTTCGGTATTTAAAACAGCGGCTCGCTGTGACTCATTCAGGAGTTTCAGGTAATCCATGCTCACAAATATTCTTTCTAGAGGAAGAACACAAAATTACGGAATAATGTCGCATTTCCCGTAGCAGATTTGCCCTCCCTCTGCATAGGAGCGCTTTGCCCTGTTGTTAGCCTTCCTGCCGATCAGGCGGGAACAGGGCAGCGACTGGCTGCCTTGAGAAAGGCGAGCCTGGGAAAGTAAGAGCTGAAAAAATCCCCTGCCCAGAAAATTGCTTCCTGAGCAGGGGATTTCAACAATTTGCCCGCCGGGGCGGGACTAACGCGGCTACAGCGGGTTCTTCACGGTAAACGAGATAACCTTGCTGCCCGGCAGGCCTCCGGAGGTGAGCCCCTGCACCACCACTACGTAGGTGCCGGGCTGGTCAGAGGTGTAGAAGTGGGTTTGCGCTTTGCCCTGCGCCCCGGTTTTCAGGTCAGGCGACCAGTAAAGCAGGTTCCGCCAGTCGGGCAGGCGGCTCAGTTTCTGCTCCTGGGTGTTATAGGTGGGGGCATAAAACTCGCGTTGCTGCTGCAGGCCTTCGTACTCCTGCAGCAGGGCGCGGGCGTCCAGCGGAAAACCGGCCAGGTCGCCTTTGTAGGTGGTGTAGCTCACCACCCCGTCAGACACCAGCGACCCGTTGTAATAGCGGCTGGTCAGTACATCTAACCGCTGAATTTTTAAGGGGTCAAAGGCCATGATCTTGTTCAGGTCAAACACCGGTACGCCGTCCAGCAACACCAGCGGGTCGGTCCCAAAAATCTGCCGGCGCTGTTCGTCCGGAACCATGAAGTGGAAATTCCCGCGGCGCTTGCGTACGATCACGCCCGGCACGTACTCCCGCAGCACCTCTTCCATGACCTTAAAGCGCGTGTATTGGTCCAGGAAGTAGCGCTGGTTGGGTTTGCCGTAGAAGGGCAGGCTGTCATGCCCCGGGGCCCTGAACCGGTTCAGGTGCTTCTCAAAGTAGATGTTCTGGGCCTGGGCATCCAGGTGCCGCCAGTAGAGGGCACCTTCCTGTTGCTCGCTCAACGTAAACAGGGGCAGACGGGCAGAGGTGTGCCGCTCCGAGAAAGGATCGTCTAACTGGAAATGGTAGGTGCTGTCTTGCAGGAAATTGGACTGAACCACCACTTCTTTGGGGCCGAAGAAATCCTTGGCGTCAAACAGAACGGTGCCGCTGTCTGAGCTGGTGCTGGTGTAAAACCGCACGTTTTTGCCCGGCGCCGCCAGATACGTCCGGATGCCCTTGGCGGGCGCGCCGGTGGCCAGGTGCGTAACCTTTCCCCGGATCAGGTGGCCTTGCACCTCCGGCAGGAACCGGGGGGATGCTGGCTGGGGCCGGAGCACCTGGTCCCAGGTGAAGCGGCTCCAGCCGTGCGTGAGCATGAGGTGGTCCAGGGCCTCATTGGCCTGCGGGGAAGTCTCCTTGAAGTAAGAGGCCGGGGCTTCCACCGTTCCTTTCAGGTCTGAGGTGAGGTACAGGTATGCCGTAATGTCTGCGGGGGCTGCCGCCTGCAGGCTGTCTTGCCGGAAAACAGCTACCGACAGGTTGGCCGCGGACGGCTGGCCGGGCAGCAGGCTGGTGAGCAGGTCAAGGGTAACTTTCTCCCGGGGGCCTATCTGGGTCTGCCCCAGCGTGGCCTCTATCTGCAGCAGCTGGGTAGGGCGGGTGAAGAACAGGCGCTCGGCCACCGGTTGCTGCTGGCTGTTGAACAGGGTAAAGTGCGTGATGCCCGCCGGCAGAGAGTCTTTGGCCACCAGGAACTGCGCCTTGCCGTTGACCAGGGTGGCGGTTGCCGCCACCACTACCTGCTGGCGCGTATGGCCCAGCAAGTACAGCGGCTCTGCCTGCTGGTAGCTAGCCGCCGCCGTGAAGAGTACCTGCTGGGCGCTGTTTTCCTCCAGCCCCAAGGTGTAGCCTTGCTCCTGCACAGCGGGTAACTTCTGTCGTACCTCCTGGCCGCCGGCAAACTGCACCACAGCGGTGTAGGCGCCCGCGCTGGTAGGGGTGAACCGGAAGTGGCCCATGCCTAGGGTAGCGGGTTCAAAACTAGCCACCACGTTACCGGCCTGGTCCAGTACCTGCCCCTGGCAGAAAGCCCCTTTTCCCGTGAAGCTGTTCGTGGCCTTGAACGCCACCTTGGCAGGCAGGCCGTTTACCAATTGGCCACCCTCAGGAAAAAAACGGATGGCGTAGGCCGCAGTGTCCTTCTGGGCCTTGAGGGTCAGCGGCTGGAAGGTATTGATAATGGTCACAGGTTGCCCAAAGTAAAACTCTGGCCCGAAGTTCTTCATCCAGTTGGTGTACGCCCTTACCCGGTAATTGCCCGAGGGGAGCGTGGCCGGCAGAACAAAGGAGCCGTTGCCGCTGCCTTCTTGGAGGGCAATCTTGCCTTGCAGCACGGATTTGTTGGCGGCGTCCAGCACCTCTACGTACGCCACCTTGCTCATGCGCAGGGGCTGGTGCCGCGTGCCGTCTACGTTGTAGACCTTGAACCACATGGTTTCGCCGCAGGCGTAGGCGGGCCGGTCCAGGTGCAGGAAGAGCTTTTCCTGCACGTTTTTTTCCTGGTGGGCCTGCAGGG
The DNA here is from genome assembly GCF_016924645.1 of Rufibacter psychrotolerans. GTDB lineage: Bacteria > Bacteroidota > Bacteroidia > Cytophagales > Hymenobacteraceae > Nibribacter > Nibribacter psychrotolerans. The sequence goes on along the minus strand of NZ_JAFFJV010000014.1, from coordinate 84,122 downwards.
CTGCTTGCAGGTTGTTCAAGGACCGGATTTGCCCCGAGGCGCTGCCGAAGGACAAGCCCAGGAGCAGCAAGCCAAATACGGACCTTACGCCCCTAATGCGGTTTTTCAAGTGGAATGGTGAGGTATGATCTTCCGGGCGCTTCCCGGAGGTGCTGCCCATTTCTCTGTCTGTTTTCATGCTGTTTCCGGAATTATTGCCAAAAATCAGGCTTGGTGGTGGTGCCGCCCTGCGTGCGGCAATCGCCGCAGGCGGGAGAGGTTCCCAAATACCCAATGACTGAGCCGTTCTCATCCAGGGTGGTCACCGGAATCAGGCCCGAGGAAAAGCCCTGTTCCACCTGGTTAATGCCGCGCTCATCGCGCAGCAGCAAGGAGTCCAGCTCGCAGCCCTGCAGGCGGTAAGGTTGCCAGTCCTTGGGCAGCTCGGTGCGGTCTACAAACAGCCGCTTCTGCTCCACAGAGGTAACCGAAACAAACCCGATGACCGGCTCCTGCGGAGCGGTGAGGCAGCGGATGTTGCCCGTAAGCTGGGTTGGCAGCGGATCAAACAGGGTACCAATGTTCTCGGTGTTCTTCCTGAGGGCTTCCCAGTATTGGTAAGACTCGCGGGTTTGCGCGTACTGCCGCACCAGGATGCTGTACCTCCGCTGGAGCTTCACCGATGAGGCCGGAATGTTGAGCAGGGGATGCTTGCTCACCACGTCCTGGCTCAACCGCACGGTGTTGGCCAGGTTAATGTTGGCCGAGACAACCGTGCGCCAGCAGAAGAAGATGTTCCGTTCCTGCGGCCGGGGAATAACCCGGTTGTTGATCCACTCAAACTCAGAGTAATAGAAAGAGTTGTACTCCCAGGTCTCGTCGTACTCCCAGCGGTAGTAGCGGGTGTCGTTCTGGGCGTCATGGCTGGAGACGGTGATCTGTATGCCATCGTTCTTCACGTCCCAGCCTACCTGGTCAATGGCCGGGGTCTGTTTTACCTCCACGTACTCAGATAGGTAGTTTTTGCCCGCGGTGCGGATGCTGAGCCGGTACCGTTTGGCCGGGTTGATGGGCAAGGAAGCAATGGTGTACCGGCCCAGGCTGGTTTCCCGCAGAGAGAAACTGGGGCCGTTTTCTTCCTCCACCGTCACGGTGGCGTTTCCCTCGTAGACGGGGCCGCCCTCTTCTGACAGGCTTTGGGTGCGCGACAGGGTAATGGTGGTGGGGCCGTTGGAATTGATGTAGCCGCTTACCACCAGAAAGCTGTTTTCCTGGTCCAGCACCTCGGGGGTATAGGGTTCCTCACAGGCGCCAAGCAGGCCTAGCGCCAGAACGTAAAAGAGGGTTTTGAGGCTGTTTTTTAAAAAACGCATTAAAATCTGAAATTATAGGTGATGGTAGGAATAGGCCGCCCGAAGATAGAAAGCTGGTAGCCCTTGATTTTGCCGTTGTCTGACCGGAAGTACACCGAGTAAGGGTTCTTGCGGCCGGTGAGGTTGTACACGGCCAGGGTCCAGGAACTGTGGGCCAGCTTCTTGATCTTGTGGTTGCCCTCAATGTTCATGGCGAAGTCCACGCGGTAATAGTCGGGCACGCGGTGCTGGTTGCGGTCTGAGTAGAAGATGCGCTGGGCGTTGCCGTCCTGGTATTTGGCAATGGGCAGGGTAATGGGCCGGCCGGTGCTGTACGTGAAGTTCAGCGACGTGCTGAACCGTTGGCTGAACCGGTAGTTGCTGATGAGGGTCACATCATGCGGCTTGTCAAAATTGCTGGGGTACCACTTGCCCTGGTTGATCACCTCAGACACCTGCGGGTTGTTGAGGCGCACCAGCGTACGGGAGTAGGTGTAGCTCACCCAGCCGTTGAGCTTGCCGGTGAGTTTCTTCAGCATCACCTCCACGCCGTAGGCCTTGCCCTCGGCGTTGGCCACATCGGTCTCAATGTGGTGGTTGAGCAGGAGGGTGGCCCCGTTGCGGTAATCCAGGAAATCCTTCATCTTCTTGTAATAGCCCTCCACCGACAGCTCAATGGTGTTAGACCTGAAGTTGCGGTAATAGCCCAGGGCAATCTGGTCGCCCACCTGTGGGCGTACGTTGGCGTCGCTCAGCTTCCAGGTGTCGGTGGGCGACATGGTGGCCGTGTTGGAGAGCATATGAATATACTGGCGCATGCGGTTGAAGCTCATCTTCACCGAGGAGTTGTCGGTGAGGCCGAAGCGGGCAGACACCCGGTACTCGGGCCCGTGGTAGGTGGCAAAGGCTTTGCCCGAGCCGTACGACAGCGTGTCCAGCATGGTGCCCTCGGTCTTGGGTACGCCCGGTGCGTAGGCAAACACGTTCCTTGGCCCAAGGGCGTTGAACATGGAATACCTGAGGCCCAGGTACACCGAGAACCGGGGTGAGAGGTCAATCTGGTCAGAGACGTACAGGGCGCTTTCCAGCGCCCGTTCGCGCTGCAGCACGTCTGGCATGATGAGCGACTCAGACCCGACCGGCTTCAGGCTCCCCGGCTTCACGTTGTACAGGATAGAACTGGCCCCGAAGTCCAGGGTGTGCTTGGGATTGAGGAAGTAGTTGAAGTCTGCCTGCAGGTTGGCCTGGTTAATGCCAAAGGTAAGGTTAGAGGCGTTTACGGGGTTGTTTTCAGAATTTACGCCGTAACTGTAGTGGCTGTAGGCACCCGTAAGCACGCTGTAGAGTTTGTTGTGGAAGATGTGCTTCCACTTCACGCTGGCGTTCTGGTTGGTGAAGTTATAGAGGGTATCGCTGGCCAGCCTGAATTTGTCTTTGCTCAGGTACCCCGACACGTACAGCGTGTTCTTGTCGTCAAACTCGTGGTTGATCTGGGCGTTCACGTCATAGAAAGACGCCGAGCTCTTGCTGAAGCTCTCCTGGGGCAGTTTTTTCAGGAGCCAGTCAGAATAGGTGCTGCGGCCGGCCACCAGGAACGAGGTCTTGTCCTTGGTGATGGGGCCTTCCAGGGTTAGGCGGCTGGTGAGGAGCCCAAGACCGCCCGAGCCGGAAAACTTTTTCTTGTTGCCGTCGCGGGTAACCACCTCCAGCACCGAGGAAAGGCGTCCGCCGTACCGGGCCGGGATGTTGCTCTTGTGCAGCTCCACGGTTTTCACGATGTCTGGGTTAAACGCCGAGAAAAAGCCGAACAGGTGCGAAGGGTTGTACACGGTGGCATCGTTGAAGAGGATCAGGTTCTGGTCGGTGGAGCCGCCGCGCACGTTCATGCCGGTGCTGCCTTCGCCCACCGACTTTACCCCCGGCAGGGTGAGCACCACCCGCAGAATGTCGGTTTCACCAAAGGCGGTGGGCACCTGTTTAATGGCCCTGATGTCCAGGCGCTCCATGCCCATCTGCATGCCGGCCACGTTGCGGTCTTTCTCGGCCTCCACCAAAACTTCCTTCAGCGACCGTACATCTTCCTCAATCTCAATGTCCAGCTTTCCGTCTGAGTACAGGGCAATGCGGCGCTTAGAGTTCTTGATGCCAATACCCCTGATCAGGAGTTCGTGCTGGCCCACGGGCAGGGTGAGGGAAAAGTAGCCGTACTGGTCTGAGGTGGTGGCCACCAACGGCGACTGGATGTACACCGAGGCCCCGATGATAGGCTCCCCGGACTTGGCATCGCGCAGGTGGCCGGCCAGGTTCGCGTTTCCGGTGGCATTTTCGCGTTTTACCCCAATAACGTACAACTTGGCCTCAGAGGTGTTTTTCTTTCGGTCCTGGTCGCCGGCCAGGTAAGGCTGGGAGGCTGCGCTCCGGCCAGCGGGCGTACTGGGCTGAGCGGCCGGCGCCTCGCGGCGGAGGAAACCGGCGGGCAGGTGGGCCATAAAATCCTTGCCTTGCGTGATGAGCACAAAGCCCTGCGGCGTGATGGCGAACTTAAGGGTGGTTCCGGCAAAAACCTGCTCCAGAATGGGGGCCAGGGGCTGTTGCGCCACCTGCAGGGTTACCTGCAGGCTGTCTACCCAGGCCGGGTCATAGTAAAAGCGGTACCGGGAGTTGGCTTCCACCTGCCGCACAAACTCCTGGAATGAAGCGTTCTGCAGGGTGAGCGAGAGCGGCGGCGCCTCTGCCGTCTGGGCCCGGGCCGGGGCAAGGCCGGCCAGCAGCAAGAAGGCAAATAAGATAGTAATACGGTAAAGTTGGGGCATCATGAACGTGACAGAAAATTGGGAAAGGGCAAAAGAGAGGGCAGGTTACGGGTTCAGGGAGTTGTAGTGGATCACCAGGGCCAGAATGGCTTGCTCACGCTGTCTCCTGAACTTCAATTTCTGGGAGCGCGCGTGCTTTTTGAGTTCTTTCTTCTTGTCCTGGAACACCCGGTACACCGATTTGCCGGTTTTCACCTGGTGGTAACGGTTGTCTTTCTGGATGTAGAACTTATCGTCGGGTTTATACTTTTCCACTTCGCGGTTGTCTTCCACCACGTGTTCCTTCAGTTTTTTGCGCTTTACCAGCAGTTGGGTGGGCCCGTCGTGCAGCAGGTCATAGAAGCCGGTGGGCAGCGTGGCCGCCGCCGCAGTGTCCGGGGCCACATGGCGCACAAAGTGGTGCCCCTGCAGCAGAAAGGCGGTCAGTTTCTCGCTCACCAGTTTCTGCAGCAGAACCCCGTTCTTCACCAGCACCACCTCATCGGTGACCACGTCATACAGCAGCGGTACTTCCTGGTACCAGTCGCCGTCATAGTGCACGGCCCCGGTGGCCTTCTGGTCCTGGAGGAAAAACTGGTGCCCCTCGCGGTAGAGCCTCCGGTAATCAACGTACTCGGGGCCATTGAACAGGTGGGCTTCCGGTTGGGTAGCCTGCTGGTACAGGCTAACGGGGTAAGGGGTGGAGGGCTGTTGATGGGGGGCGTTCTGGGGGGCGATGGCTTGGGAGAACGTTTTGCTCCCCGTCAGGACGAGGGTGGCAGTCAGCAGGAGGAGTTTGACGTCCGGTTTCTGAAGCATTGAAGTACGGGCTTAAGCAGGAAAGTTTTAAAAACTCTCCAATTTATTATAATTTAATTATTTATATGTTTTTATTTTCTGCAGTTCCAGCAAAACCGGCCCGTACCTGCCATTGCCCAGCCTTTCGCCGGTTGGGCGGCAGAGAGGGGCCGCCGCATGCTTGAAATTATCCTAAGACAAGGCCAGGACAACCCAGAAAAGAGCCCCAATGGCAGGGGCCAGAACCGTTCTGCTTTGAAATTAGCCTATTTTTAAACAATTTGGCCCGATATTGGTAAAACATACCTTGCCCAAGCGCTCAAAGTGAACAATTGCCTGGTGGGGAGTGCCAGACACACTCTAACTCCAGGGGCGTAAGCCAGACAAAACTTACCGCCAAAAAAACCGGAGCCCAGGCGCAGAAATACAGTCCAGACAGCAACAGCAATGATTTATTATAAAAGCGACATTATTACCATCTCCTATGAAGAAGACCTGCAACTGGTAAGAACCAAGTGGCTGGGCTTTGCGGGCACGCAGGAGTACCGCGAGATTCTGGGGCTTTACCTGCAGCTAGCCAAAGAGCGTACCGTCACCCGCTGGATTGGCGATAACACCAATGCCCGCGCCATTCGGCCCGCTGATCAGGAATGGACCGCCAAAGAGTGGGCTCCCCGGTTTTCCCAGGAAAGCGACCTCAAGAAGATGGCCGTACTGGTAGCCACCGATATCTTCAACAAAATGGCCGTGGAAAACATGTTCCTCAAAGGCAGCGGCCTGATCAAGTTTGACACCCACTTCTTTGATAACGAAGCAGATGCCCTCGCCTGGGTCATGGAAGACTAACCGTTTTCAACCTTGTTTGGAGAAAGCAGCCCCAAAACGGCTGCTTTTGTTTTTTAGCGGCCAGTGCCAACCCTTTGCGGCCGAACTTAAATAGCGGTACTTTTGTCTTTCTGCTGTAAGAAATAGCTCATGATTGTATTACAAAATACCGTTCTGTCTGACGATCTCAAGGACAAGTTCTTTGTCTGTAACCTGGAGAAGTGCAAAGGCGCCTGCTGCGTAGAGGGTGACTTGGGTGCTCCTTTGGAGAAAGACGAACTGCCTGTCTTAGCCGAGGCCTACGAACACGTAAAACCCTATATGTCACAGGAAGGCATCAAAGCCGTGGCCGAGCAGGGGCTGTTTGTGGAAGACTTTGAAGGCGACTACAGTACCCCCACCATCGGGAACCGCGAGTGCGCCTACGCCATCTATGACGACAACCTCGCGCTCAAGTGCGCCATTGAACAAGCGTACCTGGACGGAAAGATCTCTTGGAAAAAACCCATTTCCTGTCATCTGTACCCCATCCGGATCACCAAGTACGATGGATTTGAAGCCCTGAACTACGACCGTTGGGAAATCTGTAACCCAGCCTGTTCCTTCGGGCAAGAGTTGGGTGTGCCGGTGTACAAGTTCCTGCGGGAGCCTTTAATCCGAAAATACGGCGAGGAATGGTTCAATGAACTGGATGAACTAGTGGCCAAAGAAGCGGTGGCTAAGTAAGATTGGTTGCTTTGAAATTTTAACTCCCGTTTTAAGCCTGTTTTCTCTGAATCAGGCTTAAAACTGGAGTTTTGTTTTATCGCTGCATATTGAGATCAGATAAGAGGTAACGGGCTCTTTTCAACCCCGCTTTCCGGGCAACGTCTGCCCACCGTTTGGCTTCCGGCAGGTTGCCCTGGATTTCATTGATGACGGCCAGATTATAAGCGGCTTTACCTGTAACAGCCGATGCCTTTCCTGAAGCAAGGGGCACCAGCAGTTCCGAGGCCTTTTCCCACTCAGACAGCCTGATCATTTCGGCGGCCTGCGCCAGTTCTTTCTGGTGGTAATATTCCTTAGCGATGGTGAGTTTGGTAGGGTAGAACCGTTGGGCATATTGCCTTCCCAAGCTCGCGGCATTCCGGTTAACCGCTTCCCCGGCGTTGGCCATGGCCGGACCTAAAGCAAAAAGTCCGCTGATCACTGCCCGGCTGCTATAAGGTTCACTCTGGGTCAGAAATGCTTCATCCAGTAACTTTCCTTCCTGATTGAACAATTTCCATTTAGCAGTTACTACCAAAGAATACTCGGCAGTTTTAGAGACATTCCCTTTTTCATCTTTATCCCGCGTGACCGTAGTCTGCTCCATATAGGCATCCAGGGTATCCAGCACCAGCAGGAGGGAGGTGTTGTATTCACGGCAGAGTTGCTGAACTTTCTGTTGATTGAGCAAACGCTCCTCGGTTGATTTCTTTAGGAAAAGGCTGCTATCGGCTAACACCACCTGGAAACCCGAGTCTAGTGAAAGTTCATGCTGAACTGCGTCCAGGGCTTGTCTTGCCCCATCTCGGTACACCTCAATTTTGCGGTCTTTTTTGTAAGGAAGCAAAGAAGCATCGTAGCGCTGCACCAGCAGCAGGGATAGTGTTGAATCCGGCAGTTGTACTACAGCGGGCTGTTCCCGGTCTAAATACAGAATGGAGGTGCAACCAGGAGCAGCAAGAACTACAAAGGCAAGAGAAAGCCAGAAGCAAAAGGTTTTCATGTAAACAGTTAATTCATGTAGGGTATCATGTAAACAGCGGAAGCGGGTTTTACCCCTATCAGTAAAATGAAAAAAGCAGCCTTTAAGGCTGCTTTTTCTGTAGTATTTGGTGCAAGTTTAAACTTGCGTGAAGTCGTAGCTGTCCAGGTAGCTGGTGGTGAAGTTTCCTGATTTGAAACCTTCATCGTCCATCATGGCCAGGTGGAACGGAATGGTGGTTTTCACGCCTTCAATCACGAACTCGCTCAAAGCACGTTTCATTTTCACGATGGCTTCCTCGCGGGTTTGGGCGCTCACAATCAGCTTCGCGATCATGGAGTCATAGTTGGCCGGGATGGTGTAACCCGCATACACGTGCGTGTCTACCCGTACTCCGTGGCCGCCCGGGATGTGAAGCACGTTGATTTTGCCTGGGCTCGGACGGAAACCGGCCTTAGGATCCTCCGCGTTGATACGGCACTCAATGGCGTGCATCTGCGGGTAGTAGTTTTTACCGGAAATTGGAACGCCAGCCGCTACTTTGATCTGCTCTTTGATCAGGTCATAGTTCACTACTTCCTCGGTGATGGGGTGCTCCACCTGAATACGGGTGTTCATCTCCATGAAGTAGAACTCTTTGTGCTTGTCTACCAGGAACTCAATGGTCCCCACGCCCTCGTAATTGATAGCGGCGGCACCGGCAATAGCTGCCTGGCCCATGCGCTCGCGCAGGTCTTGGTCAATGAACGGCGACGGCGTTTCCTCAATCAGTTTCTGGTGACGGCGCTGGATAGAGCAGTCGCGCTCAGAAAGGTGACATACTTTTCCGTACTGGTCGCCCACAATCTGAATCTCAATGTGGCGAGGCTCTTCCACGAACTTCTCCAGGTACATGCCGTCGTTCCCGAAAGCGGCTTTGGCTTCCTGGCGGGCATCGTTCCAGGCTTTGTCAAACTCCTCGGCAGATTTGATGATCCGCATCCCGCGTCCACCACCACCGGCCGTGGCTTTGATGATTACCGGATATTTGATCTTAGCCGCCAGTTTCTTGCCTTGCTCGGCAGAAGTCAACAGACCGTCAGAACCAGGAATAGTTGGCACGCCCGCTTTTTTCATGGTATCCTTGGCCGACGACTTATCGCCCATGGAGTTGATCATCTCTGGGGTAGCCCCAATGAACTTGATACCGTTTTCGGCACAGATTCTGGAAAATTCGGCATTTTCAGAAAGGAAGCCGTAGCCCGGGTGAATGGCATCGGCGTTGGTTATTTCCGCGGCGGCAATCAGGTTAGGGATGTTCAGGTAAGACTGGGCGCTTGGAGCGGGACCAATACACACCGCCTCATCTGCGAAGCGCACGTGCAGACTTTCCTTGTCGGCGGTAGAATACACTGCTACCGTCTTAATGCCCATTTCCTTACACGTCCGGATTATCCTTAGCGCAATCTCGCCACGGTTGGCAATTAGTATTTTTTTGAACATTGGTTAATGTGCTAATGTGTAAATGTGCTGATGTGCTAATGATTCACAAAAATAATGTGCTGATGAACCAATCAATGGCAGGAGGGAAGTAGAAGTTACTTACTTAAGTTCCCCGCCAAACCAAGAATTAGCACATCAGCACATTAAAGAATTAGCACATTAACTAGGATCTACCAAGAACAGGGGTTGGTCATACTCCACCGGGGAGGCATTTTCTACCAATACCTTCACAATGCGGCCCGATACCTCAGACTCAATCTCATTGAAGAGTTTCATGGCCTCAATGATGCAGATCACCTGGCCTTTTTTTACCTCGTCACCTACGTTCACAAACGCCGGCGACTCTGGGTTGGCCGAGCGGTACAGCGTCCCGATCATGGGGGCCTTGATGGTTACGTAACGGCTGGTGTCCTCGGCGGCTGGTTGAGCAGGAGTGGCCGGGGTAGCCGGGGCGGCTGGCAGCGGGGCCGGAGCAGCCGCTTGCGGAGCTGGGGCAGGGGCGGCCGCTGGGGCAGCGCCTGACACAAACTTCACTTTCTGGCTTGCCTCGCGCTCCACTGAGATCTTGAACTCCTCGGTCTCAATGTCAACTTTATTCAGGCCTGATTTCGCGATGAAATCAATCAGTTCTTGGATTTCCTTTGCTTTCATAGTTCTATTTTACTCGTTCGGCGTAGGTATAGGTACGCGTGTCTACCTTAATTTTTTCGTCCTGGCCAATGAAAAGGGGCACCGAGATGGTGGCGCCGGTTTCTACAATGGCGGGTTTAGAGGCGTTGGTGGCGGTGTCTCCCTTAATGCCTGGCTCTGTATACGTAACGGTGAGCTCTACATACGTAGGAAGCTCGGCGGTAAGCGGCGTTTCAGTCTCGGCGTGGAACAAGATGGTTACTTCCTGGCCTTCTTTCATGAGGTCAGCGAAGGGCACCATCTTCTCCTCCAGGGTCACCTGCTCAAACGTGCTCAGGTCCATGAAGTTGTAGCCGTAATCATCTTTGTAGATAAACTGATGCGGGCGCTGCTCCACGCGGGCAGTGGTCACTTTCACGCCGGCGGTGAAGGTGTTGTCTACCACTTTACCAGTCTTGATGTTTTTCAGTTTGGTGCGTACGAAGGCTGGACCTTTGCCTGGTTTCACGTGCTGAAACTCAGTGATGATCCATAAGTCGCCGTTAAATTCAATGCAAAGCCCGTTGCGGAAATCAGCGGTGGTTGCCATAGGTATGTTGAATAATAGGTGGTTCGTTTAGTGCTCACGAACGGGATTACACCCGTTCGGAAATAAAAAAATTCGGCCAAAGATAGCCGAATTTTTTGATCTATTTTAGAAAAGTACCTTAAAAACGAGCCCGGTTATTTGGGGTCATACGCCCACTTCAGGTAGATGGCGCCCCAGGTAAAACCACCGCCAAACGCGGCCAGAATGAGGTTATCGCCTTTTTTGAGTTGAGGCTCGTACTCCCACAGGCACAGCGGAATGGTGCCGCTGGTGGTGTTGCCGTATTTCTGGATGTTGAGCATCACCTTCTCGGGGCCCACGCCCATGCGGTTGGCCGTGGCGTCAATGATGCGCTTGTTGGCTTGGTGCGGAACCAGCCAGGCAATGTCATCGGCGGTGAGGTTGTTTTTCTCCATTACCTCGGCAGACACATCGGCCATGCCTTTCACCGCGAATTTAAAGACCTGCTGCCCTTCCTGGAAGGCGTAGTGCTCTCGGCGGGCCACAGTCTCAGCAGTGGCCGGTCTACGGCTACCGCCGGCTTTCATGTGCAGGAACTGCACCCCGGAACCGTCAGACTTCAGGATGCTGTCCTGGATGCCAAGGCCTTCGGTGTTCGGTTCCAGCATCACGGCGCCGCCGCCGTCTCCGAAGATAATGCAGGTGGCGCGGTCTGTGTAGTCTACAATGGCCGACATCTTGTCGGCGCCTACCACAATTACTTTTTTGTATTTGCCGGTTTCAATGAACTGGGCTCCGGTAGCCAGCGCAAACAGGAAACCGGAGCAGGCCGCCTGCAGGTCATAGCCAAACGCGTTCACGGCGCCTACCTCGGCGCAGATGATGTTGGCCGTGGCCGGGAACACCATGTCTGGGGTAGTGGTGGCGCAGATGAGCAGGTCAACTTCCTCTGGTTGGGTGTTGGTTTTTTGGAGCAGGTCCAGCACCGCGGGGATGGCGATGGCGGAGGTGCCCTGGTCTTCGCCCTTCAGGATGCGTCTTTCTTTGATGCCCGTGCGGCTAACAATCCACTCGTCGTTGGTTTCTACCATGGTCTCCAACTCTTGGTTGGTCAACACATACTCTGGGGCATATCCGCTCACACCGGTGATCGCGGCGGTAATTTTACTCATATTGTCTGAAGGGTTGTCTGGTGAAGGCGCGCGCTATCAGGCGCTGAAGTATTTTTTGAGTTTGTCGGCAATGTGCGTTTCTGCCATTTTGTGGGCCAGGTGCAACATATTGCAGATAGCGGTGGGGTTGGAGACCCCGTGACCGATGACCGCATTCCCATTTACCCCCAGTACGGGGCTTCCGCCTACCGCCTCATAGTTGAAGCGGTCAAAGAATGGGTCGGTGATGTTTTTCTCCCGGAGGATGTCATAGATAGACTCCGCCAGCTTTAGGATGACGTTACCGGTGAACCCGTCACACACAATGACATCGGCCTTGTCGTTGAACAAGTCGCGCCCTTCAATGTTCCCGATAAAGTGGATGGATTTGTTCTCTTTGAGCAGCTTGTGGGCCGGCTGGGTCACCATGGTGCCTTTGCCTTCCTCTTCGCCCAGGTTCATAAGGCCTACCCGGGGTTTCTTGATGTCCAGGATGTTCTCGGCGCAGATAGAGCCAATCTCGCCAAACTGCTCCAGGATTTCTGGCTTGCAGTCGGCAATGGCGCCCACGTCCAGAAGAACGCCGTGCCCCCCAGAAAGCTTAGGAATAAAGCTGGCCAGGGCCGGACGCAGAATGCCCTCTACCTGTTTCACGCTGAACACCGCGCCCACCAGCATGGCCCCGGTGTTGCCGGCGCTGCAGAAGGCGTCTACCTTTTTGGAGGCAAGCATGCCGTAGCCCACGGCAATGCTGGAGTCAGGTTTCTGGGTGAGGGCTTTGGTAGGGTGTTCACCCATCCCAATCACCTGGGATGCGTGAACAACCTTTACTCTGGAACCGGTGTAGCCGTGCTTTTGCAGGAGGGAATGGATGGTGTCTTCATCTCCGATCAGGAAAATCTCTACTTCATCCGTCATCTTCTCAGCCGCCAAAAGTGCGCCTTCTACAACTGCGTCGGGGGCGAAGTCGCCACCCATTGCATCCAGAGCTATTTTCATGTAAAGCGTATTTCGTAAATTATCCTACAAGTAACTAAAATAAAGCCTGACAAGGCAAGCTTTATTACGCAACAGAGGTATAATTTTTGATGGCCACTTTGCCTTTGTAGTACAGGTCACCGTCTACCACGTAGCTTCTGTGGTACTGGTGTACTTCACCGGTGTTAGGGCAGATTGAAATCGCTTTGGGCGTCAATTTGTCGTGCGTTCTTCTCTTATCTCTTCTGGTTTTGGAGATTTTTCGCTTTGGATGTGCCATCTCGGGTAATTATTACAAAATTGGTTTAGAAACTTATTTTAACTTTTTAAGGGCGGCGAAACGCGGGTCAACCGGGTTGTCGTTGTCATCGTCGCTATCGTCGTCCTCATCATTTTCGGCAGGGCCGGTGGAGTAGATCAGCAGGCCTTCGGCCTCCGGATCATCTTCCCGTTCCTGGTCTTCCGCTACAAACCGGGGGTGCAGCTTCTTCATGGGCACCGCCAGCCCAATGTAGTCATACAGGTGCTGTGCAATGTTGATATACTGCGTCTCTGGTACAATCTGCAGCACGTTCTCATCCAGCTCCAGGTCTTCCGGGCCGAAGCGCACGTGCAGCGTTTGGTCAACTTCCAGCGGATACTCAAATTCCTCCAGGCTACGGTCGCAGGTCAGGCGAACGGTACCGCTGATGTGGAAGTCAAACTGCAAAAGAAGCTCCGATTTGTGCAGCACCACCTCTGCCTTGAGATGGCCGCCATGAATCAACTGCTGGCTGAACAACTCAAAGAAGCGGTCGTCCAATTCAAACTCGTAGTCATGGCGTTTGTTGCCAAGCTTCACGAGGTTGATATCGTATTTTTTAATCTCCTTCACTTTGCCTCTTTTTTTGCAAGTCGCAAAATTAGCAAGAATATCTTAATAATAAAATACAATTGCCTTTTTTGCTGGGGTTAAACAATAAGGGTGATAAACTTTCCTTGGGGGAAACAGCCGCCTGGCAGGACTAGTTCATTACCAAGGAGATACGTTGGCAGCGGCGGGACGGCTGAAACTGGACAAACTTTTCACGGCTACCCGTTACCCGCAACCTTTAGGCCTTTAGTTAGTTTTTCAACGCCTGAGAAGTGGCTCCATGGCACAAAAAAGAGCCGTTTTGGGCTTTCTTTTGCTGAAACAGCCCCAAAACGGCTCCAAGGCTAGGGACCGGCATCACGCTCCGGCCCGGGCCCGCAGAATGTCAATGGCCGTGAACAGGGCTTCCCTGAACGAGGTCTCATCGGCTTTGTTCTGGCCGGCAATGTCATAGGCGGTGCCGTGGTCGGGGGAGGTGCGCACAACGGGCAGGCCCGCCGTAAAGTTGACGCCGGTCTCAAACGCGAGCGTTTTAAACGGGATCAGGCCCTGGTCATGGTACAGGGCCAGGGTGGCGTCAAACTTCTTATAGCTGCGGGTGCCAAAAAAGCCATCGGCGGGGAAGGGGCCAAACACCAGGTTGCCCTTGTTCCGGAGCTGTTCAATCACGGGCACCACCATCTCGGTTTCCTCAGTGCCCAAGAGGCCGTTCTCGCCGGCGTGCGGGTTCAGGCCCAGTACCGCAATCTTGGGTTTCTGGATGCCGAAGTCCCGGCGCAGGGAACTGTCCAGGATGGTAAGTTTCCGGATGAGCAGTTCCGGAGTCAGCGTGCCGGCCACCTCTTTCAGGGGCAGGTGCCCGGTGACGGTGGCTACCCGCAGACCCTCCGACACCAGGAACATGAGGCTTTCCGGGGCGTTGAAATGCGTGGTGAAAAACTCGGTATGGCCCGGAAACTGGAAGCCCTCGCCCTGGGTGTTGTCTTTGTCAATGGGAGCGGTGACCACCGCCTGGATGTGGCCGTCCTTCAGGTCCTGCGCCGCCTGCAGCAAGGCCGCCCGGGCCAGGGCCCCGGTAGCCGGGGTAGGAACACCCGGGGTAAACTCCACGTCTTCGGGCACGCAGGTGAGCACGTTCACCTTTTTGGGGTGCAGCTGGTCAAAGGCGGTGATGCTGTGGAAGTTGAACCCTTCCAGGTTCAGCAGCTTACGGTATTTGTTGATTGCCGCGGCTGAGCCGTACACCACCGGGGTACAGTAGTGCAGCACGCGGTTATCCAGGAAGGTTTTTAAGATTACCTCGGGCCCAATGCCGCTGATGTCTCCTATGGTAATCCCGATGCGGGGCTTGGTTCTTTGCTCCATTTATTGGTTAGGCGGTGGCTAGTGACGAAAGGAAATGGTACAGCAGGCGTACGCTGCTGCCGGTGGCGTGCTTGCCGCGGTACGAGTCTGGGCTCAGGAGGTAGGCCGTGCCGGCGATGTCCAGGTGAATCCAGGGGTAGTTGGTGAAGAACTCCAGGAACTTGCCCGCCGAGATGGCGCCGGCCTCGGCCCCGCCAATGTTCTTCAGGTCCGCGATGTCTGATTTCAGGTGCTCCTGGTACTCTTCCCAGAGCGGGAACTCCACCAAACGCTCGTGCGCCACTTCGCCGGCCAGTTTCAGGTCGGTTTTCACCAGGTCATCAGCGGTGCCCATCATCACAATGCCTTCGCGGCCAATGGCCCTGGCGGCGGCCCCGGTAAGGGTGGCAATGTCAATCACCAGGGCGGGGTTGTAGCGTTTGGCAAAGTGCAGGGCATCGGCCAGGATGAGGCGGCCTTCGGCATCGGTGTTCAAGACTTCCACGGTGTGGCCGCTGTGCATGGTGATCACGTCGCCGGGGGCAAAGCCCTTGCCGCTGATCAGGTTATCGGTGGCCGGAATCAGGCCGATGACGTGCAGCGGGGCGTTGTTTTTGGCCAGGGCGTACAGGGTGCCGGCCACGGCTGCGGCCCCAGACATGTCTGACTTCATGTAGTCCATGGAGTTGGGGGTAGGCTTCAGGCTCAGGCCGCCGGTGTCATACACCACGCCCTTGCCTACCAGCACCACCGGTTGGGTGTTGGCCGCGTTGGCGGGCTTCCACTCCAATATGCTAAAGGTAGCCGACTCATCAGACGCCTGGTTCACGCTGAGCAGACCGCCCATTTTCAGGCTTTGGATCTGCACCTGGTCCAGCACCTCTACCTGCACCCCGGCCGCTTCCACCATCTGGCGGATCTGCTCACTTAGGAGGGTGGCCGTCTGCATGTTGGGCGGCGTGTTGATCAGGTCACGGGTCTGGTACACAGCGTCCAGCAGGTGAGAGAGTTCCAGCACCTGGGTCTGGGACACGCCCACGCCCGTGATGGTCACGGTCTGCAGGCAGGGCGGTGTGGCTTTCTCGGTTTTGTACCGCTGGAACGAGTAGTTACTGAGCACCAGTCCCTCTGCCACGTACAGGGCGGCTTCGCTGTCGGCGCCGTCTAGCAGCACCACGTGCTCTACCTTGTCGGCGAGCAGGCGATGGTGCAGGGTGTGGCCGGCCTTGCGCAGGGCCTCGTGGGTTTGCGTCTGGGTTTTCTTAGGCTCGGTAAGTACCAGGTACAGCTGGTGGGTGAGTTTATTGAGGGCCACCAGGTTACTTTTCAGCTCCAGCTGGCGGTTGATGTAGTCTAGTTCATCTTGGGAGAAAAGCTCCACGGGAAGTTGGTCGCGGCCCGGCACCAGCACGGCGGTGCTGGTATTTGCCGGTAATGTTGCGGCGTAGGTCAGTTCTGTGCGCATAAGATGTGTATCTTTGAGCTGCAATATAGCCTTAACAAACGGAAACCGAAAACCAGTGAAGCCCGTCCAGCCCAAGAAACACCTAGGTCAGCACTTCCTCACCGACCTCAACATCGCCCAGAAGATTGTAGAGGCCCTGCGCCTGCCCAACGGCGTGCAGGAGGTGCTGGAAGTGGGCCCCGGCATGGGCGTTTTAACGCAGTTTCTGGTAAATCACCCCGAATACAGGACCACCATTGTGGACATTGACCGGGAGTCCATTGCCTGGCTCAACGAGCATTTCCCGCAGCTGGAGGGCCGCGTGCTTTTCGCCGATTTCCTGAAAACCGACCTGAAAACGCTGTTCAAAGGGCCGTTCTCCATCATTGGCAATTTCCCTTACAACATCTCCAGCCAGATCTTCTTCAAGATCCTGGAGCACCGCGACCAGGTGCCCGAAAGCGTGGGCATGATCCAGAAGGAAGTGGCCGAGCGCATTGCCGCGCCGCACGGGTCCAAGACCTACGGCATCATGAGCGTGCTGCTACAGGCCTTTTATACTATTGAATACCTGTTCACCGTGCATGAGCATGTGTTTAATCCGCCGCCCAAGGTGAAGAGCGCGGTAGTACGGTTAACCCGCAACGAGGTGGCCCAGCTACCCTGCGATGAGAAGCTGTTTTTCCGCGTAGTGAAAACCAGTTTCGGCACCCGCCGCAAAACCCTGCGTAACTGCCTCAAGCCGTTCAACCTTCCGCCCGAGGTTACGCAGCAGCCGGTTTTTGACAAACGGGCCGAGCAGCTCTCCGTAGAAGATTTTATCAACCTGACCCTTCTGATTCAGCAGCATGCAATCTGAGATCACCCGTGAGTTCATTGACCAGATAGAAGACGCCATAGAGCGGCGCGACGCGGCGTTCATTCTCTCCAACATGGAGGAAATGTACGCCGTGGACATCACCACGGTGCTCTACGAGCTCAACACCGAGCAGAGCAAGTACGTGATGGACATCTTGCCCACCACCGTGGGCGCCGAGATCCTGAGCGACCTGGACACCGATGTGCGCACCAATTTCCTCAAGAACTTCACCGTGGAGGAGATTGCCCGCTACATTGCCGAGATGGACTCTGATGACGCCGTGGACGTGCTCAATGAACAGACGGTGCAGCGCAAGGAGGAGATCATTGCCCAGCTGGAGGACCGCGAGCACGTGGCCTACATCACCGACCTCTTGCACTATGACGAGGACTGCGCCGGCGGGCTCATGGCCAAGGAGCTCATCAAGGTAAACATCAACTGGCGGGTGGGGCAGTGCATTGACGAGATCAGGCGGCAGGCCGAGGCCGTGGAGAAAGTCTACGCCATTTACGTGGTAGATGACCGCGACAAACTGGTAGGCCGCCTGAGCATGAAAACGCTCATCCTGTGCGGTGACGACACGCCCATCTCTAAGGTATACGACCCCGACGTGATTTCCATTGAGTCGTTCAAAGAAGATAAAGAAGTGGCCGCGGTCATGCAGAAATATGACCTGGAGGCCATTCCGGTGGTCAACATTCAGGGCCGTTTGCTGGGCCGCATCACCATTGACGACGTGCTGGACGTGATTCAGGAGCAGGCCGAGTTGAGCCGCCAGCTGATGACCGGTATCACCGAGAGCATTGAGGAAGACGACAGCGTGATCAGGCTTTCGCGCGCGCGGCTGCCCTGGCTCATGGTGGGCATGGTGGGCGGTCTGCTGGGTGCCCGCTTCATTGGCCTGTTTGAGGGCGATATTTCCGTGATTCCGGCCCTGGCCATGTTCACCCCGCTCATTACCGCCACCGGCGGAAACGTGGGCATCCAATCCTCGTCCATCATCATCCAGACCCTGGCCAACAAAACCGTGCTGTTTGATAATTTCACTTCCCGCATTGTAAAGGTGCTGCTGGTGGCGGTGATCAATGGCCTGGTGATGTCTGGGTTGGTGATGGGGTTCAATGTGCTGTTCGGGGTGGAAGTGACGCTTTCCCTGGTGGTGGCGGTGGCCCTGTTCAGCGTGGTGCTGCTGGCCTCGTTCATGGGCACCGTTACCCCCATGATTTTAGATAAATACGGCGTAAACCCCGCCGTGGCCGCCGGGCCGTTCATCACCACCGCCAATGACCTGCTGGGCCTGGCCGTGTATTTCCTGGTGGCGCACCTGTTACTACAACTCTGATATGCCTTTACCCGACTCTCCCTTCCGGTGCCTGGTCATTGACCTGATGCACGAAAGCCTGCTGCCCTGGCTCCAAGCCCTGGGCGTGGAGGTAACCTACGTACCCGACGTTAAGAAAGAAGAAGTGCCAGCCTTGCTGCCAGACTACCACATGCTGGTGGTGCGCAGCAAAATGCGGATTACCGACGAACTGCTGGAACACGCCCCCAACCTGAAAGTAGTGGCCCGCGCCGGTGCCGGCGTAGACAACATTGACGACGGCGTACTGGAAGCCCGCCATATTACCCTGCTCAACGCCCCCGAAGGAAACCGCGATGCCGTGGGTGACCATACCCTGGGCTTGCTGCTAACCCTTTTCCGCAAAATCACCCAAGGCGACCGCCAGATCAGGGAAGGGCAGTGGCTGCGCGAGGCAAACCGGGGCGAGGAAATAGGAGGCAAGACCATCGGGCTTATTGGCTACGGGCACATGGGCAAGGCCTTCGCGAAACGCCTGCAGGGTTTTGACTGTGAGGTGCTAGCCTATGATATAAAGAGCGTGGAGAACCCCTACGCGCACGTGCGCCTGACCTCTTTGGCCGAGATTCAGGAGCGGGCCCAGGTGCTGAGCCTGCATTTTCCCTACACCAAAGAGAACCACCATTTCATCAACGGGCAGGTGCTCTCGGGTTTCCAGCAGCCCCTCTGGCTCCTCAACACCGCCCGCGGCGAAGTGCTGGAACATGCCGCCCTGGTAGAGGCCATGCAAGCCGGTAAGGTAAAAGGCGCGGCCCTGGACGTGCTGGAGAACGAGAAGCTGCAAACCCTTTCCCCTGAGCAGCAAGCTAGGCTCACCTACCTGAAAGAGCACCCCCGGGTGATTCTGACCCCTCACATCGCCGGCTGGACGCAGGAGTCTTACGTGCGCATCAACCAGGTGCTGGTGGAGAAACTGAAAGCGTATTTTGAAAGCCAGAAGTAAACCACGTTTTGGCCCCGTTTTCCTGAGAATGGCCCCAAATCGTAGCGGCGTTACCCTGTAACGCCGTGGTCCTCCGCCGATACCCATGTCCGGGTCTACAACCAGTCTGTTTTAAGAGAGGGTTCTCGGTTTATGAAGGTCTGCGGGGCTTGGGGCGGTCTTGTTCCATAGCACCACGGCGTTACAGGGTAACGCCGCTACGGGGTGGAATCATTTTCCGGCTGTTTTCCTCAAAATTGCCTTAGAACAGAAAGGCCTCCCTTGCGGCAAGGGAGGCCTTTCTGTTCTATTTCTGCGGATTGAACTGAAGGGTGGAGTACCCGATGACCAGGTCGGCGCGGGTGCCGGGGGGGCGGTAGTACACCAGCACGTCGTACACGTTCTCGGTGGCGAAGTGGCTGCCTTCAAAGTAGCGGGCGTCGGCTTGGCCGTTGGCGCCTTTCACCGCGAAATAGTAATTGTAGTAGCCTTGCTTGAGCAGGGCCGAGCCGGTGTACCGTTGCTGGTCGGCGTCATAGGTGAGCTTTAACGGCTCCTGCAGCTGCCAGTCAGACAAGCCCCCGAAGACGTAGACCGGGCCAGGCGCCGGCTCCGGAGCCTGCAATTGGAAGAAAACCTGCTGGTAGTCGGCGTTGAGGGGGGCGTTGCCGTACTCGCGGCTCCCGAAGAGGAACTTTCCGTTGGCATCGGGCTGGGTGCTGTAGGCCTGCTGCGCGCGGCTCCGGCCGGGGAGGGCGTACACCCGGTCAGGGCTGGTGGTGACATCGCGGCGCTCCACGCCAATGCCGCTGAACCGCTCGCTGCGGGTGTCCAGGGCCCGGAACTCATTCAGCCCCAGGAACGACTGCTCCACGTCAAACAGTTGGTACTCCAGGCGGCGCTGGGCCTCCTGCACAAAGGTAGGGCGGGTAAACAGCTTGGCGTTGTCCCAGCGGTGGTTCTGGCGCATGACTACCTTAATCTCCTGGGCCGGGTTCACCAGCGGGTACTGCGGGTAGAAGATGTTAAAGTCTATCTGCTGCCGCACGTAGCGGTCGCCGGCGCCGGGGGTGGCCACCGGCCTGAGCCCCACCGATACGCGCTCCTCAAACACCACAAAACGGCGGCTCAGCAACAGGTTACCGCCTTCCTCGGCCACTTCCAGTAAGTAATTTCCGCTGAGTTTCACGCGCGGTAGCTGGAAACGGTAGTGCCAGTAGGGAACCTTGGTCCCCGCCGAGGGCTCCACTTCCATGATGAAGAACTCGTTGTAGTCCTGCACAAACTGCATGGCCTGCAGCTGCGAGGGCTGCCAGTTCACGTCACAATGGTGGAGCTTGACCACCGCACGGGCCCGGGGAGCCGACATACGGTCGAACTCCAGGAGGAGTGGGCTGGACTGGTCAATGGACACCAGGGGCGGCGCCAAGACATCGGCCACGTTTAAGTTGCGGGTGTAGAGCTGCACCGAGCGCACGTCTGCGGTGTACACCGCGTCTTCGTACCGCAAGGAAACGCCCGAACCCGTTGCCCCCGCGCCAGCGCCGGTACCCTCCACGGGAACGCAGCCGGTAAGGGTGGCAGCGGCCAGGGCCACGCCCAGCAGGGCTTTTCTCCAGTTTATCTTTTGTGTCATGTAGGTCAAATAAGGTGTAGGTTCTCTTGTAAGTGAGGCAAGTTGCTGCTTGTACCGGCCCGCAGTTGGAAAGACCGGTGGGCGAGGTAACAAGCCGATGCTTGCGCCTGATTTTTGCGTTTAGGGCTCCATTTACGAAAAACAGCCCCCAAACGCAAAACCTCACAAGCCTTTAAGACCTGTGAGGTTTCTGGGTACGCTATTTCAACTGGTTTTCCAGTTCGTCTACCTGTTCCATGAGCTGTTCCCAGGCGGCTTGCTCTTTGTCCAGCTGGGCTTTGATCTTGTTGAACTGCTGGGTAGCCTCTTCCAGGGCGCCGGGGTCGGCGTAGGTAGCGGGCAGGGCCAGTTTGTTCTCGCAGCTCTTCAGCTTGCTTTCCAGCTCGTTTACCAGGCCTTCTACCTGCTTCAGTTTCTGGTTGGCGCGTTTCAGTTCCTGCTCCAGTTCCTGCTGCTGGTTGGCGGTAGGCTTGGGTTTGGGCTGCGCCTTGGCCGGGGTAACCGCCGCCACGGGGTTCCGCTTGGCGTCTTTTTCGCGCTGTTCCATCCAGTACTCGTACTCGTGGTAGGTGCCGGGGTATTCCTTGAGCTCGTGGTTTTCAATGTACCAGATCTTGTTGGCCACGCTCTCCACAAAGTAGCGGTCGTGGGAGATGACCACGAAGGTTCCCTCAAACTGCTGCAGGGCCTGGATGAGGATGTTCACAGATTGCATGTCCAGGTGGTTGGTGGGCTCATCCAGCAGCAGGAAGTTGGCCTCTGAGATCAGGGTCTTGGCCAGGGCCACGCGGCTTTTCTCGCCCCCGGAGAGCACTTTGATTTTCTTGAACACCGTGTCGCCGGTGAACAGGAACGAGCCCAGCACGCCGCGCAACTCCATCTCGGTGCGCTTGCTGCCCGCCTGCACCATCTCCTGCAGGATCTCGTTCTCTACGTTGAGGCTCTCCAACTGGTGCTGCGCGTAGAAGGCCATGATCACGTTGTGGCCCAACTGGCGGTTGCCCTGGATGGACTCATCCCCGGCGATGATGCGCATGAGCGTAGATTTACCCTTGCCGTTGGCCCCAATGAGGGCGATCTTGTCGCCGCGCTCAATGTTCACGTGGGTGTTTCTGAAGATGAGTTTCTCGCCGTAGCTTTTGCTCATGTTCTCCAGGCGCAGGATATGGCGGCCCGGCTGCACCGTGAACTGGAACTTGAAGTTGACCACGGGCGCAT
Source organism: Rufibacter psychrotolerans (assembly GCF_016924645.1). GTDB lineage: Bacteria > Bacteroidota > Bacteroidia > Cytophagales > Hymenobacteraceae > Nibribacter > Nibribacter psychrotolerans. The sequence goes on along the minus strand of NZ_JAFFJV010000014.1, from coordinate 62,220 downwards.
CGGCGGCCACGTCTTCAATGCGGTCCATTTTCTCCAGCATTTTCATGCGGCTCTGGGCCTGCTTGGCTTTGGTGGCCTTGGCCTTGAAACGGGCAATAAACTGCTCGGCCTGCTTGATCTGCTGCTGCTGGTTCTCGTAGGCCCCTTTCTGAATCTCGTTGCGCAGTTCTTTTTCCTCCAGGTAGAAGCTGTAGTTGCCGGCGTACACGTTCAGCTTAGCGCCCGATACTTCCACGGTGGTGTTGGTGGTTTTGTCCAGGAACTCGCGGTCGTGGGAGACAATCACGATGGCCCCTTCATAGGCACTCAGGTACTGCTCCAGCCATTTAATGGAAGGTAAGTCCAGGTGGTTGGTAGGCTCATCCAGGAGCAGGAGCGAAGGCTTCTGCAACAGGATCTTGGCCAGCATCACGCGCATGCGCCAGCCCCCCGAGAAGGTGCGCAGGGGCTGCTGCAACTCCTCGGTGGTAAAACCAAGCCCCTCCAGGATTTCCTCGGCCTTCACCTGGATGTTATACCCGTCCAGGGCCTCAAACTGCTCCTGCAGCCGGGCCAGCTGGTCAATGTGCTCGTCCTGGTAATCGGTTTCCATTTGGTGCAGCACCTGGTCAATCTTGTGCTGCAGCTGAATGGCCTCTTCAAACGCCTGCATGGCCACTTTCAGGATGCTCTCGTGGGTGTCGTATGACAGCAAGTCCTGGTTGAGGAAGCCCAGCGTGGTTTCGCGGCTCATCTGGATGCTGCCCGCGTCTGGCTTGTACTCGCCCACCAGCAGGCGCAGCAGGGTAGATTTGCCCGTGCCGTTGAGCCCCACCAACCCAATCTTGTCCTTGGGCTTGATGTGCAGGTTGGCGTCTTCGTACAGGGTGCGGCTCCCGAAGTGGAAGTTGAGGTTATTTATGGAGATCATGGTTGCTTCTTCTCAAACCGCAAAGGTACGCAATTCTAAAGAAACCTGAGAGGCAGCGTTTTTGCCAGGGTTCCGGCGAAAGAGGCCAAAAGCAACTTAGCGCCTAATCAGACAAAGGGCACCTATGGTTGCCCCCGGCCTCGGCCGTGTCACCCAACCACATCTTCGTTTTTAACGGGGCCGTGCCGTTTTTGGCCCAATTTTGGAAAACAGGCCAAAAAGCGTCAACTTACCCGCTATGGTGGCAATAGTTTCTCTACTGGATGCAGAGCATTCTGACAAATTGAACGGGCTAATCTACAGCCTGGAACAGGAGTTTGGGATAAAGGGCGTGCAGATGACCCCCTTCCCGCACATTACCTGGCTAACCGTGAACGACGGAAGTTTGCAGCACCTGCAGGAAACGCTGGGCCACGCGGCGGGTATCTGCTGCCGGTTCAGGATCTTTACCACGGGCCTGGGCATTTTCCCTGGGGAGAAGCCGGTGCTCTACATCCCGGTGCTGCGCACTCCCGCCGTGAACCACTTCCACCACCAGCTCTACAAGGCGGTAAGCCTCATCTGCCAGGAGATTGGGACCTACTACCACCCCAATACCTGGGTGCCCCACCTTTCGCTGGCCCTGGGCGACACCACGCCCGAACTGGTCTCACAGGCCATCCTGTACCTGAACCGCGAATCCTATTCCTGGCAGATTGAGCTGGACAACATCACGCTCTTGACCCGGCACGGAGACCTATTCCTGAAAGACGGTGTCTTCAAGCTGGTGGAAGTTGCCAGGAAAGGCACCATCAAACTCTCCTAAATTCCTGAAGGTCTCCTAACCGAGGCAGGCTCTAGGCTTCCCAGCTCTTTTCCAGTTCCGTGACTTTCTGCCGCAGGATGGTGAGCGCCAGGTCAATGGTGGGCCGGTGGGTCCTGAACGACAGGATGGCCATGCGGAGCATGAACGCCCCGTCCAGCAGGGTAGAGGACAGGAAAACCCGGCCATCGGCCTGCACCTCCTTGATCAGCCTTTGGTTAAAGGCATTCGCGTCAATCTCACCCGAGGCCGGCGCGTAGCGGAAGATGACCACCGACAAGGCCGGCGCTACCGGTACCTCAAAGCCGGGCATCTGCTGCAACTGTCCGTAGGCGTACTGCGCCAATTCCAGCTTCTCTTCCAGCGCCTCCCTAAAAGCGGCCACGCCGTGCAGTTTCAACGGCAGCCATAGCCGCAGGCCCCTGAAGTGCTTGCTCAGCTCGGGCGAAAGGTCCGCGGGCGAGGCCTCCTCAATAGCCGACAGGGCATCCTGCATGTAATTGGCCAGATAGTGGTGGGTCTCAGCGGTCTGCTGCCGGTCCTTGATCAGCACCGCCCCGGAGCCATACGGAATGAACAGCCCCTTGTGCGGGTCCATCACCACCGAGTCGGCGAGTTCAATGCCTTGTAGTTTGGGTTTGCCCGAGGGGGCCAGCGCGAAGAAGCCGCCGTAGGCTGCGTCTACGTGGTACCACAGCCCGTGCGTTTGGGCTACGCGGCCAATGGCGGTCAGCGGGTCCACGGCGCCTACATCGGTGGTGCCGGCCGAGGCGATGACCAGCCAGGGCTTCAGTCCGGCGGCTTGGTCCTGGAGAATGGCCTGGTCCAAGGCCTCGGGTTGCATGCGGTACTGGGCATCCATGGCGATGTGGCGCACCGGGCATTCGCCCAGGCCGGCTATGCGCAGGGCTTTGTCCAGGCAGTGGTGCGCGTGGGCGGTGGTATAGACCACGGCATCCGGAATCTGGCGGGAAGTAATCTTCTGGGCATCACGGGCGGTGGCCAGGGCAATAAGGCTGGCAATGCTGCCGCCCGAGGTCAGGTTTCCGGCCGCATTTTCCGGAAAACCGATTAAACCAGCCATCCAGCGCAGCAGTTGGTTCTCCATGCGTACCGCGCCCGGGGCCGAGAAGAAGATGCCCGCGTACTTGTTGGTCACCGCCGCCAGGTAATCGCCCAGGGCGGAGTAGTAGAGCCCGCCGCCCGGAATATAGCCCAAGTGCCCGCCCGACGCAGAGTTGATACCTGGGGTGTCCACTTCCTGTTTGAGCAGGGCCAAAGCCTCATCTACCGCCATGGGGTGCTCCGCGATGGGGCTTTCCAGCAGGCCGGCCCCTTTGGCGGGCGAGTCCACAAAGGCAGGCAGGGAAGGGAGTTGGGTGAGAAACGTCTGTATATAGGTGTCAATGGCCTGCTGTACCGCCGCACGCGCTTGTTGGGTGGGCTCCAAAGGATAAGAAGGTTGCTTCATCTGGCTGAGGGTAGAGTTTGCCGGGCAAGGGGTGCCTGCCCGAAATAAGGCTCCCAAGGTACAAAAGAAACAGCCAGCAAGTGAAAAGCCTTGGCCCGATTCGGGGGTGTTTTGCGGGAAACACCCCTGAATCGGGCCAAGGCTTGGTAAAAAGGAAGTGGGAAAGGTTAGTTGGCCGAGGCGTTCTCGCGCAGGTAGCCTTTCCGGAATACCCGGTACTGGTCAAAGATGGTCCTTACGGCCCGGTTGAGGTACGCGGTGTTTTCAGTGTTGGGGTCTGAGAGCACCCCAGACGTGTAGCCTTGCCATACTGCGTTCTGCTTTTTGTGGTCCAGCAGGGTGACCAGCAGGGTGCCCTGGCTCATGTACATCTTAATGGGCTTGTAGGCCTCGTGCTCTGGGTTGGGCTCCTCATTGTTGACCAACCAGATATCAAACTCTTCCTGCTCATAGCCCTTCATGTTCAGGTCATTGTAGTAGAGGTAGTAGCTGACCAGCAGATCGGGCTTCTTGTCGCTGAACTGGTATCCCTGTATCTCCAGCCGTTCTTTGATGTACTTCTTGAGCACCTCGTAGTTGCGCAGGGTGAGGCTATCTTCCTCAGAGGCGTGGGTAATGAAATTAAAGGTTTTGTACTTGTGGAAAGCCCCCGAATAACTATAGTCAGATCCAAACTTTCGGTGCCCAAACCCCAGGCAGCCGCTTAATGCCACCGCCAACATCAAAATAACAAACTTGGAAAAGAGGTAGTTGTTTTTCATGGCTCAATCTCTCTAATTTAATGAACTGGTGTTCCGCTACTTACGAGACTTGGAGGCGAAGTGGTTGGAAAAAATTATAAGAAAATTGAAATACCCTTATTAGAATATCAATATAGCTATTGTATAAGAAAACACCAAATTATTTACATAATATTCTGCCTGCCCTGGATGTCAGATAGGTTTATGCGGCCAACGGCCGAGCGGCGAGGGGGAAAGGGAAGTGGTTAGTACCTTTTGAGGGAGGAAAGTACGGCCGAAAGGGCATAAAAAAAGCGGGATGGTACATCCCGCTTTCTACTGTATGATAAGGTAAGATCCGCTTATTTGTCTAAGACAATGGCGAAGATAAGTGGTGCCACAATGGTAGCGTCTGACTCGATCACGAACTTAGGCGTGTCGATGCCCAGTTTGCCCCAGGTGATTTTCTCATTAGGCACCGCGCCAGAGTAAGAACCGTAGCTGGTGGTAGAGTCAGAGATCTGCGCGAAGTAGCCCCACAACGGAACTCCGGTACGCTGCAGGTCCTGGTGCAGCATAGGCACCACGCAGATGGGGAAGTCACCGGCAATACCGCCGCCAATCTGGAAGAAACCAATGGTAGACTCTTCCTTGGCGGTGTTGGTGTACCACTCGGCCAGCTCCATCATGTACTGGATACCGGTTTTCACAGTGTGCACGTTCTTCACGTCGCCGGAGATCACGTGGCCGGTGTAGATGTTGCCCAGGGTAGAATCTTCCCAGCCCGGCACGAAGATGGGCAGGTTTTTCTTGGCCGCTTCCAGCATCCAGCTGTTTTTTGGGTCAATTTGGTAATACTGCTCCAAATCGCCGGATAACAGAATCTGGTAGAAGAACTGGTGCGGGAAGTACGCTTCACCGGCCTGGTCAGCTTTCTGCCAGTATTTTAATACGGTGTGCTCCAGGCGGCGCATGGCCTCCTCTTCCGGAATACAGGTATCAGTTACGCGGTTCAGGTGACGGTCCAGCAGGGCTTGCTCGTCCTGCGGGGTCAGGTCGCGGTAGTTGGGGATGCGCTCGTAGAAATCGTGGGCCACCAGGTTGAAGATGTCTTCCTCCAGGTTGGCACCGGTACAGGTAATGGCCTGCACTTTGTCCTGACGGATCATTTCGGCTAAAATGATTCCCAGTTCGGCGGTACTCATGGCACCGGCCAGGGTGATCATCATTTTACCACCGTTGTCCAGGTGCGCTTTGTAGGCATCGGCGGCATCAATTAACGCAGCAGCGTTGAAGTGCTTGTAATGGTCTTTCAGGAACTGAGTTACCTTCATTCTGTTCTTTGATGTTTAAAAAAAGCTTGAAATAAAGCAATTTAAACCTTTGCAGGGCGTTTAGTTTCCCATTTTCTGAGGTTCAAAATGCAAACAGAGATACTCCCGGCTTAGTTCGGTTTCTCAATAATGAAATTATGATTTGTGTAGATACAGATATCGGCGGCAATGGTGAGGGCCTCGCGCACCATCTCCTCGGCAGTGAGGTGCGGAGCGTGCTTCTTCAGGGCCAGCGCGGCCGACTGGGCGTAGGTGCTGCCCGAGCCGATGGCGGCAATCTGGTGGTCGGGTTCCAGCACGTCGCCGGTGCCCGAGATGATGAGCAGTTCCTCTTTGTTGGCTACCACCATCATGGCCTCCAGCTTGCGCAGATACTGGTCTTTGCGCCAGTCTTTGGCCAGCTCAATGGCCGCGCGCTTCATGTTGTTGCTGTAGGCGGCCAGTTTCTCCTCAAAGCGCTCCAGCAGGGTAAAGGCATCGGCGGTGGAGCCCGCGAAGCCGGTCACAATCTTGCCGTCCTGCAGTTTCCGGATTTTCCGCACGTTGCTCTTGGCAATGTATTTATCCATGGTGGCCTGGCCATCGGCCCCCAAGGCCACCTCACCGTTGTGGTACACGCCCAGCACGGTGGTAGAACGTATTTTAGTCATGCTCAATCAAGTTAAGGCACAGAGCCGGTCTGGTCTGCGGGCACGAAAGTACGACAATCTTTGCTAATACCCGAACCTGGCTCCCCAAACCAGGCCGGGCCCAGTGACCGGAGGCTCCGGGCAGGAGCGTTTTACTGATTGCAGGGCCGGAAGGTAGTACCAGTTAAAAACCCATCTGCCTAAGAAATTTTGGGGCTGTTTCTGCGCTATTCTGCGGAAAACAGCCCCAAAACGGCCAAAAACTTTTATAAAAAATTAATTAAGTATAGATTTTGACTAATAGTTAGTCTTCCTACCTTTGCAGGCTCCATACTTAACCTAAACCCCACATCATCCAGAACTATGATTAGGCTTAACCTATTGGAGGAGACCCGTTACGAGAAGCTCCCGGTAACCGTTTACCCCGACAAGAACGAAGCTTCCAGGACCGTGGCGCGCCGCATCGCGGAGCTCATCAGAAGCAAACAGCAGGCAGGCGAGAAAACGGTGCTGGGCCTGGCTACCGGTGCCACCCCGGTGGGCGTTTACTCTGAGCTGGTGCGCCTGCACCGCGAGGAGGGGCTGAGCTTTAGGGACGTGATCACCTTCAACCTGGATGAGTACTACCCCATGCAGCCCGAGGCGCCCCAAAGCTACGTGCGCTTCATGGACGAGCAGCTGTTCAACCACATTGACATTGACCGCGCCAACATCAACATCCCGGACGGGACGCTTGCATTGGAGGAGATCCCGGCGTTCTGCCTGGCCTACGAGCGCAAAATAGAGGCGCTGGGCGGCATAGACCTGCAGGTGCTGGGCATCGGCCGTACGGGCCACATCGGTTTCAACGAGCCTGGCTCGGCGCCCAACTCCGGTACCCGCCTGGTCACCCTGGACGATTTGACCCGCCGCGACGCCGCCCGCGACTTCGGGGGCAAGGAGAACGTGCCCACCAAGGCCATCACCATGGGCATCGGGACCATCTTCAAGGCCCGCGAGATCGTGCTCATGGCCTGGAACGGCAAGAAGGCGCCCATCATCAAGAAAGCGGTGGAGGGGGAAATCTCCGGCGAGGTGCCCGCCACCTACCTGCAGCTCTCCGACAACGTGGAGTTCGTGCTGGACCAGGACGCCGCGGCCGAGCTGACCCGTTTCGACACGCCCTGGCTGGTGAAAGACTGCGTGTGGGACGCGGCCCTTACCCGCAAGGCGGTCATCTGGCTCTCGGGCAAGGTGAACAAGCCCATCCTCAAGCTGACCGAGGATGACTACAACGCTCACGGCATGGCGCAGCTGGCCGTGGACCGCGGGCCGGTCTACAACATCAACATTGACATCTTCAACCGTCTGCAGCACACCATCACCGGCTGGCCCGGCGGCAAACCCAACTCAGACGATACTGACCGACCAGAGCGCGCCCTGCCCGCGCAGAAACGCGCCCTGATCTTCTCGCCGCACCCCGACGACGACGTGATCTCGATGGGGGGCACGTTCATCCGCCTGGTGGACCAGGGGCACGAGGTGCACGTGGCCTACCAGACCTCGGGCAACACGGCCGTGTGGGACGACGACGTGCTGCGCTACGTGGAGTTCGCCATCGACTTTAGCAAGAGCATTGGGCAGGACGGGCAGCAGCTCACCGCTATCTACGAGGGCATGCGCACCTTCATTGAACAGAAGCAGCCCAACCAGGTGGACACCCGCGAGATCCAGAACGTGAAGGCCTTCATCCGCAAGAGCGAGGCCATCGCCGGGGCGCGCTACGCCGGCCTGCCCGACGAGAACATCCACTTCCAGGCGCTGCCCTTCTACGAAAGCGGCAAGACCAACAAGAACCCCGTCACTGACGAGGACATCCGCCTCACCATGGAACTGCTGCAGCGCGTGAAGCCGCACCAGGTGTTCGCGGCCGGGGACTTCGAGGACCCGCACGGCACCCACATTGTGTGCTTCAACATTATCGTGGAGGCACTGCGGAGGCTGAAGGCCGCCGGAGAGGACTGGGTGATGGGCTGCTGGCTGTGGATGTACCGCGGCGCCTGGCACGAGTTCGCGACCCACGAGATAGAGATGGCCGTGCCGCTGTCTCCGCAGGAGGTGGAGCGCAAGAAGATGGCCATCTTCAAGCACCAGAGCCAGAAGGACCGCCCCGTGTTCCCCGGCGACGACGAGCGCGAGTTCTGGGTGCGCGCCCAGGAGCGCAACCGCGAGACCGCCCGCCGCTACGACCGCCTGGGCCTCGCCGACTACGAAGCCATGGAAGCCTTCGTACGTTTCAGATACTAAGCTTTCTTTATTACCCCATCCGCAAGGCCGTTCCAGGAAACTGGAACGGCCTTGTTGTTTTACCCCTTGTGGTATTGTCGGAACTCCGTTTTTTGCCTGTATTCTGATAAACGGGTTGAAAAGAAGGTACTTGGCTTCGGTACATCACATACAAAAAATAGGCTTGTTTCAGTAGGGTTGAGTGGTAAGAAGTGGAAGTGATGCTGAAGCACTTGGACAGTTGGCAGAAGTTCGGCAATGCGTGCGGACACGAGCGGGACGCTCGCGCCAGCGGATTTGTTGTGCTTGGATTTCTGTTGATGTATTCGTCTTACGGCAGTTGCGAACAGCCCTCATGATAGGTCCAAGTCATAGACTTGAACCATAGTCTATTGCTTGAACCATACTATATTGAAATATGCGCCATAGAGGGATAACTTGAAAAAATCAGCACTGAAGGCACGAGCTGCAAGCTCGCGCCAGCGTCCGGCAAGGTGGATCATGGCAGTTGCAAACTGCCAGTCATGGTTGGTCCAAGTCACAGACTTGAACCATGTGTACCTATCTTGAAAGGGAAGGAAGGAACGGACGGATGCCTGTACTAAGCCCCGAACTATGGACCCCGAACTATGGCGCGGATTTACTTCCGTGCCTTTAGAATGTAAGTCACAGAAGTAAATCCGCGCCATAGAGAACAATGTAGGGGGCAATTACAGAAGGATTAGCAACTCGGTTGCTATGCAAGTCCACAGTTGGAAGATCCTGATTCCAGTCTTTGGCTCGAGCGCCTCGCTTGTGGCCCTTGAATGACAGAAGCTAAGCATAAACTACAGAGGTGGGCCGCAAGGGCAGTGCGAGGGGCAAAGACGGGGCCCCGCGGCCGTGAGCGCACTAAGTAAACTATGAAACAACCTAGCCTATAAGTCCATAGGTAAGCCGCAGCTACGCCAGCAAAAAGCCAAAACATAAATAGTAGTATGAGTACAGGAAAACGGCACCACGCCAGCGCCTCCACAAAAAAACAAAGGGCCGATGAACTCAATCATCGGCCCTTGTAAACTCTTATAGGAAAAAATTACACTAAGATTCTCACTGGATCTTCCAGGAAGCCTTTCAAGGTCTGCAGGAAGGCAGAACCTACGGCTCCGTCTACCACGCGGTGGTCACAGGACAAGGTCACTTTCATTACGTTGCCGATCTGGATTTGTCCGTTCTTCACCACTGGAGTTTGCTTGATACCGCCTACGGCCAGGATACACGCATCTGGTGGGTTGATGATAGCGGTGAATTCTTCAATCCCGAACATGCCGAGGTTAGAGATGGTGAAGGTATTACCGGTCATCTCGGCGGGCTGCAGTTTCTTGGACTTGGCTTTTCCGCCCAGGTCTTTCACTTCAGAGGCAATGGCAGAAAGCGTTTTCTGGTCGGCGTTGCGCACCACGGGCACCAACAGACCTTCTTCCACGGCTACGGCCACGCCAATGTTCACCACGTTGTTGTACCGGATCTTGTCGCCTAACCAGGAAGAGTTCACGGCAGGGTGCTTGCGCAGGGCAGCGGCGGTGGCCTTGATCACCAGGTCATTGAACGATACCTTCACCGGAGACACCTCGTTGATGCTGGTGCGGGCTTTCATGGCGTTGTCCATGTCAATCTCCATGGTGAGGTAGAAGTGCGGCGCGCCAAACTTGCTTTCGGCCAGACGGCGGGCAATCACCTTGCGCATCTGCGACACGTTCACCTCGGTGTACTCTACGCCCGGAGCAGCCGGAGCGGCAGCCTGCGGAGCGGGAGCGGCTTGTGGTTGGGCTTGCGGCGCGGCGGCAGTTGGCGTGAAGTTCTCCACGTCACGCAGCACAATACGGCCGTTCTCGCCGGAGCCTTTCACCTGGGACAGGCTGATGCCTTTTTCCTGGGCTACTTTCTTGGCCAGCGGAGAAGCCAGGATGCGGCCTTGGTTCTCAGCGGCAGCGGCCTGCGTGCCTGCGCCTGGTACCGGACCACCGGCAGTTGGGTTCACGCCGTCGCCCGACTGCGACTGGGTATCGGTTTTATGGTTCTCGGCGCGGGTAACCTCTTCAATGGAGCCACTCAGCACATCCGGGCCTTTGTCTTGGGCTTGGGCTTTGCTTCCGCCACCGCCGTTTAACAGGGCCTGGTAGTCGGCACCGGCTTCGCCGATGATGCAGAGTACGCCGTCCACGGCCACAGAAGCACCGGCTTCCACGCCTATATATAAAAGAGTACCGTCTTCGTAAGACTCCAACTCCATGGTGGCTTTGTCGGTCTCCACTTCGGCCAGCAGGTCACCGGATTTCACTTTGTCGCCCACCTTTTTGTGCCAGGCCACAATGGTGCCTTCCTGCATGGTGTCGCTCATCTTAGGCATGCGAACAATCTCAGCGTTCACGTTGGCGGCAGCGGCTGGTTGGGCGGCAGGGGCAGATTCAGTTTTAGGGGCTTCCTTGGGCGCTTCGGCTTTGGGAGCTTCCTGGGCAGGGGCAGCAGCGCCGCCGTTTACCTGGCCCAGCAGGCCAGTAATATCTTCGCCTTGTTTCCCGATGATGGCCAACACGCCATCTACGGGTACAGATTCACCATCTTTCGGGCCGATGTACAGTAACGTCCCGTCTTCGTAAGACTCCAATTCCATGGTTGCCTTGTCGGTTTCCACTTCAGCTAGAACGTCCCCAGATTTCACAGAGTCACCAACTTTCTTCAACCAAGAGGCAATGACCCCCTCGGTCATAGTATCGCTCATCTTGGGCATTCGGATGATTTCGGCCATAGTTTTTTGCTCGGTTTTAAGGCCTCAAAAATAGAGGCAAAAATGCTGTAATACAAATAAGGTTTTAAGAGATTCTGTGGCCCTTTTTAGCGGGTTTCTAAAAAAATTGGCCTAAAACAGGAATCTTGGTTTTATTCTCAGGTAAGATGTGACACATCGGCAAAACGCTCTACCCAGAACATGGAGCCGGTGTAGTGCAGCAGGTACAGGCAAAGGTTCTGGTGCTCAAACCTATCCATCTGGTGCAGGGGGTAATGCAGCAGTTGCGCCAGCAGCACCCGCATGGCCCGGCCGTGCATGCACACCAAAATTGTCTTTTCCTCAGGGCGGGAGAGGATGAGGTCTATGACGGGTTTTTGGCGGTTGGCCACGTCCTGGGGGCTTTCGCCGCCTTCTATAGGTACGTCGGTTTCGCCCTCCTGCCAGCGCCGGAGCATGTCATAGTAGTAGGCGTCTTCCTCGGGGGTAATGCGGGTGCCCTCCCGTGCGCCCCAGCAGATCTCGTTCAGGCCCGCGTGCCGCTCGTGCGGGATACCCCGGTCAATAAAGCCCTGCACGCTCTGCACACTGCGCTGCAGGGCCGAGGTATAGACCTTGTCAAACGGAACGTCCTGGTAGGCCTGGAAGAATTTATCGGCCTGCCAGAGGCCGGTTTCATTGAGGGAGCTGTCCACGCCGCTTCCCTGCACAATCCCCTGCAGGTTGAGGTCGGTCTGGCCGTGGCGGACGAGGTAGATTTTTTTGAGGCTCAATTTTACGCTAATTTGCAGGCCCTAAGATAGGCCATAAATACGAGAACTACGGATGAAAAGACGCGCAGATGTGACGCTGGAGCAACTCAATAGCTGGAACAAGAACACCATGGGCGAGCACCTGGGCATGGAGTACACCCAGATTGGCGACGATTTCCTGGTGGGCCGCATGCCGGTAGACCACCGCACGCACCAACCCATGGGCCTGCTGCACGGCGGCGCTTCGGTGGCCCTGGCCGAGACCCTGGGAAGCGTGGGGGCCACCCTGTTCCTGGACCTGGAGAAGCAGTATTGCGTGGGCCTGGAGATCAACGCCAACCACATCAAGAGCGTGCGCAGCGGGTACGTGTACGGCAAGGCCACCGCGTTGCACGTGGGCCGCAAGACCCAAGTCTGGGAAATCCGTATTACCTCAGAAGCCGGTGAGCTGGTGTGCATCAGCCGCATCACCATGGCCGTTTTGGATAGATAACCTGTACATGTCCCTCGCAACCCCTTCCTCCATAGCATCCCTTTCTGTTGCCTCCGCGCCGGAGGAAACAGCTTTCAAGATTTTCAGGGCGGCCCTGGCTACCCAACTGCCCGTGGCGCTGTGGCGGTTGCCCCACACCAGTGAGGTGCAGGTGGTAGTAGCCGCGCAGGTGACCCATGCCGTGCCGCCCCTGGAAGGCCCCAAGCAGGGCTTTGCCTTCTGCCCCTTCCAGGCCTCAGAGGCAGCTCCCGGCACCTTCCTGCCCGCCGACCTGTACTACAGCGGAAAGGCCGGAGCTTCTCTGGAGTTGGGGGAGCGGGAACTGCCCGCCCGTTTCTGGGCCAATTTACAGGAAACAGCCCCTAAACGCCCACCAGAACTGCCCTGGCCCACGCACCCCGCCGGGCCGGTGAAAGCCATTGCCCGCGACGCCTTTGAACAGACGGTGGCCCACGCGGTGAAAGCCATGCAGGCAGGCTGCCTGGAGAAAGTGGTGCTGTCCCGTACCAAGACCCTGCCCTTGTTTGAGGGCTTCGGGTTGCTCAAGGCGTTTACCCAGCTCACCCAACTGTACCCCACCGCCTATGTTTCCTTGGTGGCCATTCCGGGCCTGGGCACCTGGCTGGGCGCGTCGCCCGAGTTGCTGGTGCAGATTGACCGGCACAAGGTGTTCCGCACGGTGGCGCTGGCCGGCACCCAACCCGTGACCGACGGCCTTACGCCCGCCGATGCCATCTGGCGGCAGAAGGAGATTGAGGAGCAGGCCCTGGTTCAGCGCTATATTGTGAGTTGCTTCCGGCACCTGCGCCTGCGGGAGTACGTGGAGATGGGCCCCCGCACCGTGATGGCCGGCAACCTGCTGCACCTCAAAACCGACTTCTCCGCCGCCATGGACGAAGTGGGCTTCCCCAAGCTGGGCACCCAGATGCTGGAGTTGCTGCACCCTACCTCGGCGGTAGGAGGGATGCCCAAGGCCGATGCCCTGAAAATGATCCACCAGCTGGAGCTGCATGACCGGCGGTACTACAGCGGTTTTCTGGGGCCGGTGCAACTGGGGCAGGAGACCAACCTGTTCGTGAACCTGCGCTGCGTGGAACTGGGGCAGGACACGGTCACCGCCTACGCCGGAGCCGGCATGACCGCCGACTCGGTGCCCGCCAAGGAGTGGCAGGAAACCGAGCTCAAGATGCAGACCGTGCTCCGCTTATTTCAAGCTTCCCAATCATGATTCTACAAGCCGTTATTGATATCGCTGAGATCTGTGCCCGCAAAGGAGTGCAGGATATAATACTGTCGCCGGGTTCCAGGTGCGCGCCCCTGACCCTGGCCTTTGCCCGCCATCCGCAACTGCGGGTGCGCACCGTGCCCGACGAGCGCAGCGCCGCCTTCATTGGCCTGGGCATTGCGCAGCAGACGGGTAGGCCGGTGGTGCTGGTGTGTACCTCCGGCACGGCCGCCTATAACTACGCCCCGGCCGTGGCCGAAGCCTTCTACCAGAACATTCCGCTGCTGGTACTCACCGCCGATAGACCCCCCGAGTGGATCGACCAACTGGACGGACAAACCATCCGGCAGTCGCGCATCTACGGCGGGCACGTGAAAAGGAGCTTTGACTTTCCGGTAGACACTAAACATGATGATGCCCAGTGGTATGCTGCGCGGCAGTTAAACGAAGCCTTGAATGAGGTGATGGCGTTTCCGGAGGGGCCGGTGCACGTGAACATCCCTTTGCGGGAGCCTTTCTACCCAGAGCCGGGCGAGGAGTTTGCGTATTCCCCTAACGTAAAGATCATAGAAGAGTTACCTTCTGCCTTTGGTTTGACCGATAAAGCCTGGGAACACCTCAAAAACGAGCTTCGGCGGTACAAAAGAGTGCTGGTAGTGGCCGGTCAGGGCAAGCGGGAGGAAGCGCTGCACAAGGAGATTGTGCGGTTTTGCCAGGCCACCGGCGCCGTGTTCGTCACCGACGCCATCAGCAACCAGCAAAAGGAGGGGGAAACCATCAATTTCCATGATGTGTTCCTGGGCGCCAAGTCCCTGCACGCTGCTGAAGGGATTAAACCCGATTTGGTGATCACCTTTCATAAATCACTGATTTCTAAAAACCTAAAGCTGTTCCTGAGGAAGCAGCAGGGCATGTGCCATTGGCACGTGCAGCCCGCCGGCCCCGTCGCCGACACCTTTCAGGCCCTCACCCGCATTATCCGGACGACTCCCCTGGATTTCTTCGCGCCCTTGGCTACCCAGGAGCATGGGCTGGCAGTGGCCCCCGGCTTTACCCACGCCTGGCACCGGCTGGAAGCCCAGGGGAAACTGATTTTGGAGAGTTTTCAGGAAAACAGCCCTTTTTCAGAGTTCAAGGTGTGCCACAGGGTCATGCGCAGCCTGCCGGCCCACAGCCTGCTGCACCTGGCCAACAGCATGAGCGTGCGGTACGCCAACCTGATTGGGGTAGCCGGGGCAGAAGGGGTGGAGGTGTTCGCCAACCGGGGCACCAGCGGCATTGACGGCAGCACCAGCACGGCGGTGGGCGCCGCGCTGTCTACCTCCAGGTTGGTGGTCCTGATTACCGGCGACATGGCCTTCCTCTACGACCGGAACGCGCTCTGGCACAACTACCTGCCCCAGAACCTGCGGGTGGTGGTGCTCAACAACCACGGGGGCGGCATTTTCCGGATGATTGAAGGGCCCCGCAACCAACCCGAGCTGGAACCTTTCTTTGAGACCGAGCAGCGCCAAACCGCCCAAAAGACCGCCGAGCAGATGGGTTTCCGGTACTTGAGCGCTACGGATGAGGCTTCGCTGGATTGCCTGCTCCCGGGCTTTTTTGATCCCTCGGCCGGGCCGCAATTGCTGGAAGTGGAGACCCACAGCGCCCGGAACTACGCCGTTTTTTCCGCTTACCGCGAACAAGTGGCCCAAAACATACAGCTATAGCAGAAAAAGGCTAAATTTTAGGAAACTTTTAACGCCTGCTCCATTGACAAAGCCTTAAAATAAAGCGTAATTGCTTGAGGAGGCGCAACTTATAAACTGCGTTACAGTCATGGAGTTTACCAGAGAAGTAGAGAAATGGCATCATAAGCATAGGGTAGTGCTTTATGATTATGGGAGAATCGCCTTAGGATGCTTTCTTGTGTTCAAAGGGGCGCAGTTTCTGTTCAACATCACGGCGTTGGAGCAGATCCTGCTGGAAAGTAAACTTTACTCCATCGCCACTTTCCTGGCGTACGTGATCATTGCCATCCACCTGATTGGGGGCGTTATGATCGCAGTAGGGTGGCACACCAGGTTTGCCTGCGCGGTGCAGATCCCCATTGTCATGTGTGCGGTTTTGTTCTTCAGCCCCGGGCATGATCTGTTTTCCATTTACTCCCCATTCGCTGTGGCTCTTTACACCCTTATCTTCCTGACCCTGTATTTTGTGGGTGGCTCAGGGTACTACTCCGTTGACCATAAAAATATGAAGGCCAGAAAACATGCCATGAAAGAACAGGCCAAGGCCCGACTGCAACCCAACAGACCCCAAACTACCACTGACAGAGAATTACAGGAACTATAAGCCACCAGCCGGCGCTGCCTCAGCAAAGGGCGGCTCTGCCAAGCTACAAGGTCTGAATCCTATTGATCCCATGTGCTTCAGGCATTTCTGAAAGAGATTTACTAGCTGCCAGGTAACACCAGAACGCAGCGAACCACAATGCCCGCTAACCAGGCGCCTGCTGCCCTTGGTTAGCGGGCATTGTGGTTTTAGGCAAGTGGTAATCCGGATATTCCTGTGCTCTCATCCCTCGCTCGCCTCAGGCGAGTGTGAGCTATGGGGCGGCCTCTGGCCACGTTGGGGTAGACTTTGGCAATGCTTGAGCTTCCGTTTCAGGCCTCTTTTCTCAAAAACAAGCCAAAATGTGATACCGCCACGCGGCCAGAGGTCGCCTAATTTCTCACACGCGTCCGAGAGGCGAGCGAGGAATAAGGTGGGAGCTGGCTACCTGCGACTACTAAATGCTTTCTATCTTTTAAGCCATTCTTGTAAATACCGGTATGGTTTAGAGGAGCTCAGCTACGAGACCAACTAAAAATAGTCTTGCAGTTTGTTTATAAAATCTTGGTATTCAACGTATAAATACTTGGAGGCGCTATTGTTAAAGGCGTTAAAAAAAATGCAGTGGGTACAGCAAGTTGACAAGTGGCAACGCAAGCACCACCCCATGGTGTATGACATTGGCAGGGCTGTGTTGGGGCTGTTCATTTTCTACAAAGGCGTCACCTTTATCTCCGACACCTCGGGGCTGGCGCAGATCTTGGAGAACAGCCAGTTCCAGTTTGTGGCGTTGGGTTTGGCCCATTATGTGGCCTTTGCGCACCTGGTGGGCGGCCCCTTAATTGCCATGGGGCTGATTACCCGGGTAGCCATTGGTTTTCAGCTACCTATCCTGTTTGGGGCGGTGTTTTTCTTTAACCAGGACCAGGGCTTTTTCTCGGTTAATCCACAGTTTGGGATCTCGCTGGTGACCCTCCTTGCCCTGATCGTGTACTTTATAGGCGGGCCGGGTTACTATTCGGTGGACCACAAGTTCAGGAAAGTAGAAAAGCAGGAAAAACGGCAGCGGCGCAAAAGGCTGGAGGCGTTGCATTGAGGAAACCATCCCTTAAGACCGAATTCTGCGTATACCTTTGCATTATCCTGCATGGGCACTGTACCTTTATGCCCACAATGTTTTAACCAAAACCAAGGTTCATGCAAAGCAAATTCAACTGGACTACACTTAAAGAATACCAAGAGATACTGTTTCAATTCTACAACGGCATTGCCAAGATCAGCATCAACCGCCCGCACGTGCACAACGCCTTCACGCCCCGCACCGTGGCCGAGATGATTGATGCCATGAACATTTGCCGCGACAACGCAGACATTGGGGTGATCATCTTCACCGGCGAGGGCGGCAAGGCTTTCTGCTCGGGCGGTGACCAGAGCGTGCGGGGCCACGGCGGTTACATCGGCGAAGACACCGTGCCGCGCCTGAACGTGCTGGACCTGCAGATGCAGATCCGCCGCATTCCCAAGCCGGTAATTGCCATGGTGGCCGGCTGGGCCATTGGCGGCGGGCACGTGCTGCACGTGGTCTGCGATCTTTCCATTGCCGCCGAGAATGCCCGCTTCGGCCAGACCGGACCTAAGGTTGGATCGTTTGACGGAGGCTTCGGGGCGTCTTACCTGGCCCGCATTGTGGGGCAGAAAAAAGCCCGCGAAATCTGGTACCTGTGTGACCAGTACAATGCCCAGGAAGCCCTGGACATGGGCCTGGTGAACAAAGTGGTGCCGCTGGAACAACTGGAGGAAACCACCGTGGAGTGGTGCCAGAAAATTCTGGAGAAAAGCCCGCTGGCCCTGCGCATGCTCAAAGCCTCGTTCAACGCCGAGCTGGACGGACAGGCCGGGGTGCAGCAACTGGCCGGCGACGCCACCCTGCTCTATTACCTGTCTGACGAAGCCAAAGAAGGCAAGAACGCCTTCCTGGAGAAGCGCAAACCAGACTTCTCTAAGTATCCGAAGTTTCCTTGATGGTAGCAAGTAGCACGTATCAAGTAGCAAGACATAAGTAGTGGTGCTTGGACGTATGACAGTTAATTAGTTAGCGGAGCAGTTCTGAAAATAAACTTCAGGGCTGCTCCGTAACTTTTTTAGGGCCCTCTATAGTAAAGAGAAGGCATTGGTAAGAAGATTGTATCTTACTTTGTTTTATCGTGATACCTGATACGCACTACGTGCTACCCAATCCCATGCCCGACCACCTGCTCCTGAACGGTAAAAAGTTCTTCCTAGATGAAATCCAGCATTACTCCTTCCGGGAAAGCATTCCCATTGACGGGTATGAGGCCAAAACGCTAGAGTTCTGCAAAAACTGGTTACAGGGCGTGCAGGAGTTTCCGGTGCAGACCTCGGGCAGTACCGGCACCCCCAAGCTCATAGAACTGTCCAGGGAAAGGATGGAGGCCAGCGCCAGACGCACCCTGCGCCTTTTCAACCTGCAACCCGAAGACCGCGTGCTGGTGTGCATGAACACCGAGTACATTGCCGGCCTGATGATGCTGGTGCGCGGCCTGGTGGGTAACCTGCACCTGACCATAGTGGAGCCCATCGGCAATCCGCTGGCCAGCGTAGACCCAGACGCCGAGTTTGATTTCATTGCCATGGTGCCCCTGCAACTACAGACCATTCTGGAGCAGACACCGGAGAAAAAGGGCAAGCTGAACCGCATGAAAGCCATTCTGCTGGGCGGGGCCGCGGTGAGCAAGGGCCTGGAAGAAGCCGTGCAGGAGCTGGAGGTGCCCGTGTACCAGAGCTACGGCATGACCGAGACTATTTCGCACGTGGCGGTGCGCCGCCTCAACGGAGCCGAGAAACAAGAGTACTATACCGCGCCGCCCGAGGTGACCCTGGGCCAAGACGAGCGGGGCTGCCTCACCATTGCCGCGGACGTGACGGGCGGCGAAACGCTGGTCACCAACGACCTGGTGGAACTGCTGGGCAATAACTCCTTCCGCTGGCTGGGCCGGGCCGACAACACCATCAACTCGGGAGGAGTGAAGGTGCAGCTGGAGAAGGTAGAGACGGCCTTGGGCGAGGCGCTGGCGGCCCTGGGCATCACACGCCGCTACTTTGCCGCCGCACTGCCCGACGAGTCCCTGGGCGAACGCCTCATCGCCGTGCTGGAAGGCAGCCCCCTCACCGATCTGGAGGAAACCAACCTGAAAGGAAAATTGAGCGAAACGCTCGCTAAATACGAAATCCCCAAGCGGTTCGGGTACTTGCCCCGCCTTCCTGAAACCGCCACCGGCAAGATCAACCGGCGCGCGGGAATGAGCCTGCTGTAAACAGTTAGGGCCTGTTTCTTCAAAAACAGGCCCTAAACGTTTATAACCTCGGCAAGGGGAGCAGCCGTTTACTTTTTGGCGGGCTTCACCTTGTTGTACTCCACCAGCGCATCGTAGAATTTATCGTCATACACCAGCATCACGGCCTTGTGGTTGTCGCTCAGCATGGATTTGATTACCTCTTTGTCCACCTTCTCCAGGGCGCCGTCGCCTTTCTGCACAAACTTGAGATAGCCCGAGTGCAGGTTAGCCGTAGCGGGCAGGAAACTGTAGCCGTTTACCTTGCCGTGCACCACTTTGAACAGCCAGCAACTATCGGCGGGTTGGCCCAGGGGCGAGGGGTTGCCGTTCATGTCAATCTTGTAGATGGAGCGGGTATCGGTGGGGTAAATGCGTTGCACGCGCCTGGGGTCGGTTTTCTTCAGGGTTTTGTCTTCCAGTTCCAGGTAAGAGCGCTTGCGCTCGTCAAACAGCATTTTGGATTTGACTTCTTTGACCGTGCTGTCCTGCAGCAGCACCATGTACACCGCCTTGGGATTGTACAGGGCGCCGCTGCTTCTGGACATGCTCAGGTAGGTCATCTGCTGCATCTGGCGCATCTGTAGGTCGTGCAGGTTGTGTCGGCTCAGGGCCGCGTTCACGGCGCGCATGTCCTGGGCCTGAAGCGTGGGCGCCAACCCAAACGCAGCCAGGGTGAGAAGGAGTAACGTTTTTTTCATACTTCGAATTTTACAAACCCAAAGATAAACCGATTCCGTGATCCCTGGCACCCTCTTGCCCCAATCTCGGGGGCCTCGTTTTACGGTTGCTTTGCCCGAAACTCCCTAAAATCAAGCGGCCACTCTATGGAAAAGTAGCGGCAGGGAGGCTTGGCGGGAGCCGGGGCAATTTGTAATTTACAGCCCATCTCTTGCCCCAACCCCATCGTTATGCGCCCGCTGCCCACCCTTGCCCTTGCCCTCTTTTCACTGGTTACCGGCTGCGCCCCCAAGGCCACCCGCGATTTTGGGCGGTTTCTGGCAAAACAGCCCCAAAACACCTTTGACGTGTTGCTCCTGGACGGACAGGTCATTGACGGCACCGGTCAGAAAGCCTTCGCCGCCGATGTGCTCATCCGGCACGATACCATTGCCTTTGTGGGCGAGGTAGACCCCCGCCTGGTGCAGGTACAGAAAACCATTGACGCCCGGGGCAAGGTGGTTTCGCCCGGCTTCATTGATACCCACGCGCACGGCGACCCACTGGGCGAAAGAGGTTTCCTGAACTTCCTGGCCCAGGGCGCCACCACCGTCACGCTGGGCAACGACGGAGCGCACCCCCAGAACCTGCAAAGCTGGATGCAACGGGTAGACCAGGCCGGCAGTGAGGTGAACATTGCCCTGTTTGTGGGCCACGGCACCCTGCGCCAGGAGGCGGGCCTCAACTATGACTCTTTGCCCACCCAGGCCCAACTAGAGAAAATGGGCCAGCTGCTGCGGGAGAAGCTGGACCTGGGCTGTCTGGGCCTGTCTACCGGGTTGGAGTACCTGCCCGGGTTCTACGCGCCCCCGTATGAATTAGAGTACCTGGCCAAAGAGGTGGGAGCTAAGGGCAAGTTAATCACCAGCCACGTGCGCAACGAAGACGACCAGGCCATTGAAGCCTCCTTGAACGAGCTGTTGCTGCAGGGGAAGCACTGCCCCGTGCACGTGTCTCACCTCAAGGTGGTGTTTGGGAAGGGCAAGGCTCGCGCCGAGCAGATCCTGGACCAGTTGGAGCAGGCCCGCCAGCGGGGCATCCGGGTCACCGCCGATGTGTATCCTTACACTGCCAGCTTCACCGGCATCAGTATCCTGTTCCCGGAGTGGGCGCTGCCGCCTCATTCTTACGAGCAGGTAGTGGCCACCCGCCGCCAGGAACTGTTGGAGTACCTCCGCAACAGGGTGAACAAGCGCAACGGGCCGCAGGCCACTCTGCTGGGCACCGCTCCCTTTGCCGGCAAAACCCTGGCGCAACTGGCCCAGGAAAAGCAGAAGCCCTTTGAGGAGGTGCTGCTGGAAGACATCGGGCCGGGAGGGGCCTCCGCGGCTTATTTTGTGATGGACGAGGCACTGCAGGCCCGCTTTATCGTAGACCCCACGGTGATGATCTGCTCAGACGGCGGCCCAGACATGCGGCACCCCCGGGGCTACGGCTCTTTCGCCCGCATCCTGGAAGCGTACGTGGTCAGGACCAAACAGCTCTCCCTGGAGGAAGCCATCCGGAAGATGACCTCCCTTTCTGCCCGCACCATGGGCCTTGCAGACCGCGGAGAGATCGCCGTGGGCAAGAAAGCCGATCTGCTGGTGTTTGACCCTGCCCAGGTGCACGAGACCACCACGTATGAAAATCCGTTTCAGCTGGCCACCGGCTTTGAGACCGTGTTGGTCAACGGGAAGGTGAGCGTAGAGAACGGCCGCTTGGTGCAGAAGAACGGGAAAGTGCTGAGGAAATTCTAAGCGGCCAGGGACTGGGAAAAATAGAGAACTGGCCGTTAACAATCCATCCTGAAGAGGGAAGACACAATTTAAGCTGGCCATACTTAACGGGAGGGAAGCGGCGTGCCCTGGGTACGATTCATGATCCCATAAGCTACTGCCATTGCTTGGTTTGTTGTTCACTGCCTTTTGGGCCTGTTTTCCGGAAAACAGGCCCAAAAGGCAGTGAACTTTGCGGGCAAGCGTAGTCCCTTTAAGTCCTACTCGCGGCACGTGTTAACTATTTCTACTATAAGGCTGGAAGCTGGTAAAATGTTGCAAGCGTGTTTGTTGCAAAAGTTAGCGGTAGAATTAGTCATATTTTTATTTCTTTTTTCTGGTAATGACGTATTAGTAGTAGCATCCTGTTAATGATTCTTAGTTGCTATGAAACAGATCTTACCATTTCTCTATCTTTCCGCTTTTTCTGTTTTCCTTTTTTCTTGTGAAACGCAAGAGGCCAGGCCCAGCCGGGAAGTGACCTCCATGTCAGACGCCCGGGTAGCAGACTGCCGCAATTACTCCTACTTCAACAAAGTCTACGGTACCGTGCAATTTGGGGCTGTGAGAGGGGAGAAGATTCTGGTGGGGTTTGCCGAGGGTTTGTCAGCAGAGGACCGGCACCGCATCTTGGCCCGTTTTCCCCAGTTCCATAGCATAGACGGGGACGTCTACATGGATTCTGGCCTTATTACCCGAGTGGCCCTGTACCCGGGCTCTACCTGTGAAGAGGTGGAGAAGCTGTTAGAGAAGCTGGAGCGGGAGCCGGCCGTGCAGTTCGCCTATCCGTTCTTTGAATCTGCCTCGGCAGACCCCACAGAACCCTGGGTAGGCTTGTCCAATGAGTTCATGGTTTCTACCGAGGGCAGCGGAACCTTTGCCCAACTGGAACAACTCATGGCCCAAACCAAGACCAAGCTGGTCTTCTCCTTCACTGAGGACATCCATGTGCTGCGCGCCGATAAAAACTCTACCGGCGACGTGCTCAGGATTTGCACTATTTTCAACCAGCAGCCTTTCATCACCGTGGCCGAACCCAACACCATTTACCACATCCCAGACACTGGCATTGAGGAAGGAAGTAACGAGACCGCCAAGACCAAAGGTGCAGGGCATTTCAAAGCATGGAAGCAGAAGAAAGCCCCTAAAAAATAAGCAAGCCCTTACTTGTATCCAGAGCCCGTTTCGTCCCATCCAGGGGGAACGGGCTTTTTTTGTGCCAAGCCTTACTTCCGTTCAGGACGGATTTCTCTTCTTCGGCCGGGGCCGAAAGGAAAATTGCATTGTTAGCAGTTTCCCTGCTCCAGAAGATTGGGGGAGATCAATCCCGTTTTTGCAGTTTCTGGAAAAAGCAGATAACGCTGAAACACCAGGGCCAACCTCCGTTTGCGAAACGCTGCCAGAGTTAGTTCTGCTGAATCAGGACTAATAACGTAGAGGGAATACTGCAAGGCCGTACAGGAAAACGCTGGCGCCAGCCGTTGAGCAACCTTGCCCAACCTCTAAGCAAAGTCTAAAAAGCTGCGGCCCTGATTTTAACTTATTTAGCCGAAAACAGGCGAAAAACAGGCGGGGAGCAAAGAAACAAAAACCGCCTGCATCAATAGGAAAAAACGCTTTTTTGGTTAA
Source organism: Rufibacter psychrotolerans (assembly GCF_016924645.1). GTDB lineage: Bacteria > Bacteroidota > Bacteroidia > Cytophagales > Hymenobacteraceae > Nibribacter > Nibribacter psychrotolerans. The sequence goes on along the minus strand of NZ_JAFFJV010000014.1, from coordinate 39,078 downwards.
CTTTGCCCGATAAACGACCTTATCCAAACCTACTATAGCGGATGAAATTCATTGTATCTTCTACGGCGCTGCTGAAGCAGCTTACCAGCATCAACGGGGTAGTGGCCAACAACCCGGTGGTGCCGATCTTGGAGAACTTCTTGTTTGAGATCAACGACGGCGTCTTGACCATCACGGCCAGTGATCTGGAGACCTCTATGATCACGGAGATACACGTAGAGGCCCGCGAGAACGGGCGCATTGCCGCTCCAGCCCGTATCTTGATTGATACGCTGAAGAACCTGCCCGACCAGCCGGTGACCTTCACCATTGACGAGGAAACCTACACCATTGAGATCAGCTCGTCTAACGGCCGTTACAAACTGTCTGGCGAGAACGCCACCGATTTCCCCAAGGTACCGGTGGTGCGCGGGGGCAACGCCATTGAGATTCCTTCCAACGTGCTGAGCCGCGCCATCAACAAAACCATCTTCGCGGTGAGCAATGATGAGCTGCGTCCGGCCATGACGGGTATCTTTGTGCAGCTGAACAGCGGCAACATCACGTTTGTGGCCACCGACGGACACCGCCTGCTGCGCTACCGTCGCCAGGATGTGAGCAGCGACAATACCGCCTCCATCATCATCCCAAAGAAGGCGTTCAACCTGCTCAAGTCTACCCTGCCCAACGAGGCCACGGCGGTACGCGTGGAGTTTAACACCTCTAACGCGTTCTTCAGCTTTGACAACATCAGGATGATCTGCCGCCTCATTGACGAGCGCTACCCAGATTACGAGAACGTGATTCCGGTGCAGAACCCCAACAAACTCACCATTGACCGTTATGACTTCCTGAGCTCGGTGAAGCGTATCTCCATCTACTCCAACAAAACCACGCACCAGGTGCGCCTGCGCATTACCGGCAGCGAACTGCAGATCTCTGCCGAGGACCTGGATTTCTCCAACGAGGCCAGCGAGCGCCTGACCTGCCAGTATGACGGAGAGGACATGGAGATTGGCTTCAACGCCAAGTTCCTCACGGAGATGCTGAGCAACATTGACTCTGAGGAGATTTCCCTGGAGCTTTCTACCCCTAACCGGGCGGGTCTGTTAATGCCCACCACCAATGACGAAGATGAAAATATTCTCATGCTGGTGATGCCTGTGATGCTGAACAACTACGTATAAGGAATTACTAGTGTCAAATAGAAAAGCCTGCACAGCATTTTGCTGGCAGGCTTTTCGGTTTTTGGGGCAGGTTGGTTTCCCGTTGCCTACCGGCAAATGGGGGAGAGTGCGGGCCCAACAGGTGGCGAACTGCAAAAAACGTTTTACCTTTGTGTTTTGAACCCACAAGCCACGGCGTGAAAGCCATGAAACAGATGAAAAAATCAGAGATACACTTCAGCATTGCCCTGGATGACCAGCGCGTACCCGAAGCCATTAGCTGGCGCGCCACCGATGCCGGAGACGACATCCACTTCGCCAAAGCCATCAACATCTCGCTCTGGGACCGCAACGACACCGGAACCATGAAGATTGACCTTTGGACCAAAGACATGCCCGTGGATGAGATGAAGTACTTCTACATTGATACCCTGGGGGCCATGGCCCAGAGCCTGGAGACCGCCACCAGCGACAAACTGATGGCTGAGAAAATGCGCGCGCTTTGCCAGGAACTGATGAAGCACGTAGAAGACCAGCAGAAGCGCAATGCCGCCCAGAACCCGCAGTAATGGGTTTCCCCTATAACAAAAAAGCCGCTCCCAAAGAGCGGCTTTTTTGTTATAGGCAAGTGTGATTAGTTCTTGGCAGGTGCCTCCTTGATGATGGCCGGGGCAGTGGCAGGGAAGGTACGCTTGGCGTCTGCTTTGTCCTGGGCTACCAGCGTTTTGGCTACCCGGGCATTGTCTTTCTGCAGTTTAAGGGCGTAGTCCCGGTCATAGCTGTTGAGGGCTTTGCGTGCGCTGTAGTACTGTGAGTACTGGGCAGTGCTCAACAGGGCTTCCAGTTCTCTGTCCCGCTCTTTACAAACGCCGGTAATACATTTCTCCAATTCCGCCGGATTGTTGGCGTACTTGGTCTCAAAATCCACCATCTTCTGGGCGTTCTTCAGGTTGATCTCTCTGAGCTTGCGGGACTGGTAGTTGTTCAGCTGCAAATCACGGATCATCTTATCAGACAGGTTCTTGGCGCGTTGTTCTGCACTGCCGCCGTTCTGGGCAAAAGAAGCAAGGCTAGCGAACAGAACCAGGGCCAACGTATACACGAATCTTTTCATAGTCATAGAGTTTTGAGTTTTAAATTGCAATTCCCGTGCCATCTATTCCGTAACAAAACCCAAAGCAAAATAGTTGACTTTGCTTAAAAAAGAACGTGATTTGGGGTGGTTTGTTTCCCTCTTTACCGCTTTTGAAACGCCTTCCCTAAACTTCTTTTTGTACTACAAAGGCGTTCTAAGATAACTCCAAAAGGATGTTTGGGTAGTCTGATCTGCGCTGAGCATGAACCCCTTAGAACTTGTTCTTCCACATCATAGACTCCACCGGAAGCACGGACCGCTGGTTGTATTTGGCGCTGCTTTTTTGGTTGTAGTAGTTCTCAATACCGCCTTTCACCTCAAAGTAAATGAGCTGGCCAATGGGCATGTTGTGGTACACGCGCACCTTCTGGCTTACCGAGATCTCCAGGGTCCAGTGGTTGCAGAAGCCTACGTCGCCTTTGCCCGCGGTGGCGTGGATGTCAATGCCCAGGCGACCCACGCTGGATTTGCCTTCCAGGAACGGCACATGGGCGTGGGTCTCAGTGTACTCCTCGGTCACGCCCAGGTACAGCTTGCCCGGCTCCAGCACGTAGCCTTCCTCAGGTATCTCAAAAACGTCTATCTGGTTGTGTTGGCGGGCATCCAGCACCTCGTCTTTGTAAGAGGCCAGGTATTTGCCCAGGTGTACGTCATAGGAGTTGGTGCCCAGAAAAGCGCGGTCAAAAGGCTCAATCAAGATGGTGCCTTTCTCAATCTCTTCCAATATCTGTAGGTCGGTGAGGATCATACGAATGCGTTGGTATAATTTAGAACGCAAGGTACGGGTAAAATCCGGTTCTTGCCACGGGTGAAAACGGCAGAATCGCTGTTTTCACCAGATTTTACTTTTGGACTAATTTGCCGAAAACAGCGCAGAAACCCGCTGATTTCTGCTTACCATGAGCCGGCTTTACAATCTTCCTAGGGTAAGGGCAATCTGCTGCGCTAACGGCCAAACTGGCTTGAACAGAAAACGCCCGCAGCCCTTTGAAAAGGCTCGGGCGTTCTGGTTTAGCAAAGCGGCGGTAACCCTTTAAATTTATGACTACCAAAAATAGCGGGTCTACTTCTGGGCTCTCTTCTGGGGTTGGCTGTTGTATTTCCTGATCAGTTCGCGGCTCTTGAGGCCCGATGGTTTCAGGTCGCTGTCTTTCCAGTTGCCGGTGGAGGAAGCGGTGGGCAGCAGGACCGAGCACGTTTCATCTTTGTCTGACACCGACCAGGTCACCCAACTGATTTTGTTCTTTTCGGCCCAGTCAATCCATTTCTGCCACTCGGCCTCGTTCAAGGGACCGTCGCCGGTGGCTTCCATGCCCGCCGACTCTGAGATGAAGAGGGGCAGGCCTTTGCGCAGGGCGTAATCGCCGCGTTTGCGGAGTTCCTGCTTGTGGGTAGCCGCGTAGAAGTGCAGGGTGTACATGAGGTTCTTCTCTCCCTTTATGGGGTCATCAGCGGCCAGGTGCACGTCCTGGTCCCAGTGGGGCGTACCTACCAGAATGAGGTTGTCTGGGTCAATGGCCCGGATGGTCTTGATAAGTTCCTCGGAGTAGGCTTTTACCTCGGCCCAGGATTCCTCATCGGGCTCGTTGAAGATCTCGTAGATCACGTGCGGTTGCTGGCCGTAGGTCTGGGCCATCTCGGTGAAAAAGGCCTTGGCCTCGGGCAGGTTGATGTTGTGGCTGTGCCAATCTATGATCACGTAGAGATCTTCCTTGATGGCGCCGTCTACCACCGCCTTGATCTTCTCTTTGGACCAGTCGGGTTTTTCTTTGTAGCCGTCCTTTGGCTCAATGCCCATGGCCGCCCTGATCACGTTGATCTTCCAGTCTTTCTTGAGCCAGCTCACGGTTTCTGGGGTGTAGAAGCGAGGCCAGAAGTTGTGCCAGCCAAAACTCATGCCCCGTAGCATTAGGGGCTGTCCCGTTTTATCCTTTAGCTGGGTTCCTTCTACGTGCAGCGCGCCGTGCTCTTTCACGGTCTGGGCAGAGGCCACCAAACTGCCCCCCATCAGCAGCAGGGCAGGAAGTATTTTTCTGAGCATCATATAACTTAACAGAAGAAAGTTGGTCCTTAAAGTAAGGCAGAATTCCCTGAACCGGCATAACACTCCTTTAGCAATTCTTTGACCTGAATCTCGCACCCAGCGCACTTTCAACGCAGCAAGGACCACAAGCGGAGAAGGTTTACGGGGCTGCGGGAGGGGGCTACAGCAGATCCAGCAGGTTCTGTTCAATCCGTTTGGGCCGGAGGGTCTTGGCGTCTAACAGGCACCAGGTGGTCTTGGCGGCGGCCAGGAGTTCCTCGGTGCCGGCCCGGTACAAACTCACAAACCGCTCAAACTTGGCTCCCTGGTAACCGCCCACCCAGGTAACTCCGGTCACCGTTTCCCCGGCAAAAGCAGGTTTGTGGAAGTCAATCTCGTGCCGCAGCACTACCCACAGAAACTTCTCCTGCAGCTCCTTGGGAGCCACGTGCCCCCAGTGCGCGGCAGACACCTCCTGCACCCAGCGCAGGTACACCACGTTGTTCACGTGGCCCAGGGCGTCAATATCGGTTTCGGAAACGGGAATGTTCAGGCTGAATTTTCGTGACATTGTAGCGATTTGTGGTGTATAGCAGGAACGGATGTTTCAGAAGTTGATTGCTACTCGTCCCACCTTTTCCTTCTAAACCCTTGTGGTATCCATTATAAGACTACTACGCGCATTATTCCAATGCAAGAAGGTTTTTATCTTATAGCGAAGCTGCTGTGCTTTTGTGTACATTTGAGATTTATAGCCTCTCTATCTACGTATTACATCTATGTTCTGTACCGCCAAGCGCACTCTCATTGCTTTCTTTTGTTTTCTCATTATCCAAGTGGCAAACGGGCAGTCGACAGCTCAAAAGGGTGATAACGAAATCATCCTAGCCTCTCAAGACACCCTGGCAAACATTAGAATAATTGAGAATCAGAATTGGACGAATGAGGATAAAGTTACCTTCATAGACCATAAGGGAAAAACAACCCTACCTGCCTGTTCTGTGCACTCTTATTCCCTGGGTGCAAGATTCTTCAAGACTTACCATGTTACGGAAGGTGCCGGTAAAAAGCTGATTGAAGTGGTGGTGCATGGCCCGGTTTCGTTGGGGCAATCCATCTCTGAGAAAGGAGAACCGGTCTACTATGTAACAAAGGAAGGCGAAGAATTTACCAGCTTGCAACCCCACCAGTACCAGCTTAGCGCTTTCTTTGCCGGTTACCTGCCAGATTACAATGAGTTTGTGACATCTACGCAGAAAAGGCCATTTTATGAGTTCAAATCCTTGGCTGAGTTTGTCTCTGCTTACAACACCTACAAGCACCCTGATAAATACGTTGCCGAAAGGTACAAGAGCCCCGAGCAGGTAGGCGTGTTTGCTTTTGGGTCTGTGAACGCCTCATCGCTTTCCTTTAAAAATGAATCTAAGGAGTTCTCTACCGCAGCAACGTTGAGTGTGGGAGCCATCTTACATTACAAGTATCACAGAAAGCTTTTCCTGGTCACCCCGGTTCTGTATCAAAGGGCTTCTTTCTCATCCCAAGCCAATGAGGTGCAATTATACCATCTGTTGGTGGAGCCTCATTTTGTTTACAGATTCTACATCAATGAACCTGTTACCTTCTCCATTGGCCCGGGGCTGGGTCTATCCTATGACCTGAACAGCCAGGTACGCCCCCTGCAGGCAGAAGAAAGCATTAAGGATAAAGTTGATTTTGAGAAAGTAGGGGTGGGATATAACCTGAACGCCTCCCTTGACTACAAAGCAAGATACATGCTGGGCATCAGCTTCTCAAGCTACAAAATCAGAACCCATCCATTTGAGAAGGTAGAGATAGAGACCTCGGGCAAGAAGGGAAGCTATCAAACCATCAGGTTTGGGTTGGGCTACAAACTCTAGTAGAGATAGTACCTGCCGCTCTACCTCAGGTGCAGCAGTGGGGCTTGGTTTCGACCTGTTTCACGAAAAAAGCCCCTAAAACGCGATTAATGCAAGATTAAGGCGATGATGCAAAACACGTCTACAATCAGCAGGGGCAGGGTCACGTCTTGCTTCTTCCCGGAGATGAGCTTGAGGGCGGTCCAGGAGAGGAATCCCCAGATAATGCCCTGCGTGATGGAGTAGGAGAAGGGAATGAGCACCATGGCCAGAAAAGCGGGAATAGCCTCATCCAGTTGGCCCCAGTTGATCTTGGTCACCGGCCGCACCATAAACACGCCCACCAGCACCACGGCCGGCGCGGTGGCAATGGCCGGCACCACCGAAAGCAGCGGCGCCAGAAACAGGAACGGCAGAAACAGGAGCGCGCCTACCACTGCCGTGAGCCCGGTGCGCCCGCCCGCCTCAATGCCCACCGCCGACTCAATGTAGGCCGTGCCCGGGCTGGAGCCCACCAGTCCCGCCATGGTGGTGGCAATGGCGTCTACCATGAGCGACCGCTTCACGTTGCGGGGTTCGCCTCGCTCGTCCAGCAGGTTGGCGGCTTCGGCCAGGCCCACCAGGGTAGAAAGGCTGTCAAACATATCAGTGAAGACAAACGCGAAAATCACCGGCACCACCGCCCACTGCAGGGAGTTTACCAGGTCTAATTGAAAAAACAGGCTGAAATCAGGCGCCGAGAAGACACCCTGCAAATTCACCAAGGGACCAGTCGTTCCCTCCAGACCCCACCACCGCCCAATAGGGTAGGCCGCCAGCGTGGTGAACAAAATACCGATCAGAATGCCGCCCTTTACCTGCCGGGTCACCAGCACCGCCGTGACCAACAGGCCGGCAATAAAGGTGAGCACCCCGGGCGTTAACTGGCCAATGCCGATGATGGTGGCCGGGTTGGCCGTCACAAACCTGGCGTTGGAAAAGCCAATCAGGGAGATAAACAAGCCAATCCCCGCCGCAATGGCGTACCGGAGGGGCCGAGGGATAGCCTTGATGATGTACGTTCTGATGTTGAACGCCGACAGCAGCAAAAACACGATGCCCGACCAGAACACCGCCCCCAGCGCAATGGGCCACGGCACTTTCATGCCCAGCACCGCCGTAAACGTGAAGAAGGCATTGAGGCCCATGCCCGGGGCCACCAGGATGGGGTTCTTGGCGTACAGACCCATCATGAGGCTGCTGAAAAAACACACCAGCACCGTGGCCGTGAGCACCGCCGAGAAGGGCATGCCCGCCTGGCTCAGGATGCTGGGGTTGACCACAATGATGTAGGAAGTAGCCAGAAAAGAAGAAAGACCGGCAATGATTTCGGTCTGTACCGTGGTGCCGTTTTTCTTCAGGTCAAAGAAGGAGGTCATGGGTCAATTGGTGGGTGCGTGATGTGTATACGTAAAGCGTGGAAGAGTGCTGTTGGCGGTAAAAGGCACTGCCGCTAGTACCCCTGTTTCAGGGCAGTTTCAGGGAAAAAGGCCCTGAAACAGAAATCCGCAACAAAGCAGCAAAGTACATCTAGTTTGAACCTCTGATCCGTTCCGTGACTAAGGAATACTATACCTTCAGGTGGGAAGAAGAGTGATCATAGCCATGCAAATGAATACAAGCGTAAAACCGCCTTTGGGTTTTGAGGCTGCTTTTCCATTTGTAAGGTGAAAACAGAAACGGCACCTGAACCTTCAGGTGCCGTTTCTGTTTGTTGCTGGTTGCCATAAGGCTTACGCAGTGGCTGCTTGCAGGGCTTCCAGGTTGGCTGCCAGGTATTCGTCGGCAAGCTCGTTGGCGATGGCCGCTGACACAAACAGGGTCTCAAACTGCGAGGGGGCTAGGTAAATGCCGCGCTGCAGCATCTCGTGGAAATACCGCCCGAAGGTCTGCAATGAAGAAGTCTTGGCCGAGGTAAAATCGGTCACGGGTTCATCGGTGAAGAACAGGCTGAACATGGAACCCACCTGGTTCACGGTGTAGTTCAGGCCCACTTGCTGCAGGTTCTGACGGGTGCCGTTCACCAGTTTGTCGGTGATTTGCTGTAAATGGGCGTAAATCTCCGGATGCTCGTTCAGGTAAGTCAAAGCCGCCAATCCTGCCGACATGGCAATGGGGTTCCCCGACAGCGTTCCCGCCTGGTACACCGGACCGGCCGGGGCCACCGCGTTCATGATCTCAGCCTTTCCGCCGTAGGCCCCCACTGGCATGCCGCCACCGATGATCTTGCCCAAGGTGGTCATGTCGGGCATGATGCCGTACAGCTCCTGGGCGCCGCCTTTGGCCAACCGGAAACCGGTCATCACTTCGTCAAAGATAAGCACGATGCCTTCCTTGGTGCACAGCTCGCGCAGGCCTTGCAAAAAGCCCTCAGCGGGCGGTACCAGGCCCATGTTGCCCACCACCGGTTCCAGGATGATGGCCGCGATCTGGGTCGGGTTCGCGTCAATCAGCGTTTGCACTGCGGCCAGGTCATTGTAAGGGGCGGTGAGGGTGTCATTGGCCACGCCTTTGGTTACGCCGGGGCTGTCGGGCACGCCCAGGGTAACGGCCCCGCTGCCGGCGGCAATCAGGAAAGAATCGCCGTGGCCGTGATAGCAGCCTTCAAACTTGATGATCTTGTCGCGGCCGGTATAGCCCCTGGCCACCCGAATGGCCGACATGGTAGCTTCGGTACCGGAGTTCACCATGCGCACTTTCTCCACGCTGGGGACCATGCTGATGATGAGTTCGGCCATCTCAATCTCGCGGCGCGTGGGGGCCCCGAACGAAAGTGAACCCGGCAAGGCGTCGCGCACGGCTTGCTCCACCACCTCGTGGGCGTGGCCCAGGATCATGGGACCCCAGGAGTTGATCAGGTCCAGGTAACGGTTGCCGTCCTCGTCAAAAAGGAAAGCGCCTTTGGCCGAGGTAAGGAACAAGGGCTGTCCGCCAACGGCTCTGAAGGCCCGCACCGGCGAGTTTACCCCACCTGGAATTGATTGCTGAGCCCGCTGAAAGAGCGCCTGGCTGGTTGTATGGGTTAGTGACATGGTTTTCTAATGTGTGATTGAGTGAATCAATGGGTGAGTGAATGGGTGATGGATTGAGAAGGTGGGTGAATGGGCTTACACTTCTACGGGAGGAATGTCTTATATTCACTCCTTCGCTCCATCATTCATTCACTCATTAAATTTAAAGCACCGGGTTTACCACCAGAAAATGCCCGTTTTCCAGCTTTAAAATGGGTAGGTACTGATTGTCCTGGGCTTGGGTTCCGGTGGTGGTCTGGTAGCCGATGCCCTGGTAGAACCGTCCCGGCTGCACCCCGCTCAACCGGGGTGGCGCCGCGTACCCGTTCTCCTGCAGTTGCCGGCCGAAGTAGTGGAGGAGCTCAAAACCGGCGTAGGTGAACGCCGATGGTGGCAGGTTGTAGCGCCGGGTGTAGGCCCGTTTAAACTCCTGCACCGCTGGGTTCTCCAGGTCAATGTACTTGGGCGCCAGGAAGTACATCTCCAGAAAATCAAACTGCGAGAAGCTGATCTGCGGCATTTCCAGCCACTTCTGCGAGACCAGCACCGGTACTTTAGCGGCCCGTTGCTCCAGGTAACTCACCGTGCTGGTGGCCACGGGGGCAGCGCTGGACTGCACTACTAATACCCCCAGGTCTTTGAGGTTGACAGTGGCCAGGGCAGGGCCCACGTTCGCGCTGGTCTTAGCGTTGATTTTCTGAAAATGGACCACTTTCCCGCCCAGGGCCAGGTAGGTGCGCCTGAAGCTTCCGGCAAAGGTGGTGTCATCTTTCTCGCTGTCATAAATGACGGCCGCCGTTTTCCTGGGGAACGTCTGGTAGGCATAGGCCGCCGCGCGCTGCCCCTGGGTGGCCACCGACGTTTCCAGCAGGTGCAGGTACGGGTTGCCTTTGGTTACCTCCAGGTCATCGGAGAAAGGGTTCACCATGTTGAGGTTGCGCTGCTGGGCTATTTTGGCGGCGTAGGCGCTGTTGTTTTTGTAGATGGGCCCCACCACCAGGTCCATGGTGCCCAGTTCGGGCTGCTCCAGCACTTTTCTGATCTGAGCCGTGTCGTTTTTGGTGTCATAAGGGTAGACGTTCACCCGCGCACCCTGCCGCTGCAGCGAGTCCTGTGCTGCAAGCAGGCCCGCGTAAAAATCAGTGATGAACAGGTTCTTTTTGTCTACCGTCACGCCCGCGTCTGACACGTTGAAGGGCAAGAGCACCGCCACGTTGTACTCCGCTTTCCTGACCGCCGAGGTACGCTGCAGGTAGCTGCGGTCCAGGTTGAACTGGCGCACCAGGGTTTCCAGTTGCGGGCGGTCCTGCTCGGTGAACCAGCCGCCCACCAGCTTGTCGGCGTAGGCCTTGGCCAGGGTAGCGTCCTGCGGAAACTGGCGCATGAGGTACTGGAACGTGGCTTTGTCCTGGAGCAGCAGCATGTAATGCCGCTTCATGGCCGCCACGTCGTCTTGTAAGGACTTATCCTGAATGGGTTCCAGCGCCTTGAGCGCCCGCAGGTATTCTTTCTTTTCAAACAGTACTTGCCCGTGCAGGTAGTGCGCATCGGCTAAGCCGCCCCAGTTTTGGTGCTCAGAAATGAGTTGGGTGAGCATTTTGTCGGCCTCGGCCCATCTTTTCTGCCTGGCGGCGGCCACGCTGTACAGGAAAGCCGCGTCTGGCGCGTAGCTTTTGCCGGTAGCCGCCTGCGTGAGGGGCATGAGTTCGGCCATGGCCAGTTCATACTTCTGCTGGTCTACCAAAATGCGGCCGTTTTGCAGGCGGGTGTTCAAGTCGGCGTTAGACTGCGCCTGAACGGTCCAGCTGAGCGCCAATCCGGCAACGGCAAGTACTATCTGTTTTTTCATGGTATTCTAAAAAATAGCCTTAAAACCTATTCCCACTCAATGGTAGCGGGTGGTTTGGAGCTGATGTCATAGACCACGCGGTTTACGCCGCGCACCTTGTTGATGATCTCGTTGGAGACATCGGCCAGGAACTCATACGGCAAATGGCACCAGTCGGCGGTCATGCCGTCTACGCTGGTCACGGCCCGCAGGGCTACCACGCGCTCGTAGGTGCGCTCATCGCCCATCACGCCCACGCTCTGGATGGGCAATAGCATGGCGCCGGCCTGCCACACCTGGTCGTACAAACCGGTTTTCTTCAGCGAGGAGATGAAAATATGGTCTACTTCCTGCAGGATGGCCACTTTCTCCGGGGTGATGTCGCCCAGGATGCGGATGGCCAGGCCCGGACCCGGGAACGGGTGACGCCCGATGATGGTATCTGGGATGCCCAGCGTCTTGCCCACCAACCGTACCTCGTCTTTGAACAGGGTTTTGAGCGGCTCCACCACCTTCAGTTTCATGAAATCGGGCAGACCGCCCACGTTGTGGTGCGATTTGATGGTCGCGCTCGGGCCTTTCACCGATACGGACTCAATCACGTCGGGGTAAATGGTGCCCTGGCCCAGCCACTTGGCGTCTTCCACCTGGTGCGATTCCTGGTCAAACACCTCAATGAACACGCGACCAATGGCTTTGCGTTTGGCTTCGGGGTCAGTTAAGCCGGCGAGGGCGGTGTAGAACTGAGCCTTGGCATCAACGCCTTTCACGTTCAGGCCCATGTCTTTGTAGGAGTGCAGCACGTCTTCAAACTCGTTCTTGCGCAGCAAGCCGTTGTCTACGAAGATGCAGTACAGGTTCTGCCCGATGGCCTGGTGAATGAGCATGGCCGCTACACTGGAGTCCACGCCGCCGGAAAGGCCCAGGATTACTTTGTCTGAGCCAATCTGCTCACGCAACTCGGCCACGGTAGATTCAATGAATTGGTCGGGGGTCCAGTCCTGGGCGCAGCCGCAGATGTGCACCACAAAGTTGCGGAGCAGGCGCTTGCCCTCGGTGGAGTGCGTTACCTCTGGGTGGAACTGGATGCCGTAGGTTTCCTGGTCTTTTACTTTATAGGCCGCCACCTGCACCGATTCTGTGCTGGCGATTACCTCAAAATGGTCTGGGATGTGCTTGATGGTGTCGCCGTGGCTCATCCACACCTGCGAGTCAATGGTGATCTCTTTGAGCAGGCGGTTGTGCTGGTCTACGTGGTTCAGCTTGGCACGGCCGTATTCTCTGATGGTAGAGGCAATCACCTCGCCGCCGCCTTCCTGCGCCATCAGCTGCGCGCCGTAGCAAACGCCCAGAACGGGCAGATTCCCTAAAAACGGCGTTAAATCAGGATTGGGGTAGTCTGCATCCCGCACCGAACAGGGGCTGCCCGACAGAATCACACCCTTGGTGTCTGGGGTGAGGGCTGGAACCTTGTTGAACGGATGGATTTCGCAGTAAACGTTAAGCTCGCGGACGCGACGGGCAATCAGCTGGGTGTACTGAGACCCGAAATCGAGAATGAGAATTTTTTCTGGCATGTGCAAAGGTACACGCGGGTTTTAAAACATGAAAATGAATTTACAGCAGAGTAGGGGAGAGCCCGCCACGGCCTGTCTGATGTAAAGGCTGGCCAAGCCCAGGACCCGTTTTACTCCGGTTTTGTAAAAAATAGCAGCAAAAAAGGCGCTATTTTATGAAACCAAAAACAAGGCACGTATTTTGCAACCAACCTTTACAATCAAGACCGGCTTGTAGCTGGCCATTCTGGCAGGCTACCGGACCGGTTACTAAAACAGAAACGAACGTTACGTCACGATATTCCATGTTCAAAACTTTACTTCTTCCAATACGGGCCGCGCTGGGGGTGCTGTTCACCGCCTCCCTGCTGGTAGGCTGTGAAGCAGACTCAGACACCTCTGACCCTGTTTCCGGGGTGGGCCCCACCCATACCACCTTTTCCATGGTAGACAGCATGAAGGTAGACCCCGCTTTCAGGGATTCCTACCCCGATGCGTACCAGAAACTGCGGGGCAAGACCTACCAGGTGGCCGCGCAGGATAAAATGGTGGCGTACTTTTACGAGGAGAACAACGGCATCACCCTTTATTTCAAAGACACTTCACTGGTAGACAACCGGTCCTGGGTTTCCATCCACTTCAAGAACCGCACCCTGCAGAACCTGCCCGCCACGCTGTCTTTGAAAGACGCCACGGCCGTGGGCGTGCAGAACGGCCAGACCTTTGCCGATGAGAGCGGGGCCATGTCGCCGGGCTTTGTTAAAGTGCTAGACGGCACCGTGAGCCTGCAGATCAATGAGGCCACCAAAACCATCAGCGGGCAGATCGCTAACCTGAAGCTAGGCTTGGACTACTACGTGCCCACCTACGCGTTCCCCAACCGCGAGGGCACCGTGCTGCGGAACAGCGGCTCCAGCCGAAACCTCAACCTGGTGTTTGACAACCTGAAAAAGCGCGATTGATTTTTCTTTTGCCTTTTCTTTCGTGAGCCACAGAAGCCTAACCAATTAGCTTTCTGTGGCTTACTTGTTTTAACGGCCCAGGGGAAGACGTTTTGGGTACTTTTTTTGAAAAACTTGCCCCAAATAGCTTGCAGCCAAAGAATGTGTTTGTATCTTTGCAACGGCAAATCGGTACGGCCAGCTCCTACTGAACTCCCCCAGGCCCGGAAGGGAGCAAGGGTAGGTGGTTGAGCGGCGCGATACTCGGTTTGCCGCTTTTTTTTGCCCATACCCCAACGGTTCTCCGCCGTTTTCATTTCCGCCCCCTACGCAACCCGCTGTTTCAGAGCTATTTTCCTAGAAACAGGCCGAAATCACAAACATCTGTAAGCTCAGGCGTTCGGTTGTCTGGCAGGCGTTCTAATCATCTTCCCTCGGCCGACCGCTCCAGGGGCAACCCCACCCAGAAAATTGCGTTTAGGAACCAATTTGTGCCCAGGGGCAAAATACTTGGGCCCCCGTTCGGTTTTCTGCCGGATTGAACTAGATTTGTACTCCAAAACCATTTCTGCTATGAAATTTTTCATTGATACCGCTAACCTGAACGAAATCCGCGAAGCCCATGACTTAGGCGTGTTGGACGGCGTAACCACCAACCCCTCGCTCATGGCCAAAGAAGGCATTGTAGGCTATGACAACGTCATGAAGCACTACCGTGACATCTGCGAGATTGTGGACGGAGACATCAGTGCCGAGGTGATTTCCACCGACTTTGCCTCTATGGTGAAAGAAGGCGAGGAGCTGGCCCAGCTGCACCCCAACATTGTGGTAAAAGTGCCCATGATCAAAGACGGTGTAAAGGCCATTAAGTACTTCACAGACAAAGGCATTAAAACCAACTGTACGCTGGTGTTCTCGGCCGGACAGGCTCTGTTGGCCGCCAAAGCCGGCGCCACCTACGTTTCTCCGTTCGTGGGCCGCTTAGACGATATCTCTACCGATGGCCTGGGCCTGATTGAGCAGATTGTGCAGATCTACCAGAACTACGGCTACCCAACCCAGGTGCTGGCTGCCTCGGTGCGCCACGTGATGCACCTGGTGCAGTGCGCCGAGATTGGTGCCGATGTGGTAACCTGTCCGCTCAACGTGATCACCGGCCTCCTGAACCACCCCCTCACCGACAGCGGCCTGGCCAAATTCCTGGCAGACCACAAAAAAGCCAACCTGTAATTAATTGTGAATTGAGAATTAGGAATTAAGAATTAGAAGTGAACACCATCATTCCTAATTCTCAATTCCTAATTCCTAATTAGAAAAAAGGTGTACATCATCAAAGTAAAGGGCAAGGCCAAGATTCCGGATTACATTCAGCTGCGCGATGAGAACTTCGTGCTGATTGCCTATTTCCGGGCCGACCGCCCGCTGAAGAACCTGGACCGCTACGGCCTGGAGAGCAAGGAGGAGGAGCTGGCCTCGCTCATTGCCAGCCTGGAGTTTGGGAAACTTCAGAAACTGGACCTTTAACCTGATGCGTACGGGGCCCGCCCCGGCCCGGTAGAGGCCCTCAACCAAAGCTTTCCCGATTTTCTTAACCTGCCCTGCTGCCCCACAAGGCAGAAGGCCCATTACCGCTTACCCCGCTATGGAATATTCGTCTAACCCGGTTGTCCTGCTGCACAAAGTCTCCATCTTTCAGGATGTGAACACCATTCTGCATGACGTGAGCTTTGCCATTGAGAAAGGGGAGTTTGTGTACCTGGTGGGCCGCACCGGAAGCGGGAAAAGCTCACTCCTCAAAACGCTGTACGCCGATCTGCCCCTGAAATCGGGCACTGCCCAGGTGGCCGGTTTCAACATCCATACGCTCAACTGGGGGCAGGTGCCGTTTTTGCGGCGCAAGATTGGCATTGTGTTCCAGGACTTCCAGTTGCTGTTTGACCGTTCCGTGGCCGACAACCTCAAGTTTGTGCTCAAGGCCACTGGCTGGAGCGACAAATCCCGCATCAAGAACCGTATCTCTGAGGTGCTCATGCGCGTGGGGCTAGATGCCGTGACCAACAAAATGCCGCACCAGCTTTCGGGCGGCGAGCAGCAGCGCGTGGTCATTGCCCGGGCCCTGCTCAATGAGCCCCTGATCTTGTTCGCCGATGAGCCCACCGGTAACCTGGACCCCGACGTGACCCACGGCATCATGGACCTGTTCCAGGAGATTAACAACAGCGGCACGGCGGTGCTCATGGCCACCCACAACCACCACATTCTGCAGCGCTACCCCCGCCGTATCCTCAAGTGCGAAAGGGGCCGGGTGCTGGACTCGGCGCGCGAGCAGTTCACGCTGGTAGATGGTTTCTGAGATCTCCATTCTCATCCCTGTCCTTAACCAAAATGTGCTTGCCCTGGTAGAGCGGTTGCTCCAGGAGGCAAGCACCCTGCCTATTGCTTTTGAGATTAGGGTGTACGACGATGGCTCCAACCCCGCCACCCGCACCCAGCACCAACCGCTCCTGAACCTGCCCCACGTGGTGTACCAGGAGATGCCCCAGAACCTGGGGCGTTCCCAGATCAGGTTCCGGCTGGCGCAGGAGGCCCGATTTGCTCACCTACTTTTCCTGGACAATGATGTGCTGCCCGTGCACCCAGACTTTCTGCACCGCTACCTGCAAGCCCGCACTGCCGGAGTAACCGTAGGAGGGGTGGCCTACGGCGAGAAACCCACCCCCGGCACCGAGCTCAGGTGGAAGTACGGCCGGGCCCGCGAAACGGCCCCGGCCCTACAGCGGCAGAAAGCCCCGTATCAGCGGGTGTTTTGCAGCAACATGCTGGTAGAACGGTCTGTGTTCATGCGCCATTTTCCCCAGCGGGAGGTAGCCGGATACGGGCACGAAGACACCCTTTTCGCCTGGCGCTTGCAGCAGGACCACCTGCCGGTCCAGCACATTGATAACCCGGTGTGGCACCTGGGCCTGGAGCCCGCCGAGGTGTACCTGCTCAAATCACAGCAAGCGGTGTATAACCTGGTGCGGCTTTACCGGCAGTTCGGGATAGGCGCCGAAACCAAACTGCTGCGGGGGTACGCCCGCCTGAAAAAGCTGGGGCTGGAGAAACTCCTGGTGGAGAACAGCCATTGGTTGTTTCCGGTCCTCAAAAAGAATCTGGTCTCTAAAAATCCTAGCCTGCGGCTCTTTGACCTGTACCGCCTCCTGTTGCTGGCGAAGTACCTGCGGCAGTAGCGGTTTTGGGCCGCTTTTCAGGAAAACAGGCTTAAAACGGGAGCATAAAAAAAGCCTCTCCGGCAGGAAAGGCTTTTCACGCAATTAAAGGCAGAAAATCTTACTCATCATCCTCTTCCACCGCTTTCTCTACCTTCTCTGCGGTTTTCTTGGCGGCTTTGCCCACGGCTTTGCCGGCCTTTTTGGCACCGGCGGCTACGTCTTTGCCCGCTTCTTTAGTGGCTTCGCCCACCTTGCTGTTAGAAACGTCTTTGCCTACTTCTTTCAGGTCAGACCCAACTTTGCTGGCAGTATTGCCGGCTTTGTTGGCGTTTTTCATGGCAATGTATTTGGCTTTCGCCTTGCCAATCTCCCATTTGTCTTTGTCGCTCAGTTGGTCCTGGATGGCGTTTTTACGGTCATCCAGCTGGTTCCAGTATTTCTCTACGGTGTCCCAGTCGTCGTTGCTGAAGCCGGCTTTGTGCGCCTCCACATGGGCCACAAATTCTTCGTAGGCCTGCCTGATGTCCAGGGCGGTGTAATTGGGAATCTTGCTTTCGTCTAAGCCATGGAGGTCTGCACTGGTGGTTAGCCCGGCGCTTTGGTTGGTCTGCGCATAGGAGTCGCTCATCATAGTGGAGCCGGACACATCAGCGGAGGAAACCCCGGTGGACGTGTTGGGGCTGTCGGTACGGCTACAACCGTATTGCGCGAAGACCAGTCCGCAGCAAGCCGCCAGCACCAGCGTATTTTTCTTGAACGTATTGTACATTTTCATAGTCGTTTAATTGTTTAAAACTTCAAACAATCTGTGTAGTTGTAAAACGAGATTGAATTATAGAGGTTGCATTTCGCGCTATTTTTAAATGAGTGCTGTTGGTAATGGTACTATACGGTGAAATGGGTTGAATTGGTGGGCAAGCGGCGTCAGGGAATATTCCCGATGAACGTGCATAGGGTTCCCCGCACAAAACCTATATTTGTCTTTTCGATTGTTTCCATGAACCAACTCCAGATGGTAGACCTGAAAGGTCAGTACCAGCGCCTGAAACCGCAGATAGATGCCGCCATGCAAGCCGTGGTAGACAGCACCGCCTTCATCAACGGACCCCAGGTGAAAACCTTCGCCCAGAACCTGGCTCAGTACCTACAAGTCAACCACGTGATTCCCTGCGCCAACGGCACCGATGCCCTGCAGATTGCTTTAATGGCCTTGGATCTGCCCGCCGGGGGAGAGGTGATTGTGCCCGCTTTCAACTACGTGGCTACCGCCGAGGTGATTGCCTTGCTGGGCCTTAAACCAGTGTTTGTAGACGTGCTGCCAGATACCTTTTGTATTGATCCGGCCAAAGCCAGGGCAGCTGTCACCGAGAAAACGGTAGCCATTATGCCGGTGCACCTGTTCGGGCAATGCGCGCCTATGGAGGAGATCATGGACCTGGCTATTGCGCAGGAACTGTTCGTGATTGAAGACAACGCCCAGGCCATTGGGGCGCAGTACGTGGACGCCGAGGGCGGAACCTCGTTTGCCGGCACCATCGGGCACATCGGGACCACGTCGTTTTTCCCGTCCAAGAACCTGGGCTGCATGGGCGATGGCGGGGCCATTTTCACCCAGGATGAGGAACTGGCCACCACTTTGCAGCAGATTGCCAACCACGGGCAGCACAAGAAATACCATTACTCCCGCGTAGGCGTCAACTCCCGGTTAGATACTTTGCAGGCTGCTTTGCTGGACGTGAAACTAACCCAACTGGATGATTTTATCTTGCGTCGGCAGAAAGCGGCGGCGGCGTACGACGCGCATTTCGCGGAAGTGGAGCAGACCAAAATCCCGACCCTGGCACCGTACAGCAGCCACGTGTTTCACCAATACACCCTGCAGGTTCCCGCCGATAAACGCGATGCCCTAAAAGCCTATCTGCAGGAAAAGGGAATCCCCAGCATGGTCTACTACCCGGTGCCGTTGCACCTGCACGAGGCCTACGCGTATCTGGGCTACAAAGCCGGCGATTTCCCGGTTTCAGAGGAACTCTGTGGCAAAGTGATTTCCCTGCCCATGCACACGGAGCTTACCGAGGAACAGCAGACCTACATCGCGGAAGCGGTGGTCAGCTTTTTCCAGGGGTGAAGTAGTTGTGCTTGTTGGTGATAACACCAACAAGGGCGAAGTATCAGAGAAAACACCGAGATAATTAAAGAATAGAAGACTTCTTGTTTCTGAGTTGATTTTCAGAAAGCAAGGCTAAAACGCATACAGGACACTAGATGTCAGAAAAGATAAAGTTTGCCGTAATAGGCGCAGGCCACATTGGTAAGCGCCACGCCACCATGGTGCAGCGTCACCCTGAGGGAGAATTGGTAGCCATGGTGGATTCCGATCCGGCCCGTTTGGATGAAGTGGAGCCTTTCGGGGTGCCTTTTTTTACCAGCATGGAAGAATACCTGGCCACCGGCCCTAAAGCCGATGTCATCTGCGTGTGTACGCCCAACGGGTTCCATGCCGAGCAGGCCATGCTGGCCCTGGAGAACGGCTGCCATGTGGTCTGCGAAAAACCCATGGCGTTGAGTAAAGCCGATTGTGAGCGCATCATTTACAAATCTCTGCAGACGTCTAAACTGGTCTTCTGCGTGATGCAGAACCGGTACAGCCCACCTTCCCTGTGGCTCAAAGAGATGATCATGGAGAAGCGCCTTGGACAGATTTTCCTGGTGCAGATCAACTGCTACTGGAACCGGGACGATCGCTACTACAAGCCTGGCACCTGGAAAGGCAACCAGGCATTGGACGGAGGCACGCTGTTCACCCAGTTCAGCCACTTCATTGACATTATGTACTGGCTCTTCGGGGACATCAAGAACATCAGCGGCCGGTTCATGGATTTCAACCACCAGCACCTCACCGATTTCGAGGACAGCGGCCTTATCCACTTTGACTTCATGAACGGTGGCGCCGGTACGCTCAACTATTCCACCGCTGTATGGGACACGAACCTGGAGAGCAGCATGACTATCATAGGCGACAAGGGCAGCATCAAAGTAGGAGGCCAGTACATGAACGAGGTGGAGTATTGCCACGTGCAGGATTACGTGATGCCCGAACTTCCGCCCAGCAGCCCCGCCAACGATTACGGCCACTACAAAGGCAGCGCCGCCAACCACCACTTCATCTTTGAGAATGTGATTGACACGTTGAAAGGAAAGACCTTCGCCACCACCAACGCCCTGGAGGGTCTCAAAGTGGTGGAGATCATTGAGCGCATTTACGCCTTAAAAGGAATTAAGAATTAGGAATGAGGAATTAAGAATTTGGGTGAGAGCTTAGGATAAGCATCTTCTCAAATTCTTTTCTGACCTTCTTAAATTGATTCCTAATTCCCAATTCTTAATTCCTAATTAAAAGTATGAGCGTTTCTGATTTTTACGACGACTATACCGAGCAGCAGTTCAAGAAGGGCATCCACATCCGGCACCGGACCATCCTGAAGAACCTGAAGGAAGCGGGCCTCAAGGCTGATTCCAAAGTGCTGGAGATTGGCTGCGGCATCGGCACGGTGACGCACCTGCTGGCCAAAGCCACGCCACAGGGGAAAGTGCTGGCCGTAGACATCAGCCCGAAGAGTATTGAGATGGCCCGCCGCTTCAACCAGCAGTTCAACCACGTGGAGTTTGGCGTGACCGATATGACCGATTTCAACCGGCCGGAGAAGTTTGATTTTGTAGTGCTCCCCGATGTGATTGAGCATATTCCGCTGGAGCAACACCCCAACTTGTTTCAGGTGATTTCCCGCCATCTGCACAAGAACTCGGTGGTGGCCATCAACATTCCGCATCCGTTGTACCTGACCTGGGTGCGCGAGCATCAGCCGGAGTTACTGCAGGTAATTGACCAGCCCATCCATACCGATGAACTCCTGCGCAACACGTACGCGGCCGGACTGTACCTGCACAAACTGGAAAGCTACTCCTTGTTCTCGCAGGTAGAAGATTACCAGTGGATCATTTTGAAGCAACGCCTGGTGCCGGAGAAGGTGCAGCCCAAGTCTAAAGTAGACCTCAAGTTGCAGGATCTGTCCTCCAAGTGGCTGTAGCGTTTTAAGCCTGTTTTTCCATGTCCGCGCGTAAACCCGTTCTGCTTTATTTCTATCCGGCCCAATCTTCCTTCGTGGTGAAAGACTTGCGCCTGATGGAACAACAGTATGAGGTACGCCACCAGGGTTTTCTGCCCTCTAAGAAATGGCAGACACCTTTGGTGTGGTTGGGGCAGTTTTTCTTTTTATTGCGTCACATCTGGCAAGCCAAAGCCCTGGTGGTCATGTTTGCCGGGTACCATTCCTTTTTTCCGGCTCTTTTTGGGAAAATAGCCCGTAAACCCTGCCTCATTGTGGCCGGTGGCACCGACTGCGTGTCCTTTCCCAGCATCGGTTACGGGGTGTTCACCAATCCAATTCTGGGGAGGTTTGCCCGCTGGTCTTACCAGTTGGCTGCGCACATTGCGCCGGTGCACGAAAAGCTGGTCTGGCAGGACTATACCTACCAAGCCAACGATTTTCCGCACCAGGGATTCCGGTTCCATTGCCCAAACCTGAAAACGCCGCATACGGTGGTATACAACGGTTATGATGCCTCGTTCTGGCAGCCAGACCCATCAGTGGTGAGGCAGCCCGATTCTTTCCTGACGGTCTGCGCGGGTCTGAACATGCGCTTCACCCAGCGGCTGAAAGGCGTGGATCTGATTCTGGAAGTGGCGCAGCTGGTACCGGAGGCTACGTTCACCATTGTAGGAGCGCCAGACGGTTTCAAATTCCCCAACCAAGCGGCCAACGTGAAGCTGCTTCCCAAGATGCCCTTGGCTGATTTGAAAGGCATTTACAGTGCCCACACGTTTTACATGCAGCTTTCCATGTCAGAAGGCTTCCCGAACGCCTTAAGTGAGGGTATGCTGTGTGGCTGCGTACCGATAGTAAGCCAGGTTGCCGCCATGCCCGACCTGATTGGCAGCAGCGGCTTGGTGCTGAAAGAGCGGAAGGTTGAAATGCTGGAGCAGGTGGTTCGGCAGGCTATGACGGCCACCAATCTCCGGGAGTTGGGACAACAGGCCCGCACAATTATAGCCGAAAACTATCCTGAGGAAAGAAGAGAGCAGGAGTTGCTGCTTTTATTGAAAAGCCTTTAAGCTAAATTGGATACGTTCCTCGCTCCACTTTGGCGAGTGGTAGCTTACCTTGGCCGATAGTATTGATTTCTGCTCTTCAAAATGTAAGAAGCGGCCAGAGGCCGCAGGTAACTCACACTCGCCGGAGGCGAGCGAGGGCAGAACTAACTATAGCCTATTTGTCTTAGTTAAGCCAAAGCGCAGCAGTGTCTTCTTAATGCCATTGTTCAGCTCCGGAGAGACTTTCAGCCCGATAGCCAGGCCTCCGTACACGGCGGTGATCAACGCAGACCGCACGGCTATGTCCAGCAACAGCACGTCCATTCTGGGTAGCAGCCAGGAAGCCAGGTAGGCGGCTCCGGCAATCAGCAGAAGCAGTAGTGAGTCCCACCCAAAAGGCTGCATTTTGAAAAAATAGCCCACAAACGCCACCCGGAAGATGTTGATAAAGATGAACACCAGCATGGAGGCGAACGCCGCTCCGCTGATGCCGTAGGGCGGGATGAGCAGGTAATTGGTGAAAATGACCAAGGCCACCATCAGGATGTTCAAAATCAGGTCGTAGCGGTATTTGTGGGAAGTCACCAGGATCATGGCGTTCAGGCCGGTGGCCAGTTCAAAGATACGGGCGATGCCCATGAACAGAATCACGTACCGGCCGGCGCTGTACTCAGGCGGCATTAAGGCAAAGATATTGTCCACGTTACACCAGATGCCCAGGAACAGCAGCAAGCCAATAAGCAGGTTCACGCGCGTCATGTTCTTGTAAAGCCTGGCCAAGGCAGGCATGTCTTTCTGCTTGAACAGATCAGCCACTTGCGGACTCAGGATCTTGTTCATGGAGCGGTACGGCACCAGAATGGCGCTGGTGATGAAGTAACCGGTGGTGTAGTAGGCCACATCAGACAAACCACGGTAAGCCATGATCATGGCTGTATCGGTGAAGGCGATGATGGTGCCGGAAATATTGCCCAGGAACGCATACAGGCCGTACTGCACCACTTCCTTGATGGGCACAATCTGGAACATGTTCCGCCCGGGGCGCACAAAAAACTGCCTGAGCCACAGCAGGTAAACAATGCAGATAAGGGCGGTACTGGAGTTGGCGGCAATAAACAGGATCACGAACCACTGGAAGTCAATCACGCCCCAGTAAAAGAGCGCGGCGCAGGCCATGGTGAGCACCCGCACCAGGAAATCCTGCAGAAAGGTCTGCACAATGGTTTTGTAGAGTGACCGCAGGTAGGCATCCAGCAACAGAAACAGGAGCGTGAAAAAGCTGAGCGGAATAATATAGTAGTAATAGTCTACCGCCAGCGGAGAGGTAACCCGGTACAAGTCAAACACCGCCGGTTTCAGCAGCAGAAACAGCACCGTGACCACCGCAAACCCCAGCATGGGAATAGCCAGCATGAGGAACAGGAAACCGTTGTGCTGTTTATCTCGGTCGCGGAAGTAAGGGAAGAACCGGGCGCTGGTGTTGGTGAAGCCCAGCGCAGCAAACTGCGCGAACACCGGCGAAACGCTCAGCAGGAAACGGGTAAGCCCCACTTTGTCCGGATCGGCGAGGAAATAAGGAAGAACTAAAACGGTATTCAGATACCCTACTACCATGCCCACGGTGGAGATGATGGTGTTCAGGTAACTCTGCTTGCGGATGACATCCATGGAGTGCGTGCGGCGTTTTGGGGCGATTTTCCGGAAAGAAGGCATGAAACCGCCTCGGCCCGAAACGCGAAATTAACAGCTTCTGCCTTGGGTTATGCTATGTGCCCGAAAAATGCCGAAGTACCGGTTTCAGTCTAGTTGCTTCAGCGCCTCGGAAATGGTGAAGAAATTAGCCTGGCGGTTCTTCAGAAACTGGGTGATATCCTGGAACAGCTGCAAGCCGCCGGCCATGCCGTACGGTGTGAAGTTCTCGTTGTGCCACAGCAGGGTAAAAACACCATGAAACCGGATGATCTCTTCCAGCATGGGCGTGATGGCGGGCATGACCTCCGAAGGCGTGAGTTGCAGGTACCTGGGGTGGTTAAGGGTCACGTCCATCAGGTTCAGCGGCATTTCCCAGACCGTTGACATCTGGCGGGACTTGAAATCAAACAGCCGGAACGGGTGGCAGAAGCTGTTCCGGAAACCGTAATGCTCTGAGAAACCCAGGGTGCTGTCATAGGTGAAACCCAGCTCCTGCAACAGGTGTGGGGTTTTCACCGGATCAAACCTCAAGTAATGGAAGCGGTTCCCCTGAATGGGGGGAGGCAGCTTTTCCCGTTCGGCTTGCAGTCGGCGGGCCTGGGTGCCGGTGCCGTGGCTGCCATGCAGGGCAATCTCGTGCCCCGCCGCGGAGAGCCGCAGTAGCTCCTGCCGGATCTTGGGCGAGGTAACTTCATAATCGGCGTTGGGATGGCCCTCGTAGGGAGCGGCCTCGGGCAGGAAGAAGAAAGTGCCTTTGGCGGAAAGTTTCGCTAGTTCCGCTTCCACCTGCGGCAGGTTAAACCAGGCGTCCTCGCCGGTAAACTTTTGTTGGGCCAGCCTGAAGAACAAACCCAGATTTCCTTTCTGCAGGGCCGGTTTGCCGGCCACTTTCCAGGCACTCTGGCAATAGTCAATGTCATGGGTGAGGCACGCGGCAAAGGGCTTGCCGTTCCAAAGCCGGGGCAAAATCTCCTGCCCATACGCCCGTTCCACCGCCTCTTTCAGGATCTCCAGGTAATAATTGACCAACGGTTTGGTGATGAACCGGTGCCGCGCCTGTTGTGAGGCTTTGTAAGGATACCGGCCAAATGGATCACGCTCCGGGCCGTAAAACTCCTGCCAGCTGCTCAAAAGGTAAAACGCCGAGGCCACCAAATCATAGTGCACCACCACGTGCCCTTGCGCATTCTGGCTGAACCAAGGTTGGTCTGTGTTCTCGTCAAAGAAAAGCGGCAGGGGGTGGCCTTGCCATTCTTTCCAGACTACCTGCACGGGTTTGGGTTGCTGCCGCTCAAAGAAGGTGCTGGCGGTGGACGTGATCTGAATTCGGCTCTGGTGGTCTACTCCGTAGCTTACCTCCAGGGGGGAGGGCAGGTGGTAGAGGCGCCGGAAATGGAAGAGTACGTAATCTGCTAGGCTGCTCACGGGTTCAGAACGCTCCAATCTTGGGTGGTGGTATCTGTTTAGGGGCCAATTTCGGGAAAAAGGCCCCTAAACAGGTCGGCTACTGCACAATCAGCTTGGCCAGCTGCTCGGTGAGGGAGCGGCGCGAGTATTGCGTGTAGTTGATGATGGGCAGATCCAGGTTGGGGTTGATCTTCCAGGTTTTGCTCAGCTGCATGAGGTAGTCCAGCATGAGCTCAAAGCCTGAGTAGTGGAACACGCGCCCGGCCCCGCATTCGTCCAGGATCTTATCGGCGTCGCCGTTGATGGGGCCCACGCAGATGATGGGTTTGTTGGCGGCCAGGTACTCAAACAGCTTGCCCGTCAAAATGCCGAAGTTGTTGGGCACGTCTGGAATGGCCATGAACAGCACGGTGCTAGCCATGAGGTACTTGATGGACGCATCGTGCGGCACGTAGTCAATGTACTCGGTGATGAGGGGCAGGCCGGCATTCTCAATCTGGCGCTTGATCTCGGCAGACACCTTGCCCACAAACCGGAGCCGGTAGCGCAGCAGGGGGTTGCGGGTCATGGTTTCGCACAAGGCCTGAAAAAAGCCCTCCACGTTATAGGCCTCGGTGATGGTGCCCGTGTAAGTGATCACAAATTCTTCGGTAGAAGGGGTGGAGGGATGCGTGAAATCGGCCTCATCGTACCCGTTGGGAATCACGTGGATCTTCTTGGGGTCAACCGAGACAGACTTGTTCAAGAAGAGGCGCTTCATGTCCTCAGACACCACCACCACGGCATCGGCTTGCTCCAGCACCTCGCGCTCGTACCGGGCGTCCAGTTTCTGGGCCAGGGCGGTGTGGTTCAGGTCCTGGTAGTAGTAAATGTCGGTCCAGGGGTCGCGCATGTCGGCAATCCACTTCAGCCCAAACTGCTTCTTCAGCTTCAGGCCCACTAGTTGGGTGGAGTGGGGCGGGCTAGACGTGACCACGGCCTTGATCTGCTGCTGCTGAATTACCTTTTTGGCGGCCGCAAAGGCGTAGCGGTTCCAGCCCACGCGCGGGTCTGGGATGAACAGGTTGCCTCGCAGGAACTTGAACAGCTTCTGCTTCCAGGTTTCCTGGCCGGTATTGGCGAAGCCGCCGAACGGAATGTCTTTCTTGCCGGTGATTTTCTTGTAAAACTCAAACGGCTCGCGGGTAGCCGTCCGGATCACGCGCACCCCGTCGGGCACCTCGGCCAGCAGGGTCTGGTCCAGCACCGGGTAAGAGGCCTGCTGCGCATCTACGGTGATCACGGTGGGTTGCACGCCAAACTCGGGCAGGTGCTTCACAAACTTGAGGCAGCGCTGCACCCCGGCCCCGCCAGAGGGCGGCCAGTAATAGGTAATCAGTAAAGCATCTTGGAGAGAAAGTGGGCCTGCTGATTTCAAAAGCTTCTTTGGTTCAGGTAATAGATCTTCTGGAGCGAACGGAAACCGTTTCTGGGTTGTTTTACGGAAAACAGGCCCAAAACAGATTTGCGGACCTCCGTTGCAGAGTTACGTCCGAATATACGTACCCGCGCCTAAAAGATGGTGAACTTCCGCAAATTCTGCTTATTTTTGTCTGTAACATCTATTGAGAATTACCTAACTCAGTCATATACTACACATGTTTGAGAATTTAAGTACCAAGCTGGACCGCGCCTTCAAGACCCTGAAAGGCCAGGGCAGCATCACCGAGATCAACGTTGCCCAGACCATCAAGGAAGTGCGCCGCGCCCTGGTAGACGCCGACGTGAACTACAAGGTGGCCAAGACCGTGACCGACAAGATCAAGGACGAAGCCATGGGCCGCGATGTACTGATTGCGGTTTCGCCGGGCCAGCTGATGGTAAAGATCGTGCACGAGGAGCTCACTGAGCTCATGGGCGGCGAGAAGAAAGACATCAATATCAACGGCTCACCCGCCATTGTGCTCATTGCCGGTCTGCAGGGATCTGGTAAAACCACCTTCACCGGTAAACTGGCCAATTTCCTGAAAAAACAAGGAAAAGGCGTGATGGTAGCCGCCTGTGACGTGTACCGCCCCGCCGCCATTGATCAGCTGAACGTACTGGCCGAGCAGGTGGGCGTGGAGTTCTACGCCGAGCGCGAGTCGAAGGACCCGGTGCAGATTGCTAAGAACGCCGTGGACCACGCCAAGAAAACCGGCAAGAAAGTAGTCATCATTGACACCGCCGGCCGTCTGGCCGTGGACGAGGCCATGATGCAGGAGATCTACAACATTAAGGAGGCCATCAAGCCCACCGAGACCCTGTTTGTGGTAGACTCCATGACCGGCCAGGATGCCGTGAACACCGCCAAAACCTTCAACGACCGCATTGACTTTGACGGCGTGGTGCTGACCAAGCTGGACGGTGACTCCCGCGGGGGGGCCGCCCTTTCCATCAGAGCCGTGGTAGAGAAGCCTATCAAGTTTATCTCCACCGGTGAGAAAATGGAAGCGCTGGACCTGTTCTACCCAGACCGGATGGCCCAGCGTATCCTGGGTATGGGCGACGTGATCTCCCTGGTGGAGCGCGCGCAGCAGACCTTTGACGAGGAAGAAGCCAAGCGGATCAACAAGAACATCCGCAAGAACCAGTTCAACTTTGACGACTTCCTGAGCCAACTGGAGCAGATCAAGCGCATGGGGGATATCAAAGACCTGGTGGGCATGATCCCGGGCGTGAGCAAAATGCTGAAAGACGTGGAGATTGACGAGACCGCCTTTAAACCCATTGAGGCCATCATCAAATCCATGACCAAGGAAGAGCGCCAGAACCCAGACATCATCAGCGGCAGCCGCCGTAACCGTATCGCCAAAGGCTCCGGCACCAACATCCAGCAGGTGAACAACCTCATGAAGCAGTTCAACGACATGCGCAAGATGATGCGCAGCATGAACAAAATGGCTGGCACCAAAGGTGGCCTGGCCAAGCTGGGCAGCATGATGGGCCGCCGGTAGTTTAGTAATGAATGTTTAGTTGTTGGTTGTTAGAAAATCAGCCAACGTAAGTAAATAGAAAGGCCTGAGCCGTATTGGTTCGGGCCTTTCTGTTTTGGCGCTATTTTCAGGAAAGTAGGGGTAAAAGGCATGCGCGACTTGTGCTGCATAAATTGCTGGGTTGGCCATTTTATACAGTGCTCAAACTCCTCTTAAATTTCTGAACCATCCGCTTTCCTGTCATCCTGCAATCTTGTGGGCAAACTGAAAAGGCCTTTTAGTAGAGTTTATAGCCGATGAAGCAGGAAGAGGGGGCGCCCAATTTCTTTTGTGGTAGGTACGCTTCGTAGAAAATAAGTGTAACTTTCAATTACAATGCTCCGCTCAGCATCCTGTTCAAACCCGCTCAGCTAAACTATGCAGGCCAACCTTATTTCCAGCTTTCGTTCCCGGTGGAAAGGCTCCGTGAGCGCCTTTTTCCTAGCCGCCATCATTACCTTGGGTACCAGTTTGTGGTCCTGTAGTCCGCAGGCAGTCGGCACCAAGTCCAGCCAAGAAATGAAGGCAGCGCTGGGCAAAGGCGCCTATGCCACCGGGCAGTACCGCAACCTCTTCCAGGAGAACGGCCATTCTGACCTGCAGGTCAGGGCCCGGATAGACAAAGCCTACCAACAGTTATTTCACGGCGATTCGGCTACCCAGGCCATTTACCTGGCGGCAGGCAAGAACGAGCGGGGGCCGCTGGCCTACATCTATGACGTGTACAACAAAGACGTGCGCAGCGAGGGCATGTCGTACGGGATGATGATTGCCGTGCAGCTGGACCAAAAGGCCGAGTTTGACGCCCTCTGGAACTACGCCCTCACGCACATGTACCTGGACCAGCCGGGCCACCCCTCCGAAGGGTACTTCGCCTGGTCGGTGAAGCCCGACGGCACCAGGAACTCAGAAGGGCCCGCGCCCGACGGGGAGGAGTATTTCGTGACGGCGCTTTACTTTGCCTCGGGGCGCTGGGGCAACGGGGAAGGCATCTACCACTACCGCGCCTGGGCCGACAAGATCCTGACCACCATGCGCCACCACCTGGAGACCTCGGGCACCACCAAATTCGGGCCGCAGACGTCAGGCCCCATGGTGAACGAGCAGCACAAGATGATCGTGTTTGTGCCCACCAACCAGGGCCGCCGGTTCACCGATCCGTCTTACCACCTGCCCGCTTTCTACGAACTCTGGGCCCAGTGGGGACCGCAGCAGGACCGCAGCTTCTGGGCCGCCGCCGCCGATACCAGCCGGGCCTTTTTCCAGAAGACCACGCACCCGGCCACCGGCCTGGCGCCCGATTACGCCCACTTTGACGGCAAGCCCGTCACTACGCCGTTCAACCCCAACTCGCACCTTTTTGCCTACGACTCCTGGCGCACGGCCATGAACTGGAGCGTAGACTGGGCCTGGTGGCGGAAAGACCCCCGCGAGCCTGAACTCAGCAACCGCATCCAGGCCTTCTTCGCCGGGCAGGGCATCAAGCAGTACGGCAACATCTACACCTTAGACGGGAAATTGGTGAACCCGAGCCACTCGGCCGGGTTGGTCTCCACCAACGCCGTGGCCAGCCTGGCGGCCACCCATCCGGTTGCCAGGGAGTTTGTGGAAGAACTCTGGAACCTGCCCGTGCCGCAGAATGAGGGGGAGCGCTACTACGGCGGCTTGCTGTACCTCATGAGCCTGCTGCATTGCAGCGGGGAGTTCAAGATTTACCCGCCCCGGTAAGCCCCGTTTCAGGCGTATTTTCCTGATTGGATTTCGGGCTGTTTTCTGGAAAATGGCTTAAAAACGGGAATGGTGCTGGCTAGGTGTGTTTGACCGGTAGTCTCCGGACTACCCGGCATCTGGAGGCACGAGTCCGGAGACTCGCGCCAGTTTCTTTAAAACAAGGTCTGTAATC
The DNA here is from genome assembly GCF_016924645.1 of Rufibacter psychrotolerans. GTDB lineage: Bacteria > Bacteroidota > Bacteroidia > Cytophagales > Hymenobacteraceae > Nibribacter > Nibribacter psychrotolerans. Next base: position 9,164 of record NZ_JAFFJV010000014.1, on the reverse strand, counting down.
CTGAGAACCCCACTAAGGAGCTCAACTTCTGACAGCTAGAAACACTAACAACTATCAACTAGCAACTAATAACTAACAACTATTAACTAGCCACTAGCCACTAATACTCGGTCCGGCCTTCCAGCTTTTCCCATTCTTTGAAGCCTTCCAGCGCCTCCTGGTGCAGCAGTTGCTCCATGGGCAACTCGCGGCTGTGCATGGGTTTCTCCAACTCTTCGTAGATGAAGGCATCGTCAAAGCCAATGGCGGCGGCGTCGGCCTTGGTGTTGCCGTAGTAAACCTTGTCGGGGCGGGCCCAGTAGATGGCGCCTAGGCACATGGGGCAGGGTTCGCAGCTGGTGTACAGCTCGCAGCCGGTCAGCTGAAAGGTGCCCAGGGCCTGGCAGGCTTTCCGGATGGCGTCTACTTCGGCGTGGGCGGTGGGGTCATGGCTGGAGGTCACGTTGTTGAAGCCCCGGGCAATGATCTGGCCGTCTTTCACCACAACGGCCCCAAAAGGACCGCCCTTGCCTTCTTTCATTTTATCAATAGACAGGCGAATGGCTTCGCGCATAAAGTTTTCTTTGGCGGAGGTAGAATCTGACATGAGTGGGAGGGGGTAATATAAAAACACAAAACGTCCTTTCTTACGGCAAAAGGGCTGCAAAGATAAGAAAGGAGGGCTAAGAAAGAAGCCGTTTTAGCTGCGGGCGGTGGTGCTCTGTATGCGCGGCCATAAACCGGAGTGTCTGCGGCATGGTGAGCATGCCCGCGCGCGGATGGAAGAAAACCTCGCGGTTGAGTTGCTCGGCGGGATAGTTGGCGAGTACCTGCCGGAGCTGGGCGCGGGTGGCCTGCCACTCCCGCACCACTTCCTCCACCGAGACGTCGGCCGGAACCGGAGGTAGTGCGGCCGGGGCCTTGAGCTTGAGCGGCAACCGCAGCACCAGGTTCAGCAGAAATGACTTGAGGCGCGTCTGCCACCGCAGGGGCCGCAAGGGTTTGCCGCTGTTCAGCTTTTTCTGCAGGCTGGTGAGCACCTGTTTGTCTACCAGGGCCAGGTGGTAGAGCACCTGCGCCGCCGACCATTGGGCCGGGGCCGGGGACTGGTGTTGCCGGGCTCTGGGAACGTTTTCCACCCAGGCGCAAAACTCCAGCCGTTGCCGTTCCAGCTGGTCAAACAGGGGTTGTAAGGCGTGCTGCATGCTCCAATGGATAAGGGTGAAAAGAAGTTTCGGGGCAATTTCTCCCAAAATCAGCCAAAAACAAGGGCACTCTCTAGGTTTGCTTTACCTGCAGGTGGGCGAGCTCTTTCTTCAGCTGTTTGATGGAGTGGCCCACCAGCGTCACCAGTTGCTGCACCAGGGCCGGCAGCTGCTCGGTGTTGGTGCGGTACAACGCAGCTTGCTCAATGGTGGCGTTCAGGTCTTCCAGGGGTTTGATGCCCACCAGCGACAGCGAAGGCTTGATCTTGTGGGCGATGGTGCGGGTTTCGGGCCAGTTCCCTAGGGAAACCGCGCGGGCCATTTCCTGCACCAACCCCGGCGTTTGCTCTATGAACAACTGCAGGATGTCTTGCATGAACTCCACGTTGCCGTTGGCGAAGTTCTCCAGGTAGGTTAGGTCAATCTCCACCGCAGGGCCAGGCTCCGGGGCCGTAGGTTTTTTCTGGAGCAGGCTGCCAATGGCCTGCACCAGGTCATCGGCTTTGAACGGCTTTGACAGGAAGGAGGTAGCCCCGGCGGCCAGGCATTTGGCGGTTTCTCCCTGCGAGGCGTGGGCCGTCAGGGCAATGATGGGAATGTCCTTCAGGGCGGGCATCTCCTGCCGAATGTGCTGCATGGCCTCGTACCCGTCCATCTCGGGCATCTGCATGTCCATCAGAATCAGGTCAAACGACTGCTGGGTGAGCACCTCCAGGGCTTCGCGCCCGTTGCTGGCCACCGTTACCTCCACGGCATGGTCGTACAGGACCTTCTTCACCAGCATCTGGTTGATGGCGTTGTCTTCCACCAGCAACACCCGGGCGTGCCGCAACGCGTGCGTGTGCGGCTGTGCAGGCAGGCAGGCGGCCGCGGCTTGGTCTTGTTTTTCGCCTATTTTCCGGAAAGGAAGCACAAAACGGAAGGCGCTGCCCTTGCCCGTCTCGCTCTCCACGTGAATGGTGCCGCCCTGCGCCTCTACCAGTTCCTTGGCAATGGACAGGCCCAGCCCGGTGCCCCCAAACTTGCGGGTGGTATCGCTGCTGCCCTGGGTGAACTTCTCAAAGATGGTGTCCAGCTTCTCGGCCGGAATACCGATGCCCGTGTCCTGCACAGTGAACTCCAGCCGCAGTTGGTCTTCTTCCTGGGCCACTACCTCCACGTTCAGGCGCACGGCGCCGTTCTCGGTGAACTTGATGGCGTTGCCCAGCAGGTTGTTCAGGATCTGGCTGAGCCGGAAGGGGTCGCCCTCCAGCAGGGGCGGGATATCGGCGTCAAAGAGCAGCTTGAGCGTGTTCTTCCGTTCCCTGGCCCTGATCTCCAGAATGTCCAGCAGTTGCTTCACCAGCTGCCGCAGGTCAAAGGGGATGATCTCAAAGGTAATCTTGCCGGCCTCAATCTTGGAGAAGTCCAGCAGGTCATTGATGATCACCATGAGGTTGTTGGCCGAGGTGTGGATGCCCTGCAGGAATTCCTTCTGGTGCTGATTCAGGGGTGTTTTGGCCAAAACCTCGGTTAAACCCAGAATGCCGTTCATGGGCGTCCTGATTTCGTGGCTCATGTTGGCCAGGAACTGCTCCTTCACCTGGGCCATGCTCAGGGCCTCGTCCTTGGCTTTTTTAAGCTCTTCCTCAATTAAGATACGCTCAGTGATGTCATAGCACACCCCAATCATGCCCGATACTTTCCCGTTGGGCTGCAACAGGGGGAAGAAGAGGCAGTCGAACCAGACGCCCTGGATGTTCACGGTGCACTTGGCCTGCTCGCCCTGCAGGGTCTGCCGCACACTTTCCATGATGGTGGGGTACTCGCCGTAAATGTCAAAGATAGACGCCCCCACCGACTGCGCCTCTCCCTTGCCGATGAGCGACAATCCCCGGCCGCGGGCCATGGTCACCTGGCCGTTCTGGTCGGCGGCCCACAGGATAATGGGTGCGCCGTTGATCACGGTTTCCAGCTGCTTCTGGGTGCCCGCCAGTTGTTCCTGCGTCTGCAGCCGCTCCTGCTCAATCTTGTGCAGCCTGATGGCCGTCCTGATGCTCTGGGAAATGCCCTCGGGGGTGAGCAAGGTTTTGGGCAGGTAGTCTGAGGCCCCGGTCTTGATGGCCTCTACGGCAATGCGCTCATCGCCCTGCGAGGTTACAATCTGCACGGGCGTGCTAATGCCCCTTTCCCTGATCTGCTGCAGCAACTCCAGCCCGTTCATGTCGGGCAGCATGAAGTCAATGAAGATAAAATCAAACGGTTCCTGGCCCAGGATCTCCAGGGCCTCGGCCCCCAGGGTGGCGATCTTGATGGTGGCCTCCACGTTGGCCGTGCGCAGAGACCGTTTAATGATCATGCGGTCTACCTCGTCATCGTCAACAATCAGTAGCTTAACTGCCGGCTCCATGGGGGGAAAAGGGGGATTAATTGGGGAGTTCAATCAAATTCCAGAAAGAATCAAGGGTGGCAATGGTGTCCAGAAAAGAGTCATACTGCAGCGGTTTTACAATGAAGCCCGCCACGTTGAGGTTGTACGCGTCCAGAATGTCATTCTGCCGGTTCTGGCTGCTGATCACAAACACGCTGCAGGCCTTCAGGTGCGGGTCCTGCCGGAGCTCCTTCAGGAAATCAAGGCCGCCCATCTCGGGCAGGTCCAGGTCCAGCAGGATAATCTGGGGCGTGGGCTGCAGGGCAGGCCTTCCCCTGCCTTGCAGCAGATCCAGGGCTACCTTTCCGTTGCCGGCCACATGAATAGGGTTCTCTATTCCCTGCGCCTGAAATGCACGTTTTGTTTTGTCTACATCCTGCGGGTTGTCTATCACCAGCAGGATGTGCGCTTGCTTGCTTTTCAAAACCGTAAAATTTGTAAGGATTCAGGTAGGGGAACCTAAACATACGAAATTTTCTGCAGAACTACGGCCGCTCGCATAATTTCCAGTACCGGTTGAGGGTAGCCACCGCCGAGAGAAACTTCTCAAAGGAAAGCGGCTTAAGGATGTAGCCGGCCACGTTGAGGTTATAGGCGTTGATCTTGTCGCTGTCTTCGTTGGAGGTGGTCATCACAAACACGCTGATCCGGGTGAGGGCGGGGTCTTTGCGGAGTTCCTGCAGAAACTCAATGCCATTCATTCTGGGCATGTTGATGTCCAGGATGATGATGGGCGGCATGGGAACAGAGCCAGACCTGAGCAGTTCCAGGGCCTCCAGGCCATTATGGGCGATGTACAGCGGGTTGGTGATGTTGTTCTTTTTGAACGCGCGCTGCACGTTCATGATATCTACTTCGTCATCTTCAACCAGTAGAATGCTTACTTCCTTTTCTTCCATGGTAGGGTAAATGCCAGCTAGGCGGTAAAACTTTAAACAAGCGGAGTTGCCGAAAGCGCCTCCGCGGTTACTCTGAAAATTGCCCTTAGGGCCCTTGGTTTAAGCCGAAACGGTCTTGGGCCAGGTAAACGAAAACGTGGCGCCTTGCCCCACCTCTGAGTGGAGGTGGAGGGTGCCGCCTACAAACTGGATGATCTTGCGGATGATGGATAACCCAACGCCTACGTTTTCCTGCTGGTCTCTGGATTGTACCGAGAAAAAGATCTTGAACACCTTTTCCTGAGCATCGGGTGGAATGCCCACGCCGTTGTCCCGCACCGTGAACAGGTAGCTTTCTTCCTGCTCCCGGGCCTCCAGCCAGACCTCAGGCTGTTCCTGCTCGTTGAACTTTACGGCATTCTGCAGCAGATGGTGGAGCACCGTCTCTAACTTTTTGGCGTAGGTGGTGAAGACCGGCAGGTTGTGCAGGTGCAGCCGCAGGCCGCGTTCCTGCTGGTAGGGCAGGGCCAGGTCCTGTACCAGGTCGTGCACGTTTACCTCCCGTACGTCCAGGTCCTGGCGGGTGGCGCGGGAAAAAAGCAATAGCCCGTTGAGCATGCGCTCCATGCGCTCGGCCCGGTTCTGGAGCAGTTCCAGGTTGTGCTGGGTCTCTTCATCCAGCTGACTGCCGGCATCTTCCTTGATCCAGCCGGACAGGTTGCTGATGGCCCGCAAGGGGGCCTTAAGGTCATGGGAGACAATGTACACAAACTCCTCATACTCTTTCCTGAGCGCTTCCAGTTGCTGCTGACAGGAGTGGTCTTGGTTCTGCATGGTTATCTGGCGAATGAATGTGTGGTCTTGACCGGTTTTTTAGGCCAGGTGAAGAAGAACGAGGTGCCCTGGCCTTTCTCTGACTCTACCCAGATGCGGCCGCCCTTTTCTTCCACAATCTTCTTGACAATAGACAGGCCCACGCCGGTGCTTTCTTTCACGTCCCGGGCTTCCATGGTCTGGAAAATCCCGAAGATCTTACTTTGGTATTCCTTGGGGATGCCCGGGCCGTCATCCTTTACCTCAAACTGGTAAGCGTCCGCGGTTTCCAGGGCCCGCACTTCCACGCGGCCTTCCTGGGTGTGGTGGTATTTGAACGCATTGCTCAGCAGGTTGGCCAGCACCTGGTAGAAGAGGGTGCGCTCCCCGGTGATGGTGGGCAGCGGGGTAGGGGTAACTACCTTAAAGGTGGCCGGCGGGGCCAGGTTCTCCAGGGTTTCCTTGAGCAGTTCCTGCACCGAAAACGAACTCATGGGCAAGGTCTGCCGGCCCACCCTGGAATAGTCCAGAATGCCGTTGATCAGGTTTTCCATGCGCTGCACCCTGCCCCGGAGGATGGCAAAATTCTTGAGGATCTCGGGGTCATCGGTTTTCAGGTCCTCGGCAATCCACTCGGCCAGGTTGTTGATGGCGCGCAGGGGGGCCTTGAGGTCGTGCGAGACCACGTAGGCAAACTGGTCCAGCTCTTTGTTTACCTTGGTGAGGTGGGTGAAGCTGTTCTGCAGTTTTTCGGCCATCACGTTCAGCGACTGGGTCAGGCTGCTGATCTCATCGTGCCGGTTGTCTACCAAAGAAACGCTGTAATCGCCCTGGGCAATGCTGTTGGCCAGGTTGTTCATCCGCTGGAAGCGCCGTTTTATGGTACGGCCCACCAGAAACGCCATGAAGCCCCCGGCCAGGATAGACAAGACCGTGAGGCCAACCGCAATCTCATTGGTTCTGGTGAGCGAGGAGTAAAGTTCCTTTACCCGGGCGGCCTTGGTCTTCTCCTCCTCCAGCTTGATCAGGTCAAAGCGGTCACGGGCCTGGTCGGTGATTCTTTTACCGCTGCCCTGCTGCACGGTGTTGTAGAACAGCGAATCATAGTAGGCCCGGTTTACCCGGCTACGGTGTACCGCTGCCCGGCTCTCAATGAGCGGCACCGCGAAGGTCTTGAGCCAGGCGCGGGCATCATCCCTGATGAGGTGCACCAACTTGTTCTGGTTGGGGTAGATCTGGGTGAGGGAGTCTAGCCGGGCAATGCTCTGGAAAAACTGGTGCTGCCCCTCATGGTAGGGCTCCAGGAAGCCTTGGCGGCCGGTGAGCAGGTAACCGCGCAGGCCGGTTTCCATGTCTACCAGCAGCTTTTGCGCGCGCTCACTTTCCCGGATAATGTTGGTGGTATACAGTACGTCTTCTACACTTTTCTCAACGGTCTGGGTTTGCTGCAGGTAGCTCATGGTCACAATGCAGAACATGGCCAGGATCAGACCAATGGCGGTGTAGATGGCGGTAATTAACTTCATAGGTGTTTGCCTCCCGCAGGAGGCTCCGGAGTGACGGGTTGGTTACGCAAAGATAAAGGTGCCGTATCTTGGTAATATTTACAAGCGCCGGGTCATGCATTCCAGGTAAAATAAAACGTGGCGCCTTGATTCTCCGCGGAGGCAACCCACACCCGGGCATCTCTCTCCTCTACCATCTTGCGTACCAGGGTAAGGCCAATGCCGGTATGCGCCTGCCGGGTGGCGGGGTGAACGGTTTTAAACAGGTCAAAAATGCGTTGGTGGTACTCCGCCGGAATGCCCTTGCCATTGTCCCGCACGTAGAATTGCGGTGGCGCTCCGGCCGGGGTTTCGCAGCCCACCTCCAGGTGCAGGCCAGGTTTAGTATTGTGGTGCACCGCGTTCTTCAGCAGGTGCAGGAATACGGCCTCCAGCGGTTTCTTCTGGGTAAAGAGCGTGGGCATGGCCCCGCTGACTGTAAGCGTAAAGGCGTGGGATTTCTGCAGATGGGCGCCTATGCGCTGTACCAGCTGGCGCGTGTCTACCTGCTCGGCCTCGGCCTGCTGGCTTTTACTGACCGCCGACAGTTCCAGCAAGCCGTTGAAGAGGTTCTCCAGGCGGTGCACCCGGTGGCGCATAAGGCCCAGTTTGCCTTTGATCTCATGGGAAGCGCTGTCCTCCAGTTCCTCTGCCACCCACTCGGCCAGGTTGTGGATGGCCCGCAAGGGGGATTTCAGTTCATGCGACACCGCGTACGCAATCTGGTCCAGTTCTGCGCGGTACCGGTCCAGCTTTTGCGAAAAGGCCTGGGTACGCCGGGTTTTCTGCTCCAGTTCCTGCTCCCGCACCTGCAGTTCCAAGCGGGGCATGACCTGGTCGGCCAGGGTCTGGAGCATGGTTCGCTCCTGCGGAGTGAGGGAGCGGGGAACGAGGTCCAGGAGCCAGAGGGTACCTATCCTGTGGCCACTGCTGGTGATGAGGGGCGCCCCGGCGTAGAACCGGTAAGGCTGGTCGCAGGCAGGGGCGGGGCCCGGAGCCTGGGGGTGGGACGTGTCCTGCACTTCAAAAACTTCGTTGCCCTGGATGGTGTGGTGGCAGAACGAATGAGCCCTGGCCAGGTGGGTGAGTTGGGTGCCGTAAGCCGCTTTTATCCATTGCCGGTGCGTATCCAGGAAAGAGAGCAGCACCACCGGAACCTTGAAGACCTGGGCCGTCAGTTGTACCAGGCTGTCAAAGGCTGGCTCGGGGGGCGTGTCCATGATCTGGTAAGCGGCCAGGCACTCCACCCGCCTGGCTTCAGCTGCTATTTGGCTTTCTTCTATCACGTGAGTTCGGGTAAGGGACACACCTTCATGGGGAAACCGGCCTTTCCTGCCCGGCAGCAGGAGTAGTCTGGTCCGGTTCAAAATTCAATAAATCATATCACAAGCTTGGGGGATTTCGATGAACGGGCGGTAATCCTCGATAGATTCCTATTTCTGGCAAGAAGCAGGTTGGCCCCGCCCCGAATAAATAGATTTCCAAGCCCTGTAGAATGTGTACCTTTGCGCCGAAAGCCCTGTTTGTATGAATCAGAATCAGCCAGACCCCATGGGAGCCGCCATTGAGGCCTACTGGGAAGGAAACAAGGACGCTACCCTGGTGGTGTACTCAGACCAGATGGAAGCCGATGAACTGCCTGCCGCCTACCTGTTCCGGCGGTTGGAGCAGATGCCCGAACGCGAGCAGTTTGCCTTATCCCACGCCAGAGGCCGGGTGCTGGATATTGGGGCCGGAGCCGGTTCCCACGCCCTGGCCCTGCAGGAAAGAGGCCTGGAGGTCACTGCCCTGGAGATCTCGGCGCGGGCATGCCGGGTGCAGAAGGCCAGGGGTGTACAACAGGTGCTGCAGGGCAATTTCTTTATGCTGCCCGCCCAGCCTCATGACACGCTGCTGCTCCTCATGAACGGCATCGGCCTGGCCGGCACCCTGGAAAAACTGCCCCTTTTTCTGGAAACCTGCAAAAAATGGTTGGCGCCCGGTGGCCAGATCCTGCTGGAATCTTCTGATATCCTGTACCTGTACGAAGACGAAGACGGCTCGGTGCTCCTGGACCTGAACGGGGCCTATTACGGCGAACTGACCTACATGATGGAGTTTGCAGGGGAGAGAAGTGCCCCGTTCCCCTGGCTGTTCATCAGCTTTGACCTGCTGCAGCAATACGCAGAGGAAGCCGGTTACCACGCCGAACTCCTGTTGCAGGAAGAAGACGACCACTACATTGCCCGCCTGACCCTGGCCTAAGCCGCCGCGATAAAAAAGCACCGGTCCCGGGTGGGGGGGGTTTGGGGGGGAGAAACACCCCCAAGGGGCCCGGGGGGGGGTGTGGGGGGGG
>NZ_JAFFJV010000013.1 GCF_016924645.1 Rufibacter psychrotolerans | reverse complement strand
AAAGCACCGGTCCCGTTTCGGGGCTGTTTCCTGAGAAACTGCCCCGAAACGGGACCGGTGTTCTTGTTAGGGGACGGTGAAAACCGCCCGCTTTTTATTTCACGTCAATGTATTCTTCCAGGTAGGTGTTGTCAGCCTGCCAGAACCGGAAGCGGTGCCGGCCCACGGCTGTGGCCTTGAAGCGGAAAGTGAACGCAACGGGCCGGGCCAGGTCGGCGCAGACGGCTTGCTGGTCATCGGCGGGGTAAGACACAAAGAGGCGCAGGGTGGTCTGCAGGGGGGCCACCAGGGAGTCGGCGCGGGAAAAGCGGCCGCAGCCGTTGGTGGGCCGGTACAGCACTTTCAGGTTCAGGGTGGTGTCTTTCGTTACCGCCACCTTGGGGAAACCCACGGTCTCTTCAATAGCTACGGGCAGCTCTACCTCCTCCAGTTGAGAGGTCTGGGTACAGGCCGTACCCGCTGCCAGCAGCAGCACCGCCGCCCAAACGTTCGCCTTTACAATTTTCCGGATCATGCCTGTTTTAGGGCTCTTTTGGTGAAACCAGGCTAAAAATAGCCTGAAAAGCAAGAGCCGACCATTACTATAAAGGTCGGCTCCCGTGATTTATTGTGCAAACAACTACGCTTTGGCGTAAGTCACTTCTTTTACGGCCTGGATGATGCGCTTCACGTTGGGCAGGGAAGCCTCAATGAGGGTTGGCGCGTAAGGAAGCGGAACGTCGCGGCTGGTCACGCGTTTCACCGGGGCATCCAGGTAGTCAAACGCCTGGTGCTGCACGTGGAAAGCAATCTCAGAAGAGATGGAGGCCAGCGGCCACGCTTCTTCCACCACTACCAGACGGTTGGTACGCTTCACAGACTCAATAATAGCATTGTAGTCGATAGGACGAACCGAGCGCAGGTCAATCACCTCGGCCTCTACGCCGTCCTTGGCCAGTTCCTCGGCGGCCTGCAGGGCCAGCTTCACCATTTTCCCGAAGGAAACGATGGTCACGTCTTTGCCTTTGCGCTTGGTGTCGGCTACGCCGATGGGAATGAGGTATTCTTCCTCCGGAACTTCGCCCTTGTCGCCGTACATCAGCTCAGACTCCATGAAGATTACCGGATCGTTGTCGCGGATGGCAGATTTCAGGAGGCCTTTGGCGTCATACGGGTTAGAAGGCACTACCACTTTGAGGCCCGGGGTGTTGGCGTACCAGTTCTCAAAGTTCTGCGAGTGCTGGGAAGACAGCATGCCGGCGTTACCGGTAGGGCCTCTGAACACCATAGGACAGGAGTACTGGCCCCCGGACATGGACATCATCTTAGCCGCAGAGTTGATTACCTGGTCAATGGCCACCAAGGAGAAGTTGAAGGTCATGAACTCAATGATAGGGCGAAGGCCGTTCATGGATGCACCCACGCCAATACCGGCAAAGCCAAGTTCAGCAATAGGGGTGTCAATCACGCGCTCTGGGCCAAATTCGTCCAGCATGCCCTGGCTCACTTTGTAGGCACCGTTGTATTCGGCAACTTCCTCGCCCATCAGGAACACCTTTGGGTCGCGGCGCATTTCTTCGCTCATTGCCTCACGCAATGCCTCTCTGAATTGTATGGTTCGCATAGTAAGAATTTTCTACGTCTAATCTTAGGGGTAAAATTAAGACATGATGTACAAATAAAAAAACGCATCTGCCATCTGGCCGAAGTATCTGCGGAAGCAGGCTGATTCTTTGCCGTTTACGAGAAAAAGGCCCCAAAACAGGAATATCAGCGCTTCAGGGCTTCTGCGAACGCCGCCGTTTGGTGGTACTTCCTGAATTCCAGGTCGTCAATGGCTTTGCCGGCCAGGGCGGGCCTGGCCTTGAGGGCCAGTTTCAGGTGCTGGGCCATGAGGGCCTCGTTCTGGCTGCGGGCGCCAATCACGGCCATCAGGTAATGGGCGTTGGCGTCCTGCGGGAATTGCTCCAGCAGTTTCTGGCCCAGTTCGGCGGCGCCTTCGTAGTTCTCCTTGAGGAAGTAGAGCAGGGTTTTGTTGAACTGCGCCGCGTAGCCGGGGCCGGCGTAGGCCAGGCTGCCCACCGCATCGTCATACTGGCCCAGGCTCAGTTCCAGGGCGGCTTTGTCGGTGAACACTTGCTGCAGCACGGGCAGGGGACCGCCCAGCCTGATGGCGTAGTCATAGCTCTGCAGCGCCTCCAGGGCATCGCCGTGCTGGTGGTGCGCCACCGCCAGGTTGTAGAACAGCTGCGCCGAGGGGTTGCGGTGCGCGGCGTACCGCAGGTTCAGGATGGCTTGCTCCAGCAGACTTTTCTTCACCTTGGGCCGGAGTTCTTTCTGCGCCTGCTCAAAAAACACCAGGCCCAGGTTATTTAACGACTGCCAGTTCATGTACGTCTCCACCGCCGACTCGTAGATGCGGCGCTTTTCGGCCAGGAGCGGGGTAAGGGTGGCGGCGTACTGCATCTCGTCGGCGGTGAGGGCATCGGCGTTGGCCCGGTTCTCCACTATTTTCTTGGCCAGCAGGTAAATCTCGTAGTCGCGGCGCAGGTTGGGCTGAAAGTCAACGGTCACCTCGGCGTAGCGCAGCACGGGGTACACGTACATCTCCAGGTACTCATAGGAGGGCAGGGCCTGCAACTGCTCTTCCTTCTGGGCGAAGGAGCCGGGACCGTTCACAATGTCCAGGATCTGCTGTACCTGCTCCTCGGGCAGGGCCGAGTTCTGCACCCGCCCTAGAAAGGCTTTCCAGTTGTTCTGCAGGGTCTGCAGGTCAAACTTGATGGAGGAAACGGTGTTGTTGTACGCCTCGGCCTCCATCTTCTGCTTGATGAAGCGCTCCACGGCCACGGCCCTGCGGGCAGCCAGGTTGCGTGTGGTGGTTTCGGTGGGGTCTGGCGAGTGGGTGGCCAGGATCTCTATTTTTCTGGTTTTCTGGTTAGACAGGATAAACTCCTCCAGTAGCTGCAGGTTGGTGCCGTGCCCGTGCCGCAGCGTGGCCAGCCCCTGGTCAAAGTAAATGGGGAAGCGCAGCGGGCCGGGGGCCTCGTTCTTAAACTCCTCGGCCGCGTAGGCCGGGGCGTGCACCGTCTGGATGAGGTGGGGAGTGGTGAGGATGCCGGGCACCAGGGCCTGGGGCTTGGTGTACTTCTTGCGGCCTTTTTTGTCTGATACCACGCCCTGGGCCATGAGCTGCCCCTTGATTTTGGACGGCGTGTACGGAAAAGCAAAAGAGCTCTGCATGGTAGGCTTGCCCGCCACAAAGTTGTAATTCCCGAAGTCGAAGCCCAGGGAGCCCACGTGGTCCTCGGTGCCTTTGTCGGCTTTGTAGAAGATCCGGATGCCGTAGCGGTACTCGTCGCGGAGCAGGTTTTTGGGCAATTGCGCCTGCACCTCTACCGGTACCTGATCGCCGCGCACCATCAATACCTCTGGCTGCACCGTGATTACCTGTTCTTTCTCGGCCTTGCGGGCCATTCTGGAAAGGGTGCAGCCCGAAAAGAGGACCACTGCGGAAAAAAAGCCAAGAAGGGGGTAAGGACGCGGGGAAAATTTGGGCATATCTAATAACAACAACTAACGTATAGCAACGTTACCACACTCGCACAGGAGTAATTCTACTGGGAAAGTTACGGCAGATTTTGTAAATTTATTTATCTTAGGATTTTAACTTTTCAAACCATGAAACATATACAGCATTTCCTGGAAACCCAGGCCTTTGGGGTATGTACCAGTTTAGGGGAAAAGTTAGGATTTGCCACCAGCAGCATCCGCCTGTATTTTATCTATCTGTCTTTCCTAACGTTCGGGTCGCCGGTGTTGGTGTACCTGGTCCTGGCTTTCTGGCTCAACGTGAGAAAACACCTACGCCGGGAGCGCAGCACGGTCTGGGACGTGTAAGGCCGCAAAATCTTTTCTGCCTTTTACAAAATACTGCCAGACCACACTCCTGGGGTACCAGCCGGTGAGCTGGGCCGTGCGTTTCTTCACTAAGTTCTCCTTCCTTTTCTGGTTCCAGTAGCGCTTACCGGCGAAGAACTGGCGGTGCGCCTTCCAGATGGCCTGTACTTCCTTCCATTCCCCCTTGAGGAAAAACTGCACGGCAGCCACGCCGTCCAGCACCAGCCGCGGGTACAGAATTTGGTTCAGTTCTTCGTCTGCCAGGTTCTTGTAGAGCAGCGCGGCTCCGTTTCTGAAGTTGAGGAACGTCTTTCTAGGGTTTGACTTGGGCAGGGTGCCGCCGCCCACGTGGTACACGGTGCTAGCGCCGTGGTAGTAAATCTGGTGGCCCAGGTTCTGCAGGCGCCAGCACAGGTCAATCTCCTCCATGTGCGCGAAAAACTGCTTCTCCAGCCCGCCCGCCTGCCAATAGGCGCTGGCCCTGATGAACAAACAAGCCCCGGTGGCCCAGAACACCGGCCGTACGTCATCGTACTGGCCCTTGTCTTCCTCCAGGGTGTCAAACAGGCGACCGCGGCAGAACGGATAGCCGTAGGCATCCAGGAAACCGCCCGCCGCCCCGGCATACTCAAAATGGGTGCGTTGGTGAAACGACTTGATCTTGGGCTGACAGGCAGCAATGGCGGGGTTGCCCTCCAGCAGTTCCACCAAAGGGTCTAGCCAGCCGGGCGTCACCTCCACGTCTGAGTTGAGCAGCACGTAATACGTGGCTTCCACTTGCCTCAGGGCCTGATTGTACCCCTCGCAAAAGCCCAGGTTCTCCGCGAACCGGATGAGCCTAACCTCCGGAAACCGGTGCTGCAGGAACGAAACCGAGTCATCCGTTGAGGCGTTGTCGGCCACCACTACGTGGGCCCCGCCGCTGTTTTGCAGCACCGAGGGTAAAAATTGCTCCAGCCAGCGGCGGCCGTTCCAGTTCAGGATCACCACCGCCACCGTGGGTTGATTATAAGCCAAAGTTGCTGAGGTCTAAACCAGGAATGTTGGGCAACATGCCTTCAGTGTGCTTCTTCATTTCCTCGCGGGCGCGGTCATTGGCCTCGTCCATGGCCTTGTTCACGGCCGCCACCACCAGGTCGGCCAGCATTTCCTTGTCGTTGGGGTTCATGAGCGACTCGTCAAATTCCAGTTTCAGCAGCTTACGCTCGCCGCTCACGGTGGCCTTCACCATGCCGGCCCCGGCTTCCGCCGATACGCGGATGTGCTTGAGATTCTCCTGGGCCTCTTTCATCTTGGCCTGCATCTCCTTCACCTTGTTCATCATCCCGAACATGTCAAACATAGCTTCTCCTTTCTTTATGTACTATCCAGCTTAACGCGGATTCTGTGGTTGTGTTCCAGGGCCAAAAGTAAGGCATTTTACCCGAACCAGGGCCAATTTTTGGCAACGCCATTTTAAGCCTGATTTTCAGGAAAGCGGCCGGAAACCCAATCTATTAAATCTGGGTTTAGGGGCGGTTTTCCGGAAAACAGGCCCTAAACGGTTACCGGATGAGCGTGATGGTGCCTTTCTGGGTGATGCGTTTGCCGTTCACGTCCACAGCCTCCAGGCGGTAGAGGTAGGTCTCGGGCGGGGCGGGTTTGCCGTTGTGTTGGCCGTCCCAGCCCGCTTGCGGGTCTTTGCTCTCAAAGATGATCTGGCCCCAGCGGTTGAGCACCTGCAGCGTGAACTTGGAGGCGAACGGCGCGCCCACTGGCCGGAACAGGTCGTTGAGCCCGTCCTGGTTAGGGGTGAACGCCGTGGGGAAGTGGAACTGGAACGCCTGGTCAACCACCGCCGTGTTGGAGTAGCTCTGGTACTGGGCGTTCTGTGAAGTGGAGCGCAACCGGTAGGTCAAGCGCTGGAAACGGGTCTGCGGCTCGGCGTCCAGGTAGCCTTGGCCGGTCACCGGGGTGCTCCAGTACACGGTGCCCTGCTCGTCTACCAACTCCAGGGTTTGGCTTTCCACGCCCGTCGGGAAGCCCTCGTAGGGGCTCCAGTCCAGCTGCACTTTGCCGTCTGCCTGCAGGGAGGCCCGCAGCAGCGAAGGGCAGGCCGCGTTGCTGCGCCCCGACCCCAGGTTACACGAATCGGTGTAGGCCACCTGGTAGCAGAGGGGAGCGGTAAGGGAGTTCACGGTGCCGTCTACAGCGTTTTGGGGCTGTTTTTCCAGAAGCAGGCTGTAAACTCCGGCGGCCTGGCTGCGGTAAACGGCCTGCTCCCGGAACGTTTCCTGGGCGGGCACCACGGTTTCTAGCACCACCTTGTTATTGAGGTCAAAGCTGGCCACCAGAAAAGGAGCGGCGGGCGGCGTGGTGCCCTGGGTTTCTACCGGCACCGACGGGGAGGCGCTCTGCGCGCCGTTGGCGAGCACCGCCACCAACTGGTAGGTGTACTGGCGCCCGCAGGCCACTTGCTGGTCTGTGAAACTGGTTTGGGAACCCGGTATGGTCTGGTACGGCTGCCCGCCCCGGAGCAGTTGGTAACTGGCCACGCCGCCACTGGGGTTAGCGGGCCACGTGAGCTGGTTCCGGCGATCACCGGCCGTCACCGTAAGCGCCTGGGCGCACACCACGCTGGAAACAATGTCTTCGCGGCCCGAGCAGACGTTGGTCACCCGTACGCGGTAGCAGCCCTCCGTGGGGGCAAGGTCAATGGGGTGCTGGCTCTGCCCGGCCGGCACGGCAGCCAAAGTTTTCACCGCCGTGAACGTGCCCGAGGGACCGGTGGCCCGCTCCACCACCAGGTCGTTCACGCCGGAGGTTTGCAGCTGAACTAAAATGGAAGTGGCTTGCACCGTCAGCCGCTGGAGTACTGGCTCGGCGGCAGGCTCGGCGGCCTTCACCTCAAATTCCCGTTGGTTAAGGACGCCCACTCCCGTGAGTTGGGTAACGGTGTAGGTGCCCGGGGTGGTGAACACGTGGCGGGGTGGTTGGTCGGGGGTTACGCCGTCGCGGGCGTCAAAGTCGTAGTACTCCGTTACGTTGGGTCGGCCGGAATTGTCTTTGAACGTGATGGGTTCGCCTACGCAGAAGGTGGTGACGGGTTGGTTTTGCTGGTTGTAGGCCAGAAAGGCCTGGGCCTGGGCCCCAAAGCCTACCCAAATACTCATCCAAACCAGCAGAAAGGCAACCTGTTTTCTCACGCCATCAAGTCCTCAAAGGGGAAATCCTGGATAAATCTGATGCTCTTTTCAATATCGGGCTGTAAAACCCGGTCCTGCTCCAGCGGCGCCACCACTTTTCTGTACGCGGCCACCACTTTCTCCAGCGCGGGCGAGGTTTGCAGGGGCCTCCGGAACTCCAGGGCCTGCACCGCAGCCATAAGCTCAATGGCCAGAATGCGCTCCACGTTCTGCACCACCTGGTACGCTTTCACGGCCCCGTTGGCGCCCATGCTCACGTGGTCTTCCTGGCCGTTGGACGAAACAATGGAGTCTACGCTGGCCGGGGTGCACAGTTGTTTATTCTGGCTAACGATGGAGGCCGCCGTGTATTGCGGAATCATGAAACCCGAGTTCAGGCCGGGCTCCTGGATGAGGAACTGCGGCAAGCCCCGCTGCCCCGACAGCAACTGGAAGGTGCGGCGCTCCGAGATGCTGCCCCACTCGGCCAGGGCGATGCTCAGGAAGTCAAGCGCCAGGGCCAGAGGCTGCCCGTGGAAGTTGCCGCCCGACAGGATCAGTCCTTCCTCAGGGAAGATATTGGGGTTGTCGGTAACGGAGTTGATCTCGGTGGTGAACACTTTTTCGGCGTACGCCAGGGCATCCAGGCTGGCGCCGTGCACCTGCGGCACGCACCGGAACGAGTACGGGTCCTGCACCTGGGCCTTGGGTCTGGTTTGGAGCTCACTGCCCGAAAGTAGCCCCAAAACGCGGGCGGCGGTTTTCACCTGCCCTTCGTGGGGCCTCACGCGGTGGATCTGAGGCAGGAACGGGGTGCTGAGCCCGTCAAAGGCTTCCAGGGAGAGCGCGGCCACTACATCGGCGGCGGCCGAAATCTGGCGGGCCCGCAGGCAGACCAGGGCGCCGTACGCCGTCATGAGTTGGGTGCCGTTGAGCAGGGCTAGCCCTTCCTTCGCCTGCAGGCGGATGGGTTCCCAGCTGAAGATGTCCAAGATTTCGTGCCCTTTCAGCTTAAACTCCTGAAACCGGACCTCGCCCATGCCCAGCAGGGGCAGGCACAGGTGCGCCAGGGGAGCCAGGTCGCCGCTGGCGCCCAGCGAACCTTGCTGGTACACAATGGGGTACACGTAGCGGTTGAAGAAGGCGAGCAGACGGTGTACGGTAGCCGGCTGCACGCCGCTGTAGCCGTACGCCAGGGACTGCACCTTCAGGAACAACATGAGCTTCACCACCTCGGCGGGCACCTCGTCGCCGGTGCCGCAGGCGTGGGACATGACCAAGTTGCGTTGCAGGGTCTCCAGGTGCTCCGCTGAAACCGGGGTGTTGCAGAGCGCCCCAAAACCGGTGTTGATGCCGTACACCGGCGCGGGGCCAGCGGCCAGGTGCTGGTGCAGGTACGCGTGGCTCCTGGCCAGGGCCTGCTCCACGGCAGGGGAGAGGGCCAGGGTGGCTTTGTTCCGCAGGAGCTGCCTGATCTCCTGCAGAGTGAGCGGATCAAGGGTGATGAGGTGCTGCCCCGCCATTATGCCGTAGGGTTATCCTGTAAATGGGTTAAGATATCGGTGAGCGAGAGGCGCTTCTGGGTGCCGGTGCGCATGTTGCGCAGGTTCAGCAAACCGCTCTCCACTTCCTCAGAGCCAATCAGGAGCACGTACGGAATCCGTTTCTGGTCGGCGTAGGCCATCTGCTTCTTCAGCTTGGCGGGCTCTGGGTACAGCTCCGCCGACACGCCCACTTCGCGCAGGGCCTGCAGCACCGGCAGGGAGTACAGCATAGATTCTTCGTCAAAGTTGGAGATGAGCACCTGGGTAATGGTCTGGCTGTCCTTGGGGAACAGCCGGAGTTCTTCCAGCACGTCAAAGATGCGGTCCACGCCAAACGAGAAGCCCACGCCCGAGACGCCCGGCAACCCGAACATCCCGGTCAGGTTGTCGTAGCGGCCGCCGCCGCTGATGCTGCCCATCTGCACGTTATTCACCTTCACCTCAAAGATGCAGCCGGTGTAGTAAGAGAGGCCTCTAGCCAGTGTCACGTCCAGGGCTATTTTTGCCTTCTTTATGGAAAAATGCTGCAAAAACGCCAGCATGCTGCGGATGTCCTGGAGGCCGCGTTTGCCTTCGTCTGAATTTTGCAGCAGCTGGTCCAACTGGGGCAGCAGGTCGGCCACGTCGCCGGTGAGGCCCAGGATGGGCTGCAGCCGGGCCACGGCCTCTGCTGAGATGCCTTTCTGGCGGAGCTCCTCATTCACCGCCTCGGGGCCTATCTTGTCCAGCTTGTCAATGGCCACGCACAGGTCGGCCTCGCGACCGAAGGCGCCAATGGCTTCGGCAATGCCCGCCAGCAAGCCCCGGTGGTTAAACTTGATGGTGAAGTCCTCCAGGCCCAGGGTGCTCAGGACCTCGTCTATCATGAGGATGATCTCGGCCTCGCAGAGCAGCGAATTGGTGCCCACCACGTCGGCATCGCACTGGTAAAACTCCCGGTAACGGCCCCGCTGCGGACGGTCGGCGCGCCACACCGGCTGAATCTGGTAGCGCTTGAAGGGGAAGGCAATGTCGTTGCGGTTCATGACCACGTACCGCGCGAAGGGCACGGTAAGGTCGTAACGCAAGGCTTTCTCTGAGATTTTGCGGGTGAGCGGCTTGTAGCCCTGCTCCAGGTCCTGAGGGGTGACCTTGTTCAGGAAATCGCCCGAGTTCAGGATTTTGAAGATGAGTTGGTCGCCCTCGTCGCCGTACTTGCCGGTGAGCACCGAGAGGTTCTCCATGGCCGGGGTCTCCAGGGGCAGGAACCCGAACTTCTCAAACGTGCGCTTGATAACTGAGAAAATATAATTGCGTTTCACCACCGTGGCCGGCCCGAAATCACGGGTGCCCTTGGGGATGGATGGTTTTTCTTTGCTCATACTGGTGTTGATTATGGTGGCAGCCTCTGGCTTTAGTGCGTTGGGGCAGACGGCGGCAACAGAATAGGTGGAAGGCAGAAGTTCTGCCTGTTTCAAAATTAAGAATAAACTCAACTAAAATCACCGGGGCTGTTCATGGTCCAGTGCTCAATGGACGACCTGAAGTCATACTGAAACCTAAACCCCATGGACATCAGTTTTTTGGGGATGATGTGCGTAGGCGTGGCCGCTTTTTTCACCCTCACCGGATGCACAGGGTTCTTGTCCCGCAGGAGCGCCTGCAGCACCCTGGACACCGGAACTAGCACCCCCGACGGTAAGGCCAGGATAGGCGACGTTAACTTATAGTGCTCCTTGATGATCTGGGCAATCTGCCCGATGGACTCTGTGGGGGTCTCTACATAGTTGTAGATCAGCACAGGGTCCTTTTGCTCCATCATAAAGGTGATGCTGTCCAGGAACCCATAGATGTAGGCATACGACTTCCGGATTTTCTTGGACCCCGGAAAAACAAAGTACCCGTTCCGGATGGCCTTGATCATGCGCATGATGTTGCCCGGGTCGCCGGGGCCGTAGATCACCCCGGGGCGGGTAATGATCAACCGGCGGCCCGGCACGGCGGCCTGCCATTGTAGCTGAAGCTCCTCGGCCGCTTTTTTGGACAACCCGTAGGGCGTGGTGGCGTCCAGCGCCGCGTCTTCATCGGTGGGCTTGATGGTGGGCCCGTACACCGCTATGCTGCTGGTGAAGAAAAGGTTCTGGCACCCCACGGCCGTGGCGTACGCGCAGATGTTCTGGGCTCCTTTGATGTTGGTGGCGTAGTACTCCTGGGGCAGATGACCCGGCTCACGGTGAATGGCAGCCAGGTTAAAGATCCAGTCAGGGGTCTTGTCCGTGAGGTCCAGCGGAATGGGCTCCTGCACGTCTGTTCTGGAAACCGTGAGCGATGGATGCGTGAACGTCAGTTTAGTGTTCAAATCAGCGATGTGCACCGCCGAAAATCGGTTAGACGAGAGCAGCATCTGGGCCAGGTGTTGTCCCACGTAGCCCGCCCCGCCGAAAATAACGCATGAATACATCAATACAGTCTCTAGAGTTATGGTCTGCAAAAGTCGGTAAAAGAACAGGCAGAACAAAACTATCTTCAAGCAGGCGCTTTTCAGCAGGGCAAACGGTCTGTTTCCGGCAGCAGGCCCGCCACGGGTTCCGGTGGGTTTGTTGCCTATGGTGCGGTTGCGCTGCTCGACTAATGGGGCAGAACCTTGTTTTGAAGCCGATTTTTAGAAAACAGCTTAAAATCAGAGTGCTACTCGCTTGGCTTTTTGTGGCCAGAAGTGAGATAGGCTAGGAAAAGGCTGTTGAAGAAGGCGAAGAAAACAATGCCCTTGTTGGTTTGCAGGGTAGACTCAGTGAAGCTGAAGGCGATGAAAATGGTCAGGAAGGCGGTGTACAGCAGTTCCTTTCTGGTAATGGCTTGCCAAAGGTTCCGCCCCAGGTAAACCACCAGGAACAACAGCCCTACCAATCCTACCTTCAGGAAAGTCTCCACGTACTGGCTGTGGGTGTCATAGTCAAGATAACCGATGTCTACCTGGCCGGTGAGCGGATTTATGTTGTTCTGGTTGCCGGTGTACAGGTTGTACTCGCGGTAGATGTTGTTCAGGTGGTACTGGCTGTCGCCGGGACCCACGCCCCCCAGCCACGCGTCTTCGCGGTCAATGATCTCCACGGCGAATTTCCAGAACAACAACCGCAGGGTAAGACCAGAGAACTTGGTGTCATATTGGAAGCGCTCCTGTTGCAGCACCGAGAACTTGGAGTCCATCACTTCCTGGGCGCGGGTCCTGATGTTGGGCACGGAGAGAATGGTGACCAACACGGCCAGCATCAGCCCAGAGGACAGCATGATCCCGAAGGAAGTCTGGCGCTTTCTGGTAAAATGCCGGAAAGTGAAAAGCACCACCAAAGCCACGTAAACCGCTGTAATGGTTTTGGAAGAAAGCAGAAAGATGGTGGCTGTGAGGAGTACAACCCCTGCCCCCTGCAGAAGCCTGACCCGCGGGTTGCCAGTTTGTGGCTTTGAGAGTTGCTCCAAAAAGATAAAGCTGGCGAATACCAGGTACGCCGAAAGGTAAACCGCGTGTATGCCCAGCGGCCGGGAGAAATCATGGTAAAAGAAGTGCGTGAGATTCTGGGTTTGCAGGTAATTGGCCGCAGCCATCACCAGCAAATAAACCGAACAGGCCAGGCAGGAGTACGCAAAGCCCAGGAGCGCCCGCCGTACCTGGCCCTTGCTGATGGTTTGGTGGGTGAGCAGTATGACCGGGAACAGGAGCAGCGGCAGTTTGTGCTCCAGTTCTTTAAAGCCCTGCCTGAGGTCCTGGGTCCAGAGAAGGCCCGTTACAAACAGGAAGTAGATGCCTAAACTCAGCAAGAACTCCCGCTTGCGGGCCGGGGTGGCAAACGGGCGTCGCGTGAAAAAGGAAGCACCGGCTGTGACCAGCAAAGCAGCTATGGCTACGTTGTTGAGCTTGATCCCCAGGGGAAGGGTGACGGCTACGGCAACCAAAAGGTATTGGTAGAGTCGTTCTGTGGCCTGCTTCACGTTTTTGCTTTTCTCCCACTGGCGATAGACGCTAAAAAGCACGCCTCATATTGGGAGATAATGGTTTCCCAGGAAAAAGACTGCTCTATTTTACGCCTGTTATTCTCAATCTTCTCAAATTCTGCCCCTGCCTTGGTTTTGCTCTCCAGGAGCATTTTCACTTCCTCCGGAGTCTGGAAGTAGTAGGCGTTTTCTTCCAGGATGGAGCCGTTAAAGTCATTCTGGTGGGCACAGATAAGGCAGTCTGAGGCCATGGCCTCCAGCAACGACGGGTTGGTGCCGCCCACGGTATGGCCGTGGAAGTACAGGTTAGAATACGCCCTCAGGTTATTGAGCACGTCTATGTTGTAGATGGCTCCCAGGAACTTGATCCGCTTGTCGGGGAATCTGGCTTGCAGGGTTTTGCCCAGCCTGGTGTTCAACCCGCCAATGACCAGCAAAGGCCTGGTGGAGGTGCTGCGGGTAAGCCCTTCCAGAATGGTTTCAATGCTGTTCTCGGGCTCCAGGCGCGCAATCAAAAGATCATACCCGTAGGGCGTTACCCCATAGGGTTGCAGGGCGCTGGGGTTCTTTTCATTGAAGAGCGTGGCGCCGTAGGCAATGTAGTAGGAGGGAACCCCGTACTTTGCCTGCAGGTACTTCTCAATGCCCTTGGAATCAGAAACCAGCACATCGCTTTTGGCCACCGCCAGTTTTTCGGCTATTTTCAGAAACTGTTTGGTAAACCGGCCATACTTTGACCTTTTCCACTCCAGGCCGTCCATGTTGGTCACTACCAGCGAATGGCCAGGGAACAAGTCGCTCCAGATGGAGCTGCTGGTGTAGCCCAACTGCAGGATAATATCAAACCGCTGGGTTCTGGAGTGCCGGATGCAGTTGAGGTCATAGAAAAACTGGCCAGCCGTGCCCAGCTTGTGCTCCGGGTCATACTGGTGCACAATGGTCACGCCTTTCCACTGGGGCTGCTGGTACGGGTGGGAATGGGAGTTGTACACCGTGACCTGGTGCCCTCTTTCCACCAGGCCCAGAGAGAGGTATTCTGCCAATTGCTCAAAACCACCGTAGTGGTTGGGAACGCCCCGCGTGCCTAAGATTGCAATGTTCATTGCTGTAATGCTAGTTTATAAGCCTCCAATGTTTTAGCGGCGGTAATCTCCCAGGTATAGTTGTTCAGGATCTTTTGCCGCAAGCCCTCGGTAAAGGGAGCCGCCATGGCCTGGTCAATCGCTGCCCTGATTGAGGCCGGATCTTCTGGGTTGCAGTAGAAGGCGTAGTCTTCAAAGTATTCCTCCGTGTCGCCTTTGTCGGTGATGACCACGTTGCAGCCCATCACGGCCGCCTCCAGGCTCGCCAGCCCGGTGGTCTCAAAGAAGGAAGGCAGCACGTGCACCTTCGCGGAGTTGAACATCTGGTAGAGTTCCTCCTCAGACACCCGGCTCACAAACTTCACGTTGGCCGTTGCCTCTGCCTTGCACCGGTTGTAGTAGCCAATGTTGTTGGGCGATGGCAAGCCCAGGATGACCAGCTGGTAAGGAGCGTCTTTCATGGCCCGCACCAGGTTTAGCTGGTTCTTGCGGCCCTCAATTCTGGCCACGCAGATAACGGTGTCTTTGTACTCTTCCAGCACCTTGGTGGTGCTGTAATACATAGCAGGGTCAATGGCGTTGGGAATAACCATGCAGGTGTTCTCCATGCGGTACTTGTCTACCAGCCGCCGGTACTCGTTCAAAGAATTGGGCAGCAGGACCTTGGCCTGCCTGATCAAGCGCTTCACCGATTTCCTATGGCCGTGCCACAGGTAGCTGGGGCTGATGATTTTCTCGCCGTTTTTCAGAAAACGGGCAATAACCTTTAGGTACTCAATAGAGTCCTCAGAGAAAAAGGTGTTTAAGAACCGGCCCAGGCCTTCGCGGTTTTTCTTCTCGTAGCCGCCGTAATCCAGGAAAATGGTGGAGATGACAAAGGGCTTGCCCGATGCCTCGGCGTGGTGCAGGAGGTCGGCAGGCCTGATGATGTTGAAGAAATGCAGCAGGTCATACTGCTGGTAGTCAACGGGCTCATTGCTTAGCTTAATGTCTACCTGCACGCCTAACTGGCGCATGTAGTGCGCCGTTAACTCAATTTGTTTGGTATCGCCGCCCGGCGAGGAAAACAGGGTGGATCTGGAAATATAGGCAACTTTCATTAGGACACGGTGGAAGGGGAGGCCGGAAGTTTCTTTCTCTCAAACTGGTCAAAGCAAGGCACAAAGGCCAGCACCCAAATGGTGTATTCGGCCACGTTGGTGACGTAACTTCCGGTAAACTGGTAAATAAACATGTAAATGAACAGCATGGAGCGGAAGGTGCTGTCATAGGTTCTGGTCTTGTAGAAGAAGTAGAACAGCAGGAAAAACCTGAGCCCAAACCCCAGAAACCCAAAGATAGCAATGGTTTCGGCCGCCGCGCAGGGAATGTACACGATGGGCACGTCTTCGCGGGTGTAGTTGTAGTGGTTTCTGATCACAGGGTCTCCCACCACTTTTATCTGGCCTTGCCCCACCCCAAACGCAAGGCTTTTGAGCTCGGCAATCTTGTAGGAAAGCAGAAAGGCCTCGTAGGTTCTTCCCTTCCCAGAGGCATCCCTGCCTTCAATAAAATTCTCGATGCGTAGGAACAACGGATTTTTGGGGAAGAAGATAAAGGCAAACAGGGCACCAAGAAGCGCCACCGAGGCCATAGTACCGGTAATCCTCAGGAAGTTCTTTTTTAGGATATAGTGCCTTAGCTTGAAGAGGAAAAAGAAAAAAACACTCAGGGCCAGGCAGATCCAGATGCCCAGGGAAAAGGCCAGCCCCACGGAAAGCAGGAGTGTCAGGAGCAGGTACAGGTACTTTTTCCGGGGGCTATGAACCAACGAGGCCACATAGTACAGCACCAGCGGAACCAGCAGGGTGGAGTAGTACGAGGGCTCATAGGTAAACATGGCCAGGCGCCTGTAGCCGTCCATCTTGTCTGAGATGTTGCTGATGCTCCAGAAGGTCCTTAGATAGGGCGTATTGAAGTACGCTAAGGCTATAAGGGTCAGGGCAAAGTTGATGAGGGTGAGCCGGTCAAAGAGCGCGTTCAACCCTTGCTTCTTCTCCAGGTAGGTTTTGAGGGCATACGTGTAGATATAGCACGAAAGCAGCAACACCGTGGAGAGCGCGTAGTACTTGAGCACCACGCCGTTTATAAGGTGGATTACCGCAAAAGGGGCTAAAAACAGCAGAAACCTGACAATGACGTATTTCTTTTGGTTTAGCAGAAGCCATACATAGAACAGGGGCGACAGAATGCCGGTAAAGAGCAACCCGTACGGCAGCCAGGTGCTATTTATGAAGAAATAGATGTAGGCGAAAGGACGGTATTTGTTGATTTTCATGGACGCGCTACCCCCGGTTTACCATTGAACAAAAAGTCTCTGGTGGCCATCACTACCGCCTTGGCCCGGTCAAACTTGAAAAGCGCCGTCCGTTTGGCCACCCTGATCAGGTTAGAGGCAACCACAAAGGGTACCTTTCCCCTCAGATTTCTATGGGTGAACCGCAAAGCGTTAAGGGTGTAGTAATACTCCGCCAGGTATCCCCGGCCAATAGACGTACTTATTTTATCATAGACCACGGCATCCTCGCAAACCTGTAACCTGTATCCCTGCCGCTTGGCGCGGTAACACCACTCGGTCTCTTCCCAGTACAGAAAAAAGCTTTCCTCCATTAGGCCCAGGTCCCTGAAGCTGGCAGCGGACGTGAAAAGCGCCCCACCCGAGATATAGTCAATCTCTGCCTGCTCAGAAGCGGAGTGTACCATAGAAACCGTACCCGTGTAGGAGTTGATCTTGCCGGCCCCCAGGTTCAGGGTGTGGGTAGGCGCCTCGTAGCTTTTTACCCGCGAGCCCAGGATAACCTTTGCGGGCTGGTGTTGGGCACAGGCAACCAGATGACGCAGGGTGTCTTCCTCCACCACCATGTCGGGGTTCAGCATCCAGACGTAACTTTCGGTTGTCAGGAGCTTTTTAAGAAACAGGTTATTGCCCGCGGCAAAGCCATGGTTATTTCTGGCCTGCACAAGGGTGAGCAGGGGGGCAGGTGCTGATACATCAACGGCCTCCAATTCTTCCTCGGTCAGGGTGCAAAAGGTAAGCTCCTGTTTGCGAGGAGAAGAGAAGAGGTGCTGCAACCGGGGGTTAGGGCAGGTAAACGCCTGCTTGCCGGCTGCCCAGTCCGCCAGGTGTTGCACAGAGTTGTTCTGGGAGTCGTTGTCAATGACCACCACCCTGAAATGCGAGTAGGTGCTTCTCAGCAGGCTTTCCAGACACTCCATAGTATCTGTCCACCGCTTGTAATTGACAATAACAATATAGACCAGGGAAGACATGGCTATTTACTGGTTAATGGAAAAAAAGCACCTGCTCTGTAATCTTGGTATCCCTTCAGGATAAACTTCAATTTCTGGCCTTTATTTTCCTCAAAGAGCAAAATGCGGGCGAAATCTACCAGAAGGTGCTTCCATTCTGCTTTGTAGTACTCCGGAAACTGCTTTCTGTACTTGTGCATCACATACAGCCGGTTACGGGTAATGTAGTACCTTCTCTCCGGCGAATGATGGGTGGTGGCTACCTGCACGTGCAGCAGCCGGTGCACCTTCACCGCCCCTAAGTTATGGTAAAGGATGCTTTTGTTTGACTGCAGGACCTTGTACCCCTGGCTTTGTAGCCTAAGGCAGTATTCATGGTCTATGTAGTCAATGAACAGCTTGGTCTCAAAGGGGCCCACTTTCTGGTAAGCCTGCAAGTTAAGCAGGTTCCCGGAGGTCATAGCAATTTTTGTTTCGGTAACGGCGGCCTGGGGTACTGAGGTAAGGGCGGCGTGCTTGTCTACGTGCACCGGCGAGACAAGCCCAATGGGGGCAGCGGCGTGTTCCCGAATGGCTTCCTGCATGGTTGCCAGCATAGTTGGGGCGGCTTTGCTGTCCTGGTCCATGGTCAAAAGCCAGCGGTAGCCCGTGGCTAGTGCCTTCCCGGCTCCCTGGTTCAGGGCAAAGGCAAGTCCTTTGTTTTGTCGGTTTTCCAGCAGGGTTACCTTGGGCTGTGCTTTTAGAAACGTATACAGCGGGTCTGGTACGTGGGCTGAGTTCAGCACCACAAACAGCTCGGCCACGGCATCCAGGTAGGAGAGGATGTTCTCCTTTACTTCTGGGCTGGGGTTGTACAAAACCACTACGCCGGCCGTGTTCTCAGGTGTGCTTAGTTCCATGGTGGATGCTGAATGTGGGCCTAAAATTACTTACCGCAGGTGGGGTTTTGCTCTAAGCAGCGCAACAATAATCCCGGCGGTGATGAATACCTCGGTGACCAGGACCGTTACGGCGGTGCCGTACGCCAGAAAGTGCCTGCTTAGCAAAAGGTTGAGCCCCACGTTAAGCACAGAGCCCGTCACCATCACAGCGCTGTACAGTTTCTTAAGCCCATAGGCCAGGAGCAATTGGTTGGCCCATATGTTCAAAGATACAATAAAGGGTACAACGCTTAAAATGCGCAGCAGGTCCATAATGGCAGGATCATAGGTGTCAGTGAAGTAGAAGACAATAGGCCCGGCAAAGGCGAAAGTACCCACGCAGGCCACCAGGATCATGAGACTGAAGGGAAGGTACAATCGTTTGACAAACCTTTTCAACTCTTCAACCGATTTGGTTGCCATGCCGCACAAGGCGGGATACGTGACCTGGTAAAAGATCACCAGCAACTGCCTGATGGAATTCACCACCTTCTCGGCCACCCCGTAGATTCCCACGGCTACTTCGTTGCCGGTGTATCCCAAAATTACAATGTTGGAGCTGATGTACAGGTTCACGGTAAGGTTAGAAAGAAAAATCTGCCAGCCTTCCTTCAACTGGTGCACCACACTGCCCGGAGTACTGAGGCTGAAGTGGAGGGCATCCCTTTTAGAGGCAATCAGGATGCCGATAACCCCGATCAGGATGGCCCCCAAACCGTAGATCAGGTTAATGTAGAGGTAATCCTCCTCGGTTTTCAGGACCAGCAGAATCAGGATCACCGAAACCACTTTGGACAGTAAATTGAAGTAGGAGAGCACCTTGATGTTCTCAATGCCCTGGAAATACCAGATGGGCAACAAGGCCTGCCCAATGACCAAGGTGTACGTGAGCAGGTAGAGTTTCAGCAGGGCAGGGTCGCCGTGCCAGAGCAACCCCGCTAGCAGCAGCACAAAACCGGCCATGGTGAGAAAGGCCTTGGTGGTGAAAACGGTACTGAAGATGGCCTGCAGTTGGGCTTTGTCTTCGCGGTGCACCGAGATATCACGGGTAGCGGTCAGGTTAAACCCGTAATCGGTGAAAATGATAAAGTAATTGATGACAATCTGCGCCACCGTGATCACCCCAAACTTTTCAATCCCTATTTTCTTGATGATGTAGGGGGTGAGGAGAATAGGAATGAGGAAATTGATCAGCTGTACAGACCCTAAGGACAGAAAATTCTTGGCTATTCTGCGTTCAGACAGGTTGAAACTGTTTAACTTAAGCAGGCTGCTTTTAAGAAAATCCATTGAGGTTGGATAAGCAAAGTCTAAGGGGTGACGAACGCAGGTGCCGCGGGGCAGTTGCTTTAACGTACAAATATAGCCTCTTTCCTGCTAACCTCACCAGTATTCCTGCACGGGAGGGGCCGCTCAGCCCCGGGGCACTGACCTGTACAAAGGCTTAAATAGACTTCTGCCTTTGTAAGTATTCCTGTTTTCCATAGTTTTGTCAGGCAGTAAGTGATGTACCAAATGCGTGAGACTGATAAAATGAGCAGAAAAGTAAGCGAAGACGAGATTGACTTAGATGTCCTGTTTGGCAGGATGAATCGCTTCTTCAGCAGACTTTACGGAGGGATAAAAAGTGTTTTCCGGTTTCTTAGAAGGAAGGCGCTGACGCTCCTGCTTTTCACGCTGGTGGGCCTGGCGGCGGCCTTCGGACTGCATACAGTCTCGCGGCCGTACTACTCTTCTGATATGACCATGGTGCTGCCCGAGGTGAGAAATGAGTACGTAGAGGACCTGGTCTCTAACCTGAACCTGATGGTGAAGGAAAAGAACAGCAAGCAGGTCTCCAAACACCTGGGCATCAGCGAGCAGACGGCCCTCGACCTTAAAGGGGTGACCTATCAAACCCTGGATCAGGGCATTCCCCAGGACAGCGTACTGGAAGGCGGGCCTTTTATAGTCACCGTGGAGGTGTACAACAACCAGGTGTTCGACTCGCTGCAGACTGGCATTGCCCGTTACCTGGGCAACAACCACTACTTCAACAAGCAAAGACAGATCAAACAGGAGCATCTGGGCCGCCTGGTAGACAAGCTGAAAGAAGACATCGCCTCACTGGACAGCGTAAAACGGAAAGCCATAGAGTTGAACGGCCCCGCCAACGGGCTTGTCTACGGCGAAGCGCTTGACCCCTCACAGCTGTACCGCGAAAGCCTGAGTTTCTATGAAAAACAGACGGGCATAGAAGCCGAGATCAAGCGTTTAAATAACATTGAGGTGGTGGTAGGGTTTATTCCGCGCCTTGCCCCGTCGGGCCCCAGCCTGGTGAAATACCTGCTGGTGGGTGCCTTGAGTGCTTTTCTTCTGGGCTGCCTGGTGGCCCTGTATGCAGATAAAAGGAGGGTGGCCTAAGCCCCACCGTTTTGGGCCGCTTTCTCAAAAAACAGCCCTGAAACAAAAAAAGCCGGTAATGGATACCGGCTTTTTTTGTTTCAGGGCTGTTTTGTTTAAATCTCGGTTAAATCGTCTTCCTTCTGGTGCAGCCAGCTCAGGTTGTACAGGTCTTTGCGGCGGTCTCTGAGGTTGCGCACGCTACCCGTGGTGTTCAGGTCCTTGAGCAGGTCCAGGTCCAGGTCGGCGATGAGGGTCATCTCGGTGTTGGGGGTGGCTTCGGCAATGATGGCGTCATGCGGGAAAGCCACGTCTGAGGGCGAGAACACCGCCGACTGCGAGTACTGGATGTCCATGTTCTCTACGCGGGGCAGGTTGCCCACGCTGCCGGTAATGGCCACGTAGCACTCGTTCTCAATGGCCCGGGCCTGGGCGCAGTGCCGCACCCGCAGGTAAGCATTCTTGGTATCGGTCTGGTAGGGCACGAAGAGGATCTTCATGTCCTGGTCTGAGAGCATACGGGCCAACTCGGGGAACTCCACGTCATAGCAGATGAGGAGGCCAATCTTCCCGAAATCGGTATCAAACACGTTGAGCTTGTTGCCCCCGCGCATGCCCCAGTACTGCGACTCGTCGGGGGTCACGTGCAGTTTGTACTGCTTGTCGTAGGTGCCATCGCGGCGGCAGAGGTAGCTTACATTGTGCAGTTTGTTGTCAATGTACTCGGGCATGCTGCCGGCAATGATGTTGATGTTGTAGGAAAGCGCCAGGTGAATCAGGCGCTCCCGGATGCCGTCGGTGTACTCAGCCAGCTTCCGGATGGCGGCCGATGGGGTGGACTCGTCAGACAAGGCCATGAGGGGCGCGTTGAAGAACTCGGGGAACATGACCATGTCTGCCTTGTAGGAGCTCACGGTGTCCACAAAGAACTCTACCTGCTGCTCAAAGTCTTCCAGCGAGGTCATCTGCCGCATCTGCCATTGGATCACGCCAATGCGCACCACGCGCTTGGTACCGCCCACCAGCTTCTCTTTTTCCTCATAGTACACGTTGATCCACTCCAGCAGGGAGGCATAGGCCTTGGACTCCGCATCCTGCGGCATGTAGCCCCTGATGATCTTTCTTACGTGAAAGCCGTTGCTGAGCTGGAACGTGAGAATTGGGTCATAGATCTCTTTGTTTCGCACCTGCTCAATGTACTTGCCGGGCGTCATGCGGTCGGCAAATTCGCGGTAGCCGGGAATGCGGCCGCCCAGGATGATGCCGCGCAGGTTCAGGTTCTCGCAGAGTTCCTTGCGGGCGTCGTACAGACGGCGGCCCAGGCGCAGGTTGCGGTACTCGGGGTGCACGAACACGTCTACGCCGTACAGCGTGTCGCCCTCGGGGTCATGCGTGTCAAACTTACCGCCGCCCACAATCTGCTCGTAGGTGTGTTTGTCGCCAAACTCAGAATAATCCACGATGATGCTGAGGGCGGCGGCCACCACGCGGCCTTTGTCCTCAATACACAGCTGGCCCTCTGGGAAGCGCTTGAGAAGGGTAGAGAATTCTTTTTGGGTCCAGGAGCCGCCCAGGTTGGTGTAGACCAGCTCCATGATCTGTTTCACCTCTTTGTAATCAGAAGTGGTAAGCTGACGCAGGATTAACTTATGCTCGGTATTTTCACTCATGTTTTTAAATCGGTTAGCAAACGCCTATGCCTGGCCTGGAGGAAGCACCTGCCGGCCGGGCAAGTGCTTTTCCTGAAGGTTGCCAACACGGCATAGTTCAAAGGTACAAAAGCAACGCTAGGCATTCAAGCCCGAGGTCCTGGTGAGGGTATACGGCCTTTTAGGCACGATTATCGAAAAAAGGCCCAAAAACAGCCAAAGACCCGGACAAGCGGAGCCGGTTGCCTGACCTGAACAAACTTGGTTAAATATTAATTTCAGGAATCTCGCCCTCAATGATGAGTTTTCCCTGAGTGGCGGCGGCTATCTGCTCCACCGTTACGCCGGGCGCCCGCTCCAGCAGCCGGAAGCCCTCTGGCGTCACTTCCAGCACGGCCAGGTCGGTGACAATCTTCTTCACGCAGGCCAGGCCGGTGATGGGCAGGGTGCAGTCTTTGAGCAACTTAGACTGTCCGTCTTTGGAGGTGTGCTGCATGGCCACGATGATGTTTTTGGCCGAGGCTACCAGGTCCATGGCCCCGCCCATTCCCTTCACCATCTTGCCGGGTATTTTCCAGTTGGCAATGTCGCCCCGCTCCGAGACTTCCATGGCCCCCAGGATGGTGAGGTGCACGTGCTCGCCCCGGATCATGGCAAAGCTGTCGGCGGAGCTGAAAATGGAGGAGCCCGGCAGGGTGGTCACCGTTTGCTTACCGGCGTTGATCAGGTCGGGGTCTACCTCGTCCTCGGTGGGGAAGGGCCCCATGCCCAGCAGGCCGTTCTCACTCTGCAGCACCACGTCTATGCCCTGGGGAATGTAGTTGGCCACCAAGGTGGGAATGCCAATGCCCAGGTTCACGTAATACCCGTCTTGCAGTTCTTTTGCTATTCTTTTGGCAATGCCGTGTTTATCTAACATAATGTGCTAATGTCTTAATGTGCTGATGTGCTATTTCTGCTTGGTGGAGGAAATGATTTTAGTCAAGAGTTTCTGGAGTTCCAGTAGCATCTCCAGTCTGTCATCTATGGCAGGATACTGCTGACTGTGCTTGCAGAGCAACAGCCAATATTCTGTTTCGGTGGCTTCTTTGGCGGCAATCTTGAGTTTATGGATG
The DNA here is from genome assembly GCF_016924645.1 of Rufibacter psychrotolerans. Classification (GTDB taxonomy): domain Bacteria; phylum Bacteroidota; class Bacteroidia; order Cytophagales; family Hymenobacteraceae; genus Nibribacter; species Nibribacter psychrotolerans. The sequence continues at coordinate 104,428 of NZ_JAFFJV010000013.1, read as the reverse complement.
AAATCGGCGCGGCTTTCCGCGTGCTGGGCCTCCCAGACGTTGGCCCCAATGGAGGTGCCGCTTTTCAGGAGTTGGTTGGCCACCACAAACTTGCGCAGTTGCTCCAATGCCTCGGTGTATTGAATGATGGATAGGGCAAAATCAAAAGACTTTGCCACAATGGCGTTCCCTTTTTTTACAGATCCATTTTCCATGAGTTTAACCATCAAAATAGGTGCAATCTTATGGCAAGTGCAAATGGCTCATTAGCACATGAGCACATTAAACAATTAGCACATTACCGAGTAGTTCGCTGCTCAATCCGTTTCTCGTAGTCTTTGCCCTGGTAAATGCGCTGCACGTAGATGCCGGGGGTGTGGATTAGGTTGGGGTCCAGTTCGCCTACGGGAACCAGTTCCTCCACCTCGGCAATGGTGATGGTGCCGGCGGTGGCCATCATGGGGTTGAAGTTGCGGGCCGTGCCTTTGTAGATGAGGTTGCCGGCGGTGTCGCCCTTCCAGGCTTTCACCAGTGCGAAATCGGCTTTGAGCCAGGTCTCCATCAGGTACATCTTGCCGTTGAACTCGCGGCTTTCCTTGCCTTCGCCCACCTCGGTGCCGTAGCCCGCCGGGGTGAAAAAAGCCGGAATGCCCGCGCCGCCGGCCCGGATGCGCTCGGCCAGGGTGCCCTGCGGAATCAGTTCCACTTCCAATTCTCCCGAGAGCAGCTGCCGCTCAAACTCGGCGTTCTCGCCCACGTAGCTGGAGATCATCTTTTTTACCTGGCGCTTCTGCAGCATCAGGCCAATGCCGAAATCATCAACCCCCGCGTTGTTGGAAATGCAGGTCAGGTCTTTGATGCCTTTGCGCAGGATTTCCTTGATGGAGTTTTCCGGAATGCCGCACAGCCCAAAGCCGCCCAGCATTAAGGTGGCCCCGTCTGGAATATCCTGGCAGGCGGCGGCGGCATCTTGTACCACTTTATTTATCATAAGAATCTACTGATGAAGGTGGAGTATACATTAGAATCGTGAATCTGGGAGGGGAGAGGCAGGGACTGTTTCAGGTCTGTTTTCCGCAAAACAGCCCTGAAACAGCCCTAGGGCATACGCTTGGCCGACATTGTTCCGCCGAAGTACGCCATGGGCAGAAAAAGGAGCACTGCCGCTACCGTAAACCAGACCGGGTGCGGCAAGGCTACCAGGTTGGCAATACCGGCCGCCAGCAGCAAAATGCCCACTAACAAGGCGTGCAGAACGGGTCTGTGAACGGCGTACCGGGCGGCCACCATGCCCCCGAAGAAGGAGCCCAGTGCGTAGGCCAGCAGTACTAACAGCAAGGCAGGGGTTGGGGCGTTGGCCAGGGCAGCGGAGGCGGCCTCCAGGTCTTCCGGGTCCAGGTTGGCGGGTACCGGATACAATTGGTGGCTGAGGTATTGTACCAGGCTAATGGTGAATACGCCTACGGCGGCTCCGCCTAAAACAGAGAGAATGCTTCTGAACATGCTGCAGTCTTGTGTACGTGAACAAACCAGAACCGGGCTTGCTTCCCTCTGTCTCTATCGTGAAAGCCCAGGGTGAAGTTACGGTTTTCTCTGGTTTATCCTAACACTTGTAAGGCTGCCAGCTTGTCTTGGTGCAGTTGTTGGGTGAGTTCCTCCAGCCCGGAGAATTTCTCCTCGGGGCGCAGGTACGCAATGAAAAGGAGGGTGATCTCCTGGCCGTACAGGTCGGCGTCAAAGTCAAACAGGTTCACCTCAATGGTTTGGCGGTCGCCCTGCACAGTGGGGTTGGTGCCGATGCTCAGCATGCCCTTGTAGGGGCCCGCCGGGGTTTGCACCCGCACGGCATAGATGCCCTGGGCGGGCACCAGCTTGAGTTTTTCCCGGGGCTCCAGATTGGCAGTGGGGTAGCCCAGGGTGCGGCCCAGTTGCTTGCCCTGCACCACGGTGCCGGTAAGGGAATACGGCCGGCCCAGGTAACGGGCGGCAGTGTCCACGTCGCCGCGCTCCAGCGCGGTCCTGATCTTGCTGGAGCTTACGCCCACGGCGTCCACATCCTGGCGCGGTATTTCTTCCACCTCAAAGCCGTAGCGCTGGGCGTTGGCCTGCAGGTAGTCAAAGCCGCCCTCGCGGTTCTTCCCGAACCGGTGGTCGTAGCCAATCACCAGCTTTTTTGTCCGGATGGTGTTGATCAGGATCTTCTGGATGTACTCCTCTGACGAAAGCTGGGCAAATTCTTTGGTGAACGGCAGCAGCAGCAGGTAATCTACCCCGTACTGCCGAAGGGCCTCAATGCGCTCTTCAATGGTGGACAGCAGCCGCAGGGAGTCGTCGTTGGGGTTAAGGACGGTGCGCGGGTGCGGCCAATAGGTAATCACCACGCTCTGCCCGTTGTTCTGGCGGGCGGCCTCCGTCAGTTTGGATAGGATTTTCTGGTGCCCCACGTGAACGCCGTCAAACGTGCCCGAGGTGACCACGGCATGCGACAGCGCCGGGAATTGGCTAAGCTCCTGGATGACGATCATGGTGCGTCCCTTGTTTTTCGCGGAGTTCCTGCAGTTGGTCTAAAGTCATGGCATCTTCCAGGCGGTACTCCCCAATGCGGGTGCGCACCAGTTTAGACAGGTAGGCCCCACACCCCAGTTTGGCGCCAAAGTCGCGGGCTAGGCTGCGGATGTAGGTTCCCTTGGAGCATACTACCCTAAACCCCACTTGGTTGTCCTCCACAGACGTAATCTCAAACTGCTTGATGGTGATGCGCTTGGATTTGATCTCGGCGGCTTCGCCCCGGCGAGCCAGGGAGTAGGCGCGTTCGCCGTTCACCTTTACCGCCGAGTAAATGGGCGGCGTCTGGTCAATCTCGCCCAGGAAAGAATCCGCCGCTTCGCGCAGCATGTCCCCGGTGAGGTGGTCGGTGGGGGCGGTGCTGTCTATCTCGGTTTCCAGGTCAAACGACGGCGTGGTATGGCCCAGCACAAAGGTGCCGGTGTATTCCTTCTCCTGCGCCTGAATTTCCTCAATGCGCTTGGTGAACTTACCGGTGCACAGAATGAGCAAACCGGTGGCCAAGGGATCAAGGGTGCCGGCGTGGCCGATCTTCTTGATGCGCAGGGCAAACTTGGTTTTCTTCACCACGTCAAAAGAAGTCCAGGTGAGGGGTTTGTCCATCAACAGGATGGCCCCGGCCTCAAAATCATAGGGAGCTTCTTGCATTACAGTAACTGGATATCTACGCCTAAACCTAACAACAACAGCAGCACCAGGCCTACCACCAGGCGGTAGTAGCCAAACAGTTTGAAGCCGTATTTGGTCAAAAAGCCTACAAAGAACTTGATGGCCGCCATGGCCACCAGGAAAGCCACCATGTTGCCCACGGCCAGCACCTGCCATTCCTGCGCAGTAATGGCGTTGAAGCCCGCCTGGATCTTGGGCAGGTTGAAGGTGAGCACATCAGAGATCTCCAGGTGCAGCAGGTCTTTGATCACGCTGTAGGTGGTGGCGGCCAGCATGGTGGGCACCGCCATGAAAAAGGAAAACTCGGCCGCCGATTTGCGGGTCATGCGCTGGGTAAGCCCCCCAATGATGGAAGACGCCGAACGGGAAACTCCCGGAATCATGGCGATGCACTGGAACAAGCCAATGATAAAGGCGTTGCGGTAGCTGGGCGTAGTTACCGGGTGCTCTTTCTCGGTGAACAAACGGTCCACGTAGATCAGGAACAAACCACCTAGCAACAGGCTGATGGCCACAATCTCCACGCGCTCCAGCATGGCATAGACCAGGTCTTTGAGCAGGAAGCCAATGGCCAGGGCGGGGATCACCGCCGTCAATAATTTCTTATAGAAATCAACTGAATTGATAAAACGCTTCCAGTACAGCACCACCACCGAGAGGATAGCCCCAAATTGAATGGAAACGGTAAACATCTTAGTGAACTCAAAGGAACTGATGCCCATCAGGCTGGAGGCAATCACCATGTGTCCGGTGGAGGAAACCGGTAAGAACTCTGTCAATCCTTCTACAATGGCTAAGATGATAGCTTGCCAAATACTCATTTAAACGTTTTTGCGGGGTTTTGCCAGAATGGCGAAGAATTGAATCAGGAAACCGATGACCAGGATGATGGGACCCAGGGTGAGACCCAGGAAGCCGTAGCCGTAGGGTTCAGCGTCCAGGGCCATGATGATAAAGCCAATGGCCATGACCAGCAGGCCCACCAGCATGATCTGGTAGTTCCTCCGGCCAAACGCGAAGGGGGAAGGATTTTTGTTTTCCATAAAGGATATTGCTTAGTATAAATCGTCTAACGAAGAGCGCAGGTACTTCTTTACCGCCCGGTAAGAACTGAAGAAGCCCAGCACGCCGCCCAGGAGCAGCAAAGCGGCCATTAAGATGAGCATTTGCTCCTGGTCGCGCAGCAGGTACAGCTCGCTGATTTCGTGGTAGGCGTACTGCATCAGGCCAAAGAGCAGGGCAGAGGCAATGGCGCCGCTCATGAGGCCCTGGAACGTGGCCCGGTTCAGGAACGGACGCTGGATGAAGAACGACGTGGCTCCCACCAGCTGCATGCTCCTGATGAGGAAGCGCTGCGAGAAAAGGGCCAGCTTAATGGTGTTGTTGATGAGGATGATGACCACCACCACCAGAATGCCCGCAAAGGCCAGCAGCACAATGCTCACCCGCCGCAGGTTGTGGTTGATGGAGTCAATGAGGCTTTCCACGTAATCTACCTCGTACACGCCGGTGGTGTTCTGCAGATCATTCTTGATCTGCTTGAGCTGTTCTGAGGTGGCAAAGTCCGGGTTGATGCGCAGGATATAGGCGTCGCGCAAGGGGTTTTCGCCCAGGAACGTAAGGAAATCCTCGCCGCTTTCGTCAATGAACTCGCGGGCACCCTCTTCCTTTGACAGGAACTCCACCTGCGGCTTGTTCTCCTCGTAGGCAATGTACTCCTTGCGGGCCAGCGTTTTCCTGAGCTTCTCCAGCTCCAGCGGCGTGAGTTCCCGGTCCAGGTACACCTGCACCTCAATGTTCTGTTTTACCAGGTTAGAGAGCTTTCCGGCGTGGATGAGCAAGAGGCCAAACAAGCCAATCACAAACAAGGCCAGCGTGATGCTGAAGATCACCATGGTATGCGGGTAATTGCCTAGTTTCTTCTTGCGGGTATGTTTAAGCGGTTTTGCAGCCATAGGTACGTGTGCCGGCAAAATTAAGTAATTATTTAGAAGATGAACGGGGCGGGAGGGGTTTTTCGCCTGTTTTCTGAAAAAGAGGCCCTAAACGGCGGCTGGGGCTCTCCTTGCATGAAGTTGCGTGCGGTTTCAATTGCCAGAGGCTAAGGCGACAAGAAACGCCTGTTTAGGGCCTGTTTTGGCAGAAACAGCCCCTAAACAGGCGTTGCCCTAAAGGTTGCTGCGGGGGGTGGGCGTGTCGTCTTGCAGGCGGATCATGCGCTCGCGCTCGGCGGCGCGCTGGGCCCGTTTGCTCAGGCGGCGGCGCCGGAACAGTTCGCCAAAGCGGTCAAAGTTGGCCTGGTGCAGGATACTTACCGTCTGGCGGCTGGCGGTGGCGTTGGCCTCAAAGTCGCGGGGGGTGGTTTCATAGGTGGCCCTCAGGCGCAGCTGGCCGCTCTTGCTCAGGTAGTACTCCACCGACCAGTCGCCGGCGGCGGTGGAGCGGTTGTTCCCGAAGCGGTTGTTGTTCACGCTGCCCTCGCGGGTTACTTTCAGACGACCTTCCAGGAAGGTGTAGCTCAGCCTGAGTTGCACATCATCCAGCACCTGGTCGGCGTAGCCGCTCACCCCAATGTCCACCTCCAGGTTGGAGTCAATCTGCGAGAGCCAGTAGCTGAGCTGGTTGGAGAAGAGCTCGCCCACGCTGCTGCCCAGGTCGCCCACGCCCAGGCCCACCTGCAATTCATCCTGCGCCGACAAGCGCTTGAAGGCCAGCAGCGAAAACACCTGGCGGTTCAGTTCCTGCTCATCATTTCTTAAGTTGTTCAGGTAGCGGGTTATCTGGGCTTCCAGCAGGCTGGGCGGGTCATTAAACTCCAGGTTGAGCCTGATTTGCGGGGTGGTGAGCGGGCCGTCCAGCTCCATTACGGCGGTAACCGGGTAGCGCGAGCGGGCCGCCGCCGATTGGCGTTCTTCCTGGCTCAAGTCGCCCAGGATAGGGGCTAGCGACACGCGTTGGGTGTACGTGGCGGTGAGTTTCAGGAGGCCTTCCAGCGGATCGCCGTTCCAGGTCACGGTGCCGCCCGGCCGTACGTTGAATTCTTTGTTGATCACGCCCAGCAGGGTGAAGTTGTAGCGACCCTGCACAATTTCGTAGTTGCCGTACATGGAGAACTCGCCTCGGGTGTCAATCTCCATGCGGATGTTGCCCCGGCCCCGGCCCCGGATAATGTCACCGGTGCGCTCGTCAAAGATCAGCTCTATGTAGGCGTTCTCGTTCACGTCCAGGTTGAAGTTGAGCCGGATGCCGCTCAGGTCCACGCCCTGCCGCACCACGGCGGCGGTGTCCTGCACGGTGGTGTCGCGCACGGCCGGGTTGTTGTTCACAAACGTCACAAAGTTCTGGCGCTCCAGGGCGGTGGTGTTGTCCAGCGGAATGGCAATGCTGGTGTTGTTCTCGCTGCGGGCCGTGATATTCACCTGCAGGTTAGAGGTAGAGCCCAGCGCGGTGACCTCGCCGGTGGCGAAGGCCGTGCCGTAGTACAGCGGGTTGTCTGACCGGGTGGTGTTCAGGACCATGAACCGGTTAAAGCGGGCCCTAAGGTCCAGCACCATGTTCTGGAAGCCGTCATGGTAAATGCCCCCGTTCAGGACCGCCACGTTGTTGTAGATGTCCCGGATGCGCACATTCTGGAACGAGATGTCGTTCTCGGTGAAGAACACCCGGTCAGCGAAGGTGTAGCGCGTGTTGAGGTAATTGAACACGAAGGAGCCATCGGTGACCATCACGGAGCCCTTCAGAACGGGGGCGGTCAGGCGGCCCGAGATGCGCACGCGGCCGTCCATGGTGCCGCCCAGGTCAGACATGATGGTGTTGAGCACCGGCTCCACAATCTTGAGCTGGGCATCGTCCAGCACAGCCAGTAAATCAAGCTCCTGCTGTCCGCCGTTGGGGTCATAGGAACCCGTGAGCGACAGCACTTTTTTGGCGTCGCGGCTAATGCCCAGGTCCACGTCCATGCGCTTCTGGCGGTTGTCCCAGTTGGTGGTGCCGGCCACGTTGCCAATCAGCTGCTGGTCAATCAGGAAGGTGTCTACGGTGATGCGCGAGGTTAAATTCACTTCCTTGTACAGGTCGCGCAATTGCAGTTCTCCGTTCAGGCGGCCATCAATCGGGTCGGGCAGGAGTGGGTTCAGGTTTTCCAGCCGGAAATCGGTGAGGCTCACGGTAAGCAAATCCTGCGGATTTCTGGAAAGCGCCCCAAAAATGTTCACGCTCTGCGGACCGTTAGACAAAGTGATGTTCTCAAACCTCACCACTCCGTTCTCAAAGACAATGGTGTTCTGGGGCGAGATGCTCCAGAGTTTGTCCAGCACGTTGATGTTGGAGCGGTTGAACACTACCTGAATCTGGTCTTGCTCAAAGGAAACGTTGCCGCTGATGTTGGCCCGGTTGGTAGTGCCCGTCTGGGCGATGTTGCTGGAGAAACTGATGAGGCGCTCGTTCCAGACGCCCTCTACGTACAGTCTCTCCGTGTCGCCGGCCCAGCCCAGATTCTGGCGCTCAGACGTGACAATGGCGTTGGCCAGCACGTCTGGGTTGTTCCAGAGCTTGGAAGACGTCACCTCCACGTTGTTCTGGTAAAACTCAAACTTGCCGTACCGGATGGTGTCCATCTGCCCCACCAGGGTGAGCACCGAGGTGGGCCCGTTGCGGAAAGTGCCCTCCAGGGTAGAGAACCGGGAAATGGAAACGCTGGGCACAAAGGCCTGTAGCACCGGGTCAATGTGGCGCAGGTGCACGTCCAGGTCTACTTCATAGGAGGCGGGCGGGGCCGCGGGTTTGCGGCGGTAGTAGTTGGCAATCTTCACCGGGTTGTTCTCCAGGTTCAGGCGGTATTCGTGCACCAGGGTCTGCAGGTCGGCGAAGAAGCGCGAGTACAGGAAGTTGCCCCCGGCGCGCAGGGCCAGCACCTCAGAGCCCACGTGCAATTCGCGGATGCCGTCATGAAAGTGCGACTCAATGGTGAGCGAGTCAATGGCCACGGTTCTGCCCCCGTAGGTGAGGCTGGTGTTTTTGAAATCGGCGAGGCCGGCAATCTCATCCAGTTGAATTCCGGTGAAGTCCACGTCGGCCTGGGTGGCCAGCACAATGCCCTGGTCCGTAAAGCCCAGGGCCCGCAGGTCGGCCCGCTCCACATCGGCCCGCAGGTCAAACACCTGTTGCTGGTTCTGCAGGTTGATCTGCCCGGAGGCTGCCATGCGCAGGTTGGGGTCCTTGATGCTGAGGTCCCCGTTAAAAGTCTGGCGGCTCAGGTCGGCGTTGACCACAATGTTCCGGAAGTTATAGTTGTTCACGTTGATGGCGTTCACGGTGGCGTCTACGTTGAGGTGCGCCGTCTCCAGACTGAAGCCGCTGCCCTGCACGCGGCCGTCCATGGCCACGGTTTTGAGCACGCTCCGGTCGCCCAGCAGGCCGCCCACGTCAAAGCCAGGCGTCTTGAGGTAGCCACGGTAGGCCGAGCGTTCAATGTTGTTTTTGTCAAATTTGAGATTGATGTCAGATACCACGTTCCCCAGCGCGCTCTGGAAGGCCCCGTTCGCCACAAAGTCATTGTAGAAACCGGTGAATTCGCCCTGCAGCTTTACCGTTCCGGCCCGGGCCGCCATGTTATAGGCTTTTTTAGGCAGGAAATGGCGGATATCGCGTGCATTGATAGAACTGGGCCCCAGCACCAAGTCGGCGAAGGTGTTCCGGAAGTTGGGCAGACCGTCGGCGGAGATATCGCCGGTGATGTGGGTGTACTGGCCGTAGCGGATGTCCACGTCCTGCGCCCGGAAATTCTTCACCTTGCCCTTCACCTTGCCCGAGAGCAGCACTTTTTCGTTCCAGTCTTTGAGCACCGGCGCAAACAGCGCAATATCATCTGAAGTGACGTAAGTGCTGTCAAACGAGGCGGTTACGTTCATGCTGTCATTGAAGTCCTTGAAGTTCCAGAACACGCGATAATCAAAGCGCACGTAGTTGGCCAGATGGCTGTTGTTCACGCGCAGGTTCAGCTTGTCCCATTCCCAGAACGTGGGCGCAAAGGTCATGCGCGTATCCAGGTCCTTGAGGTACGTCCTGGACTTTTTGTCAATGGTGGTGAGGCTGGTGATGAGCGTGTGGATGGTATCGCCTTTGATCTGGATATCAGAGAACTTACCGCTGATGCGCTCCAGGTCCAGGTGCTGGTAATCCAGGCCGTAGGGGATGAACGGATCGTTGTAGTTGTGGTACGTGAAGTGCCCGTTTTTGAGCACGATTTCGTCAATCTTGAAGTCAAACGGCTTGCTGGCCTTGGTGGTGTCTTTGGTGATGAGGTTGGCCAGCGACGAGATGAACGTGCTCATGTTCAGCGTGTCGGAGCCTTTGTATTTGATCAGGTTGGCCTCGGGCTCCGTTAAGGTAAGCGACGCGATGTGCAGCCGGTCGGGCTTGAAGAGGTTGAAGAAACTGATATCGGCATCGGCTTCGCCAATGTAGAAAAGGGTTTTCTTCTGGCGGTCCAGCACGCGCACGTTCTGCAGCAGCACGCTCTTAAAAGGCCTGATGTCTACCCGGCCTACGGTCACCTGGTGGTTGATGGTCTTGGAGAGGATGCTGGCCGCTTTCTGGGCTACTTTGGTCTGAACGGCCGGAAAACGCAAAGCCAGGGTGAGGGCTCCCACCAGCACCACCACTACTATAACCAAGCCCAGGATTATTTTTAACAGAGCTTTTGCTATAACTTGCGGGTAGTTTTTCTTTTTTTCTAGCTTCTCTTCTTGGTCTTGCGTCTCCAACGGATTATGAACCCTACAATTTTAGCAATAGAATCTTCCTGTGATGAAACCTCGGCTTCCGTCATTCAGAACGGCCGCGTGCTGTCAAACATTGTAGCTACGCAGGCAATCCATGAGCAATACGGGGGAGTAGTGCCTGAGTTAGCATCAAGGGCGCACCAGCAAAACATTATACCCGTGGTTTCGCAGGCGCTCCAAAAAGCAAATATAGCAAAAAGCCAATTAGATGCGGTGGCTTTCACCCGCGGTCCGGGACTTTTGGGTGCCCTGCTGGTGGGCAGCGCCTTCGCCAAATCCTTCGCGCTGGGGTTGAATCTGCCGCTCATTGAGGTGAACCACATGCAGGCCCACATCCTGGCCCATTTCATTGAAGACCCCAAACCCAACTTCCCGTTCCTGTGCCTCACGGTGAGCGGCGGCCACACCCAGATTGTGCTGGTGCGCAGCCACCTGGACATGGAAGTGCTGGGCCAAACCACCGATGACGCCGTGGGCGAAGCCTTCGATAAATCAGCCAAACTGCTGGGCTTGCCGTACCCCGGCGGACCCATGCTGGACAAACTGGCTGCCACCGGAGATCCCAACCGCTTTCAGTTCCCCATCGTGAACCTGGACGGCTATGACTATTCTTTCAGCGGCATTAAAACGTCCATCCTGAACTTCGTGAAGAAGAACACCGCCGCGGAGCCTGACTTTGTGCAAAACAACCTCGCGGATATCTGCGCCAGCATCCAGCATGCGTTGATCCAGACGCTGATGAAGAAACTGGTGTTGGCGGCCAAGGAGCAGGGCATCAAGGAAATTGCCATTGCGGGCGGGGTATCGGCCAACTCAGGTTTAAGGGCTACTTTACAGGAATTTGCCCAGAAACGAGGCTGGAACGTGTACATCCCGGCTTTTGAGTACTGCACCGACAATGCCGCCATGATTGCCATGGCCGCCCACTTCAAGTACCTGGCCGGCGAGTTCACCACCCAATACGCCAGCCCAGACCCAAGGCTTAAAGTCTGATTTGGGGACGTTTTTCTGTAAAGAGGCTTGAAACAGCTTGGTTCTTGTTGCAGTGACTTTGCACCAGCGTAAGGACTTTCGCTGAAAGAGGGAAGGGCAAGCCCCCACCTTTGCTTCTCTGTGGCGTTGGACGGTTCTGGCGAAAAGAGCCTAATTTTCTCATTTTAGCGCCAAAACACATGAAAGCCATCTGATTAGATGCCACTGGAGCGGCTTAAGTTTGTATAAATGTTGAATCTGGAGGCAGAAAGCAATTTCTGCCTTTTTCTTTTCCGTAACCCGAATTTCGTCCTTACATTGACCGCATGAACCTGCCGAAACGCTTTCTCAGGAGAGAATTTTGGCATCTACAGCTTAAAACTGTGGTCCAATGCGCAGACTTGTAATTACTGTTTATTTCTTCATGACACTTCTTGGGGCTTATAGCCAGAACAGTCCTATCCCTAAAAGTCCGGATGCTTCGGTTAAAATAGCGAAGCAGTTTTTCGATCAGCACGCCACCTACCGGGAGGCCGCCATCAAGCATCGCAGGTTCAAGCACCAGGACATTGTTCCGCTTTTGGAAAAACTGAAGCAGAATCCGCTGTTCCAGGTGCAGGTAGCGGGCAAGTCAGTGGAAGGACGGGACATTTACCTGGTGAAAGCCGGAACCGGACCCAAAAAGATCATGCTGTGGTCGCAGATGCACGGCGATGAGCCCACGGCCACCATGGCGCTTTTTGATATCTTCAACTACCTGCAGGGTTCAGATGCCACGGACTCGGTGCGCCAGGAAATTCTGAAGAACAACACGCTCTACTTTATTCCCATGCTCAACCCCGATGGAGCGGAGAAATACAAGCGCCGGAACGATCTGGACATTGACCTCAACCGCGATGCCCTGCGCCTGCAAAGCCCGGAGGCCCGCCTTCTCAAAAGCCTGCGGGACAGCATTAAGCCCGAGTTCGGGTTCAACCTGCACGACCAGAGCCGGTACTACACTGTGGGCAGCACGGAGAAGCCGGCGACCATTTCGTTTCTGGCCCCGGCCTACGACTACAAGCAATCGGTGAACGAGGTGCGCGAGCGGGCCATGAAAACCATTGTGGGTTTGAACGAGAGCGTGCAGCAGTTCATTCCGGGGCAGGTGGCCAAGTACTCAGACGAGCACGAGCCCCGCGCCTTCGGGGACAACATCCAGAAGTGGGGCACCAGCCTGATCCTGATCGAGTCGGGCGGCTTCCCCGGCGATCCCGAGAAACAGTACATCCGCCAGATCAACTTCGCCGCCATCTTATCGGCTCTGCAGATCATTGGCGAGGAGGGGTATACCCATTACGAGGTGAAAGACTACTTCAGAATTCCGCAGAACCAGCGAAACCTCTATGATCTGGTGTTGAAAGACGTGCGGTACAAACAAAAGGGCCGCGATACCCTCCTGGATATAGGAATCAACCGGAACGAAGCCACCAACAATTCGCCCCTGGGGTATTACAGCCGCAGCTCAGTAGAGGAGATAGGCGACATGCGCGTGTTCTACGGCTATGAAGAGGTGAACGGCGAAGGCCTCACGCTGGTGCCCGGCAAAGTGTATGAAACCCCTCTGGCCGGTCTGGAGGCACTTACCCCGGAGCGGGTGCAGGAATTACTAGCGGCCGGTTACACCACCGTGCGGCTGCAGAAAATGCCCGACAATTCTGTGAACCCCATGTATATTCCCTTGAACGTAGTTTCTACGGTGGGCCGAGTGAACCATGAATTAGGCTTGGGCAGGGGAGCGAACTTCACCCTCAAAACTTCCGATGGCCAGGTGAAATACGCCATCGTCAACGGTTATCTGTACGATCTGAGCAAAACCAAACCCGACCTGCTGCACGGGCTGGTGCTGTAAATAACAACCGTTTCGGGGCTGGTTTCTGGAAATCGGCCCCAATACGATTCCTTTATTTTCTATTCTATTCACCTTCTCCCAAACTCATTCAAAACAATGGACGGAAATGCCATTATTCTCACCGATGGTCTGCTGAACCAGTACCCCGCCAAAACGGCGCATGGCCTCATCAGGGGCACCGAACGATTTAATATTATTGGAGTCATTGATACCGTGTCGGCGGGGAAGGACGCCGGGGAAGTGGTAGACGGTAAAACCCGCAACATTCAGGTGTACGCAGATCTGGCCCAGTTTCTGGAAAACAGCCCCGAAAAGGCCCAATACTGCCTGGTGGGCATCGCCCCGAAGGGCGGGAAACTGCCGGTTTCCATGAAGGAGACCATCTCTGAGGCCATCAAGCAAGGCATGAACATCGTCAGCGGCCTGCACGAATATCTAAGCGATATGCCTGACTTGGCGGCTTTGGCCCAGGAACACGGCGTGCAATTGATTGACGTGCGCAAACCCAAACCCAAAAGCGAGCTCCATTTCTGGACCGGAAAAATCAAGGACATCCCGGCGCCGCGCGTAGCCGTGCTGGGCACCGATGTACGCATGGGCAAGCGCACCACCACCCGTCTGCTCACCCAAGCCGCCGAACGCGCCGGCCTTAAAGCCCAGATGATCTTCACCGGTCAGACCGGCTGGATGCAGGGCCGCGGCAAAGGCTTTATCCTGGACTCTACCTATAACGACTTCGTATCCGGCGAACTGGAGCACGCCATCTTGGAAAGCTACGCAGAGCACAAACCCGATGTCTTCTTTGTGGAAGGCCAGGCCGCCCTGCGCAACCCCAGCGGTCCGTGTGGTTCTGAATATCTGGTGTCGGGGCAGATGAAGTACGTGGTACTGCAGCACGCCCCCGCCCGCGTGTATTATGACGACAACGAGGAACTCGGCTTCAAGATACCGCCCATCTCCACCGAGATAGAATTGATCAGGCTCTACGGCTCCAAAGTGATTGCCGTGACCTTGAACACCGCCGGCTTAACCCTTGAGGAGGCCAGAACTTACCAGCAGCAATACCAGCAGGAACTAGGTTTGCCCGTGATTCTTCCCTTGGAGGATGGGGTAGACCAAATTATTGAACTGGTAAAGCAGGAACTAGCGCACGAGACCGCCACCGTATGAAGATCAGAGAAATAAACGTCTGGAAAGAGAATTTAGAGTTAACCCGTCCTTATACCATCGCTTTCAAAACCGTTTCGGCGGTGGAGAACGTCATCGTGGAAATTGTCGCGGAGAACGGCCTCACCGGAATTGGTTCTGGTAACCCCAGCGCTGAAGTAGTAGGAGAGAAGCTCTCTGATACACTGGCCGCCCTGCAACCCGAGAACCTGGAATGGCTCCTCGGCCGCGATCTCCGCAGCTTCCAATTGTTGTGCGAGGAACTGGCCCTACGGTTGCCCCGCAACCCCGCCGCCCGGGCCGCCCTGGACATCGCCCTGCATGACTTATTCGCCAAGTACCTGGATGTACCTTTGGTCACGTTCCTGGGCCAGCGCCTAGATGCCTTGCCTACTTCCATCACCATCGGGATTAAATCGGTAGCGGAAACCCTGGCTGAGGCCGAAGAATACGTGGGCCGCGGCTTCACGCACCTGAAGGTGAAAGTGGGAGAGACCGTAGAGCAGGACCTGGAGCGCTTGATCAAACTCCGCGAAGCCCACGGGAACAACGTCACCATTCGGATTGATGCGAACCAAGGCTGGACCACTTATGACCTGGCTAATTTCTGTACTCAGGCGCAAGCACTGGATATAGAACTGATTGAACAGCCCCTTCCGGCACCCGTGGTAGATGACCTGCGGGAACTGCCTGATGCCGTTAAAGACCTGGTGGCCGCTGATGAATCGCTGTTGTCTCCGGTGGATGCCTTCAAACTGGCACAATCGCCCAGGGCTTGCGGCATCTACAACATTAAGCTTATGAAGTGCGGCGGCGTCTACGCTGGTCGGCAGATTGGGACCGTAGCCCGCCAAGCTGGAATCGACCTGATGTGGGGCTGCAATGACGAGAGCATCGTGAGTATCACGGCAGCGCTGCACGCGGCGTTTTCCTGCCCCAATACCAAATACATTGACCTGGACGGCAGCCTGGACCTAGCCAAAGACGTGGTCTCCGGCGGGTTTATCCTGGAGAACGGCATCATGCGGCCCAACGGCAAACCCGGTTTGGGGGTGGTACGCCTGTAAAAATAATTCTATCTAAAACCGCCGGTCTCACCCCAGAGATCGGCGGTTTTTTTATTCCGGCTGTGTAACTTACCGGCTCGTTCTATACCAGACTAACCCTTTTTACATGGTTTTAAATTATTTGTGGGCGGCTTTCTTCATTATTGCCTTCTGCATTGCACTCTTCAAGCTCATCTTTTTTCAGGACGTTGAGATCTTCCAAAAGCTGGTGGCCAGCACCTTTGACAATGCCAAAACCGGTTTTGAAATCTCCCTGGGCTTAACCGGGGTAATGACACTATGGTTGGGCCTTATGAAAGTAGGTGAGCGCGGAGGCATTATTGCCTTGTTCGCCAAAGCTGTTGGCCCTTTTTTCAATCGGCTTTTTCCTGAGATTCCTAAAAATCACCCAGTTTTCGGGTCTATTCTCATGAACTTCTCGGCCAACATGCTAGGCTTGGACAATGCTGCTACTCCGTTAGGCTTGAAGGCCATGAAAGAGATGCAGGAACTGAACCCCGAAAAAGAGACTGCTTCTAATGCCCAAATTATGTTCCTGGTACTGAATGCCTCGGGGTTAACTATCATCCCTATCAGCATCATGGTGTTCAGGGCACAGATGGGTGCCGCTGATCCTTCTGATATCTTTATTCCCATTCTGCTGGCCACCTTCTTTTCTACGTTGGCCGGTTTGGTATCTGTGGCCATATACCAGCGCATCAACCTTTTTGACAAAGTGGTAATTGCCTACCTGGGCACCCTGATTGCCTTGATTGCGGCGCTCATCTATTATTTCTCCACCATCTCTCAGGAGCAGATTGGGACTATCTCTACCGTGGCCAGCAATGTGATCCTTTTTACCATTATTGTTTCCTTTATTGGGTTGGCACTCATCAGGAAAGTCAATGTGTATGAGGCATTCATTGAAGGAGCCAAGGAAGGATTCTCGGTGGCCATCACCATCATTCCTTATTTAGTGGCAATTCTGGTGGCCGTAGGGGTGTTCCGGGTGTCTGGAGCCCTGGATATTATTGTTAACGGAATTGGCCAGTTCTTTGCGCTGTTAGGTGTGAACACAGACTTTGTCCCAGCTCTACCGGTTGCCTTTATGAAACCGTTGAGCGGTAGCGGAGCCAGGGGCCTGATGGTGGAGGCCATGCAGACCTATGGGGCCGACTCATTTGTGGCAAGAGTAGCCTCTACAATCCAGGGGTCCACCGAAACCACTTTCTACATCCTGGCCGTGTACTTTGGTTCAGTGGGTATACGCAGGACCCGTTACGCGCTGGTGTGTGGACTGCTGGCAGATTTGGCCGGGGTCATTGCGGCAATCACGCTGGCTTATCTGTTCTTCCATTGAGCAGACTTGAAAATAGGCCTCTTTGATAAAACTGGCCTTAAAACAGAATCAAGCAAAAAGCCCGGCTCTTTGGTCGGGCTTTTTCGTTTGTAACTTTTAGGCCAACTTCCCGACCTATTCTTTAGTTTACGATTCTACAACTTCAACCCTGACTCCCGCAGCGCGCCTGTGCGTTACCTCCTATGGCAGACGAGAAATTAAGCAATCCAGAGCTTCCCATCATTAAACCCGGTTGGCAGGGCAACGCCTTTGCCCAGGGCAAGTTCAAAAACGAGTTCCAGGACCCCAACAGATCCCTCCTGATTGCCCTGCGCTGGATGGTGACTCCTAACCCGCAGAAAGAAGAAAAGAAGCAGGATGCCTGGTTGCCACATGTGATAGACCCGAGGCCGTTTCTGCAAAGCAAACAAGACGGCCTGGTGTGGCTGGGGCACGCCACGTTTTTCATCAGACTGGGCGGCGTTACGTTCCTCACCGATCCACTGTTCTACAACGTGTCGTTGAAAAAGCGGAAAGTGCCGTTCCCGGTGAAGCCCGAGGAACTGCCATACATTGACTATGTGCTGCTCTCGCACGGGCATTTTGACCATTGTGACAAAAACAGCCTCAAAACGCTTCGGGAAAGCCATTCCTTTACGGTGCTTACCTCCCTGAAAATGGCAACGCTCATCAAGCCCTGGCTGCCCAATACGCCCATCTACGAAGCCGGTTGGTACCAGCAATACAAGTTACCGGAGCACCAGCTAAAGGTAACGTACCTGCCTACCCTGCACTGGCACAAGCGCGGCATGAACGACAATGACACAATCCTGTGGGGCAGTTTTATGCTGCAAACGCCAGAGCACACGCTCTACTTTGGAGCCGACTCGGGGTACGATCAGCATTACAAAGAGATTAGCCAATTGTTCCCGAAAATAGACACCTGCATTCTGGGCATCGGGGCCTACAGTCCGGCTTTCATCATGCAGCCCAGCCACACCAATCCAGCCGAGGCGGTACAGGCTTTCCATGACCTGGGCGGAAAAACCCTGGTGCCCATGCACTACGGCACCTTCGATTTGTCTGATGAGCCTTTGGGAGAACCGCTCCGTTGGATAAAACAACTGGAAGCAGAGGGGAAAATAGGAGGGAAGCTTAGCGCCCTGGGCATAGGGGAACCGCTCTCCTTTTAATAAGAATCAGTAACCTGTTTTAAGGACGATTCTCCAATAATTAGCCGAAAACGGGTTTGGTCTTTATTAGGTGAAATGCTTGTCGGGAGCAAAAGCATATCCGTTCGCAGGTCTTTCCCGTATTCTTAGAGGTAAACAGTTTTTTCAACTAAGCACTACTGAGATGGAGAACGAAAAAAATCCGAACCTGGACAATAAACAGAATACCGTGAGCAACCAGGCAGAACCTGGCCGTACCCCACAAGCAGTGGGCAAGCTGCCGTTGCCTACCGATGTGAACGATAACCCCAATGATGCGATCAAAGACAATCCGGGCATTATCACCGGCGGAAGCGGCCGCAGAGGCAACACCAGCGTGGAAGATGGCGGCGATGTGGACGGTGCCTCTACCGGTAGCCACTAAGTAAATTCCCTAATAAAGCAGAAGCCCCGCCTGATTTTCTTCAGGCGGGGCTTCTGCTTTTTCTCAGTTTAGAGCTGGTTTGTCATACGTGAGCTTAAAACGGGTAAGGTCGGGTTGGTGCTTCCGTTTGCGTTTCAGTTCATGGTCATACACCACCTGGCCCAAGTCCCGCAGGAACGGGAACCCGAGGGTGTCATACTCATACACGCCGTCGTTGTAGATCTCGTCTTCGTTCACGTGCACGGTGGCGGTGAGCAGGAATTCCACGTTGTTCTTGAAGTCCACCACATAGGCATTGTCCGTCAGGAACCCGAACGATTGGCCTATCTTGTTGAAGATGCGGATATGTTCCGGAATTCGCTCTTTGCGCGTAGGTCCGCCGAAGAGCAGGTATTTCACAAAGGCATCGGGGTATTCTTTTTCGTCATAGGCCGGGTAAGATGTTTCTCTTGGCAATTGAGACATGTACTGGTACAGGAAGCGGTAATCCTCCGGGGTGAGTTTGAACCGGTTTTTTGCCGGCACGCTTTCCGGGAACAGCACTGCGCGTAGCATCAGGTGTTGGTCTTCCAGCGCAAACGTGTTGGAGAAGGCAAAATCGCGGGGCTCCATCACCAGTTTGTCGTCATTGGTCATGTTGCCTTTGCCCATGAGAATAGGCGTGGGGTTCTTGTAGTCTTTGTTGCTTTTCACCAGGCCTTGCTGGTATAACACCTTTTCGCTTTGCAGGAACCGCACCGGGTTGGTGTACTGGTCCAGCTCAATAGGCAGGAAACGGGACAGCCTGATAGGCAGGCGTACGCTGCGGTAGCCTTTCGCTTTCAGGCCTTCGTTCAAAGGTTCCTGCCCGATGAACTCATACAGGCGGTTGTAGGCGTCATTATCGCTGGTGACCAGGATCTTTTTGATGTAATGCGCAATGGAAGGAAAGCCGTTGGCCGAGGTGGGGTCTTTCAGCACTTTGGTTTGGCCCTGGTAGGCGCTGTCGGTGAGCATGACCGTTTCTTTGGTGAGGCCCGGAATTTGAAGCGTATTGATTTTCTCCAGCGCCATGAGGGAGGCGGGCAGTTTCACCGTGCTGGCCGGGTTAAAGTAATTGGCCGCGTTAACCTGATAGAGGTAGGTCTTAAACGAAGGCTTGTTGTTCTTGTCCCGATCAATCTGCGTGTACAGAATCTGGATCTTGTACTTCTCCGGATGCTCCAGAAAGGTTTTGAATTTCTCAGGATGCTGTTGCAGCAGTTGGGCCAGGAACTTGTCGGTTTTGGTTTGGCCGGAGGCGAAGCCGATGCCCAGGAGCGCAAAGGCCAGACACAGGAGGGGCGTTTTCATAGAATGGTGAGAGGAATGGACCGAAAGCCTGAATATCCGTAGAAATTCCTAATCTTGGTGCTCTAACCTATTTTTTATGCAGAACCCTTTCAAAGCAGGAGACACCAAGGTTTACCGTAAAACCATTACCGAAGCAGATTTCGCGCAGTTTGAAGTCGGTTTGGTGCACCCGGTATGTTCCACCTTCGCGCTGGCGCAGGCCATGGAATGGGCTTCGCGGCTGTTTGTGCTGGAGATGAAGGACCCGGACGAGGAAGGCATTGGTACCATGGTGCACATTGACCACCTGAGCCCCGCTTTTCTGGGAGAAACATTGGAAGTGGAGGCGTCTTTCAAATCCCTGACGGGCAATGCGCTGCACTGTGACATAACCGTAAAGGCCGAAGAACGCGTGGTTGCGACCGGCCAAACCGGCCAAAAAATTTTGAAAAAAGAGAAGATCAACCGACTTTTGAAGAACAGTAGAAACTAAATGGCGAAATCAAAAGAGAAAGACAGGCTGCAGAAAACGGTGAATATCTCAAACCGGCGGGCCTCCTATGAGTATCAGTTTCTAGTGAAATACACCGCCGGCATCATGCTGCGCGGCACCGAGATCAAATCCATCCGGGAAGGGAACGTGAACCTCTCAGACGGCTACTGCACCTTTCACGGGAACGAGTTGTTTTTGCACCAGGTCACCATCTCCAAATACTCTGAGGGCACCTACAACAACCACGAGCCCACCCGCGACCGCAAACTGCTCCTGAACAAACGCGAACTCAAGCAACTGCGGGATAAAGCCCAGGAGCAAGGCGTTACCATCATCCCCACGCGCCTCTTCATTAATGACCGCGGCTTCGCCAAAGTGGAGATTGCCCTGGCCAAAGGGAAAAAGCTCTATGACAAGCGCGAAGACATCAAAGAGCGCGACGTTAAACGCGAAATGGCCCGCGAACGGTATTAATCAATTAGGAATTAAGAATTAGGAATTAAGAATGGGTGGATCACCATTCCATTTTAATCTCCTAACTCTATTCCTGTTTCCAGCAGCGTGCTGATATTCCAAATTCTTAATTCTCAATTCTTAATTCCTAATTACCCTTGAACTTCGGGATTTGCAAACTGAGCCTGGTGCCTGTGCGCCGCGAACCGTCTGATAGAAGCGAACAGATCACCCAGCTGATCTTTGGGGAGTGCTATGCGGTGCTGCAGACCCAGGAAAAATGGATTCAGATCAAGAACGCGCCCGATGATTACGAAGGCTGGATTGACCTGAAGCAGCATTTTCCCGTTTCTGATGCCTATTTCCAGGAATGGAAGGAAACCAGACACGCCCGTTCCATGGACATTGTGCAGACCGTGAGCAGCGCCAATTGCGTGACGCCTATTGGTTTGGGCAGTGTGTTGCCGTTCTTTGACGGCATGAGTATACGGGTAGGAGAGGAGCGCATGCTGTACAACGGTAGGGCTACCAATCCGGCCTTGCCGTACCGCGAGAATTTCCTGCAGAAAATTGCCATGCAGTTCATGCGGGCTCCGTACTTGTGGGGCGGCAAATCCATCTTCGGGATTGACTGCTCTGGGTTTGTGCAGCAGGTGTACGGCCTGTGCGGTTACCAGCTCTGGCGCGATGCCTACCAGCAGGTGGAGCACGGCCAGGAGGTGCATTTCGTGAGCCAGACCCGTCCCGGCGATGTGGCCTTTTTTGACAACGAGGAAGGCCGGATCATTCACGTGGGCATTGTGCTGGAAGACCAGAAAATCATCCATGCTTCCGGCGAGGTGCGCATAGACCAACTAGACCACCACGGCATCTACAACCGCGAGCGCAAACGCTATTCCCACAAACTAAGAATCATCAAAAGAATCCTTCCCTAGACCTTCTCGTGTAACACGAAGTCCTGAAAATCAGTTAGTAAATCTATTGTAAGAGAAAATTACGTATCTTACTTGGGGATCTAACGAGCAGGAAATCGTATGAATGAGAAAGTGCTTCTACTAAATCAAGATTACACCGCTATAGCTACATGCAGCCTGCACAAGGCCTTCGTTTTGCTGTACCTGGAGAAAGCGGAAATGATTGCGCAGGATCAGTTGAACCTGCTCCGAACGGTTCGGCAGGCGTATCCCAGGCCGCTGGTGATCCGGCTGCATAGGTACGTGCGTGTACCCTACAAAGGAATCTCGCTTACGCGGCAAAACATCATGCGCCGCGACCGCAACCGCTGCCAGTACTGCGGCACCAGCAAGAACCTGACATTAGATCATCTGCTGCCGCGGTCAAGGGGTGGGCAGAGCACCTGGTACAACCTCATTACCGCCTGCGCCCGCTGCAACTCCCGTAAAGGCGACCGCACCCCCGAGGAAGTAGCCATGAAACCTCTCCGCAAACCTTTCAAACCCTCGCTTATCTCTTTCCTGCGCGACAGCATTGAAGACGCCCAGCACGCCTGGATGCCTTACCTGGGCGAGCGGGTGCGGGGCTACGCGGAATGAGGGGTTGTTTCACCTAGCAAGAAGTACTTATAGCGTATCTTAAAAACAGAAACGAGCCGCAGTTTTGATTGCGGCTCGTTTCTGTTTTTACAGGGTAATTGCCTTTTACTGCTGCAGCATGGAGGCGGTATACGGGTTTGAAAGTAACTCCCGGAACACCTCCCAGCGCTTCTCTGGCTGGTCAGCCGTGCCGCCCAGCGCTTCCACATGCCTGCGTACCAGTTCCTGGCCCAAGTTGTAATTGATGACGTAGCTGCGGTAGCGGTCCATAAACCGGGTGCGCTGCAGGGCTTTGTCTTGCTGGTAAAAGTTGTATTTCACCAGCAGATTGGCAGCTTGCTCCCGGGAGATCTGGCCGTTCAGGTACTGGCGGGCAACCTCGTTCCCGGCAAAAGCTAGCTTGCCTATTTTCTCCAGAATGGCGTAGTAACGCTCGGCCTCGGCGGGGTTAAGACCGGCCAACGGAAACAGCACCTCTTTCTCAAACTTGATTCGCTCCTGCGCCGGGAACGCCACCTGTATGCCGTAGTTGGCGCTTCCCTCGGCAATGAGGGACTGCGGGCTGAAGAGCGGATAGATGGAGAACTCTTTCCAGCCGCGTTTCTTCACCAGTTCCTGTTCCAGCAAGGCGTTGAACACGTGGTGGCCAGGATACCCCTCGTGGCAGGCCAGGTCAATGGCGCGCTCAATCTGGATAGGAAAATCGGTGTTGATCTGGATAAGGCTGTAGCCGTTCCCCTTGAAATAGTTGTACCCCGACCACGGTTTGTCGGTCACGTACTCCACGGTGAAATTCTCCTGGGCGGGCAGTGGATAGTGGGCGAGGGTGCGCTGGCGGGCCTCATGGATTGCCGCCTTGAAAACCGCATCCAGTTTTTCCCTGGGAATCACGAACTGCTTCTGGTACGTGGCCCACCGTTGCGCCAGGTCTCCCTGGCCGGGAAGTTCCTGGTCCAGTGAAAGCAGCAGGGAGTCAAAATGGGAGAAGGCGTACTTTGGGGGAGTGGCGTCATACAACAACTGGGCCTCTTCGTCAAACGGGAGCTTTTTGCCCTGCATCATCTCCACTTTGGTAATGGCCGCCACCACCTGCTTCTGGAACATGGTCCAACGTTTTCTGTCCGGATCTGAGAACGCGTGGGTGTTCAGTTGCCCCAACGCCTGATAGATTTCTTGGAACTCCCGCAGAAACTGGGCCACCGGCAAGGTATCTTGCCTGGGCTGCGTGGGCTTCCATTCCTCGGGACCGTAGTAGGCGTCCACAATGTCGGCATCGTACTGGCCCAACCGGAGCAGGGCTTTGACATAGCGCTCGGCCAGATTGTCCATGGTTGGTTTGGCGGGTGATTCTTGTCTGGCGGTACTGCAGGCGACCAGGAACATGAGGCAGAGCAGAAGAGAGAGAATTCGATTAGAAGTGGAAAACATGGGTGGTTTACAGTTGCTGCACAATGAGTTGGGTCAGTTCCAGCAGGTACGCGTGCGTGGATTTCTTCAGGAGCCTGAGGTCATCGGTGTTGAACTGAATGCCCAGGGCCAGGTCAAGATCGGGAAAATATTCGCCATCTGAAATATAGCCCGGAAACCAACCGCTGTGCCCGTAGCCAAAACCAAAGCCAGGGCTGGGCCTGATTTGCATGCCCAAGCCGTACAGGTGGTCTTTGCCGGTGTTGGCTTTCACGCCTTGCCGCATCTGGGCGCGTATGTCCTCAGAAACAGGTTTAAAGTGGTAGAAGCCTTTGGCCCAGGTGGCCAGATCTGCGGCATTGGACACAAAGCCGCCGCCTACCCACTCAAACTGAGGATTGAACACCAGCTTTCCGTTCTGCACCATGGCGCCCGAGAACGGGAACGGCCCGCCCGCCCGGCTGTACCCCACCGCCAGATCCCAGAAGCTCTGCTTTATTGAAGGTTCGGTTTTGGTCAGTTGATACGGTTTGATGATCTGCTCCCGCGCTACGTCATAGAGCTTCTTTCCGCTGATCTTTTCCAGAATGTAGCCCAGCAACAGGTAATTGGTGTCGGCGTAGCCGAAGCTGGTGCCCGCCGGGAAAAGCGGTTTGCGGTCGAACAGGTAGGAGAAGCATTCCAGGGGAGTGAAGGTGCGGGCGGGGTTTTGTTTCACTTTCTGCATAAAATCGCCCAGTTCATAGTATTCCTCCAGACCCGAGGTATGGTTCATGAGCTGGCGCAAGGTGATGGTGCGGGCATTGGGGAGGCGCGAAAACCAGGGCTCCGTGGCCAGGTATTGCTCAATTTTGTCGTCTAGCCGGAAAACGCCCTGCTTTTCCAAAATCAGAGCCGAAGCGAGGAACAGCGTTTTGCCGTTACTGCCCGAAAGCATGCGGTGCCCGGGTTTCATAGGCTCTTTTCGGACCGAATCTGCCAGACCGGCCGCCAGTTGGATCATTTCGCCGCTGGGCAACACCGCCGCGAACGTCACGCCCGGAAATCCGTTGGCTTTCTGCAGCGAATCTAACCGGGCCTGCAGGCGCTGCTTAAGAAAGGTGGTTTTAGCGGTGGTCTGCGCCTCCACGGCGAGGGTACCCCACAGAAAAAACAGGAGCAAGCCCCAATAAAATCGTTTCATAGAGAATGGGTAAGGTGTACTATTGATAAGGGTAGTATTGTTGCTCGCCCCAGAAGGGGCCTTTAATTTAGGGCCGATTTCCTCAAAACAAGGCCAAAACAGATTTCTTAAATTAAGTATCTGGCGAAATAATTACATAACCCTCCTGTCATCCTGGAAGGATCTTGTGGGCGAACTAGAAAACCTTTGCTTAAGGGCCACTGCCGTTCGCTACCTAGATCCTTTCAGGATGACAAAGAGAAGAGCATCAGTCTATTTATCAAAAAAACCGCTTGCGACAGTTTGAATAAACGTGATGCCTGCACCTGTTCTGCAGCGACTATTTCTTGGCGGTAAAGAAATGCTCCTGGTACTCAGACTGGTCTGGTGAACCGTGGGTGACCTGCACCGAGGGCTTCTTCCCGAAGGTGAACAGCACGGAGCTGAACGTGAAACCTGCGGCGTCTTTGTTGTACGTCACGCACACCGGGAACTTGTCATGGTCCTTAGACCGGAGCGTGGCTTTGACCAGGGCAGGGGAGAGCGGTTGTTGGGCCAGCTTCAGTCTTTGCTCCAACGCCGCAAACCGGGTCTGGCTGTTGGTTTTAGGTCCGGTGCCGGTGAGCATCCGCTGGTGGTACTGCTGCATCCAGGGTTTCACGTCGTGGTTGGCCAGGGCATGGTTGGTGTGGTAGACCAGCTTCTTATCTTCCGCCGGGAAGAAGGGCACCACCTGGTTGGCCGAGGCTTCCAGGTTGTGCACGGCGGTTTCGGTGCCCAGAATGTAGTTCTGCCCGGTAGCGTGCGGCACGGTTTGCAGAAATGCCAGCGCCTCCTTCCCCGATTTTTTGCTGAGCAGCCCCCGCGTGACAAACGTGACCGGCAGCCCATCTACGCGGTTGCGCAGATCCGTGAGCGCATTGATGACCACCCCCACGCCCTGGTTGTTCATGCCCACAAACCCGATAAAGCCCGCACAGGTAAGAATGTACTGCTCTGGCGTGGTAGGCGTTTGGTTGATATGCAGCAGCACCTGGTAGCCGTGCATGAAGGTGTCAATGTCCACGTTCTGGGCAATATAGGTGGGCTGCCCGGTGTGGGCCGCCACGCCCACGGCGCTGCAGTGGTCTTTGTCCACGGAGCCGTGCTTGAGCCGGTCCAGGTAGCCCCAGTACTCATCAATGAGCTGAAAGGCGAACACGTCGTCCAGTTTCTGGCCCGAACCGGCCGCCATGCCTTCTATTTCCTGCCACAACTCCGGCGTCCATTGCTGGATGGCGGCTTTGTAGTTGGAGGTGCTCAGGAAATGGGCGATGACCGAGTCTGGGTGGCGGTTGGTTTCCAGGCGCACGGAGGCTTTCCATTTCTGGTAGACCTCGGCAATGGGTTGCCTCAGTTGTTGGCCGTGCTGCAGGCCGCGCTCGTACGCACTGCCTTTCAGTTCCACCACGGGCACCCGGGGGACCTTTCCAGCGTTGGACCGCGCCCAGGCAGGTTGCAGGAAAAAGCTGAGGAGCGTGAGCAGGAGGAGAAATTTCTGTTTCATATTCTAAATAGGAGTAAGGTTGCCAGAAAAAGACATGGGCCTATGGGCGGATAGATGTTCCCACCGCTTTATTTCCTTTGGTTGTGATGCATAGGCTTCTTCAAAATAACCGTGCATTTTTAAAGGAGCACCTGTAATTTCCTGCCCTTTTTGCCTACCTATGCGCAGAACGCGCAAGAAACCCCTCCATTTTGGGCCTGTTTCCCTGAAATGGGGCTTAAAACGGAAGCCGGTTCAAGATCATCATAGGCACCAACCTGCGTTAGCTAACGAATTCCCTGAAAAGAGATAATGGCGGACCATGCTCAACTTTCCACCTCCCAAAGTCTGTACAGCGGCAGCTGTGAGATGCTGCATGTAAACAGCCAGAACTACAATACCCTGAAGCAGGCCCGCTCCCCGAACCGGATCATGAGCTCCTGTTTCCATGCGTTCGATGCCACCATCCGCCCGCGCGGACTGGCCTTAAAATACGTGGCGCAAGGGCAGGAAACCTTCTGGGTGCAGCGCAAACGCCACCAGATTACCAAGGGCACCTATTTGCTGGTGAACGAAACCATTCCTACGGTAGACACAGTGATCAAAGACGCCAACACCTGGAGCGTTTGCGTGGACTTTGATGTGGCCTTGGTGAATGAGGTGTTGCAGCACGCCATCAACCCCAATGATTTGGACAGCCACCACCACCTGAGCGCTTTTCTATTGACGCCAGACTTGTTCGTGCAGGAAGCCGTGGCCGGCGCCCCGCTTCAGAGACTGCTCAACAGCTACATCCCGCTGGCCATGCAACCCGCTCAGGAAGTTCCGGCCGTGGAGCTGCTGTATGACCTGGCGGCTTTGCTTCTAAGGGAGCAACTGGCGGTAGCTACGCCGTACTATAAGCTGCAAACCGCCAAATCCTCCACCAGAAAAGAGCTCTTCCGCCGGCTATGGCGCGGGAAAGAATTGCTGCAAGACAGCGTGGGCCGGCGGGTAACCATGCAGCAGGTGGCACAGGAATGCTGCTTGTCTGAGTTTCGGTTTTACCGGTTGTTCAGGCAGTGTTTCGGGGTGAGTCCTTTCCAGTTCCTGCACGCCCGAAGAATTGAGAAAAGCCTGGAACTGAGGCAGCAGGGGCTGGACTGGACAGAGATTGCCTTCCAGCTCAACTTCACCGATGGGGCCGCGTTCAGCAAGGCGTTCAAGAAAATGAAAGGGGTGGCCCCGTCTAAGTTCCCCCTGTAAAAGGGCCCGCTGGGTTTCAGGCCTGCTTTTCTGAAAACAGGCCTGAAACAGGGAAGGATTTGGGCCTGGCGTAGGGCCAACTTCCGGAAAAACAGCCCGTAAACGCATGGGAGCGGGGTCCATAAGGTTGAGACTCAAGGAGAAATAAGCAGACCGGCGAGATTTGGCTGGGTTTCTACGGGATTATTTTGTACCTTCGCGCCGCATTCAGGGTGAATGCTCCTGTTTCCGGTAGGCCGCAGGATTTGTAAAATTAGCTACGCGCAGCCAAGTGGTTCTGTGGTTGGGCGTTAGATTTTGTGAACCAACATAGCAATATGGCAAATGTACAAGATTTTGACTGGGACAAATTTGAGTCTCAGGGTTTCGGTGGGGGCTACTCAGCTGCTGAGCGTGCCGAAATGGAACAAATGTATGCCGACACCCTGAACACCGTTCAGGAAGAGGAAGTGATCAAAGGTACCGTAGTTGGTATCACCGATCGCGACGTGATCCTGAACATCGGCTTTAAGTCTGATGGTCTGGTACCGGTTTCAGAATTCCGCGACATGCCGGACCTGAAAATCGGGGACGAGGTGGAGGTATTCATTGAGGACCAGGAAGACCCTAACGGCCAATTGATCCTGTCCCGCAAGAAAGCCAAAATCGTGAAAGCGTGGGAAATGATCTACGGCGCCCTGGAGAACGACACTGTGCTGGAAGGCGTGGTGAAGCGCAGAACCAAAGGTGGTCTGATCGTTGACCTGTACGGCGTAGAAGCCTTCTTACCAGGTTCACAGATTGATGTGAAGCCAATCCGCGACTTCGACATCTATGTGGGTAAGAAAATGGAAGTGAAAGTTGTGAAAATCAACGCCGCTTTTGACAACGTAGTAGTATCGCACAAAGTCCTGATCGAGAAAGATCTGGAGCAGCAGCGTGCCGCTATCCTCAACAACCTGGAAAAAGGCCAGGTGTTGGAAGGTGTGATCAAGAACATGACCAACTTCGGGGTGTTCATCGACCTGGGTGGCGTAGACGGTCTGTTGCACATCACCGATATTTCATGGGGCCGCATCAACCACCCGCAAGAGGTGTTGGAGCTGGACCAGAAAGTAAACGTGGTGGTTCTGGACTTCGACGACGACAAGAAGCGTATTTCTCTGGGCATGAAGCAGCTGACTGCTCACCCATGGGATGCTCTTCCTGCCGAAGTGGAAGTTGGTTCACGCGTGCGCGGCAGAATTGTGAACGTAGCCGATTACGGTGCGTTCCTGGAGCTGATGCCAGGCGTAGAAGGCCTGATCCACGTGTCAGAAATGTCATGGTCGCAGCACCTGCGCAACCCACAAGACTTCATCAAACAAGGTGACGAGATTGAGGCCGTTGTGTTGACCATGGACCGCAACGAGCGCAAAATGTCTCTGGGCATTAAGCAGCTCACCGAAGATCCTTGGACCAAGGAAGATGTATTGACCAAATATGCCGTTGGCACTACCCACACGGGTGTGGTGAGAAACCTGACCAACTTTGGTCTGTTCATTGAGCTGGAAGAAGGCGTTGACGGTCTGGTTCACGTATCTGACCTGTCTTGGACTAAGAAAATCAAACACCCATCTGAGTTCGTGAAAGTTGGTGACAGATTAGACGTAGTGGTGCTGGAGCTTGATGCTGCTGCCCGTCGTCTGGCCCTGGGTCACAAACAACTGGAAGAGAACCCATGGGATACGTTCGCTACCGTATTCACAGTAGGTTCAGTGCACAAAGCAACCGTGTTGGAGAAATCTGACCGTGGTGCTACCCTGGAGCTGCCGTACGGTATTGAAGGATTCTCTTTCCCTAAAGGTCTGGTGAAAGAAGACGGTTCTGCGGTAGAGGCTGGTGAGCAACTTGAGTTCAAAGTAACTGAGTTCTCTAAAGACGACCGTAAGATCATCTTGTCGCACACGGCGGTGCACACGGCACCTGCGGCTGATGAGGCCAAGAAAGCCAAATTCGCGAAGAAAGACGCTCCTGCGGCCGGCGCTCCTAAAGCTGCCGCCCCAGCTGCTCCTAAGAAAGAAGAAGTACGTTCTACCTTAGGTGACCTGGATGCCCTTTCTGCCCTGAAAGACCAGATGATGGAAAGCGAGAAAGAAGCCGGAGAGCGTAAATTAGCCGCAGCTGCCAAAGCCCGTGCTGAAAGAAACGCTGAGTCTTCTGACAACGCTGAGTCTGCTGAGTAATCAATCCCGGTTTTAAGCCGGTTTTCATAAAAAGAGCCCCAAACCCTTGGGGCTCTTTTTTTATGCAGGCAGCTCTGGTGTAACCTTCTGGAAGGGGAAGAGGCCCGTTTTAGGGCTGATTCTGGCAGAAGGACCAAAAAATATTTTTGCGCGGCAGCCGGCAGGAAAGGGCTCATTACGAAGAGGTTAGGCAAGCCGTGGTTTGCTTTCAGGCCGTTAGAGGCAGGTAGGTCGTGAAAATTTTGCTCTAAAATTGGGATAGTAATAGTTCCTGACTATATTTGCACTCCCAATCACGGTAACGTGGCCGAGTGGCTAGGCAGAGCTCTGCAAAAGCTCGTACAGCGGTTCGAATCCGCTCGTTACCTCTTTCTTGAAAAGCCTGTCCAGCCTTGGACAGGCTTTTTTGTTGCTCCGCCTCCAACCCATCCTTTTCAGGCCCCGGCAGTTCCCATACAGCGCGCCGCACATGAAAGCGGAACGGGCCCAACTACGTTTTTCCCTTGTTTTCAGCGAAACGGGCCCAAAAAGGAAATAGCCTACCTGGCTTTCCCTACCGGGCTTCTATCTTCTTTCCTCTATACTTTGAATAGTCTTATTCAGGGCGGAGCCGTGCCGTTCCCAGGCTTGGACGGCTGAAGCAGGAGAGTAGAGCTGGGAAAAGGCACCCCATAACCCTATCCAAATTCCCCAAACCTGGGTAAACCAACTGGTACTTAGAAGCTTACCAATTAGTAACTTATTAACATAAAATAGAGTATAGCTATATAGATTTAGGGACTCATAATTTATGGATGAAATTTTAGGATTATCGTACCCAGGCCGCCAGTGCGAAAGGCAGGTCAGTACTTAGCGCAGCGCGGCTACGGTTAATCCTGTAAATACAGAATCCCTAATCTTTTGGCCCCTAGTTGCGTATTGCGGGACATCCGTCAGAAGCATGAACCAGGTAGCAGCTCCTCCTTTTTTTACTAAAAAGTACCCATCACAGGGAGCCTGAAACCCACATGCCTCTGATCATCAGTGACTCTCAGCAATAACAGAGAAATGAGCAAAACCAAGACAGCTAAAAACCACAAACCCGTAAACACAGTAAGGCATGCTGTTGAGTACAAGACTCCCAAGGGAACCCTCATTGCCATTGGCGGACGTGAAAACAAAGGAGATGACCCAGAGGAAGGCTCAGTGAGTGCAGATAACCTTAGTTTCGTGAAGAACGAGATACTGGAGCGCTTCGTAGCGGAGTTGAAGGGATCAAACCCCCTGGTGCTGGTGGTGCCTACCGCCTCCTCGGTGCCCGAGGAAGTGGCGAAAGATTACCTGGAGGTGTTCAAGAAACTGGGCCTCACCAACGTGGAGGTGCTGGACATCCGCTCGCGGGAAGATACCGCCAAAGAGGAGTACATGAAGCTGGTGAAAAAGGCGGCCGGTATCATGTTCACCGGCGGAGACCAACTGAAGCTGACCTCCATCCTGGGCGGAACAGAACTCATGCGCCTCATCAAGGAGCGTTACTATACAGATCCCCTGGTCATTGCCGGAACCAGTGCCGGCGCGGCCGCCATGTCTACGCAGATGATGTACCAGGGCGTGAGTCAAGGAGGGTACATCAAGGGCTCGGTAAGCATTACGGCCGGGCTGGAACTGCTCAACGATGCCGCCATTGATACCCATTTCATTAAGCGCGGGCGTATAGTTAGAATGGTACAGATGATTGCCACCAACCCCACCTTCATTGGCATTGGGTTGGAAGAAGACACCGGTATTGTGGTAAAAAAAGGAAACGAGATTGAAGTAATAGGCAGCGGACTGGTGGTCATAGTGGACGGCCGGGAAAGCACGCGTTCCAATATATACGAGGTGGAGGAGGGAGTTCCTGTCACCATCAGAGACCTGAAGGTGCACCTTCTGGGCAAAGGAGATACATACACGCTGGAAATCGTTTAAACCTTTCATACCTGTATCCTTGATTGGATCATAAATTCTATGAAAATCGCAGAAATACGCATCATGCGTGGACCTAACTTCTGGTCTGTGAAACACCCAAAGATTGTAGTGCTGAAATTAGACATGGGCGAGTTTGACGGGGTGCTGACCACCCATCTCCCCGGCTTTGCCCAACGGTTAGAGGAAATGTTTCCGGGCATGATAGAGCACCGGAGCACCGAGGGGCAGGAAGGAGGCTACCTCCGCAGGGTGCGGGAAGAAGGCGTTCCGTTGAGCAACGTGGTGGAGCACGTGGCCCTGGAGCTGCAGACCCTGGGCGGCATGAACTCTGGCTTTGGGCGCACCTACCCGGCCCCGCAGCCCGGCTTTGAGTACGTGGTGTTCTCTTACCAGGAGGAAAAAGCCGGCGAGTACGCCGCTGAGGCGGCCATCAGGGTCACCACGGCCCTGGCCAAAAACCAACCCTATGACATTGCCCCCGATGTGGAGGAACTGCACGAGATCAGGGAAGATGAGCACATCGGGCCCAGTACGTACTCCATCGTGTCAGAAGCGGTGGCGCGGGGCATCCCGTACATCCGCCTCGACAAAAACTCCCTGATCCAACTGGGCTACGGGGTGCACCAGAAACGCATCCAGGCCACCATGACCTGCCGCACGGCCGCCTTTGCCGTAGAGATTGCCGGCGACAAGAGCGCCACCAAAGACATGCTGCGCGAGGCCGGGGTGCCGGTGCCCGAGGGCGAGATTGTGTACACCCTGGACGAGCTGAAAGAGGCGGTCCAGTACCTGGGCTACCCCATAGTGACCAAACCCCTGGACGGCAACCACGGCAAAGGTGCCGGTATTAACCTGAAGTCCTGGCCCGAGGCGGTGGCCGGCTTTGAAATGGCCCAGAAGTACTCAGAGGCGGTAATTGTGGAGCAGTTCATTGAAGGGTTTGACTTCCGCCTGCTGGTAGTGAATAAGAAATTTGTGGCCGCCGCCAAGCGCACACCCGCCATGGTGGTGGGCGACGGCATTTCTTCGGTGCAGCAGCTGATTGACACCGTGAACAGCGACCCCCGGCGCGGGGTAGGGCACGAGAAAGTCCTCACCAAAATCACCGTTGACAAAGACACCACCGGCATTCTGGACAAGAAAGGCTACACCCTGGACACCGTGCTGGCCGAAGGGGAGGAGCTCTACCTGAAAAGCACCGCCAACCTGTCTACCGGCGGTACCGCCACGGACGTCACCGACCTGATTGACCCCTACAACATCCTGATGGCCGAGCGGATTGCCGGCACCATTGGCCTGGACATCTGCGGCATTGACGTGGTCACCTCAGACATTGCCATTCCGTTGCCCGAGGCCCGCGGGGCCGTAATTGAGGTGAATGCCGCCCCCGGTTTCCGGATGCACATCTCGCCCACCGAGGGCTTGCCCCGCAACGTGGCCGACCCCGTGATTGAGATGCTGTTCCCGGGCAACTGCCCTTCCCGCATTCCTATCATCGCGGTGACCGGTACCAACGGCAAAACCACCACCACCCGCCTCATTGCGCACATGGTAAAATCAAAGGGGTACCAGGTTGGCTACACCACCACCGACGGTATCTACATTCAGGACAAGATGCTGGAGAAAGGCGACACCACCGGCTCCCGAAGTGCCGAGTTTGTCCTGCGCGACCCTACCGTGAACTTTGCCGTGCTGGAGTGCGCCCGGGGCGGCATTCTGCGCTCGGGCCTGGGTTTCCAGCAGTGCGACATTGGCATTGTGACCAACGTGGCCGAGGACCACATGGGCCTGCGCGATATTTACACCCTCGAAGACATGGCCCGCGTAAAATCGGTGGTGCCCAAGAGTGTGAGCAAAACCGGGTACGCCATCCTCAACGCCGACGATGACAACGTGTACAACATGGCCAAGGAGGTGGAAAGCAAGGTGGCGTTCTTCAGCATGGATGAGAACAACCCCAGAATCCTGAAGCACGTGGCGCAGGGCGGCCTGGCGGCCGTGTTTGAGAACGGGTTTATCTCTATTTTCAAAAATACCTACAAAATACGGGTAGACCGCGTGGCTGACATTCCGCTGACCTTCGGGGGGCGGGCGCGCTTCAACATTGAGAACGTACTGGCCGCCACCCTGGCCGGTTACATCTCGCACTTTGAGATCTCTGAGATCAAGACTGCCCTGCGCACATTTGTGCCGTCGGCCAGCAAGACCCCGGGAAGGATGAACCTGTTCAAGTTCCCTACCTTTGAGGTGCTGGTAGATTACGCGCACAATCCCGCCGGCATGAAGGGCATCGCCGATTTCCTGAAGAACGTAGACGCCCGCAAGCGGGTGGGCGTGGTGGCCGGCGTGGGCGACCGCCGCGAGGAAGACATGGTGGAGTTGGGGAAACTGGCCGCCCAGATGTTTGACGAGGTGATCATCCGCTCAGACAAAGACCCGCGCGGCCGCTCCCCCGAGGAGATCAACCGGCGCGTGATTGAGGGCATCCAGCAGGTAGACCCTACCAAGGAGTACAAAGTGATTCCGCAGGAAATGGTGGCCATCGCCTACGCCCTGGAGCACGCCGAGCGCAACTCCTTCATCACCATCTTCTCCGAGGACA
Source organism: Rufibacter psychrotolerans (assembly GCF_016924645.1). GTDB lineage: Bacteria > Bacteroidota > Bacteroidia > Cytophagales > Hymenobacteraceae > Nibribacter > Nibribacter psychrotolerans. The sequence goes on along the minus strand of NZ_JAFFJV010000013.1, from coordinate 70,520 downwards.
TCCCCGAAGCCATCAAGATGATCGAAAATTTCAAGGTAATCCAGGACCGCCGCGTGATGGTGGACTAGGTTACCTAATTTGGAGATGAGGAGATTTGTAAGTTTGAAAATGGAATAATTTGAAAATATAATATCATTAACCATCTCCAAATCTTCTCATTCTCAAATTTCCTCATCTCCAAATCTCCTCATCTTCAAATCACAAAAAAGCGCCCCGAAACAGAATCCTGTTTCGGGGCGCTTTTTTGGAAAAGGGGCGGTAAACGCTTATTTCAGGGTGAAGGAAGTGGTCCCGATCAGGAAGCCGCCGGCGTAAAGCTCCACAATGTGCTTACCCGTTTTGTAGGGGGTGCCTTTGGAGTAGATGAAGGTGACCTGCTGTTGGGTATTGTCAAACACAATGTCGCGCTTGGCGGTGTAGAACTGCTCCTTGCCCTCGTACTCAAAGGTGCCCGAGCCGGTGGCCAGGTTATACAGCGCAGACCCGTCTGGCTCAATCAGGCGCATCAGGATCTCCTTGTTCTCTTTGGGGGCCACCTCGTTTTTACCCAGCCTGAAGGTAAGCTTGATGCGGTCTACGCGCTTGGCTTTGTATTCTTCCTCGGTGTCGGCTTTCTCTTTGCCTTTATCATTAATTATAGAAACCGTGATGTTCTGGGCCTCCAGTTTTGAGGCCAGGTTTACCTTTTCCTCCAGGGCTTTCTTGTCGGTGGCCAGGGTGGTGATGGAGTCGGTGAGTTTGTTCTGGGTGGTCTTGAGGCCGGTTACCTCGGTGAACAGTTCTTCGTTGTCGTCCTTGAGCTTGGCCAGTTCCTCGTCTTTCCGCCGCAAGGCCAGTTCCAGGTTCTGGGCCCGCTGCTGGAAACGTTTCTGGTCGGCCACGGTGAAGGAGCTGTTTCTGAAGGCCCGCAGTTGCGCCAGGTCAGCGTTGATGGCCGCAATCCTGGACTCCAGGGAATCATTGGTCAGCCCCATGGCGCTCAGTTCAGCACTTTGGCGCTCGTAATCGGCTTTAAGGGTTTCGTACACCTTGATCTGGTTTTCCAGCTCGGTGCTCTTCACCTTGATGATTTCTTTCTGCTCCTCGTTCTCCTGCGTCTTCTGCTGCTGCATGTAAATAAGGATACCGTTAATGCTGAGCAGCACAATGATAAGTCCTACTACTAGCAGTTTCCGGTTGCTATCCTTTTCTGGGGTTTCGTTCGCCATAGCGGATTCTAGGGTGTTTTAATGGTTTTAGGACAATACCTATCCTTACAAAAATACGGTTCTCTCTATCCTTTGCAAATAAAGGGGTAAAATACTTACTTCAGCCCATGAGACATGAAAACAGCCTTGACCAGGACTATTGGGAGCAGCGCTACCACCAGGACCAGACCCAGTGGGACGTGGGAGCGATCACTCCGCCCCTGAAAGCCTACCTGGATCAGGTGGAGGATCTTTCCCTGGGCATTCTGGTACCGGGCGGCGGCAACGGGCACGAGGCCGAGTACCTGCACCAAAAAGGGTTCACCAACGTGTACCTGCTGGACTTTGCCGCTTCGGCGCTGCAGAACTTCCGGCGGCGGGTGCCCACCTTTCCACAAGACCACCTGTTGCAGCAAGATTTCTTTAGCCTAACGCCGGGGCAGTATAATCTGGTATTGGAGCAGACCTTCTTTTGCGCCCTGGCCAGGGAGCTGCGGCCGCAGTACGCCCGGCAGATGTTTGAGATCCTGAAGCCCGGCGGAAAACTGGTGGGCCTGCTGTTCTCTGAGGAGTTCCAGAGCCCCGGCCCACCCTTCGGCGGAACCGCCTGGGAGTACCAGGCCTATTTTGAGCCGTACTTTACGTTCAAACACTTTGCGCCCTGCTACAACTCGGTGCCGCCGCGCCAGGGCCGCGAGCTGTTTATGGTGCTGCAACGGCGCGACCGGCCACAGTTTATCGCGTAGAATTCTGTACTTTTGGCGCAGCTAAAACTTACCCCAATTGCTTTCCATTACAGTAGCGCAGGGGAAGGGACGCTCGTATTGGGCCTGTTTTCCTGGAAAGGGGGCCAAAACAGAGAGGCTGTAGCAAACCCTGACATACATGCAAAAACCGCCTGGCTCGCCGGGCGCAAACCACTAGACAATTATGATGATTAACATTCCAAAACTGCAGCATACGGCTTCGGGCAACTTCTTTCTGATGGCGGGTCCTTGCGCCATTGAGGGCGAGGAAATGGCCCTGGGCATTGCCGAAGAGCTGGTGAAAATCTCAGACAAGCTGCAGATTCCCCTGATCTTCAAAGGCTCTTACCGCAAGGCCAACCGCTCGCGCCGGGATTCGTTCACCGGCATTGGCGATGAAAAGGCCCTCAAGATCCTGGCCAAGGTGAGCGAGACGTTCAACATCCCCACCGTGACCGACATCCACGAAACCCACGAGGCCGCCATGGCCGCCGAGTACGTAGACGTGCTGCAGATCCCCGCGTTCCTGTGCCGCCAGACCGACCTGTTGATTGCCGCCGCCCAGACCGGCAAAGTGGTGAACATCAAGAAAGGGCAGTTTTTGTCCGGCGAGTCCATGAAGTTTGCGGTGGAAAAAGTCAAAGACTCGGGCAACGACAACGTGATCCTGACCGACCGTGGCAACTCGTTCGGGTACTCAGACCTGGTGGTGGATTTCCGTAACCTGCCCATCATGCGCGAGAACCAGGTACCGGTGGTCATGGACGTGACCCACTCGCTGCAGCAGCCCAACCAGTCATCTGGGGTGACGGGCGGCCGCCCGGCCCTTATTGAGACCATCGCCAAAGCGGCCATCGCCGTAGGCGCCGACGGCTTGTTCATTGAGACCCACCCAGACCCCTCCAGCGCCCGCTCAGACGGAGCCAACATGCTGCCCCTGGCCCAGCTGGAAGGCCTCATGCGTCGCCTCATCAGAATCAGACAGGCCGTTCAAGGCTAAGCGTTAGTTTATTAAAAAAGGCCTGTTTTCTGGAAAACAGGCCTTTTTTGGTTTTTAGGGTTCATGAGAGCCGCAGCCTAGAACCTCAGCGAAAAGTGTTGCTTGGGTTGGTTGGTTCTGAAGAAGACCAACCCCAGGTAGAACAGGTCAATGGTAAGCAGTACCCGCGGGTGCTCCTTTATCTGTTTCCAGGCCTGGGCCATCTCAGCAGACCAGTAAATATCATCAAAGACAAACACTGAGCCCTCGTGGGCTTTGGTCAGGCATTGCTCAAAGTACCGCAGCGTGGGCTTCAGGCGGTGGTTGCCGTCAAAGAAGACAAAATCCACCTGGTCCAGCCCGGCTAGCGTAGGGGCCAGGGTGTGGTCCAGGTTGCCTTCCACCAACGTAACGTTCTCCAGCCCCAGCTTCCTGAAATTCCTGCGCGCCTGCGCGGCGATGGCCGGGCAACCCTCAAACGTGTACAGCGCCGCAGAAGTGCGGGCCAGGCCCAGGTAGCCGGTGGTGAGGCCCAGGGAAGTGCCCAGTTCCAGGATGGTGGCGGGCTTGAAATGGTTGGCCAGTCTGAACAGCAGTTGCCCCAGCCGGGCCGGTTTGGCGGCGGTACGGGCAATGTCAGAAATCTTTCTTTTTCGGGTAGCCCCGGCGTGGGAGCCAGCCCCAAAGTCGGTTACTTCCAGCACTCGGTGGTCCTGCAACAGCTCCTCCCGCAGGTTTTCCACGGCGTCGTAGGCCAGGAAGTGCCCCTCATGGTGGATGATGAAACAGTACAGGTTAAAAACAAAAGGGGAATGCAACCCATGGGCATTCCCTGACCGCCACCAGAAGGAGGCGTACCGGTAGAGCATAGCAGCGTGCTGCAAAATAGAAGCGGGATTAGTTGAGTTTGTAAGGGATAATGAGCGTGAACTCCGGAATCACCACGTGGAATTGCCGGCCGTCTACCAGGCGCTCCATCAGGTAAGTGCCAGACATCTTGCCAATGCTGGTTTTTAAGTTACAGCCAGAGACGTACTGGTGGCTTTCGCCCGGCTCCAGTACGGGTTGCTGGCCCACTACGCCTTCGCCCTCTACTTCCCTTACTTCGTTGTTGGAGTCAAAAATGTGCCAGTGGCGGCGTAATAACTTTACCGTAAATTCGCTGTTGTTCCGGATGGTGATCTTGTACGCGAAGACAAAGTGCTGCTGGGCCGGACTGGAATAGTCAGGGAGGTAATTTGTCGTGACATTGACAGTGACTCCTTGGGTTGTTTTCGTATCCATGCGTGCCTTAATTTGGTATATTGGGAACAGGCTATCTGGCATTTTAGTTTTGCCAGCCGGATTCTAGAGTAAAAATACGCGAAAAACCTTAAACAACTACCTCTTCTATGCAGGTAAAAATTGAGCCGAGCTGGCAACAAGTACTCCAGGACGAGTTTGAAAAGCCTTATTTCCAGGACTTAATCCAGTTTGTGAAGGCCGAATACGCCACCTCCCAGGTGTACCCGCCGGGCAAGCAGATCTTCCACGCCTTTGACGAGTGCCCCTTTGACCGGGTGCGCGTGGTCATTCTGGGGCAGGACCCTTACCACGGGCCCGGGCAGGCCAACGGCCTGGCTTTCTCCGTGAGCGAGGGCCTCAGAACGCCACCCTCGTTGCAGAACATCTTCAAGGAAATCCAGGCCGATCTGGGCAAACCCATCCCCAAATCGGGGAACCTGGAGCGCTGGGCCGAGCAGGGTGTTCTGCTCCTGAACGCCACCCTCACCGTGCGGGCGCACCAGGCCGGCTCACACCAGAAGAAAGGCTGGGAGGAGTTCACCGATGCCGTCATCAAGAAAGTGTCTGACCTGAAGGAGCACGTGGTGTTCCTGCTCTGGGGCGCCTACGCCCAGAAAAAGGGCCTGATCATTGACGAGCAGAAGCACCTGGTCCTGAAAGCCGCCCACCCGTCCCCCTTCGCCGCCGACAAAGGCTTCTTCGGGAGCCGGCACTTCAGCAAGACCAACGCCTACCTGCGCGAGCACGGGCTGCCGGAGGTAGACTGGTAAGCCACCTTGTTTAGGGGCTGTTTTCCTGAAAACAGCCCCTAAACAAGGTGGTAAAGGAACCCAGGCAGTAAGCCGATTCCTTCGTTTTTGGGCAGTTTTCTGGAGAAATGCCTTAAAACAGGCCCTTACTTGATGGCCCCAAAAGCCGCGAAGCAGGCATTCTTGTGCAGGAGTTCCACCTGCCTGAACCCTACTTGCCGCAGCAGGTCCAGCTGAAACGTCACCGACCTGGGCGAGTCTTCCTTTTCAATGTAGGCCAGCACGTGGTCTTTGTAATCCTCGCCGCCCACTTGGGTCAGGTAATCGGCGTACCGCTGCCAGAAAAGTTGGTTGATCTGCGGGGCATCATGCGCCACCAGGTCAGAGATCCAGAGGGAGCCACCCGGCCTGAGCGACCGATACAGTTTCTCAAACACCAGCCGCCATTCCGCCTCCTCGCGCAGATGGTGCAGCACGGCGCCCGCCAGGATAATGTCAAAATGGTTCTGGGGGAATTCTATCTGCCTGATGTCGCCTTGCAGCAGCTCAACGGTGCCCGTGGTTTCTGCCCGTACCCGTTCCTGCGCCCGCTCCAGCATGGGGCGGCTCAGGTCCAGCAGGGTGCACGCCAGGTCCGGCAGTTTGGAGAGCATCTTGAGGGAGAAATTGCCGGCCCCGCAGCCCACGTCCAGCAGGCGGCTGGCCTGCGGCGAAGCGGCCCGGGCGGCCTCGGTGATCAGTTCCAGGCACAGCGGCGCATCAATGGTGGACAGCTGGCCCGTCTCTACGTTGGCGAAACGCTCCACGTCTTTGTCAAAACGTTCCTCTATTTCCCGTACGGTTGATTTTTGGTCTAAGGTGATAGCCATGGCTTTTGGGTTTACCCAGCTTTAGGGCGCTGGCAGAGCAAAGTAGCGTTTCTGCGGTAGAAATGAAATTGGCGCCGCTGTTTAGCGCCTGTTTTCTGGAAAATCGGCCCGAAACGGATTAGCGCAGCAGCGCTTCCAGGGGAACAAACTGGTAGCCGCGCAGTTTGAGCTCGGTCAGGAGGGCATCCAGGTGGTGGTAAAACTTGTCGGTACGGGCCGGGTCGGTGCCGATGTGCAGGAGCAGGAGGAACCCGTTTAAGCCGTGCGGGGCGTTCTGTTCGTGGTCCAGGATAGAGCGGAGGATCACCTCGCTGGTACGGTACTGTTTGCCCAGGGCGGGGAAGGTGTAATCTGCGTGGGAGAGGGTGCCGGGCGTGTAGTTGATGAGGGTAAGGCCCAGGTCTGAGGTCCAGTCGGCGATGGTTTGGTTGTACCACTCGTAAGGCGGCAGAAAGAAGAGCGCTTCCTCTTTCTTGATACCGAACCGGGCCATCTGGGCGTAGTTGGCCAGCAGGTCGGCGGTAAACGCTTCTTTGCTCACCAGCAGCGAGTCCCGTTTGGCCCAGTCGGCGTAGAGCAGGTGCCGGTCTGAGTGGGCTCCCAGGTAATGGCCGGCTTTCCTGAGCTTCCTGATCTCGCGGGCAAAGGCCGGGTTCCGGTAAAAGTCGCCGGTCAGGAAAAAGGCCGCCTTCACCCGGTGCCGGTCCAGCGCCTTCCTGATGGTGGAGGCGCCGTCGGCGAACTCGTGGCCCGTGAACAGCAGGGTGAGTTGTTTCCTGCTGGTATCACCCCGGGTGATGGCTCCCTGAAATGTGCTTACTTTTTTTTTGCGGCTTTGGGGGCTGCCTTGCCTTCCAGCTGCAGGGCCGAAAGCAGGTAACTCAGGCTGGCCGTGCCGTCCATGGTAGGCTCGTTGGTGGAGTAATCGCCGAAGTCATCGTGGTACACCACCAGGCCCGACTGAAACGGGGCAAACTCGTCTTCCTTCACCAGCTGGATGCCTTTGAGGTTGCGGAAGATGCTGCCGTACACCGGGCCGTCTACCAGGCCCCCATCCAGCTTGTACTGGTGCAGCACGGTGAGCGACGAATGCGGCTCTTTGGGGTACACCCCCTGGTCTGGCAAACCAATGACCATGCTGGTACCCCAGGGATTGGCCCCGAACAACCAGTCGCGCAGCGAGGCTTCCATCTGGGCAAAGCGCTGGTCGCCGGTGAGCTGACGGTACAGCATGGCCTGGGTGGCTAGGCCGGTGATCAGGTTGTTAGAGCACCAGATGAACGGTACACCCATGAGAAACGCATTGTCTTTGCCTCGTTCCTGCACCGCCTCCAGGCCCTGGCGCAGGTTCTGGAGGAACTCTGCTTTGATGGTGGCGTCTTGGGAGGCGCCCAGGTAATAGTGGCCCACGTTGATGAACGGGTACCACTGGTAGTGGCGGGCGGTGTCTTTGCCCATCCAGGGCGTGATGGGCTCCTGGCGGCCAAACTCGGCGGCTTTGCGCAGGAACTCGTCCTGGCCGGTGAGGCGGTGCAGTTGCACGGCGGCCAGTTCCATGTCATCTACCCAGTTGTCTTCCTCATAGAAGTAAGGGGCCTTGCCGGGAGCCGTCTGACTCACCCCGGGGCGGGCCAACCCGAAGGCGTACGCCTGCTGGGCCTTGGTCTGCAGTTGCTGCGCGTACGCCGGGAAGTGCTGGGCCAGCACCTGCGCGCCCAACCCAAACGCCGAGGCGAACTTGCCGGCCGTGGAAGCCACCCCTGTAGAGCGGTTCTTGTACTTAAAGGAGCCCTGCGGCTTGTCGCTTACCACGTACACCGGTCTGCCGGCGCCGGGGCCTTTGCCGTAGTCTACTTTGTCCTGGTTGGGCAGGCGGTAGCCCGCGTGGTCGCGGTCATCGGCTATCTGGTTGAACATCAGGTCGGCCTGCGGGTACATCTTCAGGAGCCAGTCCAGGCCCCACTTGGCTTCATCCAGAATGTCGGGGATGCCGTTGGCGCCCGCCAAGCCGTTGGCCTGGTGCTCGTCTTTGAAGGCGCCGGGGTTCTGCTGGTACGCAAACAGAAGCTGGAACGTGGCGTTGGCCGAGGTGGTCACGTACTGCAGGTAATCAGAGGCATCGTGCCAGCCGCCGGTGGCGTCAACAAAAGTAGAGTCTTTGCCCGGCGTGGGGTGGAAGACCATGAAGCCGTCTTTGGTGTGGCAGGAATCTTTCAGGAAAGGGTTGAAGCCGCAGCGCTGCTGGCGCATGTAACGCAGGACAAAATCGGCGGTGTGGTCATACACCTGGCTCCCAATGGTGAACACCGGCGACTTTACCCCGTTGGCGCTGAGGTAATAGGTGCCCGGCTTATTGAAGTCTGTGAAATCCAGGCGGTAGGTGGTGGTGAAGGCGGTGTAAGCCCCAAAGCCTTTCACCTTTTTGCTCTTGAGCACCCGTTTGTGGGTCTGGGCGTCGTGCAGGGTAAAGGAGGTGATTTTCTGGTCTTGTTTGGCCCCGTACACGGCGGCTTTGGGAGAGGAAGGAAGGTAGCCTAGTTGGTTGATCCTGATCCAGGCTGAAGGTGCCGCGGGGGATTGGGCTTGTGTTGGGCTGCAGAAGAAAGTAACGACAAAGAGTAGTAGGAGTAAGGGGCGCATAGGGGACGGGAATGGTTTATCCGGCCAATATAACCCTTCTTTTTGCTTTGGCGAAAGCCTACACCAAAAACGCCGGCTTAGGGCCGGCGTTCGGTAAAGGTACGGGGTGTTTTAGGCCTGTTTTGGAAGATTTGGCCCTAAAACGGCTGTGTTATTCAATTCCTTTGAAGATACGGCTCCAGCGGATTTTGTTGAACAGGCTCTCCGTAGGGTCTGCCGACATCCAGATCAGGACCGCCTTGCCTACAATGTGGTCTTCGGGCACAAACCCCCAGTAGCGCGAGTCTTCTGAGTTGTGGCGGTTGTCGCCCATCATCCAGTAGTAGTTTTGCTTGAAGGTATACTGTTTGATCTCCTGGCCGTTGATCAGGATTTTGTCTTCCTGCACCACTACTGCCTCGGGCGCATAGCCTTCGTACTTCCGGATGGCCATCTCGTAGAGCGGAATGGTCAGGGGGTTGATGTCCACGGTCATGCCTTCCTTGGGGATGATGAACGGCCCGAAGTTGTCTTTGTTGTAAGGATAAACAGAAGGCTTGAACGGGAACACATCGGCCCGCACAGAGCCTACGCTGTCTTTGTACAGCACCACTTCTTTGATGAAGTCAAAGCCCTTGAGCTTTTCGGCCGTGGCCGGGGTAGTGTTGATCACGTAGCCAATGCCGCCAAACGCTTCCTGCACATCGGTAATGTCGTTGTCTTTGAAGAACTTGCTGTTGATGGGCGTGGTGGTGAGCAGGCCGTAGGCGTACTGTACGCGCTCGGGCTCCGGCACCAGTTTGTCGTTGATGTACACCTGCATGTCCTTCATCTGAATCTTGTCGCCGGCAATGCCAATGCAGCGTTTGATATAATTCATTCTAAGGTCAGTGGGGTGGGCTACATCGGCGGGCCAGTTGAAGACCACCACATCATTGTTCTTCACGGAAGAAAAACCCGGCAGGCGGTAAGACTTGAGCTGGATGGCATCTGAGTAGGACGGGATGTTGGTGCCCCAGATGGTCTGGTGCGTGAGCGGCACCTGCAGCGGCGTGATGGGCGTGCGCGGGCCGTAGTGCAGCTTGCTCACAAACAGGTAATCGCCTACCAGCAAGGATTTCTCCATGGAAGGCGTGGGAATGGTGTACGCCTCAAACGTGGCCCATCTAATGAGGGTAGCCGCTACAACAGCAAAGAGAATGGCATCTCCCCATTCTCTGAAAAAGCCTTTTTTCTTTTTAGGCTTGGTTTCCTTTTTGGTCCAAAAACGGATGCTCATGCAATCAGAGTTAGAGTTGTAGCAGATCAGTCATGCCAAAGATTCCCTGGCGGCCCGGCAGCCATTCGGCGGCCAGCAGGGCACCAGAGGCAAAGCCTTCTCTGCTGTGTGCTATGTGGTGTAGCTCAAAGGTATCGTTTTCTGAGGTGTATTGCACAATGTGGGTGCCCACAACTTCGCCCTCGCGCTCAGAAACCACGCCCAGCAGGTCGGGTTCCTGGGTCACGTCATTGATCCAGCCCTGTTTCTGCGGATAGTGCCTGAGAATGCCGTCGGCAATGGAGAGGGCGGTGCCGCTGGGTTGGTCCAGCTTGTGCACGTGGTGAATTTCCTTCACCTGCACGCCGTACTCGGGGTACTGCTGCATCTTCCGGGCCACGTACTCATTAAAGTGGAAGAACAGGTTCACGCCCACGCTGAAGTTAGAGGCATAGAAAAGCGTGCCCTGCAGTTCCTGGCATTTCTCTTTGATGGTGGGCAGGTGCTGCAGCCAGCCCGTGGTGCCCACCACCACCGGAATTTTATTCCTGAAGCAGGTAAGGATATTGCCCACCGCCGCGTCTGGGCTAGTGAACTCAATGGCCACGTCTACCTGGTCGGCCGTGAAGTTGGCCAGCTGGTCGGCCTCGTGTACGGTGAGGCGGCCCACAATCTGGTGGCCTTTGGCAAGGGCCAGCCGCTCAATGGTCTGGCCCATTTTGCCGTACCCAATCAGTAATATGCGCATAGTTTTATTTCAAGGTAAGTTGCAGGGACAGACCCGCCGAGTAAGAAGGCGTGGGAACCCCGGTCAGGGGCAACAGGTTGGGTTTTACCTGCAGGGAAAGGTCTTCGCTTACGTCAAACGCTTTGAGGTGGGCGTCTACGTGCGCCTCCATCACGTTGAGGCCCCAGGCCAGCACGCCCAGAATGATGTCCAGGTCACGGTACTTGCGGAAGAAGTCGCGTGAGGAGCGCAGGTTAATGCTTCCCTGGTCATTGGGCCGGCCTACCCCGTACACGTTGTCTTCGGCGTAGGCGTCAATGGTGGAAGGATCTCCGTCAAACCGGATTCTGATGGCTCTGGAGAAATCCTGGTACTTGCGGTTATTGTCGTAGATGAAGAAGCCAATGACGGCCCCGGTGGCGTACACCAGCGGAATCTTCCAGTAGCTCTTGTTGTAGGCCTGGCCCAGCCCCGGCAGTACCGCCGAGTAGAAGGCGGCCTTGGCGGGCCGGCTCCAGTGCTTGAAGCCCTTTTGCTGGGTAGTGTCCAGGGCCTGCGCAGCGGGCGGGGGAGTAGCCACCCGCGCAGAGTCTGCGCCAGTGGTTACTACCTGTGCCGTGCCGCCGAAATGGATGCCCAGTGAACCAACAAAAAAGAAGCACAGGGCCGCGAACTGCCGCATGTTAGGCGTAGTTTAAGATTTCCAGGATTCGGTTCAGCTCGTCTACCGACACAAACGGGATTTTGATTTCCCCCTTGCCCTCGGCAGAGGCCTTTACGTGAATGCGGGTACCAAAATAAGAAGAAAGCCTTGACTCTACCCGCTTCACTTCATTCTCAAACGGATGAAGGTCTAGTTTGGTCTGTGGGTCGGGCTTTTTATTGGCCAGGTTGATGTTACGCACCAGTTCCTCCACCTTGCGCACCGACAGTTCCTCGTTCACAATCTTGCGGTACACTTCCAGCTGCTTCTCCACGTCGTCAATGTTGATGACCGCGCGGGCGTGGCCCATGGAGATGAGGTTGTCCCTGATCCCGATCTGAATGTCGGGCGGTAATTTGAGCAGGCGCAGGTAGTTGGTGACGGTGGTGCGTTTCTTGCCCACGCGCTCGCCCAGTTCCTCTTGCTTCAGGTTACACTCAGAAAGGAGCCGCTGGTAACTCAGGGCAATCTCAATGGCGTTGAGGTTTTCGCGCTGAATGTTCTCAATCAGGGCCATCTCCAGCATCTGCTGGTCATCGGCCTTGCGGATGTAGGCGGGAATGGTCTCCAGTCCGGCCAGCTTGGCCGCCTGGAAACGGCGCTCACCCGAGATGAGCTGGTACGCCTCGGCGTTTAGCTGCCGGACCGTGATAGGCTGGATGATGCCCTGTACACGGATAGACTCAGCCAATTCTTCCAGCGCCACCTGGTCAAAGTGGGTACGTGGCTGGAAAGGGTTGGTCTCAATCTGGGTTAATTTAATATCTGCGATGGTATTGACAGCGCTAAGGGTGGATGATGCTTCTTCTGGGGTAGAGGGGGCTTTCCGGTCATAACTGCCCGCAATTAAGGCGTTGAGGCCTCTTCCAAGGCCTCCGGGTTTCTTCTTTGCTGAATTATCAGACATGTAGGTAATTTATTCTAAAGATACTACTGGGCAACCGCCACTCCGTTCTTCTCTACAATCTCGCGGGCAAGGTTCAGGTAGCTGATGGCGCCTTTGCTTTCCGCGTCATGCAAGATGGCCGGTACTCCAAAGCTTGGAGATTCACTCAACTTCACGTTTCTGGGGATAATGGTGTCAAACACCATCTGCTGGAAGTGCATCTTCACTTCCTCCACCACCTGGTTAGACAGGCGCAGGCGCACGTCATACATGGTCAGGAGCAGGCCTTCAATCTCCAGGTCGGGGTTGAGGCGAGACTGGATGATTTTGATGGTGTTCAGGAGCTTGCCCAAACCTTCCAGGGCGAAGTACTCGCACTGCACCGGAATGATCACCGAGTCTGCCGCGGTGAGCGAGTTCACCGTGATGAGACCCAAAGAAGGAGAGCAGTCAATGATGATAAAGTCGTACTTCTCCTTGAGCGGCACCAGCACCTGCTTCATCTTCTCCTCGCGGTTGGGCAGGTTGATCATCTCCACCTCGGCCCCCACCAGGTCAATGTGCGACGGGATCAGGTCCAGGTAATCGATGGAAGAAGACATGATGATGTCCTCGGTGCGCACGCTGTCTACCATGCACTCGTAGATGCTGTTCTCTATGTCTTTCGGGTCAAACCCGATGCCGGAGGTGGCATTGGCCTGCGGGTCAGCATCTACCAGCAAGGTCTTGTATTCTAAAGCGGCTAAGCTGGCTGCCAGGTTAATGGCCGAAGTGGTTTTTCCCACCCCGCCTTTCTGGTTGGCAACGGCAATTATCTTTCCCATTCTACAGGTTACAGTTCTAATGTTTGACCAATCTCCATCAATATCAACTCCTTCTGCTGGCGCCGGGCTAACTCCAGGGCCTCCACATGATCAATCTCTATGTACGGGAAGGTGTCATAGTGCATCCCGATGATTTTATTCACGTTCACGTAATTGGCCGCTACCAGGGCGTCTTCCATGTCCATGGTGAAGTTGTCCCCAATGGGCAGGAGCGCGAAGTCCAAACGATAACGGTCGCCAATCAGTTTCATGTCCATGTGCAGGGCGGTGTCGCCGGCGTAGTAGAAGGTTTTCTCGGCGCTTTCTACCACAAAGCCGGCCGCGGTGCCTGCGTAGGTTCCGTCTGGCAATGAGCTGGAGTGCACAGCGTTCACCATCTTCACCGTACCGAAGGGCAGGTGCACCTTTCCGCCGGTGTTCATAGGATGAACGTTCTCCACACCCTTTTTCTGATACCAGCTCACAATCTCAAACATGGCCACCAGGGTGGCGCCGGTCTTCTTGAGCAGGTACTCCGCGTCTGCCACGTGGTCTCCGTGCCCGTGCGAGAGCAGGATGTAATCGCATTCTATGGAATCAATGTCAATCTCAGATGCTAATGGATTTGGAGTGATGAAGGGGTCAAAGAGCACCCTGGTACCACCCATGTCAAAAAGAAAGCAAGATTGTCCGTAATAAGTGATTTTCATCTTTCTTGTGCCAATAGAGACGTTTAACTACCAGATAAAGCATACGCTTTTACAAAGATAAGGTAATTTGGAGAGACTTGCAGCCAAGACTTATTAACACTTTGCAGTTATTTATCCCCATTTTGGCCCAAAAACGGAGTTTGCCATCTTGTTGAATCAAGCAGGCTTAGAGCCCTGATAGTTATCATTTTAGGTTTGGGTTGGCCGGGGCGGCAGCGGCCCGCCGCCCCGGGCTGCTGCCGAAGGAGCGACCGGCTGGTTTAGAGGGCCGCCGAAAGCAGGTTAAGTACCAAAAGAGCGCCCCAAACCACCTCCAAAGTGCCCGGATTCCGGTCCAGAATTGCTGCTTTCCGGGCGTTGGCCCTGCTGTTTTGGGGCCAATTTAGAGAAAACAGCCCCAAAATAGGATTGATCAAATACTAACCAGATTAGTGTTGGCTAATGGGCTGTTTGGCCACTTTTTGAGGCATACATAGGCGTGTCTCGGCTCCTTTTCACCCGTCCAGAACTAGGAAACAGATCCCGGTTTTACCTGCTTTTTTTGTTTAGATGGGCGTTTGTAAGTGGTTGATGCCTAATGGTTTGCTTTGAGGTTGTTTCATGAAAAACGCATAAAAAAAGCCCGGCGTGAACCGGGCTTTCTCTAAGGGACTAAAAGGCTGTTATTTGGTGCCTTTCTTGCGCTTGGCTTCCTGCTCTGCGGCGGCTTTCATGGCCTCCTGCAGGCGCTTCTGGAAGCCTCCTTTGGGCTCCTTTCCTTTGTTCTTCTCCTGATACTCTTCCAGGTTCTTCCGGATGGTGGCATCGTCTACGAAGCGTCTGATCAGGGCCTGCTGGCCGAAGGTCACAATGTTAGACACGAAGTAGTAGAAGCTCAGACCAGCCGGGAAGCTGTTCAGCACGAACATGAAGATCACCGGCATGAGGTACGAGTAGAACTTCATAGGCCCCTGGATGGAGCTTACCTGGTTGTTAGACCACGTGTACAGAATGGTAGAGGCGGTCATCAGCAGGGTGAACATGCTCACGTGGTTGCCATAGAACGGAATGGTGAACGGCAGCATGGCAAACACGTCATAGGTGCTCAGGTCATGCGCCCACAGGAACGGCTCCTGCCGCAACTCAATAGAGTTAGGGAAGAAGTTGAACATGGCAAACAGGATAGGGATCTGCAGCAGCATGGGAATACACCCGCTCATGGGGTTCACGCCCATCTTGGAGTACAGGGCCATGGTTTCGGCCTGCGTCTTCTGCATGTCGCCTTCGTGCTTCTCCTTGATGGCGTCAATCTCGGGCTTCAGGACCTTCATCTTGGCCATGGAGATGTACGACTTGTAGGTAAGCGGGCTCAGGATCAGCTTGATGTAGAGTACCAGCAGGATGATGATGATGCCGTAGTTGCCAATGAAGTCTTCCAGGAAGTCAAACGCGGGAATGATGAGCAGTTTGTTCACCCACGCGAAGATGCCCCAGCCCAGCTCCAGGTTGCGGTCAAACTCATCGGTCACGTTCTTGAGCACATCGTAGTCATTGGGGCCGAAGAAGTAGGTGAAGTTGGCTTTGCCGGTCAGGGCGTCGGCCACCGGCACGGTCAGCTTAGACTGCAGGGTCTTTACCTGGGTGGTGTCCTCGGCGTTGAAAGCACTGCTCACCTCTGCGCTGGCGAAGTTGTTCTGCGCAATGATGGCGGCCGTGAAGAAGTTCTGTTTGTTGGCCACCCATTTCACCGGCTCCGCCACTTTCTCGCTCTCAGGGTCAGTGGCGCTGGCCGAAAGGTTGTCAAAGCTGCCGTCGGCGGTGTAGTAGTTAACGGTAGAGTGGTTGCGGTTCTGCTTGATGTCTTTCTCCAGGCGCTTCAGCTCATCGGTCCAGGTCAGCTGGATGGGCTGCTGCGCCACCAGGCCTTCCATGCCCCGGAAGTTCAGCTGGTAGCCTACCTCATAGGAGTCGTCTCGCAGGGTGTACACCTGCTCAATGGATTGGCCGGGGGCCACCTGGGCCGTGAAGGTGATGGCCTTGGCCGGCTTCTCATTTACCGTAAGGCTGGTTACCGCCGAGGGCTGAAAGAACAGGTCAGACAGCCTGATGCTGCGGCCGCCCTTGGTCTGGAACGTGAACTCCTGCTGGCTGCTCTCCTTGTCAAACAAGATGAGGGGCTTCTGGTCCCAGGTTTTGTAGTTCTTCAGTTCTACCTGCTCTACTTTTCCGCCCTGGGTGCCTAACGTGATCCTGAGCACCTGGTTTTCCAGAACGGTGGTCTGGTTCTGGCCGGTAGCCAGCGCACCGAACTCGCCCAGTTGGGCAGCGCGTTGGGCCAGGGCCAGGGAGTCATTGGCGGTATTGGTGGTGGCCGCCGGGGCGGCGGTAGTTGCTGTTTTCTTCTGTTGCACCGGCTGTGGCTCCGGTCCTTTCATAAAGAATATACTGTAAGCCAGTATAATCACGGCAATCAGGCCCATGCCTATTGCTGAATTTCTATCCATAGAAGTTAATAAGGGTTATTTGTTTCTGTTTTTAGAGTACGTGATGGCCGCCTTGATAAAGCGAACGAACAGCGGGTGCGGGTTCAGGACCGTGCTCTTCAGTTCTGGGTGGTACTGGGCCGCCACAAACCAAGGGTGGTGCTGCAGCTCAATCACCTCTACCAGGCCGGTGTCTGGGTTAACGCCGGTGGCGTGCATGCCCGCCTCCTCAAAGGCCTGCAGGTACTTGTTGTTGAACTCATAGCGGTGGCGGTGACGCTCAAAGATGTGGCCCTTGCCGTAGGCCTGGTACGCCTTGGAGCCTCTTTTCAGGTCGCAGGCATAAGAGCCCAGGCGCATGGTGCCTCCTTTCTGCGTGATGCTCTTCTGCTCCTCCATCATGTCAATAACAGGGTGGGGGGTGCTTGGGTTCATCTCGGTGGAAGCCGCGTCTTGCAGACCCAGCACGTTGCGGGCAAACTCCACGGCGGCCGTCTGCATGCCCAGGCAAATCCCGAAGAACGGAATCTGGCCCTCGCGCACGTAGCGGATGGCCTCCAGCTTGCCCTCAAACCCGCGTTCACCGAAGCCCGGGGCCACCAGCACGGCGTCCATGCCTTCCAGGTGGGTGTGCACGTTCTCGGCGGTGATAAACTCAGACTGGATGAACTTGAGCTTTACCTTGCACTCATTGAACGCCCCGGCGTGGATGAAGGACTCAATGATGGATTTATAGGCATCGGGCAACTCCACGTATTTCCCTACCAGGGCAATCTTCACCTCCTCGGTGGGGTTTTTCAGACGGCCCAGGAATTCTTTCCAGCTGTCCAGGTTTACTTCTTGCTTGCTGGTCAGTTTCAGTTTCTTGATCACGCGCTCGTCCAGCTTCTCTTTTTTCATGAGCAGCGGCACGTCGTAGATGGTCTCGGCATCCAGGGACTCAATCACGGCGTTGGGCGCCACGTTGCAGAACAGGGCGATTTTCTTCCGCATTTCGGCCGGAATAGGGTATTCTGAGCGGCACACCAGAATGTCTGGCTGCACGCCTGACTCTGACAGGGCTTTTACCGAGTGCTGAGTGGGTTTGGTCTTGAGCTCGCCGGCGGCCTTAAGGTAGGGCAATAGGGTAAGGTGAATCACTACGCTGTCATTGGGGTTGAGCTCCCAGCGCAGCTGGCGCACGGCTTCAATAAACGGCAGGGACTCAATATCGCCCACGCTGCCGCCAATTTCAGTGATCACCACGTCAAACTCGCCGGTCTGGCCCAGCAGCAGCATGCGACGCTTGATCTCATCAGTGATGTGGGGAATTACCTGCACGGTTTTGCCCAGGTACGCGCCCTGGCGCTCCTGCGTGATCACGCTGTGGTAGATGCGGCCGGTGGTCACGTTGTTGGCCTGCGAGGTGGGTACGTTCAGGAAGCGCTCGTAATGCCCTAAATCCAGGTCGGTCTCGGCACCGTCATCGGTCACGTAGCACTCGCCGTGCTCATAGGGGTTGAGCGTGCCCGGATCAATGTTGATGTAGGGGTCAAACTTTTGGATGGTGACAGAGAAGCCTCTCGCTTGCAATAATTTAGCCAGTGAAGCCGAGATGATGCCTTTTCCCAGTGAGGACGTAACCCCTCCCGAAACGAAAATGTATTTAGCAGAAGCCATAAGTAGTGTTTGTCTTATGGACTGCAAAGTTACTCTAAATTATTGGAACCGGCGGGAAAATGTTTGGATGCGGCGGGGCAGGAGGGACCAGGAGGGTCCGGCCCCTGCGTTTTACGCCTCTTTTCAGGAAAATTGGCTTAAAACCGGTTTCGCTTACCTCTTGAGCAAGGCATGCAAAGGCCGTAGCCTTTTTGGCCCGTCAAGGCCACTGGTAAGAAACGACTCTCCCCCGCCCAGGCCCTTTATTTGGTAAATGGCCTGGGCGAGGGAGGTTGGGTTGTGGGTGGGAAGATGTTTACCGGGAACTGTTACTTCTCCTTGCTCTTGAACGTGTAGCCTACGCCAAGCGAAATCACCTTTTCGTTGTCTGGCCTAAACCCTAAATTCTCTACCATGGCCATCACTTTGTATTGCCACACGTACGCTCCGGCGCCTATGTGAAGAAAAGGGACCATGTCTTTCTGCTTAAAGTCACTGTTGGCAGAGAATTGGGCGGTTAAACCGAAGTTTACAAACGGAGAGATCTTCTTGCCCGGAGCGTTGTTGAAGTTGTACTGGGTACCTATTGGTAGCCTAAGCATGTGCCTTTGCTCCTTCACTTCATAAGGTTTGACGGAGTACCCGTTTCGGGTTCTAGAGAGATAGTCATAGCGTATGTTCAGGTAGTTGAGGCCCAGTTTGGTGCTGAACCTGCGGCTCACGTTTGGGGCCACAATGTCCCAGGAGATACCGGCCCAATACCCGTTTCCGCCCAGGAAGGCGTCCTTGTCGGTGAGGAAAGCATCTTTATTGGGGGCGTACACAGTAGCATAGCCCGCCTCTGGTCCCCACTTCACCATAGCTTTGGCCTTGTAGGTGTGCGCAATGTTGGCGGAGGCGGGGTCCTTGCAGGAATTGTATTTAGAGATCAATGGAGCAAGCGCCGCATCTTTGAACGATACCTTATGGAGCGAGGCCGGTGCTATGGTGGGGCAGTCGTTGAGCAGGGAGATAAGTAGCCCAACGTATCTTTTGTCAACCCGGTACCCGTTGTCAGTTAGTACCTCATACTGGGCCAGGGTATAAAAGGTGGTGTCTTTCTTTAGCACGTAAACATGCTCATTGTCTTTTAGGTACTCCTGCGCTTGCTCCGTTCTGGGGAGTTGCAATTTGTACAGGCTGGTATAGCCTGTCACCAGTTTTTTAGCGTACCGGGTGGTTGTCTCAGTGGCAGAGATGCTACGGATTTGGGCGGGCACCGGCGCAAAGTGCAAGCCGTCCTTCGGGAACCCGAAACCTTCAAGTTCACCCACCGCATAGTGGCGCACGGCAGAAGATGAGTTTTCCTTGAAATTGACAGCAACGCTCAGCTTGGTTTCATCGGTTCGTTCAATAAATCCTTTCAGGGAATCTCCTCTGACAATAACATACCCCGGCTCAAAAAAATCTGCCTGGGCGAAGCTGTAACACTGGATGGAAACCACCAGGAGGAGGGTGAGTAAACATTTTTTCATGAAATAGGAATTGTGTTATAAAAGATTAAAATAAAGCGATTTGTATTCCATCAGGTAAGGACTGGAGAGGAGTTGGGTGCGGGTTTAGCGGAGGATATAGTCCAATTGATTAGAATAATGATTCTGAAAGGTAAATATTTATAATTATTCTCTAAAGAAGCAGGCCTGGTTTTTACCATCACCTGCACGGCTTTGCCTGACCAGGCCTGCTCCGGAAGCCGGTAATTGCCTGCTTCGGTAAGCACATACCGCACCCAGAACAGGAAGACATGCAGCAGAAGCCATTCGGAGTGGCTGGCCCGTGAACCGCAAGGTTGCCCCACGGATTGGGGCAAATGGTTCAGCAGAAATTGCTGGGGGTGCCGGAAGAAGGAGAGGGTATTGCGTTTTTGGGGTAATTCCAGAAAAAGAGCCCTGCAACGGGGAAGCTGCTCCAGTAAACAAGAGCAGCCTCCCCGTTGTAGGGCCTAAACTCTGGCCACCTCTTTGCTGAAGTGGGTTCTGTTTTGAGGCTTATTTTCAGAAAACCGCCCCAAAAGGGTGCGGGGTAATGGGAAGAATGCCCAGACTAAAAGCGGTTTTACCGCTCAATCCAGATGATGGAGTTGCCGGTATGGTGCTCGTTCTGCTCCCAAAGTTTGTTGTCGGGGTCAATGATCCATTCGCCGTCCACAATGAACTTGTAGCGGTTCTTGCCCACCGGCAGGTGCAGACTGAACACCCAGTCGTCTCCTTCCTTCTTCATGCGCAGGGCCTTGGGGTCCCAGTTGTTGAAATCGCCGGCCACGTACACCGCCTTGGCCTTGCCGTGGTTCCTGAGCCGGAACGTGTGGTTGGGCGAGAGGATGAGGTAGGAGTTGCCGGTGCCCTCTGGGTTGCCCACCTTCAAGGGATTTGCGGGGTCTAAGACCCATTTGCCGTCTACCTTGAACTTGTACTCATAATTGCCCGGACCAATGGCGTAGGGCAACTCCCAGCCGGTTGGGGTTTTCTTCATGGGCAGCTCAAAGTCGCGCCACTGGTTGAAACTGCCCGCCAGAAACACCTCCCGGGCCCCGGTATACCCTTCTAACCGGAACAGGTGCGTGGGCCCCAGGCGCAGCAGCGAGTTAACGCCGTTGTGCCCGTCTGGAACGGTCTCGGGGTTGGCCGGGTCATGGTGCCAGTCGCCGTCTACTATGAATTTATAGACATGGGTGCCCGGGGCCAGGAACAGCGGCAACTCCCAGCCATTAGCCGTTTTGGTCAGCTGCAGGTGGCGCTCGCGCCAGTTGTTGAAACTGCCGGCCAGGTACACCCGCTTGGCGTTGGGGAAGGCATTGAGCCTGAACACCACGTTGGTTTTGTAGTACACCGAGTTGATGTTGCCCCGGCCGTCGTTCTCGCGCAGCTGGTTGTCAAAGTCGGGCTCCCAGTGGTCGTCAATGACAAACTTGTACCAGTGCTTCCCGGCGGCCAGGGGCACCTGAGCGATCCACCCGCTGTCTACGCGGTTCATCTTCAGGCTGGTGGGCGACCACCCGTTGAAGGTGCCGGCCAGGTAGACCTTGCGGGCCGAGGGGTTGTTGCGCAGGTAAAAGGTGACCACCGAGTCTTTCTCCGGGAAAGGCTTCTTGTTCTTGAACCGGTTAAAGCCCAGCACCACCCGTTGGTGACCCTCCGGGAACAAGTCTGCCGCGGCGTGGTCTTTCTCGGTGAAGATGATGCGGTCGGCGGGGTTTATCAGGTTCTCAAACACCATGAGCGGCTTGGTGATCACCACCAGCTGGTCTGAGTTGTGCTCAATGTGCCAGCCCTGTTGCTGCAGAGAATCGGGTTTACCCGTCTGCAGGAAATGCTTCAGGCCCAGGTCGGTGAGGTTGAACTGCACCAGAAAGCTGTCTATAGAGGCGGCGGGCAGTTGCTTGTTCAACTCAATGAGCATGCGCCCGTCGCGCACCATGTATTTTCGCCCCGGCGTTTGGGCAAAAAGGTGCACCTGCAGGCAGACCATCAAGAGGATGGTGCACCAGCAGCGCCTGCGCCATGTTTGCCCAGAGAGCCGGTTGTGGGTTATTTCCATATGTAGAGTTCGCGCTTCACAAAGTTAAAGCCAATTTTATTGTTGTTGGCTGCCAGGAAGTCAAAGCCCAGCACCCCGTTGATACATCCGTTATACGAAAAACAGGTGTTCTCCAGGCTGGTGATCAAGACCGGTAGCGAAGCAAAGGCCTGGCTGCCCAGCCTCATGTCTTTCACATCGCCCCGCAGGGCTTCTATCTTTTTGTTGCCGGTGCCGCTCACCAGCACCCGGCCGGTGATGACCACCTGCTCAAAGATTTTGTTGGGCAGGCGGCTGTCCAGGATGTTGGTCTCGGCGCCGCAGTCAATGATGAAGTCTACTTTCTTGCCGGCCAGCTCAGTGCGGGCAATAATGCGGTTGTCCTTCAGGTCAATGGGAATGCTGTGGTACCGGGCCGTATCCTGTAACATTTTGCTGCGGTAAGTAGTTGCCTCTTTCCTGCCAATCTGGTGCAGGTAAATAAGGCTGCGCTCGTAGTCAATGATCATCTCGCACTGCCTGAACAGCTCCATGCCCAGCAGCCCCAGGATTTTCACCTGCTTGGAGTTCTCAATGTGGCCCAGGTTCACCAGGTCGGCCCGCAGGCGGCTGTAGCGCAGGGTGCCGAAGGAGAAGCTCCTGACCACCGTCTTCAGCACCGTGGGCGAGGTGCCGGTCACGCTGGTCCTTTCGGCGTTGCTGACCTTTAGTGTAGGGTAATCCCGGAAATAGGTGATGTTCAGGACCAGGTTCTGGGCGCCGGTGTCTAAGATGAAGTTGCCCACGGTGGTGTCGGCGGTGGCCTGGATCAGGATCAGGTTGCCGGCGCGCGTGAACGGAATAACGCAGGAGGTGGAGTCGCTGCCGGCAAAGAAGGAAGAGATGGAAAAGCCCGCCACCTTCTGGGCAAGGGCCGTGACAGCGCCCGCCCGCTGCTTCCGCTCCTTTTCCCCGGCCGCCGGCTTGGCGCAGACAAACCCACTCCCGCTCATCACCAGCAGGAGCAGCCCAAGAAACCTCACCAAGGAGAAGCGGCGCGAAAAAGGCATTAGGAACGTCTATGGTTCTGGGTAGGGAAGGGCTCAACGGCCCGTTAGGTACTTTCTAAAATAGGGTACCAGTATGTATAAGATGGAAAGAGGCGCACTTACCCTTATGCCGGGCCCAGGAAAATTTTCAGATGCCGTTGGCGACCGTGAGAATCACGGGTTTGCCGTCGGTGACCAGAATGGTGTGCTCGTGCTGGGCCACGTACCCGCCTTTGTTGCCCAGCAGGGTCCAGCCGTCTTGCTGCTCCACGGCAATGGTAGAGCCCGTGGAGATAAACGTTTCCACGGCTACCACCGAGTTTTTCCTGAACCGGGTCTTGTTTGACTTGTCGCCCCAGTTGAGGATGTCGTGCGGCTCCTCGTGCAGGCTGCGGCCCACGCCGTGCCCGGCCAGGTTCTCAATGACCTTGTAGCCGCGCTTGCGGGCCTCGGCCTCTATCAGGAAACCAATGTCGGCCACTTTCACGCCGCCCCTAATCTGGCTTACTGCTTTTTCCAGAATCTGCCGCGAAGCGTCTACCAATGGCTGCCGCTGGTGCAGATCCCGGCCCAGAATAAAGGAGCCGCCGTTGTCGGCCCAGAAACCGTCCAGCTCCGCCGAAACGTCAATGTTGACCAGGTCGCCTTCCTGCAGCACCTTTTGGGCCGAAGGGATGCCGTGCGCCACCTCCTGGTTCACGCTGATGCAGGTCCAGCCCGGAAAGCCGTACGAGAGCCGCGGAGCCGACCTGGCACCCGCCGCCGACAGCAGCTCCCCGCCGAAGTCGTCCAGTTCCTGGGCGGTCATGCCGGGTTTGGCGTGTTCGCGCATCTGGCGCAGCGTCTCCGCCACGGCCGCACTTATTTTCTGTATTCCAAGTAATTCGGCTTCTGAGGAGATAGACATGGGATTGGGTTTTTAAGGGGTGAGAATGAAGACGGGGCGAAACGAGACGCTTGGGCCAACAGGCGGGCCTTGAGGTAACCTGCCAAAGGCGCGAGGTTGCAGCAGGTGCCTCTGAAATCCTTGGGCCAGGTACGTTGGGTTTCGGGGCCGTTTTAGAGAAAACAGCCCCGAAACCCGGGAACGCTCCGGGGCGCTACGCCTTATAGTGCCGGATAGCCGCGATGATTTCCTGAATCATGTCATCGGTCAGGTCCAGATGCGTCACCATCCGGATTTGCTGCGGACCAAAGGTGGAAGCCAGGATTCCTTTCTCTTCCAGGTAGCCAATGAACCCATTGGGGTTCACCTCAGGGGCCAGCGTGAAAATCACAATGTTGGTGTCTACGGGGAGCACCTCCGTTACATAAGAGGCTTCCTGCAGCACTTTGCCCAGCAGGGCGGCCCGGTCATGGTCCACTTGCAGGCGCGGTATGTTGTGTTGGAGCGCGTACAAGCCGGCGGCGGCCAGGAAACCGGCCTGACGCCATCCGCCGCCTAAGGCTTTGCGCACCCGCTTGGCTTTTTCAATCAGAGGTTTTGGACCCAGCAGGAGGGAGCCCACCGGAGCGCCCAAACCCTTGGAAAGGCATACCGAGATGGTGTTGAAATAGCGGCTGTAGTCCTGCGGGTTCTCGCCGGTGGCCACCAGGGCATTGAACACGCGGGCCCCGTCTAAGTGCAGCGGAAGGTGGTGCTGGCGGCATACCTCAGAAATGGCGGCAATCTCCGGCAGGGTGTAATAAGAGCCCCCGCCCTTGTTGCTGGTGTTCTCCAGAGACACCAGGCTGGTGACCGGATGGTGGATGTTGTCTGGGTTGATGCCGTCTGCCACCTGCTGCGGCGTGATTTTCCCCCTGGTGCCCTGGATCAGGTGCACCGAGGCCGCCGAGTTGAAGGCAATGCCGCCCACTTCATATAAATAGATATGGCTGGTGCGCTCACAGATCACCTCAGAAAGGGGCTGGGTGTGCAGTTTAATGGCAATCTGGTTGGTCATGGTGCCGGAAGGGCAGAAGAGGCCCGCCTCCATGCCAAACAGGCGGGCCCCGTAGGCCTGCAATTCGTTCACGGTGGGGTCCTCGCTGTACACGTCATCGCCTACCTGGGCCCGAAACATGGCCTCCAGCATGGCGGGGCCAGGTTTGGTCACCGTGTCGCTCCGGAGATCTATCAAAGGATTCATCGGTTTTTTTAAGCTGAAATTTGAGATTGTAAAAGTAATAACTTACTTTTGCGATTCAATTTTAAATATTGACCGATGGCAGTTACTAGATTAAAAAGAAAAGACCGGAAGAATAAAGCAAGACAGAACAACAAAGTGCGCGTGATCAAGCAATTGTTGACTACTCCCGTAATCAAAAACGTAGACGTTGAAGAGCTGAAAGCTCGTTTCGCTACCGCTCCAGCCGCTTCTACAGCAGCCGCTGAGTAATTCTGCGTTTTTTCGTTCGCCTGCTGCCTTTCGGCAAACTGTACGCGATTACTCTAGCTACAAGATACTTTAAAGTGTAACCACTGCGGTTACACTTTTTTTATGCCCTTTTGCCTAGCTCAATCACCTGCAGGTGCTGCACCTTGCCGTCCAGGACCTCAAAGCGCATCATGGTGCGTACCTGGTGGAAGCCGTGCCGCCCGGCCGCGCCCGGGTTCAGGTGCAGCAGGTTGCCGTGCCTGGGGTCTTGCATCACCTTTAAAATGTGGGAGTGGCCGCAGATGAACAGCCCCGGCGGGTTTTCCTTGATCAGGGCCCGCACCTCTGGGGCATACTTGCCCGGGTAGCCGCCAATGTGCGTCATGAGCACGTCCAGCCCGGCGCAGGTAAACCGAAGCGTCTTGGGGTGGAGCGCCCGCACGTCCTGGGCGTCAATGTTGCCGTACACGCCCCGTACGGGAGCCACCTGGGCCAGCCGCTCAGACACCGCCGCCGTGCCAAAATCGCCCGCATGCCAGATCTCGTCGCTCCCCTGCAGCAGGGTGAGCATCCGGTCGTCCAGGTAGCTGTGGGTGTCAGAGAGCAGGCCAATTTTCATAAAGTAATGCTAATGTGCTAATGGGTTAATGTGCTGATGTGCTAATTATCGTGGAACGGATAGGGTAGGATACGGCTTGAATGAGTTCCAGTTTTGGGCTTGTTTTTAGAAAACAGGCCCAAAACAGATTCATCAATCTTAACATCTCCACATCCTCAAATTTCACATTCAAAAAATTAGCACATCAGCACATTAGGGAATTAGCACATTACTTCCCCCACGTTTCGGGTTGCTGGCGCCATTGGGCCAGGGTGGAGATGGCTTCTGAGGAGATGTAGCCTTGTTGGGCGGCAATCTCTAACAGGGCGTTGTAGTGGCTGAGGCACACGGTGGGGATGCCGGCGGCCGCGAAGTTCTCATCGGCCTTGCCGAAGCCGTAGGTGAAGATGGCGGCCATGCCAATCACTTCGCCCCCGGCGGCCTGTACCGCCCTGGCCGCTTTCAGCGACGAGCCCCCGGTGGAGATCAGGTCCTCTACCAGCACCACGCGCTGGCCCGGTTCTAACTTCCCTTCAATTTGGTTGCCCATGCCGTGGCTCTTCGGCTCGGGGCGTACGTACAAATACGGCAGGTCCAGCAGGTCGGCTACCAGGGCGCCCTGGGCAATGCCCGCCGTGGCTACGCCGGCAATGGCCTGCACGCCGGGAAACTGGTCTTTCACGGCCTGGGTCAGCGCGTTTTTGATGTACGTACGGATGTGCGGATAAGAAAGCGTGACGCGGTTATCGCAGTAGATGGGGGAGTTCCAGCCGGAGCTCCACTGGAACGGCTGCTCCGGACGGAGGCGCACCGCCTGGGTTTCCAGGAGGTAGGCCGCAATTTGTGCGGCGGTTTCTGTGTGTGGCATGGGCGAAATTACGCAAATACTGCCAATCTTTTCCGCGCCGGCACTGCTTGTACCCTATGAATTTTCTTTCTTATTTTGTATCCTCTATACGCTCCGTACATAAGCGCCTACTTCATGAATGTCTTTATCAACGACATCCCCCTGATCATCAAGAAGAGCAGTGACAAGATCTTCAAGCACAAATACGACTTGGTGCTGGGTAAAGACGATCAATTTACTTCCAAGGACCTGGTGGGTGACGTGCTCATCCGGGACGTGGACCCCATCCTGATAGACCGCCTGGTACGGTTAATGGAAGTCAAGAAACTCAAGAAGCTGGATTCCCTCACCCTGGTCACTGACAAGAAGAAGAAGCTCATTGAGCACCTCAAAGACCAGTTCAAGATTATCAAGGCGGCCGGCGGTCTGGTGGAAAAGGACGGAAAACTGCTCATGATTCACCGCCTGGGCATCTGGGATTTGCCCAAGGGCAAGCTCAACAAAGGCGAGGACGTGCAGCTGGGCGCCCTGCGCGAGGTAGAGGAGGAGTGCAACATTAAGGTGGCCATTACCGGCGAGCTCCCCAATACCTGGCACTCCTACGCGTACAAGGGCAAGAAAATCCTGAAGAAGACCAGCTGGTTCACCATGCAGTGCCTGGACGACACTTACATGAAGCCCCAGGCCGAGGAGTTCATTGAAGAAGTGCGCTTTATGTCCCCCAACGAGGTGCTGGAAGTGCTGCCAGACACCTACGCCTCCATTCAGTTCGTTATCCGGGGCTATTTGAGGGCAATGCGGAAAGGTGGAAAGGGATAAAATCCTGCACGTCGCCGCCAAAGCGGTGAATCTCCCTGATGATAGAAGAGTTGATGGCCGCCAGCCGCGGTGAGGTGATCAGGAACACGGTTTCCAGGTCTGGGTTCACGTGCCGGTTGGCCTGCGCAATGGTGTTCTCGTACTCAAAATCGGTGGTGTTGCGTAAGCCGCGCAGCAGGAAACGGGCCCCCACCTCCTTCGCGAAATCGGCCGTGAGGCCTTTGTACGCCTGCACCCACACCTTGGGGTTGTCTTTGAACACGCCCTCAATAATGCCCACCATGTCGGCCACCTGAAAGTAGCGGTTCTTGCTGCTGTTGTTGCCAATGGCCACAATTACGTTGTCAAACAGCTCACAGCCCCGCTGTACCACGTCATAGTGCCCGTTGGTGAAAGGATCAAAGGAGCCGGGAAAGATGGCAATGCGTTTCATGCGGTGGTCTGGTTACGGTGAAAGGGAATGCAGGGGTGAAGATGCTGAAAAAATCCGTACCCCGCCCGCTTGCCCCCTCAATTCTTTCCTGAAATGCGGTTTTAGCCCCTTTTTCCAGAAAACAAGCCCAAAACAGGCATCCTCACCGGCAGGCAACAGGACTGCCTTCGGCGCCCGGGCACACCACCCGGCTAATACGCCTTGATCAGGTCCTCCAGCCGGGTGGTGTAGCAGGGCGAAAGGTTTTCGCTCTTGATCTTCCACTTGTGGGAGGTGCCCTGTACCGCGTATTTCACAATGCCGTGCCCAAACTTCTCCCGCAGCCCGTCCAGGGTCTGCATGAGGCTGTTGTCCCGCTCCCGGGTGTTGGCCGAGAACAGGCTTTCCTGCACCTGGTTGGCCGGCACCAGACCAGACACAATAATGCCCGTCTTTTTGTACCTGAACCCCGGCCGGTAGATGGCCCTGAGCGCTTCTAGGGCCTTTGCCACCAGGACCAGCTCACTGCTGCTGGGTACCTCCAGCTTTACCGTTCTGCTCTGGTGGTAGTGCTGGGTGGGGCAGGTAAAGCGGCTGGTCTCCAGGAAAACGGTAAAGGAGAAGGCGCAGCTGTTCTGTTTCCGGAGCTTGGAGGCGCACCGCACGGTATGGGCCGCCAGGGCTTCCTCAATATCAGTCAGTTCGGTAAGGGGCTCACCGAAGGAGCGCGAGGTGCAGATGTTCTGCTTGGGCGGCGGGGCCAGCTCCAGGTCAAGGCAAGACTCGCCCCGCAGTTCCTTTACCGTGCGCAGGCCCACAATGGTGAGGTGTTTCTTCACAAAGCTGTCGGTGGCGCAGGAAAGGTCATAGGCGGTCTGCACGCCATACCCGGCCAGTTTGCGCGCGTACTGCCGCCCTACGCCCCAAACATCGGCGACGGCTGTGGCTCTCAGGGCCTGCTCTATCTGCTCCCTGTCTCTGAGCACCAGGGTGCCCGTTCCTTTCTTGGCCAGGCGGTTGGCTATCTTGGCCAGCGTTTTGGTAGGGGCCACGCCCACCGCCACCGGAATGCCGGTGGCCCTGGGAACGCGCTCCCAGATGGCGCGGGCGTGCTGCTCCAGATCTACGTGCAGGAAATTGCTCAGGTCCAGGAAGCTCTCGTCAATGCTGTAGATCTCCAGGTGGGGCGTGTACTCAGACAGGATGAGCGTCACGCGGCGGCTCATGTCGCCGTACAGCTCGTAGTTGGAGCTGAACACGTGCACGCCGTGGGCCTTCACCAGTTCCCTGATCTCAAAGAACGGAGCACCCATGCCAATGCCCAGGGCCTTGGCCTCGTTGCTGCGGGCAATCACACACCCGTCGTTGTTGGAGAGCACCACTATGGGCTGGCCTACCAGGGTGGGGTTGAAAACCCTCTCGCAGCTTGCGTAGAAGTTGTTGCAGTCTACCAGGGCAAACAGGCTGGTCATGGGCTAAAACTTACGGTGAATGCCTACCACCACGCCCCAGATGAGGCCGCCCTCGGGCGAGTCTATCTTGATGGGCGGGTACTTCTCATTCTCAGACATGAGGTACGCGGCGTCTTTCTTCACCTGCAGGCGCTTGATGGTGTAGCCGCCCTCCACAAACGCCAGCACCACCATGCCGCTCGTCGCCCTGAGGTCGCGGTTCACGATGGCCAGGTCGCCGGGCATGATGTGCGCCCCGATCATGCTGTCGCCCATTACCTTCACCAGGAACGTAGACCCCGGATGGGTGGAGGCATAAGTGTTCAGGTCAATGGGCTCGGCGCTGTAGTCAGAGGCCGGGCTCGGGAAACCGGCCTGCACGGTGGTGGTGAAAAGGGGCAGGGACTGACCCTGGTTAATGATCACGAGGAACCTGTTTTCCTCCACGGGGTGTAACGGGATAATGGCTGCTTCCATACGGCTCTTGCTGTTCTGTTGCTCTTTACGAACAAAATTAGCAAAAGCTCTATATTTAGCTAATTATTTTAGTTTTTAAGGACTAAGTGGCGATTGCTGAAAGGGCCTTTTTGCGGCTATTCAGTTGGATAGCTTGTTGGTGTGGGGGTGCTTGTTGGTGATAACACCAACAAGGGTGTAGGGATGTAGGATAGGAGGAAAGCAGGGGTAGGAACGATAGGACAGGTGGAAAGCAGGAAACGGAGGAGCACCCACTGAACCAGTTTAGAAGGCACAAGCCGGAGGTTCGCGCCAGCGGATCTCCACCAGCGGACCTCTGTAGTATAAAGGAACGCTTACTTCTGTTTTCCTATTGAAGCTAGTACTTCACTGCTTTGCAAACTGCCGCCATGGTAGGTCCAAGTCACAGACTTGAACCATGGGAGGAGTGAAGGGATTACCCCTTTTACCCTTTTTGAGAGGAAAGCGCGCAGACGCTCGCAGGTCCTCCAGATGCTACGAAGTTTTTTGGGCAGGCGGTAGTACGGCGGCAGGCGGCCTGTACCCACCCCTGCCCCTCCCGGGAGGGGAGTCATCTGCACGAGTAAGGAAATTGCCTTAGCGGGCCATAGGCTCCCACGTACGCAACCCATCGGCCAAGGTCCACCCTAAGGCAATTCCATCCGCCATCAACCGGAACTCCCCTCCCGAGAAGGGCAGGTCTACTCCTGCAGAGCTGCCGTTGTTACTTTTTGAGACGGCAATCTTTGTAGTGTGATTGAGTAGGTCTACTCCTGCTGAGTACCGTCGTTACAAGCAAAGCTTCCGCCACCAACCAGCAGTAGCCTCTACTAAACGCACCTATTCCAGTCTTTGGCTCGAGCGCCTCGCTTGTGGCCCCTGAAGAACAGAAGCTAAGCACAAACTACAAAGGTGGGCCGCAAGGGCAGTGCGAGGGGCAAAGACGGGGCCTCGCGGCCGTGAGCGCACCAAGTAAACTATGCAACAACACAGCCTATAAGTTCATAGGCAAACCGCCACTACGCCAGTAAAAACCAAGAAAACACGGCTTTCAAAGCCATAAACAAGCCAGAACTACGCCAGCAACACCATCTTAGCAAGGACCAGGTAAGTAGACAACCGCCGCCACGCCAACAACAACCAAATCAGCAAAGGTCAAGCTATTGCTCAGCAAGCACTCTGCCAGCAGCAAACAACTTTGGGCGCAAAGGAGCAGGTTCCTGCCAGGCCTAGCGGCTAACAAAGAAAGGGTGTTTTCGGCTCGTTCTTCAAAAAAGAGCCCGAAAACACCCCCTGCGTGATACCCAGCTCAGACCAAGCCTCGCTTGACAGACAATTCAAACCGAAGGAGCCAATTCCTTGGCCTCAGCCGTCGGCGCCACCAGCCTGAACCCATTGCCGTGCACGTTGATGATCTCCACCCGGGGGTCGCCTTTGAGGTATTTGCGAAGTTTGGTGACAAAGACATCCATGCTGCGGGCCGTGAAGTAATTGTCGTCTTTCCAGATTTTGCTGAGCGCTACCTCCCGCGGCAGCACGTCGTTGAGGTACTGGCAGAGGAGCAGCAGCAGCTCGGCCTCCTTGGGCGAAAGTTTCTGGGTGTCTCCGTGGTGGGTGATGAGGCGGGTCTTCGCGTTGAAGTGGTAATGGCCCAGCTGGTACTCAGTGGCGGCGGGCTTTTCGGCGGTGGTGGGTACCGCCTTCCGCTGCAGAATGGCCTTGAGCTTGCAGAGCAGGATCTCAGAGTCAAATGGCTTGGTGATGTAGTCATCGGCGCCCAGCCGGAAGCCCTCCAGCATGTCGGCCTTCATGGCTTTGGCGGTAAGGAAGATCACGGGCATGAGCGGGTCGGCCTTCTTGATGTCGGCGGCCAGGGAAAAGCCGTCTTTGAGGGGCATCATCACGTCCAGGATGCAGGCGGCGAAGGCCTCTTTCTGGAACATGCGCCAGCCCTGCAGGCCATCGGTACAGAGGGTGACGTCATAGTCATGAAGCTCCAGGTAGTCTTTGAGGACCATCCCGAAGTTGGGGTCATCTTCTACCAGGAGAAGGCGGGTGGCAGACAGTGCGGTCATGGTGTAAGGCGTTTAAGGGTAGAGAATCGTTTAGCTCATGTTTTTCTGAAAAGGCAGCCAAAGCGTGAACTTGCTGCCCTTGCCCAGTTCGCTGCGGAGGTGGATGCTGCCGGCGTGCGCCTCGGCCATGGTCTTCACGTAGCTGAGGCCCAGCCCAAAGCCTTTCACGTTGTGCACGTTGCCGGTGGGCACCCGGTAGAACTTGTCAAACACCCGTTTCTGCGCCTCCCTAGACATGCCCACGCCCTGGTCCTCCACCGAGATGTGCAGGCCTTTGGAGATGGTGGTGGTCTGGATCACAATCTTGGGCGCGGTGGGCGAGTACTTGTTGGCGTTGTCCAGCAGGTTGGCCACCATGTTGGCCAGGTGCCCGGGGTCGGCCCAGACGTACGGTTCCTGGGCCTCCAGCTTCAGGTCCAGCATGCCCTGGCGCTGCTCAATGTGCAGCTGGAACGGCTCGGCGGCCTTCCTGATGAGTTGGTGCACGTCTACCCGCTCGCAGGCCAGCTGGATGGATTGGCGCTCCATCTGGGCGGTCTGCAGCACTTTCTCCACCTGCTGGTGCATGCGCTTGTTCTCATCCCTGATGATGCGGGCGTAATAGTCTACCCGTACCTCGTCTGAGCGCACCTTGGGGTTCACCAGCGCATCCAGGGCCAGGGAAATGGTGGCAATGGGCGTCTTGAACTCATGCGTCATGTTGTTGATGAAGTCGTTCTTAATCTCAGAAATCTTCTTCTGCCGCAGAATGGTGTACAGGGTGAAGGAGAACGTAAGAATGATGATGAGGGTGAACAGCACCGAGATCACCGACGGAAGCAGCAGGCTTTGCCACACGTACAGGTTGCGGTTGGGGAAGTTCAGCAGCAGGAAGCTGGGGGCGGTCATCACGTCGTTGGGGAAAAGGCGCACCGCGTACTCGTTCTCCCGCAGGTTGGCAGAGGCAAACGTGTGGTGCGAGGCCAGCACAAAGTTGGCGTCTTTGGAGGCCGCCGCCACCGACCGCAGCGAGCAACGGTAGGGGGTGGAAATGCTGCGGTTGTGCAGTTCGTTGGCCAGCAGTTCCTTGAGCTTGAGCTGCTGCAGGCGCTCTTCCAGGGGCTTCTCCTTGCGCACGTACTCCACCGCCATCTGCTGCATGACCTGGTTCAGGTGCTGCGCCTTGGCCTGGGCTTTCTGGTGCGGGTCCTTCTCCGGGGTGCCGCTGTGGGCGGGAGCCGGTGTCTTTTGCTTTACCGCCTGTCTGCGAGCTGGTTGCGCAGTGGCATTGAAGCCAGGACTTGAATGGGTAGGAGCCTTGCCGGACCAGGTCTTTCCGCTGTGGGCAGGTACGTATCTGGTAGGAATCTGAAGGGAATCAACGGAGATGGTGAACGACTGCCGCAGTTGTTTGCCAAGCAGAGAGTCGGTGACCAGGTCTATGGTCCTGCCTTGCAGCTTGATGGACTTGAGGTGTTTGGGGTTGAGTAGCCGCAGGGCTTCCTGCTGCCTTAGGGGAGTAAGCGTGTCGCCCTCCAGCCTGTACAGGAAATCCTGGTCGGCCTTGCCGCGCTGGAAGTGCTGGGCCAAACCTTTTTTCAGGAGCGAATCGGCCTTGGCCTGCGAGGCCAGGAACTTCCAGACCACCACTGAGTCGGTGGCTCCCTTCCCGAAGATCTCAATGTGCTGCCCCCCCGACACGAAAGCCCGGGTGCGGGGAGCTTTTACGCGGGTGGTTTCCACCATGCCGTACACCTGCGTCAGCGCCTCGGTGCGCGTCACCAGTACCTGCGGGGGCACTACCGTAACCGCCGGTGGACCAACGGAGGCCGTTACCGGTGCCGGCGGGGCAGGAGCCGCTTTCCTGGGCTGCCGCTTTCGGGCTTCCCTGGACTGGGGTTTGGCGGGCTTGGCGGGTACGGTGGGCTCGGCCTCCGCCAGGGGGGCCGGAGCATCTGTGGTCAAGGCCGCCGCCGTAATCTGGGGAGCTTCCTCTTTGAGGAAGTGCACGGCTTCCTGCTGCTCCAGCCGGCGGGCCACCTGGTGCAGGGCATCGTTGACGTTCCTGTCAAACACCTCTTCCTCCATCTGCACCGCATGCTGAATCCAGTACACCTGGAAGCCTATCAGCCCTATCAGGGAGATGCTCATCAAGACAATGACCCAAAGGAGCGTTTTCTTTCTCATCTCAACAAAGATACGGGGGAAAATGAGGCCTATTCTTACTTTAACGTTTCATTAACAGACTTTAACCAAGCCTTAACCTCTTCTCAAAAAGATACCCGGTAATATTGTAGGCATCAACCACATAACAAACCTAATGTACAAGTTCTATGGAGAAGAAACAATACTTTCTGCACTGCTTTGCCGCGCTGGCCTTCTTAGGAGCCACTGCCTTTTCCCGGGCGCACGCCCAGGCCCCCCAGAAGGAGAAGGCAGCCCCCGCCAGACAGGCAAAGGTGAAAATTCTGAAGCAGGAGAACGGCGAGTTTCTCCTGCTGGACACCACCCTTACCGTGGCGGAGGGCAAGTCACTGGAGGAGGCCGTGAAGCAGATGGAGGCAAGCGGAACCGCGTTCAGAAAGCTGGGGGCCAAGCCCATTGCCCCGGCAGACCTGGCGCCGGGGCAGGACCTGAAGGTGTTCCGCCGGGTGCCGGGCCAGGGCCACGACTCGCTGCGGGTGTTCCGGTTCAGGAGGGCCCTGCCAGACTCAGTGTTCAGCCGGCTTAAAGGGGCTGCCCGGCTCCACGACCTGGAGATGCTGCACCCCGAGCGCCTCAAGGACCTGGAGCACCGGGTGCTCACCATCACCGGCGACTCTATCGCGTTCAGGACCTCCATCAAAGTAGATTCCCTGATAAGGGGCCACCGGTTCTTCCGGCTAGACAGTGCTTTCCACGTGCGGCCCGATTCCTTTCTGCTGCGGGAGACGATCAGGGTGGAGAAAGACGGCACCGGCGAGGTGAAGATCCTGCGGGAGAGCGGCCCGGGAGCGGTGGAGCTGCTGGAGGAAGGGGAGTATGACGTCATTAAGCTCCGGAACGGGAAGCAGCAGGACCGGGTCATCATCCTGAAGGCTACCAAAGCGCCCGCCAGCAAAAAAGAAGCCGCCAAGGCCGCCAAAGCCAGCCGGAAGAAAGGAGAGGCCAAGGCCGCCAAGCTGGACGTGACCTATTCCCCCAACCCCACCAGCGGCAGGGTGAACGTGTCTTTCCACGCGCAGAAGAAAGCCAAGGCGCAGCTACGGGTGGTAGACAGCCAGGGCAAGGCAGTGTTCCAGGAAGACCTGGGCACCGTTCAGGGCACCGTCTCCAGAGACCTGGACCTTAGCCGCTTTGGCAAAGGCGTGTACGTGGTGCAGCTGCAGGTGGGCAACACCGCCCAGGCGGGCAAAGTAGTGGTGCAGTAGCGTTTTAGCCTTGTTTTTAGAAAAAGGCCCGGGAAATAACTTCCGGGCCTTTTGTGCGTTTTCATCACAGCAACGCTGCCTGCGCCTAACCCCCAACTTTAGAGCATGAATTTACCTTTACCCAACCCGCAACTATTTTGTAGTAAGTTACTTGTGTCTGTGTGCCTCCTCTTGTGGTTGAATGGGGCACCAGGGTGGGTGCGGGCCCAGGACAAGGCCGAACACCCATGCGCGGCCAGCCGAATCAGCACCACCCCGGCGCTGCTGGCCGACGGCATTACCTCTGAGGCCCACCGAAACCTGATGCAGAAGTATGACCTGCACTGGTACAAACTGGACCTGCAGGCCGAGCACAATTCGCTGGACCTGAGCGGCAACGTCACCCTCTACGCCACGGCCCTGGCCCCATCCCTCACCGAGTTTGCCTTTGAGCTGCACCCCAATTTCACCATTGAGCAGGTGCTGCTGGAGGGAACTCCCTGCGTGGTGCGGCGCTCGGGCAGTGAGGTGGTGGCCCTGCTGCCCCAAGCCCAGCCCCGGCAGGTCAGGTTTAAGGTGCAGGTGTTCTACGCTGGCTGGGCACCCTCAGGAAGCAGCGCCGCCATCGGCAACGGGTTTAACACGGCCCCCACGCCCTGGGGAGGCGTGACCTGGAGTTTGAGCGAGCCCTTTGCCGCCTCTGAGTGGTTCCCCTGCAAGCAGTTGCTCAGTGACAAGGCCGACTCGGTGGAGGTGTGGGTCACCACCAGCAAAGGCAACAAGGTGGGGTCTAACGGGAGGCTGCAGCGCATTACCCCCGTGGGGGCGCAACGGCACCGGTATGAGTGGAAATCAAACTACCCCATTGCCTATTACCTTATCTCGGTGGCCATCGGGCCCTATGAGGAGTATTCCTTTCAAACCCAGATTCCCGGAGCGCCGGCGCCAGTGCTGGTGCAGAATTACCTCTACCCGGGTGTCCTGAGTTCCATGAAAACAGACATAGACCGTACAGGCGATTTTCTGCGGCTCTTTTCTGAGCTGTACGGCGTGTATCCGTTCCACCGGGAGAAGTACGGCCACACCATGGCACCCATTGGCGGTGGCATGGAGCACCAGACCATGACCACGCAGTCTAACTTTGAGTTCTCGCTCACGGCCCACGAGCTGGCGCACCAATGGTGGGGCGATGAGGTCACCTGCGCCGACTGGAGCCACATCTGGCTGAACGAAGGTTTTGCTTCTTATAGTGAGTACCTGGCCTACGAGCGGCTCTTGCCCGCCAATGCCCCCAACTGGCTCAACGGGGCCCACCAGAGTGCCCTGAGTGCGCCGCAGGGATCGGTGTTCGTGAGGGACAGCACCAACGTGGCCCGTATCTTCAGCTCGGTGCTTTCTTACCGCAAGGGGGCCCTGGTGCTGCACATGCTGCGCCATGCCCTGCAGAACGATGCCCTGTTCTTCCAGGCCCTGCGGGCTTACCGGGAGGAGTACCGCTACCAGGTGGCCACTACCCGAGACTTCCAGCGCGTGGTGGAGCGGGTGAGCGGGCGCCCTTTGGGGTACTTCTTTGACCAATGGGTGTACGGCGAAGGGTTCCCGGTGTTTGACGTGGCCTGGGCCCAGCAGAAAAACGAGGTCTACCTCCAGAGCCGGCAGTTTACCTCCAGCCCGGCTACGCCGCTGTTCACCACCGAGGTGGAATACCGGATCAGGATGGCCACCAAAGACACGGTGGTGCTGGTGCAGCACGGCCAGGAAACAGAAAACTACCGGTTCAAGGTAAGCGGTCAGGTGACCGGGGTGGAGGTAGACCCCCACCAGTGGCTCCTGAACCAGGCCACCGTGCGGCAAGACGCTTCCATCGTGCCGCAGGCGGGGTGGGTGGCTTACCCAAATCCAACCCAAGGGGCGGTGCTGCTCAAAGGGGGCGCGGGCACTCCCCAGCAGATTTCCATCTATGACGTAGTGGGCAGGCACGTTAGAACTGTCTTAGCCTCAGGTACTTCCTTCTCGGTGGAAGGCCTGCCGGCCGGCACGTATCTGGTGCGGGTGTTGGCCGCCGGGGAGTGGTCTCAGGTGCGGGTGGTAAAGCTCTGAAATAAAAATCCTGCTTTTTTAATGTTTTTTTCTAAACAAAATCTTAATATATCAGTTTAAAGCTTTGCGAGTTCTTTAAAGATTCTGCCCCGTTTGCGTTTCTTTTCCCTAAAACAGCCCAAAAACCGGCCTTTTTACCAAGAGGTGCGCCTCTGCCTTGAAAGTCTTTTGAGCTTACCAGATAAGAAGTTAAACCTTTACCTATTGCTAAAACTATGTCTATAACTACTGAAACCGCCCTTGACCTGGATATAAAACATAGGTTATTAGAAGAATGCCTGCGCCAACAGACAGACTTTGTTGACAACGCCCGGCAAGCCATGGAAGAAGCCCAGATCAGCGCCAATGAAAGCCAGGGTGCCATTGAAGACAAGTTTGAGTCGTTCAGGGAGGCTTGCCAGATTCAGCGGGACATGTTTGCCAAGCAACTGGACGAGGCCATAGGAAAACTGGGAATCCTGAAGCGCATTGTGCGCAACAAGGTGAACGAGGATATCTCGCTGGGCTCCGTAGTCCGGACCGATGCCCAGAACTACTTCATCTCGGTGAGCCTGGGCGAGATTGTGCTGGACGGGGAGAAGTACTACGCCATCTCGGCCGCCTCCCCGGTGTTCCAGGCCATGGCCGGCAAAACCAAAGGCGAGTCGTTTACCTTCAGAGATAAGAAAATCAAGATCCTGGACCTCTGCTAACCCGGGCAGGGCAAGTGCCTGAAACCAAAAAAGGGGCTTCTATGGAAGCCCCTTTTCTATTATTGCTGCAATCTGGTTTACTGTACCCGGGTCCACACCTGGGAGCGGCCAATGAGGGAAATGCCAATGTAGCCTTTTACCTCCATCTTGTCGTTGCCCATCAGTTTCATGTAAGAAGAATAGGTCTTGCCAGACTTGGGGTCATAGATGGTGCCGTCGTCCCACTTGCCTTCGCCCTCAGGGGAGAAGTTCTTCAGGAACACCAGCCCAATAATGGGCCGTTTCTGCAGCTTGGGGTCTGGGTTGAACTGGTCAAGTTTGGGTTTGCCGTCGCGGTTGGGTTCTTTCAGCCAGATGATCTTTCCGCAGAGTTTGTCGCCGCACTGGTAGATTTCAAAGCGGGCTTCTTTCTCCTCGTTGGTCCAGATGCCAATGGGAGATTTCTTCTGCGCCCAGCCCAGGGTGGTCAGGCAGAGGAAAAGCGCTAACAAAAAGATCTTTCTCATACGTTTGTTGTTTGATAGTTTGGTTTTAGTTACTCTAAATATAGGCAAATATTGATCCTAAATAATCCGGGGCCCGAAAGTTTCTCGTAGACCAGAGGCAAATACCGGTCTGCTGAGCAGAA
Source organism: Rufibacter psychrotolerans (assembly GCF_016924645.1). Lineage (GTDB taxonomy): Bacteria > Bacteroidota > Bacteroidia > Cytophagales > Hymenobacteraceae > Nibribacter > Nibribacter psychrotolerans. The sequence goes on along the minus strand of NZ_JAFFJV010000013.1, from coordinate 32,493 downwards.
ACCAACATGCGCAAACTACTTTTAACCACGCAAGGGATATTTTACACCCTCACCGGCCTCTGGCCCCTGCTGCACCGGCCCGGTTTCCTGGCCGTTACCGGGCCCAAGAACGAGGTCTGGCTGGTAGACACGGTGGGCGTGCTGGTGCTGGCCATTGGGGCCGGGCTGCTGACCGCCGCCTTCCGGAAAGAGCGGGAGCGGGGCCCCGAACTGATAGGATTCTTCTGCGCCGTGGGCCTGGGCGCCATGGATGTGCGCTACGCCACCCGTGAGGTTATCCTGGATATTTACCTGTTAGACGCCGCCGCCGAGGCGCTGCTGGCCCTGGCCTGGATCTGGGTTTTCTTCAAAACAGAGAAAACCGGCCCGGAAGAAAAAACATAAAATTTTTCATCAAACCTTTTGAACTATCCTTCCGTCTTTTAACTTTATAAAACGGAAGCGAGTGCTCCGGGCCCCTCTACACAACCATAAGGTACTTGGAAGTCCAGATGGGTTTATGTTGGACTTAAAGAAAGGAGGTAAAAGTGTCTAATCCCAGTAAGAATGTATCAAGCCTAGCTCATGTGTCAACCGTTAACCGTGTTGAAGCTTGCTAAAAGACCTTGGTCTACTGGCGAATCCGGCATGAGGTAGCCAGGCGCGTGAGGGAGGCAGTTCCTTCCTGTGTCGCTTGATACCATTTCAAAGGATTCCGTACCCGGCTACTGCAATGGCCGGGTATTTTTTTGTCCTTACTTTTCTGGCTTGCAAGTAGTAACTGTTGATAATCAAGGGGTTGTATTGTATAAATCCGGTATTTATACTGAGGAAGCCAGGATCGTTTTCTTAGAAAAGTTCAGTTCAACAGCCGGGCGAACCAGGCCGCAATCTAAGCTTGTACTTTGAAGATGAAGCACTTAAGTGCCGGGCCTCAGCCGAAGTTCCGTTTTTGGGGCGTTTCCCTGAAAATCCCCCTGAAACGGCTGCCTCGCCCCTCAGGGCAACACCCTCCTGATGTCCAGGAAGCGCTTCTGGTACAGGGTGCCTTCCACCTCGCTCACTTTCACCCCGCCCTCTGAGGAAGAATGCACAAACTGGATGGGCTTGGGGGCGTTGGAGATGACTATGCCCACGTGCCCGGGCGTGCGGTCCTCGGGGTTGGTGCCGGTGAAGATGATCAGGTCGCCTTTGCGGGCTTCCTGCATGGACACGCTTTCGCCCAGTTTGGCCTGCAGCGTGGAGCCGTGCGGCACCTTCTCCCCAAACCGGCTGTAGACGAACGTGATAAACCCCGAGCAGTCAAAGCCTTCTTCCTCGGTTACCCCGCCGTAGAGGTACTCGGTGCCGTAGCGCTGCAGGGCAAAGGCCACCAGGCTGTCGGCTTTGGTGGGGTAGTTGCCGTCCAGTACGCCCAGGGAGGCGGCTCCGTCAGCCGGGGCAGGGTTCGCCGAGGTGTCGTTATGGAACAGCTGGTCGCCTCCGTCCTGGCTGGTCTGCTTTACCGCCGGACCCAGCAGGGTGCCGGGGCCAAAAACCGCCCGGTACAGGACGAGCAGAGAGAGGAGTACGCCAAAAATGATCCAAATTTTCTTCATGGGAGGGCTTTCTCCTGCATACGTTCGGCCCCGGGGCCGCGGTTGCCCACCAGGGGCTATTCCTTGGATTAACAGGTTTTTAGCCGTATTATTCGCTTTTTAACCCCATCTACCCTTACATGTGTATGCAAAGAATAATCCATTCCTGGGCGTGGGGAGTGCTGCTGCTTCTGGCGGTGGCCCTCTCTTCCTCCGCGTCTGCGGCGCCCACCATCACGTACCGCCTGTCTATGCCAGAGCCGCACACCCACTACTTTGAGGTGGAAATGCGCCTGCAAGGTTTCAGGGGCAAGCACCTGGACCTGACCATGCCGGTCTGGACGCCGGGCTCTTACCTGATCAGGGAATTCCCCAGGAACGTGGAGGCGTTTGAGGCCCAGGCAGGCAACCGGCAGGTGTCCGCCTCTAAGCTGGACAAGAACACCTGGCGCGTGGCCACCGGCGGAAAAGACGTGACCGTGACCTACAAGGTGTACGCCTTTGAACTGACGGTGCGCACCAGCTTCCTGGACGCCAGCCACGGCTACCTGAACGGCACCAGCGTGTTCATGTACCCCGAAGGCCACAAAGACCTGCCCTCTACCTTAACAGTGGTTCCGTTCCAGGGTTGGAGCAAAGTCTCCACCGGCCTGCCTCCGGTACCGGGCCAGCCGTTTACCTACCGGGCCGCCAACTATGACGTCTTAGCCGATTCGCCCATAGAGATTGGCAATCATGAGATCCTGTCGTTTGAAAGCAACGGCGTGAAGCACGAGGTGGCCATGTACGGTGATGCCAACTATGACCCGGCCCGCCTCACGGCTGATATGAAGCGCGTGACCGATGAGTCTACCAAAATATTTGGCGAGCTGCCGGTAGACTATTACCTGTTCATCGTGCATAATTTACCCGCCGGCGGGGGCGGACTGGAGCACCTGAACTCCACCACGCTACAGGCTACCCGCACCGCCTACGGCACCGAGCGCGGCTACCAGGGCTTTCTCACGCTGGTGGCCCATGAGTACTTCCACCTCTGGAACGTGAAGCGCCTGCGCCCCGCGGGGTTGGGCCCCTTTGACTACAACCAGGAAGTGTACACCAACCTGCTGTGGGTGTCTGAGGGCTTCACCTCTTACTACGCCGATCTGATCATGCGCCGGGCTGGCCTGCTCTCGGAGCGCGAGCACCTGGACAAGATTGCCAGCAGCATCACCAGCGTGGAGAACACGCCCGGCAACAAAGTAGTGTCGGCGGCGGAGTCCAGCTTTAACACCTGGATCAAGCAGTACCGCCCCGACGAGAACTCCTACAACACGCACCTGTCTTACTACAGCAAGGGCGCGCTGCTGGGCATGCTCCTGGACCTGGAAATCCTGAAAGCCACCAACGGCACCAAAAGCCTGGACGATGCCCTGAAAGCCCTGTACGACGAGTACTACAAAAAGAAAGACCGCGGCTACACCGACCGGGAGTTTCAGCAGGGCATTGAGAAGTTCACCGGCCGCTCCATGGAAGACTTCTTCCGGCGCTACGTGTACGGCAAAGAGACCCCAGACTACAATGCCTTCCTGAGCACCGTGGGCATCCGGCTCACCGATGTAAACGCGGGCACCAACCAGCCTTTGCTGGGGGCCGCCATCTCCACGGCCAGCGGCAAGCCGGTGGTGAGCATTGTGACCAGAAACGGCAGTGCCTGGCAGGCGGGCCTCAACGTGAACGATGAGATCATTGCCGTGAACGGTTACCGGGTCTCAGAAGACATCAACCGGTCCATTCCGGCGTACGCCGTGGGCGATGTGCTGGAACTGGTCATCAGCCGCAGCGGGCAGCTCATGGTCATTCCGGTGAAGTTGCTGAAAGACCAGACGCTCAAATACCGCGCAGAGTTGGTGCCCTCGCCCACCGAAGCCCAGCGGAAAGCCTACCAGAAGTGGACCAACCCCAAGTGATTTGTGGCTGTTTCCCGTAAAACAGGCTATAAACGCGTAATCAATCTCCATTAAAAACAAGAAGGCCACCCGTTGGGGTGGCCTTCTTGTTTTGGGTCTGTTTTCTGGAAAACAAGCGAAAAACGGGCGCTACTCAATCCGTTTCAGCTCAACCTCGCGGGCGGGTTTAATGATGAGCGGCACTTTCTCCACCTTTACTGAGCTGGTGTCTAGCCCGAACCATTTGCCCTCTGAGGTGGTGAACTCCTTGATGTAGAAGTACGACTGCATGATGGTGTTCTCCCAGAACGGCAGGTCGTTCTCGTAGCTCAGGAACTTCTCCAGCACCACAAACCGGAAGTCCCCAATGAGGTTCTGCTTGTTAAGGGAGCTGTAGCGGCTGGTGATGTCTACTTCCTTGTTCTGCACCAGGTCTTCCACCACTTTCCTGAAGAACAGGTTAATGCGCTGTTCCACCCTGAAGCCCAGGTTGAAATCAATGCGCACCACATCCTGGCTGGCCAGCACCTTCACCTTGTATTCCATGGTGTAGGGCTCATCTACCGTGTTCACGTGAATGAACCAGTAAATGTCGGCGCGTTTGGGCCGCTTCTGGAAGATGGAGTAGATGATTTTAGACTCAATGTCGGTAGTGCGCTCGGCGCTGGTCATGAACACCAGGTGGGTGGTGTACTTGGGAATGGTGTCATCCTCGCTCAGCTCGCGCAGGGCAGGCACGTACTCAGGCAGGGGCACGTACTCGGTGAGGCGACGCTTGATGTAGAACGCCTTCAGCCAGATGTACATCACCGAGATGAGCAAGAGCCCGATCACCAGGGTCACCCAGCCGCCGTGCGGAAACTTGATGAGGTTGGCCACCAGGAACGAGCCCTCAATGGCCAGGTACACCGCCAGGAACAGCCAGACCCACACCTTGGCCACGCGCTTGGTAATGAGGTAGTAGCTGAGCAGGGTAGTGGTCATGAGCATGGTCACGGTAATGGCCAGGCCGTACGCCGCCTCCATGTTCTCAGATTTCTGGAAATACAGCACCACGCCCACGCAGCCCAGCAGCAGCAGCCGGTTAATGCTGGGCACGTACAGCTGGCCTTTCACGTTGGTAGGGTAGATCAGGCGCACCTTGGGCCACATGTTCAGCCGGATGGCCTCCCCGATGAGGGTGAAGGAACCCGTGATGAGGGCCTGGCTGGCAATGATGGCGGCCATGGTGGCAATGGTGATCCCGATGATGAGGAACCACTCGGGCATAAGCCCATAGAACGGGTTGCGGTTAGAGAGCGAGGTGAGCAGGCGGCCTTCAAACTGCATCAGCCAGGCGCCCTGGCCCAGGTAGTTGAGCACCAGACAGGTTTTCACGAAGGCCCAGCTGATCCGGATGTTGCCGCGGCCGCAGTGGCCCAGGTCTGAGTACAGCGCCTCGGCCCCGGTGGTACACAGGAACACCGCGCCCAGCAGCCAGAACCCGCCCGGGTAGTTCACCAGCAGGTCATAGGCGTACACCGGGTTAAAGGCCTTAAAGATCTCCGGGTGCTGAACGGCCGATACCAGCCCCAACACCGCCAACATGGTGAACCAGACCAGCATGAGCGGCCCGAAAGCCTTGCCTACAATCTGGGTGCCGAAGCTCTGCAGCAGGAACAGGACCACCAGAATGCCAATAACAATGGGCACGGTGGGGATGTGGGGGTAGAGCAGCTCCAACCCCTCTACCGCCGAGGACACCGAGATAGGCGGGGTAATGATGCCATCGGCCAGCAGGGCGCTGCCGCCAATGATGGCCGGCACCGTGAGCCACTTGGCCCGCCGCCGCACCAGCGTGTAGAGCGAGAAAATACCGCCCTCGCCCTTGTTGTCGGCCCGCAGGGTGAGCAAGACGTACTTGATGGTGGTTTGGAGGGTCAGCGTCCAGATCACGCAGGAAATGCCTCCGTACACCAGGGCGCCATTGATGGGAGAACTGCCTATGACGGCCTTCATCACGTACAGCGGTGAAGTGCCAATGTCGCCGTAGATAATCCCCAGCGCGATCAGCAAACCTGCCCCCGATACCCGGTGGGCGTGGCTAGTGTTGTTCATCTTTGTTGTGTCTAAGAAAGTTTCCCCCAAAGCCATTCCTTAAACTGGCGGAGCCCCCGTAATGTTCTCCCTTTCTGAGCCATTACGGGTTGCCCGTTTTGAGAGGGGGCCAAAAATACTAGCTGTTCCTGAATAAAAATAGGCTTGCCAAAGGTATTTTATTGGCGGACCGGCGGGCCACGGAAGGGCAGAAAAAGCGGGCCGGGGCGGCAGCCTGGCCCGGAAGGTGTAGGGTGAAAAATAGCTACATCTCTATTTAACTATGTAAGAGTTTGGTAAATCGGGTTGCTGTTGTATATTTATAACAAATTTTATTCAAATACCAATAAATATCCTTTATTCATAGTAATTAACTAATACTAGAAAGCCGGTAAAACTATATGGTTCCAATTGAAACAGAGTGTTTTAAAGTTTTTATTGATGAAGCAAACGCTATAGCGGTCCTAATCTGGAACGGACAGGTGAACACCAAGGAATACCAGAAAGGGTGCGCCACCCTGATCAACACCATGACGAGCCACCACCTGAAGAAATGCCTGATTGACACCAACAAACGCGACAACCTGCCGGCCGAGTCTGAGGAGTGGGAAGTGGCCATCCTGCAGGGCGAGGTGGTGCTCTGCGAGTCAAAGGACCTGCACGTGGCCCTGGTGATGTCTGAGGAGAAGTACCAGCGCATGGTCCACAACTATTCCCTGTCCTTTGCCAAGCCCACCAGCAAGCCCCTCAACTTCCACTACTTCACCAAAGTGGAAGAAGCCATGGACTGGCTGGTGAACGAGCCCCTGGCAAAAGAATAGCCCGCCTGCCAAAGGCCGGGCCCGTAAACCGTTCCAATACTCCCGCCCTTTGTCGGGCTGGCTTTGAGCAAAAAAGCAAGAGCGGTGCCCCCAAAGGGGAAGCACCGCTCTTGCTTTTTTCAGGGACTAGCTCCGGTTAGCTGTTTACCTTGAGCAATTCCACGTCAAAGATCAGGGTGGCGTTGGGCCCAATGTCTGCGCCGGCACCTCTGGCACCGTAGGCCAGGTTGCTGGGAATAAACAGACGCCACTTATCACCTTCTTTCATCAGTTGGAGGGCTTCTGTCCAGCCCGAGATAACGCCGTTCACGGGGAAGGTGGCCGGCTCGCCGCGCTCATAGGAAGAGTCAAACACGGTGCCGTTGATGAGGGTGCCGTGGTAGTGGGTGGTCACGTGCGAGCTCTTGGTAGGGGTCTTGCCAGAGCCGCTTTCCAGCACTTGGTACTGCAGACCGCTGGGCAGGGTGTTCACGCCCTCTTTCCCTTTGTTTTCCGCCAGGAAAGCTTCGCCCTCTTTCTTGTTCTGCTCCCCGGCGGCACCGGCGGTGGCCTGCTGTTTCTCCTGCATCTGCAGCTGGAGCTGCATCATGGCAGACTGCACCTCGTCCTGGCTTAGCTTGGACGGGTTGCCGGCAATGGCTTCCTGCAGGCCGAAGAGCAGCGCCTCTGGCTCAATGTCAATGCCTTGCTTCTGGAAGTTGGCAGCCATGTCACGGCCAATGATGTAACTGATTCTCTGGGAAAGGTCTTTTAATTCCATAGTTTTCAATTTGTAGAGTAAAGGTACGGTTTCTGGGAGAATTGGATCACTAAAAACAGAAAACCCCGCTGGGGCGGGGCTTTCTGACCTATAAGTAGGGCACCTTATAAGTACAAATGGATATCTTCATCTGAAAGATCTACATCCAGGTTTCCGGGAGTAAGCAGGGTAGTCGCCAACAGGCCTAAAGCGCCCAGGATCAATAAGGAGGAAATGGTCGAGATCTTTTTCATGGCCTTTCGCTTTTATCGTTTATATTATTAACGTAAAAATCTACAATTTAGTTTACCGGTACGTAAAGCGCCCATTAGCATTTTGTTAAACCTGTGCCCGCTTGCCAGCCACCTGCCACCAGGCTGCTTTTCAACGACTAAACACGTCCTGCAGCCCGCCCAATCAGGTACAAAAGCCGTTTTTAGCCTATTTCCAGGAAAGTGGCCCCAAAACAGAAAAGGGAAGCAACTTGCGGCCTTCGGACAGAAAGAACAAGAATACAACTGCCACCTACCTGCCGCAGCCTCCCCAAAATGCAAAAGGAGCCGGCGTTAACCGGCTCCTTTCCAGAAAATAGGTCAAAATCAGCCCAGACTCAGGACACAAGACACAAACTCAAGACTCAAGACTCAGGACTCCTCTACATGTTTCGTCTGTACTGGCCGCCCACTTCAAACAAGGCATTGGTGATCTGGCCTAGCGAGCAATACTTAGACACCTCCATGAGGGCCTCAAAGATGTTGCCGTTCCGGATGGCCACTTCCTGCAGGTGCTTCAGGTGCGCCGGGGCAGAATCCGCGTGGCGGGCGTGCAGCTCCTGCAGCATGGCAATCTGGTACTGCTTCTCTTCCTCGGTGGCCCGGATCACCTCAGCCGGAATCACGGTAGGGGAGCCTTGGCTGCTCAGGAAGGTGTTCACGCCAATAATGGGGTACTCGCCGGTGTGCTTCAGGGTCTCGTAGTACAAGCTTTCTTCCTGGATCTTGCCGCGCTGGTACATGGTTTCCATGGCCCCCAGCACGCCGCCGCGCTCGGTGATGCGGTCAAACTCGGCCAAGACGGCTTCCTCCACCAGATCGGTCAGTTCTTCAATGATGAAAGAGCCTTGCAGCGGGTTCTCGTTCTTGGCCAGGCCCAACTCGCGGTTGATGATGAGCTGAATGGCCATGGCTCTACGCACCGATGCTTCCGTAGGGGTTGTAATGGCTTCATCGTACGCGTTGGTATGCAGCGAGTTACAGTTGTCGTAGATGGCGTACAGCGCCTGCAGGGTGGTGCGGATGTCGTTGAAGTCAATCTCCTGCGCGTGCAGCGAACGGCCCGAGGTCTGGATGTGGTACTTCAGCATCTGCGAGCGGGCGTTGGCCCCGTACTTCAGCTTCATGGCCTTCGCCCAGATTCTGCGGGCCACCCGACCAATCACCGCGTACTCTGGGTCAATGCCGTTGGAGAAGAAGAAGCTCAGGTTAGGCGCAAACGCGTTGATGTCCATGCCGCGGCTCACGTAGTACTCCACAAAGGTGAAGCCGTTGGCCAAGGTGAACGCCAGCTGCGTGATAGGGTTCGCACCCGCCTCCGCGATGTGGTAGCCCGAGATGGACACCGAATAGAAGTTGCGCACGTTGTGGTCAATGAAGTACTGCTGCACGTCGCCCATGAGGCGCAGGGCGAACTCGGTGCTGAAGATACAGGTGTTCTGGGCCTGGTCTTCTTTCAGGATATCGGCCTGCACCGTACCGCGCACCGCGGCCAGGGTTTTCTCTTTGATTTGAGCATAGACTTCGGCCGGAAGTACCTGGTCGCCGGTCACGCCTAAAAGCATGAGTCCCAGGCCGTCGTTGCCTTCGGGCAGTTCGCCCTGGTACTGCGGACGTTTCTGGCCTTTTTCTTTGTAAATAGCCTCAATACGCTCGTTTACTTCTTGCTCCAGGCCGTTCTCTTTGATGTACAGCTCGCACTGCTGGTCAATGGCGGCGTTCATGAAGAAACCGGTAAGGATGGCGGCTGGACCGTTGATGGTCATGGACACCGAGGTCTTAGGGTCGGCGAGGTTGAAGCCCGAGTACAGCTTCTTGGCGTCATCCAGACAGGCAATGCTCACCCCGGAGTTACCAATCTTGCCGTAGATGTCTGGCCGCAGGTCCGGGTCTTCGCCGTAGAGCGTTACGGAGTCAAACGCGGTGGAAAGGCGCTTGGCCGGCATGCCCAAGCTCACGTAGTGGAAACGGCGGTTGGTGCGCTCGGGTCCGCCCTCACCGGCGAACATGCGGGTAGGGTCCTCGCCCTCGCGCTTGAACGGAAACACGCCGGCGGTGTAGGGGAACTCGCCGGGCACATTTTCCTGCAGGTTCCACTTCAACAGATCGCCCCAGGCCTCGTAACGTGGCGTAGCTACTTTGGGGATTTGCAGTTGCGAAAGGCTGGTGGTGTGGGTGGCCACTTTCAGCACTTTGTCGCGCACCTTGAACTCGTAGAACTCGTTTTTGTAGCTCTGACGCTTCTCGGGCCATTGCTCCAGCAGCTTCTTGTTCTGGCCGTCCAGCTTTAAAGCCGTTTCTTCGTAAGCGTACTCTAACCCCTTGACCAGACGGTCTTTATCTTCTACCTCCAGGGCCTGAATGGCTTCAATGGACTGCCGGATGCCGTAGAGTTTCTGCGCCACGCTGGCCTGCTCCACCACCCATTTGTCATAATTGCGGTTGTTCTCCGCGATCTCAGACAGGTAGCGCGTGCGGCTGGGCGGAATGATGTACACTTTCTCCGACATCTCACCGGTGGCCTGCAAATTTGACTCAAAAGCAACGCCGGTTTTCTCCGTGATTTTCGCCATCACGGCCTTGTACAGGCGGTTCATACCGGGGTCGTTGAACTGCGAGGCGATGGTCCCGAACACCGGAACCTCGTCATCAGACACGTCCCACAGCTGGTGGTTGCGCTTGTACTGTTTCTTTACGTCGCGCAGCGCATCCAGGGCCCCGCGCTTGTCAAACTTGTTCAGTGCGATGATGTCGGCGAAGTCCAGCATGTCAATTTTCTCCAGCTGGGTAGCCGCGCCGTACTCGGGCGTCATCACGTACAGGCTGGCATCGGAATGCTCAATGATCTCGGTGTCTGACTGGCCAATGCCCGAGGTCTCCAGGATGATCAGATCAAAATTGGCGGCTTTCACTACGTCCACCGCGTCCTGCACGTAGCGGCTCAGGGCCAGGTTGCTCTGGCGGGTAGCCAGCGAGCGCATGTACACGCGGCTGTTGCTGATGGAGTTCATTCTAATTCTATCGCCCAACAGAGCCCCGCCGGTCTTGCGTTTAGAAGGGTCCACCGAGATGATAGCGATGGTTTTCTGCGGGAAATCCATGAGGAAACGGCGCACCAGTTCATCTACCAAAGACGATTTTCCGGCCCCGCCGGTCCCCGTGATTCCCAGCACCGGCGTAGTTTTGGTAGCAGTCTGCTGGTCAATACCGGAAAGCAGCTGTTCTTTCGCCTTCGCGAATTCCTCCGGGAAGTTCTCGGCGGCGGAAATGAGGCGGGCAATGGATTTAATGTCTTTCGCTTTTACGTGGCTGGCTTCGCCGTTCAGGTTCTGGCCCGTGGGGAAGTCGCACTTCTGCAGCATGTCGTTGATCATGCCCTGCAGGCCCATGGCGCGTCCGTCGTCGGGGGAGTAGATGCGCGCGATGCCGTAGCCGTGCAGTTCTTCAATCTCGTGGGGGAGGATCACGCCGCCGCCACCGCCGAAAATGCGGATGTGGCCGCAGCCGCGCTCCTGCAACAGGTCATACATGTATTTGAAGTACTCCAGGTGCCCGCCCTGATAGGAAGTAATGGCAATGGCCTGGGCGTCTTCCTGAATGGCGCAGTCCACAATCTCCTGCACCGAGCGGTTGTGGCCCAGGTGGATCACTTCGGCGCCCGATGCCTGAATGATGCGGCGCATGATATTGATAGCCGCATCGTGGCCGTCAAACAGGGAGGCAGCGGTGACAATGCGGATGTGGTTGACCGGTTTGTAAGGTTGTACAGTGGTAACTGACATTTGTTAGCTTAACTGGTGAATGGTATGCGAAAGTACGAATTTTCAGATACAATGGAGAAGGGGCACCTAACTCCTTGCGGACCGTTTTTGCCCTGATTTCCTGGAAACACCCCCAAAACGGCTTTCGTTCGGCTGCAATTGTTTCATATCAGCCGCTTTTGCGTAGTTTAACCCAAAACTGTTGCCTATGCCCGTTCCCACGTCTGAGTTGCCCGTCTCTGCCCTCATCCCCGTCATTGACATAGTGGGCACGTTTGTGTTCGCCATCAGCGGCACGCTTACTGCCGCCTCTAAAAAGCTGGACCCGTTTGGGGCCTCCGTGATTGCGTTTGTGACAGCCCTGGGCGGCGGAACCCTGCGCGATGTGCTGCTGGATGTACGGCCGGTCTGGGTGGAGGAGGAGCGGCTCTTGATCACCGTGTTTGTCTCGGTGATGGTGACGCTGCTGTTCAGGCAACAGGTGGAAAAGTACCGCCGCACCATGTTCCTGTTTGACACCCTGGGCATTGCCATGTTCACCATTCTGGGCCTGGAGAAAGCGCTGAGGTTTGGGGTGTCGCCCCTGATTGCCCTGGTCATGGGCGTGGTGACCGCGGTGTTTGGCGGTGTGGTGCGCGACATTCTCTGCAACGACATTCCGCTGATCTTCCGGCGCGAGATCTACGCCACCGCCTGCCTGGCCGGGGGCGTGGCCTATCTGCTCATGCGCCTGGCCCCCGTGCCGGATGAAGTGCCCATGACCGTGGCCGTGGGCATCATTATCTTGATCCGGCTCCTGGCCGTGAAGTTAAAGTGGGCCTTCCCAAACTTGAGTTAAGCGGTAGTTTCTAAAAAGAATGCTTCAGGTTGGTACCTCCAATCTCAGGTACATTTCCCCTCAGTCATTATTTTTGAGGGCTGGTACCTCAGCCAGGTTAGCACATTTTACCTTTCTATGGCCTTTTTGAAAAACTTACTGCTTTTCTCTGCATTATTAGTATTCTCCTGCGCAGACCAATCAGACCATGTACAACCGGTAAAAGCGCCAGAATACGAGGTTACTACTTTTGCGGGGAATGGGGTGTATGGGTCCGTGGACGGGTCATTGCCTGAATGTTCTTTTGCCTACCCCATGGGAATTGCCTTTGACGCGGCCGGAAACCTTATGGTGATGGACTCTGGCACAAATTCTATCAGGAAAATAAGCCCTGCGGGAGCAGTGACTACCTTGCCTGTAAAAGGATTTAAAACCGACAATGGAGGAAACCTGGCCATTGATCCTGCGGGCAACATATTTATCGTGAACTGGGGCTCAGAGATTTACAAGGTAGCACCAGACGGCACCAGCATCATCTTTGCAGGAGGGGAAACAGGTGACAGAGACGGGCTTGGAAGAGAGGCCCGGTTCAACGGCCTGGGCGGCATCATCTGTGATGCCCAGGGCAACGTGTATGTGACAGACAGGAGAAACCACAAAGTCAGGAAGATATCACCGGCAGGTCTGGTGAGCACCGTGCCCGGAACCGGACCCCTGGAAGAGCCGGGTAGAAGTTACCTCAACATTCTGGAACCCAGCTGTCTGGTGATGGACCAGGCCGGCAATCTCCTGGTTGCTTCCCATAACCACATCTACAAGGTAAACCCGTCCACTGGCAAGGTCACCGACTATGCTTACCTGCCCGAAACAAAGCCCATTACCAACATGGCGCTTGACGCTGCGGGAAATCTTTACGCCACCATTCTTAATGAGAGTTCGGTGAAGCGGGTAAGCCCAGACCAACAAGTGACGCTGGTGGCCGGTACCGGCAGAATAGGGTACAAAGACGGAAAAGGCCCTGAGGCAGAGTTTTATTGGCCGCAGGGTATTGCAGTCTCTTCTGACAATACCTCAATCTACGTGGCCGATGCCACCAATTACAGAATAAGAAAGATAGAAATCCGGTAGGCATTGTTACCAGTGGAATCCTTTTGGCAATTCCCGTTTAGGGCCTGCTTTTCAGAAAACAGGCCCTAAACAGGACATTGCTCCCTAGTCTTGGTTCTTTTTCTGCTGCTCCAGTTTTTCCTGGTGGTGTTCCATGGTGTCCATGACCTTCTCGGGGTGCACGTTCTTCATGAGCTCGTCAAACTCGGGATCGTGGGCTTCGGCAATGTCCATCTTCTTGGCGATGGCGGCCACCAGGGTCACCAGGCGCGTGATCTCGTGTTCAGACAGCAGGCTCACCTGCAAATCCAGGTCCGCGCGCTTGTCGGCCTGAATGTTCATGCGGTTCTGGCTGATGAGCACGAAGGTGGAAAGAAAAATGGCCTCTACTGAGGCGAACATGGCCAGCACCACAAACGACTCGTCAAAGGGCGGTAGCCCCAGCCAGCCCAGGTTCCAGATAATCCAGGTCCCGAACAGGAGTAAGTGCAGCACCACAAACAGCATGCTCCCGGTAAAGCGGGTAATGGCGTCTGAGAGGCGCTCAGAGGTAGTGCGGTGCTGCTCTTCTACCCGTCGCCTTTCCAGCAGCGCCTTGATGTTACGCTCTACTACCTGTGCCATTCCCTGGCCTTTGGAGGCGGCGCCTACCGGTGTTCTCTCAGCATTCTGTTCCATAGCGGTATAATCTGAGGCTTATACGCACCACAGGAAAGCCGGATAGGCGCGAAACCTAAAAAATAGCCCTAAAACAGCAATTCACCAGGTTTTTTAGAGACGATGAGCCGGGGAGCACCCTCCGGCGCTACAAAAGCCAGGGGCCTAGGTGGGCTGGACTGGGTACATCCGCAGGACGGCAGGTTGTCTGCAACCCCAAATGGGGTAGACCACTTGGGAGGAGTGTTGAAAAAATACTATGCCGGGGCTATGGTGGGTTTGTTTTTTAACGCTAGATTGTGCCTTCATGCGGTTGGTAAGCGGCCCGGCAGGAGGGAGGCAGCGGGGAAGGACAGGCTATTACAGCATGGCAACAGGGGTACCCCGGGTACCCGGCAACAAAACCAAGGATATACGTATTTTCCATTAACCTTTACAATAGATAATGCCCTCAGGTCTTCTCGCTCTTTTAGATGATGTGGCGGCGCTGGTGAAAGTCAGTGCGGCCAGTTTAGATGATGTGCCCACCCAGGTAGCCAAAACCACCAGCAAGGTGTCTGGGATTGTGATTGATGACACCGCCGTAACGCCCAAGTACGTGATGGGGCTGGACCCCTCGCGGGAACTGTCCATCATCTGGCAGATCGCCAAAAAGTCCTTTATCAACAAGGTGATCTTGCTGGCGCCGGCCGCCCTGCTGCTGGGGTTCTTCGCCCCGTGGGCCATCACGCCCATTCTCATGCTGGGTGGGGCCTTCCTCTGTTTTGAAGGCTATGAGAAGGTACACTCCATGTTTGTGCCGCACGCCGAGGAGACGCACGGCCCGGGCGACGTGAAAGTGATCACCCCCGAGGAACTGGAGAAAGAACGCGTGACCAGCGCTGTGCGCACCGACTTTATCTTGTCGGGTGAGATTGTGGCCATCACCTATTCTACCGTGGCCGACCAGCCCCTGCTCAACCAGATAGCCGTGATGCTGGCCGTGGCCATTTTCATCACCTTTGCAGTGTACGGCTTTGTGGGCCTGATTGTAAAGGCCGATGATTTTGGGATGCACCTGGCCAAGAAGAACAATGCCTCTACCCAGCAGTTGGGCCGGGGCATTGTCAAGTTCATGCCCACCTTCCTGAAGGTGTTGGGCTACGTGGGCACGGCCGCCATGCTGTGGGTAGGCGCGGAGATTGTGATCCACGGCATCCCGTTCCTGCACCATTACATGGAAGACCTGGAACACGCCCTGGCGGGAATCCCTATCCTGGCCTGGGTGGCCAAGGTGGTGGTGAGCGCCATCTTCGGGATTGTGCTGGGTTTTGTGATTGAAAAGCTGGTGCGGCTGGTGAAAGGCGTACTCAAGCGTTCGTAACCGCTATCGGGCTATTCGTTGTATACCATAAAGCAGGAGCAGGGGAGTTTTTCCCAGTTCCTGCTTTTTTGTTTTTGTACTTACCTTATACTGGTGCCGGGAAATAATTAGCGTACACCATTTGCCAATACTAATCGCCTGGCGTAGCTTTGCCGCAGGATGTTAAGGGCCTTCTTCATATTTCTTTTATCGCTGACCACCTTTTTCTTAGGTGGGTTTCAGCAGTTGGCTGCCCAGGCGCAACAGAAGGCTTCTTTCTATATTCCCGCCAAAGACAACCAGGCAGTTGCTTTTGCCCGTGCAGGCCTTTCCCAAATTAATCCTGGCTTTCTCCTCAGCGCTACTCCTACCAAAGGTGCCAAAGTACATGATAAGATTGCTAGCACAGAAAACCAGGTAGAAGAAGAGGAGTCTGAAGACGTTAAAGAGTTATTGGTTGGTGATTTTCTGCCGGCCATTTATTATGGCTTTGCCCTCGCTTTTCTGTTAGGCAATCTGCAGCGAATCCTGCGGGTATGTAAGCAGGTTGCTTCTTTCTATTTCCGGAGATGGTATCTTCTCTTCCGGGTTTTGCGCATTTGATTAACACCTCTTTCATAGGCACTTCTCCTAAGCCTATTTCTCTTTTGCTGCCCATCATCCTCCTTTATTCTTGGGGCAGAAATAAATTTCCCAAAAAATTACTCCTTGAGGGTAAGTCAAATTTTGTCTCTCCAAAGTTTGCCATTCCATCAGCGTTTGCGGCATCCCCTACGCCCGCGCTTTCTTAAACTATTCTAAGTTGTTCCGTGCTCTGGCTGCATAAGGTTGGGCCAGGCACCTGTGTACCTGCGGTACTTCTCAAAATCATTTCAACTATCATTTTTAATAACTCATAACCAGTATGAAGAGAATTTTCATGCTCATGGGCTTGTGTGCACTCCTGTGCCAAACCGCCTGTCATTCAGAAAAAGAAGAAAAGGAAGAGGAGACTAGCTTTTTGGTCACCAGTCCTCTGGCAAAAGACACCCTGATCACCAAGGAATATGTGAGCCAGATCCGCTCCATCAGCCACATTGAGGTAAGGGCCCTGGAAAAAGGCTACCTGCAGAAAATCTTTGTGGACGAAGGGCAACTGGTGAAAAAGGGACAGCTCATGTTCCAGATAATGCCGGTAATGTACCAGGCCGAGCTGCAGAAAGCCCAGGCCGAAGCCAGTTTTGCGGAGATTGAGTACCAGAACACCAAAAAGCTGGCCTCCAACAACGTGGTGGCGCCCGGTGAACTGGCCATGGCGAAAGCCAAACTGAACAAGGCCAAAGCCGAGGTTTCCTTAGCCCAGGTGCATCTGGGGTTCACGCAGATCAGAGCTCCCTTTGACGGCATCATGGACCATTTCCAGGTGCGGCTGGGTAGCCTGGTGGACGAAGGCGATCTGCTCACCACGCTGTCAGACAACAGCCAGATGTGGGTGTATTTCAACGTGCCCGAGGCCGAATACCTGGATTATAAAACGAGCCAGCACAGCGAGAACCAGACCCAGGTGAAGCTTGAAATGGCCAACCGCCAGGTGTTTGACTACGCTGGTGTGGTGCAAACCATTGAGGCTGACTTCAACAACGAGACCGGTAACATCGCGTTCAGGGCTACCTTCCCCAACCCTAAAGGACTCCTGCGCCACGGCGAAACAGGCAACATCCTGATGGAAGTGCCCATGCGCAACGCGCTCCTTATTCCGCAGAAAGCCACCTTTGAGGTCCTGGACAAAAAGTATGTCTACGTGCTGGACAATGACAACAAGATCAAGTCAAGGGAAATTTCCGTGGCCGCCGAATTGCCGCACATTTATGTGGTGCAGAAAGGTTTGTCAGAGCATGACAAGATCCTGCTGGAAGGGTTGCGTTTAGTGCGCGAAAACGAAAAAATACACTCAAAATACGTGGAGCCTAAAACTGTCCTGTCTCAGCTGAATTTGTATGCGGAATAGTGAGGTATCCTAAAAACCAGAAGACATGTTTAGCAAGTTCATACGCAGACCCGTATTCGCGATTGTAATATCGGTCATGATCGTTTTTGTGGGTGGTTTGGCCATCCGGAAACTTCCTATTTCCCAGTTCCCGGACATCGCGCCTACCACTGTCAATATCTTTATCGCTTACCCCGGCTCCAGCGCCGATGTGCTGGTCAAATCCACCCTGATTTCCTTAGAACAGGCCATAAACGGGGTGGAAGGCATGCGCTACATCGCCACGGATGCCACCAGCGCCGGTGAGGCCACCCTGAGGATCATCTTTGAACCCGGCACCGACCCCAATGATGCGGTGGTGCGGGTGAAAACCAGGGTAGACCAGGTAATGCCGCTCTTGCCTGAACTAGTTCAGCGCGAAGGGGTGGTGATTACCCCGGTGCAGCCTAGTATGTTGATGTACGTCAACCTCTACTCCAAGAATGAGAGCATGGACGAGAAGTTCCTGTTCAACTACGCCACCGTGAAGATGATCCCCGAGATCCAGCGGATCAAAGGGGTGGCCAGGGCCCAGATCCTGGGTAGCCGCCGGTACGCCATGCGCGTTTGGCTCAACCCAGACCGCATGCGGGCCTACAACATCTCCGTGGAGGAAGTAATGAAAGCCCTGGGTGAGCAAAGCATCATCGGCCGGCCGGGCCGGATTGGGCAAAGCTCCGGTATAGCCGCGCAGTCCCTGGAATATGTGCTGACCTACAAAGGCCGGTATAACAAACCAGAGGAGTATGAAAACGTCATCATCCGGGCCAACTCACAGGGCGAGAGCATCCTCCTGAGGGATATTGCCAAAGTGGAGCTAGGCAGTGAGTTCTTCGATATCTACTCCAACCTGGACGGTCACCCCTCCGCGGCGATTGTATTGAAGCAGAACTACGGCAGCAACGCCAGCGAGGTAATTGCCGATGTGAAAGCCCAGCTGGAGGAAATGCGCCCGTACTTCCCGCCCGGAATGGATTACAAAATCAGCTATGACGTTTCCAAATTCCTGGATGCCTCTATTGAGCAGGTGGTGCATACCCTGCGCGACGCGTTTATCCTGGTGGCCATTGTGGTGTTCATCTTCCTGGGCGACTGGCGCTCTACTTTGATTCCTATTCTGGCGGTGCCGGTATCCTTGATTGGGGCGTTCTTCGTGATTCAGTTCTTCGGGCTTTCCATTAACCTGGTGACGCTCTTTGCTTTGGTATTGGCCATTGGTATTGTGGTAGATGATGCCATTGTGGTAGTGGAAGCCGTCCACGCCAAGATGGAGGAAGAGCCTCATCTATCGCCGTTCAGTGCGGTGAAAAAAGTGCTTGGTGAGATCAGCGGCGCTATCATCGCCATCACGGCGGTAATGGTGTCTGTGTTCCTGCCTATCTCCTTTATGACCGGTCCGGTGGGTACGTTCTACCGTCAGTTCTCTATCACCATGGCCAGTTCCATTGTGATCTCGGCGCTCATTGCCTTGACGCTTACGCCGGTGCTGTGCGCCATGCTGTTGAAAAACCACCATGGCCACGCCAAGAAGAGCAACGTCTTTACCAGAGCCCTGGACAGTTTTAACCGTGGTTTTGATAAAATGACCGGGAAATACGTGGGCTTGCTGAAGTCCATCGTGAGCAGAAGATGGCTGACGTTTGGGGTGTTGCTGGCCTTCTGCGCCGGTATCTTCATCGAGAACCAGATGGTGCCATCGGGTTTCATACCTAACGAAGACCAAAGCACTATTTACGCCATCATCCAGACGCCGCCGGGATCAACCCTGGAGAAAACAAACCAGGTGTCTCAGAAGCTGCAGAAAGTCTGCGAAGAGATTGACGGGGTAGAGTCTGTGTCTTCTTTGGCTGGTTACGAGATCATGACCGAAGGCCGGGGCTCCAATGCAGGTACCTGTTTGATCAACTTGAAAGACTGGTCAGACCGCAAGCACACCGTGAAAGAGATCATGGAAGAGCTGGAGGAGAAATCCAAAGGACTGGGCGCGGTGATTGAGTT
Organism: Rufibacter psychrotolerans; assembly: GCF_016924645.1. GTDB lineage: Bacteria > Bacteroidota > Bacteroidia > Cytophagales > Hymenobacteraceae > Nibribacter > Nibribacter psychrotolerans. The sequence goes on along the minus strand of NZ_JAFFJV010000013.1, from coordinate 13,414 downwards.
CTTCGAGCCACCCGCAATTCCAGGCTTCGGATCTTCCGGCGGTTTCTCCATGCGTTTGTTGGACAAAAACTCCGATACCGATTACCACGAGTTTGACAAGATCAACCAGGAGTTCATGGATAACCTGCGCAAGCGGCCAGAGCTCACGGGCTTGTTCACCTTCTTCGCGGCCAATTATCCGCAGTACGAACTGGAGATTGACAACAACAAGGCCATGCAAAAGGGTGTGTCTATTGGCAAAGCCATGGATAACCTGAACATCCTGATTGGTTCTACTTATGAACAGGGCTTCACCAAGTTCAACCAGTTCTTCAAAGTGTACGTGCAGTCTGACCCTAAATTCAGAAGGCTCCCATCTGACCTGTTGAACCTGTATGTGAAGAACGAGGCAGGCGAAATGGTGCCGTACTCGGCGTTCATGAAGCTGAAAAAGTCGCAGGGACCCAATGAGATCACCCGCTTCAACATGTATAACTCGGCCTCCATCCAGGGACAACCGGCCAAGGGTTATACCACCGCCGATGCCATCCACGCCATCCAGGAGGTAGCGGCCAAGACCTTACCCAAAGGCTATGACATTGCCTGGGAAGGTCTGTCTTATGATGAGTCTATCCGGGGGAACGAGTCTATCTACGTCTTCGCGATTGTGGTGGCCTTCGTTTACTTCGTGCTGGCTGCGCAGTATGAGAGCTTTATCATTCCGCTGGCGGTGGTGTTCTCGCTGCCGGTAGGGGTGTTTGGGTCGTTCATGGTGCTGCAGATGATGGGGCTGGAAAACAACATCTACGCGCAGATCGGGCTCATCATGCTGGTGGGGCTCTTAGGTAAAAACGCGGTGTTGATTGTGGAGTTTGCCGTGCTCAAGCGACAGCAGGGCTACTCAATTCTGGAGGCCGCCATTGAAGGAGCCAAAGTGCGTTTCCGGCCTATTTTGATGACTTCGTTCGCTTTCATCGCCGGTCTTATTCCGTTGGTGATTGCCACCGGCGCCGGGGCCATCGGGAACCGGACCATCGGTGCCTCGGCCATGGGCGGGATGCTGTTCGGTACCATTTTCGGGGTGATTATCGTGCCTGGGCTGTACTACATCTTCGCTAAAATGTCCGATGGTCGTCACCTGATCAAAGACGAAGAGGAAAGCACTTTAACGGAGGACTATGTTCACGCCATTGACAGATTTCCCCAACCAATAGAAACTGAAATCAATGCTCACTAAGAAAATAAGGAATTGGGTTGGGGCAACACTGGTTGCCCTCACCTATACCGCCTGCAGCGTACCCACGCTGGTGCAGAAATCAGAAAACAGAACAGTACCTGCGAGTTTCAACAACTCGCAGGATACTACCAACACCGCGCAAGCCAAGTGGAAGGACTTCTTCACCGATCCTTACTTGGCGGCCCTCATTGACACGGCCCTGCACAACAACCAGGAGCTGAACATCACCTTACAGGAAATTGAGATCGCCAGAAACGAGGTAAGGGCCAGAAAAGGGGAGTACCTACCCTCAGTGGGTCTGAGAGCCGGCGCGGGCGTAGACAAAGTGGGCCGTTTCACCAACATCGGGGCGCTGGAAGCCACCACCGACATTGAACCAGGGAGAGAGATGCCAGAGCCGTTGCAGGATTACCTGGTGGGCGCCTTTGCAACCTGGGAGGTGGATGTCTGGCATAAGCTGCGCAACGCCAAAAAAGCGGCTGTAAACCGGTACCTGTCCTCGGTGGAAGGCAAGAACTTCATGCAGACGAACCTGGTTTCCGAGATTGCAGAGGCTTACTATGAACTGCTGGCCCTGGACAACCAACTGGCCATTGTGAAGCAGAACATCGAAATCCAGAGCAATGTCCTGAAGATCGTGAAGCTGCAGAAAGAAGCCGCCCGGGTGACCGAGTTGCCAGTCCGCAGATTTCAGGCGCAGGTATTGAACACCCAAAGCCTGCAGTACGAGATTCAGCAGAAGATCACTGAGACCGAGAACCGCATCAATTTTCTAGTGGGTCGGTTCCCGCAGCCGGTGCAACGGAATACCCAGGATTTTGCCAGCTTAACGCCTAAGGTTGTGAATGCCGGGGTTCCGGCGCAGTTACTCGCCAACCGGCCAGACATCAGACAGGCTGAGTTGGAACTGGCAGCGTCTAAACTAGATGTACAGGTAGCCCGTGCTAGGTTCTATCCTTCCCTGGGCATTTCCGCAGGAGTAGGCTACCGGGCCTTCAACCCCAGCTTTCTGCTCAAGCCTGAATCCATCCTGTATTCACTTGCCGGGGATATAGCCGCCCCGCTCGTGAATAAAAACGCGATCAAAGCGGTGTACTACAGTGCCAATGCCCGGCAGATTCAGGCCGTGTACAACTATGAGCGCACCATTCTGAACGCCTACATGGAGGTGGCCAATCAGGTGTCCAAGATCAGCAACCTGGAGAAAAGCTATGGTTTGAAAGCCAGGGAAGTGGAGGCGCTGACCCAGTCTATTGACATCTCCAATCAGCTGTTCACCTCGGCCCGGGCAGATTACATGGAAGTACTCATGACCCAACGCGATGCTTTGGAATCCAGATTTGAACTGATTGAAACCAAAATGCAGCAACTCACCGCCTGGGTGAACATGTACCGGGCATTGGGTGGCGGCTGGCGGCAATAAAGCGGGATGACGGGGCAGCCTCAGTGAAACAGCTGCGTTTGAAAAGGCCCTTTTACAACCTTGTAAAAGGGCCTTTTCATGTCTAAGGTATTGGCTTGCTGACATGCCAGCGCTCGCTTATGGCCATAGCTGCTTACATTTCCGTTTTCAGCCTGTTCTGCCAAAAGAAGCCCTGAAACGGAGCCAAGCAGCCGCTTGCACCAAAGCTGTAGCTAATGCAGCGCATAATCAAAGTTGCTACCGGATGCTACCGGAAGAGCTGAATGGTATAGTCCAGCAGTTCGGTGCCGCCGGGTTGGCCGTGGCCGGGAATGACCACCCTGGCCTTTGGATAGTGTTGTTTCACCTTTGAGACAGTCTCAGGCCAGGCCTGTACGTTGGCATCTGCCAGATTGCCCTTGTTGGCCCCTATTTCCTTGATTAAGCAGCCCCCGAACAAAACCCGGTCTTTGGGGAAGTACCCAATAATGTTGTCTGTGGTATGGCCTTCTCCCAGGAACCGGGCCTCAACCTTTTCTTTGCCCAAGGGTAAGGTGAGCCTGCCCTCAAAGCTTGTTTGCGGCATATTGCTTTTTTCTCCCTGTTGCATGAGCAATTCAACCGTTGCCCTGCTGGCGTAAGAGGGAATTTGTGCGTCAAGAAAGGCTTGGAGTCCACCTACACAATCTTCATGGAAGTGCGTGGCAACAACGGCTTTTACCTTGATTTGTAGCTTTTCAGCAGCTAAGGCCAGCAATTCATTTGAGCTTTCGGGATCTGTGGGGGTGTCAAAAATAATACCTGTACCTGCCTGCACCACCAACATGCCGTTACACGCCACCTTCCCAAAGCTTTGGGTGCTCAAGAAGGAGGTGTGCATATAGGTATGTTCTGCAATCTTCACCACGGTAAGTCTTTCTGACGCATACACTACTTCATGCTTGGGGAGGGCAGGCTTAGTCTGGGCAATAGGGGCGTGCCCGGAGGACGGCAAGCTGGTACGGCAGGCGGCGGCAAGTGGGACCGCTAGAAGAAAGAGTAGAAGCGTTTTTCTGGTCACGTGTGCTTGGTTAGGAATTGGTATAGGAGGGAAAGAAGTCAAGAATTGTCTGCTCGCTGCATTCTGTTACCGCAGGCTACATGGCGCATAGGGAGGCAAAGGTACCAAAGCAGGGCCACACCTCAGGTATACGCCATCACCAGTTTACAGCCAAGCTGTTGCTCCCGGGAAACCTGATTCTGTGACATCACGATAAGCGTACCAGCCCAAACCTGGGGCGCAACGGTATTGCCGTAAGGAGATGACCGGGTGGGGCTGCCAATGGACTCAACGCGTAATGGGGGTTACCTGCGAAGAAAGCGCTTTCCAGGTACCATGTTTTTTCTGCCAGACATCGTACATACGCGTTCTGCGGTTGTGGAAGCTTACGCCTTTCTTGGTGCCTTTGCTCACGCAGAGAAACGTGACAATGGCAATGCGATCATACAACCTGACCTGAAAATCAGCCAACTCAAACGACTCCACCAAGTTGCCCTCTTTGATCCTGTTGGTGATGTTTCTGTGGATTCCTTCCAGCTCTTCCCGTTTGGTGGCTATCCTATCTGGATTAACCGCAATAAACGCGTCGTCCATCAACCTGGCAATGGTGGCCGTGTCGGCCCTGAATTCGGCTTCCAGCCAGGCGCGCTCCAGTTGCTTTAGCGTCTCCACGTCTTTTTGATGTTGCGCGGAGGCGGCCAGGCTTTGCCAACAAATCAGAACCAGTATACCAAGTACTTTCATGCTGCCGGTTTTAAAGAATGGGTGGTAATGTCTGGTAGAAACAGGGGGCGGGGCCGCCAGGCGGGGAGGGGAGCGGGTGCACCTTTTGGTGTTCGGGTCTTTCGTTTAATTGGCTAAAGCGGTAACGAGGCTTCTGTTTTGGGGTTCTTTTCCGGAAAGAGCGTAAAAAACGCAGCACTAGGTTTTGTGCAGCGGGGTCTATTGAACCTTATGCTATTAGTTATCTTCTGGCACTCCTGAGGTATAGATCACTTTGCCTTTTTGGTCAAACACCACCTGGCACTGGAACGAAGCGCCGGGCGGAGCAGGATAGTGGTAAAAGGTGTGCCCCTGGTGCGTGTACTTTTCCGCCGGGTTCCCCATCAGCCCTGAAACGGTCAGCGAGTCCATGCCGGGTTCTACTTGGAGGAGGTTCTGCACGTTCTGTTTGCCGGCAATGGCCGCTGCGCTGTATTCGCTGTTGTAGAGATCGTATCCCAAAACCAGCCCCGGGAACCCTACTAAAGCAAGGGCAGAAAAGAAGAGTCCTTTAATCATGTTATACCTTGGCACCAGGGGAATAAGGAGGAGAGTTGTTCTGGAGTATTCTGGCCCGGTTTATCTCTTGCGGTCGGCCTGCCGTGTAGCTTTTGAAAGGTAGTGGTTCCGCCGTTTATTTACCAACCCTGGGACAGCGGTAGTTTAATGTTTTGCAGTTTGTTTGTCCCGGGCATCAGAAATCAGGTGGGCCTTTATTCGCCAGCCTTCTTTCTCTTTCTGGAACACCCGTAAATGGGTGGTTCTGCGGTCAGGTAACACAGAACCATCGGGTAGTTGCTGTCCCTTCCGGGTGACCGCGGTATGGACAATGACCTGCGTACTGCTCAGCACCTGGTACCTGTGTTCAGTTGTCTCGCTTTTACCCGCCATCACAAAGGGCAGGGCAAAAACTTCCTGGAGAAGCGCCTCTATCTGCGCTTGCCCAAGGCGCTTGTCGCCAAAGGCATTGGTGAAATGCGCGTCCCGGCTGTACCACCTGGCGGCAAGGGCATGATCTTTTACTTCCCAGGCTCTGTTCCAGTCGGCTATCATGCCATGAAGAAGCAGGCTGTCTCTGGCAGGCAGCTGCTGGGCCTTCAGCGTAGAGGCCATACCCAGCAGGAACACCAAGGTAAAAAGCTTCTTCATAGTACTGGTTTACGAATTTTTAGAAACATGGTCTGGCAATTATCGGCTAACAGGGTGCAGGTGAGAAGGGTAGTGGCGGCAGGGGCTACGGGCACTTCGCCTGGCGAAGCTGTTGGGTTGGAGGCTTGTGGGGTGGCGTAGTTCCCCTATAGGCGTGGTTCACCCGCGTGTTCTTCACTCAACTGTATAGAGGGGTTCATTCTTTTTAGCTCTTCCAGGAACGCTTCTCTATTCTTGGGGGAAATGACTATTTCATCGTACTTCCCATAGGTGATCAGTATTCTGTGGCGTGAGCAGGCAGGAGCTGCCAGCATGGTGCTTGTGCTCTTTAACCCTTTAATGTCTGCAATGTGAATGGGCGTATAGGTAAAGAGACCCGCGCGGACGCATAACTTGTCACCATCAATCACATACCTCGTCCCCAACCAGATTTTACCGACAAGCAATCCAACAATACTGGTTATAATGCTTGCTGCATGTTCCCTTGTATATATTGAGAAGATAATAGCTCCTAAGATCGGTATCCAGATGAACAGTCCTAATGCCCAGTCCCTTCTTGACCTATGGAGTTTCATTCGCTATATTTTTGTTAACGCCCTCGTAATAAACGACGAAGAAGGCCGCCTGCTGAAGGCTGACGATTAGGTAAAGTTGGCAAAAGTTATTTTACCTTTTGATAGTAGAATTCAGAAAAGCGGGCTATTCTCGGCTCACTAAAATAGCTTCGGTATAGGTCGGTAGGGTATACTACAGTACTTACAGAATCTTTTGTATAGTTCATACTGATTTTGGTTCCTGTTACAGTATGTTCAATATTGTATGTTCCAGTTCCATAAACATTACTTATGATGCTGTTGTCTGCAAACAAGGTCAAACTGTCGGGCAAAACTTGCCCGTGGAAAGCCGTTTCTTTGTTGTTGGTCACATACATTCCTGCAACCATATTCTTTGTAAATAAATTACTGTACAAATAGCAGACGGATATGACAAGGAATGCTGAAACTAGTACAGTTGTTTTCTTTTTCATGATTTTTGTTTCTGACAACGGCCTCGTGTAAACAACGTGCTAGGCCGCCGGCCGAAGTATGTTGTTTATGCAATGTTAGAGCTAGTTTTTTTTCTTTATTTCAATTTATCTTATAAATATTTGTTAATAGGTAATTTTTATTTATTTTATTAAATATAAATTAAAAATAAACTTAATATCATTGAACTTTTTTGCTTTTAGCTTAATTTATACTAAGTTATATTATTATTGTTGCCTACAAACAGGCTCATCATTGCTTTTGACTTTTCAAGATTGGTGACAAGATCATTCTCATTTAAACCAAGTTCTTTAAATACGTTAGTTGTAAAGCTTAATTCTAAACCATTAGGTTTTCCATCACAATTTATCATTTCCCAAGCAGCAATAAATAAAAAATCTTTCTGGGTTTTGCTTAATGCGTTTAAGTCTTCAAACATTTGCAAAGGGCCTTTTGATTCAAGATAACTTGTACATCTATCACTTCGAACATCTAAGGCTTTAACATAGGTGTTGAGACATGCCATTTCTTTATCTGCATCACCAAGTTTATTATCACAAACTGCAATAGCAAGTAAGAAATTAATTAAAGACATTCTTTGATTTATAGTGACATCACTGTAGGTTTTAAAAACTGGATCTACTTCTTTGTTTTCTGTTGAATAAGTTAAACATAGCTATTTTTTTAAAAAATAAATTTGAAATGAGTTTTATTATGAATGACCCTTTTTTAAAGGTTAATTTGGGTGTTTACTTACTAGGATAATGTTTAATGTTTGTTTTCAACATAGAAGCTAGTTTGAATGTATTTACCTTGATGTTTAAAATCTAATATCTGGTACATAAAATCAAAGTATAATAATGCTACCAGCGGGTTATTACTTCCTTTTGCGTCAAAAATAGTTTCTTTAAAATCTTTATCTGTTTTTTCACTAACATAGATAAAACCATTATCTATAAAAAATTTATTTAAGTCAACTCCTGGAGGTATACGCATTTTTGTAATATAAACAGTACCGTTATTCTCTTTCATTATAGCCCTTACAAGAGGAAATTTACTTTTTAATTTATACGAATAAACAAACATCTCATAATTCTTGTCGTTTATTTTCTCAATATCAACTGTGTCACCATAGACTTGTTTTATTTTAGAAGCAGTCGTTAAAACCCCTTCTCTTGCTATTGAAATAAAATTATCAAAGAATTTTTGAGGATCGTTCTTATAGTCAGTGGTTGACAATAAATAATTCTGAGCATTTGCTGATAAACAACAAAAGCAAAGTAATACTACAAAAAGTCTTTTCATAAAGATGGTTTTATATTCCTTGAAACCTGATTGTCTATATTTAAAATTAGCTATAACGGTTAGTATAAAAAACGTGCAAGGCCGTCGGCCGTAGCATGATTTTTATACATTGTTAGGTGACGATATTTTTACTAGTTTGAGCTGTGCTTTTTAATTAAATTTTTCATTATTTCTAAAATGTCTTCTTTAAAGTAAGTTCTTCCTTTATTTTTGTTCTAATATAATTATTCTTCCTATTTCATATAAATCATTATCGGTAACTTGATTTACCTCTTGTTCAAAATCAATTTGTTTATTCTGGTGTGCCAATTCACTGTCCAATAGGTTTCCTAAACGCGAATCTGTATTTTTTACATCTACTCCAGTTTTTTGTAAAAATTCGTAGAGAGTCATTCTTTATCAAATTAAAAGTTAGGTTATAAATCCAAGGATTGCACAAACATATTTAATAACAGAATGTAAAATGTGACAAAAGGTGCCAGTATCAATATTCTTTTGATTAATAAAAGTTCATGGAATTTAGCTATTAACTGTTCATGCCTTGCTTTGATCCCTGATTTGTCTAAAACTAATTCTACAATGGCTTGGTTGATACAATAAAAAAAAATTGCTAGAATTACTGTTCCTCTATTATTCTCCTTAAGAGAATCAATTGTTGTTTCGGAGATTAAATTAAATGGTTTTGAGCCATAGAATATTAGACCTAATATAAGGCAAGATGACAATATTGATATAACTGTGATGAATGAAAATAAACTTATTACTTCAGTCGTAGTTAATCTTTCTGTTCTTATTGGGTTTAAAGTAGCTTCAGATATTTTAGAGGAATCTATTTTAAAAGACTCAATACTGTTTAATGCTGTAAATTCATTATGGGTTACTAAATTGTTTTTATTTGTTGTAGCTATTTCTTGTAAACTTAAATCCTTTAAGCTGCCTTTAAATAAATAAACTATAACAGCTATTAGTAAAAGCGCAGCTAATACTTGTGAGAAGTGCCACGGATTAAAATCATAAAAAAGACGAATGAGAGAAGATAGCGTCTCAGGAAGTTGTTTTACAACCCCAATTGTCAACAAAAATGCTATACCTATTTTTAAGATTTTCATAATATTTATATTGTTGCCTAACTATTGTGTAAACCGTGCCTTTTCCGCTTATCTGCCCTGTGTGCGGAGGAAACATCCATTTATCCGGCTGTCGTTGGGCGGATAACCGGCACTGCGCTATCGAATATACAATATATTCATTATAAGATACAATATCTTTCTGCTTTCTGCCACTTTTCCCAAAACCGGCCCAAAAACGCCCGTCCTCCCCAGAAAAAGTAGCTTTCCCGGCGGCAAACCCATTCCACCGCCGCGCATTTCTTTGTATCTTTGCTCTTTGTAATCGTTTTCTATGAAGAACATCCGCAATTTTTGCATCATTGCGCACATTGACCACGGCAAGAGTACCCTGGCCGACCGTCTGCTGGAGTTTACCCAGACCGTCGCCGAGAGGGAAATGCAGAACCAGCTGTTAGATAACATGGATCTGGAGCGGGAGCGGGGCATCACCATCAAGAGCCACGCCATCCAGATGAACTATCATTATAAGGGCGAGGACTACGTGCTCAACCTCATTGACACCCCCGGCCACGTAGACTTTAGCTATGAGGTGTCCAGGTCCATTGCCGCCTGTGAGGGTGCCTTGCTGATTGTAGACTCCAGCCAGGGCATTGAGGCCCAGACCATCTCTAACCTGTACCTGGCCATAGGCAACGACCTGGAGATTATCCCGGTGCTCAACAAGATTGACCTGCCGCACTCCATGCCCGAGGAAGTGAGCGACCAGATCATTGACCTCATTGGCTGTGAGAAAGAAGACATTATCCATGCCTCGGGCAAGGCGGGCATTGGCATTGAGAACATCCTCAACGCCATCTGTGACCGCATTCCGGCCCCCAAAGGCGACCCAGACGCGCCCCTGCAGGCCCTGATCTTTGACTCGGTGTTCAACTCGTACCGTGGCATTGAGGTGTACTTTCGTATCATGAACGGCACCATCCGCAAGGGCGATAAAGTAAAGTTCATTGCCACCGGCCGCCAGTACGAGGCCGATGAAATTGGCGTACTCAAACTGAACCAGGAGCCCAAAGAGGTGATGGGTGCCGGCAACGTGGGCTACCTTATCTCGGGCATCAAGAACGCCAAAGAAGTAAAGGTGGGCGATACCATCACCCACGCCGCCAACCCAGACACCATCCGCATTCAGGGCTTTGAGGAAGTGAAACCCATGGTATTTGCCGGTATCTACCCGGTAGAAACCACCGAGTACGAAGAACTGCGGTCTTCCATGGAGAAACTGCAGCTGAATGATGCCTCGCTGGTGTGGGAGCCCGAAACATCGGCCGCCCTGGGCTTTGGTTTCCGCTGCGGGTTCCTGGGCATGCTGCACATGGAGATTGTGCAGGAGCGTCTAGAGCGCGAGTTTGACATGACCGTGATCACCACCGTGCCCAGCGTGCAGTTCAAGGCCTTCACCACCCGCGACGAGGAGATTGCCGTGAGCGCCCCGTCTGAGATGCCGGAGCCCAACTACATTGACCACATTGAGGAGCCCTTCATCAAGGCGCAGATCATTTCCAAGGCCGAGTACATTGGCCCCATCATCTCGCTCTGCATGGACAAGCGGGGCATTCTCAAAGCCCAGAACTTCCTCACCTCAGACCGCGTGGAGCTGATTTTTGAGATGCCCCTGGCCGAGATTGTGTTCGATTTCTTTGACAAACTCAAGACCATCAGCCGCGGGTACGCCTCTTTGGACTACGAACTCATTGGGTTCCGCGAGTCGCACATGGTCAAGCTGGACATCATGCTCAACGGCGAAAAGGTAGACGCGTTGAGTGCGATTGTGCACCGCGACAAAGCCTACGACTGGGGCAAGCGCCTCTGCGAAAAGCTACGCGAGTTGCTGCCGCGCCAGATGTTTGAGATTGCCATTCAGGCCGCCATCGGGCAGAAGATCATTGCCCGCGAGACCGTGAAAGCCCTGCGCAAAAACGTGTTGGCCAAGTGCTACGGCGGGGATATTTCCCGTAAACGCAAGCTCCTGGAAAAGCAGAAGAAAGGAAAGAAACGCATGCGCCAGGTAGGCAACGTGGAGATTCCGCAGGAAGCCTTCTTAGCCGTTCTAAAACTAGACTAAGCAGAAAGCCCGGTGCCTTGGCCCCGGGCTTTTTTGTTTCCCCTGGGGCCGGCCCCACCAGGGGCACACCCTGCTGGCCCGGGCTGGAAGCAGAAGCCGGTTTTGCGTATCATTGCATGGGGTTGAAAAACCTCCTTCCCCAGCCCCGGGGAGAAGACTACGTTTCACCTTTGCCGTACCCTATGCCGTTCACCTTTTCGCACCCCGCGGTCATTCTGCCGTTCAAATCGGTCTCGGGCCAGAAAGTCTCCCTCACCGCGCTGGCGTTGGGCAGCATGGCCCCTGATTTTGAGTTCTTTTTCAGAATGCGGGCCGAAACCGACATCAGCCACACGCTCCGGGGCATCTTCCTGTTTGACCTGCCGGTGCTGGTGGCCATGGCCTTTTTGTACCATTGCTGGCTCAGGAATCCGTTCATAGACCATCTGCCGCCTTTCTGGCAAAGGAAATTCTCCCGCTACAAAAGCTTTGACTGGCCGGCATTCTTCCGGCAGAACTGGCGCATGGTAATTTTCTCGGGCTTCCTGGGCGTGGTCACGCACCTGCTCTGCGATGACTTCACGCACCACTACGGCTGGACGGCCCAAAACCTCAACTTCCTGGCCGCCCAGTACCAGATCTTCGGCACGCCGGTGCCCGGGTACCATTTGCTGCAGTACGTGAGCAGCCTGTTGCTGGGGCTCCTGCTGGTCATTGAAGCCCTGTATCTGCCAGACGGTACCGCCACCTGGCACGCCCCGGCGTTCTACCGGTACTGGGGCCTGGTAGCGCTCATCGGCCTGCCCACCTTTGTGCTGCGGTTTGCCCTGCGTGAGCGGGAAATGATCATGGACGACCTGATCATGACTGCCATCGCTGCCGGGCTGTTGGGCATTGTGGTGGCCTCCTCGGCGGTGCGCTGGTTCAAGCGGTAAAGTGCCGCCGAAGTTTGCCCCGGTGATCTCCCGCGTTTCAGGCGCGTTTTCAGGAAAAAGGCTCCAAAACAGGGTAGCTGTTCTTTTGCGCAGAAGGGGAGACCCCAAACCTCCGGTAAACAGGCAGCTGGGCCTAAGCCAAACTCTTGCAAAAAAAGATAAGGCACTTTGCCCAATGGCTTGTACTTTTGGCTTTCGTATCATCTCTTCATTTCTAGTTACCCATGATCCTTTTAGACGGAAAGAAAACCTCTGAAACCATTCAAGCAGAAATTGCGGCCGAAGTAGCCGAGATCAAACAAAAGGGCGGAAGGGCGCCTCACCTGGCGGCCATTCTGGTGGGCAATGACGGCGGCTCCATGACGTACGTGAACAACAAAGTGCTGGCCTGTGAGCGGGTGGGTTTTGAATCAACGTTGCTGCACTATGAGAACGACATCACCGAGGAGGCGCTGCTGGACAAGATCAGGGAGATTAACGAGGATGAAGCCATAGACGGACTGATTGTGCAGTTGCCGCTGCCCAAGCACATCAACCCCAACAAAGTGCTGGAAGTGCTGGATTACAAGAAAGACGTAGACGGGTTCCACCCGGTGAACGTGGGCCGCATGGTGGCCGGTTTGCCAGCCTATCTGCCTGCCACCCCGTACGGCATCATGCAGCTGCTGGAGCGCTACAACATTGAAACCAAGGGCAAGCACTGTGTGGTGGTGGGCCGCAGCAACATTGTGGGCACCCCCATCAGCATCCTGATGAGCAAATGTACCATCCCCGGCGAGGCCACCGTCACCATCTGCCACCGCAACACCGTAGACCTGGCCCACCACACCCGCCAGGCCGATATCCTGATTGTAGCGGTTGGGAAACCAGGCCTGATCACCGAGGACATGGTGAAGGAAGGCGCCGTAGTGATTGACGTGGGCACCACCCGCGTCACCGATGCTACCCGCGAGCGGGGCTGGCGCCTGCGCGGCGACGTGGACTTTGACAAGGTAGCCCCCAAGTGCAGCTACATCACCCCGGTGCCCGGCGGCGTTGGCCCCCTCACCATTGCCATGCTGCTCAAAAACACCCTGCGCGCCGCCAAAAAAGAAGTACACGCCTAAGGGCACCCCAATAAACAGAAACGCCTCCCTTGAACAGGGGAGGCGTTTCTGTTTATTGGCTGATTTTTAAAAAACACCAGAAAATCAAGGAAGGTTAATTTTCCTGATTCTGACTTTATCTACTTAAAAAAGAGCACTTTTTTGACTGGCGCGAACGCTCCAGACTCGTGCCTCCAGATAACGGGTAGTCTCCCGACTACCCTCGCGGCCCCGCCGCGAAACCGGGCATTGCCGGACTTCTATGGCGCGGGTTTTATTACGGGGCGTGCGGGTATGGTTATGGACCGAAGTAAATACACGCCCAAGC
>NZ_JAFFJV010000012.1 GCF_016924645.1 Rufibacter psychrotolerans | reverse complement strand
CTATGGCGCGGATTTACTTCCGTGCCTTCAGGTTATCGTTAGGCACGGAAGTAAATCCGCGCCATAGCTGTTTCCTAATAGGAGACATGCAAACCGTTCCGGCGAGTCTGGAGCGTTCGCTTCCTCCTTTGACACAAGGCTTCAGACTCGCGCCCGGAAGGATGCCAGCTAGAGAGGAACCGTATAAGAAATGTTCCCTGTTTTGAGCCCGATTATCAGAAATCAGGCTCAAAACAGAATTACAGCGTTCCTTCCTTGTGTTCCTGCATCAGCAGCAGCTTAAGGCCGGCAAAGTCGTTGGGCATGTCGGTGACTTGTTTCTGTTTGCCGGTGAAGGCCTGCAGTTGCTGGGGCAGGGCTATTTCCTGGTTCAGTACGGGCTCCATGCTTTCCTTGAACTTGGCGGGGTGGGCCGTCTCCAGGAAGATGCCGGGTGTGTTCAACTCCGGCAGAAGCTGGCGAAGGCTCAGGTAACCAATGGCACCGTGCGGGTCCAGCAAGTAGCCGGTAGCCTGGTGCACCAGGCGAATGGTGCCTTTAATTTCCTCGTCATCGGCCCAGAACCCTTTCACCACTGCTTTGAGGGCCTCCAGGTCCTGCCCGAACAGCTCCTGAATGCGGGGGAAATTGTTGGGGTTGCCCACGTCCATGGCATTGGCAATGGTGCACACCGAGGGGGCCGGGGCGTACTCGCCGGTTTCCAGGTAATGGGGCACTATCTTGTTCTGGTTGGTGGCAGCCACAAAGTAGGTCACGGGCAGGCCCATGTGGCGGGCCAGCAAACCCGCCGCCAGATTACCGAAGTTGCCGCTGGGCACCGAGATGGTGACCTGCTCTGCTGCGGGGTTCTGTTTTTTCCATTGCCCCCAGGCGTGGAAGTAGTACACCATCTGCGGCAGCCAGCGGGCCACGTTGATGGAGTTGGCCGAGGACAGGTTGCGCTTCTGGTTAAGTTCCTCATCGGCGAAGGCCTGCTTCACCAGGGCCTGGCAATCGTCAAAAGAGCCTTCCACGGCCACGGCGCTGATGTTCTGCCCCAGGGTGGTAAACTGCATTTCCTGGATGGGACTCACCCCGTTCTGCGGATACAGCACCACCACGTCAATGTTCTCCAAGCCCAGAAAGCCGTTGGCCACGGCACTGCCGGTATCGCCCGAGGTGGCCACCAGCACCGTCACGGGTTGGTCGGGCTCGGCAAAGGCCTGCAAACAACGCGACATAAAGCGGGCGCCCACGTCTTTAAAGGCGCAGGTAGGCCCATGGAACAACTCCAGCGCGTAGATGCCTTGCTCCACCTCCACCAATGGGATGGGGAACGTGAACACCTCCTCGCAGATGGTCTTGAGCGCCTCGGGGGTGAGGTCTGGGGTCACGAACGGCTGCAGCACCTCCACCGCTATCTGGGGCAGCGTAAGGGTGGGAAGCTGGGCAAAGAAGTCAGCGGGAAGGGTGGGAATCTCCTTCGGGAAAAAGAGGCCTTTGTCGTGGGGCAAGCCTTTGAGCACGGCTTCTTTAAAACCTATCTGCAGGGCCGGGCCATTGGTACTGTGGTACTTCATAGAGGTAGGGCGGGTTGTAAGGGTGAAGGTGCCACCAGCCGAACACCTTGTTCGGGCACCTGGGCTACGTACGATTTAGTGTCAATGCCGCTGCCGGCATAGACGGCTTCCATGGCCTGCTGTACGGCCTGGGCCTGCGACTGGCTGGCGGATAACGCAAAGATGGACGGGCCTGATCCTGAGATTCCGGCCCCCAGGGCACCGGCCGCCAGGGCGGCTTCCTTCACCTGCTTGAACAGAGGAATGAGCACTGAGCGCTCCGGCTCAAAGATCTCATCGTGCAGGCTGCGGCCAAGGAGCGCATAGTCTTTCTTGAGGAGCCCGGCCATGAGCCCGGCCAGGTTGCCCCACTGCCGGATGCCTTTCTTGAGGGGGATTTCCTGTTTGAGGATGCTGCGCGAGAGCGAGGTCTTGAGCTCTATCTGGGGGTACAGTACCGTGCAGTACAGCGCCAGCGGTACGCCCAGCGGAACCACGTCCAGCGGGTCATAGGCGCGCACCAGCACAAAGCCGCCCAGCAGGGCAGGGGCTACGTTATCGGCGTGGGCCGAGCCCGACGCCTTGCGCTCGCCTTCCATGGCGTACTCCACCAGCTCCAGCGTGGTAAACGGCTGGCCCAGCAGCTCATTGACGGCAAAAGCAGCCGCGGCCGAACTGGCGGCGCTGCTGCCCAGGCCGCTGCCCACGGGCATGCCCTTGTGCAGTTGCAACTCCAGCCCGTGGGTAACGCCCAGCCGGTCCAGCATTTTCTGGGCTACTACGCCAATCACGTTTTCGGCAGGGTCGGAGGAAAGGCCCTCAATGCCGTGGATGGCCGAAATGGTGATGCCGGGGGCTTCGGTCTGGCGGGCCCACACCTCATCGCCGGGTTGGTCCAGGGCAAAGCCCAGTACGTCAAAGCCGCAGCACACATTGGCCACGGTGGCCGGGGCGTACGCTTTGACAAATTCTTGGTGATTCATACAAAAGGGGTTAGGCCAGTGCGGCTTCTGAGGATGCGGGTACTGCTAAAAAGAAACGGTCGTGCAGCAGGTTCACGGCCCGGTGGGCATCGGGGGTCTTCAGTACCACCGAAATAATGCGCTCGGTGGCTCCCTGCGCAATGGCCCTGATGTTGATGCCGTGGTCGCCCAGGAGCGAGAAGGCCTTACCGGCAATGCCGGGTTGCTGCACCATGCCGTTGCCCACCATGGCCACAATGCTCATGGGCGTTTCCAGGGCCACGGGATTGAGCAGCTCATGGGCAATGTCATCGGCAAACTCCTGGCTGATGGCTTCTACCGCCTTTTCGCCCTCGGCCTCGGACAGGCCAATCGTAATGCTTTGCTCCGAGGAGGACTGCGTGATAAAGTAAATGTTGATGTTTTCCTGGGCTACGGCCTTGAACAGCCGCATGGCAAACCCCGGCACGCCCACCATGCCACTGCCGCTCACGGTTAAGACCGCCATGTGGTCAATGCAGGAGATGCCCTTCACCTTCTGGGTACTGGCCGCTGGCGTGGCCGAGATCAGGGTGCCTTTGTGGCCCGGGTTGAAGGTGTTCTTGAGCACCAGCGGAATCTTGGCGGCCACCAGGGGCGCAATGGTGGGCGGGTACAGCACCTTGGCCCCAAAATAGGCCAGCTCCATGGCTTCCTCGTAGCTCAGTTCTTCAATAGAGTAGGCGGCGGCGGCTTTGCGCGGGTCGGTGGTGTACATGCCGTCCACGTCTGACCAGATTTCCAGCAGCTCGGCATTGAGGGCGGCGGCGTAGAGAGAAGCCGTGTAGTCTGAGCCTCCCCGGCCCAAAACCGTGGTCTTGCCCTCGGTAGAGCGGGCAATAAAGCCGGGGGCTACCACCAGGGCCGCGGCGGGCAGGTTTTCCTGCATGAGCTTGTAGGTGGCGGGTAGCTTTACCTTCGCGTTCAGGTAGGTGCTGTCCGTCAGGATAAAGTCGCGGCTGTCTACCAGCACGTTGGGCAAGCCGTGGTGCTGGAACGCCACCGACACAATGGCCGAACTCAGCCGTTCGCCGTAGGCCATTACCCGGGCTTTGGTGCAGTCGCTGAGCTCATCCAGCAGGTAAATGCCGCGGCACACGTCCTCCAGCTCCCGGAAGATCATCTTGATGCGCCCCTTTATCTCAATCTGCTGGCTCATGGGCACCAGTTCTTCAATGGCCTGCATGTGCTTGGCTTCCAGTTGGCCTAGCAGCTCCAGGTAAGCCGGGTCTTGCGCGGCCGCCTGCTGGTACAGGCTAATGAGCAGATCGGTGACCTTGGACATGGCCGATACCACCACCAACATCTTGGGGTTTTCTTTCTCCTTGAGAATAGAGATTAATTGACGGATGGCAGCAGCGTTGGCCACAGAAGTGCCTCCAAATTTCAAAACCAGCATGGGATCAGGCTTTTAGGGAAAACGATAAATACTATGATAGTTTCCGGCCCCAGGCCGAAAAGGCCACCCCGAAGTTGGCCTAAAGAAAGGACGATATGTGCAGCTATACCCCCGAAGGGGTAATGGTAATGGTGCCTGTAATCACAGAAAAAGCAAGCCCACACGTAGCCCGCCCGCCAGAGAAAGCCGGGAAAAGGAAAGAGACTATGTTGTGATCTTTTACCATTGTTGGGGCAATATCTGAAAATATTTGAAAGAACAAACCCAAAAGCTTGAAATATTTTTAGAAAAGCGGCCGCGCAGATTGCTAAATTGTCTGCTGCGCTTTGTAGCGCCGAATAGTTATCTTTGCATCGTCCAACAAAACGGGGCCGGCAAAGGCAGCGGCGCTACGCGCAACTTAACGCAAGGTTCGTTTGTTGACAGCTTACAATCTATCTGGTTTTGGGCCTGTTTTTGTGAAAAAGGGTCCTAAACGGCATTGCTTATTTTTTTGATTTGGAAACTACGTTAGATACAAAAATCGCTTCGGTGCACACCGTTCCCAAAGACGGAACCAAACTGCCCCTCATGGAGCACTTCTACACGCTGCAGGGCGAGGGCTACCACACCGGCAAGGCGGCTTACTTCATCCGCCTGGGGGGCTGCGACATTGGGTGCCACTGGTGCGACGTGAAAGAATCCTGGGACGCCAACCTGCACCCGCTCACCGACACCGACTGGATTGTGGCCCAGGCCGAGCAGTTCCCTGGCAAGGCCGTGGTGGTGACCGGCGGCGAGCCCCTGCTGTACAACCTGGACTACCTGACCGCCGAACTCAGGAAACGGGGCATCCAGACGTTCATTGAAACCTCGGGGGCTTACCCCCTGAGCGGCCAGTGGGACTGGATCTGCCTGTCGCCCAAAAAGTTCAAGGGGCCGCACCCCAGCGTACTGCCCCACGCCGGCGAACTCAAGGTGATTGTGTTCAACAAGAGCGATTTTGCCTGGGCCGAGGAGCACGCCGCGCAGGTGGGCCCCAACACCCGGCTGTACCTGCAGCCCGAGTGGAGCAAGGCTCCCCAAATGATGCCTCTCATTGTGGAGTATGTGAAAGAAAACCCCAAGTGGCGCATCTCCCTGCAAACCCATAAATTCCTGAACATTCCTTAGTCTATGCTGCGTTTCCTGCGTCTTTGCCTGTTGCTGCTGTTTGTGGTAGGGGCAGCCCTGCCCACTGTGGCCCAGAAACCTGCCGGTGGCTCGGCCAATAATAAGGCGCAGAAAGCCTATGAGGAGGGCATGCGCCACGTGCAGGCCCGCAACTTTGAAAAGGCGCTGGAGGCTTTCGGCGAAGCCGTGAAGCGCGACACTGCTTTTGGCGAGGCCTACGTGCAGGCCGCTGGCCTGTACCGCATTCTGCAGAAGCAGGAAGAGGCTTACCAGTTCTACCAGCGGGGCCTGCCCAAACTGCCGGTGCAGCCCCAACTGGCCAATGATTACTTCAACTTTGCCGAACTGAGCTTTGAGCGGGGGCAGTACGCCCAGGCAGCCGTTTTTTACCAGAATTTCCTGAAACACGGCAAAAACGCCCGGCTGGCCCAGCATGCTAACAAGCAGCTGAAGAACGTGGAGTTCGCCCAGAAAGCGATGCAGCAGCCGGTGGCCTTCACGCCGCAGCCCCTGGGCACCACCGTGAACAAGTTTGGCCTGCAGTACTCGCCGGTGCTCACCGCCGACCAACGGGCCCTCTTGTTTACCGCCCGGCAGGGCAGCGGTCCGCTGGACGATGAGAACCTGTACCTGGCCGTGCGCCAGGGCGGGGAGTGGCAGGAACCGGTGTCAGTGTCTGACGTGATCAACTCTGACCTGAACGAGGGGGCCGCCTCGCTCTCCGGCGACGGTCGCGTGCTGGTCTTCACCTCGTGCAACCGCCTGGATTCGTACGGCTCCTGCGACCTGTACATCAGCTACCGCGAGGGCAATGAGTGGAGCAAGCCCCTCAACATGGGCCGCAACGTGAACACCACCGCCTGGGACTCGCAGCCCAGCCTGTCGGCCGACGGCCGTACCATCTACTTCGCCTCTAACCGCAAGGGCGGGCAGGGCGGCGAGGACCTTTGGATGACCCGGCAGCAGGAAGACGGCACCTGGAGCATTCCGGTGAACTTGGGCCCCAATGTGAACACCGCGGGCCGCGAAAACTCGCCGTTCCTGCACGCCAGCGGCAACACGCTCTACTTCGCCACCGATGGCCTGCAAGGGATGGGCGGCCTGGACCTGTTCAAAGTGGACCGCCAGAAAGAGGGCTGGGGCCAACCCGTGAACATGGGCTACCCGCTCAACACCCACCGCGATGAAAGCTCTATCTTCATTTCCGCCGACAACAAAACCGGGTATTACGCCGGGCAAACCCAGGCAGGCTCCAACATAGAGGTGGCCCTGCTGCAGTTTGAGGTTCCCGAGGTCTGGAAAGGGAAAACCATTTCTTCGTTCGCGCAGGGCAAGGTGTTTGATGCCGTGACTAAAAAGCCCCTGAAAGCCACCGTACAGGTGTACGACCTTGACTCGGCGGGCGTGATCACGCAGCAGGTAACCTCAGACAAAAGCACCGGCGAATACACCATTGTGGTGAACCAGGGGCAGCGTTACGCGCTTTACGTCACCGCCCCAGACCACGTGCTGGAGAGCCGCCACCTTTCGGCTGGTTCCACTACCGCCCCGCTGGCCCTGGATTTTTACCTGCAGCCCCTGAGCAAGGGCGCCAAGGCAGTCTTGAGCAACCTGTTCTTTGACACCGGCAAAGCCACCCTGCGCCCAGAGTCCCGCACCGAACTGGACAAGCTCTTCCAGTTCCTGAAAGCCAACCCCAAAATAAAGGTAGAGATTGCCGGCCACACCGATAACGTGGGGCAGGCCGCCGCCAACCAAACCCTCTCTGAGGCCCGGGCCAAGGCGGTGGTGGCGTACCTGGTCTCCAAAGGCGCCCCGGCTTCTATTTTCCAGGCCAAAGGGTACGGGCAAACCCAACCGGCGGCCCCCAACACCTCCGAGGAAAACCGCCAGCTGAACCGCAGAATCGAACTCAAGATCCTATAGCCGATTTTTCGCCCGAAAGGCCAAACAATCGGCCCGGTTGCTGGTTTTATGGGTAGCAGATCATTGTGAACAGTTTTAGTTGTTTAATGTAAAAGCCGGCAGGGGAAAGCTCCTGCCGGCTTTTTTGCTTGATTTTTGAAAAACAGCTCCTAAACGCGATAGGTTACCCGACAACAAAGGATGGGAGAGTGGTGGAACTGGTACCTCCAGACATTAACGTCTGCTTGTGCCACTGTTTTGGGGCTATTTTGGGTAGAACGGCGCAAAAGCAGCAGGCGTTTGTAACGCTTGCTCCGGAGAAAGCCAGCTAAACAAAACTGCAATCAGGTTCAAAAAGACAGCTAACAGAAGCGAGGGGCAATCTGTGAATTCTGCTCGTTTTCCATAAAACAGGCAAATAAATCGGCCGCCCTGGCGAAGTGGCTATTGTTACGGCTTGCCGGTTGCCCTTAGTTCCGTTTCTTCGGTGACATGGTCAAAGGCGCTGAGTTCTTTGGCTTTGGGCTGGGCCAGGGCGGCTGCCATATCCTGGTCTTCAATTTGCCGGGTCACTTCGCGGGCCTGTTGCACCAAGGCCTGAAAGATGGCCCGCTGCTCCGGGCGTTGGGGCAGGTACTCGGGGTGCCACTGAACGCCCAGCAGAAACTGGGGGCCGGTGTGTTCAATGGCCTGTACCACCTGGTTGCTTTCCCGGGCCACAATCTGCAAGCCCCGACCCGGCAAGTGCACCGCCTGGTGGTGCAGGGCATTCACCTTTAGTTTGGGCGCGCCCACAATCTGCGCCAGTTTGCTGGCGGGGCTGATCTTTATTTTCTTCACCGGAAAGATGCTGGAGGGATTGGGCTCCTCCAGGTAAAAATCGGCTATTTCCTGGTGCAGGGTGCCCCTGAAGTACACATTCAGGAGCTGCGAGCCCCGGCAGATGCCCAGCACCGGCAGGTTCTTCTTCACCGCCTGGTCAATCAACTGAAACTCCAGGTGGTCGCGGGCCTGGTCCAGGGACCACTGGGGCTTTCGGCTGAACAGCTTGCGCACGAAGAACAGGGCCGGGTAGTAGATCCAGCGGGTGAAGCGCCAGATGCGCTGAAAGAAGTTCTTCCTGGGGTGGTGGATGGTGCGTTTGAGATACTCCTGAAAGACGGCGTCTTGTTGGTAGGTCTGCGGGTCCACATCGGCCCCGCCGCCCACAATGAGGGCCTGGAGACCATCGGCGGTACGCGGGAACGAGGGCGTGATGTGCACGGGCTTGCCGCCGGCCAGCAGCACGCCAAAAGCCGTGAAGAACCAGGCCACCTCGCCGCCCTTATCAGGGCCAGTGATGCCAATGGTAGGCCGGTTGCGGTTAATCTTATAGCGTTTGTTCCTTATTTCAGCCACTGTTCGGTTTGTTTGGTCCACTTGCCTTCAAACCCAATGAGCGTGCTTTCCTTCAAGGCCAGGTACTCTTTGCTCATTTGGGTGAGGCGGTCTGGCTGGTTGGCCAGTTCCTCTATCACTACCCAGTTGTTCCACTCCTGGGCCAGGGTCCAGGTGGGGTCAGACACGCAGGAGTTGGGCAGGCGGTAGTGAAAGGTTTTGCGGGCTTTCACGCTGCCCAGGTTGGTGAACTGGTTCACCTTTTCGGGCAGGACAAAGGCAAACAGGGGGTACATGTCCAGCGGACGGTTGCGGTCTGGGTTGTACTGGTGGTAGTCTTCTATCAATTGGTCCAGCTCGGGGTTATAGTCCGGTTGGAGCACCAGTTGGCTGTACTCGGCCGGAAACGGGTTAATGAACGAGGTGAGGTTCTTGCGGGCAAAATCGGTCTCACCGGCCTCCAGCAGCCAGGGATACAGCAGCAGGAACGCCCGCATGTACCGCAGCATGGTGCTGCACTGTGTATCGGGGATTTCCACGTTGATGTGGGTGCCGAACGCGTTGGTGAAGAAGGCCTCGGTGCCCTTGGCGTGGTGCTCGTACAAGGACTGGCGCAGCAGCTCCAACTGCTCCAGCTCATGCACGGGCAGCGGCGGCACCCCAATCTCATACGGAATCACTTTCTGGATCACGCTTTCCAGGGCATCGTCAATTTTCTCTTCCAGGGTGCCCTTGCCCAGTTTGATGTGCTCAATGTCAAGGCCCAGCTTCTCAAAAAAAGGCTTGTATTGTTTCTGGGTGAGCAGTTTCAGGTCAATCTCAATGCTGAAGTCGCCCAGTCTGGTGTCTACCACCTTGGCCGAAAAACGGTTTTCCCGCTCCACCCGGCCGCCGTACAGTTGCTGCACCAACTGCAGGCAATCCTCTATCCCTACATTGGCGAATTCTAATTCGAACCCCACAGTCCGATGCGCCCCCTCGCTGTTCTTCTCTATTGGCAGTGGCTTGAAAGACATAGCTTTTCCTCTAAAAACATTCTTCTACACCAACGAGGATAAAATAGAAGCGTTACATGATTTAATACTATTTCTGAAGCGGCCACTACCGGAAATAAGGTTTGGCAAAGACCAGTACTTGCTCTGCCCTTTGTTGGAAATCCTTCTTTTAGAAGGATGAAATGATGGCACCCGCGCCAAAGGCACCAGGTCCTGTGCTCAGTGGGAGGTAGCAAGGGCAGGGCAGCCTCAGCAGAAAGTAACATCACTCCTTTAAAGGGAAGTATTGATTTGATATTTCGATAACCAGGAATGTTAAACGTTCATCTACCTTCACCCCGGTCTATCACCCGACAGACCGAAAGGGCAAACAGGACTCAACCGCCAATGGGTTGGTCTACAAGGGAACAGACCAAAGACAAGCGATAAGGAGCTGAACTACACCAACGACAGGGAAATTCAACCATCAAAGACAGAGAACTCAACGGCTATTGACTGGGGAAAGTCCATGGAAATGGAAAAGCCAGTCAAATGTATAAGCTTAACCAGTCAAAGGTCCTGGAAACAGGAAAGGAACTTCATAACCCAGGCGGGTACTGGACCACCATACACACCCAAGCGAATCGGGGCTGTTTTGCTAAAAACAGCCCCGATTCGCTTGGGTGAGTTGTGAGGAGTTGAAATGCCTCTCGCGCTACGCCTGAATCATCTGGTTAAACTCCTGCTCAGAGATAATCTTCACGCCCAGGGTGGTGGCTTTCTCCAGTTTGCTGGGCCCCATCTTGTCGCCGGCCACCAGGTACGACAGCTTCTTGGAGATGGAACTCACCACCTTGCCTCCATGGGCCACAATGGCCTCCTGCAGTTCCTCGCGGGAGTAGCCCGTAAACACCCCCGACACCACAAACGTAAGCCCGGCCAGTTTGTCTGACTGCGGTTCTACCACGGCCACTTCGCCCAGGTCTAACTGCAGGCCGTGGGCCCTTAAACGCTCCACCACGTGTACGTTGGCTAGGTCCTGGAAAAACTCGCGCACCGAGGCGGCAATGCGGCCCCCAATCTCAGGCACGGCAATGAGTTCTTCCTCGGTGGCCGCCTTAAGGGCGTCTATGTTTCTGAAGTGCTGGGCCAGCTTCTGCGCCACGGTGTTGCCCACAAACCGGATGCCCAGGGCAAACAGCACGCGGTCAAACGGGGCTTCTTTTGATTTCTCCAGGGCGCTGAGGATGTTCTCCACCGTTTTCTTCTGGAACTTGACGGTGCGGGTCTTGCCGGTTTCCTCGTCTACATACACCTTCTCCAGCCCGAAGAGGGTGTCATAGGTCAAGTCGTAGAGATGGTCGGGGCTGGTGACCAGGCCGCGTTCGGCCAGTAGTTCAATCTTGCCCTCGCCCAGGCTCATGATGTTCATGGCTTTGCGGCTGATGAAGTGCTCCAGCTTGCCTTTCACCTGGGGCGGACAGCCTTTCTCATTGGGGCAGTAGTGGTTGGCCTCGCCCTCGGTGCGAACCAGCGGAGTGTTGCAGGCCGGACAGGTAGTGGGGTAGACAATCGGTTCCGCGTTCTCGGGCCGTAATTCGGTTTTCACCGCCGTTACCTTGGGGATGATCTCGCCGCCTTTCTCCACCACCACGCGGTCGTGCAGCATGAGGCCCAGGCGCTCAATCTCGTTGGCGTTGTGCAGCGAGGCGCGCTTCACGGTGGTACCGGCCAGTAAGACCGGTTCCATGATGGCTACGGGAGTGACCGCGCCGGTGCGGCCCACGTTGTACTCAATCTCCAGCAGTTCGGTCACCGCCTCGGCGGCCTTGTACTTGTAGGCCATGGCCCAGCGCGGACTCTTGGCGGTATAGCCCAGTTCTTCCTGCTGCGCATAGGAGTTTACCTTTACCACAATGCCGTCGGTGGCGATGGGCAGCTCAAAGCGCTTGGTCTCCCACTCATGGATGAAAGCCAGCACCTCGTCAAGGGTGCGGCATACCCGCCAGGTAGGCGATACGTTCAGGCCCCAGCGCTGCAGTGCTTCCAGGCTCTCTGAATGGCTCTCGAACAGGGTAGGAGTGCTGAGCAAACTGTACGCGAACATGCTCAGGCGGCGGCGGGCCACTTCTTTGGAATCCTGCAGCTTGAGGGTGCCGGAGGTGGCGTTGCGCGGGTTGGCCATGAGGGCTTCCCCGATTTCCTCGCGTTCTTTGTTTAACTCCTCAAAAACGCTGAAGGGCATGAACACCTCACCGCGTACCTCCACTTCGGCGGGTATGTCCTGGCCGTGCAGGTGCAGGGGAATGGTGCGGATGGTGCGCACGTTGGGTGTGATGTCATCGCCGCGGGTGCCGTCGCCCCGGGTGACGCCGGCAGTCAGCTCCCCGTTGGTGTAGGTGAGGCTCATGGCCACGCCGTCAAACTTCAGCTCGCAGACATACTCCACCTCGTCTCCGGTGACTTTGCGCACGCGCTTGTCAAACTCGCGCACCTCTTCCTCTGAGTAGGTGTTGCTGAGCGAGAGCATGGGGTACTTGTGGTACACCGTGGGGAAACTCTTGGTGATGGTGCCGCCCACCCGCTGGGTTGGCGAGTTATCTGACCGGAACTGTGGGTACTGCGCTTCCAGCTCCTGCAGCTCCCGCAGCATCTGGTCAAACTCGTAGTCAGATACTTCAGAGACGCTGTTCTGGTAATATTGGTAGTTGAGGTAATTCAGACGTTTGGACAGCTCCAAAATGTGGGTTTCAGGATTCTGCTCAGGCATGGTGCGTGGTGGTTAAAACTAGGGGTAAAGATAGAGCAGGATTTTCAGGATTGGATAAATTTTCAGGATTTGAAAACTTTGTGGTGCCGGTAGAAGGAAAGGAACGCTGCTGTTTTAGGGGCATTTTTTTGGATTTTGGGAAAAACAGAGGATGTAGCGGATTTTGGGAGAATCAATAACTTTGGTTCTTACTCACACCATTGTTAGTGGTGACTACCCTGTGGCAAATGCTCCTCTGTCTGTAAAGAAATCTTATAGACGCCATTATTAGTATCTGAACGCCGGAGAGCGTGTGAACTTGAGTTTTATTAGTTGCTCAATCTGAGTATGCCAATCTCACACATTATGCCATTAACGACATTACAGACCATTCTAACACAAGTGCCTACCAGCTTGCAATTGAGAACTGGCAGGGGCTGAGACTTTAGCACCATCAACACCATTGTTTTCACCAACAATCTGGGTAGAGCTTTTCTACTCGCAGATAAAAACAGGCAGAATGGGTTAAGATTCATGTATGCCATTCATCCCATTATTACATAGTTTGTGTTCAATCCATTATGTTTGTGTTCAACCCATTACAAGCCATTTACAAGCCATTGTTGGTGTTATCACCAACAATCCAAACTCCGCCTCCTTCTGCTTGCGGGTGAGAGCAGGCAGGAAGGGACTAAGGACTTTACGAAACAAGTCTGCACGAAACAACCCTGCATTAAAAACCACCCTGTGCTAGGCTGTGTCTAAAAAATGGCGGGGCAGTAAAGTTTTGGGGCTGCTTTTGGGAAAGTATCCCCAAAACGCCGGTCTACAATAGGTTATGGCGGCAGAGATTAGCCGAGGGAAACCGGATGAAAAAGCTCCGGGAGCATTTTTCAGACACAGCCTAGGACTTCCGGGGAAAAATCTTCTTGTATTGGAGGCTGGAAGCGCCGAAGTTGATCAGGAGGCCCAAGGGTAGGTTGTAGGCGACAAGATAATTTTTGGTTTGCACCACGTGCAGGTCATCCAGGGCTTTCAGTTCTACCACAATGGAGCCTTCCACAATGAAATCTGCCCGTCTGGAACCAACTAAGACGCCCTGGTAGTAGATAGACTGCTCCTTTTCCCGCTCAAACTGCAGACCCGCTTTCTCCAACTCAATAGCAAGGCTACGCTGATAAATGATTTCCTGAAAGCCGTTCCCCAACGTGCTGTGCACAGCCATGGCACACCCAATGATCTTGTAAGTGATTTGCTCAGAAGTGGGTTGGTCAAGGGTCATCTTTTTCAGGTTATAGGTCCAGGTTTGCCAACTATCCCACCAGTACGTTCCTGCTGCACTTTCTGATGTACTACATTCCCAACCACTAACGCATCGGTACCCCAATACTTGAGGCGCTAGCGGCCACTACATCCTGAAATATTAAAAATTCTCTAAAAATACCCCAATCCTGAAAATTTCCCTCATCCTGAAAATCCTGCTCCCGTATGCTTTACCATCTTCTACTGCAAAGTAACAGGCATGTCGTACATGGTCATGGGCGTTTCGGGGAGCGGCAAGAGCACGGTGGGCAAACTGCTGGCGCAACGGCTGGGGCTGCACTTCATTGACGCCGATGACCACCACCTGGCACCCAGCGTGGAGAAAATGAGCCAGGGCATTCCGCTCACCGACGAAGACCGGCAGGCCTGGCTCCAGAAGCTGAACCACCTGCTCCTGGAAGCCGAGCGCACCAACCAGGAGGTGGTGCTGGCCTGCTCGGCCCTGAAAGAGCAGTACCGGCAGGTGTTGCGGCAGAACCTTACCCTGCCCCTGAAAATCATCTACCTGCACGGCGAAGAAAGAGTCCTGCGCCACCGCATGCGCAGCCGCCAGGGACATTTCATGAAAGATGTACTGCTGGCCTCGCAGCTAGCGACGCTTGAAATTCCGGCAGACGCCCTGCGGGTAGACATCACCCACCCGCCTGAACAGATCGTTGAACAAATCATCCAATTTACTACCGCTATGCATCCTTCTTCAACAACAGGTACCACCGCCTCCTTCGGGATCATTGGCCTGGGCGTCATGGGCAAGAGCCTGGCCCTTAATTTAGCCGGTAAGGGCATTACCGTGGGCGTCTACAACCGCACCGTGCCGGGCGTGGAAGAAAAAGTGGCCGAGCGCTTTGCCGAAGAACACCCCCAGCAGCCGCTGGTACCGTTCTCAGACATGGACAGGTTTGTGCAGGCCCTGGAAAAACCCCGCCGCATCCTGCTCATGGTCAAGGCCGGCAAGCCCGTAGACCTGCTGCTGGAACAACTGCATCCGCTGCTGGAGGAGGGCGACCTGGTCATGGACGGCGGCAACTCGCACTACCTGGACACCAACCGCCGGACCATTGAGATGCACAACCACCGGCTCCATTTTCTGGGAGTGGGCATTTCGGGGGGCGAGGAGGGAGCCCTCAAGGGACCGTCGCTCATGCCAGGCGGCGAGCGGGAAGGCTACCAGAAAGTAGCCGACCTGCTGGAGAAGCTGGCCGCGCGCGACCAACGCGGGGTCCCGTGCTGCACCTACATCGGTCCCCAGGGCGCCGGGCATTTTGTGAAGATGGTGCACAACGGCATTGAGTACGCCGAGATGCAGGCCCTGGCCGAAGCCTACCAGCTCCTGCGGTTCCACCTCAACTTCTCCCCGGCGGCCATTGCCGAGGAGTTTACCGCCTGGCAGAGCTCGGGCCTGAACAGCTACTTGCTGGAGATCACCATTGCCATTCTGCAGAAGCAGGAAGACGGGGGGCTGCTTCTGGACAAGATTCTGGATGCCGCCGAACAGAAGGGCACCGGCGGCTGGAGCACCACGGCGGCCCTGGACCTGGGAGCTTCCCTGGACCCCATTGCGGCGGCGGTGATGGCCCGGTACCTCTCGGCGCAGAAGGAGCAGCGGGTGCAGGCGGCGGCCCTGTACGGCATTTTACCCGAGCAACTGGTAGGCGTGCCCTTGCTCCATGCCCAGCAGCTGAGACAGGCCTACGAGGCCGTGCGGCTCATCAACCATGCCGTGGGCTTTGAGCTGATCCGGCAGGCCTCGCGCCAGTACCTGTGGCACCTCAACCTGAGCGAGATTGCCCGCATCTGGACCAACGGCTGCATCATTAGGTCTGAGCTGATGGAAGAACTGACCGAATTGCTCCAGGAAGAAACGCCGCTGTTGCAGCACCCTAGGGTGGTGGAGCGCATGTCGGGGCTGTTGCTGGCCTTCAAGGAAACCGTGGCGGCGGGCCTCAAAGCCAATGCCGCGCAGCCGGTCTTTTCTTCGGCCCTCAACTATTTCTTGGGCTACACCACCGCCCAGTCGCCGGCCAACCTGATCCAGGCGCAGCGCGATTTCTTCGGGGCCCACACGTTCCGCCGCGTTGATCAGCCGCTGGACCAGTCTTTCCACGTAGAATGGTGATGCGCTGTTAGGTTGCCGGAGTTGGCTCTGGACAAGGTACTGCCGGGTTTTAGGCCTGTTTTCCTGAAAAGGGGCTTAAAACGGACTCTTGCGCCTTCGGCATGGCCAAGGAGCAGGGAAACCGGGCAGAGGCCGCTTGCCAGGAGCAAACTTTATTTGGCTCGGCAACCAGGCCCGGGGCGGCTTGCTGTGCGGCAGCGCGTATCTTTGTGGCTTTCCTATTGGTAGAACCTATGTCATTCGCAGAATTGGGCTTATCCGCGCCTGTTGTTAAAGCGGCCCAGCAGCAGTATTCAGAGCCTTACCCCATCCAACGGTCGGCCATTCCGCCCATCCTCAAGGGGAAAGATGTGCTGGGCATTGCCCATACTGGCTCGGGCAAGACCGCCGCGTACGCACTGCCGCTGCTGGATAGAATGCAGACCAGCCGCGCGTTCCGGAACCGGTACGTAAAGGCCCTGGTGCTGGTGCCCACCCGCGAACTGGCCCTGCAGGTAGGGGAAGTGTTTCTTTCGTTCAGCGCCCACATTCCGGTGAAGATCAAGACGCTGGCGGTGTTCGGGGGCGTGTCCATTAATCCGCAGATGATGAAGCTGCAGGGCACCGATATTCTGGTTGCCACCCCGGGTCGCCTGCTGGACCTGGTGGCCTCAAAGGCCGTGCACCTGTCTGAGGTAGAGACCCTGGTGCTGGACGAAGCCGATAAAATGCTCAACCTGGGCTTTGAGGAGGAGATGCGGCAAATCCTGGCCCTTTTGCCCAAAAAACGGCAAAACATCCTGTTTTCGGCCACGCTGGACAACAAGGTGAACGCCATTCAGGAAACGCTGCTGCGGGAGCCGGTCACGGTGGAGGTGCAGCCCCAGGCCAGCGACGAGCCCACCCTCATCACCGAACTGGCCTACCTGGTAGACCAGGAACGGAAAGGCCCTTTCCTGCGCTACCTCATCAAAGAGCAGAAAATGCAGCAGGTGCTGGTCTTTGTCTCGGCCACCAAACGCGCCGACCACCTGGTGACCAAACTGGCCAACAACGGCATTAAGGCGGTGGCGCTGCACAGCGGCAAGAGCCAGGGCGCCCGCACCGAGGCGCTGGCCCTGTTCAAGAAAGGCAAGGTGCCGGTGCTGGTGGCCACCGACCTGGCCGCCCGCGGCATAGACGTGCAGTTTTTGCCACACGTGATCAACTATGACCTGCCGCGTTCCTCCAAAGACTACATTCACCGCATTGGCCGCACCGGGCGCGCCGAGACGGCCGGGGAGGCCATCACGCTGGTCACCCCCGAGGACGCCCACCACTTCAAGATCATTCAGAAGCAAACTAAACGGGTCATTCCCACCCAGGAAACCGGTGCCATTGACCTGAAAGGCTTCTAAACTGCAGCACCAAGCCAATGACATAAAAAAAGCGATTCGGGCCTGTTTTCCAGAAAACAGGCCCGAATCGCTTTTGGCTTATATAGTACGTTGGTAACGGGTGACTACGGGTTGGTAGACCAGATGCCGGCTTCCTTGATGAAAACCCGACGGTTGAGCTTGAGCTGGCACACCAGGAACTCCGCGAAGTCCTCGGGCTGCATGACTTTCTCGGGATTGCCGTCGGTCAGGTTCAGGCCCAGCGACAGGTCGGTGGCCACGGTGCTGGGGGTGAGGGTGGTCACCCTAATGTTGTGCTTGCGCACTTCCTGCATGAGGGACTCAGACAAGCCAATAAGCCCGAACTTGGAGGCACTGTACGCGCTGGTCATGGCCGCGCCGCGCTGCCCCGCAGTGGAGGAAATATTGACAATGTCGCCGGTCTTTTTGGAGATCATGGCTGGCAACACGGCCCGGGTCACGTAATAAGGCCCCAGGAGGTTCACCTTGATGATGTGCTCCCACTGCTCGGGTTCCAGGTCCAGGAACTTGCCGAAGGCGGCGGTGCCCGCGTTGTTGATCAGGATGTCAATAAAGCCCAGTTCCTGCCGCACCTGCTCCACGGCTTCGTTCACGCTGTGCAGGTCGGTCACGTCGGCGGTCACCACTGAGGTTTCCACGCCCAGGCTCTCAATCTCTTCGGCTACTTTCTGTAAATCACTCTGGGTACGGGCCAGTAAGGCTACATTCACTCCTTCTTTCGCCAGCGCAATGGCAATGGCCTTGCCTAACCCTTTTCCTGCCCCGGTAATAAGGGCCGTCTTTCCTTTTAAAGATTCCATATCAAATTGTTATTCGTGTCAAAACTAGCAGAAGTCTCTCTGCCCACCATGGATCCTTGTGGTATCCGGAAGGAAACGTATTCCCGCTCTGAGATTTAACGGGCATTTTTCCGGGTGGTTGGCTCAGGGCTTGACCCTGCCGGCGGTGCAAGGGCTCTTGGAGTGCCCCGCGCGGGTAGGAAAAGGGCTGAAAACGCAAAATCGGGCAGAAAACCCAAGGCGGCTGGGAGATTGCCTTTTAGCAAGAAAATCAAGCTTTTGCAGATGCGGTCCAGCGGGTTGGGGTGAAAATACTTTCTTTTTTAAGTGCAATAATAATAGACAAAGGAAGCCTTTTCATAAATAAGTTCGTATATTGCCCCGTACTAATATTTAGACGCTTTTTCACCCTTTTACCCCCCTAACTATGAAAGCTCTAAAAAGAAACAACGTAACCGTGAAAGGCAAGGGCACCCAGGTCATGCTTTTCGCGCACGGGTATGGCTGCGACCAGAACATGTGGCGCTTTGTTACCCCGGCCTTTGAGGAAGAGTACAAGGTAGTCTTGTTTGACCACGTGGGCTTCGGCAAAGCCGATACCTCAAAATATACCCAGGAGCGGTACTCCACCCTGCAATCGTACGCGGTAGACGTTCTGGAAATCTGCGATGAGCTCAACCTCACCGACATTATTTTTGTGGGACACTCCGTGAGCGCCATGATTGGGGTGCTGGCCGCCATCATTGAACCAGACAGGTTCTCTAAACTGGTCCTGATTGGCCCCTCGCCCTGCTACATCAATGACGGAGACTACGAGGGCGGTTTCACCCGCGAGGGAATCAACGGATTGCTGGAATTCCTGGACAGCGATTACCTGGGCTGGTCTACCACCATGGCACCCGTGATCATGGGCAACCCCCAGAAGCCCGAGCTAGGGCAGGAACTGGCGCAGAGCTTCTGCAGTAGCAACGAAGAAGTGGCCAAGGATTTTGCCCGCATCACCTTCCTGTCAGACAACCGCGATGACCTGCCCAACCTTAGAACCGACGCCCTGATCCTGCAGTGCGAAGAAGATGTGATTGCCCCCAAAGTGGTGGGGGAGTACATGCACCGCCATTTACCCAACAGCCAGCTGGTGTACCTGAAAGCTACCGGCCATTGCCCCAACCTGAGTGCCCCTGAGGAGACCATTGCTGCCATTCAGCAGTTTTTAGGTCGCCCACAGCTGGTACGGGAGGAGGCAGGAAGCGTATAAAGAGGGTAGCGAGCACACAGAATGGATTTATTGGAGAAGAAGGAGCTTAGGAAAGCGAACGGAGATGTATTTTTTGAGGCACACCTGGTGCCAAGCGGCCCTTACCTCTACGTGAACTGGGTGGGGATTCAGACCCTGGAAACGGTGGTCATGGGGGGAAACTACATCCTGTCCATCCTGCGCCAAACTCCCTGCCAAGGCTTACTCAACAGCAACCGCGAGGTGATTGGCCCCTGGGACGCGGCCGTGCAGTACCTGGCGCACAAATGGGCGCCGGCGGCCCAGGCCCTGGGCCTAAGGTGGATGGCCCATGTGCTTTCCCCGGGCATCTACGGGCAAAGGTCCTTCCAGCAGTTCAAGCAGCAACTGGGCAGCACGTTTACCCTGAAATCCTTTGAGGACCAGGAAATTGCCGAAGAATGGCTGCTGCTGCGCTTAACGTAACGCTTGCGCATCGCCCCTAACTGTTTTAGGGCAGATTTTCATAAAAAAGGCCCAAAACCCGCTTGTACAAACAGCGGGTTTTGGGCCTTATCCATTGGGGGGAGTTAGTTCTTACGGGCTTGCTCCTTGACCTGCACCCCAGACGCAATAAAGGTGATGGAGGGCTTGGGTTGGGTGATGGCCGCAATCTCTTCCTTAGATTTGCCGGCATCCTCGGCAAAGTGGCGCTGGTCCTCCACCGACACTGTATCGCGGAAGGCTACCCCTTCAAAGACTACCTCCTTGCCGGCCAGGTCTTTGGGCATGAAGAAGGCGTAGTTCTTGAACGAGACACGCATGGGGTCCTGGCCTTCCACGGCCACGTTCATCCAGCAGCCCTTAGATTGGCATACCTCCAGCACCTGGGTAGCCACCTTGGCTTGCGCCGAATCCTGGTGGGTGAGCAGGGCCGGCAGGACAGAAGCGGCAATGGCCCCCTGGGCCGAGAACTTCTCGCCGTAGGCGGTGACCTTTTCTGGCTGGGCGGCCGAGGCTGTTTCTTTGGGTTCGGTGCTTTTGGTGCAACTTCCCAGTACCAAAAGCCCTATCATGGCGGCTACGGGTAAAAGCTTCTTCATGACCAAACAAGGTAGATTTTAGGATTAAATCTACACATCTGCGGCTAAGAACCAAACAACCAGCCCGTTATTTCTGCAGCGCCTGGGCGGGGTTCTTTTTGGTAATCAGTTCCAGGCCCTTGGCCTTCTTGCCCCGCTTGGTGGTGAACTGGCATTTGATGAGGCCGTGCTCCAGCGAGAAATACTCTTCCACGTTGAACAGGTCGCGCAGGGGCATGCCCATGGCGTCTAGCTCCACCACGTACTGGTAGGTGATCTTGAAACAGTCAAACGCACCGGCCGGGGTGCTGATGGTCTCACGGCCCTCCACCTTGCGGTTGGTGGCCACCATGGTGATGTTGGTGATGTCAATGTTAGACGAGCGCACCCGCACGCCCAGTTTGCCGTCGGGGAGCCGTTGGCCCACCTGCATCTGCAGCGGGTAGGGGATGTGGACCGGAGTGTAATCAAAATCCTTTCCGTCAAAGGCCTTGAGGGCTTGCTCGCGCAGGAGCAGCATGGCGTCCAGGTACACGGTATCGCCGGAGCACCTGATCTTGTATTCCTCCGCGGTTTCGGGGCGGTTGCCTTTTCCCAGCCGGGCGCTTTTGAAAGTGGTGACGTACACGCCGTCCTCGTCGGCCATCTGCTGCACCACCTTGTTGCTGAGCGTTCCGTTGGGGCGCCCTTTGTCGGTGACCTGGTACACAAACTCGGTGTTTTTGGCCAAACCCAGGGGTTGGATGCAGTTCTGGGCTGCTACCCGGGTCGGCAGCAACTGGACTACCGCACACCAGAGCATGGCTACGGCAAAAGTGTAGGTGTTTTTCATAGAAAAAAGTACCGCCTGAAGGGGCAGTAAACTGGTTGTTTATACGTATTGGCCAAATATTAGATATATTGGACTATTTAAACCTGAAAGGTTAATGCAACGGGGCTGCCTGCCCCGCGTACCATCTTTGTGCTCTTTATCAATTTACTACCCTATGGAAAACACTACCCAACCAGAGAACACCACCCAACCCGTGCAGAAGCTGTCTGACCTGGCGGCGGTGCTGTTAGAGAAACTCAAAGCGGCCCAGACCGACATTACCCTGGATTTTCAGGACGTATCAGTGCAGGGGCCGGGGCCGCAGGGGCAGCCGGGCCAGTGGCGCCTCAACGGCAAGCTGACCTTGAAGACCAAATCTACGGGCACTAACCAGGCTTAACCATGGGCACTTTTCCGTTTGACCTGTCAGCGCAGCTGGTGCTCACCGTCCTGGAAGACCACGTGGTGGTAGTGGCCGAAAACAACTTTGTAATTGTAAACTTCAAAGATCACGCCGCCCTGGAGCGGGTGCTGTACAATGTACTTCCCCCTTCCTCGGGCAAAGGCGGAGGCAGCCTGGGCGAAAGCCTGGGAAAAGCCCGGGAGCTGAACCAGGCGCTGGGGAAAGCCGGCCTGGTGGTAGATGTGCGCGTAAACAACAAGACCTACGTGGAGTTTGGAACGGGCAACATGCCCAAAATCACCGCCAATGCCGTGTTTGGCAAGGTGGGCTCCTGGTTTAAAAGAAGCTAGCGCCGGGTAGGGGCCAGGCCCTTACGGAGAGTCTTTACAATATAGAAAAGGGGCAAAGCAACGTTCTTGTAAAAAACTGCATCAATTTGGGCAAAACAAGTAAACATTCTCTTGAGTAACAGTGTACTACATATGAAGTAGTACTTTATAAAGCCAATGGTAGGCTCAGCTAGTAGGGAAGATGAACCAGTAAAATCATGAAATCTGAGAACCAAAATAAAATAGGCGCTGGCAAGATGTCCAGCTTTGAGAAGATTGAAAAGGTCCCCCCACTCAAGATGCTCCTGTACATCAGCATGGCAGGCATGGGCATGTTGTTTCTGGTGTTAACAGTCTTGTTTCTGGTGAAAACCAGCAATGCTGCTCCCGCTACCCCGTTTGCGTTGCCTAAGTTGTTCTCGGTGAGTACCGTGCTTATCCTGGTCAGTGGCTTCTTCATCCACCAGGTGCCTTCGTATTACGCCCAGGATGACCTGCTTACCATGAAAAAGCGCTTGCTCTGGGGATTAGTGCTGGGGACGGCCTTTTCGGTGGCGCAGGTGGTGGCCTGGTACGAGATGATGTCGGCGAACATTTTGTTTGACGGGCACCCGGCCGGTACCTTCCTGTACCTGCTCTCGGCGCTGCACCTGCTGCACGTGGCCGGTGGACTGGCCTTCTGCTCCTTCCTGTTCGTGCGGGTAAACCGGGCCGCCGCCGACCCCATCCGTACGCTGGTCTTCAACCGCGACCCGTACCGCCTCATGCAGCTCCAGATGCTGCGCAGTTACTGGCACTTTCTGGATGCCCTCTGGATTGGCCTTTTCTTTACCTTCCTGTTCGCTCTGTGAGAAGGAGTGATTGAGTGATTGTGTGAATGATAGAAGGAGTGAATGAGTGATTGGATGAGGAAGCACAAGGTGAGTTTCCTGGCTTCTTTTCTGGAATAAGCGGAAAAATGAAAAAGAGGGCTGAAACGGGTATCCGGTTCAGCCCTCTTTTGGGTTAATTGGTGTTCTTCTGTGCGTTTGCGCTACCTGTAAAAGGCTAGGAGACTAAGCTCTAAAGAGAATAACCAAACTATCCTCCAATACTCACCCATTCACCCATTCACTCATTCACTCATTCACTCCTTCAAAGAATCACCCCACGTCAGTCGCAGAAGTGCAGGCTGTAGAGGTCAAAGTTGCGGTGGTTGAAGAGGGTTTCAAAGCGGTAGCTGAAGCCTACGCCGGTGGGTTTCTTCCCGAACTGTACGTGCCGGATGTACCGGCGCAGGATCTCGTGCAGCTCTGAGTCCAGCAGGAGCTCGCCCCACACCAGCACCTTGTCCTGCTCGGGGTTCATCTTCTTTTCCTGCAAGACAAACAAAACGTAGTAGATAAAGTCCTCGGCAGAGGCGAAGTAGAAGGAATTGCAGAACTCCAGCCGCAGGCCCTGCAAAACCACCAGCGTAATGTAGTTCTTGTCCACGTAGATGTAGAGCTGGGGGCGGGCGCTGCGCTCGGCCATGTGCAGGAAGCCTTCCATCAGGGCCGAGGTCTGGTGCACAAACTCCACCGGGCTGGCGTTAAACTGGGGGGCGAGCCAGGCCTGCAGCGCGGCCGGTACCGTGAACACGTTCATCAGCTCCAGGCGCGGGTGCTCATGGTGGTGCACCAACTCCCGCCCGGGCTCCACCACGGCGTTCAGTTTCAGGTACTCGGCGCGGGCGTTAAAGTCAAACAGCGTTTCGGGGATCAGGGTGAACTGCTGGTTTTTGATGCCTACCCGCACCTGCTGCCACTGCCGGGGCTGGAGCAGGGCATTGGAGCCGCTCAGGTCCTGCAGGGCCGCAATGGCGTGCTCCACGGTGGCGGGCCGTTCGGCCTCGTAGTCTTCCAGGGCCACAAACTTGTTGCGTTGCGCATCCAGCACACCTATTCTAATCCGATGCGCCCCAAAACTGATGTAAAGGTGGGCACTGGTACTCTGATCAGGGGTAAAGGCGTCATCCAGGACGCGCTGCGTCTGTCTGAAAGCCGGCACGGACGTATTCAAGGGTAGGAAGTCTAATGAAAATCTCTGCAATATTACTGAAATTCTACCTACTCCCCATGCCGCCCCGGCACTTAGCGCCCCAACTGTGGCAGATGGTTCAGGGCTTTTCCCCGAAAAACAGCCCTAAAACCCGTCTGTCTTTCGCAAGGCCAGGCCCTTGGCGCGCTGCTTAACCCCCGTTCCTCATTAAAAGCAAACTAAGGCAGCCCTGTTTTTGGGTAGTTTTGACCAAAATACCCCTAAAACCGGCAGGAGCTATGGCTTAGAAATCTACCCGGTAGACTTTCTCCAGTTGCTTGTCATTGACCCAGGTGGGCAGGTGGCGCAGGGCGAAGTTGCGGACGCCAATGTACCAGGAGTTCTGCGACTGGGCCACGCCCCCCAAGAGCCTGGACTGACGGGTAATCCAGTGCGTGCGGGGTTTGCGGCGGCGCTCAAACCGTTGCGCGGCCAGATTGAAGTCCAGGTCTTTCCGGAGTTCATCGGCGAAGACCACGGCATCTTCCACGGCCTGGCAGGCACCCTGGCCCATGTTGGGGGTGGTGGCGTGGCCGGCATCGCCCAGCAGCAGCAGGTTAGGAAACGCAAAGTGCTCCAGCGGGGCAATGTCGTAGAGGTCGTGCCACAGCAGCTGCTCTGGCCGGGTATGTTTGAACAGCTCGGGAATGGGGTGGTGGTAGCGGGCAAAATGGCGCTGCAGATCTTCTACCCGCATGGCCCGCATGGCCGGGTTGTTCTGGACCGAGTTGATGCAGGCGAACCAGTAGATTTTGTTGTCTTTGAGCGGGGTCCAGCCCACCCGACCGGCCTTGCCCCAGGTTTCGGAGGCATACAAGCTGTCCAGGCCGGGGTTGTCAATGATGGCCCGCCAGCAGGTGTACCCGGCGTAACGGGGCACCGACGCGGGCACCAGCTGTTTCCGGATGGCCGAGTGAATGCCGTCGGCCACCAGAAGGTGGTCAAACAGGGCGGTGGTGCCGTCCTGGAACTGGACCGAAATGCCGGTTTTGTGGTTGGTTACGCCCACGGCGCGTTTGTTGGCGTGCAGGCTGGCTGCGGGTAACTGGCGCAGGAGCACCTGGTGCAGGCTCGCCCGGTGGATCACGAAATTGTCCAGGCCGTATTTGGCGCTAATGGCCCGGCTGTCGGTGCGGTTAATGAGCTTGCCGTCCTGGTCAATGATGTGGAAGCCGTCCAGGCAGTTACCCTCGGCAATGACTTCCTCGGCAATGCCCAGGCGCTGAAATCCTTTGATGGCGTTGGCCGCCAGGGCCAGACCGGCGCCCACCGGTTCAAACGTGGGGGCGGCATCGTACACCTGGGCGGTGATGCCCAGCCGTTGCAGCGCAATGGCCGTGCTTAACCCGGCAATGCCGCCGCCTATGATTCCTATGTTCATGTGTTGCTTGGCTTGACTCTCGTAAACATAACAGATGAACCCCAGGAAATTGTAAGTGTGGGGCAGAATTTATGCACCAACCGGGTGAGCGCGGAACAAGAAGCCCGGAAGCAGTTTTTCCGGGTGATGGTGCCCAATCAGCCAAGCCAAACGGGAACGGGAAAGAGGAGCAAGCTGGATGTCCTTCAGCAAGAAAAACAGGAGGCACCTGAAAAGCCAGGCGTGCGGCCTTGGGCCGAAGAAAGGAAGTTGATATTGGGAAGAGCCGGCGGAAAGGGCTGCCAGGATAGGAGGTAGCAGCAGTTGGGCCGGAACCAGGGGCCCGGACTTAATCAAAGAGCAGTTTTGCGCCGCCCAGAAAGATGAAAATCCAGATCAAGCCCTTGATCAGAAAGAACAGGAAACCTGCCATGCCCATTCGTTTTAAAGCTTTTTTCCAGTCAGCCATTCTCTTAAGTAAAGTAAATCCGAAAACTAAGGGCGCGTACGCCACCACGAAGAAACACTATTTTGGGTGATTTTAAAAATAGCCCAGCGTTGCCCTTGTAACGCCCCAGGCAAACCCTTAGTATGAACATGGGACTGCCGATGGCATCGGTGGTCTGTTTTCGGGGTGTTTTCCCAAAAACGGTTCCTAAACCGTAGCCAGGGCCCCAGAATAAGCCAGCGTGATGCCGGTTAAGAATTAAGTCTCCTGCTCTGTGACCTTTTTGGGGCGGCTTGTAGAAGGGAGAAGCAATCCCATCACCATTGGCAGTTCTGGCAAGCTGTGCCCTGGAAATCGCTGCCCGCCCAGCACTTGGTACGTGCGGGGCTGAGATTAGAAAATAGGCTAGGGGAGTTAGAGCAGACCGGCGGCTTTCAGGTCTTTTTTGGGGAGCTTTCCCTTGATCAGCTCGTACGACTGCCGAATTAATTGCTCCAGCCTGTCCTGCGGCAACGCCTGCGCCTCTTCCACCAAGACCCATTTGTACCTGGCCAGATAGGGGGCGGGCACAATGCCAGGCTTGGCGAGCAGCTCCTCAAACTCGGGGTCTGTTACTTTCAGCGAGAAGGTAAACGGCGGCTCCAGGCTGGCCACGCAGAACATTTTTCCGCCTACAGAAAAACACAGGTCGTGCTCCCATTTAATGTCTTCCGTCACTGCCGGAAAAGAAAGGCACAAAGACCGCAAGGCTTCTAGATTCATTGAGGAAGGTTTGTACAGCAGCCAAAGATAGACCGGTTTTGGGGCACTTTTCCAGAAAACAGGCCAAAAAAGATTAAGAGGCCTCGGGAAGCTTGCTGCCGCAGTTGCTGCAGAAGTTGTCGGTTTTCCGCACCTCGGCCAGGCAGTTGCTGCAGGTAAGGGCCGCGGCCGGCTCAGCCGGAGCTTTGATCCGGGAGAGTTCTACCGTGACAATGCCGGTGGGCACGGCAATGATGGCGTAGCCCATGAGCATCACCAGCGAAGAGATCATCTGCCCCA
The DNA here is from genome assembly GCF_016924645.1 of Rufibacter psychrotolerans. Taxonomy (GTDB): domain Bacteria; phylum Bacteroidota; class Bacteroidia; order Cytophagales; family Hymenobacteraceae; genus Nibribacter; species Nibribacter psychrotolerans. The sequence goes on along the minus strand of NZ_JAFFJV010000012.1, from coordinate 66,588 downwards.
GGGGCGTGCGCGGGGTAATATCGCCGTAGCCCACGGTGGTAATGGTGACAATGGCCCAGTAGATGCTCTGCGGAATGCTGGTAAACCCGTTTTCCTCGCCCTCCACCACGTAAATGACCGTGCCAATGATGAGCACCAAACTAAAGACGGCCAGCACAAACACCGTGATTTTCTGAAAGCTCGCCTTAAGGGCCGCGGTGATGATCTGGGCGTTTTCCACGTAGCTGGTCAGTTTGAGGATGCGGAACACGCGCAGCAGCCGCAGGATGCGGATGGTCATCAGGAACCGGAACCCCGGGATAAAGAACGCCACGTAAGTGGGAATCACCGACAGGAAGTCAATGATGCCGTAGAAGCTGAACGCGTAGCGCAACGGCCGGGGATGGCTGTACATCCGCAGGAAGTATTCCAGGGTAAACGCAAGCGTGAAAAACCACTCGGCCACTATGAAATAAACCTGGTAGGCCTGGCGAATGGCCGGGACGCTCTCCAGGCAGACCGTGAGCGTGGAAAGCAGAATAGTCCAAAGCAACACCACGTCAAAGCTTCTCCCGGCCGGCGTGTCAGTGCCGTGGATGACGGTGTACAGGATTCTTCTATAGCGGTTGGTAAGCATAGGTCAGGTTGCTTCTAAGTACTCAAATGTAGGCAGAAAGTTAAGGTATTCCGGTGCGGCAGGAGGCAAAGGCACCGCCGCAGGACAAGCGGGAGGGGCAGGGCTGAGGCTGGCAAGCGCCTACCGGGCTTGAAAGACCCTGGGCAACGTGCCTATGAATTTACCAACAAGCGCCTAATTTTAAAGCCCTTCTGCTTACCTTTGTGGCTTGTTCCCCCGCCCACCGGTCCTTTTTTACGTCATCTGCTCACATCATGCGCAAGCACCTGTTTCTCCAATTTGCTGTGTTCTTTCTTTTCATGTGTTCGGCCCTGGCGCAGGAGCTGCCCAACCGCGAGTTCAGGGGCGTGTGGGTGGCCACAGTAGCCAACCTGGACTGGCCCATCAGGGGGGCTGCGCCCGAACACCAGAAGGCCGCCCTGCGCGACATGCTGGACAAGATCAAGGCGGCCAACCTGAACGTAGTGTTCTTCCAGGTACGGACCGAGTGCGACGCCTTCTACAGATCAAGCTATGAGCCCTGGTCGCGATTCCTGACCGGGACCCAGGGCAAAGACCCGGGGTATGACCCGCTGGCATTTGCCATTGCCGAGGCCCACGCCCGGGGCCTGGAGCTGCACGCCTGGTTCAATCCGTTCCGGGTGGGCACGGTGGCCAATCCGGCGGTGTATCATGCCCAGCATGTTTCCAAGGCCCGGCCCGAGTGGCTCCTGAGTTTCCCCAACGGCAAGAAAATCCTGGACCCGGGCCTGCCCCAGGTGCGCAGCTATATTGCGGCCATTGTCAGGGAAGTGGCTCAAAACTACGACATTGACGGGGTGCACTTTGACGATTACTTTTACCCGTACCCAGAGGGCCCTTTCTTGGGCATTGCCAACGAAGACGCCCAGACCTTCAAGGCGCACGGGGCCGGTTTCCAAAACATCAAAGACTGGCGCCGCCACAACGTGAACGAGACCATGCGCCTGGTGCACGAGCAGATCAAAGCCGTCAAACCCCAGGTGCGCTTCGGCATTAGCCCCTTCGGGATCTGGAAAAACGGCGAGCCGGCGGGTGTAACGGGCATGGATGCCTACCATGCCATCTACGCCGATGCCCTCCATTGGCTGGACCACCAGGTGGTGGACTACCTCACGCCGCAACTCTACTGGGCCATCGGGGGCCGGCAGGATTACCGCAAGCTTTTGTACTGGTGGTCAGACAAGGCGCACGCGGCGGGGCGGCACCTGTACGCGGGCCACACCGTGAACCAACCCGGCTTTTCCCCCGATGAGGTGCCCCACCAGATAGAGATTACCCGCTCTAACCGCGAGAAGAACTCCCTGGGCAGCGTGATCTTCCGGGCCGCCAATATCACCGGCAACACCAACCTGATTACCACTTCGTTCCAGGCGGCCACGTTCCGGTTTCCGGCGGCCCCACCTGCCATGCGCTGGCTGGGTGGCCAGGCTCCCGCAGCCCCCACCGACTTATCCGTGACCCTGAACGAAGCGTCTAACGCCTACGAGGTCAAGTGGCGCCGGAACCCTGCCAACACGCACGGCTTCAAGCGCTATCTGCTCTACACCACTACCACCATGCCCGCCATTGGCGCACTAATCCCTGAGGGGGCGGTGCGCGCCTTCACGTCGGCCGAAACCGTGACCATCCCCGTGGCTGAGGTGCCGTCGCCCACTTCTTTCTGGGCCGTTTCTGAGCTAAGTCCCGCCAACGTGGAGAGTGACCTGAGCAACGTGGTGGTGCTGGGCAGCGCCTTTCCCATGCTGGCGCAGCAAGATACCCCCCCAGTCTTAACCGCCGACCAACTGCTGGGGCAACCTGCCGCCCTGGAAGTTCCCACCACCCTGGCTGCCACTGCCTCCCCCGCGCTGACAGATGCCACCAAGGTGTACGTAGACATCACCCTCCGCAAGAAGTCGGGCGTCAAAGCCGAGCTCTACACCATGGACCGCAAAACCAAGACCCGGGTGCTGAAGGAGAAGTACACAGCCGGCCATCACACCCTGACCATTACGCGGGGCAAGCTGGCGCCGGGTTCGTACATGCTGGTGCTGGAGTACGGCGAGAAGCGTCTGGTGCAGAAAGTGGTGTTCAATTAGGATACTTGCTTTGTCTGTGGTCTGGTTGGTCTTTTGCTGGCGTGGTGCTGCTTGTCTATTGATTTATGGGGTGGGTTGTTGCATAGGTTGCTTGGTGCGCTCACGGCCGCGGGGCCCCGTCTTTGCCCCTCGCTCTGCCCTTGCGGCCCATCTCTGCAGCCTATTCTTAGCTTAAGCTTTTCAAGGGCCACAAGCGAGGCGCTCGAGCCAAAGACTGAGATCGGGATCTTCCAACTTTGGACTTGCATAGCAGCGTTTTAGCAGCAGAAGCGCTTCAGAACGTAAGCCCTCACAGGTTTTCAAAACCTGTGAGGGCTCTCCGAATTGCCACGCTGCTACTACCTAAGGCCTTGTCTCTCAATGGCGCGGATTTACTTGCGTGCCTAACCTGCTCCTATAGAAAGTAGAAAGGCACGGAAGGAACTTCTGCGCCATAGTAAAAGGCTTCGTAGGGGCGCTTTTCTATTGGAGCATGTTAGACCCTGAGGTAGAATTGTCTTCCATTTTCAGTCCATTCAGAATAAAAAATACACATAGTTCAAGTCTGTGACTTGGATCCATTATGAGGGCAGTTTGCAACTGCCGTAAACATGCACTGTACAAACCTCTGCCGCGTGCCTTCACAGTCCTAGAGTTCAAGAAGGTTCAGCCAAGAAACCCCCATTCTCGCACCCAGATCAACCTAACTCCATCCATTCCGTTGTTCCCTCGCTCGCCTCTGGCGAGTGTGCGCTATCGGGTAGCCTCTGGCTGCCGGGCAGGAGCTGGGCTTAAAGATTATCCCAAGAAAATCAGTCTATCACACGCTGGAGCCTTCCCTAGGCCTCTACGCCAAACCCCAAATAACCTTTTGGCTACTCACGCCCTTAACTAGTGCGCAGGCCAGTAAAAAGGGCAAACCTTCCTTAGCTATTTATTGCTCTATTTCAGGAAAACAGGCCTGAAACAGAAGCGCATGTCCGGAATCCAGATATTCATTTTCAGGAAAACAATAGGGGAAGATTGAAGAATGCTGGTCTTCCCTTAGACTATTTCAATGGGCTTCCGGCGGCTCTCCCGTATAGGCGAAACTCCGCACCAAGTGGCAGTTTATGGGCGAGTGGCGGACGACAGCACCAGGCAGGTAGTTATTGTGTCATTTAGTTGTTGTACTCGTTTACCAAAACAATGAAAGCCTTAACCCCCATTTTTAGAGTAGCGTACACGTTCGCTTTTTTCGTGTTCCTTTTTGGCTGTGAAGAAGATGCTTCGGAGCCAGCCCCGGAGGTTGATCTTGCCCTGGCCCGGTTCGCTGATTTCCAGGTGGCTGAAACCCCTTACGTAGACATTGCCATCACGCACCCGGTGGTACAGAATGGACAGGAGATCTTCCCCGGCCGAATCAACCTGGTGGTGCCCAGGGTAAGCGCGAGGCTCAGGCTTACCCCGAAGGCCACGAACGCCAACCTTGAAAAATTCACCGTTTCGCCCCGCCTGGGCGAGGTACAGGATTTTGCGGGCCAGCCGGTAGTGTATACCCTCACGTCAGAGCTAGACCCCCGCAAAAAGGTGCGGTATGAGGTCACCATTACCGAGGCGGAGAACCCGGCTTATTCGCAGATCGCTACCTTTACCTTTGAGCAAGCCAAGAACCCGGGCTTGCCTGCCAATGTGGAGGCCGCCAGGATTGTGCACCCTTCCCCCGAAAAAGGACCGGGTAGTATCTACGTGTTTGTCCCGGTGGGCACCCCTTTCACCAACCTGACGGCCACCATAGGGCACGGGGGAGACCAGCTGTTTTACTCCCAGGACCCCAGCAGTCCGGTGGTGAACAGCACGTCCAGGTACCCCGAGGCCGGCATGAGCATTGATTATGCCTACCCCAGGCAATTCTTCGTTTTCGTGAAAAACGGCTCAGAAACGGGGACATCCACTGGGTACTACAGGGTGATTGTGGACGTCCGGAACCCGTTCAAAGTGGAGCAGCCCGACATCACCACCGCGCACGTGACCAAGGGAGCCATCAGAACCCTCAGTGGTGTCGCGCAGATCACCAACCAGGGCAACCAGGCACTGAGCCTGGCCGGGATAAGCCATACCAACTACGTACCGGCCAACCTCACTGCCCTGCGGGCCTTCGGCGGAACGCAGGTGGGTGGGTTATTGCCGGGCGAAAGCATGGCCGTGAACCTGACGGTGGATGCCAGTACCTATCCCCCCGGAACCTACCAAACCACGGCCAGCTTCTCGCCCAAATACAAAGATGATGTTAACCCTGAAGCAGGCACCTTGCTGGAAAAGGCAAACATCCGGTTTACCACTACCATTCTGGATTAGCAGCTACGCCGTGCTCAACCCCTTGGCCGGAGTGCGGGCAATTAACACGTCCCTGCCTGATGAAGCGCATTAGTCAGGGACGCGTTTTTTTATAGCGGGCAGAACCAGAATGTGCTTTCAAGCCAATAGTTCGTTATTCAGAAAGTAAGGATACGTATTGCTGTAAGCAAGGAGCGGCGCTACAAAACAACTACGCCCATTTCGACCATTACGCCCTCGCTCGCCTCTGGCGAGTGTGCGCTATGCTTCGGCCTCTGGCCGAGTTGAGGAGGCATTTTAAGTTGAGGAAGCGTTTTTAGCTGGTTTTTGGGAAAAAGAGGGGTAAAACGGAAGCATAAGATATTAGTAGGCTAAACATCCTGCTGTGCATGGTGGCCAGAGGCCACCTGATAGCGCACACTCGCCAGAGGCGAACGAGGGGTTTGATTTTGGCAACTTCTTGGATGAGAAGAATCAGAAGCAGTAGGTGTACTTCCAATTACTCAGGTGTACTTCCAATTACTCAATGTTTTTCAATCATTGGCTCCCAGTGATTAGCAACGCTTAGCGGCAAAAGACACTTACTACTTGAAATCCTTATCCTCTTGAGCCTCCTTAACAATAGGAGAAAAGCTGGCCGCCCCACCACTGTTTAGGACCTGTTTTTCTGAAAACAGGTCCTAAACAGTGGTGGGGCGGTACATTGCCTTTAGCCGGAATTAGCGGCGGCTGATGGGGTCGTTCAGGCGGGTGAACCGGAGGTGGCGGACCACCGGGTTGCTGTAGTCAAGGGCTACCACTTTGCCGGCTTTGTCGCGCACGAAGCGCACGGTGACGCCGGCCAGTTGGTAGGTGTCGCGGTTTATGGGGGTGAAGGTGAAGCCGGGGCCCGGCGCGTCGTTGGCGCGGCCTTTCAGCCCTTCTTTGCTGGTTGATAGGTCAAAGAAGGCGCCCAGTTCATCGCTCACGTAGCGGCCCTGCAGGGCTTGCAGGTCAGAGGCGGTGGGGGTGTAGGGTTGCACGCGGCGGTAGAGGGTGGTCTGGCCCTCCATGGACTTCAGCTCCAATTGGTCCGGGGTCTGGTATTTCAGCTCAAATTCATCCTGCGACCGGTACTGCACGAAGGCGCCCGAACGGCGGTACCGGTTTTTGCCCAGGGGAAGCAGCACGGGGCCACCGGCCACCCGGAACCGGTCGCGGTCCACTGCCAGGCGCAGCAACTCCCCAGTTTTCTCGTTGAGGAACAGGCCCGCGTGGCTTTTGGCCTCCTGCAGGGCCTCGCCGGTGAGGGCAGGGGGCGTGCCGGCCACCGCTTTCTGGGACTCGGGGTAGGTGACAAACAAATCGGCTACGCGCTCCGCGATGGCTGTGGCGGGCATGGCGTTAGAATTACACAGCACGGCAATGGAAATCTGCTGCTCGGGGAAACGGCCCAGCCAGGTGTGGTAGCCAGCCGCGCCGCCGGAGTGCCACACTTCTTTCACCCCGCGGTGCGTCTCCAGGAACAGGCCCCGGGCGTAGCCCAGGGTACGGCCGTTGTTCAGCTTGGCCGGTTCCTGCAGCTTGGCACTCACAAAAGCGCTGAGCTTCCCGTTGGTGAAGGCATCGTTCCAGCGCACCAGGTCGCCGGCGGTGCTCAGGATGGCCCCGCCCCCGCGGTCGTTGCCCCAGTACATGTCCTGCTTCCAGCCGTCTTTCTGCTTTTCGTAGGCCAGGGCGCGGTGCTTCACCACGTCGGTCATCTCCACCACGTAGGAAGTAGAGGCCATCCCGAGCGGCTCAAAGAGGCGCTTCCGCGCGAACTCGGCAAAGGGCTGGCCGCTGGTGCGGGCCACAATCTCGGTGAGGAGCACGTAGCCGCTGTTGGAGTAGGACCATTCTTCGCCGGGCTTGAAGTTGAGGCCGCGCTGGCGCAGGATGAGGGTGAGGGCATCGGGCTTGCCGTTGGCCAGCGGCAGCAGCCCGGTCCAGTCCCGCAGGCCGCTGGTGTGGGTGAGCAGGTGGTCCAGGGTGATCTTCTGGCCGTAGTCGGGCAGTTCGGGCAGGTAGCTGCGGATGTCCTGGCTAAGCGAGAGCCGGTTTTCTTCTACCAGCAGCAGGGTGGCCGCGGCAATGAACTGCTTCCGCACCGACCCGATGTCAAAGATGGAGTTGGGCGTGAGCAGCACCTCGCGCTCCAGGTCGGCAGCGCCGTAGGCCCGGTCAAAGACCACTTTTCCGTTCTGCGAGACCGCACACGCACAGCCGGGCTTTTCCTTGCTGGCCCAGCTGAAGATCTTCTCCAGCTCGGCGGTTTTGTCCTGCGCCTGGGTGGGCAGACCCAGCGCGAAGCAGGCGATCAGGAGGGCTAGCAAACGAGGGAAGGAGCGGGTGCCCTTCACTGCCCGAAGCGATTGCCGCGCCAGCAGCAGGGCGGCGGAAAGAATGGTTAGGGGTAGTTTCATTTTCATTACGTTTTTAAAGGTTAGGGTTTTGGAATTATCGTTTAGAAAGAACTTTGAATTGCAAAGTGAAGACGTAAAAAAAGAGAATAACCTAGCAGGCCCTCTCCAGGAGGGTGAGCGTACGCCCCAGGGCCACCGTTTTCCTGCTGTTTTTTCAAAAAGGCCATAAATCTGCTGAGTGCTTTTGAGTTTCCTTTTGCCAATGAGTAGAAGCGACCTGGCCGGTACAAGCCTCCACGGGTGCCACTGTTTAGGGCTTACTTTTCAGAAAACAGCCAAGAATCGTACGCTCCTGGAAGAATCCCGAAGTCGGTTGTCTCCAGGGAAAGTAAAGCATGCTTTGCACAGTTTCCAGCTCTGGAGTAGCCCCGGCGCCAGCATACCCGGGCACGGCGGTTCTACTTTGCTTTTTCATACGCATCCAGGCATTTATTAAGGGGCTGGCCTTCCTGGTGGATGCAGTCGCAGAACGTGAGGCACGCCGCCGGATTGCTGGTGTCCTTGCACTGTGCTCGGCAGTCTTTGCGGGTGTTGCGGGGCATCAGCTCAAATCCGGTGGTTAGAAACCCTACCACCAGCGCTAGGGTGGTCACCACGCCGGCAAAGAACTTCACGGGAAACTGGCTGTTCAGCTCCTTCCATCCGGGAAATCTCTGTGGGCCAGCGCTCTGCCGGAAGGGGAGAATGCCTTTCCAGGCCGGGTAATACCAGCACAGCAGGTACAGGTTGGCCAGCACCATGAGGGGAGAGGTGATGAGCGACCCCTCAAAGCGCACGGACAGGGATAGGACGCAGATGTTCAGGATGATGGGGAAGTACAGGACAGCCCCCAGGACCGCCGTGCGGGGAATCAGCAGCAACACCGCTGCCGTGACCTGCATCACCCCAATCATGGTGTAGTAATAGCCCGTGTGGTACACCGCCTCCAGGTAATTGCCCATGGGGTGGTTCACCGACAAGGCCGTGAAGCGCTCGCCCAGGATCTTCACCAGGCCCGAGGGAAAAAAGCCGAGGGCCAGCCCCGCGCGGCAGAAAACGGCAAAGAGGTACAGCCACTTGTTGCTTCGGGCTTGCAGGTGGAGTTGGTCTAACTTGGCAGAAAGGGACATGGCAGGGTTGTCTGGTTTCACCGGGGTTGCGGGCGGGTACATAGAGGCGGCTACGCGTTAAGGAACCAATCGTCCAGCAGGTCGCCCAGATCACTTACCCCCAGGGTGAACATGAGAATGGGCACGAACAGGATGAGTTTCAGGGCCAGCGGAATGGAGAAGCCCAACCGGCTCTGAAAAAGCACATTGACCGGCGGAGCGTAAAGGAACGCCAGCAGCAGGTAAACCGCGCCGGGTACCGGGTGCACGAACACCAGGTTGAGCACACCCAGCACGAAAAGGATTGTAGCCAGTACCCAACTGAGGAGGCTGCCCATGGAAAGCGTCTTGTTCATCATGGCTTATAATGGTTTTAGGTGAAAGATGATGTTGTTTTGGTCTCCGGCCGCGCCGGAGGGAGCATTTTAGCGGAACCCGAACAGCAGGGGGAACAGGAACACCACCACTATGGTCCAGACAAAGTACACCGGCAGGTACAGGGCAATGGCTCTGCCCACCTCGGTAAGGGCGGCTTTGCGGGTAAGGGTCTTGAGCAGCATGACGGTGACCAGCAGCAGGTGCACCAGGATGAGGACGTTGCCGCCCAGCACCGCCACCCGGTTAGGGGTGATGCCCCACTCAGAGATGCGGAAGGAGATCGCCGACAGCGCGATGCCGTTGACCACCACCGTGACTATAGACAACAGCAGCAGCACCCACACGGCCGAACCAGATTTTTCCTTAGCGGAGCTCTCGGCTACGGAGAAGAAGATAAGGGCCATGACCCCAATCAGGAGCACGTTGAAGAGCAGCAGGAAATCGCGGTCGTTGTAGGGGTCTTTGCCCGAGAAAACTATGGCCCCCAGGTAAATGACCAGCATCACCAACACCAGCGGACTGAAGATACGGGCAATGACCGGCGATACTTTGTTGACCAGCTGCGGATTGGTTTGGGTGAGGAACGCCGCCACCAACGGCACCGCGGGCAGCCCGAACACCACCACGTACTCAAAGTAAAACTTCTCAATCTTGAACCCAATGAGCGCGAACAGCCCAATGGTGATGCCCGTCATGATGCCCCCCGCAATGACCAGCATGGCCGACATCACGGCCAGGTCGCCGTTGAAGCGCAGGAAACTGAGCCGTTTCCTGTAGTCCTGGAGCTCATCGCCGGCATACGCAACCCCCAGCACCACCCACAGCAGCAAGGGCAGATGGAGGCAGGCCAGGACCAGGGTGTCGCTGGCAGGGTTGTGGGGCAGGAGGTTGATGTACACCAGGCACACCAGGAAAACCGCCCCCAGAAAAGCCAGCTTGCCGGGGCTTACCTGGTTTTTCCAGGCGAAGTACGCGGCCAGGAAGGGGAACACCAGAAAACCGATGTTCCGGGGGTAGAAGAATTCCTCGTCCAGGGGGAAGAAGGTGGGCAGTTTGGCGCACAGCCCGGCCAGCAGAGCCGCGATGGCCACAAACCAGAACTCCCGCCGGGTGCCCCAGGAAATATCATCAGACTCGTAGGTGAGGCGCTCGTGCCAGTAATCGGCCAGGAGGTTGCCCTTTAGCTCGGGGTACAGGCCGCTGAACTCCCGCTTGAAGGGGGCCGCGTTGCCCCGGTACAGCTTCTCAAGCTGACGGGGGTTTTGTAGGTTAGAAAGGATCTGGTCCCGCATGGTGCTAACAGGTTTCATTGCCGGAGAGAAACAAAGCGCTTAATTCCACATGGTGCCGGCCAGGCCTAGCACAATACCCAGCCACAGGCCAACAAAGTACACGACCATGCTGAGCAGGATGGCCAGGGTGCGGTTAAAGCCCCGGGCACTCTGGTAGTCCATGAAAGCGTAAAAGGCACCGCCCAAGGCTCCGGCCAGGGGAGTAATGAGGAGCGGCCTGATCATCCAGTATTCTCCCCACTCGGGGCGGGGCGAATCTACGCCGGTGACAAAGAACAGGATCGCCAGCAGGGCAATGCCCGCCCCAGTCAGGATGGGCTTCAGGGGGGATACTGGCGGATGCGGTTGGGTGGTTAAGGGGTTTGTGGTCATGGTGTTAAAGATTAAATGGTGGATAGATGTATTTACGTTTAAAGTACTTTGAGTTTCAAAGTTAAGCTGCAAAAAAAATTATTCTTTTTGCCGATTGTTCAAAATAAGTTGCTCCAGGGCATCTAAGTGGCTTTTGAAGGCCTGGCGGCCCGACTCGGTGGCCTGGTAGGTGGTCTGGGGCTTGCGGCCCACAAACTGCTTTTCCACCTGCAGGTAGTCGGCCTCCTCCAGCGCCCGCAGGTGACTGGCCAGGTTGCCATCGGTGAGCTGCAGGTTTTCCTTTAAAGTATTAAAGTCAACTTTGTCTTCTACCATCAGCACCGACATAATGCCTAGCCGCGCCCTGCTTTCAAAGGCCTTGTTTATATTTTCAAGATAGTTTTTCACCGGTCTGCTAGCGCTCGTATTTAAAGTATACCAACGCCCCATATACTACGTGCAGCATGCCAAACCCCACGGTCCAGAGCATGAGACCGTAGCCCACAAAAATGCTGGCCAGCAGCCCCAGCGCAATCTCAAACAGGCCCAGGTACCTGATGTCGCTGAGGGTGTACTTGCTGGCGTTAAGCAGGGCCAGCCCGTAAAACACCAGCATGGCAGGCGCCACCAGGTAGAAAAGGCCGTGGTAAAGCAGGATGGCGCAGAAAGCCCCGCCGGTTCCCAGGGGAATGGCCAGGTTGATGAGCAAGCGCCTGGACTGGTTGTCCCAGACGCGCTGGTTCTTTTTGCGGGCGTTGCGCACCGTAAAGTACGTGGCGGCGCAGAACCCCAGCACCAGCACGCCGGCCGCTACCCCTAGCAGGAAAAGAATGTCCTGCCGGGTAAGGTCGCGGTCCAGTTCCTGGTAGTAGTTGATGTTGCGTTGGCTAAAGTACCATTTCACCAGCGCAGCCCCGGCCAGCGCCGTTAAGCCCGGGAATACCCCAGACAATCCGCTTAGCGAGATGAAGCGGGAAGAACGATCCATGATGTTGCGGATCTCGTGCAGGGCTTCTAATTGGTCTTGCGGTTGGTTCATAGTAAAGTACTTTGCGTTTCAAAGTTACAAAAGGTTTCAGAATAAACAAGCGCTGCCCGCATTATTCCTCCTTTCTTTTTTGGGGTCAAGGCGTTCGTGCTTCGCCGTTGTACTGGCAGGCTTTATGAACTAGTTAGCCTGAAGGAAGCCCGGCGGACCCTAGGCTGTGTCTTAATGATGCTCCCGGAGTTTTTCATCCGGTTTCCTTTGGCTGATCTCTGCCGCCATTGCCTATTGTAGGCCGGCGTTTTGGGGCTACTTTCCCAAAAGCAGCCCCAAAACGGTACTGCCCCGCCATTTTTCAGACACAGCCTAGTAGGAGCTAGGAGCTTTATTGGGTGAAGGTAGGAGCCATAAACAGGAGAGAGGCTGCTTGTTTTGGAATGGCCTTAAAAACCTCAATCAGCGCGCATAGCCCTTCTGCGGCAAGAAGAAGCGGACCTGGTGGTGCCAGGAATATCCCTTGTCCAATTAACAAGAAACCTGTAGGCGGGAGTAAGAAGGCTTCAGGCTTTTTGCAGCAGGAGCGTGAGGATTCTGGGGAGGGAAGTTCGGTCCTCCGCGTCAAAATACTCCTTTACCTCCTTGATCTGAAGCCCAGTCTGGTGGACCGCCTGCGCGAAATCGGAGAAGTGGTGGGTGAAACAGGTTACTTCCTGCAGGCCTGCCTGGGTCTCAAAGCGAGCTTTGGTGCCGGCATACTGCTTAAAGGGGTGCAGTTCGCCCACGTACACGTAGCCGCGGGGCGCCAGGGCGGCGGCTGCTTGCCTAAAAATGCTGGTCAGGTCCTGGATGTGCTCCAGCACCAGGCTGAAGGTGATCAGGTCAACCGGGTGCTGCACAAAGCTCCAGGGTTGCGTGATGTCGGCCTGGTGGAAGCGCACCCGGTCTGAGGTGACTTTTGCTTTGGCCCGCAGGAGCATTTCCTCTGAAAGGTCAACGGCGGTTACCTGGCGGGCCCTGGTGAGCAGCCATTGGGTGTTCTTGCCGGTGCCGCAGCCTACCTCCAGACAATGGTTTACTTCCAGATCGGCTATTGTTTCGCGCAGCGATACGGCCTCCAGGTCGCGGGTTCTATTCTTGTTGGTGTCGTATTGCTGGGCCCAGAGGTTGTACGCTTCTCTTACTTCCATGGGGGGTCTTGGTTAACGGGCCACTCCCGTGGCGGTTATGATGTACAAAACGAGATAAAAGTACTATGCCCCTGGCAGGAGCGCAAGAGCGCCGAGGGCAGCATCACCGGCAGCTCGGCGCTCTACAAACAGGTTCCGCGGGGCCTTGTAACCGGGTATTCCTGAGAGAAGCCTACCGGAGTTGACTCGCCCATCCCGTTTGCTTACCGTTGGTTTTTTAGGCAGCGAACGCTGAACCCCGAGCTTTTACCGGGCGTGAAGATGCTGATCCTTTCCCCGTTGTAAAACAGGGTGGCGCTCCAGGCTAACCAGTCCCGGTACTCGGTAGAACTCCAGAAGTGGCCCAAAAAGCCTTTGCTGATAAAGTTGTGGTAGTTGGCCACCGGCTCAGAAGATCCTCCCGGCAGCCCCGTGAACCCGCTGCTGTTACTGGCTCTGGTATTGGGCTCTTCCCAGTGGGTGGTGCCTTCTTCCTTGAGGTACCGGCCTACAAATTCTTCCTTGTCAAGCAGGTCTCCGCCCAGGTGGTTCACCAGCACATCCCACTCTTGCTTGCTGGGCAGGTGCCAGTCGGGCGGACAGACCTTGCAGGCGGTTTCCCAGTTGTACAAGCGGCCATACACCGCGGCGTTGGCCGAATCATTATCGTACACCAAGCTGCCCGGGGCCTCGTAGTTGAGGTTTTCGGCCATCCAGACCTGTGCGCCTATCTGAACGGTCTTGTAGGTTTTGCCGTCCCGGGCATCGGTAAAGTGGCCGTGCAGGCTTTCGGCCTCGTCTTTGTCGCACCCAAACAGGGCCGCCACTACCATCACCTTTAAATACAACGCTCCTTTTCTCAGGGGAGACTTCCGGGCCTTTGTCATGTACAGTTTGCTGGTTCCTTGGGCTTAGAATTGGTTCTGGGGTTTGTAGATCGCCCTTGGGCAAGCCTCGGACAGGCTGCGGTCCAGAGGGGACGATAACACAATAATAAGCGTAGTTTTTGTGTTCAGAAAGAGCCTTTCTGTTTCGGGGCCTTTTTCTCCAAAATAGCCCCAAAACAGGAACCGACCGCGCCCACTCAGGCCTGGCCTGTGCCATTTCATGGTGGCCGGGGGCTTGCCGGATGAGGCAACAGCGCCCTGGGCTTATGGAGGTAGCGCTGGGTGTCCCTTGTGCCAGTAAAGAACCCTGAAGGGTTGTGCAGGGTGGCTACCTTGCCTGGTTCCAGCGGCTTTGGCTCCCTGCGGGCTGGGGGGCAGGGAAGGGACGGGTGGGGTACGCGGTCTGGTGGGCGCGCATGGCTTTGCCTACCCAGCAGGAGCGGCTGGGCAACCAGGCCCACGCGGAGCGTCAGTTTTCACATTGGTTGTTGGCGTGCCGAACGGTTAGTTTCCAGGTATCTGCTTTCTTCATCCAGATATTGGTGTATCTCCTGGTTAGGGTCTTGCCCGCATTGGGGGCGCCGGGGGCCGGAACCACTTCTTCGGTGCCCATCACTACCACGGTTTGGTCAAAGAACAGGAATTTCTGAGGGGTTCGCTTAAAGGAAGTATACCGGATCACGCCGGCATTGATGAGCTGCAGCAGTTCCTGTTTCTCATTGACAATGCGGTTGGTGGGGTGATGGACCGTGATGTTGTCGTCCATGAGGGCATCTAAGGCGGGAGCATCGCCTTTGAAGATAGCGGCGGCATGCGCCAGATCCAGCTTTTCAATTTCCTGCCTCAATTGCGGGTTTTCCTGCGCCGAAGAGGTGGTCAGGTGCAGCACCGCCACCGCCGCGAGCAACATTTTCTTCATACTTCATCAAGGTTAAAACTACGTGAAGAAACGTGATAAATGATACATGCCCAGGAGGATAAAGCTGGCCGCTCATGCGAAGAGGTACGCGGTTGGGCCAGCCCAGAGAGGAGCGAAGAGCCACTTATTGGCTGGTTGAATTGAATACCCGCCGTTCTATTTTACGGTAGTTTTCAAGAAAAAAGGCTGAAAACGGAAGTTTACAGCACCACCCGCTTTTGGATTGCGAGCATCTTCTGCCACTTGCCGTGTTCAGCCTCTTCTTTAAAAACTTGTTCCGCTTTGTAAGTAAGTAGAAAGACAAATTAAAGTATACATTTTGTCATCCTGAAAGGATCTTGGTGACGAACTAGATAGGCTCTTATAAACCGCTACTGCCGTTCGCCACCAAGATCCTTTCAGGATGACAGAGAGGAGAGGAATGTATCGTTATTTCTGCCCAGTAGGTAGTTGCGCCAGCCTGAAGGATTATGATGCGATTTTGTCTTTTAGAACTTCAGGACCACTTTCCCAATGGCTTTGCCACTTTCTAGTAAACGGTGCGCTTCTTTCAGGTTTTCGGTGGTCAAGCCTTCCATCGTGGTATGAAGGGTTGGTTGTAAGGTACCCTCATCCAGCAGTTGCGCAATTTTGTTTATAATGTGGTGCTGCGCTACCATGTCTTCTGTTTGGTACATAGAACGGGTAAACATCAGCTCCCAATAAAAGCTGACACTCTTTCTTTTTAGCTGCTGCAATCTTACAGGTTCTGTAGGGTCGCTGATGGAGCCTACCTTTCCCAACGGTTTGATGAGTTCTACTATGGCCTCCCAATATTGATTCAGGTCTACAAAGTCTACAATAAAGTCTACCTGTTCAAAGCCGATATTTTTTACCTCAGGCACAAGGTTGCTGTGGTTGACGACGTGATCTGCACCCATTTTTTGGCACCAATCAATGGTAACGTCTCTTGATGCGGTGGCAATAACGGTTAACCCCAACAACTTTTTAGCCAGTTGGATGGCCACGGAGCCAACACCTCCTGCACCGCCAATAATAAGTAGGGTTTTGCCTGCATCTTTCTCTTTACTCAATCCAAAATGGTCAAAGAACAGTTCATAGGCAGTAAGGGAAGTAAGCGGCATGGCGGCAGCTTGTTCCATGCTGATGTTCTTCGGGGCGAACCCTACAATGCGTTCATCCACTAACTGGTATTCTTGGTTAGAGCCTTCTCTGGTTAGGTCTCCGGCATAAAATACCCTGTCGCCTTTCTGAAAGAGGGTCACCTCCTTGCCGGTAGCCTCTACCGTACCTATCGCATCCCAACCAATGACCTTAGGCGAATCCTGTTGCTTGTCTTTGAGGCTGTTTCTTCTTATTTTATAATCTACCGGGTTGACCGATATGGCTTCCACCTTTACCAGAATGTCTTTTCCTTGCGCAGTTGGTATTTCTTTTTCAAACTGGAGAAAGCTATCTGCTTCCTCAATGGGTAATGATGTTTTAAATCCAATTGCTTTCATAGTGTGTGTTACTTTGGTTTTAGATAGTAGTTCTAAAGCCTGTTACCGTTAAATTCCTGTGGGTGTTGTCAGGAATTCTTCTTTCCCCTATAGCTTTCAGTTTCAATTCTTCGGGAAGCTTATAGAACCACCCGCTTTTCAATAGCGAGAACCTCCTGCCATTTGCCGCTTTCCGCCACTTCTTTGATCACCCGGTTCCGCTCCAGAAGCAGGTGCGTCATGTACTGCTTTAAAAACAGGATATCTGCCAACTTGCCCAGTATACCCAAAGGCGAGGTAAACTGGAACACATCTGTCATGCGGGTAGCCTCTCCGGCTATGGCCTCAAACCTGTGCTCATGCCGGAAGCTTTTGAAAGCGCCGGTGAGCATTTCATCTGCAAAGAAGTAAGGCCGTTCAAATGCCGTTATGTGGCTGCTCAACTTTTGCCGAACGCACAGGTGTTTAGCTTCCCACGTGACGGAATCTCCTAACTCCATCAAGCCTGCTACTACTCCTTTGATGGCTTTCTCTTCAGTTTGTGCCGTAGAAACCTGATGCAAATCAACGCTTCTGGACAAGTCAAAACAGACAGCAGGTGGTGCTTGGATGGTAGTACTGAGATTGATTATGGGCATTATACTAGATTAAAGAGACCTATATATAAGGCTAATATTTTTTATCAGTAACGATAAGGGCTATGCGCTGTGGCCAATAGGAAAACTTCTGATTGTTTGGGTGCTCGGAGTTTATAGCGCAACTGTGCTCTAGTTCGGAAGGTACCTTAACTTATGACTCCCCACGCATTCTTCTTCCAACAGCATTAGAGAACTCAATCCATTCGTTCGTCAATTGATTGTCGAAACTCCAATGTAGGGACCTCGCGAAGCCATCCAAGCCAGGATAAAGCGTTGCTGCAGTAATATTCATTAACGACAGGTCTTTTCTTATCTCTTTATGTATTGATTTTGGTATCCGCACTTTCAAGAGCGCACAATCATCAATGTCTGAAAACTCCCTGATAGCCTTTACCTTTGGCAAGTCCTTTCGTAAAGGATAAAGAGTAAGAGATAAGTTGTACTCAAAAGTTTGTGCTATCTCGAATGGGACGGCAAAGAGCCCTTGTTGAGCCGCTAATCTTTCATTGTAAGAATCTGGCTCTGCAATAATAACGAGGGGGCTTAGCCGTCCTTCAGTTATCGCATGATCACAGAAAGCAGATGTACCAAATTTGAATTTACTGTCTGCTCCCAATCTATATTCAGCCTCTTTTCCCTTTCTATCAATCAATTTTCTATTAAGGCAGTAAACAGCAGCGTCTGTTGTTGTCGACTCAACAGCAAAAAAGATCGCAACATAAAAAGAATGCGACAAGTCTAAAAGCCTGCTTGGACCTCCAAAGTGCTGAATAAGCGAAAACCATTCTAGTAGCCTACTGTTGTTGGGAACTCGACTCAAGTAACTACTTGCCCTTTTCCTAAACTTTTCCAAAAGCACCTTTTCGATTTCCGCAGTTGCTCTTGTATCATAACCGCTTCTTGACGCTGAACGCTCTAAAGAAGTAGACAATTTCCATGAATAATCCCCTTGACCTCTAAAAACCCAATCGTTTAAGCCTGATAATACATCTCTAAGATCAGCCCATGATTTTGCGTAATAGCTACAAAAAGTATTTTCGAATTCTTTTTCCATTATTAGAGTGGTCTATGATGGCAACTAACGGTTGAGCATAGGCAGTAGCGTCCCACAGGATGCTATTGCTTTTAAGTTTTGTTGGCATTAGTATTTATTCTTCTTTTTAGCTGGTCTTCCAAAATATTTCGGCAGTCATAAACGGCTAAAGACTTATTTTCCTTTAGGTAGTCAGTCAAAATTTTCGAGAATAATTCCATGAAAATACTAGGTAATTTACCAAAGAAAACTTCTATAACCTTACTAGTAAGAGGAATAGAGTTTATCATTGAATCTTTAATATTCATAATAGATGAATTTGATTCATAAAGGTCTTTACCTGCTTTTTCTATTCTTTTAATTGTATTAGTAGTTAAATTGTTATTTAGTGATATTTCATTATGCGCTTCCTTATAAAAGCCAAACTCTTTACTTTCCAAAACTTTAAACAACCGTTCTATATCAATTTTATTTATATCATACTTTAAAACAGGCAATTTGGAATTTACAATTTGAACAGACTTTTCAATTGCATTGATAGGTACTGCAATCTCAGGATTTAGATTATCTAAGTTTCCAAACAATTCATCTTTAAAGATTTGAAGAATACTGGATTTCGTTTCCATTGCAAACAATAGATTCGATAATCTATAAGCTGCCCTTGAATAATTCTTCTTATCAATATTTGGATGATAATAAGCCATTAACTCGTTGACTTTTTCAATAGCACTATGCCATTTTTCTTTGTCCGAAACAGTAACAAGACCTTTGATTAGTTTGGTATTTGAATCTTTTGGGAAGTCAAAAGAAAGAATCTTATCTACTCCCGAAATTGTTATGGCAGAAAAAAATATGTGAGGTACATCAATTTGTGGTAAGTCGCCTTTCAGTTCGGGAAAGTTGAGAACTTTGTTAAAAGCGTCTAATCCTCCAAGTTCATATGGAGTTATGATTATTTTTCTGCTCATCTTTATTAATATTAATGCCAATTACTGGACAAACGGAGTGAGTTCCGGTTATCGGCTCTATAGTCGGAGGTAATTAATACCACTTGTTTTGGGGCTGTTTTCACCAAAACAGCCCAAAACAGAAAACTCTACCTCAACGCCTCATACAACACCTCAATCGGGTGTTGCGCATCTCTGCCGGTACCGTCGTGGATTTGGTGGCGACAGCTGGTGCCCGGGGCGGCGATGATGACATCGGCGGGTTGTTGGCGGACGGTAGGAAAGAGCACCAGTTCGCCAACTTTCATGGAGACCTCGTAATGCTCGGCTTCATACCCGAAGGAGCCGGCCATGCCGCAGCAACCCGATGGAATGACTTCTACCTTGTAGTTGGCCGGTAAGCTCAGCATCTGCTGGGTGTACAGCACACTGGAAAGCGCCTTCTGGTGGCAGTGGCCGTGCAGTTTAATCAGGCGGGCCTCGTCTTTGAAGAGATCCTTCTCAATGTTCTTGTTCAGGATTTCACGCGCAATGAACTCATCAAACTGAAGGCAGTTGATGGAAAGCTTTTTGGCGTCTTCCAGTTGGTCTTCGTCTACCAGATCAAGGTACTCATCACGGAAGGAGAGGATACAGCTGGGTTCAATGCCTATGAGCGGCGTATCTGAAGAGATCAACTTGTGCAGCATGGCCACGTTCTTCTGAGCCAGCTTCTTGGCTTCGCGTACCAAACCCTTAGACAGGTAGGTACGGCCGCTTTCTTCGTGCTCGGGTACCACTACCTCATAGCCCAGTTTCTCCAGCAGCAGCACCGCTTTAATACCAATAGGCGTGTCATTGTAGTTAGTGAACTCGTCGCAGAACAGGTACACCTTCTTCTTGAACACCTTGCACTCTTTCAGTTTCTCTTGCTGGTGCTTCTTAAACCAGCTGCGCAGCGTGGTTTTGTGCAGCAACGGCAAGGTGCGCTCCGGCGCAAAACCTACGGCTTTCTTAAAGGCTCTGGCCGTGAAATCGTTTTTGAAGAGCAGGTTGTAGGCACCCGGCAGGAGCGAAGCCAGTTTGTTCGCGTTATTGAAATTAGAGATGAGGCGCGTACGGAACGGAATTCCGTTGGCATCATAGTAATGCTGCAGGAACTCGGCCTTCAGCTTGGCTACGTCTACGTTAGAAGGGCACTCAGACTTGCAGCCTTTGCAGGAAAGGCACAGATCCATGGCATCCTTGATTTCTTCATGGTCAAAGCGGTTGGCTTTAGGTGAGCGGGTCAGGAACTCGCGCATCACGTTGGCCCGTCCGCGGGTAGTGTCTTTCTCATTGCGGGTCACCATATAGCTAGGGCACATGGTACCGCCTGTGAGGTGCGTTTTGCGGCAGTCGCCGGAGCCGTTACAAAGTTCAGCTGCTCTGAGTACGCCCCCCGCCTGGCTGAACTTGAACACCGTGTGAAACTCCGGGGTCTCCTGTCCGGGTTCATAGCGCAGGAAGGTGTTCATAGACGGCGTGTTCACAATCTTGCCCGGGTTGAAGATGTTGGCCGGGTCCCACACGCGCTTCACTTCCTCCAGCAGCTTGTAGTTCTCGTCGCCAATCATGAACGGGATAAACTCACCGCGCAGACGACCATCGCCGTGCTCGCCACTCAGAGAGCCGCGGTACTTCTTCACCAAGTGGGCAATCTCGGTGGCAATGTCCCGGAACAGCTTATTGCCTTCCTCGGTCTTCAGGTCAATGATAGGCCGCAGGTGCAGCTCACCGGTACCCGCGTGGGCATAGTGCACGCAGTACAAGCCATACTGCTCCAGCGTGAGGTTAAACTCCCGGATGAACTCAGGCAGGTCTGCCACATCTACGGCAGTGTCTTCAATGACCGCCACTGGTTTGGCATCTCCGGGGATGTTAGACAACAACCCGAGGCCCGCTTTCCGAAGTGTCCAGACTTTCTTGGTGTCAGCGCCCAGTACCAGCGGATAGTGGTAGCCCAGTTTATTTACTTCTAAGTCTTTCACCAGCGCGTTGGCTCTTTCCTGAATAGCGGCCTGGGTGTGATCGGTGAATTCCACCACCAGAATAGCGCCCGGGTCACCTTTCACGAAGAAGCGGTTCTGGCTCTGCTCAATGTTAGTTTTGGTACACTCCAGCACGTAGTGGTCCATCAGCTCACTCGCACTTGGGTGATGGCGCAGCGCCACCAGGTTGGCCCTGAGGGATTCATCTACGGTCTCGCAGTGAATACACAGCAAGCCAATTTCCTTTGGTGGAAGCGGATCTGCGTGTAGTTTGATCTCGGTAAGGAACGCCAGCGTACCCTCAGAACCGGCAATCAGTTTACAGAAGTTGAAAGGCTCTTTGCCCTGGGTGAACGGCTCGGTTTCCAGCAGCAGGTCAATGGCATACCCGGTGTTCCGGCGCTGGATGCTTGGCTTCGGAAATTCCGCGCGGATGTTCTCCTGCGTAGGCTCGTGGCTCAGCATGGCCTTGGTGGCCTGGTAAATACGTGTTTCTAAATCACCGGAGGTATTCTCGCCGCGACATTTGGCTTCAAATTCTTCCAGGGTCAACGCCCCGAACTCCGCCTCAGTACCATCGCTCAAAATAGCTTTCACGCTCAAGAGGTGCTCCCGCGCGCTGCCGTACACAATAGAGTTAGAACCGCAGGAGTTGTTACCCACCATGCCGCCAATCATGGCACGGTTAGCGGTAGACGTCTCCGGCCCGAAGTACAGGCCATGCTGCCGCAGGAACATGTTTAATTCATCACGTATCACACCCGGCTCCACGCGTACCCAGCCTTCAGCAGGGTTTACTTCCAGAATCTTAGTGAATGTTCTGGATACGTCCACCACAATGCCGGCTCCCACTACCTGGCCCGCCAAAGACGTACCCGCCGTACGCGGAATCAGCGAGGTGCCTTCCAGCCGGGCGAATTTAATTAAGGTTTTTATATCCTGCACCGTAGCCGGGAACGCCACCGCCAAGGGCTTCTCGCGGTACGCCGAAGCATCGGTGGCATACAGGGTGCGGTAGGTATTGTCTAGGTGCAGTTCGCCTTCCAGCTTGCTGGCAAGGTGCAGTAATTTCTCTGGACTCATGTGCGTGGGGCGGCTCCGCACCAAACAGGTGAAAGGGAAGGCCGCGTAAAAACTCAGAACTTGGAAGAAAAGGGGCGGTAAGGCCGCTCAGGCGTAGCGTGCGCCAGTAGCAACGGACAAAGCCACCCCTTTTCCCTGAAACCCGAATGTAAGGCGAACCGGGGGAAAGTCAAAAACGATTTTGGCCCGTTTTACAACTTCTGAAACCAGCGGGTGTGCCAGTTATGAGTCCTGAGTCTTGAGTTCTGAGTTCTGAGTCTTGAGTGGGAATTTGTTCTTGGGGCTTTTGAGTGGGGCAGTGGTAGGAACGTAGAAAGTGCTAGGAACGGATCAACCCACCCCTAACTCCTCCCAGGAGGGGAATTCCTGGAGTGCGTGATGACCTTTCTACATCTTCACCTTAAGCCCCTTCAAGGAAGGATATAAAGAGGACAAGAAAATGCACCTACAAACGCTGAGATACCATCATGCGTTACCATGCAACAAAATTCCCCTCCTGAGAGGTAGGGCCGTTAAGTTCTACACAAAGCCTTAAAAGGCAGAAAAGTCCATTGCCAGTCTGACCTATTTTGAGGCTATTGCCTCACTGATTTGCAAACTTCAATTCATTTTAGGTCCAAGTTGAAAACTTGAACCATGCATATTTTAGAACTTAACGGCCCTACTCCCAGGAGGGGAATTCCAGGAGTGCGTGCTTTCCTGTGTAATCATCTCCCAAGGCCTCCTTGAAAGAAAGGAACGAAGAGGACAGGAAAATGCACCTACAGACGCCAGCATACCATTATACGCCACTATGTAACAAAATTCCCCTCCTGGGAGGGGCAGGGGTGGGTTTAACGTTCCCACTACCTTCCCCCAAATTCCTAACTCAAGACTCAGGACTCAGCACTCAGCACTCAGAACTACCACTCGACCTCATAGTGTCCGCAGGTCCTACGAGTGTCTCAATTGCTCCTCACCCCCTAAAAACAGTTTTGGGCCTCTTTTCTGGAAAAGAGGCCCGAAACGAGGGAACGCTAAGAAACGCTGCGGCTTAGTTGCGGCCCCCGCCGGGGATACCGCCGCGCGGACCGGCTGGCATGCTGCCCCCGCGGGCCGAGCCAAACTGGCGCAGGTTGTAGTTGAAGCTCAGCATGAAGTAGCGGCGCAGCACGGTGGTCTGCACGTCTTCAATGTAGGCGTTGGTGATGTTCCGTTGGATGCTGGTGTTCTCGCCCAGCAGGTCAAAACCCGACAAGCGGATCTCGGCCTGACGGTCTTTCATGAACTTGTAGCCAATGCTCCCGTTCCACAGCATGAACGTAGGGTCAATGCCCGCCGAGAGGCCGCCGTTGTACTGGTGGTTCACCTCAGAGGTAATGTTCAGGCCTTCCCAGATCACCCAGTTCACCCGCACCAGGCTGCTCTGGTTGTAGTAGTTGTTGTTCTGGGAGGTCAGGAAGCTGTATTTCACGTGGTTGTAGTTGGCGTTGGTAGACACCAGAAAGTCCAGGTTCTCGCTGATGTTGCTGCTGATCACCAGGCCGCCGCCCAGGTTGGTGGTCTGGGTGTTGTTCTCCACAAACCGGAAACCAGTGCTCCTGTCGGCGTACAGAGAAGGGGAGTTGGTGAACGTGGCGTTGGCGTTGAGGTTCAGGTTAGACTTGATGAACGGAATGGGCAGGCCGTAGTTGAGGAACGACCGCAGGCTGTACTGGCCTTCCAGGTTCACGGGTCTGGACAATTGCTGTCCGCTGGCCAGCCGGATGCCGGTAGGGGTGAGGATGGACTGGTTGTCCGTGTCAGCTCCGCCGGGCGTCTGGTTGCTGCGGTTTCTGATGCCGTTGCTGATGGTGCTGGTGCCTATGTAGTCCTGGGCAAAGGAACCGCCAAACACGGCGAAGAACGAAGAAGACCTACCCGGGTTGGCCGCCGAGTACCGGATGTTGAAGTTATGGTTGAAGCTCTGCCCCAGGTTAGGGTTGCCCTGGCTCAGCAAGGTAGGGCTAGAGTAGTCCACGGCGCTCTGCAGCTGCTCCACGCTGGGGGTTTGCGAACGGCCCATGTAGAACACCCGTATGTTGCGGTCTTGGTTAAAGTTGTAACGCAGCATGGCAAACGGCAACACGTTGTGGTAGTTGCGGGTAGTGTCAATAGGGGTGGGGTAGAGCTGGTCGGTGGAGAGCTGCAGCCACTGGTAGCGGGCGCTCAGCATCAGCTGGAAGTCTTTGGTGTTGTAGCGCCAGCCCCCGCCCAGTTCCTGGGTGCGGGTCACGTTGTCTACCGTGCTGCTCTGGTTGGTCACCAGGCTGTCGTACTGCTCGGTTCTGGGCCGGAACTGGAACGTGCGGCGGTCGCCGTCTGAGTTGCTGTAATTGGTGCCGTAGGTCAACTGCAACTGCGTGTTCTGCGACAGGGGCTCGGTGTAGTTCAGGTTGGCGCCCATGGAGAAGCCCTTGTTGTCCAGGTTAGACGACAGGTACACCAAGGAGTCATCGCCCTCGTTCACCAGGTCTTTCAGGTACGAGATGTTGGAGCGGCTGTCGCCTTTGTTCTGGTTGTAGCCGTTGTTAATATCAATGCTGAACGTGCGGCCCCGCTTGGCAAACGCGTGGCGGTACAAAATGCTGTTGTTGAAGTTAAACCCGGTAAGGTCTGAGTTGAACAGGTTGTCAAAGTTGTTGATCAGGAGCCGGGCCGACTCATCTGCCGTACCCACCGACAGGCGCGAGTTGGTGAGGCTGGAACCGTCGTTCTGCTGGAAACTCAGGCGCGGCCTGATGATGATGGAATTGGCGCTGTCAATGGTGTAGGTGAGGCGCAGGTTCAGGCGGTGGTTCTGGTTTCGGGCGTCTGAGGTACCGCCCTCGCGCACGTCATAGGCGTCTTCGGTGTCAATGCCGAACTGCCGGAACGCCGAGTAGTTGTAGTCGTTGTTGGTGTGGTTGAAGAAGTAGCTGCCCTGCACGTCTACCTTTTTGCCCCACTTGTCCAGGTAGTTCAACCCGATGGCGTTGGTGTTGGCAATGCCGTTGCTGGTGTTCACCAGAAAGTCGCCGGTGTTGTTGCCACCCCAGCCGCCGCCGCCGCCGCGCGGACCACCACCGCCCCGGGGGCCACCGCCGCCGCGGTTTCCGCCGCCCCGGCTAGAGGCGCTGGCCACGCCCACCAGGTCCTCAGAGGAGAAGTTCTGCTCGTTCACGTTGTTGCTGAGGCCCACAATGGAAATGCGCTGGTCGCCCTTGAAGCTGTTGAGGTTGCCGCTGACCCGGTACCGATTATCCGTGCCCACGCCCGCGCTGAAACGCCCGAACTGTCCGGTCCTGAACTCGGGCTTGGTCACAATGTTGATGGTTTTCTGCTCGTTTCCGTCAGAAAAGCCCGTAAACTGGGCCTGGTCGCTCTGGCGGTCGTACACCTGTATTTTGGCGATCACCTCGGCGGGCAGGTTTTTCAAGACCGCGTTGGGGTCTTCCCCAAAAAACTCCTTGCCGTCTACCAGCACGCGCTGCACCCGCTCGCCCTGGGCCTGCACCTGTCCGTTCTGGATGGTGATGCCCGGCATTTTCTGGATGAGGTTCTCGGCGTTGGCATCGCGGTTCACTTTGAAGGCCGCCGCGTTCATCTCAGAGGTGTCCTGCTTCTGGATCACAGTGGCGGCGCGGCCTACTACTTCCACTTCTCTGAGCCGGGTGGCGCCCTGCCCTAAGGTAAGGGTGCCCAGGTTGATGGGTGCACCGGTGGCCGTGAGGGGGCGGTACAGATCGGTGAAGCCCAGGTACGACACCTTCAGGATAAAGCGGCCATTTCTGACCCCGGCAATCTCAAACCTTCCTTCCAGGTCAGTGGCGGCCCCTTTGTATACCGTGGAGTCCTGTGCGTTCAGGAGGGCCACCGTGGCCGCAATCAGCGGAGAGCCGCCGCCTACCGCCTGCCCGCTGATGGACGTGGTCTGGCTCCAGCCCAGAAAGGAAAGGGTGAAAAAATAGAGAAAAAGTAGAGGTATTTTTTTCATTTGCACATTGGTTTCAGCTTAGACTGTATTGCCTATCCTTGGTTTAACGGCCCCTGAAAAAATCCATGCCACGGCTTGCTTTCAGGAAGGAGCCGTGGCATGGATGGTAGGGTAAGCAGGTAGAAGTGGGTGCGGGAATCTTGGGTAATCTGCCCTTGTACGGAGTAGCGTGATTTTCCTCCCGCTTGCGGCCTGCCCGCGGGGGTTGCCTGCGGACTCTGCCTGCTAAGTGGTGATCTGCTGCTTTTTCAAGGGTGCGCACTAGCGGCGCTGGTTGAAGTTGTTGGTGAGAACACCAACAACGGGGGCGTTCTTGGGTGATCCTATCACGGCAGAACAAACACCACGGTGATAGCGGCTCTGGTGAAAAAGTTGTTGGTGATAACACCAACAACGGGTATAAACACCAACAACGGGTATAACGGGGTATCCTAATAAACGACGGTAACCCAACTACAGAGGTAACCCCAGCAAATGAGATAACATTTGCAACGACGTACAAGCAGCGTTACCCCTTTTCATGATTCCTTCCCGCGCGCGTAAGTTTCCGCAGGTTTCCGCCGCTTTGGTGGTCTACAGATTGCCGAACCCCTCAACTCCAACCAGTGCTTGGCTAGCGACCAAATGACTTAGTCTTTTAGAGCCGTTTTCTGAAAATCAGCCCTAAAACGGTTGGAGAGAAAGAGCTGGAATTTGGGCCTGGCTTACTGTTTCAGGAAGGCCAGCAGGGGCTGAATGAACCGGTCATAGGCCTCAATGTGCGGCAGGTGCCCCACGTTGTTCAGCTCCACCAGTTTGGCGTTGGGAATCTTCTGGGCGGTTGCTTTGCCCAGGGCCGGATAGTTGCCCAGTTTCTCCCGTACGGCGGCCGGGGCGTTGGCCTTGCCCAAGGCGGTGCGGTCGCGCTGCCCGATGAGCAGGAGCGTGGGCATTTTAAGCTGGCTGAACTCATAGACCACGGGCTGGGTGAAGATCATGTCATAGGTGAGGGCGGCGTTCCAGGCAATCTGGGGGTAGTCGGGGCCCACGGTCCAGCCGGCCAGCAGGTCAACCCAGGGGTCGTATTCGGGCTTCCACTGGCCGCCGTAGTAGTTGTCCAGCTGGTATTTCCTGATGCCGGCCTGCGTCTGCTTCAGCTCGCCGGCGTACCATTTCTCCACGCTCTGGTAGGGCACCCACACCTTCCAGTCTTCCAGCCCAATGGGGTTCTCCAGGATGAGCTTCTCGGTCACCTGGGGGTACATGAGGGCAAAGCGGGTAGCCAGCATGCCGCCCATGGAGTGCCCCAGCACCGCCGCTTGCTGCACGCCCAGGGTGTCCAGGAGGCTTTTGGTATTCTGCGCCAGCATCTGGAACGAGTACTGGATGGCCTGCGGTTTGGAGGACTTGCCAAACCCAATCTGGTCTGGGATGATGACGCGGTAGCCGTTTTTAGCCAGGTCTTTGGCGGTCTGCTCCCAATACGCGCCGTTAAAGTTCTTGCCGTGCAGCAGGAGCACCGTTTTGCCGTTGGCTTTCTGCGGCTTCACGTCCATGTAGGCCATTTCAAAGTTTTGCCGCTGCACCTTTACCGGGTGAAACGCCACCGGGAAAGGGTAGGTGTAGTTGGTGAGTCTGGCATCCAGGGGTTTTAGTTGCGCCTGCAGCGAGGAGGCAGTTAGCGTGAGTACCAGCAGGAAGAGGAATGTAAGCTGTTTCATTTTTTAATTCGGTTTACCTTCTGGGCCAGAAGGAAGGGGTTTTGGGTTGATTTTTATAAAAAGGGCCCTGAAACGGGTCGGCGTGCACCGGCTTGGCTTACTTGGCGGCCACCCGCCAGATGGTGTTGGCCGCGTCATCGGCGACCAGCAGGGAACCGTCCTGCAGCACGGCCAGGCCCACGGGCCTTCCGTAGACCTTACGGCTGTCCTCCTCGGCGATAAAGCCGGTCAGGAAATCCTGGGGCGGGCCGCTGGGCTTGCCGTCCTGGAAGGGCACGAACACCACCTTGTAGCCCGCCAGCTGCGAGCGGTTCCAGGAGCCGTGCTGCCCAATGAACGCGCCGCCGCGGTACTTGCCCGGAAACGCCGACCGCTTGTAGAACGCCAAACCTAGCGAAGCCGTATGGGCGCCCAGCGAAACGTCGGGCACCAGGGTCTTTTTCACCAGGTCGGGGCGCTGGCCGGCCAGGCGGGGATCTTCGTTGGGGCCGAAGTAGGCGTAGGGCCAGCCGTAGAAGCCGCCTTCCTTAACGCTGGTCAGGTAATCGGGTACCAGTTCATCGCCCAGTTCATCGCGTTCGTTCACGGCGGTCCAGAGGGTGTGCGAGTTGGGGGCCCAGTCCATGCCCACGGGGTTGCGCAAACCACTGGCAAAAATCCGCTCGCCGGTGCCGTCTGGGTTGATCTCCAGGATGCAGGCCCGCCGCACCTCGTGTTCCATGCCGTTTTCGCCGTTGTTGCTGCCCGAGCCCACCGCTATATAGATCTTGGAGCCGTTGGGGTGCGCGATGAGGTTGCGGGTCCAGTGGTTGTTGTAGCCGCCGGCGGGCAGCTCCAGGATCTTCTCGCCCTTGCCCCGGAGCTGGGTTTGGCCCGGTTGGTAGGGGTAGCGCCACAGGCCGTCGGTATTGGCCACGTAGAAGTAGTTCTGGAGCACCAGCATGCCGAAGGGTTGGTTGAGGCCCCGCAGGAACGTGTAGCGCTCCTCGGGCACGCCGTCCTGGTCTTTGTCGCGGAACAGGGTAATGCGGTTGGCGCTGCGGTTCATGTTCTGGGATTTGTCCATCCCCGATTTTCGGGCTTCGGTTCGCTCTTTGCCCCGCTTGATGGTTTCAGCCTCTGAGACAAAGATATCGCCGTTGGGCGCCACGTAGATCCAGCGCGGATTGCGCAGCCCTTGGGCGAATTTGTTCACGGTGAAACTGGCGGGGGCCTCCGGGGTTTTGCCGGCGGGCCAGCCGATGACCTGGCTGTAGTGCTTAACCTGGTGGGTGGTGTCGGGGGGCGGCAGGGGTACGCTGGCGGCGGCCGCCGATCCGGCCTGGCCCGCACTAGCCCGCCCATTTTCCTTTTTGGTGGAGGGGTTACAGGAAAAGAAGAAACTGCCGGCCACCAGCAGGGCCACCGGTATTCTGGTAAGTGGTTTCATGAAAGGATGCAAAGATTGTCACGTGCTGTGGTATATACGCAGGTTTTGGGGTAATACGGTTTCTGCCGGCCACAGGCTTCCGGGTTTAGATGAAATTCCGGTAAAATATGCCCGTATCGCTTCCTACGCCCTGGTTCAGGGATTTTCCCGTACGCTGAAGCGACCGGATGCTAAGGGACTCGGCCCCGTTGGGCCGCAGAAAGTGTCCCAAACTTACGGCTTCCTCTCACCTTTTGCCAAACAGGTTTGGGTGACTACCGGTAGGTTCAGCGCCAACCAAGGCCTTTACGGGAAAAACAGCAACCGCCCGGGGCTATGCTAAGAAAGCCCCGGGCGGTTACTTAAAGGGAGGACCTGCGCA
Source organism: Rufibacter psychrotolerans (assembly GCF_016924645.1). Classification (GTDB taxonomy): domain Bacteria; phylum Bacteroidota; class Bacteroidia; order Cytophagales; family Hymenobacteraceae; genus Nibribacter; species Nibribacter psychrotolerans. Next base: position 37,393 of record NZ_JAFFJV010000012.1, on the reverse strand, counting down.
TTACGCTTCGCCCATCATCAGCCCCTCAATGGTGTGGGCCTGCACAATGGGTTCCAGGTGGTCTACCAGCCGGTAGGTGAGGTGCCGGATGACGTTTTGGGGCAGTTTTTCGTAAAATGCGCGCGAAAGCTGCAGGTCGTGGCGCTCGGCGTTGATGCCGCCGGGAGCGTCTACCCCCAGCACCAGCGCTGGCCGGGCCTGGTCTGAATGGTTGGCGGTGCCCCGGTGGATGGTCAGGGCCGACCGGGCCGAAATGTCGCCCATCTGGGGCATCTTGCGCTGGGCTCTTTCCTCGTAGCGCCCGTACAGCGTTTTGGGCGGGAACATGCCGTGCTCAAAGCCGGTGGGGAGGTCCCACTGCGTGCCCGGCGCTATCTCAAACGGCCCCATGTTTTCCTTCACGTCTACGGTGGTGAGGTTAAAGGCCAGCGAGTTGAGCCGCCGCCCCAGGATGGTGTCCTCGGGGGCGGGGAAATCGCGGTGCCAAGGCTGGTTCACGGCGCCGGGGTTGGGCACGTCAAAGCCAATCTCCACAATCTTGTAGTCGGGGCCCAGCACCGCTTCGCACACGGTGGTCACCCAGGGATGCGTGACCAGGTCTACAAAACCCCGGATGTTCTCCGGATGGATTTCCACGTAGTGCCGTTTGGGGCCCCGGCCCACCGCGCCACCCGGCCGCTGCAGGGCCGCTTCGTACAGGGCCAGAATATCCTCGTGCAGCTGCTGCACCCATTCGCGGCTAAACGCGCCCTTCAGCCCGATAATGCCTTCGCCGTAGATGCCGCCCATGATCTGCGCAAGGTCATACTGCGGCGAAGCCAGGCTGGTGAACGTACCTTGATAATCAGCGATGCCTTCCGTGGCCTGCTCTTTCCAACTGTTTTCCATGTCTTTTTCCCAAATTAGCCTCCTTTCAAGAACGGGCCGGGAAGCGTTTTGTTCACCTGAAAGGCCGCCCGCCCCGCGGCAGCACGCTGAAAAGGAGCTGTTTTGGCGAAAAGGGATGAAAAACAAGGCCGCCTGGACTACCAACCCCTGGACAGGGACAGGAGCAACCTGCGCTCCCAGACGGCGGCGCCCCTTGCGCCACTCAGGGGGCCAGAAACACAAAACCCCGGCTTTTGAGCCGGGGCTTTAGAGGTGTTATGAAGAAAACTTTGGTAAAACTCGTTGATGCGTGGTTACCCTTTTCTCACCGGGCCAGAGGCCCATTCTTCCCTCTCTTGTATGTTATAAGGCAACTTTGGCGGGTTCAGCGGCTGCCTGGATGTGCAGCGAGTGCTGGTGGATCTCCTGGAAAATGGCTTTCACGAACACTTCTTCCAGGCCTTCGCGGGCGGCGGCTTTCAGGCGCTGCTCCATCACCTGCTCCCAGCGGCCGGTTTGCAGCAGGTTCATTTTGTTTTCCTTCTTCAGGAGCCCGATCTGCTTGGCCACCGCTGACCGGCGCGACAGCACGTTGATCAGTTCATTGTCCAGGTAGTCGATCAGGTTACGGAGCTCGCTCAGTTCTTCCTCGTTCTGGGTGGAGGTAACCGGAATACGCTCAATCTCCAGGGAACCCAGGAGCTGGGCCAGCCCCTGCGGAGTTACCTGCTGGGAGGCGTCGCTCAGGGCCACGTCTGGGTTGCAGTGGGTCTCAACCATGAGGCCGTCTACCTGCAGGTTCAGGGCCTCCTGGCTGATCTGCTGCAACAGCGAGCGCTTGCCGGCAATGTGGCTGGGGTCGCAGATCAACGGAATCTCGGGCAGCAGTTTCTTGAACTCGTAGGCCATGTTCCACTTGGGGTGGTTGCGGTACGGGCGGCTGTCAAAGGAGGAGAAGCCCCGGTGAATGGCGGCCAGGTCGGTGATGCCGGCGCGGTTGAGGCGCTCCAGGGCTCCCAGCCACAGCTGCAGGTCGGGGTTCACGGGGTTTTTCACCAGCACGGGCACGTCTACGCCTTCCAGCGCATCGGCAATCTCCTGCACCGAGAAGGGGTTTACCGTGGTGCGGGCACCCACCCACAGCACGTCCACGCCTTGCTTGAGGGCATCGTTCACGTGTTCGGCGGTGGCTACCTCGCAGGCGGTGAGCAGGCCGGTTTCCTCTTTCACGGTCTTCAGCCATTTCAGGCCTACTTTGCCAATGCCCTCAAACGCCCCCGGCCTGGTGCGCGGTTTCCAAATACCAGCCCTGAAGATGGTTACTTCAGGTACGGCCTGCAAGCCCCGGGCGGTGGCCAGCATTTGCTCTTCGCTCTCGGCGCTGCAGGGGCCGGCAATGATCAAGGGTTGTCCATCCGCACGCTTGAAGATGGTGTTAGAAGACAGGGCTAAAGGTTTGGTGCTCATAAGGAAAGTTCGGCTTGGGCCGAGGTTAAATGGGTTGAAATTCTGGTTGTTGCTTCTTCAATCTTGCTTTCTGGCAGGCAGAGGGAGATGCGCAGGTACCGCTCGCCCTGGGTGCCGAAAATCTTGCCGGGGGTCAGGAACACGCCTGCCTCGTAGAGGAGTTCGTCCAGGTAGGCTTCCACGTCGGTGACGGCCTCGGGCACGCGGGCCCAGACAAACATGCCTACCCTGTTTTTCTGGTACGAACACCCCAGCAGGTCTAACAGTTCATACACTTTCTGGCGGCGCTGGGCATACACCTGGTTGCGCTGCTGGTGCCAGGCCGGCGGGTTGGCCAGGGCCTTTATGGCGGCGTGCTGCACCGGCAGGAACATGCCCGAGTCCAGGTTGCTCTTGACCCGCAGCACGCACTGCAGGTAATCCTGGCGGCCCAGCACCATGCCCACGCGCCAGCCCGCCATGTTGTGCGACTTGCTGAGGGAGTTGAACTCCAGGCAGCATTCTTTGGCCCGGGGCAGCGACAGCAGGCTGAGGGGCTGCTCCTGGGGCAGCACCAGGCTGTAGGGGTTGTCGTTGGCCAGCAGGAAACGGTGTTTCAGGGCCAGGTCTACCAGCTGTTGCAGGGCGTCGGCCGTGGCCTGGGCCCCGGTGGGCATGTGCGGGTAGTTGATCCACATCAGCTTCACGTCCTCGGCCTGGAGCAGTTGCTCCAGTTCCTTGTGGTCGGGTAGCCAGCCGTTTTCCTCCTTCAGCGTGTAGAAGATAGGATCGGCGCCTACCAGGCGGGCCGCCGCCGCGTAGGCCGGGTAGCCCGGGTTGGGCACCAGTACCCGGTCGCCGGGGTTCAGGAACGCCATGGACACGTGGAAGATGCCTTCCTTGGAGCCCATGAGGGGCAGGATCTCCTGCTCGGGGTCCAGGTCCACGGCGTACGTTTGCTGGTACCAGGCCGCAATGGCCTGCCGCAGCGGGGCAATGGAGTTGTAGGGTTGATAGCCGTGCACGCCGGGGCGCTGGCTGGTGGCCACCAGGGCTTCTATGGTCTGGGCAGATGGGTCCAAATCGGGGTCGCCGATGCCCAGGTTGATGATGTTGCGGCCCTGAGCATTGAGAGCACGTACCTCGGCCAGCTTGCGCGAGAAGTAGTACTCCTGTACCTGTTGTAACCGGTGGGCGCTGGGGATGATCATACTATACTAATTCGGGTTGGGCCTTTAACACATCTGATAAGCAACCGGCCAGGCGGTCTTGCGGAAGCGGCGCCTCGGCTTTGGGGTACAGGCCCAGCACCTGGTGGTTGGGCGATACCGTCTGCAGCGCCGCAAGCAGCTGCGTGATGCAGCCGGCCTCATCGCCTTCCATCTCCAGCACCCAATCCTGGGGCTGCCCGGGGTTAGTGGAGGGCAGGGGCTGCAGCATGGTGAGTTCCAGCTGGCAGGTGTCCAGCTTCTCCAGCACGTTTTCCAGGGAGAACTTTACCACCGGGTACGGCAGGAGCAGGGTGGCCTTGGTGGCTACCTTCTGGGGGCGCTGGCGCGAGAGCACCACAAAGCGGGTGTAGTTCTCCACGTCATTGGCTACGTTCTGATGCAGCACCTGCAGGCCGTAAAGCTCCGCAGCTTTGCGGCTGGCAATGGCAGCCACGCCGGTGATCTGCTCTTCTTTGAGCAGGCGGGCGGTGTCTGCGGTGTCTGCGGTTTCCTTGGTGCTCACGCCCGCCCACTGGTTCAGGTAATCGCAGCACTGCAGCAGGGCAATGGGGTGGGACCACACCTGCTGAATGTCTTCCAGGTTCTGGCCAGGCAGGGCCATCAGGGTCTGGTCTAACAGCAACCAACGCTCGGCGGTCACTGAGAAGCCGTACTCGGCCATGAGCCGGTAATTGGGCAGGAGCGGACCCGCCAGGGAGTTTTGCACGGCCATCACCGCGTAGTCGGCCAGGCCTGACTCCAGCGCCTGGCACAGCTCCGGGAAGGAGGCGCAGGGGATGGTGCTGAGCGGTGCGGCCGGAAACAACTGTTTGGCGGCGGTTTCATGGAAAGAGGCCGGACCTCCCTGGATGGCGATTTTTAAGGTTCTGTTCATAACGAAAAAAGCCCCGCTTCTGGCGGGGCTCTGAGGTTTTTCTTATTTGTTTAATCAACGCAAAGTCTTACCTGTTGAGCCCCGGATGAGGTCCAAAAAAGTAAAAACCGTAAAAGTAAGAATTGCGCTGTAGCATTGCCTTGGTGTAAGTATGCCCAAACATACAAGGTGTCCTTTACACTTCCAAACTATTTGGCAAAATATTTTACTAAATTCTAATAAAACACTTGTTAGTTTGAAAAATTATAAGTAGAAGCAAACAGTAGTTAGGAATTTCTTACCAATTCTCTCTGGTTTTGGGCCTGTTTTCAGGAAAACCGCCCCAAAACGGTCAAAAGGGCAGGGGTAACCTCGCTTACCGGGTGAGGGCCGGCAATTGCCAGACCAACGCACTCTCCAATTGGAAGGGGGCATGGTACAGCACGGTTTGGAGCAGGCCGGGCAGCAGGTGCGGGTTGTCGGCCAGGTTAGAGAAAGCGGTGATCAGTACTTCCTCACGGGGCAGGCTCACCACCAGGTGGCTGAAGCCGCTGCTGTTGCCGGTATGGCAGAGTTCAAGGTCGCCGGTGGCGCGTTTGGTGAAAAACCAACCCATGCCGTAACACCTGTCCGTGCCGGGCTGGACGGGGGCGTGTACCCGTTGCAACAGGGAAGGCAGGTCCACCAAGTTGCCTTGCAGCAGGGCCTGGTGCCACAGCCGGTAGTCGTGCAGGGAGGTGTAGAGACAGCCGTCGCCCCGGGTGGCGCTGCAGGGGCTTTGGTCAGCAGCTATCACGCGGCCGCTTGCCTCGCGGGCATACCCCAGGGCCCGGTGCTGGATTTCGGATGGGCGGTGAGGGTGGTACAACCGGGTGCCCGCCATGCCCAATGGCTGGAAAATAGCCTCCCGCAGAAAATCACCGAAAGGTTTTTGGGCCACTTTTTCTATAATAAGGCCTAACAGCACGTACCCCGTATTGCTGTACCGGAACTGACTGCCGGGGGGGAAGTAGGGCCCCGGCTGGCGGGCCGTAATCTCAAGCACCTCGGCATCGGTGACCTGATAGGGGCGGGTGGGGGCCACCTCAGGTTCGTAGTCGCGCAGGCCCGAGGTATGGGTGAGCAGGTGCTGCAGCGTGATCTGCTGCCCCAGTTCGCCCAGTTGGGGGAAGAAATCGGCAAAGCGGCTCTGAAACGAAAGGGCTCCGGCCTGCTCCAGCAGCGCAAGGCCCACGGCCGTGAACTGCTTGGTGAGCGAAGCCATCCGGAAGTTGCTCTGAGGGCCAATCCGTTCGCCGGTAAGGGCATTGGCCCACCCAATGCTCTTTTCATACAGCACCTGTCCCTTCCGGGTCACCGACACGATGATGCCGGGCGCCGAAGGGGCGTACACCGCTTCAAGTTCCTGGTCCAGCGCGGTGGCCAAGTTTTGTGGCAACGTTTCTTTCATGCGTGAAAGCTACGCAATCTACGGAAACCGAAAAACCGGGACCACGCTCCTAATAAAGAAGGTGTTCCCGGTTTTGGGCAGTTTTTCAGAAAATCGGCTAAAAACCGGCAGCGCAGGAATGCCTCCTTGGTAGCTTAGCGCCGAGGGTTGGTAAACCGGCTGGCCAGGATCTGTCGCAGGTTCTGGAACGTTTTGTGGGGGCCGGTGGCCACGGTTAGGTTCACCAGCCAGGCTGGTACCGTGCCGCCGGGGTTCACGCTAAAGGTGTACTCCACCTTCACTTTCCTGTCAGTAACGGGGGTGATTTCCCAGACCGCCAACGAGGTGGGAATCCGCACGAAGCCGGTTTGCCGGGGAAGGTATCCGGTCACGCTTTTCACTTCAACCCGTGCGGGCTTATGGGCCTGCACCGGGAAGAACACCGCCTCCACCACCATGTCGCGGTCGGTGAGGGGCCAGGGCAGGTCGGCTTCGGTGTAGTAGACCAGGCGGTTGTCGCTTAGTTTCTTCAGCAGCCTGGTTTTTCGGTTCAGGTACACCCAGTCCTGGTGGCGCTCCACGTCTTTGAGCAGGTTCACCAGCAGCTGCGGCGTGCCGGGCAGTTCGCAGACCACCTTTATCTGTTTGTAGGCGTCGTTGGCCAGGTCTTTGGTGTAGACCGCAATGCCGTCGGTGTCTTTCCTGAGTTCCCAACGCTCCTGCGCCTGGGCCACCGGGCCGCACGTCAGGGCCCAGCAGACCAGCAGCAGGCCTAATCTCCATCTTTTCATGCTTCTCATGCTTCCGCCGCTTCTCCTTGCTAGAACTCCTTCTGCGCGACAGTCTCCTAAACGGTTCCGGCCCCTTATTATTGCCGTAGGCCTGCAGCCCAGGCTCTCCGCTGAGGCTTAGTCTTCAAAAAAGGTGACAACGCCGGTTTCCACGTCATACACGCCGCCGGCAATCTTGAGGGCGCCCTCGCGTTCCAGCTCGGCAATGATGGGGCTGCCTTCCCTAACTTGCTGCATGGTGAGGTGCACGTTGAGCTCGGTGACTTTGTCTACAAACGCGGCGTTGTTGCCGGTGCGGTCTTCCTGCACGGTGGTTTCCTGGTCAATGGCGGGCTGAATCTTCTCCAGCAACCCGGTAAGGTTGCCCAGTTCTACCTGGTTGCAGGCCCCGGTTATAGCGCCGCACTTGGTATGCCCCAGCACCAGAATCACCTTGGTGCCCACCACCTTGGTGGCGTACTCCATGCTGCCCAGAATGTCCTGGTTGAGCACGTTGCCCGCAATACGGATGCTGAAGATGTCTCCCAAGCCCTGGTCAAAGATCAGCTCGGCAGAGGTTCGGGAATCCATGCAGCTCAGGATGGTGGCAAACGGAAACTGGCCTTCTTTGGTCTCGTTCACCTGCTGCAGCAGGTTGCGGTTGGCTTTCAGGTTCTTTACAAAGCGGTCGTTGCCTTCTTGCAGGATCTCCAGCGCTAACTCAGGTGATAATTTGCTTTGGGTTTCTTTGGAATGGGTGTACATGGTGTGTTAGAATAACTTATAACAGGTAAAAGCCCTGGGGCTCCACGGGGCCGGGAACCTGTGGTTCGCCCAGCAGTTGCCGCAGGTTAATCTCTATGGTGCGGGCAATGGCCGTTACCGGGGTGTCATTGGGCCGGTTGCGGAACGGGTCCTGCAGGTGAAAGGCGGCTTTCTCCAGCAAAAAGAACACCGACGACAGGATGATCAGCAATGGCATCTCAAAAATAAGCGGTATTTCCTGAAGTGAAATAGAAAGCATGACCACAAACAGGTAAATGGAGAAATGCAGGAACATGCGGTAGGTCTTGGGAAACACGGTGCTGTTGATGCGCTCGGCCCGGCCCATGGCGTCGCAGAGCCGCACCAGGGTGGCGTCTAGCTGCACGTGCTTGAACGTGTCCAGCTCCTGGGCCTGGTACAGGCCTTTGATGTCCAGGGCGTTTAATTGTATGATGCCCAAGGGTTTGTTCTGGTGGGCGGCCAGTTGCTGCAGCTCCTGGGCAGACAGGTAAGGCTCCAGGCCCTCCAGCGGGTTCTGGCCCCGCAGCGCCTGCCCCAGCGCATAGCACCACCCAATTTGCCGGTAGGCCAGCGTTTTGATCATGGGGTGCGAGGTATTGGGCAGAAAAGACTGCAACTGCACCAGAAAGCTGCGCGAGTCGTTCACAATGGCGCCCCACACCTTGCGGGCTTCCCACCAGCGCTCATACGACTGGCTCATCTTGAACGACAGTAGCACCGTAATGGCGGTCCCCAGAAACGCTGGAATGTTGCCGGGCATCACGGGCAGTTTGCTGCTGAAAAGGGCGGCCAGAAAGTGCGCCGCCAGGCCCGTAATGATGATAATGCCCAGTTCCCGCTTGATTTTACCCAGAAGATACTTGAAGGGTATTCGTTTTTCTAAAAGCATAGGCTAACGTGTCTGCTTTTCTCATTGGCGCCGAAGCGCTTTTTAAGACGGCTATACGGGGGCAAACGGCGTTTTGGTCAACCTGGTCAGTATTTATTCCGGAAAAAACCGCAGAAAAAGGCCGTGAGAAGCAGGAGGGGGCAACGGGAAAAATAAAAAAATCAGCAAGCCTGTAAGCCGGGTTCTGTCCTCCGCGGGCGCGGATGGCTTATCATTTATCTAGGCCCGTCCTCACGGAGGGGCTCCATCAACCTACCCACTGACATCGGACGAGCAGCCCTTAGCCCTGCCCTGGGGCAAGGCGCTGTCAGCCTATTTGGTCTTTCAACTCCTGAGGTTTACCCAGCCGGACTGGTCACCCAGCCGCTGGTGCGCTCTTACCGCACCTTTTCACCCTTACCCTCGGTAGTTGTCAGTTAACAGTTATTCGTTATTAGTAAAACTAACAACTACCAACCATCAACTAACAACTAAAGTGGGCGGTTCTTTTCTGTGGCACTGGCTGTCACCTGGCCGTCGCCCGCCAGGTGCCTTCCCGTTAGGAAGCAGGATGCTCTCTGTTGCCCGGACTTTCCTCTCCGCCCAAAGGCGCAGCGATAAGCCGGCTTGCCGATTTTTTACAAAGGTACAGCTTTCTGCCCTAACCTGCGGCATGCGCCGGGGGCTCATTTTAGGGCTGTTTTCCCGGAAAGAGGCTTAAAACGGGTGCGGGCTGCTTTTCTGCGGCCTGCCGGTCTTCTTGGTGGTTCATTGTTGGTGGTTCGTGAATCCTTTTTCGGTCTCAAATCATACACAGGCCGGCGCGGCCCTTGGGCAGTACTTGGAAAACAAGAAGAGATACTCTAATCTAAAATGCTTAAAAGCAGTATCTAATGCTAGAACTACTGCTATGGAGAAGATGACGGAACACGCCTTGGAGAACCTGGTAGCGCAGGTGGAGGTGCTTTTACAGAAGGCCGCCGAACTGGAGCAAGCCTATGCCCCGCAGGTGGCCAAGGTACACCCCGCCTTTGAGGAAGGCAGCCGGAACCTGCTGCACTACCTGGCCCTGCGCAAACAAGACATACGGGGGCTGCAGACGCAACTGTCGGGGTTGGGGCTATCCTCGCTGGGCCGGGCCGAAAGCCACGTGCTGGCCAACCTGGTGGCGGTTAAGAACCAATTGCGGCTGCTCCTGGCCCACCTGACGCAGACTACCCCGCAGCTTGCGCCTTTCCTGCAAACCAACAACCATCTCCAGAACCACATTGCCGCCCTGCTGGGAGAACCTTCGCCCGGCCGGGAAGGACGCATCATGGTGACCTTCTCGGCTGACCTGGCGGAAGATTACGGGTTGGTGCGGGACCTGCTCAAAGCCGGCATGAACTGCGCCCGCATCAACTGCGCCCATGACGATAAAACCGTCTGGGAGAAAATGGTGCGGCACATAAAGCAGGCAGAGGCAGAAACCGGACAGCCGTGTAAAATCCTGTTTGACCTGATGGGGCCCAAACTGCGCACCGGGGCCCTGGCGCCGGGCCCCAAGGTAATGGCCATTCACCCCAGAATAGACGAAGTTGGGCAAATGCTGGCGCCGGCCAAGGTGTGGTTGGTGCCTGAAACCGCCCCAAACGGGCTCAGTGCCGAAAGCCTGCCGGTGCCCGCCCAGTGGCTGGCGCAGGTAGAGGAGGGCGACCAGATCCAGTTCCAGGACACCCGCCGTAGAAAGCGGAAAATCATTGTGATCCAGAAAAAAGCCGAGGCCGTGTTGGGGCACCTGTTCAAGTCGGCTTACCTGAGCACCGGCACCCCGCTGCACCTGGTAAAGAAAACCGGCCAGCGACACACCGCCCGGGTGGGGGAGCTGCCCGCCATGGTCATCCCGCTCAACCTGAAGCAGGGTCAGGAGATCCTGCTGCACCGCGAACCCATTCCCGGCGGGCCGGCCCGCTACAACCAACAAGGAGAGCAGCTGGAACCGGCCCATATTTCCTGCACCCTGCCCGAGGTCTTTACCCGGGTGAAGGCCGGCGAGCCCATCTTGTTTGACGACGGCGAGATTGAAGGCGTGATAGAGGAGGTAACCCCAGATTTTCTGCGCGTGAAGATCACCGCCGCCGAGGAGGCCGGCAGCAAGCTGAGGCCCGACAAAGGCATTAACCTGCCCGAAAGCGACCTGCAGCTGCACAAGCTCACCGCCAAAGACCGCGAAGACCTGGCCACCGTGGTCCAGTACGCTGACATCGTGAACCTTTCCTTCGTGAACCACCCCCAGATGGTGGAGGAGCTGCAGCAGGCCCTGGCGCAGCACCAGGCCCAGCACCTGGGCGTGATGCTTAAAATAGAAACCAAGGCGGCCTTTAAGAACCTGCCCCAGCTGCTGCTCACGCTCATGCGCCAGCACCCCGCCGGCATCATGATCGCCCGCGGCGACCTGGCCGTGGAGTTGGGTTGGAAACGACTGGCCGAGGTGCAGGAAGAAATCCTCTGGATTGCCGAAGCCGCCCATTTGCCGGTGGTCTGGGCCACCCAGGTGCTGGAGAAACTCACTAAAAAGGGCCGGCCGTCCCGCGCCGAGATCACCGATGCCGCCATGGCCCAGCGCGCCGACTGCGTCATGCTCAACAAAGGTCCCTACATCGTGAAATCAGTGGCCATGCTGGATGACATCATGAAACGCATGCAGGAGCACCAATACAAGAAAACTGCCCTGCTGCGCATGCTACGCGTGTCAGAGATTGACGCACGGGTGAGTGAGTGAGTGAGTGAGTGAGTGAGTGAGTGAGTGAGTGAGTGAGTGGCGCTTTCAGTGGGCAAAAGTGGCTTGTTTTGGTCTATAGCATTTGAACACTTGCTTTCAGCAGATAAAGGTGGTTTGCTTTTGTCTAAGCGGTTGAGTTCCTGCTTTCAGTGGGTTTAAGTGCCTTGCTTTTAATAGGCTGGGGCTTGCTTTCGCGGGCTGATGTGCCTTGCTTAGTATTAAAATGGCATAAGGATAACTGCCAGGTACTATCCTTCAGCGACTGGGCTGGTTTGGTGAGAAGTAAAACATGTTGGGTCTTCGCAACCATTGGTACATCGCAACCACCATGTCTGGGCAGCCCCCGCGACACCGCTCCATGCTCTCCCCAAACTCCCCACTACATTGTCATCCTGAAATGCACTCCCTAATCTCTCCACCACATTGTCATCCTGAAAGGATCTTGTGGGCCAACTAGAAAAGCGCGCCATTCCCTGGTCTCACCTCTAAACTGCAATGCCTTTTAATCACATCTTGCCAAAAGCATCGGTTTAAGCCCTATGTTTCTGAGCCCTTTTCCTGAATTCAAACTCAAAACTGTAAAGCAAGCGCCAGCTTCCTGCGGTAAGCTCCTCCTTCCCCGCAGGAGCGGCACTGCATAAAAAAAGGAGATGCGCTTTGCGGCCATTCCTTAGAAAACAGGCCCAAAACGCATCTCCTCTAAAAACAAATAAAATTACTTCAGCTGCACCCGGGTGGCCCCGTACCCGAACTTCTCCTTGCGGGCATCTTCAAAGAATTTGATGTGCGGGTTTTTGCTGAGAACCTTCTGGATTTCCTTCTTCAGCACCCCGTTGCCGGTGCCGTGGATGAAGATGATCTCGTGCATGTTGGCGGCCAGGGCGCGGTCCAGGTTGTCTTGGAAAGCGGCAAGTTGCTGGCGCAGAATCTCAGAGTTGCTCATCTTTTTGGGGTCTTCGTGGGGCAGCAGTTTCTCAATGTGCAGGTCTACCTCGTGGTTGGGCACCGCCACCTTGATGTTCTCAGCCTGGGCCGCCGACTCAATCAGCTGCTCCTGAATCTGGTCGGGGTTGACCAGGGAGGGCTTGGAGTCCAGCTGGAACACGTAGCCTTCTTTCTGCAGCACCGGGGCCGTTTTTTTGCTCTTGTAGAACGAAGATGCCTTGAATTTAAGCTTTCGGGTCACGGGCTCCAGCAGGGTGTTCGCGCTGGCTTTGTGTTGCAGGTACTGCACCACCAGGTCGGGCCACTTCTCAAAGTCGTTGAGGTGCAGGTGCGCCACCACTTTGGTTTTCTTAGGCGTGAGTTTGTCGTTGCTCTGGGCGCGGTAGCCTTTGTCGGTTTCCTCGCCGTAGGTGAACAGCAGGTCATATTCAGAGTTGTTCACCAGGTGCACGGCCAGCAGCTCGGGGGTTTGGTGCACCAGCGCCACGTAGATACCGGCCACGGCGGTGGAAGGAACCACGGGAGCCTCTTTCTTCGCCGGCTCCGGGGCGGGGGCGTTCTTAAACATCTGGTCTTCCTCGGGGGCAATGACCACTACCTCGCGGCGCATCACCGGAATGGTGAAGTCATTGTCAATGGCCACCTCTACCAGGTTGTTGTCCAGGAAGCGGGTGATCACACCTTGTTCTTTGCCGTGCATCAGGCGCACGCGGTCTCCTATGTTCATCTTTTTGGGGTCTTTTTGCAAAAATCGGCCGAAAAACTCCCGGCCTCTGGCAAAGATACGCAAAAGAGAACGGAGCAGCGGCGGAAAGCACCAGGGGCGTGTGATGGAACCAGCCAATCAGCGCCCTTTCTCGTGTGCAAGTAACGCCTGCGCCCCGGATTCGTTTAGCAAGGAACCACCCAGCCTCGTTTGCCATGGAATCCTCCTCCTTTGCTGCCCCGCCCCCCTGGACCCTTACCGGCGAAGGTATCGTCTGGCTGTACGCTATTCCCAAAGGGTTTAACCGGCACCACGGCTTCCTGGCCGACTACCAGACTGAGGGGTACGTGGGCAAAATAGGGGCGGTGCTGTACTTCAACTACACTACTTCAGACGTGGGGCCGTACCAGGAGCTGATCTACCTGCCGGGGCTGTTCAGGGTGGGCGGCAAGCTGGCATTCTCTATCTCCAAGATCTACGTTTCTACCCTGGCCAGTGCCAGCAACGGCTGGCAGAACTGGGGCATTCCCAAAGAAGAAGCCGATTTCAGCCTCCGGAAGTCAGATACCGGCGATTTTCAGCTGCAGGTAAGCCGGCACGGGCTGCCTTTCTTTGCCGCGCAGGCCAAGCCGTTCGGACCCGCCTTGCCGGTGACCACGCGGCTGTTTCCGTGGACCCGGCTAGTGCAGCAACACCCCCGGGGCCTGCTGCTCACCAACCCCCAGCTACACGGCCAGGCCCAATTGGCCACCACCCAAACCATCACCGCCGATGCGCGCTTATTCCCGCCCGTTCAGCACCTCAAACCTTTGTGTACCGTTGTGCTGCGCGATGTAAAGATGGATTTTCCGGTGCCGGAGCTGATGGGTAGTGCTTTTTAGTTAGCGCTCTTTCTATGCCGCAAGTTTAGCGGAGCGTAACGGGTGGTCTCTATAAGGTCCGATTGATACTGGCACTATCACTCCTTCAATCTAAGGCACACCGTGTTCAATCATAAATAAGGGCGTTTCAGAGGCCTTTTCAGGAAAATGGCTTAGAAATAAAGCGGGTGCATCTTCCAGCCGTGCCGATGGTTGAACTCCAGGGCAGGGGCGGGGAACTTGAGAATGCTGAGCACATAGAAAGCACTCTTTAGAAACTTGCTGCGGGTGGGAATGGCCTGCCAGTTGAGGTCCACGCTCAGGTAATACTGCCGGTACGCGGTTAACCCCAGGGCCTGGTTGGCAGCTGTATCATGGTAGACCATTTCCTGGGCGCCATAGCCCAGCGCCGGGTTCAGCCAGGCCGGGAATTTGCTCTGGGCGGGCAGGAACTTAGCCAGGTCCACGCTCAGCCAGTAGGTTTGGCCGTTGTAGTCCTTCAGCATTTCTTCGGGGAGGCCCTTGCCCAGCACGTTGGGGCGCAGGGCGGCGTACCGGGTAGGGTGAAACGAGTACTTGGGCACCAGGCGGAGCTCTCCCCAGGCCAGCTGTTGCCCAATGACCGCCAGGGAGCCGGCGGCGTTGGCCAGCAGGTCGGTGGCCGAGGCGCCATAGGCGGGGGAGCGGCCGTCAAAGTACTCAATGGGCGACTGCAGCACAAAACCCAGGGCCCCGCCGTACCAAATGGCTTGTTTCTCGGGCACGCCCGCTTTGCGCAGCAGGTCTACGCCCAGGCGGCTTTCATGGAACGCGCCCCACAGGTGCCCAGCTTTGTCCAGTTGCTTCCACTCCTGAGAATCGTCAAACCAGTGGAACGAGGTGCGTTCCTGCTCCTGGTACCAGGCGTGGTTCAAGAGGGCCAGGCCACCCCCGTACAGCACGGTGGCCCCGGCGGCCAGCCAGGGCAACTGGCGGCTGAAGCGGTTCACCGTGTCGGGCTCCGCCTCGGTCTCCAGCGTATAGGTAGATTGCGCCCGTACCTGCGCGGGCAGGAAGGTTAACTGGCAAAGCAGCAGAAGCTGGGGCAAATAGGAGAGGGCGCGTCGGGTTACCACAGGTTAAAAGTACGCAATGGCCTGCAGTTTGCCACTTTTTACGCCACATCGCATATTTTTTCAAAAATTTTCTTGCAATTCAGGGGCGGGCCTTTACATTTGCAACATGAACAAGACCAACTTTCAGCACAACGCCTGGTGGCACACACGTCAGATCTGATGGGTGAACCGCTTGCTGTGCAGAAATGTACGTCTTCCAAAGGCTCGGATTCACCCCGGGCCTTTGGTGTTTTTAGCCAGGTTCATACGTAACAAAGGAACAATCGCATAAGAAAATGAAGCAGGGAATGAATATTGGAATGACATGTTGGTGGCACCAGTCAGCAGACTCGTGAACAGCAGGCCATTGCCTATTCTATCCTAGCCCGTTTTGCAGAAGGCTTGCTGTTCCAACCAAACAGTAAGCCTTTTTTTATACATTTTATGAAAACCTACCCCTTACAAACGCAATACCGCCAACTCCTGGCCGACACCGTGACCCCGGTGGGTATTTACCTGCAGCTGCGCGACAAGTACCGCAACTGCCTGCTGCTGGAAAGCTCAGACTACCACGGTCATGAGAACAGCTTCACCTACATTTGCTGTGAGCCCATCGCTGAGTTTAAACTCAAGGACAGCACCCTGCGCCAGACCTTCCCAGACGGCACGGTAGAGGAGCAGCAATTGGCCAACAAGCGCGACGCGGTGCCGCTGCTGCAGGCCTACAGTGAGCGGTTTCAGTCAGACACCAGTCAGTTCGGGTTTATCCAGAACGGGCTGTTTGGCTACATGTCGTTTGAGGCGGTGCAGTACTTTGAGACCCTGGACGTGCGCCAGAAGCCCACCGCCCATCCAGACCTGCCCGAGATCCTGTACCAGGTGTTCCGCTACGTGATCGCCATTGACCACTTCAAGAACGAGCTCTACATTTTTGAGCATTCTCTGGAAAATCAGACCCAAAACAGCGGGTTGGACGAGCTGGAGACCCACATCCGGAACAAGAACTTTCCGGTGTTCAGCTTTTCCCTGGCCGGCGAGGAAGCCACCAACCAGACCGATGCCGAGTTCCTGCGCGTGATTGAGGAGGGCAAGCGCCACTGCCACCTGGGCAACGTGTTCCAGATTGTGCTGTCGCGGCGGTTCTCGCAAGGGTTCCAGGGCGATGAGTTCAACGTGTACCGCGCGCTGCGCTCCATCAACCCCTCGCCCTACCTGTTTTACTTTGACTACGGCAACTTCAAGATCTTCGGGTCTTCGCCCGAGGCGCAGCTCACCATCAAAAATGAAACCGCCACCATTTACCCCATCGCGGGCACGTTCAAACGCACCGGCAATGATGCCGCCGATGCCGAGCTGGCCCAGAAGCTGTACGATGACCCCAAGGAAAACGCCGAGCACGTGATGCTGGTAGACCTGGCCCGCAACGACCTGAGCCGCCACGGCGACCAGGTGCAGGTGGAGGTGTTCAAGGAGGTGCAGTACTACTCGCACGTGATTCACCTGGTCTCTAAAGTAACCGCCCAACTGCCGCAGGCGCACGGCTCGGTGCAGATGGTGGCCGACACATTCCCGGCCGGCACCCTGTCCGGGGCGCCCAAACACCGGGCCCTCACCCTCATTGATGAACTGGAGCCCACCGGGCGCGGTTATTACGGCGGCTGCATCGGGTTCCTGGGCTTTGGGGGCGATTTCAACCACGCCATCATGATCCGTTCGTTCCTGAGCGTGCAGAACACCCTGTACTACCAGGCCGGGGCCGGCGTGGTGGCCAAGTCAGACACCCACAGCGAACTCAACGAAGTGCACCACAAGCTGGCCGCCCTCCGCAAGGCCCTGGAGAAGGCCTCTACCATTTAACGTAGTGAAGTGACGTTTTAGACCCGTTTTCAAATAATTAGGCCCGAAACACCCAGCACCAGACCAAGACAGACAGACCCTTTTTTATCATGAAGATTCTTGTTTTAGATAACTACGACTCGTTTACCTACAACCTGGTGCAACTGCTCCGGGAACTGGGCTACGCCGACCAACTGGAAGTGCACCGCAACGACCAGATCAGCCTGGAAGAGGTAGACCGCTTTGACGTGATCCTGCTTTCGCCGGGGCCGGGCGTGCCCAGCGAGGCGGGCATCATGCCCGAACTGCTGAAGAAGTACGCCCCCACCAAGCGCATCATGGGCGTGTGCCTGGGCCACCAGGCCATTGCCGAGGCCTTTGGGGCCCGCTTGGCGAACCTTACCGAAGTATTCCACGGGGTAGCTGCCACGTTAAGGGTGGTGCATGACCAGGAGCCCATGTTCCGGCAATTGCCCGCCACGTTCAAGGTGGCCCGCTATCACTCCTGGACCGTGGTGCCCGACTCAGTGCCCGCAGCCCTGCGTATCACCGCCGTGGATGAAACTGGTGAGGTGCTGGCCCTGCGGCATACCCAGTACGATGTATGCGGCGTGCAGTTCCACCCGGAATCCATCCTAACGGACTACGGCAAGGACATGCTGCGCAACTGGTTGCAGAACCCCAGCACCCGCGTGACTAAATGGACTTCTTACGCCGCTTCCCTAGTGCTATGAAACAGGTACTGCAACAACTCATTGAACACAAAACCCTCACCAAGGAAGACGCCCGCCAGGTGTTGCTGAACACGGGCCGGGGCCAGTACAACACTAGCCAGATGGCCGCGTTCATGACCGTCTACCTCATGCGCAACATCACGGTGCAGGAACTGGAAGGTTTCCGCGAAGCCATGCTGGAACTGTGCCTCTTGCCCGACCTGGGCACCGACCAGGTAATTGACCTCTGCGGCACCGGCGGGGACGGCAAAGACACCTTCAACATCTCCACGCTGGCTTCTTTTGTGGTGGCCGGGGCCGGGTACAAGGTGGCCAAACACGGCAACAACGGGGTTTCTTCGGTCTGCGGGTCTTCCAACGTGATGGCGCACCTGGGCTACACCTTTACCAATGACAGTACGCACCTGAGGGTCAAACTGGAGCAGACCAATATCTGCTTTCTGCACGCGCCCCTGTTCCACCCAGCCATGAAGGAAGTGGCCCCCATCCGCAAGGAGCTGGGCGTAAAGACCTTCTTCAACATGCTGGGTCCCATGATCAACCCGGCCAAGCCGCACTTCCAGATGGTAGGCGTTTTCAGCCTGGAGCTGCAGCGCCTGTACACCTACCTGTACCAGAAAACCGGCAAGCGCTTTTTGCTCCTGCACGCCCTGGATGGTTACGATGAAGTGTCGCTCACCGGTGCGTTCAAGATGGTAACCCCGCAGGGCGAGCAGATTCTGCAGCCCTCAGATTTGGGACTGCCTACCTATCAGGAGCATGACCTGTACGGGGGCAGCACCGTAGAAGAGGCCGCCCAAATCTTTATGCAGGTGCTGGAAGGCCGGGGCACACCGGCCCAGCAAGATGCCGTGGTAGCCAACGCCGGGCTGGGCATTTACTGCGCAGATGAGCGGCTTAGCATGCGGGAGGCCTTGCAGAAAGCCCGCCATTCCCTTACCTCGGGGCAAGCGCTCCAAACCTTTCAGAAGTTTTTAGCTTAAACAAGAGTATGTCCCAGACCATTCTAGATAAGATCATTGCCCACAAGCGGCAGGAAGTAGCCGACCGCAAAGCCCTGGTGCCCACGGCGCTGCTGGAAAGAAGCATTTATTTCAACTCGCAACCCGTGTCTCTGCGCAAGTACGTGCAGCGCCCCGACCTGAACGGCATCATTGCTGAGTACAAGCGCAAGTCGCCGTCTAAAGGTACCATCAACGCCTACGCGCCGGTAGAGCGCACCTCCATCGGGTACATGCAGGCGGGGGCCTCGGCTTTGTCGGTGCTCACCGATGCAACCTTTTTCGGGGGCAAAAACGAGGACCTCACCACCGCCCGCAAGTTCAATTTCTGTCCTATCCTGCGGAAAGACTTTGTGGTGGAAGAATACCAGATCCTGGAGGCCAAATCCATCGGCGCAGACGCGATTCTCTTGATTGCGGCCGTGCTTAGCAAAGAAGAGGTAGACCGTCTGGCGCAGTTTGCCCATTCACTGGGCCTGGAGGTACTTTTGGAGGTACATAACCAGGAAGAACTGGAGCGCGCCCTTACGCCGCACGTAGACCTAGTAGGCGTGAACAACCGCAACCTGCACGACTTTACCGTGAGCCTGGAGACTTCCAGGCAGCTGGCCAGCCTTATCCCAGATGAGTTTGTGAAGGTATCAGAAAGTGGGTTGAGCGAGGCCAGCAGCATTGTGGAATTGCGCCAGTACGGCTTTGAAGGTTTCCTTATAGGGGAGACCTTCATGCGCCAGCCCCGCCCCGAGAAAGCCTGCGCCGCGTTTATTGAGGAACTGAAGAAGCTGCGGCAAAGCCAGCCCGCCTTCTCCATCTAACCAGATAGAGAAAACGCCGGAAGCCCCTGAATCTTCCTGGTTTTAGGGCTGTTTTGCTGAAAGTAGCGCTAAAACAGGCCTCTAGCCAAAAGAGCAGTTGCTGTAACAGCGCCTAGAAGACCGGAGAAAGAAATCCTAACCTAGTTACCCATGCCAAACCACACGCTTCAGATTAAAGTCTGCGGCATGAAGTACCGCCAGAACCTCCAGGATTTGCTGCTGCTTCAGCCAGACTACGTGGGCTTTATTTTCTACGACAAGTCGCCGCGGTGCATTGCCGAACAGGAGGCCGTTTTCGACCTAGATTTCCCAATCCAGGCCCAAAAGGTGGGCGTGTTTGTGGATGAAGCCGTTCCCGTGATTCGGGAGAAAGCCTCCCAGGGGGGGCTGCAGGTGGTGCAGCTGCACGGCCATGAAACGCCGCAGACCTGCCGGGTACTGAAGGAAGCGGGCCTGGTGGTGATGAAAGCCTTCCGGGTAGGCACCGACTTTGACTTTGCACCGCTGCAGGCGTACGCCGCCAGTGTTGATTTTTTCCTGTTTGACGCCAGCGGGGCCAGCCCCGGCGGCAACGGCGTGCGGTTCAACTGGGAGCTGCTGCAAAAGTACTCCCTGGAGGTGCCTTATTTTCTGAGCGGCGGCATTGACCTGATGCACGCGGCGGAGATAAAAGCCTTGCGGCTGCCCCACCTCTACGGGGTAGACCTTAACTCAAAGTTTGAGGTGCAGCCGGGACTGAAAGACGTGCCAAGACTGAAACAATTTGTAGAGGAACTGAGAGGGTAAGGGTTATTAGCCAATAAGTTACAGGAGGGAGGGTTTGTTGGCCTTTTCTCAAAAAGACACTAGAAATACATGAACTACGCAGTAAACGAACGAGGCTACTACGGACAATTTGGAGGAGCCTACATCCCGGAAATGCTTTACCCCAATGTGGAGGAACTGCGGGAGAAATACCTGTCCATCCTGCAGGAGCCCGAATTTCAGGCAGAAATGCAGGAGCTGCTGCGCGACTATGTGGGTCGGCCCACGCCGCTGTACCACGCCAAGCGCCTGTCTGAGCGGTACAACACCAAAATCTACCTCAAGCGCGAGGACCTGAACCATACCGGGGCCCACAAGATCAACAACACGGTAGGGCAGATCCTGCTGGCCAAACGCCTGGGCAAGAAACGCATCATCGCGGAGACCGGAGCCGGGCAGCACGGCGTGGCCACCGCCACCGTCTGCGCCCTGGCCGGGCTGGAGTGCATTGTGTACATGGGCAGGATTGACACCGAGCGCCAGCGGCCCAACGTGGAGAAAATGCGCCTGCTGGGGGCCACCGTGGTGCCGGTTACCTCCGGTTCCCAAACCCTGAAGGACGCCACCAACGAAGCCATCCGCGATTGGATCAACCACCCCGAGGACACGCATTACATCATCGGTTCGGTGGTAGGTCCGCATCCGTACCCTGATATGGTGGCCCGTTTTCAGTCCGTTATTTCCGAAGAGATCAGAAAACAGCTGCTGGAGAAAGAAGGCCGCGAACTGCCGGATTACGTGGTGGCCTGCGTGGGTGGGGGCTCCAACGCCGCCGGCGCGTTCTACCACTTCCTGGACGAGCCCGACGTGAAACTGGTTGCCGTGGAAGCCGCCGGGCTGGGCGTGGACTCCGGCCACTCGGCCGCTACGTCCATTCTGGGCAAAACCGGCATTATTCACGGCAGCAAAACCCTGCTCATGCAAACCGAAGACGGCCAGATCACCGAGCCGTACTCTATCTCGGCGGGTTTGGATTACCCGGGCGTAGGACCGCAGCACGCCCACCTGGCCCAGACCGGGCGGGCCCAGTTCATCGCCATCACCGATGCCGAAGCCATGGAAGCCCTGCGCGAACTAAGCCGCCTGGAGGGCATCATTCCCGCCATTGAAAGCTCGCACGCGCTGGCAGCCCTCAAGGAAGTAGGAGCCGGTCCAGATGACGTGGTTGTCCTCAACCTTTCCGGCCGCGGCGACAAAGACCTGAACACCATTCTCACTTATTTTGAACAACAAGATGGCCAACAATAGACTCACGCGCCTGTTCCAGGAGAAAAGCGGCAATCTTCTGAATATCTATTTCACCGCCGGTTTCCCCAAGTTGGAAGACACCGTGACCATCCTGGAAGAACTGCAAGCCGCCGGGGCCGACCTGGTGGAGATCGGCATGCCATTCTCAGATCCCCTGGCCGACGGTCCTACCATTCAAGCCAGCAACCAGGTAGCGCTGGAAAACGGCATGTCCATCAGGACGTTATTGGCGCAACTTGCCGGCGTGCGGGAGCGGGTGACCTTGCCCATCATTCTCATGGGCTACCTGAACCCGGTGCTGCAGTACGGCTTTGAGCGCTTCTGCCAGGATGCCGCCCAGGTGGGCGTGGACGGACTCATCCTGCCCGATCTTCCCTTCGCGGAGTACGAAGAGGAGTACAAACCCATCCTGGAGAGATACGGCCTCAGCCTTATTTTCCTGATCACGCCGCAGACCACAGATGACCGCATCCGCAAGATAGACGCCCTCACAGATTCGTTCATCTACATGGTGTCCAGCGCCAGCACCACCGGCAGCCAGGTACAGACCAACGAGGCGCAGCAGGCGTATTTCGCCAAAGTGCGCCAGTTAGGACTGAAGAACCCGCTGCTCATCGGCTTCGGCATCAGCGACAAACCCACGTTTGAGCTGGCCTGCCAATCGGCGCACGGCGCCATCATCGGCAGCGCCTTCATCAAAGCCCTCCAGCAACCCGCCGAGGTGCGGGAAAACGTACGGTCCTTTTTACAGCAGATTAAGGGGTAAGATTTGGGGATTTGGAGATTTGAGGATTTGGAGATGAGGAGATTTGGAGATGACACTTTCTTTTTCCCTCGCTCGCCTCTGGCGAGTGTGAGCTATTAAGCGGCCTCTGGCCGCGATGCGGGAAGTTTTCTTCAATGTGCCTAGAGGGCAACGTACCTAGCGGCGAGACGCCGCTCAATTTCTCACACTCGCCAGAGGCGAGCGAGGGCATTAGGGGAATGGCGCATCTGCAAATCAACAAATCCCTCCATCTTCAAATCCTCAAATCTTCAAATCTCCTCATCCCCAAATCTCCCCATCTTCAATTTTAAAGAAAAACATGTTAATTCAACTACATCCAGACATACGTCCTGAGGACAAAGCGGCCATTGTAGACAAGGCCAGGGAACTGAAATACAAAACCACGGAGGTGGTGACCCAGGCCGGGCATTACCTGGTGGGCACCGGCAAGGCCGAGTTTGACGTGCGCGCCATCGGCAACCTGCCGGGCATTAAAGACATCCACATTGTGTCAGATGAGTACCGGTTGGTGTCGCGCAAGTGGAAGGTAAACCCTACCGTGATTGACTTCGGCGACGGGTTGCAGGTGAAGGAAGGGGAGTTCACCATCATGGCCGGTCCGTGCTCCATTGAGAACGAAGCCCAGATTGAGAAAACCATCCAGCACTTGGTAGCCAACAACGTACGCTTCATGCGGGGCGGGGTGTTCAAGCCGCGTTCTTCGCCCTATTCGTTCCGGGGCCTGGGGCTGGAAGGCCTGAAGCTGTTCTATGACATGTGCCGCGCCCATGGCATCAAGATTGTGACCGAGGTGATGCAGGTGTCCCAGATTGCGCCCATGGAGCCCTACACCGATGTGTTCCAGGTAGGGGCCCGCAACACGCAGAACTTTAACCTGCTGGACGAACTGGGCAAGGTAGACAAACCCGTACTGCTGAAACGCGGCATCTCGGGCACCATTGACGAGTTGCTCTACTCGGCGGAGTACATTTTCTCGGGCGGAAACGAGAAACTGATGCTGTGTGAACGCGGCATCCGGACGTACGAGACTGCCAGTCGGAACACCCTGGACCTGAACGCCATTCCCATCCTGAAGGAGAAAACGCACCTGCCGGTGATTGTGGACCCTTCACACGGCATTGGCATCAGGGAATACGTGGAGCCCATGGCCCTGGCCGCCATCATGGCCGGCGCCGACGGCATTATCTACGAAACCCACGAAAAGCCCGAGGAGGCCGCCTCAGACGGAGCCCAGACCCTGAGTTTCACCGAGTCGGAGCGCATGATCCGGAAGATGCGCAGGGTGTTTGCCCTGCGGCAGGAACTGGCCTAGAGCTTTGCGCCCCTGTAACCTTGCCCTGGCCCTTTGCGTAGAAAGCACAGCTTCAACCCACTTCTGCCACGCAGCAGAAAGAGGAGGAGCCAAGAGGGTCTAGGATTAAATTAGAGGAAAATCAACGTTTTACTTGACTTTAAATTCTAGATATTCTATATTGGTAGAAGTTATGAAAACATTTGCCCAGATTCTAATGATTGTCAATTGCAAACCGTTCGCGCTGCGAACCGGAGCAGGGACATTATTGGCTAAATCTAGTAAATGATTTAAGGAAGAAATTCAAACCCAATATGAAGCCTGGCTCCGGTAAAATGGACCCAGGCTTTTTTTATGTATTAAAGCCATGTATCAGCAACAGTACCATCAGTACACCATCCAGCAACAACAAATCTGGAACATCCTGTACACAAAGCGGGCAGAAGCACTTTCTGCCGTGGTTTCCGCGCCTTTCTGGAACGGAGTCAACGCTCTGGGACTGAAGGCTTACTTTATTCCTGATTTCCAGGACCTGAATTTCTTGATGAAGCGCCTCTCTGACTGGGAAGTGGTGGCCGTGGAGGAGCCTTTGCGGCCCCGCCAGGTATTGGCCCGGTGGGCCAAGCGGAAGTTCCCGGCAGTGACCTCGCTGCGCCTGCACCCAGACGCCGACCTGCGCCTGCAGGGCAACAAAGACCTGTTCCAGGATGTGTTTGGCCTTTTGCCCTGGGTGTTGCAGCCCCAGGTGGCCGATTTTATGCAACGCGTGGGGGCTTTGGCCTTGCAGCACAAAGACCCCGCCCACACCGAGTTACTGTGGCGCCTGGTGCAGCACGTACTGGGCAGCGGCCTCCTGCGCGAGTCTGAAGGCAAAGTCACGCTGTTTGGGTACCGGTTGATCGCCAATGCCGCCGAGACCGAAGCGGCCCTGCTCTCTGAAACTGCCTGGCGCCCCGCCGAACTGGAGGAAATCCTGGCTCTTCCCTTCCAGGAAGGCCAAAGCCCCGAGGCATACTTTGTGCTGGACAGCCTTTCTGATCTGACCAGCCTGGCCGAGCAGTTGGAGAAAGAAGGATTGCCCGTGGTGGCGGTACCTGCCCCCTTGCAGTTGGTGGCCGGATAACCTACGCTTTAACTGTTTGTATCAAAAGACCAGTGGCGCTTTTCAAGAAGCGCCACTGGTCTTTTTGCTTTAACGCAGATTGGAGATAGAAAGGGACGGGGACAGGGACTTATGGCTAGGCAGCCAGTCCTTGGGCGCTCTTTCCAAGCCTAGGAGACTAGGAGGCGTGAGAATTTCCGCTGCGTTTACCGGCTTGGGCCAGGCGTTTTTCTCCTGTTTTCACCAAAATACCCCTAAAACTAGGCAGAAAGCCTTCCCCGTAAGGGTTGGGATTGGGTGCTCAGATCGAGGAGATAGAGACCGGAGCTTGTTGGTTACTTGGTTTCTACTTTCACCACCCCGTTTGCGCCCATGGTACCGTAAAGGCCCGCGGCCTGAGCCTCTTGCCGCCCGATGATTTGCAGGCTTTTCACCTGGTCTAGTTCATACCGATTGAGGTCTTGCAAGTACGCGGGCTTGCCGTTGAGCAGCACCAGGGGAAATTGGCGCGAGCTGGTCTCAGTGGTAAGGCGCAGGTCGGTTTTCAGCTGGTTTTCTACGGTTTTGTACAAAGAGGACCTTTTTGCGTTTTTGGGCAGAAAACGGTCCACGGTGATGCTGCCCATTCCCCACGGATAGCCGCCGGGCTCCAATGCTTCTAAAAAGCGGTGGGTATGTCCCGGCAGGTCAACCATCTGGTTTATGGTTGTAACCAGCGTTGCCACCTGCTGGGCTTCTTTTCGGCGGGAGGAAGTCATTGCCCCCGGACTCCAGTAACTAAAGAGCCGGTAGGTGTTAGGGGTGGCTACTTCAAAGGTGACGTGGCTGCCGTCTACTCCCCAACGGTCATCGTCTGGTATTTCCTCCAGCCGGTGGGCTTCCAGCGTGTCCAGGAGGCGTTGGGCTACGTCAGGGGGCAAATCAGTTTTCTGCACCACCGGGTTGGCGGGCCGTATCCATTGGGTGAGCCGGGCGTGGGGCTTTCCGGCCTCCAGCCACACATCCAGAGCCGAGTTTGAGCCCCACAGGCGCAGGTACCGCTGGGCGGTTGACCGGGTTAAGTCTGGTAGTTGGTACTGCAGGAGCCGTTCTGGAAGCCGGGCGAAAATGGCCTGGTCGTTGCGGTCTGGGGAGACTTCCACTTGTTTCTGGGCGGTGGCCGTAAAGCTCGCGGTTAACAAAAAGAGAAAGGGGGCAAGGGGTTTCAGCATGTGGTAAGGGGCATTGATGGGAGTGGTTGAGAGGCAACAGCCTCCTAGCAGCTTTTAAGATAAGCATTTGGTGGATACCAGCAGCAGGGAAGACTACAGTGTCCCCGTTTTTAGATGGCCCGGTGAGTAAATTTACTGGTTCGCCTATCTTCCCCGATTTCACCAAAAGCAGACAGACCGTAGCCAGCGGCACAGAACCTAGGCCTTGGCGGAAAAAGCCTCTACGGATACTCTGGGGGCATTTACTCCAAAGGAGCGGGTGGCTAGCCCTGCACGATGGCGTACCGGTGCTCGTTCCAGAACTTGCCATTCTTGAAAATGGCCTTTTTAAAGATCCCTTCCTTCTGGTAGCCGCATTTCTCCAGCACCCGCATGGAGGCGGCATTGTACTCAAAAATGCCGGCATAGATCCTGGCCAAGCCCAGTTCCTGAAACCCGTACGCCGTAATGAGCTGCACCGCCCGGGGAGCGATGCCCTGGTGCCAGAAGGGTTCGCCCAGCCAATAGCCAATTTCGGCGGTAAACCGGTACACATCGGTTTGCCTGACCAGGCTGATGACTCCGCACAACTGGTCATGACAGGTGATGGCAAACGTAAGGGGCGGGTTTTCCTCCTGCACCAGGCGAATGAACTGGTGGGCGTGCTCCACGGCGTACGGATGGGGGAAATAATCCCGCAGGTTCTCCCACACCTTCTTGTTGTTGGCCAGCTGGGCCAGGGAGACTTCGTCCTGAAAGGTTAACCTGCGGAGGGTGACGGCTTGTACGGTATGCATGGGCAACAACCTGTTTGGTAAGGGCTAGGTTTTAGTTTCGGCAGCTGATGGTGTGTGTATGGGGCGACTTTCCTTTAGCGCTTCCTGCCCGCAGGTGAGGCACGAACAGTACCCGTAGGGCGAGCTGGCTCCTGTCAACCTGTTTTACGCTGGTTGGTCTGCCTCTGCTACTTGCACTTCGGGAGTTTTGGCGTGGTGCGCATACACCCGCAACAGATCATTCCCCACCTGCAGCTCCTGGGAGAAGCGGAACCCTAGCTTTGTTAGTAATTGCATGGAGCGCTCGTTGGTGGGCAGGGTGGTGGCCAGGATGGTGGCGTGCCCGGGCATAGAGCTTAGGGTAGAAAGAACGGCAGCAGCGGCTTCCTGCGCGTACCCGGCCCCGGTGTACTGGGGCAGAAAGGCAAAACCCAGGTCAAAGTGCGGCAGGTAATTGCGTTTCAGGAAAGTAATGATCCCCAGGGGGGCGCCAGTGTCCTTCAGCCTTGCCACCCAGTAGTAGAGGTCTGGGGTGCCGTTGATCTTAGCGATGTAGCAGCTGGCCTCCTCAGAAGTGTGTACTTTTCTATCGCCAATAAACCGGAGCCAACCCGGAGTATTGACCAGTTCCAGGACAAAGTCCTGGTCTTCCTGGGACAGGGGAGCCAGGCTGAGGCGGGCAGTGGTAAGTTGGTTCAGCATGCTGATGTAGGTAGAAGTTTCAACGCGGTTGCTTAGGGATCTGCCCGGTGGTTTCTGGTTTAGGTGGGCCGTCCCTGTGGCAAGCACGCCTGTTTTGAAGCTGATTTCTGGAAAATAAGCCAAATTTAGCCAGAAAGTAGAATGTGGTAAAGGGGAGCTTTTGGAGCGCAAACGCCTGGGCTTTGCCAGGGAAAGGTTTGGCTTGAGCAATCACCCCTCGGCCAAGTGCTGGCCTCGGGCTGCCTTAGTCGTTCACTTTCTGCACCACCGCCCAACCGCGCTCCTTCACCATCCTGAACGCCGCCCGACCAGGGTAGTACACCCTTGCAGAATCAGGCAGTTTAGCAAAGTCACCGTGCTGCCGGGGCACCTCTACGTAGCTGACAAGTTTCCCTGCCTTGATGAAGGCAAGCACGGTTTTGCTATCGTCTAGCTCAATGCCGGTCTTTTTAAGCGGCGTTAAATCTGCCGGGATAGTAGGGTTTACCTTGTCAAGGGAGGTATAGGGCGTAAGGAACAAGGCTTCCTCCCAGGGGTAAGTGGTCAGACTATCCAGGCTGAAATAGACCGGAGCAGAATGGGTAAGCACGTTGTCTGCCAGGTGGCGTAGCTTTTCCTTGAGCGCCTTGTCTTCCTCCACCTGCTGCGCGCAGGAGGCCAGGACCGTTCCGGCGCAGGTCAAACTTAGGTAGAGGAGCTTATTGTACATGTGAAGTAGTGTGTGAGGTCAGGAAACAGATAACATATGCCCCCACTGCCTAAGGCCCTGTACAGCCCTGCCCGGTATAAGCATTCGCTTTGGTGCCAGGGAGGCTGCTTCCCTCTGTTTACGGGCCGTTTTCCCGAAATTCCAGCAAATCGCCGGGTTGGCATTCCAGTACTTTGCAGATGGCTTCAAGGGTGCTGAAGCGCACGGCTTTTGCTTTCCCGGTTTTTAAGATAGACAGGTTGGCCAGGGTAAGTCCTACTTTTTCAGAAAGCTCGTTGAGCGACATTTTCCGCTTTGCCATGACCACGTCAAGGTTTACTATAATGGGCACTGCTTATACCGTTAGTTCGTTTTCAGACTGTAATTCCACCCCTTTCTTGAAGATCTGGGCAATGACAAAGATAATACCGGCCAGAAACAGGATTTCGCCGCCGTTGTCCAGGTACTGCGAAAGGCTTTGCAGGTCAATCCCCTTCTTGAGGAGCCACTTGGCGTAGGCATTGGCTAAAATGGCCAGGATTCCCGCGCCCAGGGCCAGCTCGCTTATCTGGGAGATTAGGGCAGCGGCGTGTATGTTAAAGGGTTGTCTGGGGTTAAGTTGCAGGAAAAGCCTGATGACCAGGTACGCCATGTGCGCCTTTACTGCCGATAGGGCAATCACGAGGGAAACCATGGAGACATAGTGCCACCGGTCAAAGGCCAGCAGGCTGAATAGGTCCAGCCCCAGGTGCAGGTTCTGGGCCCCCTGCGGATTGATGAACAGGCTCACGAAAAAGGAGATGAGGAGGGCGCCCGTTTTGATGCACAAACCCAGAAATACGATCCAAAACAGCACATTCACTGTTGTGAAAATCAATTGAGCTTTTGTCTTCATGGCTATTCGCTTTACAGTTTAAAACAAATATCAATAATTTATTATTGATTATCAATAAACAGTTTAGCTTTATTTTAGTGCCGATGGTGTGGTTGGAAGTGAAGCACGCAGGACTTACCCTAAAGCCATGGGGCGTCACCATTCAAACGAAAGCTTTTGGAAGCATCTGGATTTTGGGGATTTAAGATAATAGGTAGCTACCCGCCCTTCCTCAACGATTTTCTTTTCTGGCCAGGCGCTGGTGGGAGAATCAATACTGACGGCGAGGGGAGTGGCCGGTACCTCCTGAAATCATTGCCCTTGACAGACCACTCACCAGCTGAGGCATCCCGAAGTATGCCGCTCAAGCAGTAGCACCCGGAGGGAAGATAGCCGGCAGCCTGGCTTTTAGTTACCAGGGGTAAGGCCTGCCCGAACTTTAATCTGGCGGGCTAGTGGAAGGGTGGCTGGTTGATCTTCGCCGGTGCTCAGTCCTCTATGGCCTCTATTCCGAGCTGTTCAAGGTGCCTCAGGTGCTCCTTCATGGCCTTGAGCTGTTCAGGGGAGTGTCCCTGCCAGTCTTTTACCTCGCCGGTTACCAGCAACGGGCTCCGGGTGCGGTACGACCGGGTTGGATTACCGGGATACTTCTTGTCCGTTAGATTGGGGTCATCTTCAATGGGACCGGTGGGTTCTACTAGGTAGATTCTGCCGGCACCTTCGCCCACAGCAAGCTCGGCACCCCAAACCGCAGCGTCCAGGGTGGCAGTTAAGTAGACATACACGGCCTTCTTTCGCTTACCGTAATTAGACGCAAACCCAGGCACTATCAGATCACCGGGTGTAAGCTGGGCTTTTGTGCCATGATAGTACCTCTCTGAGTTCTGGGAGAGTGTAGAGTCTGGTGAGTTCTCTCCGCTACCGTCGGCTTGGGTTGTCATCAGAAGAACTGGGTTTTCGGTTTCTGGTGGAATGTGGGCGAAATAGAAGGACTCGTGCATGAGGCGTGCTAGGCCCTTGGCTGTGACAAGGCTTATACACCTATTTATGGGTTAATTTTTGTTTCGGTTCTTTTCTCTTTGTCCATTAGGATTTCCCCATTTCTCTGTACTCTTCCGTTCTTTCTGATCACTATCAGCTCTCCGCTATTGGGGACGGGGTTGCCAATTGTATCACAGGAATATTCGTATCGGATACTATCTACGCTGAGGATTGAGAAGTCTTTCATTATTATTCCAGTCATTGTACATTCAACCAGTCCGCAATCTGAGCCGCAGGCGCCATTTATCAGGTCTTCTTGTCCTATAAGTTTCCCTTCTTTGGTATAAGTCGCTAAAACGGGGTAATGCTCTGAGGCGGGTTGCAGGAAAACCAAGGCGTAGAAATTGGAAGTGTCTGAGAGCATTCCCAAACAGTAGGTTTCATCGAAGAATTCTGCCTTCGCAAACAATGTATCAATTGAGTTCTTGTTCAGTTTCTTCAAGCCCTTGTAATCCGCGCTCGAATCACCGGTTTCCCTAAAGACGTATGGAAGCCCAATAGGGCTGAACTTGGTTAAGAATTTTCTAAAGAGTTCCTTTTTTGTTGCAGAAGTGTTTTTAGAATTTGTGTCGCCTGTTTTTGCCTCACTAGATGGTATGTTTCTATCATGATTACTTTTGTTACAGGATGCAGCAACCAAGAGTAAAAAGGCAAAGATTACTTTTTTCATTATTTGTAAATTGCCAATAATGGTCTTGTATAGACAACAAGCGATACCATTGGACAATGCTGGCGGTTATACAATGGGGGTTAGTCTTTCTTAACTTGATTCATTGTTATTTCAAGAGTACCAAGACTCTTTCTATCTATTTCAACTAACATTCCATTCATAATAATCAAAGAGGTTCTGTCACCTCCTTTCAAGAGCCCATTCGGCTTATATTCCTCTAAAAAAAGAGTGTCACCATGGAATTTGAACCTCCCTTCCGCTTCTTTGTCGGTTGGCAGGTAGCCTAAGTGGAATTCCTGATTGTCATAGAGTTTGAGCCATATCCCTCCAGTCGGAGCTTCTCGCCAAGCATACATAATTAAGCCTCTGTTTCTGAACTGCTTTAAAGCGAACTCCAACGCTATTGCTAAAGTGAAGAAGCCCAAAATTACCAAGAGTAATTTCCCGCTTTTTTTGATTTGTAAGTTGTTGTGCTGGACTACTCCTAAAATCAAGTGTCGCATGATCAGGATTAGCCCGATTACTGCTACTAAGAACTTGATAAGAAGAAGGAGCATTATTTTTGTTTTAAATTAACCCCAACGGTCTCGTATAAACCATGGTGAAGGTCGTCGGCCACAGTTGACGTTTACACCATGTTAATGGAAGTTTTTTATTTAGAAGTTAGCTTTTTAAAATAGATATTCTCCTCAGAAGCATACATTAAATATGTTTCACTCCCGTCAATTCTAAGCCTTGAGTGCCAGTTTCCTGTTGGAAGCCCCTCTCCCAGAAAAGAAAATTTATCGAAATTGATTTCATTTCCAGCTGCATTTAATTTCCAGGTTCCTGAGTTGTCTAATTTACGGTTGTCGAGGTATGTTCTGAAGTAATACGTGCCATCGGGTTTCAATTCTAATGTGTCCTTACTCCAATGACTAAATTCATAATGTCCATATAGCTGCTCTTTCTCTAATTTTTCGCTACATGAAACAAGTGTAAAGAGTAGTATAGCTATGCAATATGCCTTCATCCTTGAGCTTACTAATTTAGAATTACTGCAAACGGACACGTTTAAACGGCAGCCAAGGTAGTTGGCCGAAGCTTCCGTTTACACGTGGTTGTGAGTAGTTTTTTCTGTGTTGTCTTAATTTACCTTTTGGAAAAGGCTAATCTAATTCCTAATACAATGAATATTCCACCCGTTATTCTATCAAGCCATTTCTTTATGCCGTAATTCTCTCTTATTCTAGATGATAACTTTGATGAAAATAAAGCTAGAATCAAGCACCATAATGTTCCGGAAGTCACAAAAGTTAATCCAAGAATCAAAAACGGCATAGGGTTTTCAATATGGCTTGGTTTTATAAACTGAGGTAAAAACGCCAGAAAGAATAAAGCTACCTTTGGATTCAAGACATTTGTCAGTACTCCAGAGAGATAAATCTTCTTATTACTTACTGTTTTAATCTTTTCATTTAGCTTAAAGTCGTTTTCGTTTTTTGCAGTTAGCATTTTAATCCCAAGAAAAATTAGATATGCAGCTCCAACGTACTTTACCATTTGGAATGCAAAAGCTGATTTAGCAATAATGATGGATAATCCTAAGACTGCAAATATGCAGTGAATCAATGTTCCTGTTCCAATACCTAATGCGGATAATAGCCCGGCTTGTTTCCCTTGAGAGATGCTCCTGCCCAGAATATACATTGTATCAGCTCCTGGGGTTAGGTTTAATAAAATGGAAGCTAGTAAGAATGCTTCAAAGTTGACTATTCCCATTATTTATCTTTTGTTTTTGAATTGGTTAATTCTTTAAAATCACGCATAACGGTTAGTATAAAAAACGTGCGAGGCCGTCGGCCGAAGCATGATTTTTATACAGTGTTGGCAGACGTTATTATTTAATTTTTTTCCAAGGCGATTTAAACCATGCGAAGAAGGCCGTATCATAAGGCTCACCGTTTAAATTTTCGAAACGGTGGCGGATGGCAATTGACCATTTTTCCTCAAGTTCATCAGAAGAGGCTTTAAGGTCTTTCACTTTGAGCCTGAAATAAGCTGTATCATTTGATATGTTTTTTACCTCAAAGCCATTCTCAAAATCGGAAAGGCTTTCTTTGGTAGTTGTGTCCATATAGAACCTCTTATAGTGCTTCAGGTTTTCCATGTGCGCCAAACTTTTGAAGGCACTATCTTTCGTCCACATTCTGGCTGTGATTATTTTATATCCATCGGCCGAATCGATTGAAATTTCCCCGTAGGCAAGCTCTAACTGATCTATTGGTCTGTTTGGTGAAGGGTAATAGGCTGATTCTTTAATATTGACGAACCAGTTTCCTCCATTTGTTGGATTAGGAAAGGATTTTTCTTGGGTAGCTGGCTTTGGTTCTCCACAAGAGAGGACAACCAAGAACAAAGAGAAGTATAAAATTATGTTTTTCATTTTTATGAATGACTGCTAACTAACACATTAACCGAACCCTATTCGGTTTACTGGCTATATATTCAGCCTGGGTAGCTTGGGCCATACCTAGCGGCAGGCTCCCTGGACTGGCCATAAGTTACAAGATAGGAGGAAGATAGAAAAAAGCCTGCGTTTTAGGGCTGAAATCACCGAATCAGACCTAAAACGCAGGCGTACTTGTAGACCCAAAAGGGGTTATAGTACCTCTTTTAGAACCTCCCACACATTGTTAGCCAGGATTTTCTGTCCGGCGGCGGTGGGGTGCACCCCGTCGGGTTGGTTGAGGGAACGTACCCCGCCCACGCCTTCCAGCAGAAACGGTACCAGGGCCATGTTGTTCTCGGTGGCCAGTTGCCGGAAGATCACCCTGAACTCGCCGGCGTATTTGCCCCCCATGCTGGGCGGAACCTCCATGCCCAGCATGACCTGCTTGGCCTCGGGGTATTTGGCCCGTACCTTGTCAATGATGGCCTGCAGGTTCTTTTTGGTTTCGGCCGGTGGTATGCCCCTAAGGCCGTCGTTGGCGCCCAGTTCCAGCACAAACACGTCTACGGGTTGGCGCAGGAGCCAGTCAATCCGGTTTTTGCCGCCCGCCGAGGTTTCGCCGCTCAGGCCGGCATTAATGGCTTTGTAGGGCAGGCCCAGGGAGTCAATCTTTTGCTGGATCAGGGCCGGGAAGGCCTCTGAGGGGGAAAGGCCGTAGCCGTGGGTGAGGCTGTTGCCAAAGAAGAGGATGTTTTTCATAGGGGGGGCTTCCTTTTTTGCTGCTCCCGAGGTAGCGCCGGGTTGGTCTGGCGTTTCGGCTCCGTTTTTTCCAGAACAGGCGCTAAACAGACTGGCGCAGAGCAGCAGGTAGATGAATGAAAGTTTATACATGGTGTGGCGTAATCTGGTTCTCCTGCAAAGAAAGTACTTATAACTTGTTTTGAACGTTTGAGGTTTAAACAATGGATTATAAAACCTGTTCCGTAATTTGCCGTGGGCGTATACGCCTCCAGAACAGATCTTCCCTCCTCAAATAAAAACTTGTGACGCCAATCCTCCATATTCAAGACCTTACCAAAACGTACCAAAGCACCGGCCGCACCTTAACCGTGCTGGACCGCATCAACTTCACCGTGGAAGAAGGCTCCACCGTCTCCATCGTGGGACCCTCGGGCAGCGGCAAAACCACCCTGCTGGGCCTGTGTGCCGGGCTGGACCGCTCCAGCTCGGGGCTGGTGGAACTCAACGGCATCCGGCTGGACCAACTCAGCGAAGACGCCCGGGCGCAGGTGCGCAACCAGTACGTGGGCTTTATCTTCCAGAACTTTCAGCTGCTGCCCACCCTCACGGCCCTGGAGAACGTGATGGTGCCGCTGGAGCTGCGGGGCGAAAAGAACATAAAACCCCAGGCCCTGGACCTGCTGGACAAAGTGGGCCTGGCCAACCGGGCGCACCACTACCCGGCCCAGCTGTCGGGTGGGGAGCAGCAGCGGGTGTCGCTGGCCCGGGCCTTTTCCAACAAACCCCGCATCCTGTTCGCCGATGAGCCCACCGGCAACCTAGACGCCGAGACCAGCGAGAAAGTGGTAAAACTCATCTTCGACCTGAACCGCGAAGCCGGCACCACCCTGGTGCTGGTAACCCATGATGCTGAACTGGCGTCCCAGACCCAGCGCATCCTGAGGATGCGGGGCGGCAAGCTGGTGTCTGATGAACGGACCAGTGCTCTGTACGCGAATGGCTGAGTTTTCAATGTGCTAACGGTGGTAATGTGCTAATGGAGTAATGTGCTGATGGGGAGAGGTGTTAATGGAGTAATGTGTTGATTTGAGGATGGGTCAAGTCAATCTAATAAGATCCCCAGAATAGCCCGCTATAGCGGTTTGCTACTACTCGGTTAAACGTTATTTCCCTATAGCAGTAGCAGAAGGCTACAGATGCACACGGTCCCATTACCACATCAGCTTAATACTTTCTCTGCACTTTCCCATCCGCACATCCTACTATTAACGCATCAGCACATCAGCACATTAACAAATTAGCACATCAGCATATCAGCACATTGATCCATTCGCACATTAACTCATTAGCACATTAGCACATTAACCCAATGAACGACCTCAATCTTCCGTGGCTGGTGAAGATGGCCTGGCGCGACAGCCGGCGCAACCGGTCCAGGTTATTTCTATTTATTTCTTCCATCATTCTGGGCATTGCGGCCCTGGTGGCCATCTTTTCCTTCGGGTACAACCTGCGCGACGACATTGACGAGCAAGCCAAGGAACTCATTGGCGCCGACCTGGTGATTACCAGCAACCGGCCGGTGAACCCCAAGATGATGCCCCTGCTGGATTCGTTGGGCACGCGCCGCTCGCACGAGCGCAGCTTTGCCTCCATGGTCCTGTTCCCCAAGAGCCAGGGCACCCGCCTGGTGCAGGTACGCGCGCTGGAGGGCGAATTTCCGTATTACGGCGCCCTGGAGACCACGCCCACCCAGGCGGCCCAAACCTTTAGAACCGGTCAGCAGGCCCTGGTAGACAAAACCCTCATGCTCCAGTTTGGGGTTGCCGTGGGCGATTCCATCAAAGTGGGGGAGGTAACGTTCCAGATTGCCGGTATCCTCAACAAGGCGCCGGGGCAAACGGGTATCTCGGCCACGGTGGCCCCGGCGGTATACATTCCATTGCGCTACCTGGCCCAGACCGGGCTGGAGCAGAAGGGCAGCCGCATCAATTACCTGTTCTACTACAAGTTTGACACCAAGGTAGACATCAAAGTCCTGGTGGAGAAACTGGAGCCGCGCCTGGAAAAGGAGTTCCTGAACACCGAGACCGTGGACACCCAGCGCGAAGACATGGGCCGCTCCCTGAAAGACCTCACCAGCTTCTTGTCGTTGGTGGGCTTTATTGCCCTGCTGCTGGGCAGCATTGGCGTGGCCAGCGCCATTCACGTGTACATCAGGGAGAAGCTGCGGTCTATTGCCATTTTGCGGTGCCTGGGCGTGAGCGCGGTACAGGCGTTCCTCATCTACGTCATCCAGATCCTGGGCATTGGGCTGCTGGGTTCCGTTATTGGCGCGGCGTTGGGCACGCTGGTGCAGCAGCTTTTGCCGCAGGTCTTGCAGGACTTGTTGCCCATGGAGATCACGGTGGGCATTTCGTGGGTGGCGGTGTTCCAGGGTATTGGCCTGGGGCTCATTATCTCGCTCCTGTTTGCCCTGCTGCCGCTGGTGAGCATCCGCAACGTATCGCCGCTGAACACCCTGCGCCTGTCGCTGGAGAATACCGGTATGTTCAAAGACCCGCTTAAATGGATGGTGTACGGGCTTATCCTGCTGTTCATCTTTGGGTTTACCTTCCTGCAGACCGAAAAGTGGAAGGAGGCGGCTTACTTCACGCTGGGCGTGCTGGTGGGCTTCCTGGTGCTCTCGGGCATTGCGGCGGCCCTCATGTGGGCGGTGCGGCGGTTCTTCCCCGAGTCGTGGAGTTACTTGTGGCGGCAGGGGCTGGCCAATCTGTTCCGGCCCAACAACCAGACGCTCATTCTCATTGTCTCCATTGGCCTGGGCACGGCGTTTATCTGCACGCTCTACTTTGTACAGACCATTCTCATGAACCGGGTTACCCTGGCCGCCCGAGAAAACCAGCCCAACATGGTCTTGTTTGACATTCAGCAGGGGCAGCGCGAGGCAGTGGCGGCACTCACCAAACAGCAGGGCCTGCCCGTGATTCAGCAGGTGCCCATTGTGACCATGCGCATTGAGGAGATCAACGGAATGACCGTGGACGAAGTGAAGGAAGACAGCACCTCGGGCATTTCGCCCCGGGCGTTCCAGCGCGAGATCAGGTCCACATTCCGGGCTGCCCTCACCGAGACCGAGCGCATCGTGGAAGGCAAATGGCAGGGCCGCGTGGCTTCGCCCAGCGATCCTATTCCGGTGTCCATTGAGAACAACTATGCCGAGCGCATCAAGGTAAAAGTGGGCGACCAGATTGTGTTCAACGTGCAGGGGGCGCTCATTCCCACGGTGGTGGGCAGCCTGCGCGAGGTGGACTGGAACCGCATCCAAACTAATTTCAGGGTAATTTTCCCCGTGGGCGTGCTGGAGGAAGCGCCGCAATTCCACGTGCTCATTACCAAAGTACCGTCGGCGCAGGCCTCGGCCCAGTTTCAGCAGGCGGTGGTGCGGCAGTTCCCCAATATCTCCATCATTGACCTGGAACTGATCCTGAGCGTGATGGACGAACTGCTGAGTAAGATCGGGTTTGTGATCCAGTTCATGGCGGCCTTCAGCATTATCACGGGCTTGGTGGTCCTGATCTCCTCGGTGCTCATCAGCAAATACCAGCGCATGCAGGAAAGCGTCTTGCTGCGCACCCTGGGCGCCAACAAAAAGCAGATCTTCGCCATTACCGCCCTGGAGTACTTCTTCCTGGGCGCCCTGGCGGCGGGAACCGGCATCGTGCTCTCGCTCATAGGCAGTTGGGCGCTGGCCAAGTACTCCTTCGAGACCAGCTTCACCCCGCAACCCTGGCCCATCCTGATCCTGTTCCTGATGATCTCCCTGCTCACCGTACTGATTGGCCTGTTCAACAGCCGGAGCGTAGTCAACCAATCCCCTCTGGAAATACTTCGGTCAGAGTCATAGCAACTTAGATACTTTCCTACACTGGCGCGAGGATCTGGTCACGTGACTTAGGATGAAGCGAAAGCTCCTGACTCGCCGGGAATTAGAGGTGTTCAAATATGGCGCGGAAGTTACTTCCGTGACTTACTCGTTAGTCAC
>NZ_JAFFJV010000011.1 GCF_016924645.1 Rufibacter psychrotolerans | reverse complement strand
CGAGAATCTTCCGTTCTGCAAACCCTCAGCGGCTTTTTTTTCTTTCTTTTTTTTCTCCCCGAACCTGTCGTCCTGGCCTATTCCCTGGCTTCGTTTCCGAAGCGGGTGCAAAGGTAAGAAACTCTTTCCGCTTTGCAACACTTTCTTTTATTTTTTTCTTCCGCCCATTCGGCAAGAGAACCTCCTCTTCGGAAGGGGCTGCAAAGGTAAGAACATTTCCTCTCTTGGCAAGCAACTCTCAGGATTTTTTTTTCAAGCTTTCCCCCGCCCAACCGGCAGGGAAACCCTCCTTTTCCGAAGGGGCTGTAAAGGTAAGCAGAACTTCCCGCTTTGCAACGCTTTTTCATTTTTTTCTTCCGCCCAGCCGGCGGAACAACCTTCTCTTCGGAAGGGCTGCAAAGGTAAGAAGCTCCTTTCACTTTGCAACACTTTTTTCTTATTTTTTCTCCGCCCATTCGGCGGAGCAACCTCCTTTCCCGAAGGGGCTGCAAAGGTAGCGAACTATTCCGGGACCGCAAGGGACGGGAGAAGATTTTTCCTGTTGAACCCGCTTAAGCCCGGCCTCATAGGAGGCTTCCCGGCCGGCGCCTAGGAAAGAACCAATCCCGATGCCCCGATGTTCAACTGGGAGCAGTTTTTTTCCTCTTACCTCTATTATCCTGTCTGGAATCTTGGGGCAAACCATAAATACAGGTAAACCACCTTCAAACTTCAGTACTAATCTACATTCTTGTTAAATGAAAAGGGAGTCTCACTTTATTAGCAAGACTCCCTTTTATACATGAGATGAGATTACTTCACCAAAGTGCTTTTTCTATCTGGGCCAACACTTATAATGTTTACGCTTACTTCTAGTTGCTCTTCCAGGTAGGCCACATACTCTAATACGGCGGCAGGAAGCTCCTGATAGCTTTCGTACTTCCTTAGTTCTTCGCCCCAACCTTTCATACTCTTGTACACGGGGGTGATATCTGCCTTGTCCATGTCATGAGGTAACTGGTCTGTCAAGGTGCCGTCAGCCAGTTTATAGTGGGTGCACACCTGAATCTCTTCAAAGTCATCCAGTACATCTGCCTTCATCATGTTCAGTTGGGTTACGCCATTAAGCATAATCGCGTATTTCAGCGAAGGCAAGTCAATCCAGCCGCAGCGGCGCGGACGGCCCGTGGTGGAACCAAACTCTCTTCCGGCCTGGCGAATCCTCTCCCCTACTTCATCATGCAACTCAGTTGGGAAAGGGCCGCTCCCCACACGGGTGCAATAGGCTTTGAAGATGCCGTACACTTCCCCAATATGGCGGGGTGCAATTCCTAAACCGGTACAAGCCCCGGCTACCAAAGTGTTAGAAGAGGTCACAAACGGGTAGGTACCAAAGTCAATATCCAG
Organism: Rufibacter psychrotolerans; assembly: GCF_016924645.1. Taxonomy (GTDB): domain Bacteria; phylum Bacteroidota; class Bacteroidia; order Cytophagales; family Hymenobacteraceae; genus Nibribacter; species Nibribacter psychrotolerans. The sequence goes on along the minus strand of NZ_JAFFJV010000011.1, from coordinate 429,253 downwards.
CAGGGAGCCTTGCGCCCCTTCGGCCAGGATTCGCTTTCCGTCTTTGATGGCCTGGTTGATCATGTACTCGGAATCTACCAAGGTGAAGGTGCGCAGGAATTCTATGGCACTGAAGAATTGCTCCTCCAGCTCTTCTATTTCCAGCGACTTTTGGTAAAAAGAGGCTATTTTCTCATGCTTGGCAACCGTGATTTGGTAGCGCTCTTTGAAATCTGGCAGCAAGGTATCACCAACCCGTAGGCCGCTCCGGCCAATCTTATCTTGGTACGCAGGCCCAATCCCTTTTTGTGTGGAACCGATTTTGGAAGTGCCCAAGGCTTCTTCGGAGATCCTGTCCAGGCTTTTGTGCGAAGGAAGGATCAGCTGGGCTTTTTTGGAAATAAAGAGGTTCTGCTTTACGTCAATCCCTCTGGCGGCCAGTTTCTCAACCTCGGTGCGGAACACGATGGGGTCTAGCACCACCCCGTTCCCGATGATGTTGGTGATGTGCGCGTGGAAAATACCAGATGGTATTTGGTGGAGCACGTGCTTGGTCCCTTCAAACTCAAGGGTGTGTCCGGCATTTGGTCCACCCTGGAAACGGGCCACCACGTCATACTGAGGAGCAAGGACATCAACGATTTTTCCTTTTCCTTCGTCGCCCCACTGGAGGCCTACTAAAATGTCAACTGGCATTTAAAGTGATTCTTTAAGAAGCTGAACGGCATTGGTGTCATTTTCAGCAATGGTGAAGATGGCGTTCAGTTTTGTAATGATTAATAATTTACGAATGTGCTCAGACGGATTGATCAGGATGAGTTCCCCGCCCCTGTTTCTGAATTTGGTTAGCAGCGATACCAAGACCCCAATACCGGTGCTGTTGATAAACCGAACATTGGAAAGATCCACCGCCGAAAGGAGTAGGGATTCATCAATGGTGCTATTGGCCAGATCCATGAGCCGTTGGGTCTCTGGTCCCCCAATCATATCGCCCTCCAACCGGATGATCAGAACATTGTTCTCTATAACATGATCAATTTTCATGAATGGGTGCGTTTAGCTTGGCCTGGCAGTCGCCACAGATGCCGTACAAATTTAGGGAGTGGTGCAGAATATTAAAATTGAGCAGCTCTCCTACCATGGTTTGGATGTTGTGCACTCTTGGGTCACAGAACTCTACCACTTTGTGGCATTCGGTACAGATCACGTGGTCGTGCTGCCGGCGGCCGTACGATTTCTCATACTGCGCCAGGTTGCGCCCAAATTGGTGCTTGCTTACCAGGTCGTTCTCTACCAGTAAGTCAAGGGTATTGTATACGGTGGCACGGCTCACCTGGTAGTTCTTGTTCTTCATGCTGATGTAGAGCGACTCTACATCAAAGTGGCCGGTGCGGGAATAAATCTCTTCTAAGATAGCATAGCGCTCCGGGGTCTTCCGGAGGCCCTTGCTCTCTAAATAGGCGGTGAAGATCTTCTTCACCTCCATGAATCTTGCTTCATCTAGTGCCATACGCCTTCTTCTGCTGCAAACTTAACAGTTTTAAACTGTAATGCTAAAACTCTTAACAATTGGGGAAGAGTTCAGTTTGGGCAACCACCAGGTGGTATCCTCTTTAACCCCATCGTTTTACAACGGGGAATACCTTCCTTTCCGCATGGTTCACCTCCTCCCACCTGTTCAACCCCTACCTGTTATTCTTTCCTGGATTTCTGCAGCTACCCAGCTACTAAGTAAATTAAGAATGGTTAGGCAGCTTAGCTCCCTAACCCTCAACTATGTGCTCTAAGTGAAGTATCGGCGGCAAGCCCAATATAGAGGGTAACTCCCTAACAAGGCAGGCCTACGCACCCACTACTAAAGCCGAAATCATTTTTTATAAAAAATATGCAACCCAGATAGGGGTAAAAAAATGAAGCCCTGTCTAAAGAACAGGAATGCAACTAAAGAAGTGTTCAGAAAGGCCTTTCAAACATTTGTGAGTTCTACCATGCAAGCGGGAAATCCCCGCTGCGCAAAACCAAGAGGTTTGCCGGGTAGGCTGTTCCCATAACATCATTCAACCCCTTAAAAGTATTACAATTATGAAAAAGTCAACCCTGATCAAGGGCATGAGCATGCTTTCTGTTGCCGCAATGGTAGGTTTGTCGTCCATGACCGTTTCTGCGCAAACCAAAGCCAAAACCCCCGTGGCTACAACCCAGTCAAAGCCGAAAACCACTTCTTCCCCAACGGCTAGCGCCACCAAAGCAAAACCGGCTACTGCCTCCACTGCTCAGGCGAAACCCAAAGCTCCGGTAAGAGCCACCACCCAGGGTAAGCCCAAAACCGCTGCCTCCACCCAGAAGAAAGCCACTGCCCAGCCCGTAATAGCGGCAGCCCCGGTTCAGGCCGCGGCACCCGTGACGGAACCGGCAGTTGCACCAGCCAGAGAAGCCAAAGCGGCCAAAAGACAGACCGCAGCCGCCTTTGAAGGAGGCACCAACGTCATTGGCTTTGGCTTTGGATTGGTAGACAACCTGGAGTACTCAGGCCGCCGCAACGGGGCAAAAGTGCTGAAACCGCTGACCTTTTCTTATGAAAGAGGCTTGAACGTAGCCGCAGGACCCGGTACCATTGGCGTGGGCGGGGTGTTCTCCTACTCTCACATCAAGTGGGAGGAAGACTACAAGTATTCTGTCATGTACTTTGCAGCCAAAGGAACTTACCACTACAACTTCACCCAGAACGACAAACTGGACACTTACGGCGGCTTAACGCTGGGCTACGCCCGGGTGAAGGTAGACTGGGGAGAAGACTCCAGCTTCGGGAGCTATGACGCCAGCGAGGGCGAAGTGAAAGTTGGGGTGCTAGCGGGTGCCCGGTACTTCTTCACCGAAAGCGTGGGAGCCCACGTAGAGCTGGAATCTGGCCCTATGTCGCATATCACCATTGGTTTGAACTATAAATTCTAAGTCTAACGTAACTACTTGTTTTAAGGCTGATTTCCCAAAAATCGGCTTAAAACATGCTCACTCATCCTTACCCTAAAAACAGAAAACCCGGTGCAGGACCGGGCTTTCTGTTTTTAGGGTGTTTTCCAGAATTAAGAGTCAAAACGGTCAACGCTGAGCACGCCGTTCACCCGCAGCAGTTTCTGAATGAGCTTCTCCAATTGGGCAGTGTCGTTCACAAACACCATGAGGCGGCCTTCAAACACGCCGTCGTGCGAGTCAATGGTGATGGAGCGCATGTTCACCTTAAGGGAGTTGGAGATCACTTTGGTTACGTCGTTCACCAAGCCTACCCTGTCGGTTCCTTTGATGGTGATGCCCGCCAGGAACGAGAGCTCCTGCTGGCCGGTCCATTTGGCCTTTACTATGCGGTGCCCGTAGTTTGACATCAACTCCACGGCCTTGGGACAGGTGGTGCGGTGAATGGTGATGCCGTGGTCCTCGGTCTGGAAGCCGAACACATCATCGCCGGGAATGGGGTTGCAGCAATTGGCCAGCTCGTAGTCAATCTTATCGGTGCCGCCGCCAATTACCAGCAACTGGGAGTTGATGCCCCTGATCTTCTCCACCTCGCGGTCAAACACTGACCCCTCCAGCAACGACGCCGGACGGTATTTCTCGCTCTGCGGGTTGAAGATGTACTCCTTGATTTCCTTCAGGTCAATCAGGTTGACGGCTACTTTATAGTAGAAGTCCTGTAAGGAGGGCGCGTTGAAGTACGCTGCCAAGCGGTTGAGGTTCGCCGCTGAGGGCTCAATGGACAATTGGCGCAGCCGCTCCTCTACCTGCTGTTTACCTTCCTCGGCCTTGCTTTTGCGCTCTTCGCGTAAAAACTCCTTTATTTTAGAGCGCGCCTTGGAGGTGGTTACAAACTTGAGCCACTCGCCGGTGGGTTTCTGTTTCTGCGAGGTCAGAATTTCTACCTGGTCGCCGTTGTGCAGCCGGTGACTGAGCGGCACCAGTTTCTGGTTCACCTTGGCCCCCAGACTCTGGTAGCCAATGTGGGTGTGGATCTCAAAGGCGAAGTCCAGGGCGGTGGCCCGGTCTGGCAGAATGATGAGCTCGCCTTTGGGCGTAAAGACAAAGACCTCCTCCACAAACAGGTTGGTGCGGAACTCGTCCAGGAACTCAATGGCGTTGGTGTTGTTCACGTCCAGCATGTCGCGCACCTTGTTGATCCAGTTGTCCAGACCCGACTCTGACGGGCCGTTGCTACCGGTCTTGTACTTCCAGTGGGCCGCGTATCCGCGCTCGGCAATATCATCCATGCGCTTGGTCCTGATCTGCACCTCCACCCACTGGCCGGTCTTGCTCATCACCGTGGTGTGCAGGGCCTCATACCCGTTGGCCTTGGGCGTAGAGATCCAGTCGCGCAGGCGATCTGGGTTGGGCTGGTAAAAGTCGGTGATGATGGAGTACACCCGCCAACAGGCCGGCTTTTCCTGCTCATACGGCACGTTGAGGATGATGCGGATGGCAAACAGGTCATAGATCTCCTCAAAGGTGACGTTCTGCTTCTTCATCTTCTTGAGGATGGAGTAGATGGACTTGGGCCGCCCCTTCACCTCAAAATCTTTGAAGCCCTGCCGCTTCAGCTCTTCCTCAATGGGGCCAATAAAGTCAGCGATGAACTTGTTGCGGGCCGCCTTGGTCTGCCTGATCTTGTTGGAGATGTACTTGTAGGTCTCGGTGTCGGTGTACTTGAGGTGCAGGTCTTCCAGCTCAGACTTAATGGCGTACAAACCCAGGCGGTGGGCCAGCGGGGCGTACAGGTACATGGTCTCAGAAGCAATCTTCAGCTGCTTGTCTCGGGCCATGCTGCCCAAGGTGCGCATGTTATGCAGGCGGTCGGCCAGTTTGATGAGGATCACCCGCACGTCGTCTGAGAGGGTGAGCAGCATCTTCCGGAAGTTCTCGGCCTGCTGGCTGGTGCCGTACTCAAACACCCCCGAGATCTTGGTGAGCCCCTCAATGATCTTGGCCACCCGGGGCCCGAAGTCGCGCTCAATGTCGGCAATCTCCAGGTCGGTGTCTTCCACCACGTCGTGCAGCAGGGCCGCCACAATAGAGGTGGTCCCCAGACCAATCTCCTCTACCGCAATCTGGGCCACGGCCAGGGGGTGCAGGATGTAAGGCTCGCCCGATTTGCGGCGCATGTCTTTGTGGGCCTCCAGGGAGGTGTTGAAGGCCTTCTTGATAATCTTGGCGTCATTGTCCTTGAGAAAAGGCTTGGCGTGACGCAGCAATTTTCTATAATGACGCAGAATTTCTTTCCGTTCTGCTTCGTGATCAATCATACGGGTAGGTACGGCAGAATTGGCGACAAACCAAGGGCCGGCGCGTTTTCTGCTACTTTTTTATAAATTTCAACAAAAAAAACGAAAGAGAGTTGCATTAACAAAAAAGACTTTGCTACATTTGCAGCACCATTACGAAACGCACATAATGCGGATGTGGCGAAATTGGTAGACGCACTAGACTTAGGATCTAGCGCTGCGAGGCATGGGGGTTCGAGTCCCTCCATCCGCACAAAGAAAAACCCTCAATCCCAACCGGGGTTGAGGGTTTTTCACTTAATAACCGTCGCACAACTTAATAACTGATAGCCTTGAATATCACCCTGAATCAAACCGATGGCCAGAATGCCAGCCTGAAAGTAAGCCTGCAAGAGGCGGACTATGCTGCCCGCGTAGACGAGCAAATCAAAGAATACAGCAAGAAAGCCAACATCAAAGGTTTCCGCCCCGGCAAAGTACCGGCCGGTTTGATCCGCAAGATGTACGGCAAAGGCATTCTGGTAGACTCTATCAACCAGATTCTGCAAGAGTCTGTGAACAACTACATCAAAGACAACAAACTGCGCATTCTGGGCGAGCCGCTGCCAGACCGCCAGGACGAGAACGCCATTGACTGGGATACCCAGAAGGAGTTTGAGTTCAGCTACTCTGTGGGGCTGTTGCCAGAGTTTGAGTTGCCTTTGAACGAGATCTCTGTGGACCGCTACAACATTGAAGTAGACCAGACCACCGTAGACGAGGCGTACGAGCAGATGCAGAACCAGTTTGGCCAGACCACCAACCCAGAGGTTTCTGAAGCCAACGACTACCTGTACGGCGAGCTGAAGCAAACCGAAGGCGGTGACTTCAACACCAAAACCCTTATCCCTCTGAACAAAGTGGTGGCGGGCGTGGAGAAATTCGTGGGCGTGAAGCCCGGCGACACCCTCACGTTTGACCTGCGCGAGGCGTTTGGTGATGACAACGCTGCCCTGGCCCACGTAACCGGCCTGAGCAAAGACGTAACCGCCGACCTGAAAGGTACTTTTGAGTTCACGGTAGAGAAAATCAACCGCACCGAGAAGGCCGAGATGAACCAGGAGTTCTTTGACAAGATCTTCGGGCAGGGCAACGTGACCACCCAGGAGGAATTTGACGCCAAAGTTCGCGAGGTGATCAAAGAAAACTATGAGCGCGAGGCCGAGAACCAACTGGACCGCGCCATCATTGACCAACTGGTAGAGAAAGCCTCCATTGAGATCCCCAATGAGTTCTTCAAGCGCTGGTTAACCGTTACCAACGAAGGCAAAATCACGCCAGAGCAGATTGACGAGTTCTACGACCAGTACGTGAAAGAGCTGAAGTGGTCCATGATCCGCAACAAAGTGGTGGAGGAGAACGACATCACCATCAAGAACGAAGACGTAGTGAACAGCGCCCGCCAGAAGATGATGGCCCAGTTCAACATGCCAGAGGTGCCCGAGGAAATGGAAGAAACCTTCAACAACTTCCTGGACAACCACTTGAAGCAGAACAACGGCCGTAACTTCGTGAACGAGTATGAGGCCCTGGTAGCAGAGCGCGTGCTGGAGTTCCTGAAAGAAAAGATCACCATCACTGAAAAAGACGTAACCGCCGAAGAATTCCGCAACCTAGTTGGGGCATAATCGGTAGTATAGCTTACTTAACGAAAAAGTCCTTACCTTTTGTTAAGGACTTTTTCGTTTTTAAACGGCTCGCATTGGCCCTCCCCGGGCAAGAATTCTGAGAAGTAGAGAGAACGCCTCGTGCACCGTTATCCGGCCATTATGGCAGGAAAAAACAAAAAACCGTTTTTGGCCTGATTTTGGGAAAATAACCCCAGAACAGGAAAACGCCGGTTTCCTGTTTTGTTCACCTTGTAACCTACTTGTTTCTTTTTAAGTTAAGGCCATCTAAATAGAACCCTTATGTACAATAAAGAAGAATTCAGAAAATTTGCCGTGAAAGGCCTGGGCATGAGTGGCCTGGGCGTTGACCAATACTTAACCCACATTGAAAGCACGGCGCGCCTGCAGCCCACCAGCATGACCCGCTCGGTGATTGAGGAGCGCCCCACCAATTTCCGCGAGATTGACGTGTTCTCCCGCCTCATGGTAGACCGCATCATTTTCCTGGGCACGCAGGTAGATGACTACATCGCTAACATTATCACCGCCCAGTTGCTGTTCTTAGAGTCAGCAGACTCTAAGAAAGACATTCTGCTGTACATCAACAGCCCCGGAGGCTCAGTGTACGCCGGTTTGGGTATCTATGACACCATGCAGTACGTGCAGCCAGATGTGGCCACCATCTGTACCGGTCTGGCCGCCTCTATGGGAGCAGTTTTATTATGCGGTGGTGCCAAAGACAAGCGCTCTGCCCTGCCCCACGCCCGTGTCATGATTCACCAGCCCATGGGCGGTACGCAAGGCCAGGCCTCAGACATTGAGATCACCGCGCGCGAGATCCTGAAGCTGAAGAAAGAGCTGTACGAGATCATATCCAGCCACAGCGGCAAATCTGTGGAGCAGGTAGACAAAGACTCTGACCGCGACTACTGGATGATTGCGCAGGAAGCCAAGGAATATGGTTTGATTGATGAGGTGTTAACTCGTCACAAAGCCTAAGCCCAACCGCTTTGAGCAGAAAAGGCCCGCCCCAGTGCGGGCCTTTTTTGTTGCCCAACTTTTTTTAGGCCCTGCCCTACGGCCAAAGTGCAACCTCCCTGGGCGCTGAGAGGCTGTACAGCCCGTTCTTCCTCAATCAGATACAACATATACTATATTTTATAATAGACTAGTTTACAGTTAGTTCCTGCCCCCATGTGGACAGTTTGTAGAAAAATATTTTACCGGAGTGCTTAACCAATTTTGTACCTTTGCCGTAGCTGCCCCATCTTAGAGGCAGAATAGTACATCCCACCCTTGGTTTATGGCAGAAATTACGTGCTCCTTTTGCGGAAAAAATAAGAAAGAGGTGTCTGTGATGATCTCAGGCATCAATGCGCATATTTGTGAGCGTTGCATTGGACAGGCCCAGCAGATTTTGAATGAGGAGAACCGGTTACGCGCCACCAACCGCGCCCCCAAGTTTAACCTGATCAAACCGCGCGAGATGAAAGCGTACCTGGATCAGTTTGTGGTAGGCCAGGACGAGGCGAAAAAAGTAATGTCAGTGGCGGTGTACAACCACTACAAGCGCCTCATGCAAAAGCCCAAGGCCGATGATGTAGTGATTGAGAAATCCAACATCATCATGGTGGGCGAAACCGGTACCGGCAAGACTTTCCTGGCCCGCATGCTGGCCGGTATTCTGCAGGTGCCGTTCTGTATTGCCGATGCCACCGTACTGACCGAGGCCGGCTACGTGGGCGAAGACGTGGAAAGCATCCTGACCCGCCTTCTGCAGGCCGCCGACTACAACGTGGAAGCCGCCGAGCGGGGCATTGTGTACATAGACGAGATTGACAAGATTGCCCGCAAGAGCGACAACCCTTCCATCACCCGCGACGTGAGCGGCGAAGGCGTGCAGCAGGCCCTCCTGAAACTGTTGGAAGGTACCTCGGTGAACGTGCCCCCGCAGGGTGGCCGCAAGCACCCCGAGCAAAAGATGATCTCGGTGAACACAGAGAACATCCTCTTTATCTGCGGCGGCGCGTTTGTGGGCATTGACCGCATCATCAAGAGCCGCCTCAACACCAAACCCATCGGGTTCTCTTCCACCAACCTGGAGGAAAAACTGGATACCGAGAACTTCCTGCGCTACATCACCTCCCAGGACCTGAAATCCTTCGGTTTGATTCCGGAGCTGATTGGCCGCCTGCCAGTGGTCACGCACCTGAACCCGCTGGATAAAGAAACCCTGCGTCTCATCCTCACCGAGCCTAAAAACTCCCTGGTAAAACAGTACAAGCGTCTGTTTGAGATGGAGAACATCAACCTGGAGTTCCCAGACGACACCCTGGAGTACATTGTGGAGAAAGCCTCTGAATATAAGCTAGGCGCCCGCGGCCTGCGCTCTATCTGCGAAGGCATCATGACCGACGCCATGTTTGACCTGCCGTCTGACGAGCAGGAAGGCACCAGCGACCTGGTCATCACCCTGGACTACGCCCGGGAGAAATTTGAGAAATCTTCTTTCAAGAAACTGAAGGTAGCCTAGCCGGCACCATAAGAGCCACCTTAAAAACAGAGGCCTCCCTTACACCAAGTAAGGGAGGCCTCTGTTTTTAAGGTGGTTTTCCGTTTTTAGCCGGCTTTTAGGAAAAGGAGCTTAAAATGCGCCTTTCAAAGATTTACCAACTCCTTGCGCCGCTTTGTCTTCCCGCAGGTACTGCACCATCAACTTGGCGGCCGTCTCAGAGGTGTTGAAGTCGCCAATCAGTTGGCGCACGCGCTGGTAGCCCTCCAACTGGGCAGAACGGCCATCGGGGTTGTTCAGGATATTCTTTAGCTCACGCACCAGGTTCTGGGCGTTCATGTCGTTCTGGATCAGCTCAGGCACTACCTTGCGCCCGGCTATGAGGTTCACCAACGAGATAAACGGAACCTTGATCACGGCCCGGCCAATCCAGTAAGAGATGGCGCTGGTACGGTAACACACCACCTGGGGCACGTTGAACATGGCCGTTTCCAGGGTGGCGGTGCCAGACGTAACCAGCGCGGCATCGGCATGGGCCAGGATGTCGTAGGTTTGGTCGTAGACTATTTTGATGAACGGCTTGCGGTTGAAGTGCTCGTAGTATTCCCGGTCAAAGTTACTCACCGCCGCCACCACAAACTGGTAGTCCTGGAATGGCGGCAGGATGCTGAGCATGATGTAGAGGATGTTCTCTATCTCCTGCTGGCGGCTGCCCGGCAACACCGCAATAATGGGGCGCTTGTCCAGGTCGTTGTCTTGCCGGAAGTTGCGGTTTACCTGGTGGGCCGCCACCGCGTCTGACACCGGGTTGCCCACGTAATCGGTTTTATAGTCAAACTGCTGGTAGAAGTCTTTCTCAAAGGGCATGATGACAAACATCTTGTCTACCAGGCGCTTGATCTTGTGCACCCTTCCCTGGTTCCAGGCCCAGATCTTGGGCGAGATGTAGTAAAAGACCTTGATCCCGTTCTCTTTGGCGAACTGGGCAATGCGCAGGTTAAACCCGGCGTAGTCTACCAGAATGACCACGTCTGGCTGGTAGCGGAGCAGGTCTTCCTGGCACTCGCGCAGAAAACGCTTGATCTTGAACAGGTTCTTGGCAGCTTCCAGAAAGCCCATGAAGGCCATTTCCTGGTAATGCTTCACCAATTCAGCACCGGCCGCTTCCATCATGTCGCCGCCCCAGCAGCGAATGTGGGCCTCAGGGTCTTGCTGATGCAATTGCTTGATCAGGTTAGAGGCGTGCAGGTCGCCCGAGCGTTCTCCGGCAATAATGTAGTACTTCATTGAAAGTAGTCTGAACGGTAACAGGGCTCTGACAATAAAAAGCCGATATCGCCCCTAACACAAAGCCTATGCCAGAAAGGAGATAAACACCTGATATTGTTTTACTTGCGTAGAGTTACAGCCTTGTTCTTCTAAGATTAGGAGGTGGTAAAGGTGTTATTCGCCAAAATATTCCACAAAGTTACGGGGGGTCTCATACAGCTTTAAGCTGTGCAGCTGCGCACTGGAGATACGCGGAATCTGGGGCTGCAGGATGTTCCAGAACTCCATCACCAGGTTTTCGGTGCTGGCCAGTTTGCCCTCCATGAAGGCAACGTCCAGGTTGAGGTTCTTGTGGTCTACCTTTTTGATGATGTGCTCCCTGATGAGGGTGCTCAGCTTCTTCAAATCTATCACAAACCCTGTTTCAGGATCTGGCTTCCCCTTCACCGTGACAATCAGTTCATAGTTATGCCCGTGCCAATTGGTGTTGGCGCACGGCCCAAACACTTCCTTGTTCTTCGCCAATGACCAATTGGGATTATGCAGCTTGTGCGCCGCGTTAAAATGCTCTAATCTGCTTACGTATACCATTAACTGAATCGGTAGTTCTTTCTTCGCAGCAAATATACGAAGAAAGGTACACCAAAGAACGAAGTAATAATGCCCACGGGCATTCCGGCCGGCGGGTAAATCATTCTGGAAATCAAATCACAACCCACCAGGAACAGCCCCCCGGCCAGGGCGCAGGCCACCAGGTTAAACCGGTTGGTGGTACCCAGCAAGGCCCGGGTGAGGTGCGGCACCATCAAGCCCACAAACCCCACCGGCCCCGAGAAGGCTACCGCAAAGCCTGTCACCACCGAGACCGCCAGCAGCATGACCCACCGGATCTTTCTGACATCCACCCCCAGGGTCTGGGCCCGCTCGGCACCCAGCAACAGCACACTTAAATGTCGCTGCAGAAAGAAGAACAGCAAAAGTCCCGCCGCCAGGGCCGTAGCCGGATAGCCCAGGTTGCCCCAATCGGCTTTCTCAAACCCGCCCAGGCTCCAGAACACCACCGATTTCAGCTGGCTCTCTGACTCTGAGAGAAACATGATCAGGCTAACCAAGGCGGTGAGCAAAGAACTAAGTGCCACCCCTATCAGCAGCATCTGGCTGGGTATCAATTGCCCGCGTTTGGTGCCCAGCACCACCACCACCAGCGTTACCAGAAAAGAACCGGCAAGGGCAAAAAAAGGCGGCAGGTACAGGCCCATAAAGGTAAGATCGGCGAAGAGGAAGAAACTGAAAGACGCGCCCAGAGATGCTCCGGAGGCCGTGCCCAGTAAATAAGGATCAGCCAGGGCGTTGTTCACCAGGGCCTGCATGAGGTATCCCGAGAACGCCAGGGAGGCGCCGGTCAAAAAAGCCAGCAACAACCGGGGCAGGCGCAGGTGCATGATGCTGTAATGCGCGGCATTGGTAGCATCATAGGCGGTGAGGGCCTGCCAAACGGTAGGGTACGGCGTGTCAATGCTACCCACGCGCAGGGCCAGAAACCCGGTCAGGCCCAGGAGCAGCACCAAGGCTGCCAGCAATGCCCAGGTTCTGCTCACCAGATGACCCGTTTAAGTTCGGCAATGCTTTCCACCACCCGCGGGCTGGGCCTTGACATCAAATCATCGGTGACGGGATAGATGCGCTTGTTCCTATACGCCTTGATGCGCCGCAGCTCAGGGTACAGCGAGAAGAACGATTTCTCGAACTCGGCGAAGCTGCCGCCCACTAGCACGTCGGGGTCTAGTTGCAGGATGTACTCGCGGGTGAGCGCCGGCGATTGCTGGGCAAACACCTCGGGCACGGCGTTGTCGGCGCCAAGGTAGCGCAGTTTATCGGTGAAGATGGTGTTGCGCCCGAACACGTAAATAGGATCATGCCAGATCACGGCCAGCACTTTGGGCCGCTCCTTTGCGGGCGACGGCGACACGGCAAGGCTCTGGAGTTTTTGCCGCAGGGTGTCCAGCACGGCCTGCGCGGTCTGCTCCCGCTTCAGCAACCGGCCCAGGGTCTGGAGACCGCGCAGCACATCGGCCACGCTGTCATACGCCTGAAAGTACACCGGTATGCCCATCTTCTGCACCTGGGCGGCTACTTCGGCAGAAATAATGCCCTCGGTGGCAAACACAACTTGAGGCCTAAGGGTTAAGAGCCGCTCGTAGTCCATGGGGTAGTTGTTCACCACGGGTTTGGAGAGCACGGCCTTGGGGTAATCACAGTGTTGGGTGCGGGCCACAATGGTGGCGGTGTCAGCCACGGCGTACAGCATCTCGGTCATGGAGGCGTCCAGGCCCATGATGCGTTTGGGCTGCACGGGCAGCGTCACCTTCCGGCCCAGGTCGTCAACCACGGTGTGGGTGGCTGCGGCCGGGACCGATGTTTTTTTAGGCTCGCACCCACTCACCAGCACCAGCCAGCCGCACAGCAGCATACTGAAAACGGAGAACGGGCGAAGCAGAAGCAACGGAGATCTGGTCATAGATGGGGCCAAAGATACAGCATTTGCCCGAAGCTGGAATTCTCCCCCTACCCGAAGCGCTGTTTCTGGGCTGTTTTCCCGAAAGTAGCCCAGAAACAGCGCCATGCCCCAAAGGCCCGTTTAGGAGCTGTTTCCCGGAAAACGGCCCCAAAACCCAGGCCAGCCGCGCAGGGCGAGGGAGCACATCGGCAGAGCCGCCTGAGCAAAACTTTCGTACCTTTGGGCAGCATTGCTCAGAACCTAACCTTATTCGCATGATAGTAGTCACTGGCGCAGCCGGTTTTATAGCCAGTTGCCTCGTTTCCCGCCTCAATGCCGCTAACTTCAATGACATAGTGGTAGTAGACAACTTTTCTGTGGCCAAGAAGCTGCCCAACATTGAAGGCAAGAAGATAAAGGAGTTTGTAGACCGCCATGACTTTTTCACGTGGCTGGACCAGCACTACGAGGAAGTGGAGTTCATCTTCCACCTGGGGGCCCGCACCGACACTACGGAGACCAACCGCGAGGTGCTCAACCTGCTCAACCTGGACTACTCCAAACAAATGTGGAACGCCTGCTGCGAGTACCAGATTCCGCTGGTGTACGCGTCTTCGGCGGCTACCTATGGCTCGGGCACGCTGGGCTATGACGATGACGAGGCTATTATTTCGCTCCTGCGCCCGCTCAACGCCTACGGCGACTCTAAGAACGAGTTTGACCAATGGGCCCTGGCCCAGACTGCCAAGCCTTTCTTCTGGGTGGGGCTCAAGTTCTTCAACGTGTACGGCCCCAATGAGTACCACAAGGGCCGCATGGCCTCGGTGGTGCTGCACGCGTTCAACTCCATCAAAGAGACCGGCCGGCTCACGCTGTTCCGCTCGCACAACCCCGACTACGAAGATGGCAAGCAGATGCGCGACTTTGTGTATGTGAAAGACGTGGTAGAGGTGTTGTACTGGCTTATGCACCACCGCAAGAACTCGGGTATTTACAACCTGGGCAGCGGGCAGGCGCGCACCTTCCTGGACCTGGCGTTCAACACCTTCACCGCCATGGGCCGCGACATCAACATTGATTTCAAAGACACCCCTGAAGACATCCGGGACAAGTACCAGTACTTTACCCAGGCCAACATGGCCAAGCTGCGCAGCATTGGCTATGACAAACCGTTCCATACCCTGGAAGAAGGCATCACGGACTACGTTCAAAATTACCTCATGTCTGGAAGTTACTATTAAAACACAAGAGCCGGTCTAAGAACCGGCTCTTGTGTTTTAAGCCTTATTTCCTAAAAACTGCTTCCTTTCAGGAATCTAACCTTTTCATAACATCCTCCCCTCAACTCGTAGCGGGCTTACCTTCGTAGTAATACTTAAACTACTGAATTAACCCTTAATCTAGCTTAGCGCCAGAACAACTATGCCTTACTCCGCCGTAGACAACGACATGAGTTCAGAAGACCTTCCTGCATCTGATTCACTGGCCATGCCCAATGATTTGCGCGTAGAGTCCTGGGAAGAACTACAGCGGGAACTCTTCCGTGATTCCTGGGATGACCGGCTCAACCGGTACCGCTCGCCGTACGTGTTCAGGGGCCTCTGGAACAAGCACTACAGCCTTAAAACCAGCCTCATGCGCATTGGCGGTGATTTCGCCAAGCTGGAGCCGCACCTGCTGCGCAACTTCCGCAAATACGCCCGGGGCACCACCCTGGCCGGCGACTCTATCTGGAACTGGCTGGCCGTTGCCCAGCACCACGGTTTGCCCACCCGCCTGCTGGACTGGACCTACTCGCCCTACGTGGCCCTGCACTTTGCCACCGCAGACCTCAACAACTTCCACGCTGACGGGGTGATCTGGTGCGTGAACTACGTGAAATCTACCGAGCATTTACCCGAGCAACTGCAGCACACCATTCGGCAGGAAGGCTCTAACGTGTTCACCCCTGAGGTACTGGAGCCGGTGGTTACCTCTCTCAAGAGCCTGGGCGAGTTCCAGGAAAAGCCCTTTGTGCTGTTTCTGGAGCCGCCGTCACTGGATGAGCGCATTGTGCACCAGTACGCCCTGTTCTCCATGATGTCTACGCCCGACGCCAAGCTCTGCGAGTGGCTCACCGAGCACCCCGAACTCTACTACCGCCTCATTATCCCCTCCAAGCTGAAGTGGGAAATCAGGGACAAACTAGACCAGGCCAACATCACCGAGCGGGTGCTCTTCCCAGGCCTAAGCGGCATCAGCGCCTGGCTCCGGCGGCATTACACTACTACTTAGATAGTCACAAGATGTAAGACACAAGATGCAGGACTTGTGAAACGGAGCCGAGCCGATAAGCCTGTACCTGTTTAAGAGCCGTTTTCCCAAGAACAGGTCTAAAGCAGAAGTTATCTCTCAGGGCCGTATCCTCATTGATGGAGAATCTTACGTCTTGTGTCTTATGTCTTGCGTCTCCCATCTTGCGCCCCTAAAACAGCACCGACACCTGCATTCTTCCGGTGTGGATGGTGCGGATGCCCTGAGGTTTGCGGCCGTCGTAGTCCAGGGTGATGTTGAGGCCGCTGCTGAGGCGTTGCTGCAGGGCCAGGTTCCAGGTGAGGTTGTTGCCGGGCCTGAAGCCGTTCAGCATCTCAAAGGCCACTGGTGAGGTATCTAGCCCGGTGTATTTAATGTTGATGTACTTCACAATGCCGGTAATGGTGCGTTTGCCTACCTGGCTCACCCGCGCCTCGGTGCCCAATTCATGGAACAGCGCCCTTTCCTGCTCGCCCAGCTCGTTTTCTTTGTTCATCCATTGGTAACTGCCGGTAAACCGAACGGTTTGGTTAGGTTGGTATGACAACTCGGGCATGGCTTCCCAGGTCCTGATCAGGAAATTTTTAGTGGTGAGGTAATTAGAGGCGCTTTCCCGTTTAGAGCGCGTTACGTTTAAACGGCTGGAAAACACCTCGGTGAGGTTCACGCGCACCAACACCTGCTGGCTGGCGTTGTTCCTGACATCGGTGCCGTTGGTGAGCAGCGTTTTCTGCAGACCCTGCTGAAACGTCCACTCCACCCCGTACTTGGGGTTGCTGCGGTTAAAGTACAGCGTGTTGCGGTAAGAGCGCATGAGCGAAAGCAGGCTGGAATCTGCAAAACTCAGGCTAAACGGATTGAACCGGCTGCGCAGGTCACTATCGGTGGTGCGCTTTTCCACGGTCACAAACGACAGGGCCGAAAACTTGGCCAGGATCCGCTTCCATTTGGTTTCTGAGTTTTGCCACTCGCGCGGCAGGCTGCTGTTGAGGCGGTACGTAAAGTTGTTGACGTAGGCAATCACGTACTGATCCGTTGGGATGAACAGCTTGATGTAGTTGCGGCGGTACGGCGGATCAGTGGGCTGCGACTCAAAGAACTCGTTCAAATCCTGGCGGCCATCATCATTCAGGTCCTCAAAGAAGTGCGTACCCTGCCCCGGAATGGTCTCCACAAACTGGTACTCGCGCCGTAGTTCCCGGCCGGTGCCAATGGCGTACGTAAGCTCAGAGCGCAGGTGGCGGTTCAGGAAATCGCCCGTCCAGTTTATTTTAGAGAGCACCGATGTCTCGCCCAAGCTATCCCGAGCCTGGATCTTGCGCAGCGTGATGAGAGCGGTGAGCTGGTGGTTTTGCCTGATGACCGTGCTGGTGCTGAAATTGAAAGTGTTGGCCGTCTGTTTATTGCCCAATTCCCCGTTTTCGGGCCTGAAATCCACGCGGCGGCTGTATTCTGCCCGGTACTTGAACGTGGCGGTGTCGCGGCTTTCCACGTAGAACAGGTGATCATCAAAGTAATTGGCCGAGCCCAGCAGGGCCTCGTTCAGCTTAGAGGTAATGCGGTTTTTGTCAAAGCGGTACACATACCCGGGCGTGAAATACTTGGTGCGGTACTGTACGCCCAGCTCGCCGCGCACCCACTCAGAGGTGCTTTCGGGTTGCTCGTTGTTCAGCAAGAACAGGTTACCGCGCAATTCTAAGCCTTTCACCTCTTGCGCCAGCTCCAGGTAATGCTGCGTGCCGTCTACCTCAGAGGGCCGGTACCGGCGGCTAATGCGGTAGTTCATAAAATGGAGTGCGTCTTTCACCCCGCCCACCGAGAAGGTGAAGATATGGTCTTCCAGGCGGGTCTGGCGGGCCGAGGTGGTGTTGGTCACATTGCTCCAGTCGCGGTCAAACTCAATGTCGCGGTAGCGGTCTATGGGCACAAAGTTAGGATCGGTGTATTCATAGGTCATGGCGCTGCGCAGCTTGTAATTGCCCAAGAACTTGACGGTACGGTCACTCAGCTGATAGCCTACCCTTACGGCCTTGCCCTGGTCGTCCTGCGCGTCAAGGTTGGAGTAGCGGTTGAGGTCATTCTTAGAGCCGGCCACCTCCAGGAAAACGCTGGATTTCTCGTCAATGGTCCAGATTCCGCCCAGGGTCATCATCTGTTTCTGCATGGGCGTGGGCAAGATGCGCACCGGCTCATACCGGCCCTGCGGCACCCCGTTCACCGGTTCCACCCACTGAAAAACCCGGCCGTTTACGGTGTTGTTCTGCAGCACGTAGTTTCCGCCGGTGGCCATCTCAGTGAAGCTCACCGCGTAGTAGGCCTGGGTAGAATCGGTGGAATACTGGTAGATGCTGTACGTGCCGCTGGCCGTGACGGTGTCTTTTTTGAGGTACAGCACCTGGTTGCGGTCAAACCGTACGGAGTCCTGACTGGGCACCACGGCCAGATCCTGCCGGTCGCCGATCTGCGAGAGCAGGCGTTTCTCATCGGTGCTCAGGTTGAGCGTGAGCGGGTTGTTGGGGTTATCGGCCTCGTTGTAAAAGTTGCCGTACACGTTGAACTTGCCCATCTTCTGATAGTGGCTGGCGTGCACCACACTGCGGGTGTAGTTCAGGTCTGAATATTCAAAATCAACGCGAATACGGGAGTTACGGGTGATGATCCACTTGGGCGTGAAGGTGATCTCAGCCTGGTTGTAGTCAATGACATAATCGTAGTCAAAGCCGCGGGTGAGCAATTTCCCGTCTAAGTACACGCGCTCTGAGTTGGCCAGCACAATGATGAAGCGCTCGCCGTTGGGCCCTCGCAGCCGGTACGGCCCCTGCACGCTCTCCAGGGGCGTGATAAACTCTGAGGCGAATTTCCCCTTGGCCACCGAGGCCGCTACCGTGGTGGCACTTTCCCAGCCTGGTTTGCCTCGGTTCACCTCCAGGGCTCCCCCCTGCACGTTTTTGTAGAACTTAAGGAAGTGCGAGGCAGGCCGGTTCCGCAGGACCACGTCGCCGCCTGTCAAGGTCCAGAGGCGGTGCTGCAGCGTGATGAACACGCGGTCAAACTCCTGCAACTGCTGCGTGTTGCCCTCGGGCTGAAACGGAATGTTCTGGTCGGTGATGGAGGCGGTAATGCTGATCTCGTCCGTCAGCTTGCCTTCTAACTGCAGGTTCAATGCCGAGTTTACGAACACGTTCTGGGTATTCCCCACCGAAACACCCCGGGAGATACTACCGGTTTTGTTGAGGCCCGGCGTCTTGAACAGTTCCTCGCGGGCAGCGGGCGGGTTGAGCACGTACGAACGTTCAAAGGAAGTAGAGTCCCAGGTGCGGATGTCGCGCTTGAAACGGGGCGCGGCCACGTTGAGCGGCAGCACGCGGTAACACACCAGCACCGAGTCTGTTTTAGGCACATTTCCGGGAAAACGAGCGGAAAACAGGCCGGAGCTGTCGCGGGCAATGGAATCTGGGCGCAATGCCGGAGAAGTTGCTGGCGGCGTTACCCCGATGAACTGGAACAGGTTGCGCACCGGGTCATAGTGGAAACTCAGTGGGCTCCGGAGCTGCCGCCGGTCCAGGATTTCAATGGTGTTTTCGGCAACGGTGAGTGAATCTAGCCGGAAGGCACCGGACTGCAGCTTCACCCACTTGCACCGACGGTTAGACAAGTCCTGCGCCTGGGAAAGACTTGCCCACAAAGACGCGATAACAAGGAAACATATGACGCCCCAGCGCCTCATGGCTGCACCACGGGCAATTTCAGGAAGAACGTAGTGCCCACGTTTTCCTGCGTCTCAAACCATATAGAACCGCCTATTGCCTCCACTCCTTTCTTCACTACCGCTAAGCCTATGCCTGAACCAGAATACTTGGTGCTAAAGTTCGGGATAAAAATCTTTGGTTGCACCTCGGCCGGAATGCCGGAGCCGTTGTCCTGCACCTGCACCAGGGCCCACTGCGGGCTCACCAACTGCAACCGCACCTTGATCTCGGGCGTGCGGGACGAGGGCACCGCCTGCAGCGCGTTTAACAACAGGTTGTTGAAGATCCTGATCAACTGGTTTTCATCGGCGCTCACGTGCACCGGCTCCCCGGGCAACTCCACCTCTACGCGGTGTTGTTGCGGGTTCAGGTGCAAATCGGCAGAGCGGCGAATGAGGCTGTTCAACTCCAGAATCTCTAGTTTCAGATCGGGCATGGCCGTGAAACTGGAAAACGAGGTGGCGATGTCGCTTAGTACATCTATCTGGGTGATCATGGTGTTGGAGATCTTCTCAATGAGGTCCTGCAAGTTGCCCCGGCCTTCCTGCATGGCTTTGCGCAGGTACTGCAACGAGAGCTTCATGGGCGTAAGCGGGTTCTTGATTTCATGCGCCACCTGCCGGGCCATCTCCTTCCAGGCGGCTTCTTTTTCCTTGAGGGCCAGTTCCTGCTTGCTTTCTTCCAGCTTCTGCAGCATCTGGTTGTATTCATGCACCAGCAGGCCAATCTCGTCGCGGGACTGGTACACCAGTTTTTCGTTGCTGCCCGTGAGGGAAGTTTTCTTCAGGCGTTCGGTCAGCAGTTGCAGAGGCACGGTAAGGGCGCGGGTGGCCGCGTAACTCATGAGCACGAACAACAGAAACAACACCGTGAAGATGTTGAGGATGGTGGTGATGAGCTGAATCAGTTTGGTGTTGAGCTCCTTCTCCGAGTCAAAGAACGGAATGGCCAGGAACCCGCGCGGGCTTTCGGTGAGGTTTTCGCGCAGAGGCACGTAAATGGTGCTGTACGGCAGGGAGCCGGCTTTCTCTTCCAGCAAGATCCGGTTCAGGCCCTGCTCCTTCAGCACGCTATACGCCTGCGGATTTAACCGGGTAGACAGCACGCCAGCCTCAAACAAGGTAGGCTGGCTAGACAGCCGGAGCTCTCCGTTGGCGTTGTAGATGTTGAGCTCGGCCTGGGCCACCATGGCCAGGCGGTTGATGCGGCGGGTGAGCGAATCGGGGCGGCCTTTGAAAAGGTTGGGCCCCCAGTTGCTGGTCAGGATGCTCTGCCGGATAAAATCGCCCTGCTCAGTGTAGCTCCGCACCAGGTCTTGCCGGTACGAGTTGGTCACCAGACTCCCGATGGTAAGGCTCACCAGCACCAGGGGCACCAGCACCCCCAGGTTGAGGAACAGCTGAATCTTGGTACTGAACGTGGTGGCAATGGCCTCAATCAGTTCGCCGCGCGAGACCATCACCAGCACCAGCAAAGAGAACAGCGAGAAAGAGTGCAGCAAAAACAGGAAAGAAAAGTTAGACAGCCAGGAACGCGCGCCATACGCTGGCGTGCTCACCAGGGCCACGGTTCCGTTGGTGGCTTTGGCCCCCAGGTGGTGGTAATTGGCCAGGGAAATGCCCTGCGTGTACAGCATGGGGTTGTTGAGCAGGTTGGGTGGGAACTGCTGGCTGTACTCAAAGTAGCCCTCGGTCTTCAGCCAACGGTTTTCTTTCCAGAGCGCGTAACTGCTGGACGGGATGGTGACCTGCGAGCCTTTCCGTTCTACCAGCAGTTCTGGCAACACACTATTAGGGGCCGTGATTTTGGGACTTACCTCCAGCACCACCGTGGCCCACTGGTCAAAGCCCAGCGGCACGTTGACTTCCTGCAGGTACGTGAACCGGCCCGGGTCGGTCTCTGAGCCTACTAAGAGTTGCCCCCGCTGGTTAGTGCTCTTCGCCTTGGGGGTCCACACTTGGGCGTAGGCTTCCAGGGTTTGCACACTGTCATGGTAGGTGAAACTTTCGCCGTTCACGTCAAAGAAGCGCACCACCACGGCATAGTTCTGGGTGATGTTGCGCAGGTGGTGCCTCCTGATCTTCTGCTCCACCAGGTTGAGGTTTACCCACGGCGAGCTGAGTACGTGCTGCACCAGCAGATCCTGACTGATGTCCTGAGCCGCCTGGGCCAGCAGGTACTCGGTCAGATCATCGCGGTTCTTGAGCAACTGGGCGGCCACCCGCTGCTTGTCGGCCCGCAGTTGCACGGCGTAAATGTCGTACAGGGCGGAGGCTCCCAGACTGGCGCTCAGGATATTCACCAGGAAAATGCTGGCGTATACACTGGCCCGCTGCTGTTGCCTGCGGTGCAGCTGCTCCCACCCCACCACGGCTGCCCCGGCGAACAAGACAATCCAGTTGCCGCTGGGGGCATCGCGCCAGAAGGCCCAGCCCAGCGCCATCACCAGCACCGTGATCCAGGCGTAGGCGAACGTGAGTTTGCCGTGGGCGGTGAAAGGCAGCCACTTCAGCAGCAGGCGCAGAATCCAGCTCAGCGACAAGGTATGCAGCACCATTACCAGGTAGAGCAACAGCTTATCTGGCCCGAGCTGGATGTTCTGGGTAATGTCCAGCACCGGCTGCGAATTGATGAAAAGACTGCGGTAAGTCTCGTACCAACTGATGATAAGCACCGTGATGGTGATGCCCAGCACCACGCAACTCCACAGCTGTTTCTGGGCCGATTTCTGGAAAATGGCCGAAAAAGGCACGCCCCGGGCAAACCTAAACACCAAGAGCGACAGAACCACCAGGCAGAGCTCGTTAAGCAGCAAATCGCCCAAGGACGGTGACCACCAGGCCGAGGCGTAGACCCTGGGGCTGAACCACTCTAATTCCTGCACATTGTTGGGAAATTGACTCAAAAGCATGATCAGGCGCAACAAGATCACGCCCACCAGCACCACCCACACAGCCGCCACCCGCTTGCCGGCAGCTTTCAACCGGAAATGCAAAGACCCCAGGAACAGCACCGCGGCCACAATGGCCAGCAGGTAGAGCCCAAAAGTAAATTTTCCGGCGTACAACCATTGCCCCGGCTCCAACACCCGCAACGAGAACAGGTACGTGCCCCGCTTGTCCAGGATGGGAATGGCCCCAGCGCCAGGCTCGGCCTGAAGAACGGCGGCATGGTCTTCAAAGATCTCCGGGTTAAGGCCGCTGCGCAGGTACGCGTTGCTGATGCCGTACCGGGTTTCCAGCGGAATCACCGCCAACACGGTGTATTCTGGGCGGGGCTGATGGCGCAACACCAGAAACCGCCCAAACCGGTTTTCTACCAACTGCAACCGTTTGGTGATAAAGCGGGGATCTAAGTCGGGACGGAGGGAGTGCTCAGACCAGAACAGGAGTTTGTTGCGCTGGAACAGGTAAACCGGCGTTTGCGTTTTGGGGAGGTTTTTAGAGAAAAAGGCAGAATCTGGGGGCAGGCTGCGCGCCACTTGCCGCACCGCCTTTTCGGCCTCCTGAATCTTAACGTCCAGGCGCTCCAGCACTTCCTGGGCCATCTGCTGCTCGGGAGCTTCCAGCAGATCGCGCTCCACACTCACCTGCACAAAGGCAGCAAAGCCCGCCAACAGCAGCGCGGCCAACAGGAAAAGAAAAGGAATCGTGTATCTAGATCTCAAACCGACAGTCTGTCAATGGTTAGCCCTACTACGGGCAACCAACCCTAAGTAAGCAGAAAAAGAGGAATAATCTGCTTTTACGTTTTAGATAAGTTTAGCAGAAAACATGCCCAAAACGGGTAAAAGGCAGGGGATTGCCCCAAATACAAAAAGCCACAAAGCGGGGCTTTATGGCTTTTTGTATTTGGGGTCAAAAGAAACACTCCCAAAAAAGTAAAGCATCATGACCCGGGCGTACCGGAACAACAGCGGCGTAAGGAGCAGCACGGTAGAAGCCACCGTTACCAGGTACACCCACGTGGGCGGGTCGCCGGCCAGAAAGTACAACGCAATGCCCACCAGGAACACCACCCCTACCGACAGTCCGTAACTCATGTACATGGCCCCCCAGTAAAAGCCCAGCTCCACCTCGTACCTGAACCCGCACACCGGGCAATGTTCAGGCATCTGGTCAAATTTGCTTAGGTGCAGGGCAGAATGGGTAAACATGGGGCCTTGGTGGCAACGCGGGCACCGCAACTGCAGAGCGGCCCTGAGATGGTCCCAGCCCCCCACTACTTCCGTTTGCTGTATCTGTACCAGAAAAAGCCAATGCCTCCTGCCAGCAGGTACGGAACCGCCATGAGATACAAAATGCCTTTGTTCAGGCCATTGGCAATGCTGTCACCGTCCTCGTTGTTGGAAGACTCCACCGAGGCGGTACACATGGCGCACTGGGCCTGGCTAACGCCGGGCTGTACCCACAACAACAGGATCAACAGCAGCCCCCCTAGCCAAAATTTATAGTTCTTCTTCATTGTATTAGCCGTTTCACTCTACTTAAAGAAACACCGCTGCCGCCTGAAAGTTTCAGGCGTAATACGGTGAGATCATGAGGTATACCACCACCCCGGTCACTGCCACGTACAGCCACAGCGGGAACGTCCAGCGCGAAACTTTACGGTGCCGCACAAACTGCCGGGAGATGGCAAAGTACATGGAAAGTAGTACCAATGGAACGATGGCCGCCGCCAGAATGATATGGGTGAGGAGCACGAAATAGTAGATTGCCTTGATGGTTCCCTCGCCCCCAAAGGTGGTAGGGGCCGCCTGGTAGTGGTACGTAACGTACGAGATCAGGAAAAAGGAAGAAAGCACAAAGGCCGTGACCATGGCAAACCGGTGCAGCCGACGGTTCTGCCGTTTTATGTGGTAATACCCCACCACCAGGGCAACGGCCGTGAGCGAGTTAAGCACCGCGTGCAGCTTGGGCAGGAAAGATACGTCCAGGTCGCCCAGTTTGCCGGTCTGTGGCATGAACAAGAGCAAGGCCACCACCAACGGAACCACTATGGAAAGGATGGCAATTAAGATAAGGTAACGGGTATCATTGGCGTTACCAATGGGTTTATTTTCCATTTGCAAGGTTGTACTCAGAAAGGAGTACGTTTATTTCGGTGATCAATCGGTCAACCTCCGTAGCATCGGTGCCGTCGTAGATTCCGCGCACCTGCTTCTCTTTGTCTACCAGCACCAGGCGCTTGCTCAGCACTTCGGCCGGAATATCAGGTAAAGCACTGGCGGGGGAAGTAAGCAGATAGCCTTGTTGGGCAAGTTTCAGAATTTCAGGCTCGGGTCCGGTAAGAAAGGTCCATTTGGCAGGATTGGCTCTGAAACTTTCGGCGTAGCGTTTCAAGACGGCCACGCTGTCCTGGTGGGGGCGCAGGGTGTACGAGACCAGGTGCACCTCAGGCTTGAGCCTAAACGCATCCTGCACCCGGGCCAGCTGGGTGCTCATTTGGTTGCAGATGCTGGGGCAAGTAGTATGAAAGAAATTGGCGACGTAGATTTTGCCTTCCAGGTCTTTCTGGGAAAAGGTGGCGCCGGTCTGGGAGGTAAGCTGAAAGTCGGGGACTTTGTGGTAAAGGGTGTCATACCGCCACTGCCCTTCCACCAACGTTGAATCTACAGTAGCCGGAAAATAAGTTCGGAGTGAAAATCTATTCACTCCGAACAATTTAAGGAATAAAAACGCTAGTACGGGTACCAAGAGTAGAGTACCCAGTACCAGAGCTTTTTTTGGACTCATTATTGGAAATAGTTGAAAACAGACTCTCCGTAGAAAGTACCTTCTACCAGCAGGGCTACCAGCAACCAAACCAGCAATACCGTAGGAATGAGGACCGCCCAGATCAAGCCTTTGGTCTCGTGCTTCAAGTGCATGAACTCCGCTACGATGTAGAAAGCCTTGAACAGTGTAAGGCCAATGAAGATGGCGTTCCGCAGGGTACCAGCGTCCATCATGAACGCAAACGCGAACTCAATAGCGGTAAGCCCGCAAAGGATAAAGAAGGTCTTCCAGATTACTTTGGTCTGCGGCTTAGCAAGGGGAGCCGTTTCGTCAAACTCGTTTGTATGATGTGCGTGAGATGCCATAGCAGTTATAAATTTTCAAGCCTAACAATTACACCAGATAGAAGAAGGTAAACACAAATACCCACACTAAGTCTACAAAGTGCCAGTACAAACCTACTTTCTCCACCATTTCATAGTGTCCTCTTCTATGGTATACCCCGTTTACGGTGTTAATGAAGATCATGATCAACAACACCACCCCACTGAATACGTGTGTACCGTGGAAACCGGTGATGAAGAAGAACAAGTCAGCGAACAAGGGTGGTCCGTATTGGTTAACGAGAAGGTTAGCTCCATGGATCACGCTGCCGTCGGCCAGTTTCATGCCTTCCTCAGTACCGGCAATAAAGTGGGTCCACTCCCAAGCCTGGCAGCCCAGGAACATAGAACCAAACAAGATTGTCCACAACAACCATTTCTGAACATCATTCTTATCCATGCGGTGGCCGGCCTCAACCGCCAATACCATGGTCACGGAAGAAAGAATGAGGATCATGGTCATCAATGCCACAAAGGCCAGCGGCCAGTCTACCCCATGGAACCCAGGGAAGGCATTGAAAACTTTTTCAGGAATAGGCCACCACTCGGTAGAGAAAGTAAACGCTTCTGGCGTACCCTCATACGCTTTGTGCCGGTGACGGGCCAATCCGTACGTTGTTAAGAAAGCAGCAAAGGTGAAAGCATCTGACAAGAGGAAAAACCACATCATCAGTTTGCCATAACTGGCCTTAAACGGCTCGTTCCCTCCATCCCAGGTGCCGGTATTAGGCTGCTCAAAGGTTGTTGTTTGCGACATATGTGTTACAGAATTATTAATGGTTCAAAACTAGGAATACGTATAAGTAAATCCAAAGCGCCCCTAAGAAGTGCCAGTAGATTGTGCACAGCTCAATACGGGTCAGGTTTCTGGAATGTACTCTGTACTTAAGCGCCGAAATTACTACAATAATTAGAAAAATTAACCCGGTAATGAGGTGAAATGCGTGTACGCCGGTTAATACGTACAGGAAAGAGCCGGAAGGGTTGGCGGTGCTGCCCCCAAAGAACACATTGTTGCGCACCAGTTCCCCCCAGCCCGACCACTGCCCTATCAGGAAAGCCACTCCGGCTACAATGGTGAGCCCCAGGGCCACCTTCAGGTTCTTGATGTTGTCTGCCTTGGCAGAAACGTACGCCCACTGCATGAACACACTGCTCAGCACCAGCACAACGGTGTTGATCAGGAGTACCGAGGGCAGGTCAAATTCCAGCCAGTTACCTTCTTCCCGGCGCACAATGTAGGCACTGGTAAAGGCCGCGAACATCATGATGATGCTCACAATCAAAAGCCAGAGCATAAACTTAAGGGGGTTTACCCGCCGTTGCTCTGCCTGTATTTCTGAATTCATGATCATAACTATATCCTTAAAGTCTGTCTACCACAAACGCTATCTGCACAATAGGCAAGTACAAAAATGAACCAAACATGATGTTCATGGCTGCCCGTTTAGAGCAGGTATGCATAAGATAGAAAGTCTGCATTAAAAATAAAACACCACACACCACGGCAATAAAGGCCGAGGTTTTCCCTGCCATTCCAAACTGCATGGGCAGCAAGCCCAACGGAATCAGCAGTAACGTATAGATCATAATCTGGATGGCGGTCTTCAGGTTCTTGCCGCCTCCCATGGGCAGCATCTTGAAACCGGCTTTCTTGTAATCATCATCCAGGACCCAGGCAATGGCCCAGAAATGCGGAAACTGCCAGATAAACTGAATTCCAAAGAGGATCCAGGCTTCAACCCCCAGGTAACCGGTACCAGCCACCCACCCAATAAGGGGAGGCAAGGCACCCGGTATGGCTCCAATCAGCACACAGATGGGCGTAAGCCGTTTCATGGGCGTGTAGAAGAAGCCGTACAGGAGTAAAGACAGGAAAGAAAGCGCCGCCGCAAGCCAGTTGAAATAAAACCCCAGGAGGCTTACCCCGGCCAGGCACAGCAGGATGCAGAAAACAGTGGCTTCCTTTACCGTGAGCACGCCTGAGGGCAGCGGACGTTTGGCGGTTCTCTTCATCATCTTATCCAAATCTATTTCAAGAATCTGGTTGATGATGTTGGCAGAACCGGTAACTAAAAGTCCGCCAAGCACCACTATGGAAGTATTCACCCAGGTAGCATCTGGTCTCCCTAGCAGAAAACCAATGGCACTGGAGAAAGCTACCGTGGCAGAAAGCCTGAACTTAAGAAGTTGAAAATAAGCGGATGCTTTACTCATGGCCGATGATGTCTGGGCACTGGATGTTACGTCTTGTACGTACATAAACGTGATTATGCCACCAATTCGGGGGTAAGTTGACTAGGTTTCTGAGCGTAATAGTAAGTAATCAGCAGTAAGAACTGCACTCCAAACAATAAGGTACCCAATAATAAATGGAGCGGTTGAGCAAAGGCCGGAAGCGCAAAATAGGAAAGAATAATCCCTAACAGGATCTCGGCCCCAATCACAAACAACATGGCCAGGGCCATGCCACTCAGTTTGGGGTTGCGGGTTTTCCTTACCAGCGCAAACAACCAGACATTTAGAAGAACTACCGCAATGGAAAGCGACCGGTGTACGTAGAAGGAAGAACCCAGCTGGGCGATCCAACTCTCACGTCCCTGGTTGTTTAAGTTAGAGGCAATGATGTCTACCTGCTCCCGCACCTGCGTGCCAATGATCACCTGAAAGAACGTTAACAGAAGGGCTATCACCAGCAAAGGGCTCAACCAAGAGACCTTGTTGGCAAGCGTGGCAAAAAGCGCATGCCGCTCTACCCTTACGGCTATGTAAATCAGGAAAGCCAGAAGCACCAGGGCCAGGGCCATGTGCAGGGTCACCATTTCCGGTAACAGGTTAGTGGAAACCACCAACGATCCCAACCACCCCTGAAACACCACCACCAGGAACGAGATCACTGCCCCCCAGAATACTTTAGGGTCCGTTTTGAAAAAAGGCACCGAAAACAGAACCGTAAAAAAGATGAAAATCCCAATCACCACGCCCACCAACCGGTTCACATACTCAATCCAGGTCTTGGTGGCATTGAATTCCGTTTCAATGTACTGCGATGGATGGGCAAATATTTCCTGGGCTACTTTGGTGAAACCAAGGCGCTCCAACACCTTCCCTACCCGCTCGTTCTTCTGGATACGTTGTTCTTTGTAGACCTCCAGGTAATCTGATGGCAACTGCTCTAAACTAGTGGGGGGGACCCACGATCCGAAGCACTTCGGCCAGTCTGGACATCCCATTCCGGAACCCGTGCTACGAACGATCCCCCCTACTAAGATTAAAAAATATACAGCAGCAATGGTAAGTACCGCTACTCTTCTAAACCTTTTAGTACTAAAAGATTTATCTCTCATTCGTTATTCAAAATCTCGCTCGTGCGGCAGGTTGGAAGACTGCGTCTGAGAGTAAGGTACGTTCTGAGGAATAAAGTCTTGCGGTGCACCAGGCTTGCTATAGTCATAAGGCCATCTGTACACTACCGGAAGCGCACCTGGCCAGTTGCCGTGGCCGGGGTTCACTGGGGTAGTCCACTCCAGGGTGTTAGACTTCCAAGGGTTCTCCGTAGCTCTTCTACCTCTGAAGATGCTGTAAATAAAGTTGAAGATGAACACAAACTGCGCCACGAATACGAAGATAGCCGCAATGGTGATGAAGCTGTTCATATCCAGGAACTTGTTGAACGTGTCAAAACCTGTCCAGGTGTAGTATCTTCTTGGGAAACCGGCAATACCCAGGTAATGCATCGGCATGAAGATCAGGTACGCGCAGATGAAGGTGATCCAGAAGTGGATGTATCCTAATTTCTCATCCAGCATGCGGCCGAACATCTTAGGGAACCAGTGGTAAATACCCGCAAACATCCCGAAGAAAGCGGCGCTACCCATTACCAAGTGGAAGTGAGCCACCACAAAGTAGGTATCGTGCAACTGAATGTCCAACGCAGAGTTACCCAAGATGATACCGGTTACCCCACCAGAAATAAACAAGGACACGAAGGCAACGGAGAACAACATGGCCGTAGTGAAGTTGATGTTACCTCTCCACAGCGTGGCAATCCAGTTAAATACTTTCACCGCAGATGGTACCGCAATGATCAGGGTCAGGAACATGAACACAGAACCTAAGAACGGGTTCATCCCGGACACGAACATGTGGTGCGCCCATACAATGAAGGACAGCAACGAGATACCCAGCATAGAACCAATCATGGCACGATAGCCAAAGATTGGTTTGCGTGAATTGGTAGCGATGATCTCAGATACAATACCAAAGGTTGGCAGGATCACGATGTACACCTCTGGGTGACCCAGGAACCAGAACAAGTGCTGGAACAGAACCGGGCTACCACCAGTGTGGGTAAGGGCCTCACCCGCTACGTAGATATCAGACAAGAAGAAGCTGGTACCAAATGAACGGTCAAAGATGAGGAGTAACGCAGCAGAGAACAGAACCGGGAAGGCCAGCAAACCAAGCACGGCAGTCAGGAAGAAAGCCCAGATGGTCAACGGCAGCTTAGACATGGACATGCCTCTGGTACGCAGGTTAATTACCGTGGTAATGTAGTTCACCCCACCCAACAACTGGGATACAATGAACAGGGCCATACTGATCAACCACATGGTCATACCAGCACCTGAACCAGAGATTGCCTGCGGCAGGGCACTCAGCGGTGGATAAACCGTCCAGCCACCTGCGGCGGGTCCTGTTTCCAGGAAGAGGGAGTAGAACATGATCACGCTGGCCAGGAAGAAGAACCAGAAAGAAAGCATGTTCATAAAGCCAGAGGCCATATCACGGGCACCAATCTGCAGTGGAATCAGGAAGTTACTGAAGGTACCGCTCAGACCCGCCGTGAGCACGAAAAATACCATGATGGTTCCGTGCATGGTTACCAGGGCCAGGTAGAACTCAGGGTTCAGTTTGCCCCCGTCAACCCACTTGCCCAGGATTGGCTCCAGGAAAGTGAAGGTCGCCTCAGGAAACCCTAACTGAAAGCGGAATAAGCTGGAGAGTGTTCCCCCGATGATAGCCCAGAAGATACCGGCAAACAGGAACTGCTTACCAATTACTTTGTGGTCCTGGCTAAAGATGTACTTTTCAATAAAACTCTGATCATGATCATCATGGTGATCATCGTGACCCAAGTGTACATCTTCATGTAGTGAAATATCCGTACTAGACATACAATACTGTTAAAAGATTATAACTATTGTTTTGTAGCAGTTGCGGCAGCAACCGCGGCATCAGAAGTAGTATTTAGGGCTACAGCTGCGGCGCTGTCTGCGGGGGCTCCACCTTGTAACTGAGAAGCAAAGGTCTTCTTCTGCTGAGCCTCTACCCACTTCTGGTAATCTTCAGGTTCATCCACAATCATGGTCATTTTCATCGCGAAGTGACCACGGCCGCAAACCTCGGTACAAGCCAGTTCATACTGGAAGTTGGCGTTGCCTGTCTCAGTCTGCATTTCTGCGGTGGTTTTGGTAGGAATGAACCAAAACGTGGTAGGCATACCGGGCACCGCATCCATCTTCACTCTAAAGTGAGGCAGGAACACACTGTGGATTACGTCTCTTGATCTGATTTTCAGTTGCACCGGTACTCCTTTGGGCACGTGGAACGAAGTAGGGTCGCCAGGGAAATCATCCTGCGCATCACGGTCGTTCAGGTCAATCCCAAATTCGTTGGTGGCATCAATCAGGGTGTGCTTTACCAAACCTAATTTGTTGTCGGCACCTGGGTAGCGGGCCAGCCAGTTGAACTGCTTACCCATAACCTCTACTACTACCGCATTCTCTGGTGCAGGGCTGGTGATCTTCGCCCAGGTTTTCCAACCGGAGAACACCAGCAAAGCCATCACTACCGCTGGAATAACGGTCCAGATAATCTCAATCTTGTTGTTGTGAGGGTAGTAGTATGCGCGTTTGTTGTCATTATGCTGGTATTTATAAGAGTACCAGAATAACAGGATGTGGGTTAGAACAAACACAAACCCAATCACGCCCATGGTTAACCAGAACATGCTGTCAATGTCAATCCCGTGCTCAGAGGCAATAGGAATGATCATGTCTTCGCTGGCACTGTTCATGGACCAGATGAACAAGCCGCCCATCACCACAAAGAAGGCTAAGAAAAGGGCTGCGTTTATTTTATTGCTCTTACCAATGTCACGTCTGTAGCTCCCGGTGAAGATAGAAGCCAGGACCTGGATTCTAAACAGAAGATAAAGGATGACCAGTAAAAGGATGATTGATAGTGCTACAGCAATCGTTATCATTATCCGTATCTTTTAATTTAACTCTTAAACGTGATGGTGAATACTTTCTTCCAGGAATGGGTGGTTCACAGGTACCAGCGATGCTTTGCTCAGTTCCTTAGTGAATACCAGTAAGAATGTTCCCAGGAAGGTCAACGCTGTACCAATTTCAATCAGTCCAAATCCGCTTTCACCTCTCATAGTACCCGGCATGATCATCAGGTAGAAGTCAAACCAGTGACCAATCAGGATAGCGATACAAACAATCTTCAGCATGATCATCTGACGCTTCGCATCTCTTGTCATTAGAACAAGGAAAGGGAAGGCAAAGTTTATCACAAGGTTGAAGAAGAAGATCCAGGTGTAGTGGTTGTTGTTTCCGCCCAGACGCTCCATGAAGTAGATGGCTTCTTCCGGAATGTTGGCGTACCAGTACAACATGAACTGGGAGAACCAGATGTACGTCCAGAAGATACTGAACCCGAACACGAACTTACCAAGGTCATGCAGGTGGTTAGAGGTCACCATTTTCATGTACCCCATTTGCTTCAGGATGATTACGGTTAAGGTTACCGCCGCCAAACCAGATACCCACCAGCTGGCAAATACATACCAACCAAACATGGTACTGAACCAGTGCGTGTCAATGGAAAGCACCCAGTCCCAGGCAGACATAGAAGAAGTCACCCCAAACACCACCAGGAAGGTAGCTCCCAAGCGAATGCTTTTGTTGTAGTGGTTCAGACCTCCATTCAGGTCCTCGGCCATTGACTCTCTTCTCATCCATTTGAAGAACATGTACCACAGGGCAAAGTAGGCCACCAATCTAATGGTAAAGAAGGTGATGTTGAGGTACCCTGATTTACCCGCAATGATGGGGTCATAGTTAGGATTGCCTACCTCGTGTAGCGAGTGGTCTGTCCAGTGTAAAAGGGTATTGTGACCGGTAAAGATGATGGGCAATATGAACACCAACAACATAATGATACCGCCCACCAACAGGTAGCTGCCTAATGCTTCGGGAACGCGTTTGATCAACACAGACCAACCTGCGTAGGCTACGTACTGGATGGCGACAAACAATACGCCAACCACGGCAATACCAGTCAGGTACACATTGTTTAACCATAGGTTGGCAAGCAGGCGCTGCCCCCAGCCGGCGGTATGGTGTCCGGCTTCCGCTGCCCCATGTGCAGCTTCGCCGTGGCCTCCACCGGAGTTAGCAGCAATGAACAGCCCTACTACCAGTAGTACCAACCCGAGACCTATCATGAAGAAGAACCTTTTGGTGGCTCTTTGTGGGATAATTAGTCTTTCTTCAGTTATCATTTCAAATTTACCTTTTACGGTTATTCACGAATATCCTGGGTAGGATGGTTTGTGGTACCTGTTACTGGATTTGTATTAGCGTCTGTGCTTGCACCCTGCGGAGCATCTGTTGAAGTGGAACCGGTGTCTTGTGACTCAACCCCGGTTGCATCGGTGATGCCTTTCTGTAGTTGCTGCACGTACATGGCAATCTTCCAGCGCTCTTCAGGGTTCACCTGCGTACCGTGTGGCATCATACGTCCGCGACCATTCGTGATGACGTGAAAAATGTGCCCGGTAGGCAAAGTGGCATATCTACCTTGGGTAAAGTTAGGCACCCCTTTGAACTTGGCACCTACCAATCCATCACCCTGCCCAGTTTCACCGTGGCAAGGAGAGCAAAAACGAAGGTAAAGTACTTTGCCTTCTTCCACGTTCTCAATGTTTCTGGCAATTGGGTTCGTGAGCTCTCTTCCGGCTACTTCGGCGCTGTCTTTAGAAATATGGGTGTAAAACCCTAATTTACCTCTAGCGACAGTATTAGAAGCTGGTACCCGCATGTTCAGGCCACCCGGATTGATCGCGTTTTTATTCTCGGCTAATTGCTTCAGCGGCTCGTACGCCACAGGATAGTACATATCCGGTGCATATTCCAATCCTGGATCTTGATCATTGTTACCGCATGACGCAAGAAGAACAGAAGAGAAAAGAATCAAGGAGGCTTTAGCCCCTGTTCTAAAGAAACTGTTCATTATTTAACTACCTCCTTCTGGTTAACTTCCACTGCTCCGTTAGAGCGCAGAAGATCATTCAGTTTAGAAATATCTGTACCTTCTTTCAGCTCAATGGCCATTACGTACTTATCATCGGTTGACCGAACGTCCATCACCGGAACTTTGAGGGTTGGTCTTAGTCCACTGATGATGAAGAACGTGATCACCATCCCAAACGCGGCAAACAATACCGTCAACTCAAAGGTTACCGGGATAAAGCTGGGTAGGGCTACGTGCGGTTTACCGCCAATGATCATGGGCCAGTCAAAACCCAACATGTAAATCTGCATCCAGAGCGCGAAAGAAGTACCACATAGACCGCAGAAGAAAGCCACGATAGGCAAGCGCGAGCGCTGGATGCCTAGTACGTCATCAATCCCGTGGATGGGGTAAGGGCTGAATACATCATAGATCTTGGTGCCTGCTGCACGCGTCTTCTCGATAGCATTCAGCAGTACATCCTCGTCTTCAAATACACCGAGTATATATTTCTTACTAGTCATGTTTGTGAGAATTAGGAGCTGTACCGTGCATAGATGCGCCTGGGTTGTGCGTGTGGCTCACCCCTGAAGACGACTTCAAAATAGATTTAACCTCTGCCATGTTCACCACTGGGAAGAACTTCGCGAAAAGCAGGAACAGGGTGAAGAACAAGCCCATGGTGCCAACATACACCCCAATGTCAATGCTGGTTGGGGAGAACATTACCCAGCTAGAGGGCAAGAAGTCACGGTGCAGAGAAGTTACAATGATCACAAAACGCTCAAACCACATCCCGATGTTTACGAAGATAGAGATGATGAAGGTAGCGGTTAAGCTGCGGCGGATAGAGCGGAACCAGAATAACTGAGGCGTAATTACGTTACAGGTCATCATAGACCAGTAAGCCCACCAGTAAGGACCGGTAGCCCGGTTAATAAAGGCGTACTGCTCGTATTCAACCCCTGAATACCAGGCGATGAAGAACTCCGTGATATACGCCACCCCTACGATAGAACCAGTCAGGGTGATTACCTTGTTCATGGACTCTACGTGCTCCAGGGTGATGTAATCTTCCAGTTTGAAGGTCTTACGGGTAATGATCATCAGGGTCAATACCATTGCGAAACCAGAGAAGATTGCACCCGCCACGAAGTACGGAGGGAAGATGGTGGTGTGCCAGCCCGGGATTACCGAGGTTGCAAAGTCCATGGATACGATGGTGTGTACCGAAAGTACCAGGGGCGTTGCCAAACCAGCCAAAATCAGGGAAACAGTCTCATAACGTGACCAGTGCTTGGCAGAACCGGTCCAGTTCATACTCAACAAAGCGTAGGCTCTGCGGGCAATTGGTCCGGTGGCTCTGTCACGGATGGTGGCAAAGTCAGGAATTAGACCAATGTACCAGAAAACCAGCGATACAGAGAAGTACGTGGAGATCGCGAATACGTCCCAAAGCAGTGGGGAGTTGAAGTTCACCCACAGAGAACCAAACGTGTTTGGAAGGGGCAATACCCAGTACGCCAACCAAGGACGGCCCATGTGCAGAACCGGGAACATGGCCGCACAGATTACCGCAAAGATGGTCATCGCCTCTGCCGCCCGGTTAATGGAAGTTCTCCATTTCTGACGGAACAGGAGCAAGATAGCGGAGATAAGGGTACCGGCGTGACCAATACCTACCCACCACACGAAGTTGGTGATGTCCCACGCCCAACCTACTGTTTTATTAAGACCCCACTCCCCGATACCGAACCACAGGGTCCGGTATACGGAGTAGATAAAGATACCGAGGAAAACCAGAGAAACTCCCAGAGCAATCATCCAACGCATGTTCGGCTTGGCTTCCACCTGCCGGCATACATCCTCCGTGATGTCTGCATAAGTTTTACCCCCGGTTACCAGGGGCTCTCTTATCGGAGATACGTGCTGCATATATCTTTCTGTGTTTAATTAAGCTTGATTTCTGATTTTGGTTAAGTAGGTAACGTTTGGCTGAGTGTTCAACTCTTCCAACACGTGGAACGCACGCTCCCCTTGTTCGCGCTTCAGGATCTGAGATACCTGGCTGTTCGGATCCAACATATCACCGAAGATGATGGCGTTGGTAGGACAGGACTGAGCACAAGCAGTTACAATTTCACCATCTTTCGGACGACGACCTTCTTTCTTAGCCTCCAGTTTGCCGTATTGAATACGCTGCACGCAGAAAGAGCATTTCTCCATTACCCCGCGTGAACGAACAGTAACGTCTGGGTTCAACACCATCTTGCCGAGGTCATTGTTCATCTGGTAGTCGAACTTCTCGTTGTTGGCGTAGTTGAACCAGTTGAAACGACGCACTTTGTACGGACAGTTGTTGGCGCAGTAACGGGTACCCACGCAACGGTTGTACACCATCTGGTTGATACCTTCTGAGTTGTGCATGGTAGCCGCCACCGGACATACCGTTTCACATGGCGCGTGGTTACAGTGCTGGCACAGCATGGGCTGGAAGATCACCGATGGGTTCTCAGATGGGTTCTCCATCTTCTCAAATCCACCATCTTCGCGGGTTGCATCACTGCTGTAGTAACGGTCAATCCGCAACCAGTGCATTTCACGGCGATTCAATACTTCCTGCTTACCTACTACCGGTACGTTGTTTTCTACCTGGCAGCTGATGGTACAGGTACCGCAACCAATACAAGAGTTCAGGTCAATGACCATACCCCAGTGGTGGTTCTTGTACTCATAATCTGGCCACAGGGAAATCTTCTGCGGTTTCTGCGGTCCGTCTGGCGTAGCGATCCGGATGTACTCGGTTACGCTCTTAGGATCTTGCTTGTACTTGGCCAGGGTTGACTCCTGTACCACAATACGACCCATTACCGTATGGTGCGTCTGGGTTTGCGCAATTGGTTTGTCGGCGCCTACTTTCTCCAGGGTTACGGTGTTGGCATACACCAGGGAATCACCTGCTACTGTTACCAGTGGGTACACGTTAGCCCCTACGTTGTTGGCTGCCTGGCCCGCATGGGTGCGGCCGTATCCAATGGCAATGCTAATGGTACCTTTCGCCTGACCAGGTTGGATCAAGGCTGGCAATTCAATAGACTTCCCTTTTGCTGTTACTCTCAGAACATCATTCTGCTCAATTTCCAAAGCCTGGGCATCTGCCTGAGAAATGGCAACGTAGTTGTCCCAGGTAGCTTTGGTGGTTGGGTCAGACATTTCCTGCAACCATGGGTTGTTGGAGTGCTGTCCGGCACCAATGGCTACTTTCTCGTAAATGGCAAGCTCTAGGTCTTTTCCGCCGGTGCGGCCGGCTCTGTTAATGCTAACTGCCGCGGCAGCCAGGGTCAACGGAGCAGCAGGTGCAGTTGGCTCATTTGCACCGGTGGTTCCGGTAGCTACGCCATCGTGCACGGCCTTATCCCAGGCGGCTCCGCCTCCTACAATGCCAGACCAGGTACGCTGGATTACGGTGTAAAAGTCTGTTGTAGAACCAGTCCACTTCAGCAAAGAATCCTGTGCTTGTCTGGTGTTGAAGATTGGGGAAATGGTTGGCTGGGCCAAGCCTAAGAACCCTCTCTTTGGCTCAAAGTCATTCCAGGACTCCAGGTAATGGCTGTCTGGGCAGATGTAGTCTACGTGAGCGGCAGTTTCATCTTCTCTGTCGGCAAAGGAGATTTTCACGCCTACTTTCTTCAGGCCATTCACCACTTGCTGGCTCAATGGATGATCGTACACGGGGTTTGCGCCGTAGAAAATCACGGCACCAACTGCTCCGTTGTTCATGTCATTGATCAGACGCAGCATGCGGGCATCATCGCCCTGACGCACAAAGTAAGGGGCGTTGGTGTCAATGGTAGTGCCGTTCGCTCCCAGGGCCGCATTGATGGCGGTTACCAGCGTCTGCACGGCAGGATCATTAGAGTCTGATACTACCAGGGCAGCGCCACGGGCAGCCAGCAATTCTTTCGCCGCGGCATCAATTTGCTTGGCATACGCAGAGTTAGGGGCCTGAATGGCAGCGCCACCCGTACCGCCTGCAACTCTATTATAGAGGGCCGCTACTACCGCACCGTACTCAGAAGGCTTCACGGGCACACGTACATCGGCGTTGGCGCCTGTCATGGTCAGGAAGCTCTCAAACTGGAAGTGACGAGACATAATGGGTCTCTCAGCGGTCACTTTCCGGTTGGTGATGTATTGTCTGGAGAATTCAACGGGCGAAATCCAGGTTCCCAGGAAATCGGCGCCAATGGACACAATCACTCTGGCTTTGCTGAAATCATAACCTGGTACCACCCCACCGTTTGCTCTTAACAATGCGGAAGAGGAGTTGGCATCATAGGTTACGTGCTCAAACGCCGGGAACTGCGCCCCAAACTCACGGATCACCGTTTTAGTGCTGGGACTAATGATGGTGTTAGACACCAACACCACTCTCCCCTGCACGCCGGTAAGGCGAGTGCGGATTTCCTGGTCAATTTTCTCCCAAGAAGTGGCCTGTTTTTTGGCAACCGGTCCTTTCAGACGGTTGTTGTCATACAGGTTCAGCAAAGAAGCCTGTGAACGGGCGTGGGTAGAGCCTTGGGTAAGCGGGGAAAGCGTGTTTCCTTCTACCTTGATCGGGCGTCCCTCACGGGTTTTCACCAACACCGGGTTGTAGAAATCACCCATGAAGTACGTAGTGGCGTACCAGTTAGGCACGCCTGGCTCTACTTCCTCTGGCTTGTGCAGGTAAGGGATTGCCTTACGAACCGGTGCCTCGCAGGAAGCAAGCGTTGCCGCTGCCACCCCAAAGCCCAGCAACTTCAAAAAGTCACGTCTTGGAGCCACGGCAGAAGAAGCTTCTTCACCGTTGGTCTCACTTACTGGCAGGAACTCAGGAAACTCGTTATGAGCATGTTTCTGGAATTCCGGAGTATTGTTTAACTCCTCTACCCCTCTCCAGTATTTAATTGTTTCTTGCATATATATCAAAAACTCAAATTCAGGATGGATGAAATTTATTGGATTAGTAGTGGCATTTGGAGCACTCAGTACCGCCCTGGGAAGCCACTACAAACGCACCTTTAGACTGCTTCTCGTGCAACTTCACCAGGTTGTCATAATACCCGTTTCCTTCGGTGTTCAAAGGAGTGTTGCGGTGGCAGTCAATACACCAGCCCATGGTGAGGGGAGCGTACTGGGCTACTACTTCCATGGTCTCAATGGGGCCGTGGCACGTCTGGCACTCTACGCCACCCACTTTGGTGTGCTGAGAGTGGTTGAAGTACGCCAGGTCTGGCAGGTTGTGCACCCGTACCCACTCAATGGGCTTGTTGTTCTCAATGGCGCGGTAAATCTTCTGGATTTCTGGCGATTCTTTTTTGATCTGGCTGTGGCAGTTCATACAGATGTTCGCAGAAGGAATGTTGGCGCTTGAGCTCTTATAAACAGAGGTGTGGCAGTAGTTACAGTTGATCTGGTGGTCACCAGCGTGCAGTTTGTGGGAGAAAGCAATTGGCTGTCTTGGGGCGTAACCCTGCTGAATACCAATGCCCATCACTTTGTCAATGGAAAGGTCTACCAGCACCACCACAAAGATCAACCCTACAATCACTCTCACTGCTTTTGACTTGTAGATGTTGGCGAAGTTGGTTCTGCGCTCCAGCATTTCCTGCTCAGCGCCGGTCAGGTCACCTTTGCCTTTCAGGTAGTTCTTCAGAACGGTGGCAATAATTACCAGGGTAATCACCAGTACAATCAGCACCACTACCAATACTACCAGCAGCAAGTCTACATAACCTCCTACATTACCAATAGCATCAGTTCCCACGTTCTTTCCGGCTTCAGCACCTTCCGGGCCAGCCGAAGGGGCACCAGCCACGTTCTCTGGCGTCTCGCTCTCCTTTTTAATATAGGCGATGATTGACTTAAGCTCATCATCAGAGAAAGCGAAAGATGGCATTTGCTGCTTAGAGTACTCATTGAACACGGCAACAGCATCCTTGTCTCCGCTTTGGATAAGAGCACTTGAGTTCTTAATCCACTTGATCAGCCATGCCTCGCTCCTTCTCTTGTGGACATCACGCAAGCCAGGACCCACCACCACGTCTGAACCAACTGAGTGACACTGCACACAGTTGTTCTTGAACAGGGTTTGTCCATTTTCAATAACTGCTGCGTCAGCAGCGCCTCCAGCACCCGACGCCGGGGCCTCAGCTCCAGGGGTTACACCAGCCGTCCCTATCTGGCTTTGCTCAGGCGTCTGCGCGAAGGCAGAAGAAATAACAAAGAAGAAGAAGAGAAAAGGGAGTAGGAAGGTATATTTTGCTCTCTTTTTACAGCTAATCATAGCTTAATTGTAGTGTTAAGAATAGTGAAAGTACATTACGGGCACAAATCTACTACCCGATGACCATTAATCAAACACAATATTTCTTATTTTTAAGGTATCGGCAAGCCTGTTTTTACCCCCTGTTTTTCAAGGCAAACCCGCTTAAAACGCTTGTTTTGGCACTATTTAGAACCTTTATAAATTACAGCCCTATCCGCCGTTTCCCTCCTCCTTTGCCCACCTCAGCCACCCTAAACGCTATCTCTTACCCCATTACATTGTAATTTGTTTTATCATATCTATACTTTATTTTATACAAACAAGTAGTTACCTAAGCAAAAATGGGGTAAATACGCACTTTGAAAATTTCAACATGGCAAAATTCGCCTGAGTTAGTGCTCGAGATAAACAACAGTCAGTACCCTCATGCTACCAAAGGGTATGTCTACCAGCAAGACAATCATAAGGCCTTAAGCTGCTTTAAATGCTTTTATATTGAACAATTCTAAGTTTCCCTGAATTATACCATTAGAATTGTATTCTGCGCGTTGGCAAGGTACTTAGTCAGGTAACCTCACCCGCTTTGCAGTTGTGATGAGTAGTAGCCAACACACAAGCGCGCCCCTGCCTGCTTCGCCAACCCAGAAGAGCTCTTCTGGGTCTAACACTTTGCGGGGAACAACACCTTTATTATATAGGAGAAACACCGGCGGGTTGCTGCCCACACCCGCGAAAGTCCGGCTTGCATATATTGATCTGATTTCCAGGCTTTGCGCATCCTGTTTTGGGCGTGTTTTGCTGTAAACGGTCCCTAAACGGACAAGCAACCGGTAGCGCCGGGTTCTCGCTGATCTTTTGCACTTTATCTCACCCTTCTTTGGTTCTTACCTAAAAAGCTTTTACCTTTGCCCCTTCGAACCAAAAAATCATTTTTACAAATGACTTTAAAAAATTACGAAGTACTCTACATCATGACCCCGTTGTTGAACGAGGTGCAGATGCAGGAGACGGTCGAGAAGTTCAGACAGGTGCTTAAGGAAAATGGCGCCGACATTATCCATGAGGAGAACTGGGGCCTAAAAAAACTGGCGTACCCAATCCAGAAGAAAAACACTGGTTTCTATCACCTCGTGGAGTTCCAAGGTCCATCTACCATTGTGGATCAGTTAGAGCTGGCGTTCCGTCGTGACGAGAAAATCATCCGCTTCTTAACTACCGCCCTTGACAAGCACGCTGTGGCTTACAACGAGCGCCGTAGAAACGGAGAGTTTAAATCATCTAAAAAGGAGGCACAAGCGTCATGAGTTTAGTTAACGAAAAAGTACACAAGCAAGACACGCGCAAGAAATACTGCCGTTTCAAGAAAAACGGGATTCAGTACATTGATTACAAAGACGGCAACTTCTTACTGAAGTTTGTGAACGAGCAAGGCAAACTGTTGCCACGCCGTTTAACCGGAACCAGCTTGAAGTTCCAGCGCCGTGTTTCTCAGGCCGTTGCCAGAGCACGCCACTTGGCTATTTTGCCTTACGTAACGGATTCTTTAAAATAAGGAGGTAAACGAGATGGAAGTTATTCTGAAAGATGACGTGAAAGGCGTTGGCTACAAAAACGATATCGTTACTGTAAAGCCAGGTTACGGCCGTAACTACTTGATCCCACAAGGCTTAGCTGAAATGGCTACCCCTTCGGCCCGTAAAGTAGTAGCTGAGAACATTCGTCAGGCTGCCCACAAAGCAGAGAAAATCCAAAAAGACGCCCAAGAACTGGCGAACCGCATTGGTGACACCGTACTGGAAATCCCTGCCAAAGCAGGTGAGTCTGGTAAAATCTTCGGTGCCGTTACTACCCTGCAGGTTTCTGAGGCCCTGAAAGCCTTAGGATACGATGTAGACCGCAAGCGTGTTGATTTTGACCAGGAGGTGAAATCACTGGGCGAGTACACTGCTACCCTCAACCTGCACAAAGAAGTGAAGCACCAGATCCGCTTCAACGTAGTTGCCGCTTAATTGCCGTAACTCTTGCAATACCAGACATCCTGCCGTACTCCGGCAGGATGTTTTTGTTTTAGGCCATTCCTGTCCCAAAGCCCTGCCAACTGTTTTAGGCCTGTTTCTAGGAAAACGGACCTAAAACGCTATTTTAGAGGCACTAAGGTTACCCAGCTTGCCCTCTTAGAGTAGCCCAGCTTTATGTTTTGGCCAGCAGCCCGTAAAAGCCATCTCTTTGTCTCACCAGTCACCTTGCTTTCTATGTTGCCTTTCCCGGTAGTTATCTTTGATTTTGACGGTACCCTGTGCGCCACGCAGGAGGCCATTCTGTACACGTTCAAGCAGGCGTTTGAGCAGAAAGGGCTGGTGCCCCCGGCGGAAGACGTGATCAAGAAAGCCATTGGCACCGGCGGTAACCTTTCTGAGATGCTTCCTCTCCTGCATCCGCCGCTGCAAGGCCCCCAGAACGAGCAGGAACTGCAGGACTGGGTGCTGCATTACCGGCACATTTATGATACCGACGGTGGCAGGCTGACCACGCTCTTTCACGGGGCGCAGGAACTCCTGCCCTACCTGCAACAACTGGGCATTGCCTGCGTGGTCATCAGCAACAAAGGTCAGCGGGCCATTGAAGACGCGCTCACCCGGTTTGGGCTGCGCCAGTACTTTGAACTGATCATCGGCGACAATCCGCAGGTGCCGCTCAGAAAAAAGCCTCACCCCATGGCTTACCAGCAAGTAATCCAGCCCCGGTACCCGCACGTATCAGCGGAGCAGGTCCTGATGGTGGGCGACACCGATGCCGACCTTTTCTTCGCCAACAATGCCGGGCTTTCCTCTTGCTGGGCCGCCTACGGGTACGGCGCGGAGGAAACCTGCCGGGCCGCCAACCCCAGCTACACCATCCACTCGCTGGAACAGCTTTACGCCATTGTCGCTCCTGACGTCCCGTAGAAATCCGTAGCTTTGGGGAAGTAGCCTCCCTGAAACCCCATGCAATTCCGCACCGAACTTCACGTTTCCCCGGCCCCGCACCGCTTCTCCCGCACCCAGGGCGTCTTTACCATGGGCTCCTGCTTTGCCGAAGTAATGGGCCACAAACTGCAGGAAGCCAAGGCCAGGGTGCTGGTGAACCCGTTCGGGACCATTTTCAACCCGCTCTCTATCCATAAACTCCTGCGGACCGCCCTCACCCAAGACATAGGCGACCTGGAAGCTGGCCTGGTAGAGCAGAACGGCATCTGGCACCACTATGATTTCCATTCGGCCTTCTCGCACCAGAGCCCAACCGAATTGTTGCAGATCCTGCACACCCAGTTGGAGCAGGCCCACCGGTTTCTGAGGCAGGCCGAAGTGGTCATGCTTACCTGGGGCACCTCAATGGTGTATGAGCGCCAGGACACCGGCGTTTTGGTGGCCAATTGCCATAAAGTGCCCCAAAAAGCCTTTACCAAACGCCTGCTCACCCTGCAGGAGATAGAGCAGGACACCCGGCAAACCCTGGAACTCTTGCAGCAACACTGCCCCCACCAACAAGTGATCTTGACCGTCAGCCCGGTGCGCCACCTCAAAGACACGCTGCCGCTGAACAGCGTGAGCAAAAGCCTGTTGCGGGTAGCGGCCCACTCGGCCCTGCAGCAGCACCCCAACATCACCTACTTTCCGGCCTACGAACTGCTGCTGGACGACCTGCGCGATTACCGTTTCTACGACTCAGACCTGATTCATCCCTCCCCCATGGCGGAGGAGTACATCTGGCAGAAATTCATCGCTGCCTACGCCGACCAAGCGTTCTCTGAGTTCCTGCCCCGCTGGGCCCAGCTCCAGCGCGAACTGGCCCACAAGCC
Source organism: Rufibacter psychrotolerans (assembly GCF_016924645.1). Lineage (GTDB taxonomy): Bacteria > Bacteroidota > Bacteroidia > Cytophagales > Hymenobacteraceae > Nibribacter > Nibribacter psychrotolerans. Next base: position 385,484 of record NZ_JAFFJV010000011.1, on the reverse strand, counting down.
TTTTCATCCCCAAAGCCCCGCCCATCAGCGCTTTCTGCAGAACCTGCTCGCCAAGCTCCAGGCGTTGGCCCCGGAGGTTGATGTTACAGCCGAGATTGCCACCGTACAGCGCCAGTTGCGTATGTAGTAATTCCGTTTTGCGGCCTATTTTGTAGAAACAGGCCCGAAACGCCCTTTACCTATCCTTCAGTACTATGGAAAAAAAGCCTAACCGCCTGGCGCAGGAAACCAGCCCGTACCTGCTGCAACACGCCTACAACCCGGTAGATTGGTACCCCTGGGGCCCCGAGGCGCTGCAGAAAGCCCGGCAAGAACAGAAGCCCATTCTGGTGAGCATCGGCTACGCCGCCTGCCACTGGTGCCACGTGATGGAGCATCAGTCGTTTGAGAACAAGCAGATTGCCGAGGTCATGAACAAGCACTTTGTCTGCATCAAGGTAGACCGCGAAGAACGCCCCGACGTGGACCAGGTGTACATGGATGCCCTGCACGCCATGGGCGTACAAGGCGGCTGGCCCCTCAACGTGTTCCTGAACCCAGAAGCCAAGCCCTTCTACGGCGGCACCTATTTCCCGCCGCAGAACTGGGTGAACCTGCTGCAGAGCATCGCGGAGGCGTTTGCCAGGAGCCGCGCAGAGCTGGACAAATCGGCTGACCAGTTTGTCCAGCACCTGAACCAGAGCGAGCTGGCCAAATACGGCCTCCAGCAGCCTAACCCAGAGGTGAGCCCCCAGGCGTTTGAGCAGATGTTCCAGAACCTGAAGCGGCGCTTTGACTTGAAGCGGGGCGGCACTGGCGAAGCCCCCAAGTTTCCCATGCCCAGCACCTGGCGCTTCCTGCTGCGCTATTATCACCACAGCCAGGATTTGGCGGCCCTGGAGCAGGTGAACCTCACCCTGGAAGAAATGGCCTTTGGCGGCATCTATGACCAGGTAGGTGGCGGCTTCGCGCGCTACTCCGTAGATGAGAATTGGCTGGTGCCCCACTTTGAGAAGATGCTCTATGACAACGGACAGTTGATCAGTTTGTATGCAGAGGCCTACCAGGTAACCCGCAATGAATTGTACAAACAGGTGGTGCAGGAAACCATCGCCTTCGTGGAGCGCGAGCTCATGAGTCCTGAGGGCGGCTTCTACTCGTCTTTGGATGCCGACAGCGAAGGCGTGGAGGGAAAATTCTACGTGTTCACCCAGGCAGAACTCCAGGAAATACTAGGCGAGGAAGCCGGGCTGGCCTCTACCTATTACAATACCACCCCAGTCGGAAACTGGGAACATGGCGTGAACATTTTGCACCGCCGGCAAACCGACGAGGCCTTTGCCGCCGACCAGGGCCTGAGCCTGGAGGAACTGCAGACGCACGTGCAGCATTGGAAAGACACGCTGTTGCAGGCCCGGGCAGAGCGTATTCGGCCGGGCCTGGATGACAAAATCCTCACTTCCTGGAACGCGCTCATGCTGATCGGGCTGACCGATGCGTACAAAGCTTTCGGGGAGCCCAAAATGCTGGAACTGGCCTGCGCCAACGCCAACTTCCTTTTGAACAATTTAAAGCAAGGCACCCAGCTCTTCCATAACTACAAAGACGGTAAGGCCACCATTCCCGGCTTCCTGGAAGACTACGCCCTCCTGATTCAGGCCTTCCTGGGCATGTACCAGGTCACCTTTGAGGAAAGCTGGCTCCAGGAGGCCAAACAACTCACTGAGCATACCCTCACCCACTTCTTTGATGCCCAGGAAGACCTGTTCTTCTTCACCAGCTCGGCCGGGGAGCAGCTGATTGCCCGCAAAAAGGAAATCTTTGACAACGTGGTACCGGCCTCCAACTCGGTGATGGCCCAGAACCTGCATTTCCTGGGGCTGTACTATGACAAAGAACGGTATAGCCAACTCTCAGACCAGATGCTTTCCAAGGTACGGGACCTGGTGGTGCAAGAGCCCTCACACCTGGCCAACTGGGCCAGCCTGTTCTACCTCAAGCTAAAGCCCACCGCCGAGATTGCCCTGGTAGGGCCCCAGGTGCATGCCTTCCGGAGCCTGCTGCAGCAGCATTTTCTGCCCAACGCCTTGCTGGCCGGCACTAAGGAAGAAGGCACCTCTCTCTTGCCGTTGCTGGAAGACCGGTTCGCCCAGGGCGGGCAGACCACCTTGTACGTCTGCTACAACAAGGCGTGCCAGTTACCCGTGCAGTCGGTGGCCGAGGCCCTGGCGCAGGTTCAGCAGATGTAGCCCACAATCCCCGGCTCCCAAAGGTTTTCCTGCCAGTAGGGAGCCCCTTTGGTAGCCCGGGATAGTACAAAAAGAAGCCTTGGTGGGCTAAATCAAACAAATTGACGATTTTCGCGGGTCTGTAGAACTGGAGCGGCCAAACTGCTGTTGCTGCACCAAGCACTAAACCCACTAACCACGTGAAGAAGTTACTCTTTTTAGGCGGCCTTTGGCTTGCCATCACGGCTTCAGCCGCTGCCCAGAACGGTGACGGCTACTGGAAGCGTTTACAGAAGTCCCACCCAGAGACCACCCTGGAAGCCCTGCAACGAAACACCCCGGCCGTGTCTCAGGCCCCCTCGGGCCCTACTGAGTTGGGCGCCTGCCGCTTGTCTTTGGTGTACAAGGGCAAAACCCGCAACATCACCCTGGAGAGCATCCAGCTCATGAAGCAGAAAGGCCTGAAGCCGGGCAACATCCGGCAGTTCCGCAAAGAGGTGCTCTTTACCTCGGGCCAACAGGAAATCTGGTTGCCGGTAAAATCTTCCCTGGCCGAGCAGCTGGAGCTGGAAGTACGCGACACCGAGCCCGTGCTGCTGTACACCACCGTGCTGCGCGACCCAGACCCGCAAGACAGCCAACTCACTTTATTGGTGGAAGACTACCAGGTGAAGTAAGGAAAGCTTTCCGTTTCCGGGCTGTTTTTCCGAACTTTGGCCTAAATTGGCCGCTTTGACACCTGAATTAGAATTCCATACTCCTGCCGATGACGTCTCTGAACGGGTCACCCTGTTCGCAGACGTCATTTTACCTTTGCCCCTGCCCAAACTGTACACGTACCGCGTTCCTTACCAGATGAGCGACGAGGTGCTGGTGGGCGCCCGCGTGCTGGTGCAGTTTGGGTCTAAACGGGTCCTGAGCTGTATAGTGGCCCGCGTGCACGAGCAGCCTCCCAAAGAGTACCAGGCCAAGTACCTGCTGGAAGTGATTGACGAGAAGCCCGTGGTCACGGGTCCGCAGCTCAAGCTCTTCATGTGGATGGCCGAGTACTATCTCTGCACCCTGGGCGAAGTGATCAACGCTGCCCTCCCCTCGGCCCTTAAGCTCAGCAGCGAGTCCAAGATACAGCTGCACCCGCAGTTCAACGAGGAAACCAACGAGTGGCCCCTCACCGGCCACGAGGAAAAGATCATCTTCGCGCTGCGCCAGAAGCAGCACCTCACCTTCACCGAGGTGGGCCAGTTGCTGCAGCTCACCAGCTTTCATAAGATCATCAAATCGCTGCTGCTCAAGGAGATCATCATCATTTATGAGGAGATCGCCGAGAAGTATGCCCCCAAGGTGGTGAAAAAGGTACGCCTGGCCCCGCAGTTTACTACTGATGAGGAAACCCTGGAAGCCCTTTTCAATGAACTAGGGGCCCGGCCCAAGCAACTGGACGTGCTGCTCAAGTACGTGCAGCTCACGCCCGTGCTGCACAACCTGGCCACCAATGAGCAGGGCATTGAGAAGAACATGCTTACCTCCAATCCGCACCTGTCGCTTTCGGCCATAAATACGCTGCTTAAGAATGGCGTGCTGGAGCAGTTTGACCAGGTGGTGAGCCGTTTTCCCGAGGCCGAGGGCCGCGGACCGTACCTTACCATGGAACTGTCGCCGGCGCAGGCCCAGGCCCGCGACCAGGTGCTGGACTTGTTTGGCGAGAAGAACACGGTGCTGTTGCACGGCATCACGGGCAGCGGCAAGACCGAGATCTACATTGACCTGATCCAGAAAGCGGTGGAGGCCGGTGGCCAGGTGCTGTATTTGCTGCCCGAAATCGCGCTCACGGCCCAGATTGTGGTCCGGCTGAAGCGGGTGTTCGGGGACCGGTTGGGCGTGTACCACTCCAAGTTCTCAGACAACGAGCGCGTGGAGGTCTGGAACGGCATTCTTTCGGGGCGGTTCCAGGTGGTGGTGGGCGTGCGGTCCTCGGTGTTCCTGCCCTTCCATTCGCTGAGCCTGATCATTGTGGACGAGGAGCACGAGCCTTCTTACAAGCAGCACGAGCCGGCGCCGCGCTACAACGCCCGCGAGGTGGCGCTCATGATGGCGCAGTTCCACGGGGCCAGGACCCTGCTGGGCTCGGCCACGCCTTCGGTAGAGACGTATTACCACTGCCAGCAGGGCCGGTGGGGCCTGGTAAACCTGCACGTGCGCTACGGCGAGGCCACCCTGCCCCAGGTGGAACTGGTGGATACGCGCCAGGAAAGCCTGCGCAAGAACATGCTCAGCCACTTTTCGCAGCGGCTCATCCACGGCATCCAGGACACGCTGCACGGCCACGAGCAGGTGATCTTGTTCCAGAACCGGCGGGGCTACGCGCCTTTCATTGACTGCAATGACTGCGCCTGGATCCCCAAGTGCCGCAACTGCGCCGTGAGTTTGTCTTACCACAAGTTCTCCAATGAGTTGCGCTGCCACTACTGCGGCTACTCCGAGAAAAAGCCCAACGATTGCCCCGCCTGCGGCTCCACCATGCTCAAGACCGTGGGCTTTGGGACCGAGAAGATTGAGGACGAGCTGAAGCTGATCTTGCCCGAGGCCCGCATCCAGCGCATGGACCTGGACACCACCAAGCGCAAGAACAGCCACCAGCAGATCATTGAGGACTTTGAGCAGCAGCGCACCGACATTCTGGTGGGCACCCAGATGGTGACCAAGGGGCTGGACTTTGAGCACGTGAGCCTAGTGGGCATCCTGAGCGCCGACAGCATCATCCACTTCCCCGATTTCAGGGCGCACGAGCGGGCGTACCAGTTGTTTGTGCAGGTGAGCGGGCGGGCGGGCCGTAAAGGGAACAAGGGCAAAGTCCTCATCCAGACGGCTAACCCCAACCAGCCTATCTTCCAGCGGGTCATTGACAACGACTACCAGGGCCTGTACGAGCAGGAAATTGCCGAGCGCCAGAAGTTCAGGTACCCGCCCTTCGTGCGGATGATCAGGCTCACCGTAAAGCACCCCGAGGCCAAGCCCTGCGAGGCGGCGGCCATCCTGCTGGCCAAGGACCTGGTAGACCGCCTGGGCCGCACCGGCGTGCTGGGCCCCGAGGCCCCGCATATTTTCAAGATCAGGAACCAATACCTGCAGGAAGTGCACGTAAAACTAGACCGCGAGAGCGGCAACCTGCGCGAGGCGAAGGCCCACATCTATGATGCTGTGCAGCAGCTACTCAAAGCCAAAGACTTCAAGAATGCGCGCGTTGTCATTGACGTGGACCCGTCTTAATACGCCGGCTTAGCAGGCCACCTTCAAAATAAACCCTCCAAAAGGCTGTTTTCGGGCTGATTTTCATCATTCAGCCTGAAAACAGCTTTTCTGTTTTTGGGCGGTTCCTAATTCCTGCCGGGTCAGGCGGGCTTGTATCCGCAGGTTTCGGGCTGAGGCAAAAGGGAGCAACTATTGGCTGCGTCCTGGCATTTCCCCTTCAACATTTTGCTGTTCCCGCAGGCCGCTGGCTGGCTCACTTTAGGGCCACAAAGCGGTTTTGGGGGCCTTTTGGCAAAAACTGCCGAAAAACGGGGTCCCGTTCATCCGGGAAAAGTTCCGCCTCGGTGCTGGTTTTTGCGGCTTCATCCTGGTTTTAAGCCTTTTAACAGATCATTAACATACAAGCAAGCAACGTATTGCCCAACTTTGCATCTATATAATCAAAAGGGCTACCCCAGAAACGAGCAAAATACTCTTAAAAAATTCTAAAAATCTTAACCATAAAAAATTATGAAAACTCGCTTAACCTCCGCTTTCTTTACCGTTTGTTTCCTGTTGAACCTGGCTCCTGCCTTTGCCGGAACAAACCCCCACGGCTCCGCTCCCCGCACCACCAAAGTGTTCAAGCATGTTCTGAAAACTAATGACCTGCGCATCTTGTCGTTGGAGCTGGCGCCAGGTGAGTTCCTGGATTTCCACGCCTCACCGGAGCAGGAAGCCTACGCAGCCTCTGCCGGAACCCTGCGCATGGTTACCCCCGATGGCCAAGTGAAAACAGTAAAAGTGAAACCTGGCGACCGCCTCTGGACCGATCTTACCCATTTCAAGAACTGGAACACCGGCGAGAAAACCCTGAAAATCATGCTCCTGGAGAAACCTGCCGATAGCTTTGAAAAAAAATCAGACAATTCTTTCTACACGCTTAAACCTTAAGGTCTTACCCGCGTAAAATCTGATACATTCACACTCTATTTCGCTTAAAAGTAGTCTTCACTATCCGCTTGCGCTCTGGGATAGACTACTTTTAAGCATTTTTTTTGCCCTTTCTGCTCTAGCCACCTGCTGTGCCGCCCGTTGTTGCGTCCCTTTCTACAGGCTTCGGCTCTAGCTGGTAAATCCGCCGGTTCGGGGTGGGTTAGTCCGGTTCACTCCCTCTTTTGCAGGCTTCGGACAGGAAAAGGCCCGCTTCTTCTTATTTGCGTTGCCGCCGGCGAAAAGTCACTGCATATTTGTATCATCAATCACGGCGAAAGCGGTTGAGTCCCCTCCCAGAGAAGATTCCCCCTCCCCGGATTGCCCGCTGGCCCAGGCCAGCCCTCCAGAAGAATTTAGGTTTTGTTTGTTAGTTTGGTGTAAGGGGCCCGGTTTTTCCGGGCTTTTTCATTTTAGGGGCACTTCATTCGCCCTAGAATTGCTTTGAGCCTGTTTTTCCAGAATTAACGCTAAAACCGTTTTCTCTGAGTGCCGCTCCTCCCGCACCTGCTGCCTTTCTCCCCAACATTGGGGCAGGCCGACAACCTTGTCCCCTTCCCTTGTACCGCAAGGCTGCTGGCCCGCTCCCCGGCTAGCAAGGATTCTATCGGTCGGTCAGTTTCCCTCCTGAGGGAAGGCTTTCGGCAGCAGGTTTTCCGGTTTCATCAAAAAACAGGGTTAAGGAAAGTGCGCTGGATTTTTGGGGAGAGAACCGCCTGATTTAGCTGACGCCTCCAGATTTTCTTACCGTTTCACCGCCTAGTGCGCCATTTTTGGGCTCTTTTTTCCGGAAAGTTCTATTTCCTGCGCCTCCGGGTTGGGGCGGTTTTCTCCGGGTTCGGGGGTGGTTTGTCCGGTTCACTCCCGGTTTGTCGGGATTCAGGCAGAAAAAGGCCTGCTTCCTCTTGTTTGGGTTGGCACCGGGGCAAAGTTGCTGCATCTTTGTATCACTAAACGCAACCACAGCACCTGATTCCCTCTCAGCTTGCTGCTCCCCCACAACCGGTTGCTTTAGTCTTCATTAGGTTTGTTTAAAAGTTTTGTTTGTTAGTTTGGTGTAAGGGGCCCGGTTTTTCCGGGCTTTTTCATTTACAGGCCTTTTTAACGCGGCACTTCCGTTTCAGGGGTATTTTCTGGATATTGGCCCCCAAACAGCTCTCCCCGCCCATGCCCTGGATCAAACTTTTCAACAGCGAGGCCGAAGCCAAGGCCCAGGTAGCCCTCACCAAAGCCAAGGCCGTGCTGGCGGACGGCCGGGAAATCTGCCTGGCGCATACCCCGGCGGGCCTCTTTGCCGTGGAGAACCTCTGCCCCCACCTGGGCGATGCCCTGAGCCGCGGCACCACCAATTACCTCAATGAGATTATCTGCCCCTGGCACAGCTACCGGTTCCACCTGGCCACGGGCGAGGAATGCAAAGGCAGAACCCGCCCCCTGCAACGGTTCCCGCTGGAAACCCGCGAAGACGGCGTGTATGTACATCTGCCGGAAACCCCCTAAAAGCGCAACAGCCGTTTGCTCCGGCAGAACCCAGAGCAAACGGCTGTTGCGTTCATTTCAGGGCCGTTTTACCGAAAATGGCCCTAAAACGACGAGCATTTGCCCGCTGCTACTCCTGCACCGGTACCAGCCGGTAAATCCGGCCCGGGTTTTCCACGGCCAGGTACACGTAGCCATCGGGGCTCACGCGTACGTCGCGTACCCGTCCAATGTCCTGCAGCAGGCGTTCTTCCCTTACCACCTTATTACCGTCTAGCTCCAGGCGGCTCAGGAACTTGAAGCTCAGGGAGCCTAGCAGCAAGCTTCCCTCCCAGCCTTTGTAGCGGTCTGAGGTGACAAAGGCCATGCCCGAGGGCGCAATGGAGGGCACCCAGATGTAGATAGGATCCGTGATGCCTGCTTTTTGCTTCAGGTCCGTGATTTTGGTGCCGTTGTAATTGATGCCGTGGGTGACCTCGGCCCAGCCGTAGTTGGCCCCTTTCTTCACAATGTTCACTTCATCGCCGCCTTTGGGCCCGTGCTCGTGCAGCCAAAGCTCACCGGTGGCGGGGTTTAGGGCCATTCCCTGGGCGTTTCGGTTACCGTAGGTGAAGATGGAGGGCAGCGCGTCTGCCTTGCCTACAAACGGATTATCGGTGGGAATGGAGCCATCTTCTTTGATGCGGTGCGTTTTGCCGGCGTGCACACTAAGGTTCTGGGGGTTCACGTTGGTGCCGCCCCGGTCGCCCATGGTGAAGTACAGGTACCCGTCTGGGCCAAACACTATGCGGCTGCCGTAGTGGTGGCGGGTGCGGGCGTAGGGCTGCGCCTCAAAGATCACTTTCTGGTCCTGCAGGCTGTTGCCGTCCAGGCGCGCCCGCATAAGGGCAGTGGTAGACAAGGTCTGGCCGCCGTCGCGCTTCACCGCCGAGTAAGACAGGAACAGCACGTTGTTCTTGCTGAAGTCTGGGTGCAGTTTCACGTCCAGCAAACCGCCCTGGCCCTGCGCCAGCACCTCGGGCACGCCCTCTATCTTCTGCAACTGGCGGCTTTGGGTAAGCCGGTACAGCGTGCCGCCGCGCTCAGTGATCAGCATGTCGCCGTTGGGCAGGAACGCCATGGCCCACGGCACGTCCAGCCCGGTGATGACGGTATCCAGCTCAAAGCTCACCTTCTCTGAGCGGTGCACCAGGGTATTTCGCCGTTGGGCCGGTTGGTCTTTTTGTTTGGTGATGCCCTCCCGGATGTAGCTTACCAACTGATGGATCTGCTCATCGGTGAAGGTGGTGTCATAGGCGGGCATGCCCTGCTCTGGGTAGCCGTGCTTGATGCCTTTGAACAGGGCCTCGGGCGAGTCGCCGTGCTGCCATTTGCGGTTGACGAACGTCTCCAGGTCGCGGCCGTGGCACCCGCCGCAGAAATTGGTGTAGTTGCTTCTGGCCGAGGCCAAGGCAGCCCCGGAAAGTTGTTGCCCGGCACTGGCCTGCCCCCCGCTCTGCGAGGCGGTAGAGGCGGTTTTGCTGCAACCCATGAACGAAGCAAGGCTTAGCAGCACGGCAGCCGACAAGATATGGGAGAAACGCATAAGGTTTTGGTTAAGCTTTAAACAGGCATACTCCCCTAAAGCTAAAATTGATTTGGGTAATGTTCTAACCGGCACCAGTATTTTTAAGCCGTTTTCCTGAAAACAGCCCCAAAACAGGAAAGCCCGCTCTTGGGGCGGGCTCTCTTGTTTCTGAGGTAAGGGATATCAGGTTTACTGGCCCACCAGGAACACGGCATTCCCGAACAGGAGCTTGCCGCCCTGCCAGAACGCTCTAAACAATGGGTTGTCTACCAGGTACACCACCTGGCCGCGGCCCAGGTCCTGCACGCCCAGCACCAGGCCGTTCTGCAGGTTTTTGCGCACTTTGGCGCCCACAAAACCGGTGGCCGGTGCTTCTTCCCTAAGGTAACCTACGTTCCAGCCTTCTTTCAGGAACTGGGGCAGGGTGCTGGTCCTGATCAGCGCCGGGTAGGTGCTGCCGTAGCCAAACGCCAGCGGATGGGTGCTGTCCAGGTTCACCCGGAACACGCTGCCCTGCACCTCTTCAGAGATAGACTCCCGCTCGCGGTCGGCGTACTTCTTCAGGTGCTCCGCGGTGGCTTCCTTCTTGGCATTGGTGGTATCCGGGGTCTTTTTCTTAAGGGCGAAGTCGGGCTTATCAGCTAAGAAGGTGGCGGCGCTTTCCAGGGCAATCAGCTTGCCGCCGGCACGCACCCAGTCTTTCACCTTGTTGAGGGTTCGCTCCTCCAGGATTCTGGCGTACGAACCGGTGGGCAGAATCAAGACGTCAAACTCGTGCAGGGGCACATTGCCCAGGTAATCGCCGCCCAGCACGGTCACGGGGTAGCCAATCTGCTGCTCAAAGTAATGCCAGATCTCCCCAAACCCGTAGGGCGACACGCCATCACCGGTCACCAGGGCCACCTTGGGGGCTTGCACGTACCGGATGCTGCGGGACCCAAAGTCTGACCCCGAGGTCACGAAGCCGGTGGTGGTGGTGGTGAGTTTGATGCCCAATGAATCAGCGGCCCGGGTCACCAACTGGTCAAACTTGGCTCCCAGGTTCTCGTTGCCGGTTCTGGTGATGATGAGCGTGCCCGGGGCGTATTTCACCTTGTTCTGCTCAAACGGCACCTCTGAGTAGCGTACGCGCACTTTTGCTTTTAGAAGGGCCGACATGAACTTGAGGTCCTGCACGCCGGTCCAGGGAGCCAGGTACGCGTACGCGGTGGGCGTAGCGGCATTGGTGGGGGTAGCGGCCGCGGGCTGGTCATTAGCCATGGCGATGCGGCTGGTGAAAGCCGCGCCCTTGAGCCCGTAGGCGTACGGCAACGACCAGGCGGTAATGTCATACGTCACTGAGTCTTCCAGGCGGGCCGACGGCTCAAACAGCACGTTCAGCAGGGTAGATTTGGGCTGGTAGGCGCTGATCACCAGGTCACCACTTTCATACTTCACAGTCTCGGTCTTGCCAGACTGGTAATTGAAGCCTTTGCTGCTGCCGCCTCCCCGGGCGTACCCGTAGCGGATCTGCTGCCGATCCAGGTACTGGGTCAGTTCCTTGATGCGGCCTTCCTCGCCTTTCACCTTGAACACGTAGCTGCGGTACGTCCCGAAGGGTTTGGTCTGGGCATCGGCATAGAACTTCCGGAACTCCTTCACTACCTGGTCTACCTTGTCAGACATGGCCTCAATGGTGGCCAGGCTGGCGGCGTGGTGGTGGGCAATACGCTGGCTCAGGGTGAGGCTGTCGCCGTCGGCTTTCTGAATCACGACCCCGGCCCGGCCAGACCCACCCTGCTCGTAAGTCATGGCAATGGCGCCCTGGTAGGTAGGCCAGGTGTCGCCGTAGCTGGGGTAGAATAAGTCAAAGCTCTCGCGGGTGAAGTACAGCCAGTTGTTCTTGTCAAAGTACTTGCGGTTGTAGTCGCCAATGATGCCCTGGAACTCGCGCTGCCAGGGCGTGATGGCGTCGTGGTACGGCTTGGCCGAAGGGGCAAAGTAGTACGGGTTGTCCACGGCCTGCTCGTGGAAATCGGCGTGCAGTTGCGGCATCCATTGGTTGTAGACCACCGCCCTCTGCTTGGACTCAATCTGGGTCTGCCAGGCCCAGTCGCGGTTCAGGTCAAAGTAGTAGTGGTTGGGGCGTCCGCCGGGCCAGGGCTCCTGGTGCTCCCAGGCCCACGGCGAGGCATTGGGCTGTTGGTTGCGCACGCGGTTATACCACTGGGTGTAGCGGTCGCGGCCATCGGGGTTCACGCAGGGGTCAATGAGCACCACGGTGTTCTCCAGCCATTGCTGGGTCTGGGCGTTGCTGGGGTTGAGCAGGTCATACAGCACCTGCATCACCGCCTCAGAACTCACCGACTCGTTTCCGTGGATATTGTAGCTGAGCCACACAATGGCCGGCTGCTTGCCGCCGGTGGGCTGCCCGTCCATCAGGCCGGTGCTCTTGAGGTTATTGGTCCTGATTTCTTCCAGCCGCTGCATGTTGGCCGGCGAGGAGATGGTGGCCAGCAGCAGGGGCCGGTTCTCATAGGTGTGCCCGTAGGTCTGTAGCTGCATTTTGGTGGTATTCTGGCTGGCCAGATACCGCACATAATCCACAATACGGCCATGAAACGTGAACTGGTCGCCCAGGCGGTAGCCCAGGAACTGCTCAGGGGTCTGCAGCGCGTTTTGCGCCCGGGCCTGTGAGGCCACCAGTACCGCCATGAAGCACAGAAGCCATGCCAGCCTCTTTCTCAAAGGAGTCTCCAAATACATTATGCTCTTGTTAGAATCTGAATAGAAGTAAAGATATGGGTTCTTGCACAAAGATTGTCAGCTACCTCCAGGAGAATGCCTGGCAGAGGCGGCTTTGCAATGCAAATTGCCAGATCCTGCGTAGGGGTACAGCCGCAGAAGCTTGTCTTATCTCAGGTTACGCCTGCCTCAATGGCAACCGCTCATTGGCAGTAGATCTTTCAACCACAATCGCATAACAAGCACGCGCTATTCCCAATTAGCTGTTTTTTTTAGGATAATAATTCTGCGTTTTATTCCCCTCTTTACCCCTTCTTTTAATATATTCTTCCCAAGCGATATCTAGCAAACACCAGCGCAATTGACGATCCAAGTTACTTATTATATATAGTTATCAAACCTAGATAGTACCTCCTCTATAACAAAGCTTATTACAGCTTAACTCTACCCAATTAACACCTTAATCACAGATATATTTAAACTATCTAGTTAAGTATAACAAAGCCCATTATACATTTTATATCCCCTCCCTCAACTTAAAAAAATAGCCTTCTCCGCCCGCAACAGCTATTCACTTACACGCTCTCAGGGTACGTCACTTTCTTAATTTACCTATTCATTAAAGCCAAACAAACACTAACTAAACCATTCCCTTTGGTTTAGACGAAGGCTCTATTTACTGCATACAATTGGATAAACATGCCAAAAACAACCGGTGTAGCTACACAAAAAAATTAAGTAAAATTTCTTTCAACTCAGTAGGGGTTACCCCCAATAAGCGTGTCTAGTACTACAGAATGCAAGAAGCGCTACGCATTAATGTTGATCATTCATTAACCTCCAACCAAATTACCCACACCATGAAATTCCCTAAGTTATTACCCCTTTTATTTGTTGGTTCATTATTTGTATTCAGCTCCTGCAGTGAGGACGACAAGGAGAACGATCCAGATCCAATTCCGGGAGATAAAATTTGCCGGCCGGTAAAAGTAACCGCTGAAGACGGCGTTACGGCCATCACCTACAACAATGATAAAATCAGTACCTTCTCTAATGAGGAGTTTGGCAACGTGACGGTTAGCTACCATACCTCGGGGAACAAAGCGGGCAAGCCGTCTAAGCTTACCTTCGCGGCGGGCGAGGAAGGAACCGGAAGCCTAGAGTATGTCTATGACGAGCAGGGTAAACTGATAGGAAATGCCTTTGTGACGGCCCAGATGCAGGGCGGCGGCCTGGTGGCGGAGTACGAGTACACCCAGAACCGCGTTAGCAAAATCACGCGGGCCATGGTGTTCCCCTCTGAGGAAGAAGGCGGAGAACCTGACGTGGTCATGATGGGCTTCACCACCTATGAGTATGACGCCAAGGGCAATGTAACGGTAGCCAGGGAGTTCTTTGACAATCCGGCCACGGAGGAAGATGAGTCTACCACCCCGCAGTCTGTGACGCAGTATACGTATGACAACAAACCAAGCCCGGTTTCTGCTTTTGAGGCGCTGTTCATGGGCGTTCCTACCATTAACCCGGCCAGCCCTAACAATATCTTAACGGCGGTGCACAGAGAAGGCAACACGGTTAAAAAAGACCTGTCTTACACCAACGTGTATGTCTTCAATGAGAATGGGTACCCAACCAAAACCACCCAGACTACCCAGAACGGGGAAACCACCGTTACCAACATTGACTACAGCTGCAACTAAATTTGCACAGATCCACCAGAAAGGCCCGGCACCCCGGGCCTTTTCTTGTTTTGTCCCAAGAGCAGGGCACCGGGAAGCAGCTGTTTTGAGGCAGTTTTCACGAAAATCGGCCTAAAACGTGGGGGCTGAATAAGTCACCTGGTGCTGGCTTTGCCCGGGCATTGAACGGCAGCCGGCCATTTGTTACCTTTAGCCATGGCAAACGGGTTTCTATGCTTTGATTTGTATGCGGCTCTTCTGCTGGCCGGAACGGTACAGGGCTTCTTTCTGTCCGTTCTATTCATTTCCAAAAGACCTCACCAACAACCGTATTTACAGCTTCTATTAGCCGCCTGGACCTTTCTGCTGTCTTGCGCGCTGCTGGAGATCTTTCTTTGCTACTCCGGCCTCATGTTCCATACGCTGGCGCTGGTAGATTTCTCTGAGCCCACCAATTTTGCGGTAGGGCCGCTCACCTATCTGCTGCTCAGAAGCTTCACGGGCTGTTCCTGGACCAGGCGGCAAGGATGGCATCTGGTTCCCTTCGGGTTTTACCTGGTGTACCATATTCCGTTTCTGATGCAGCCTGAGGCGTTCAAACACCAGGCCTACCTGCATGCCTACTTCCCTGATCAGCTGGCCAACGTTGCCCGCCAGGCCCCTTCATTCAACTTTGATCCGCTCCACCTTACCGAATGGGTCAATGAACTCACGCTGGCGCACATCACCTTATATGTGGTCCTTTCTGTGGTGTTCATGCGGAAGCAACCGCAGGTTTCCCCGGCCCCATTCCAGGCCTGGGCTAAGTTGCTTCTGTGGTTCTTCATTGGCATAACGGGGCTGTTCATAGCGGTGAAGCTCCTGTTCCAGGAAGATCTGGGCGATCATTTTATGGCGGTTTTCATCACGGGCCAGTTTTTCTTTTTCACCTATAAAATGCTGAGCGGGGCTGCTTTCTTTCAGCCGGTGGTGCAAGAAAATACGGTGCCTTTGGTGAAGTACGAGAAATCTACCATGACCCAGGAAACCAAAGATGCCCTCCTGGAGAAACTGAAGGCCGCCGAGGAAGCCAGATTCTATACCCAAACCTCGGCCTCGTTACCCGCCCTGGCCAAACAGCTCCATACCACGCCGCACTACCTTTCCCAGCTCCTGAACGAGTGCCTGGGCAAAAGCTTTTTTGAGTACCTGGCCGAGTTGCGCGTAGAAGAGGCAAAGTCAATCTTGTTGAACCAACCGCACCTGAAAGTGGAAGAAGTAGCCGAACTGAGCGGTTATTTATCTAAGTCTGCGTTTATGGCCGCTTTTAAGAAAACCACCGGACAAACGCCGGGGCAATACCGCAAAAACGGACAGCCGCTTAGTACTACTTTATAAGATAGCACTCCGTACTTATAGGCAAATTCCGCGTTTCCAGCCTTTCCTGGTCACATTTGCTCAAAAACAAACGACTATGGAAAACCTCATCAAAACACGCCGGTATGAATTTGACTGGCTACGGGTGCTGGCGTTTAGCCTCCTCATTTTCTACCATACGGGTATGTTCTTCGTGGCCTGGGAGTGGCACCTCAAGAACAACCAACTCAGCGAAGCCTTGGAACTGCCCATGCAGTTCATGAGCCAGTGGCGCATGTCGCTTATCTTTCTGGTATCGGGGGTGGGCGTGTACTATGCCTTAGGCTATCGGCCGGCGGGCACTTTCACCAAAGACCGGCTCAAAAGGATTCTGTTGCCTCTGGTGATCGGGATGCTGGTAGTAGTGCCGCCCCAGGTGTACTTTGAACGACTGACCCAAGGCTTTCAGGGCAACTACTTCCAGTTTTTCCCTTCCATTTTCGAGTTTGAACCTTATCCTCAGGGGAATTTTAGCTGGCACCACCTCTGGTACCTGGCGTACGTGCTGTGTTACAGCCTGCTGCTGTTGCCCGTATTGCTTTACCTCCGCAAGACCCAGATACAGGAAACGGCAAGTAAACGGTGGTTGCTGCTGGTGGCGCCGGCAATGTGGCTTTCCCTTGGGGCGGTGCTGCTCAACAGAAAGTTTCCGGCCACCAATGCCTTAGTAGACGACTGGGCCAATCACTTCCTGTACATCACCATGTTTTTGTTCGGGTTTCTGCTCATGAAATTGCCCCAGCTACAGCAGAAGATCAAAGATGTGCGCTTTGGCAGCTTGGTATTGGGAGTTTCTGCGTTCAGTTTGCTGCTTTTCTTGATGCATGACCGCGAGTTTGAAGCCCTTTCCCCAGCCCAGCAGACAATGTACTTCGTCCTCAAGTCCTGTAACCGTTGGTTCTGGCTGATGACCCTTCTGGGGTTTGCCATGACGCACCTTAGCTTCAAAGGAAAATACCTGGCGCAGGCCAATGAGATGGTGTATCCGTTTTACATCCTGCACCAGACGGTGATTGTGGCCCTGGCCTTTTACCTGCGCGATCTGGATTGGGCCATTTTCCCCAAATTCGCCCTGATTTCTGGGGGTACCTTTGTCTTATGCTTTGTCCTGGTCAGATACGTGATCATGCCGATTAACTGGCTCCGGGTTCCGTTTGGGTTAGCGCCCAGAAAGCCCGCGGTTCCGGCCATGCCCCCGGTGGCGGTAGAGCAAAAAGAGTCAGGTAAAGTAGTGGTGGGTTCTTGTTTCTAATGCCCTGGCTTATTTGAATTTGGCCTCTGAGCGGGAAATGGCTAATTTCCCGTTCCAACCTATTCAAACAAACCGCATATGAAATCAATCCGTTGGCAGTGGCTGCTGCTGGTCCTGCTCTGGACTTCGCTGACTGCCACTGCCCAGACCCTCACTGACTCGGCGTACATCCGGCAGAACTACACCAAAACCGAGCACCAGGTACCCATGCGCGATGGCGTGAAGCTTTACACCATTGTGTACGCGCCCAAAGACCAAAGCCAGAAATACCCCATCATGCTGAACCGCACGCCGTACTCGGTGGGGCCGTACGGCGAGGATAAATACAAAACCAGCATCGGGCCGTCTTCTGAGATGCTGCGCGAGGGTTACATTTTTGCCTACCAGGATGTGCGGGGCAAGTACATGAGCGAGGGTGAGTTCATCAACATGAAGCCTATCATTGCCCAGAAAGGCAAGAAAGACGTGGACGAGAGCACCGATTCTTATGACGCCATTGCCTGGCTGGTGAAAAACGTGCCCAACAACAACGGCCGCGTGGGCCAATGGGGTATCTCCTACCCTGGCTACTACACCACCGTGGGTCTGTTGAGCAACCACCCTGCCCTGAAAGCCGCCTCGCCGCAAGCCCCGGTCACCGATTGGTTCTGGGACGATTTCCACCACCACGGCGCGTTTTTCCTGCCGCACGCGTTTAATTTCCTGGCCAGTTTTGGGCAACCACGGCCGCAGCCCTCGCCTACCGGCGCACCGCGTTTCAACCACGGCACCCCAGACGGTTATGACTTTTTCCTGCGCATGGGTCCGTTGAGCAACGCCAACGCCCTGTACCTGAAAAACAACGTTTCTTTCTGGAACGACATCATGCAGCACCCCAATTATGATTCCTTCTGGCAAGCCATGAACATCAGGCCGCACCTGAAAAACATTAAACCTGCGGTGATGGTGGTAGGCGGCTGGTTTGACGCCGAAAATCTCTTCGGGGCGCTGGAGACCTACAAAACCATTGAGAAAAACAACCCGAAAACCTATAACACCCTGGTAATGGGCCCGTGGTTCCACGGCGGGTGGGCGCGTTCTGCGGGCGAACACCTGGGCAAAGTTTCTTTCCGCCAGAACACCTCTGAGTTCTACCGGCCTAACATAGAAGCCAGATTCTTCCGCCACTACCTGAAAGAAAACAGCAAAGGCAAACCAGACCTCCCCGAAGCCTACATGTTCAACACCGGGGCCAACCAATGGAAAGAATTTGCCGCGTGGCCACCCAAAAACACGCAGGAACGTCTGCTGTACTTCGGGGAGAACGGGAAACTCAGCTTTGAGAAACCCACCGGAACCGGCTTTGACGAGTTTATCAGCGATCCCAGCAAACCCGTGCCGTTCTCCGAGGAAACCACCGTGGGCATGACCCGCGAGTACATGACCGATGACCAGCGCTTCGCCAGCCGCCGGCCGGATGTGTTGACCTACCAAACCGATGTACTGACCGAAGACATTACTTTGGCCGGCGAAATCCTGAGCGCGCTCAACGTCTCCACCACCGGCTCAGACGCCGATTGGGTAGTGAAACTGATAGACGTGTACCCAGACACCGCCCGCCAGAACGCCCATAATCCATCTAGCGTGAAAATGGGCGGTTATCAGCAAATGGTGCGCAGCGAGGTCTTACGGGGCCGTTTCCGGAACAGCTACGAGAAACCTGAGCCGTTCACGCCTAACCAGGTAACGGCCGTGAATGTACCGTTGCAGGATGTGCTGCACACGTTCAAGAAAGGCCACCGCATCATGGTACAGGTACAAAGCACCTGGTTCCCGCTGGTAGACCGCAATCCGCAGAAGTTTGTGCCCAACATCTACCAGGCCAAAGCCGAAGACTTCCAGAAAGCCACCCACCGGGTGTACCACAGTGCCCAGCAACCTTCTTACCTGAAGGTAAAAGTGCTGTAAAAACCTTTCTTCTTAAAAACAGAGAAGCCGCTCTATCTTACTAGAGCGGCTTCTCTGTCTTATATAGGATTGAACCTGAGTTGACACCTTCTCCCTACCTGGTGTTTGCACCGGCAAATGCATTTATCCTTGTTGGGGAACACCCGCCGCATGGGGCGGCAGGTTAGCTCTGTTTCAAGCCCATTCCATGGAAAACTGCCCTGAAACAGGGAAGATCATTCAGTCCTGGTTCCAGCGGGCCAGCCGCACCCTGGACGCATACAAGGTTTCAAACATCAAGGGCTGGCTTCTCTCCTGCCAAATGGTAACGCCCTGGCTCCACAGCACCAGCGAGTCCTGATCCAGCTTCTCTATCTTGTATTGGTGGGTTTCTGAGGAAATCATCACGAAAAGGCTCCCTTCCTTCTCCTTCCACGTGAGGGCTTGCTCAGGCACCAGAAAGACAGAATCGGCGGGATAGGCAATGGGACCTGCCGGAACGCCCGGATAACGGCCGAACGGTCTTACGAAGGCGTCTTTGATCTTCACGTGACCGCCTTGCTCAAATTGCCAGTACAGGCTGTCGCCGCCCGACACGCTATAACGGGGCGCCAGATAAAAGTATCCGGCTGGTATGTCTGCGCCCGTGTAGGGCTTGAGCGTGCCTTCATGGGTGACCACTTTCCATTTGCCCAACAGTAGTTGATTCTCGGGCGTGGGCTCCTCCTGGCTATCGCACCCCGGCAGCAGCATGGTAGTACCTGCCACTACCAAACAGGAAAGAAGTAATCTGATTTTCATACAGTCAACGGCAATGGTGTTTCTGGTCAGTTTTTCTGAAAAAAGGGCAAAACGGGCAGCTTACCGGCGCCGGAAAACCTTTGCCCCGGAGTTAAAAGATTAGAAACTGCTTCAGCGCATCTCTTCATCAACTTCATCCTCCATAATTATAACTTCCTCTGGCAGGAAACAAGAGAGGCTGGCTACCACAAACCATAAAATCTGCCAAAGTGCCTTAAAGCGCCTGGATTCCCAGATTCTAGGGGGTACTGAAAATTTTTCTGAAAAAATTTCGTCTGAAGCCGTTTCTTCATTTTCTCTTCATCTTGACAAAATAGTTTTGACCCACTAACCAGTTAAAACCACCCGTCATTATGAAAAAAGTAACGTTTGTGATTGCCGCTTTCCTGCTCTCTGCCGCTTCGTTTGCGCAAACCGGTTCGGGCGCTGCCGCGCAGAAAACCAAAGCACAGGCCAACCACGGCCAGACGGTAAGCACCACTGCCCACAGCACCGCCTCCACCGAGGTGACGGCTGATGTTTCCGGCAAGGGGGAGACCGTGCGCCAGGTTGCCAGAGCCGGCAGAGACCAGGTGCAAGGGCAGAAAGAAGCCGCCAGAGCCCACCGGGAGGAACTGAAGGCCCAGAAGAAAGCAGCCCGGGAGGCCTCGGCCCAGGCCAGGGCAGAAGCCAGGGTAAACGCCAAAGCAGGGCTGGATGCCGCCCGCCAAACAAAAGAGGAGACCCAGCAATCGGCGGCTCAGGCCAAGGCAACCACCAAAGCTACCACCAAGGCCCAGTTGGAAGCCGCCCGCGAGCTGAAAAAAGAAACCAGGAAGACGGCCGCCCAAACCCAGGCAGCGGCAGAACAGAACACCCAGGCGCAAACGCAACCAGCGCTTGACGCCGCTGCCGCTACGGTCAATGGCGCCTCCCAGCTTCAGGCCGGGGCTGAGGTAAAAACCAGCGCAGACCTGAAGGCCCCCCAAGCCCACCCCGAGAACCACGGCGACCGGGTAAGCGCCCAAGCCCAAGAAGCGGTGGAAGTTGGCCTGGTGAAAGGACAGCAAGTGAAAAAAACCGCCACTGCCAAAAGCCAGGCAAGAGCCAGCCGGGCCCGGGCCACGGCCAACGGTACGGTTCACGCGGCCACGTCGGCCTCCCGCAAGGCCAACGGTTCTACCCGGCTCTCTACCAAAGGAGCCGTGAAACCGGTGAAAGTACATACCGGGGCTTCCCTCAACGTGGGCCTTAGATAAGACTATTCCTGGGTTGCTCCTGCTCCCTCAGGAGCAACCCTCCTTCCCTCTCACCTTAACACCTTCTGCTATGAAATTCTTAATCAGCGTCTGCTTTATCATGAACTGGCTACTAGCTACTTCTATTCCGGCTTTCGGGGAAAGCGCACAAAGGGTTGAGCTTCTCCCGGTGGCCGGAACCTTCAGGTAGATAAACTCCTTTATGCGTATGAAAACACCGTTTTCTCTTCTAGTTCCGCAGCAGCAATCAGTAACTTCGCAGCAGCATACCATTCACAAACCCAAGAAGGCAGAAAAGCCTTCCTCTACCCTACCCCTCGTCCTAAAAGTCTGGACGCAGCAGTTATTTGAAAGCAACTTACCCATATGAAAGAACTTAGCGTACTTGCGGTCCTTGTTCTTACCGCCTTTTCTTCCTTTGCCCGGCCCACAGCCGCTGACCAGCCATTAACGCCCAAGGCCACCCCCGACGCGGCCCTGCGGGTCTCTCTAGAGGAACCAGGCCAGGCCGCGGGCGTAGAAACAGGCCTGGAAGTGCCGCAGGCCACCCCAGATGCCCTCGCCAGCCCGGACCAGGAAAAGCCCAAAAAGGCCCGGGGCAAGCAGAAAACCGGCGGAGCTGAACAGGAAAATGACGGAGACGTGAAAAAAGTAGCCACCGCCCGCCGCCAGGGCAAGCCCGAAAAAGTGGAGGCTGGGGCCGAGGTGAACGCCAGAGCCAAAGCTCCCAGATCGGCGGCCCGGCCGGGCAGGGGCGCTGCCCGCGCCGTAAGATCAGGTGCTTCCTCGGCCACTAAAAGCGTGGGCAATGCCGTAAAGGCTACCAAACCGGTAAAGGTGGGCGGCAAGGTGGGCGTGGGCCCCGTAATCAAACCAGGTAAAAACTAATTTTGGGTTGCCCCTGCACGCAGGGCACCACTCCGTGTCCCGCCTTGCCTGTTTACCCTTAACCTAATCTCTACACAGATGAACAAGGTACTTGTATTCTGTTTTCTGGCATGTTGCAGCCTGGTAGTTTCAGGGCAATCTCTGAAAAAAGGCCCCGAAACGGCCGCCCCCGCCCCTGAGAAAGAAAAGAAGGGCTGGTTTACCATTGGCCTGGAAGCCGCCAACAACGCCTCTTTCTTTGGGCGCAACACGGCCCGGCAGTACCCGTACGTAGCCACTTCCTTGACCTACACCCACGCCTCGGGCCTGTTTGTGTCAGCCATGTCTTACCAGTTGTTTGACACCGAGGACTTTGTAGACGAGACCGACGTGTCTGCCGGCTACGGGTTCAAGCTGGGCGAGCGGTTTGATGGATCGGTTAGCTACACCCGGTTCATCTTCGGGCCAAATACGCCCTTGATCCAGTCGGTGACCTCCAACGCGGTGACCGCCTCGGGCAGCTATGATTGGAAAATCCTGTACACGGGGCTGGCCACCAGCTACATCTTCGGGGGCAGCAATGACCTGTTCACCGTTCTGGAGAACTCGCGCTACATTCCGCTGGAGCCGCTCTGGAAAGGCAAGAACCCGGTGGGGCTGGACCCCAAGATCAGCATAATTGCCGGTACCCAGCAGTTCTCCGAGGAGCATACCGTGGTGACCCAGAACAAGCAGAAAGACAAGGGGGCAGGCACCATCCTGGACCCCATCCTGCCGGGTAGCGGCAACGGCAATGGAAATGGAAACGGGAACGGGAACGGGAATGGCAACGGAAACAACGGGGGCACCACCACCACTACTACCACTACCACGGCCCGCCGCTTCAGGGTGCTGAACTATTCTTTTTACCTGCCGGTGGTGTTCAGCTTGGGAAAATTTGATTTTGAGCCTTCGTACCGCTACTCCATTCCGGTGAACAAGGTGGAGGGAGACGAGTCCGCGCCTCAGTCTTTCTATACGTTCAACATGAGTTACACCTTTTAACGCCTACCCTATGCACATCCTGATTGTTGAAGACGAGGCAGGCCTGGCCAATGAACTTTCCTATTTTCTTTCGCAGGAGCACTACAAATGCGACTGGGCCTCTAACGGCCGCGAGGCCTCTGAGAAAATAGCCGTGAACCTGTATGATTTCATCCTCCTGGACCTGGGCCTGCCCGACTACGAGGGCCTGGACCTGCTGAAGGAAACCCGGGCACTGGACCATGACCCGGCCGTGATCATCCTCACCGCGCGGGGCTCGCTGGAAGACCGCATCCACGGGCTGGGCTTAGGTGCCGATGACTACCTGCCCAAACCTTTCTCCCTCTTGGAGTTGCAGGCCCGCATGCAGGCCGTGCTGCGGCGTAAATTCAAGTTAAAGTCTTCAGTGGCGGCGTTTCATGGGTTTGAGCTGGACAGCAGCGCGCGCCGGGTCTCACACCAGGGCCGCGAGATTACCCTCACCAAAAAGGAGTTTGACATCTTGCATTACCTCCTGCTGCACAAGAACCGCATCCTGACCCGCCTGCAGCTCACCGAGCACATCTGGGGCAACGTGCTGGAAGATGACTATGACTCCAACTACATAGACGTGCACATCAAAAACCTCCGGAAGAAACTATCGGCCTACGCCCCTACCGACTGGCTGGAGACCGTGCGCGGCGTGGGCTACCGGTTAACAGTTTAATGTGCTAATTGCTGAATGTGCTAATGTGCTATTTTCTTTCGGAAAGTTGGGAGGTACACAGGCTTGAGAAAGGAAAACTTGCCGTTTCTGGCCAGTTTTGCCCAAAACAAACTACAAACAGTTTTTTCCATGACTTTTACCCTAGAAGGCCAAACAGTAAAAACATCTTACACCTGCCCATCTGCACATAGCCAAATTCATTAACACATTAGCACATTCAAACAACAGCACATTACATTAATGCGCCTCCAAACCAAACTAGCCCTCTTCAGCGCGGCTTCCAAGATTGTGATCTTGCTGTTGCTGGTGCTGGGCTTGCCCACCATTGTCAACAAAGTGGCCCTGCTCAACGCCGACCTTCGCCTGCTGCAGAAAGAGGAACGCATGTACCAGATTATTGAAGAGCAGGGCATTGCCTCGTTCATCACCGGGGAAACCGGCGACGCGTACGGCAGCTACAACCTGTTCAGGGAAGAGTTTATCTCGCTGGAGGAGATCTCCTCGGGCAAGGTGGTGAACAGCATTGAGAACAGCCTCCGCAAGGTGGAGAACGAGGTGGTCAACTACCGGGTGCTCTCCTCTACCTTTGACCTGGGCGGCAAGCGGTACCTGCTGGAAATTGGCCGCTCGCTGGCCACCATTGAGCACAACAGCGAGCAGCTGCAGAAATACGCCCTTATTTTTCTGGCGGCGGTGGTCTTGCTCACCGTCTTTACTGACCTGGCCTTCAGCAAGATACTGCTGCGCCCGCTCACCCTCATTGTCAAGCGCTTGCAGCGTGTGGAGCACCCCAGCGCCTTTACGCCCAAGCAACTCAACACCACCACCAGCGACTTCCTGTACCTCAACAACACCATTAACGCCATGATGGGCCAGATCCAGGAGGCGTTCCAGAAGGAGAAGGAGTTCATAGGCAACGTGTCGCATGAGCTGCTTACGCCGGTGTCTATTCTGCAGACCCGCCTGGAGAACATGCTCGCCGACCCGGCCACGCCCGAAAGCCAGCTGGAGAAACTGGTAGACAACCTGCGCACCCTGCACCGGCTCAAAAACATCATTCAGTCGCTGTTGCTGGTGTCGCGCATTGAGAACGAGCAATACCTGCGCAACGAGGTGGTGGATATTCCGCACCTGGCCCGGGAAGTGGCGGAGGAAATCAGAGACCGGGCCGAAGTGCGCGACATCAGCCTCCACACAGACCTGACCGGCGATTTCAAGCTCCTGAAGGCCAACCAGTCTCTGCTGTTCACCATGCTCTTCAACGTGGTCAACAACGCCATCAAGTACAACCAGCCCCAGGGCAGCATCACGGTGAAAGGCCAGCCCACGGCCAAGGGCTACGAACTGGCGGTCTGTGACACGGGCGTGGGCATTCCGGAGGAGCAGCTGTCCACTATTTTCAGCCGGTTCAAGCGCCTGCACGCCCCAGACGGCGAAAGCCACGGCCTGGGCCTCACCATCGTGAAAACCATCGCCAACTTCCACGGCATAGAGCTTTCGGTGCAGTCGGTTGTGGGGCAGGGCACCACGTTTAGGTTCCAGTTCAAGCAAGCGGCTTAACGGCTGTTTAGGGGCATATTTTGCAGAAACAGCCTTAAAACGG
This sequence comes from Rufibacter psychrotolerans, assembly GCF_016924645.1. GTDB lineage: Bacteria > Bacteroidota > Bacteroidia > Cytophagales > Hymenobacteraceae > Nibribacter > Nibribacter psychrotolerans. Next base: position 360,796 of record NZ_JAFFJV010000011.1, on the reverse strand, counting down.
CGCTTTGCGGTGGCCACTTGCCTGGCCCATGCGTAAATCCTTACTTTCGTGCCGCAACAAACCCAGACACACATGAAAGTAGGCTTTATAGGATTAGGCATCATGGGCAGCCGCATGGCCGCCAACCTGCAGAAAGCAGGCCATGACCTGGTGGTGTACAACCGCACCGCCCAAAAGGCAGAAGAATTAGTGCAAAACGGCGCCACCCTGGCCCAAACACCCGAGGAAGTGGGCCGCCAGTGCCGCGTGGTCTTCACCATGCTGGCCACCCCCGAGGCGGTGGAGGAAGTGGCCCTGGGCCAGCAGGGTTTCCTGAAAGAGCTGCCGGGCAACTCCCTCTGGATAGACGCCAGTACCGTGAACCCCTCGTTCTCCAAACGCATGGCCCAGGTAGCGCTCAAAATGGGGCACCGCTTCCTGGATGCCCCGGTTTCTGGCTCGCTCAAGCCCGCCGAGACCGGCCAACTGGTGTTCCTGGTGGGCGGTGAGGCCCCAGACGTGGAAGAAGTAAAACCCCTGCTGGACGTGATGGGCCGCGCCGTGCTGCACATTGGGCCGCACGGGCAGGGAGCCAGCATGAAAATGGTCAACAACATGCTCTTCGGCCAGATCATGGCGGCGTTCGCCGAAGCCTTGCGGCTGGGCACCGCGCTGGGCATCACGGAGGAAGTGCTGTGCCAGACCCTACTCAACGGCCCGGGCGGCGCGCCTTTCCTCAAGCTGAAGGAGCAGAAGCTCCTCCACCGCGAGTTCTCCCCGGAGTTTCCGCTGGAGTGGATGCACAAAGACCTGCACCTGGCCGCCGTGACCGCCTATGAGCAAGGCGTTGCCCTGCCCACGCTGGCCACCGTGAAAGAGCTCTTCGGGCAAGCCAAGCAAGCCGGCCTGGCCGAGGAAGATTTCTCCGCCCTGTACCAGTTTGTGAATCCAAAATAACCCTGGCCGTTTCGGGCCGGTTTGGCGAAAAACCGACCCGAAACGGACCAGCTCCCTAAATCAAATCCTGGAGGTGGAGCGTGGTATCAAATGACTTATACTGCCGGCTCACCTTTAACTGAAGCTTGCGGCCGGGGTGGTTCTGGAACAGGTCCAACACCTCGTTGAAGGTTTTGTCCAGGCACTTCACGCCGTTGATGCTGATGAGCGCGTCGCCCGCCTCCAGGCCCGCTTTCTCGGCGGGCGAGTTGGGGATCACGTGGGCAATGGTGTAGAAGTTAAGGCCCGGAATGGGGCTGTACAGCTCCAGCCCACTCAGGTTGTAGAAGAAAGGCTTCTTAAAGCGGGTGTTGGGTTTGAGCAGCATCTGGGAATTTTGGTAATCAAACACCACCCTGAAGCGCTGCAGCACATCTGACCCCAGGTTGCCGTTTCTGTTGTTGAGCCCCAGAGCGTACCGGATAGACATGGAATCTGGGAACGAGGCGGGCGGCTTGCGCAGGGTAAACTCCCCCAACTGCAGCTTCTCCACGCGGGCAATCTCCCCGTGGATGTCGCCGTTCAGACCCCGGCCCAGGTACGCCGAAATGCTTTTCTCCGGAATCTTGACGCCGGGCAAGGTAGGCGGGTAGAGCAGCACGCAGGCGCTCATGCCACTGTCCACAATCAGGCGCAGCGGGTACTTCTTCCCGTCGGGGAACTCCACCTCCACCTGCACGTAGGGCTTTGCCCCCTCAATGGCCAGCGGCACCATGGCACTCTTGCGGGCTTTCCGGGCGGGGTAGGTGCCCGGTTTGTACAGGGTCATAATCCTGGCTTCGTAGTCAAGCTCCACCACAAAGGCCTTGAAGAGCGGGTACCCAATAATGCCATTCACCTGCACCCCCAGCCGGGCCGAAAGGTCAAAGATGTTGTCTTCCAGCATGAGCACTTTCTGGTTGTTGGCCTCCACCCCCGCCAGCTGCATCTTGTTGCCCGACGAGAGAATGGCCTCAATGCCCGTCCCTTTTCCCAGCCCCCGCAGGGAGAGCCGTTCCACGTTGTTGAGCGAGATGGTGTCAAACTCCCCTATTTCCATGAGCAGGGTGCGGTCCACGCCGGTGTCTACCACAAAGTTGAGGGGCTTGGAGTTGTTGATCTGCACCGGAATGATGACGAGGTTATGGATAAGCTGGAACGGGATCCTGACCTTCTTGCGGCTTGAGCTGAACACCAGGCTGTCTTCCTCCATAAGGGGTCTCTTCTGGGCCCAGACCAGCGGTTGGGCCACCCACGCGCAAAAGAATACCAGCAGCAGGCAGCACCTTACAGCAGGCAATATTTGCACCAGGTTCCCCATAGAATGATTGTTCAGTCATAGTAAGGTAAAGAATATTCCGCACAAAATAAACCACCGTTCCAGCGGCTGTTTTCAGCCTGTTTTTGGGGATTCGGCCCTGTTTCGGCCTATCGTACAGACACGCTTCCCCGCAAAGGGTTGCTTGCCCCGGCCACCCTGAAACAGCCTGTTTTCCACGCCAGGGCGCAACCCAGAAAGCCCGTTAGCGGTTAGCGTTGAAAAGTGGGCAGAGCCGTTCCCCGGTTTTGATTCCGGCGCGTTTTTGAGAAATTTGCCCTGAACCACATTGGTTCTTTCACTATCTTGCCAGGCTGCATCGGGGGTACCCGCTGCTAATGTACTTACTGCTATGAGCGATTCACTATACCAAGACTTACTGCAACAGGTGTTCGGCCCCCAGCCCACAGACCTGACCCTCCAGCTGTCTCCCCTTTATTTTGACCTGGAAAAGGCCCTGCAGGAAGCCCGCCCCGGCCGCAAAAGCCAGGAAGAGGTAAGCTTCCGGTTTGAGCGCCTGCGCCTGGGCCTGGGCATTACCTTGCTGCAACTGCTCACCGACCTGGGCGGCGACGAGGAAAGCCTTCAGGTGCGTGACCTTCTCAAGGAGGCCCTGCAGGCCACCTCGGTACAGGCCATTGACCAGATTATCCAGAAAAAGGCCCACCTGTTTGAGGAGCTCTACACAGATTTGTACGTGAACGCCGATGCCGAGCACGTGCTGGCCCTGTTTGAGGAAACCCTTAACGCCTCTTCCAAGGAGGAAACCGATGACCTGCTGGAAAGGACCCTGGACCTGGCCGAAGACCTGGAGTTTCAGTCAGACGAGGACGATGCCCCGCAGGAGTAGCGGTTTACGCCTGCCCTTCTGTTAACCCCTTGCTATGGAAATCACGCTTACCACCCCGGCCCTGCTGTTCCCGGCGCTGTCGTTGCTGCTCCTGGCGTTCACCAACCGGTTCATGTCGCTGGCCAAGCTCATCAGGGACCTGAAGCACGTGTACAAAACCACGCAAAGCCACCTGATCTACGGCCAGATCCAGAACCTGCGCACCCGCCTCATTCTCATCAGAAACATGCAGGCGTTTGGCATTGCCAGCATGTTCTCCTGCGTGCTGTGCATGTTCATGATCTACGCCGGGCTGCAAACCGCCGGCACCATCATCTTCGGGATAAGCCTGGTGCTGCTCATGATCTCCATGGCCCTTTCGCTGTGGGAAATCCAGATCTCGGTGAGGGCGCTGGAACTGGAACTGAGCGACCTGGAGCAGGAGGAGAGCATTGCGCCGCTGGGTCCTACTTCCTAAGCTCACCAACCTCTGGCTGTTTCAGGGCCAGTTCTCTGAAAACAGCCCTAAAACGGTCCGCCAGCAGGCTCTTGGCCTTTCTCTTCCTCCTGCGGTGCTTCTCTCCAGTCTGGCTGAAAATACCCCCGCTCCTAGCCTACAAGGCACCTGCCCGCAACAGGAATAATGCTATTTTTACCCCAATCCTGTTCTCTCCTCATCGCAAGTTGGCATTTATCAGGAATCTGCTTAGAGGCGGGCTGCCATAATTTTAGGGGGCTGCCTGCATTACTTCTGATTTGGGCTATTGATGCTGGTTTCCTCTTTATACCTTTGTTGCCTTATTTGTGATTGAAGTACATGCCTAGCTTACACCCGCGCCAGATTTCTATCTCTGATTTTACCTATACGCTGCCCGAAGAGCGGATTGCCCACTTTCCGCTGGAGAACCGCGACCAATCCAAGCTTCTGCTTTACAGGAATCACCGCATTTCAGATGCCCAGTTCAGGGATTTGCCGGCGGCGTTGCCTGCCCAGTCGCTCCTGGTCTTCAACGACACCAAGGTGGTACAGGCCCGTCTCAGGTTCCAGAAGAGTACCGGCGGCCTCATTGAGCTATTCTGCCTGGAGCCCCTGGAGCCCGTGCGCGAGGTGCAGCAAGCCATGCAACAGACGTACTCGGTGATCTGGAAGTGCCTGGTGGGCAACAACAAGCGCTGGCGCGAGGGCCGGCTGGAAATGCCGCTGGGCCCTACCCCAGAAGCCGGCACGCTGTGGGCCGAACGGCTGGCTCCCGCCGAGGAAGGCTTTGCCATCCATTTCACCTGGTCGCCCGGCGAGAAGACCTTTGCCGAAATCCTGGAACTGGCCGGCATGCTGCCCCTGCCGCCCTACATGCAGCGCGACGCGCAGGCCGCCGACCAGGAACGATACCAGACCGTGTACGCCTCTGAGGCAGGCGCCGTGGCAGCGCCCACGGCCGGATTGCACTTCACCCCAGCGGTACTGGACCAACTCACCGCCCAGGGCCACCAGAAAGCCTTTGTCACCTTGCACGTGGGGGCCGGCACCTTCAAACCCGTGAAGGCCGAACTGATGGAGTACCACTACATGCACGGGGAGCAGCTCTCGGTGAGCAGAGCCTTTATTGAGCAACTCCTGCAGCACGGCGCTAAACCCGTGATTGCGGTGGGCACCACGTCCATGCGCACTCTGGAAAGCCTGTACTGGCTAGGGGCCGGTATCTCGCTGGGGCTGCTCCCGCAGGAAGGCGAGGAACTGGTTCTTCCGCAGTGGTTTCCCTATGACGTGCGCACCACCCTCTCCCTGCCCGAAGCCCTGGAGGCGCTCCTGCACCACCTGGCCAGCCACGGGCTGAGCCACTTGCAGGCCACCACCCGCATTCTCATTGCCCCGGGCTACCAGTTCAGGGTTTGCACCGGCCTGGTGACCAACTTCCACCAGCCCCAGAGCACCTTGCTGCTGCTGGTAGCCGCCCTTATTGGCCCCTCCTGGCAGAAGGTGTACAAGCACGCCCTGGCCAACGGCTACCGCTTCCTGAGCTACGGCGACTCCTCCCTGCTGCTGCCCTCCTGATGGTTCCGCTTTTTGAATAAACCCAGAATATTCAGAAAGCGGAATTTATTTGGCCGCCGCATGTTGCCAGATGCCCTATTTTTTGTAGTTTAACAAGAACAAGCTAAACCTATCTTCACTACAACCCTTTATGGCATCTTATTACTCTTCAGACAAAAACCTGGATCTGGAATTCCAGGGCAAAGGCGGTCAGCTCTTTGAGATTCAGCTGGCCAACTGGGTGCTCACCTTTGTCACCTTCGGAATTTACTATCCGTGGGCCAAAGCCAACCAGCTGCGCTACACTTACGGCAAAACCAAGCTGGCGGGCAGTCCTTTCACGTTCCACGGTACCGGCAAAGAGATGTTTCTGGGCTACATCAAAGCCCTGGTGCTGGTGGTAGCCTTCTACGCCGCCTTAATGTACGCCGTGTTTGCCCAGGACCTGGTGCTGGTTTCCTACATCTACCTGGCGGCTTTCCTAGCCATTGTGCTGCTGGTGCCGGTGGCCCTGCACGGCCGCATGCGGTACCGCATGTCCAGAACCTCTTGGCGGGGCATCCACTTCGGCTACCGCGGCAGCCTGAAAGAACTTAGTCTAGCCTTCTACCGCGATGTTTTCTTCACCATCATCACGCTGGGCTTTTACCGGGCCTGGCTGGAGGTAAACCTGCGCCAATACATGATGCGCCACCTGCGCATGGGCAACATCCAGTTCCGGTTCGACGGTACGGGCGGGGAGCTGTTCATGATTCATCTCAAAGGCATGATCCTCTCGGGGCTCACCTTCGGCATTTACCTGTTCTGGTACATCAGAGACCTGCACTTGTTTTACATGAACAACACCCTGCTGGAGCAGAACGGCAACCTAATCAGGCTGGACTCTACGGTGTCTGGGCTGGGGTACGCCAGGCTAATCCTGGGCAACCTGCTGCTGGTGTTTTTCACGCTGGGGCTGGGCACTCCCTGGGCCACCGTGCGGTCGCTCCGGTTTATCATCAACAACACCGATTTGCTGGGCGACTTTAACCCAGACTCTCTGCTGCAGACCGAGGAAGAGTACAAAGACGCGGTGTTTGAAGACGTGTCTGACATGATGGACCTGGGATGGGTGTAGCCACTAGCCACATGACCGAATTTGCCGGAACGTACTATGACGGGCAATCGTCCAGGGGCCTGCCGGTGCAGGTAGTGGTAGAGCCTGGGGGCTTGGCCCTGCACTTCGCTGCGCCGGAAGAGGAACCGGACATTCCTCCGGTGTTCTGGCCGGCGCTCCAGATAAGGCCGCACGCGTACCGCGAACGCGACAAAACGGTGCTGCAGTTTGGAGAGTTTCCGTTTCAGTCGCTGGAGGTACATTCCCCCACGTTCGCTGATATCATAAAGCAGGCCTACCCTACCGCGGTCTTCCACAAGAATGCCCTGCCGGCTCCCAAGGGCGGCATGCCGGTGCTCCTGCTGCTGGGGGTAGCCTTTCTGGGGCTTATGGTGGCCTGCTACGTCTACCTTCTTCCGGCCATTGCAGACCTTATTGCGCAAAAAATACCGCAGGCGGCCGAGGAGCGGATGGGCCAGCAGTTTTACAAGCAGTTTGTCTCTGAGGATGAGGTAGACTCTGCCCGTACGGTGCTGGCCAACCAGTTCTTGCGGCAGCTGGAGGTAGACACCACCTACCCGCTGCACGTAACGGTAGTGGAGTCTGAGACCGTGAACGCGTTTGCCTTGCCCGGCGGGCACATGGTGGTGTACTCTGGCCTGCTGGACAAGCTGCAGAGCCCCGAGGAATTTGCCGCCCTGCTGGGCCACGAGGCTGCCCACATCCAGGAGCGGCACTCCATGCGCTCCCTGGCCCGTAACCTGTCTCATTACTTGTTCCTGTCCATTGTGTTCAATGACATCAGCGGAATCTCGGCGGTGGTGCTGGAAAACGCAGACAAGTTAAAGTCTCTGGAATACAGCCGTAACCTGGAACAAGAGGCCGACAAACTTGGCTTCAGCCTCCTGAAGGCGAACAAGCTAGACCCCGCCGGCATGCAGCACCTGTTCCAACGGCTGCAATCGGAAGACAAAGACACCGGCTCGCTGCCAAGCCTGCTGAGCACCCATCCCCTGACGGACGAGCGGATACAGCACCTAAAGGAGCTCATGAAGCAGCAACCGTACGCCACAGCCCCCGCTCCTGATTTGGAGAAGCTTTGGGAAAAACTGGAGAAAAACTAAAAGCCCAGCGGCCTAACGATTAATAAAAAAGCGCCTTGAGGAAGGCGCTTTTTTATTGGTCAAACCACAGGAAACTCAGGAAAAGTGAATGCCCAAAAAAGCCATGAAGGCACTTTCATCGCCGGTGCAGCGCAGCTTCTTCCTTAGGGGGGTATGTGGGAAGTTTACTCTGGATTCCAAGCCTTTGCGGAGCTTTCCGCAGGAGACCAATTTGCGGCTGTTTTAGCAAAAATGGCTTAAAAATGCTTGCCTCGGCAGTTGTGAATCTAATTCTACACTCCCCTCAAAGGGTTACTGGTTTAGGCGTAATTTCCATAAAACAGCCCCGAAACGTGTGCTGCTTATTCCCGCACTTTGGATGAACCTGTACGGGCAAGAGGTTTCCCGGGAACTTGCCTGGTGGGCTTGTCATGCAAAGGGCAGGCAGAGCTAGAAAAGGAATGGTCCGCTCACTCCTTTGGGTTTGATTCCTGCATTTCCTGAACTGTTTCCCAAGCAAAAGGCCCTCGCCAGCTGAAACTGGCAAGGGCCTTTTGCTTGGGGCAGGCTCCTTTGGGTATTAGTCCCAGGAGCGTTACCAGGAACTAATAGCCCGGCGATTGCTGGCCTCTGATGTTGGGGTTGGCGTCAATCTCCCCTTGCGGAACTGGCCACACCCATTCGCGCGCGTTGGGCAGCACCTCAACGTTGGTGCTGGGCAGATCAACGTCGGTTCTTACCAGCGTGCGGGTGGTTCTTTTCAGGTCAAAGAATCGGTGCCCCTCGCCAATGAGCTCTTTGCGGCGCTCCAGGGCAATGGCATCCAGCAGGGGTTGGCCGGCCAGCACCACGTCTACGTAGTTATTGATCCTGGCCCGGCGCAGCGTGTTCAGGTCGGCCAGGGCCAGCAGCTGTTTGCCGGGCTGCATGGCCCTGGCTTCGGCCCTGATCAGGTAGAGTTCCGCCACCCTAATCACCTTCCAATCTACCACGTTGTCTTCGGTGGCGCCCCGGCCCAGGAATTTGCGCAGGATTCTTCTGGTATCTTCCCCAAGCGCCCTAAAGTCAAAGTAGGTATCAAACCTGATGTCATTGGCCTGGTTGTAGGTAGCCACCAGATCTTCTGAAGGCCTGGCGCGGTTCCGGTTTCCGGGGCCGTTGTAGATACCGCTGGAAGGGCTTCCTTCCCCGGCGTTGTAAGAAACCGCCCAGATCACCTCGGCTCTGGAGGCATCGGTCCAGATCTCGGCGAACTCATCCTGGTCGGCTAGGGGCACCTGGTCAATGACCAGGGAGGCGTAGCTTTCCGCGGCAGGATACTCTTTCGCATACAGGTGCATGCGCGCCAGCAGGGCTTGCACCGCCAGTTGGTCTATGTAAGCCCTGGCATCATTGTCCAGCTCCACTCCCTCCAACAGGTTCTCGGCCTCCTCCATGTCCCGGAAGATGTTGTCATAGGTCTCTTTCACGGTCAGCCGGGCGGGCATGGTCTCAATGTCTACCTCGGTGACGTAGGGCACGCCCAGGCCAGTGGCGTTCCGGTCATAGCTCTCGCCCCAGTAGCGTAACAGGTCAAAATGCACCATTGCCCTGATGGCCAGGGCCTGGCCTTTGATCTCGTTTACCCGCTCCTGGTTGGCAGCCGCAAACTGGTCAATGCCCCGTAGGGTAATATTTGCCTGGGTGATCACAGAATAGGCGGCCAGCCAGCCAGAAGCCACGTCGGGGTCGTCGGTGGTGTACTCCAGGTTAATCTGGTTCTGCCAGTTAGCCAAGTCCTCCTCCGTTTGCACCAGGTCCTCGCCCATCAGATCGGGCAGGATAGACCAGGTGCCGGTGGTCTGGCTGCCGCTGCCAAAATAGGCGGTTTGCCTGAAGCGGGCGTACGTACCCGTCAAAGAAAGCTGGTAGTCGTCTAAGGAAGAAAAGTTGCCTCCTCTTTGAAACTCCGGCTCTACCTCCAGCACGTCGTTACAGGCCGGGAACACCAACGCCACGCTCAGGCCCAGGCCTACTATGAATTTGTTTATTTTCATCTCCTTTTTGATTTCTTAGGTTACAGACCAATGTTTAAGCCGAAGGTCACGGTTCTTAGCGCCGGATACTGGGCACCCACCAATGAAGCCCCGGTAATTTCCGGATCCCAGCCCCTGAAGTCGGTCCAGGTCACCAGGTTCTGGCCTTGCACAAAGGCTCTTACCGTGTTGAGTCTGAGGGCGCTGGTCAAGGTCTTGGGCAGGGTGTACGACAGGTTCACGTTGCGCAGCCTCAGGAAATTGCCGTCTTCCACAAACCGGGTGGTGCCGCTCTGGAACCGGTTTCCGGCCCGGGGCACATCGGTGATGTCGCCGGGCTTCTTCCACTCTCTGGTTAGTTCCACACTCAGGTTGTCGGCCAGGTAGGCGGGGTTGGTCACGTTGGTCAGGTCATTGTTGTACACCTCATTGCCCCGCTGGAAGCTGAAGAAGGCGCTTAGCTCCAGGCCTTTGAAGTTGAGGGAGCTGCCGAAACCGCCAAAGAAGGGCACCTCGGCGGAGCCCACAATCACCCGGTCAGCGGCACTGTACACCTCCGTGATTTCCCCCTCGAGCGTACGGTACTGCGCATTGCCGTTTTCGGGGTTCACCCCCACAAAAGGCACCAAAAACAGGGAGTTCATGGACTCACCCTCCCGGTTAATGATGATTCCGCTCACAATGTCATTCTCGCCTTCTTTCTCCACCAGCTTGAGAATCTTGTTGTTGTTGTAGGTAAGGCTCACGTTCACCGACCAGTTGAAGTTAACGGAGCTTACCACATCGCCCTCCACAGAGAGTTCCACGCCCCGGTTCTGCAGTTCCCCAATGTTGGAGGTAATGGAAGGATAGCCCGTGGTTCTGGACAGTTGCCTGTTCAGGAACAGCTCTGAGGTGATGGAGTTGTAGTACTCCACGGTAGATCTGAGCCGGCCGCCCAGGGTAGACATCTCAATGCCCGTGTTGAAGGTAGTCTTTCTCTCCCACTGCAGCTCTGGGTTGGCAATTTGCTGCTGGTTCAAGCCAAACACGCCCGCGTAGATGCTTCTGCCGTACAGTTCCCGTGACTGGAAGTCACTAATACCGGCCTGGTTACCGGCGGTACCGTAGCTGATCTTGAACTTAAGGTCATTGAAGATTCCTGTGAGCCCCTGCATGAAGGGTTCATCAGACACAATCCAGCTTAACCCAACAGACCCGAAGTTGGCATACTTGCGGTTGGCCCCAAACCGGGAGGACCCGTCCCGTCTCAGCCCCACGTTCAGGAAATAGCGGTCTTTGAACCCGTAATTGATGGTGGTGAAGTAAGACAGCAGGGCGTTTTCACTGCCGGTACCAAAAACAGCCGGAATAAACCCGTTGGTGGCGTTACCGGGCGTAATGCCGGCCTCGTTCTCAAAGGGACCGCCCAGGCCATAGCCGGTAAACTCAAACGAACGGCCCAGGTTGTCCACAATCTCATTGTAGAGGCCTACCGTTAAGGTATGATCTGTCCCAAACTGGGTAGCGTACGTGGCAGAGGTGGTTCCGGTGTAGCGGAAGTTTCGGGCATAGCCGCGGGTGAGGCTGCCAGAACCGCCCGTCGCGAAGGAACCGTTGTAGGTGGTAGGGTCGGTGTACACGGTGCTTTCATCTGACCGGAAGTCGCCGCCCCACCGGGTGCTCAGGGTCAGGCCCTTTACAAACGGCACAGCATAGGAAAGGTACACCGTACCCACGCCCTTCAGCTGTTGCCTGAGGTTGCTGTTCTCCAGCAGTTCCTGCAGCGCGTTAGGCTGGCCAGAGGTGATTACGGTGTACTCTCCGTTCTCATCATAAGGCGTTTCATAGGGGTTGGTCCAGTTAATGGCGTTCAGCGGCTGGCCAATGCCGGTGTCGCTTTCCTCGGTATTCATTAATTCAGAATAGCCAAAGGTGGTGTTGAGGCCAAAGGTCAGGGGCCCCGAAATGTTCTCTACGTTGATTCTACCGGTATAGCGCTTTAAGCCAGTATTGCGCACAATGCCCGTCTGGTCAAAGATGGAACCCGAGATGTAATAGGTGGTCTTCTCGCTGCCGCCGGAGGCACTTAGGGTATGGTTGGCGGTTTTGCCGGTCTGGAAGAACACGTCTCCCCAGTCTGTGTTGATCTGCCGTAACCGGGCCAGGTCCTCGTCGGTCCAGTCGTAGGGGTTTCCCCGGTACAGTTCGTAGTCCAGCTTCTGGTTGGAATTCATCAGTTCCAGCCCAGACTCTGGGGCGGTGGAGAAACCGTACTGCACGTTGTACTCAAACCGGGTTTTGCCAGCCGCTCCGCGCTTGGAAGTGATCACGATAACCCCGTTGGCCCCCCTTGACCCGTAGATAGAGGTAGCCGAGGCATCTTTCAGGATGTTGAAGCTCTCAAAGTCGGCGGGGTTAAGGGTCGCAAAGTCACTGCTGGAGATTTCCACCCCGTCCAGGATGAACAAGGGATCGTTGCTTCCCAGGATGGAGCCCCGCCCCCTGATCAGGACATTGGCGGCGGCACCGGGCTGCCCGGAGTTGGCCTGCACCAAGATACCCGGCGATTTTCCCTGCAGGGCCTGGTCAAAGGAGGCCAGCGGCACCAGGGCTACTTCCTCGGCCTTCACCGTGGCCACTGACCCCGTCACTTCCCTGCGGTTCTGGGTGGTGTACCCGGTCACCACCACTTCCTCCAGGGCTTCCGCATCTTCTGACAACCTCACGTCCAGGGTATTGCTTGCCCCCACCTGCACTTCCCGCGAGGTAAACCCAATAAAGGTAAAGACCAGGGTAGGGTTGCCCGTCACGCTTATCTGGTAACGGCCGTCCACATCGGTACTGGCGCCTACGGTAGTACCCTTCACCACCACACTCACGCCCGGAAGTGACACCCCATCTGCCGCCGAGGTCACCCTCCCGGAAATGGTCCTATTCTGCGCCAGCGCACTGAGGTGCAGCACCTGGAGCAAAACGATGAACACGAGTAAAAGTTTTTTCATTTGGTTTGCTTTAATGGTTGGATAAAAATGGCAATAAAGATTTACTAATATACAGGAAAGGGCCTGCTATGTAACAGGCGTGGCTTTTCTGGCCGCTGCGGCTGGCGCTTCTTAAGGCCCGGGCAATCCTACAAGCTTAACCATTTACCTATTTGATTGTTACAAAAAACTCCCCCTCTTCCTACCACCGGGCATGCCTGCCTGGAATAAGAAAATGCAGGTAGAACAGGGCTGCACCGTTCCACATGATGGTAATAGGAAGAATCAAAGGCTATTCTGGCAAGGATTTACTTTGGTAGTACGTGAACGGCAGAAAACAGGCGGGGCTTGCGCGGGTTTTCTTGAAAGGGTTTTACCAGCCCCTGCCAGCCTAATTTTAGGCAACCTGCCAGTTTTTCTTTAATATTACATAGCTATTTTTGCCTCTGTTAAACTAAAGCAAGACATGAAAAAGATTTTATCCCTGAACATGGTATGGGCGGTTGCCCTGGCTGTGTTCCTGATGGGCGCAGAAGCTTCTGCCCAGATTAAGATGCCCGCCGCCAGCCCTTCTGCCACCGTTAAGCAAGCGGTAGGCCTGGGAGACATTACGGTGGAGTATTCCCGCCCCAGCACCAAAGGCCGCAAGATCTTTGGAGACCTAGCCCCTTACGGAAAACTGTGGCGCACCGGAGCCAACGCCGCCACCAAACTCACCTTCTCTGATGACGTGATGCTGGAAGGCAACAAGGTACCCGCCGGCCAGTATGCCCTGTACACCATTCCGGGCGAGAAAGAATGGACCGTGATCATCCACAAGAACACCAAACTCTGGGGCGACGGTGGCAAGGACTACAAGCCAGAGGAAGACCAGGTGCGCTTCAAAGTGACGCCCAAGCGACTGAGCGACAAAGTGGAGACCTTCACCATTGGCTTCAGCAACCTGACCAACAACAGCGCCGTGATGCAGATCATGTGGGAGAACACCCTGGTGCCGGTAAAAATTACCACCGATGTTGACTCCAGAGTGATGGCCCAGATCCAGGAGAAAGTAGTGAACGGCACCAACGTAAGCCCAGCCCTGTACGCCGCCGCCGCCTCTTACTACGCCGACAACAACAAGGACCTGAAGCAAGCCCTCACCTGGATGAAGCAGGCCAACGAGAAAGACCCCAAATTCTGGACCCTGCACCAGCAGGCCAAGATCCAGGCCAAACTGAACGACTTCAAAGGTGCCACCGCTACCGCCCAGAAGTCTATTGAGCTAGCCAAAAAAGAAAACAACAGCGACTACGTGGCCTTGAACGAAAAACTCCTGGCCGAGATCAAGAACAAGAAATAAGCGTTTTCAGGGTATTTCCCACAAAACGGCCCAAAAACAAACCCCACCGAGCAGCTGCTTGGTGGGGTTTGTTTTTTTGAGGTGCTCTAACCGTTGAGGGCTCTACATCCAGCGTACCTTCTCCTCCAGGGCCACGGTTCTTTTGCCGGCGGGCACTTCCTTGTCGGTGTAGCCCAGGTAAAGGATGCCCAGCACCATATCCTCTTCCCGCAGCTCCAGCATTTCCTTCATGGCCGGATGGTAAGCCATGCCGCCGGAGCCCCAGTACGAGGCAATGCCCAGGGCCGTGGCGCCCAGCAACAGGTTCTGCACGGCGCAGGCGGTGGCGGCAATCTCTTCCAGGGCCGGAATCTTAGGCAAGTCTCCGCGGCGCATGTAGGCCACCACCACGTGCGAGGCCTGGTCTCCCATGTGCAGCAGCTTCTCAAACTTCATCTCCTGAAACTTGTCGGGGGTGGTCTCCTTGCGGTACAGCTGGGCGTGGCTGGCGCAAAACTCCCGCACCATTTCGCCGGCGTACACCACAAAGCGCCAGGGCTCGGTGTACCCGTGCGTGGGGGCCCAGTCGGCCAAGGCCAGGAGCTCCTTCACCTGACTGTCGGGGATCAGTTTGCCGTTCATTTGGGGCGGCTTAATGGTCCTTCGGTCCTGAATGATCTGCTGTATTGCTTGGAAGGGTTGATTGGTCATCATAGAATAGAATAAAGGGCCTAGGCTTGTCTGGGCAGTACCGCACGCAACCCGTACCCTATGCCCACCACCAGCACCACGCCAATGAGGTTATACCACAGGTACGCAATGTTGGTGGTGAAGTACAGCAGGAAAATAAGGAACTGCGTGCCCACGGCGGCCCAGAACACAGCATTGGCGGCCAAACGTTTAAAATAAAAAGCGGCGATAAAAACGCCCAGGATGGTCCCGTAGAACAGAGACCCCAGGATGTTCACCGCCTGGATAAGGTTCTCCAATTGCGAGGCAAACAGGGCAAACAAGATGGAAACCGCCCCCCAACCCACCGTGAACCACCGGGAAGCGGCCACATAATGATCATCAGAGGCGTTCTTCCTCAAAGAGCGCTTGTATACATCCACCACGGTGGTGGAAGCCAGCGAGTTGAAGGCCGACGCCGTGCTGCCCATGGCTGCGCACAGCACCACCGCCAGTAACAGCCCGATGAGGCCCTGGGGCAATTGCTGGGTGACAAACGTGAGGAACACATAATCGGTGTCCTTGAGGTCGGTGCCCTGGTTGTGCTTCTTCACCAGTTCCTGCGCTTCCTGGCGCAAGGCTTTGCGTTGGGCCTCGGCTTGCTGCATGGCCTGGGCAGCCTGTTCTTTGGCTTGCTCGTCGCCCCGTTGCTCCGCCTCCACTACCGCCAGGCTGGCGGCTTTCTTTTGTTGGAAAACCTCCTGGCTCTGGGCTTCTAAACTTTGCCAGGCAGGCGCCTCCGCAGAGGCCAGCACGTTGGCGGCGTGCTGCTGGTTGAAGTAAAGCGGCGGCTGGTAAAACTGGTAGAACACAAACACCAGCACGCCCACCAGCAAGATCAGAAACTGCATGGGCACCTTCACCAGCCCGTTCATGAGCAGGCCCAGCCGGCTCTGGGCAATGGTTTCGCCGCCCAGGTAACGGCCCACCTGCGACTGGTCGGTGCCGAAGTAAGACAAAGACAGAAAGAACCCGCCGATGAGGCCAGACCAAAGGTTGTACCGGTCGTTGGGGTTAAAGCTCAGGTCTACCAGGTTCAGCTTGCCCGCCTTGCCGGCCACCGTCATGGCCTCGGCAAACCCTACCCCATCGGGCAAAAGGCGCACCACCACCACGGCGGCCACCAGCATACCGCCCAGCATCACGGCCATCTGCAGGCGTTGGGTCTGGCTCACCGCCTTGGTGCCGCCCACCACCGTGTAAAAGGTAACCACCACGCCAATAAACAAGATGGTGGCCGTTAGATTCCAGCCCAGAATGGCCGAGAGGATAATGGCCGGGGCGTAAATGGTAATGCCGGTGGAAAGCCCCCGCTGCACCAGAAAGAGCAGGGCCGCCAGGGAGCGGGTTTTCAGGTCGAAGCGACTCTCCAGGTACTCATAGGCGGTGTAGACCTTGAGGCGGTAATAGATGGGAATGGCCGTGATAGAAAGGACCACCATGGCCAGCGGCAACCCGAAATAAAACTGGATAAAGCGCATGCCATCGTCAAAGGCCTGCCCGGGGGTAGACAGAAACGTGATGGCACTGGCCTGGGTGGCCATGATGGAAAGGCCCATCATCCACCAGCGTTCGGTGTTGTCGGCCCGCAGGTAGCCCGTCATGTGCTGGGTCTTGCGGGTCTTCCAGACGCCGTACAGCACAATGAACGCAATGGTGCCCACCAGTACTCCCCAATCCAGGCCGCTCATCTATACAGGACGGTGAGAAGGTAAAACAAGCCAATCAACGCCGCCAAAACCCCAATGACCAACCAGTACATAGCAGTCCAACTCTTGAAAAAGGGTGGTGGGTCTATATCGCCTTTGGTCATAGAAAACTGGGTAGAAACGGTGGTTAGATGGTACTAGAGAAGCGGGCAGTTACGGATATAACGGTCAAACCCGGCGGATTTATTGCCACCAACCTGGAGGTGGCCTCCTTGGTACTGCCGATGGATGAGGTGAAACAGGGTTTCGGGGCCGTTTTCAGTAAAACAGCCCCGAAACGCTATTTCCCCAGCGAAAGCAGGTTCACGAACAAGCGGTACGCCCCGGGCACGCCGGCCGGTAGCTCCCGAAAGAACGAATACCCGGTGTACACAAAATGGCCTTTGCCGTACCTGGCCACCAGCAAGCCGCTGTCCTTGGGGGTTTCGCCGGGGTCATTGGAGGAAAGGATGGCCTCGTACTCCGGGGCCCACTGGCCCGGGAAATACAGGCCGCGCTCCTGCACCCAACCCCTGAAATCCTGCTCGGTGATCTTGTTGGGCGTGTTCAGCACCGGGTGGTTGGGCTTGAGGAACCGCACCTCGGCGTCTTCCACGGTCACGCGGTCACTGGAGAGTTTGATGGGGTACGGCCCCAGGTTGGAGGTGACCAACCCGTTGCTCACGTTGTACTGCACCACCAGGGTGCCGCCGTTGCGCACGTACTCCATCAGTTGCGGCTGCTGAAACCT
Organism: Rufibacter psychrotolerans; assembly: GCF_016924645.1. Lineage (GTDB taxonomy): Bacteria > Bacteroidota > Bacteroidia > Cytophagales > Hymenobacteraceae > Nibribacter > Nibribacter psychrotolerans. Next base: position 343,997 of record NZ_JAFFJV010000011.1, on the reverse strand, counting down.
GAGGCGCTCCAGGGTATTGTAGGCCCTTACCCCGGTTACCACGGCATCGTACTTCTGCAAAGCGGCCGCCGTAAGGTCGTTCACCTGCAGCATGTCCACCGCATAGCCAATCTGCTGCAGACTGGCGGGCACCTCGTCCCCGGCGCCCATGAGGTAGCCAATGCGCTGCCCCTTGCGCTTCAGGTCTAGCTTCACGGCTTTGGCCTCGGCCTCGGGGAACAGGGTTTGCGCCGGAATGTGCGGGTAGTTGATGGTTTTGAGTCCCTGGGTGTAGGTTCTGCCCCGGGTGGTCACCGCGGCGCTGATGGTGCTCTCGGTCTGGGCGCCGCCCGGATACAATTGAAACGTAAAGCTCTGCTCCTCGCCTTTCTGGGCCAGCTTCACCGGGGCCGAGGCCGGCTCAGAGCGCCAGCCTTCCGGCAGGCGCAGGGCTACCTGTCCTTCCACCTGGTCTTGTCCGGCGCGCACGCGCAGCGTCACGGGCTTGGGTTGGGCATCGGCAAAGACGTATACTTTCTCGGTTAGGTTCACGAACACCGGCGGCGTAACCTCAAAGGGGCGGTACTGCTCGCCCTCCACCGGATCGGTGCGCTTGTAGACCACCGGCACGGTAAACTGGAACGGCTGCCCCTGTACCGTGAGGTGCAGGCGCACCTGCGCCGCTGCCGGGTTCTGGGGCAGGCCAATGAGGGCCGGATCATCTACCCGGAACATGCCGTTTGAGCTGGGCACCTGCAGCCAGTAGGGCTGCGAGTAAGGCGTGGCCAGGGGCAGTTCCACCGAGGTACGCACCAGCCAGGGCTTGTTCAGCTCCAGCTGCTGGGCCAGCGTGGTGTCTTTTTTGGCGAACAGGTACTCCACCCTGGTGAGCGACACGGGCACCGCCGACCGGTTTACCGCCTCCAATTGCAGGGTCACGGGCTGACCGGGGGTTACGGTGAAGTCGCGGGTGGAGGTGGCCTCCAGGTACAGGCCCAGGCAGGCTTTGAGCACGTCCTGCAGCTCCTGCTGCTTCACGGTCTTCCAGTAAGAGGTTGGGAGTTTGGCCAGGGCCGCGTGGGCCTTGAGCAGCACCGGCACCGAGGCCGCCGGATTGGCCGCCTCATACCCTTTGAGGGCCTGCTGGAGCAATTTGGCTATCTCGGCGCTGCCGGGCACCCGGTTCCACGTGGTGGGCACGCCTTCCAGCACATCTTTTTGGGCCTTTTCGCCCTTCAGGAACTCAAAGTACTCTATGGCCTCGCCGCGGGTGCCGCTGCTGCCAAAGCCCTGGCTTTTGTGCATGCTCCGGCTTTGGGCCGCCACCTCGGGGTACGAGCGGCCCAGCAAGGCATTGTACAAACCCGCATCTACCATGAGTTTGTCTGAGGGGTCAAACTTCTGGCCCTGGCCGTAGAAGAACGAGGAGGTGTTCCAGACCAGGCGTTTGGGCTGCCAGGGCTCCACGGTGGTGAGTTGCTCGGGGAAGCGCTTGGGGTCTGCGGCGGCATCAAAGGCCTCCAGGGCGATCATGGCCGAGGCGGTGTGGTGTCCGTGCGTGCCGCCGGGCTGGGGCGAAAACCGGGTAATGATCACATCGGGCCGGAACTTGCGGATTACCCAGACGGCATCGGCCAGCACCTGCTCTTTGTTCCAGATGTTGAAGGTCTCGGTGGGGTTCTTGGAAAAGCCGAAGTCATTGGCGCGGCTGAAGAACTGCTCGCCGCCGTCTACCCGGCGGGCCTGCAGCAGCTCCTGCGTGCGGATGATGCCCAACTCTTCCCTAATCTCAGGGCCGATGAGGTTCTGGCCGCCATCGCCGCGGGTGAGCGACAGGTAGCCGGTCCGGAACTTGCGCTCGTTGGCCAGGTAGGCGATGAGGCGGGTGTTCTCGTCATCGGGGTGGGCGGCCAGGTAGAGCACGCTGCCCAGCACGTTCAGTTTCTCCAGCGCCAACCTGATGTCGGCGGCATTGGGTTTACGGGGGGCCTGCGCTTTTGCGGCGGAAACTCCTACCCCACTTGCCAGAAGCAGGGCGGCCACCAGAGCACGTACAGAGGTCATATCAGTGAATAGAGGTTCAAGGGTAAGCGGGATGCCGGCGGCGGTTGACCCCGCCAGCATCCCACGGTAAAGCTATGGATTTTTACTTCAAGTGAGGAACCTGGCACCGGGTTTTACAGGGTTTTGGACAAACAGTCTGCTGGGCGAGCTACTGGCCACCCGGCTCGTTTTGGGGCCTTCTTCCGGAAATCGCCCCCAAAACGCATCCCGGCAAAGTGACATCTGCCTGCGCAGCCTCCCGCATGGGTTCTTTTAGGGGTAGTACCCCCTTCAGCCGCTGGTTCCATAACTTTTTACCGGGTTTAGCAGTTAAGAGAAGCTGAAACAGCGCAATAAAACCACTTACTATGAAAAAGCTATTGATGATCTTGGCAATAGCGGGCATGACCGGCTTCATGGCCTGCGACTCCCAAACCGGGAAAAACACCACTTCGGTGAGCACCGAGTCTGAACAGATGGACGGCAACCAGACGGGCATTGTGAACCCCAACCAGAATGACACCACCGGCGCCGGGGCCACTGAGAAAACCCAGACCCGGGTGGGCAACTCCCAGTCCCGCGGTGAGCAGAACACCTCTAACTCCAGAACCACCCAAAACCAGGTGCTGGGCGACAGCACCCAACAGCAATAACCTGCCATTTGCAAGGCCTCAAGCAAGAGAGTCCGTTTCAAGGCTGTTTACGAAAAAACAGCCCCGAAACGGACTCTGCTATGTAGGCCTAAGCTGAGCCTTTGAAAAGCTACTTCTGCTTTTTAGCTCTCTGGCTTTCTTTGAACTCCTGGCCCGAGCGGAGCGTGTGGAACTCCCCAATGAGGGTTCTGATCTTGATCTCGTCCAGGGTGGTGAGTTTCTCCTCTACGGCCGCCTTGCGCTTGCCCAGGTTCTGCAAGATATAGTCGGCGTAGTCCCAGTCGCGCGAGGTCCAGTTCTGGCGCTTGGCCCGCACGTTCTGCATGAACCGGATGTAGGCTTCGCGCATGTGAATGGCGCTGATGTTCTGCACGTTCCCGAAGGACCCCAGCAGCTCTTTCTCGCGTAGCCGCACTTCCTCGGCCTGCAGGGGCACCTCATCGGCCATGGGCCTGGACTCCAACTCCTGGAACCGGGTTTTCAGCTCCAGGAACTCCCGCTTCGAACTCTCAGACAGGTTGTGGAAGCTGTTTTCAATCTTGTTCGCCTGGCGGGCGAAATCGCTCTTAATGGTGGGCCACTCTGCCCGGGTGGTGGTAGAAACCTTGTCTGACTGGGCACGCACCCACTCTTTGAAGGTACGCAGGTCCTGCTCCACGCCAGACTCCTGGCCTTCGCGGGCCGGGGCGGTGGTGGTTTTCTCCTGGGTGTGCTCCTGCGCCCAGGCTACGGGACCGAAAGTAGCACTAAGTCCCAGCAGGAGCGCCAATAGCTTGCCTTTTTGCATGGTTTGTCTAATAAAGGGTTGTGGGTTGCCTGGCCAAAGGTACTATTTTTCCGGCAAGGCGACAGGTGGTCTACAGCAAGAACAACGCCAGAAACCATCGGTCATGCGGCCAGTGCCTTAGTTGCTGCTTTGGCCCTTATTCTGGAAAAAGAGCCCCTAAACAGCCCGGCCTGGCAAGACCGTGTCTGGCCAGGCCGGGCTGTTTGTAGAGCCAGTGAAGGAGTTGCTGGCAACCCACCCCCTTGCCCCTCCCGGGAGGGGACTTTTACCTGCTACAGGTGCAGGACTCTCCCCCTAGTGGTTGAGGACTTTGCCTGCCATTTCTGTAGAACAGATTACGTCCTGGCGGAGGAAGTTTTCCTGCTACATCTGCCAAACACCTCCCCATTGAGGAGTTTTGCCTGCTACTCTTTTAGAACATTCCCCTCCTGGAAGGGGCAAGGGGTGGGTTGCCACTTATGCCGGATGAACGGCCTTTCTTGTCTGGTGCACCGTTGGCTACGCCGAGGCTAGTTCTGCTCCAGGATCTGGAAAAGCTCGTCTAACTTAGGCGTGAGGATGATCTCGGTGCGGCGGTTTTTCTGGCGGGCGTCGGCGGTGGTGCTGGGGTCTACCGGCACGTACTTAGACCGGCCCGAGGGCGTGACGCGCTGCGGTGCTACCCCGGCTTCGGTGAGGATGCGGGTGATCTCGGTGGCCCGCAAGACGCTCAGGTCCCAGTTGTCCTGCATGCCCACGGTGCCTTTGGCCACGGGCACGTCATCGGTGTGGCCTTCTACCACCACGTTCACGTCTGGCTGGTTCTGCAGCACGGTGGCCAATTTCTTGAGGGCTTCCTGCCCCTGGGCATCTACCTTGGTGGAGCCCGATTTGAACAGCAGTTGGTTAGACAGAGACACGTACACTTTTCCGTTGCGCACGTCTACCGTAAGGTCAGAGGCCTTGAAGCCCAGCAGGGCGTTGCTCACCACCTTGCGCAGGTTGTTCACGGCCCGGTCTTTCTCGTCCAGGATACGCTGCATCTCGGCCAGGCGTGCTTCGCGGGCCTGCAGGTCGGCGCTGAGTTTGTCTACCTGTTTGCTGGTGTTGTTGAGGTTGGTTCTGAGCGAGGCCTCGGTGGAGGCTTTCTCGGCGGCCAGGTCGGCCTTCTCCTGGTTCAGGCGTTCTTTGTCTTGCTGCAGGCGGGCCCGCTCGCTCTCCAGTTCGGCTTTCTGGCGGGTGAGCTCGTCCTGGAGCACCACCAGGGACCGGTTTTCGGCCAGGGCGGCCTTATATTTTTTGGAGGAGACACAAGAGCCTAGTACCCCCATGGCAAGGCACGCGGCCAAGACTTGGGTAAAAAGTTGGTTTTTCATAGTAGTGGGTTAGGTTACGCACGTTTGCACTCTATAACGTTTACTTATGGGTATAAGTACGCAGGCCGTGCGGGGTGGGTTAATTCGGCGGCTGCCCAGGCGTCCGCACCCATTAATAACCGCCTGAGGCTCTGCTGCCTCAGGCTCCACCACCCCGCCGGAAATTTCTTTAGAACTTTTCTGAACTGCCCAGAATCACCCGCAGGCGTATTATGCTTTCGGCAAAAGCTTTATCTTTGAAACGAGGCGAATCCCCTTTCTGCGTTTTAGGGCCAGGTTCCGGGTTTGGCGCGCCTCTTTTTCCCTTACCGTTTTACCTTTATTTTTTTGAAAACAGCATGAAAACCAAAATAACCGTGAACAACAACGGCTCGCTTAAGATTGAGGGCGAGTTTTACATAGTAGACCCGCAGGGCAACGAGTACAACCTGCAAGGCCGCGAGGTGGTGTCTATCTGCCGCTGCGGCCTTTCCAAGAACAAGCCGTTCTGCGACGGTTCGCACAAGGGCCATTTTGAGCACAACGCCGTTGCCTTTGACTTGCCGCCCCGCAAGGTGTAGCTGGCCGTACTTTCACGTAACCACCCAGAAATGTGCGGAGACCTGGTCTTCGCCTTTTCTTTTTACTTCGAATTTGTTTAAAGAGGCCCTGTCCTTTCTGCATGTTTTCACCAGCAAAGCAAAGGTGCCTGCGTTTGGATTGGCGGTGTTCTCAGCTTAGCCGTCAGGCTAAGAGGATAATGCGCCTGTTACCCCTGCCGGGGTACGACGTTCCAGGGAACGTCGCTACATAATCGCGGGTAATCTGTAGCGACGTTCCTTGGAACGTCGCACGCATGCCTCTTCTTAGCCTGACGGCTATGGTGAGAACACTAACCAAGCGGTTGACTCCTCTAGCATTTTGTATTACGAAACAGGCTCTTCATTTTCCTTTTTCTTTCCAATCCCTTTATCCTTTCATTTCCATTAGATTCTATGTCAGAAACCTCTACGGGATTTAAGCGCGAGATCAAGTTATTTGATGCCGTGATGTTGGTGGCCGGCTCCATGATTGGTTCAGGTATTTTTATTGTGTCTGCCGACATCGGTCGGTCGGTGGGCAGTGCGGGATACCTGTTGCTGGTGTGGGCCCTTACCGGCCTCATGACCCTGGCCGGCGCCCTGAGCTACGGCGAACTGACCAGCCTCATGCCCCGCGCCGGCGGCCAGTACGTGTACCTGCGCGAGTCGTACGGTCCCCTGGTGGCGTTCCTCTACGGCTGGACCCTTTTCCTGGTGATCCAGAGCGGCACCATTGCCGCGGTGGGTGTGGCCTTTGCCCGGTTTACCGGCGTGCTGGTGCCCTGGTTCTCTGAAGACAACGTGCTGCTGGACCTGGGCTTTCTGCAGTTCACCTCGGTGCAGCTGCTGGCCATTGCCTCCATTGTGCTGCTCACTCTGGTGAACCAGCAAGGCGTGAAGAACGGCACCATTATCCAAAACATCTTCGGGAGCACCAAGATCATTGCCATATTCGCGTTGTTGGGCTTCGGCTTGCTGCTGGGCACCAACCCCGAGGTGATGGACCTGAACTTCTCCAACCTCTGGGACGCCCAGTCGGTGGTGCTGGACAAGGAGACCGGAACCGTCACCCGTACCACCCTTTCGGGGTGGGCACTCATGGTGGGCATCGGCACGGCCATGATTGGGTCGCTCTTCTCCTCCGACGCCTGGAACAACATCGGTTTCTCGGGCGACGAGATTGTGAACCCCAAGCGCACTATTGTGCTGAGCATGGCTATTGGCACGGGCATTGTGACGGTGCTGTATGTCCTGATCAACGTGGTGTACCTCACCATCTTGCCCCTGCAGGGCGATCCAACAGCCACCGATGCGCTGGGCCGCGGACTGCAGTTTGCCAGCAATGACCGCGTGGGCACGGCCGTGGCCGAGGTGATTGGCGGCGCGCCGGCCACCATCGCCATTGCCCTCCTCATCATGGTCTCCACGTTTGGCTGCAACAACGGTGTAATTCTTTCGGCGCCGCGCGTGTACTACGCCATGGCCAAAGACGGGCTGTTTTTCCCTAACATGGCCAAGCTAAATAAAAACGGCGTACCGGGTGCGGCCCTGGCCATTCAGTGCGTGTGGGCCAGCGTTCTGTGCCTTTCGGGCCGTTACTCAGACCTGCTGGATTACGTGATCTTTGCGGTGCTGCTGTTTTACATCCTTACCATTACCGGCATTTTTGTGCTGCGTCGCACCATGCCAGACGCCCCCCGGCCCTACAAGGCCATCGGGTACCCAGTGCTGCCCGCGCTCTACATCCTCATGGCCACCTTCATCTGCACCATTCTCCTGATCTACAAGCCCAACTATTCCTGGCCGGGGCTGATCCTGGTGGGAGTGGGCATTCCGGTGTATTACCTCTTTGGCAAGCGCTTCAGAAAGTTGGGAGAGTAACTTACTAAAGGGGATTGCCCAGGAGGCACCGCTGTTCTTTTCACAAAAAGGGCAGCGGTGCCTTTGTTTTTGGGCCGATTTCTGGAAAACGCCCCTAAAACGGCACCCCCTGAAACGCGGAAAGCCTTCCCCGTCTGGGAAGGCTTTCCATACCTTGGTTAAATACTTGATTACAATGCTACTCTGGATGTGACGTGTGTCAAAGAATGACCAGGCTTCCTAGCGTATTCCTTAGGAATAACGAAACCAATTCGGCTTCGTTCATGAATAAGTTTCAACGTAAGTACTATTGCCTGGTGATTACTACATCTTCTTCGCAACTACTATTTAACCAACGTTTATACCTTCTTTTACGGACCTTAGCAGGAAGGGTTGCCACTCCTGGGCTTTTTGAAAGCCTAATCCTTGGTGTACCTTTGCCGTACGTATTTTAATTTGATGATTGAGCTTATGAAGAAACTATTGTTGGCGGGAGCCCTGGTGGTGTGGGCGGCCCTGGGCACCCAGGCGCAGACCCGGCTGGGCATTAAGGGCGGATTGAACGTTGCCTCGGTGCGGATGCCCAACGAAGACTTGCAGCCGCGCCTGGGCGTGCACGTGGGCGGGTTTGCCTCCACCCCTATCTCCCGCAGTTTTGCCCTGCAACCCGAAGTGCTGTACTCCCAGCAGGGCGTAGAGACCGATGACTTTGTGTACACGTACCATTACCTCAACGTGCCGCTTATTTTCAAGGGCACCATTTCGGGCGGGCTGCACGCGCAGGTAGGGCCCCAGTTCGGGATCTTGCTGGCGGCTAACCGCAAAAGGGGCAAGACCACGCAAGACATCACCGATTCCAGAAACCGTTATGACGGGGCCGTGGCCCTGGGCCTGGGGTATGATGTGTCTAGCTGGCAGGTTTCGGCCAGGTACAACCTGGGGCTTTCTGACACCCGCGATGACAGCGACAGCGGCATTAACCACACCAACAATGTGTTTCAGTTGTCGTTGGGCTATAAGTTCAGATAGGCCCTCCAAATATTCCTAAAAGCCCCTGCTGGGGCAAAGCCCCGCTGCTCCTGGTCTATGACGAGGGGCAGCGGGGATTTTTTTGGACAAGCGGGGTGACAGGCGCCTGGCCCCGAAGAGATTATGCACCAAAGCCTTAGCGTGCAGCTTACGTTATCTATTAACACCATCCAAGATAGAACAGGATCTAAATAAGAACTTTTGCCAAAAGGGCTCTACGCCCAAGTTTTTCACGGCTACTAGGGGTCTCTCTTCTTAATTTTGTCTTAGTACTACCCAACCGGTACGGCTCCCCTGCGGCAACGGGGCGCTCAGGGCCCTTCCTCCTTTTTTGGAAAGCGCCTGCCCGTTTGGTCTTCTCTTAACTTAGGCAATGACAACTACCCCCTCTTTCTCTGGTGCTGTGGCAATTCAGGTTACCACAGATGCCGCTTTGATCCGGCAACTGGCCCATGCCACGTGGTACCCCACCTACGGGGAAATTTTGGACAAGGACCAGATTGACTTTATGCTGGAGGAAATCTACTCGCTGGAGTCGCTCACCAGGCAGATGCAGGAAGGCCAGACGTTTCTGCTGCTCCTGGACCAGGAAAAACCCGCCGCCTTTGCGGCATTCTCCCTAGTTGACCCTGCCCGGCAACTTTTCAAGCTGAACAAACTCTACATTCACCCCCAGTTCCAGGGCAAAGGCTACGGCAAGCTGCTGTTAGAGGAAGTAAAGAATAGGGCAAAACAGCTGGGCGGTGCTAAATTGGAATTAAACGTGCACCGGCACAACCCGGCCCAGCACTTCTACCACCGCCACGGCTTTAAAATTGCGCAGGTGGTGGACATTCCGTTTGGCAGATTCACCCTGAATGACTACATTATGCAGCTGGATCTGTAACCTGCAGAGGCAAATGCTGGTTTACCCTCCCCCACTTGGTACGCTTACCCTTTCAAATCTACTTGTATTATTTGGTTAAGGCTTTTTTTACCCCAATGCGCAAAGTCCTATTAGTTTCTGTTCTCGTGTTTGGCTGCTCGTTAGTTGGATATAGCTGGGGTTTCTTCGGCCACCGGGTCATTCAGCAGTTGGCCATTTATGCCCTGCCCAAGGAAATGCAGCCGTTTTACCACCGCCACCTGGCCCACCTGGTGGAAACCGTGGTAAGGCCCGACGAGCGCCGCAGTTCCGACCCTACCGAAGCCCACCGCCACTTCATAGACCTGGAGGCGTTTGGCCCCAACGTCTTGCAGGAGATGCCCGAGGCCTGGGCCGCGGCGGCCGCCAAGTACAGCGCAGACAGCCTCCGCAAATACGGCATTGTGCCCTGGGAGGTGGTAAGGCTCAAAACCCGGCTGACCCAGGCCTTCTACCGCCAGGACAAAGACAGCATCCTCTTCTACTCCGCTGACCTGGCGCATTACATCCAGGATGCGCACGTGCCCCTGCACACCAGCCTGAACCACGACGGGCAGCTGACCGGCCAGCACGGGCTGCACAGCCTGTGGGAGTCTAAACTGCCCGAGCAGCACCTGACCACCTATACCCTTACCCATGACAAAGCCCGGTACCTGCCAAACCCTGAGCAGGAAATCTGGCAAGTGGTGCGCGAATCGCACCGGCTGGTGCCCCAGGTGTTGGCCCTGGAGAAACAGGCCAGCCAGAACTTTACAGACGCCACCAAGTTCACCATAACCGAGCGCAACGGCCGCACCCGCAAAAACTTCACCGACGCGTTTTCGGCGGCCTACCAGCAGGCCCTGGGTCCCATGGTGCAGGACCGCATGCGGGCCTCGGCAGAGCGTACCGCCTCTTTCTGGTACACCTGCTGGGTAGATGCCGGCAAACCCAACCTGGACAAACTGCTGCCCACCCCACGCACCAAAGCCGAAAAGAAGCAGCTGAAGCAGGAACGCAAAGCCTGGAAGAAAGGCACCCTGCAGGAGAAGGACCTGCTGCTCACCAAGATCAGGATCTCTCTGATGAACGTGGTAAAGTGGGCGAAGGAGTCAGTGGCTTAGGCCTGCGGGCGCGGTCTGGCTTTTTTACCGGCTTGTTTTACAAGGGGCTGGAATAATCTGGTCTGAAAGCCGTACTTTTGCCGTCCGCAATTTTAACACCACCAAAGAGCATGCATATTGCAATTGTAGGCAACATTGGCGCCGGAAAAACCACATTGGCCACCAAGCTGGCCCAGCATTACAAGTGGGAGGTTTTCCTGGAGGCCGTAGAAGATAACCCTTACCTGAAAGATTTTTATGAAGACATGCCCCGGTGGGCGTTCCACCTGCAGGTCTTCTTCCTGAACAGCCGGTTCAACCAGGTGCTGCAGATCAACGAGCGCACCAACGGCGTGGTCCAGGACCGCACCATCTACGAAGACGCCTTTATCTTCGCCAAGAACCTGCACCACTCGGGCATGATGAGCGACCGCGACTACCAGAACTACTTCAACCTGTTCACTTCCATGACCCGCATGGTGAAGGCCCCAGACCTGCTGGTGTACCTCAAAGCCGACCTTCCCAAGCTGATCGGGCAGATTCAAAAGCGCGGCCGCGACTATGAGGACAACATCTCGCTGGCTTACCTGAAGAACCTCAACGAGCACTATGAGCAGTGGATTGCCGGGTACAAGCACGGCAAGCTCCTGGTGATTGATGTCAACCACATGGACTTTGTGCAGAACCCTGAGGACCTGGGCACCATCATTGACAAAATCAACATTGAGCTGTTCGGCCTGTTTTAGGCCTGTTTTAGGCCTGTTTTTCCCCAAAGCTGACCAAAGGCGTTTCGGGGCTTGTTTCCAAAAATAAGCCCCGAAACGCCTTTGGCTTTTAGCCGCTTTATTGGTGTCCTTGCGTCTATGGCAACATCTGGCTGAACCCTTTCCCGCAGGTAACCCAAGGCTTAAGGAACTGGGAGCGATGACGCTTTCCCAGAAACTCCTCTCCTCCTCCAGGCTTGTCGCCGATGATCCCGCCCCGGAAATCCCGTATACATATAGAAAAAGCAATATGTCTATGAAAGCGTTTCAATCCATCCTATCCGGGTTGCTGGTGGTGATTGTTCTGGGCGGGACAGCCTGTGACCGCCCTTCTTCTTCCGCCGAAAACCCCAGCCAGGGCCAGACCCGCGCCGAGGAAGACCTGGCGGAGTTCAGGGCCTGGATCAACGAGAAAACCGAGAAAGCCGACGGCGACTCTGCCCAGGCCCGATGGCCCGAACTCAAGGAGGAGTTCAAGCAGCGCACCGCCAAGCTAGACAGCCGCCTGGATAGCCTTTCGGCAAAGTCTAAGGAGGAATACAAGGAGCTCCGGCTCAAGTACCAGAACTGGGAAACCCGCAACCAACTGCGCACCAGCATGCCGCTGCACCCAGAAACCCTGCAGCGCTTCCAGACAGACCTGCTCGGCTCGGCCACTGCCCTGGAGGCGCACCTGCCGGCCCAGCAAATGCGGGATGTGTACACCCAGTTCCTGCAGAACGTACGGGCCCGCCGGGCCAACTGGACCGCCGCCGACTGGGACTACGTAGACGAGATCTATTCCAGGCTTAACCAGAAGAAAGACCAGGTAGAGGACCAGATTCCGCCTAAGGACAAACTCAAGATCAAAGCACTGCAGGCAGAGTTCCTCACCCTGGAAACGGGCAAAGACGCCAAGGAGCTCTATAAAGAGTTGAAGTAGAGGCCTGCCCGGCCCTCGTTGTCAGGGCCGGGAATCCAGCCACTGCTGGGCCGCCGACAGCTCCCGGAAGAGCTCAATGACACAACTGGAGGAAAGCCTACGCTGCAGGTCCTGAGCGGGCCCTAGGTCATGCAGGTCACGGGCCAGCACCATGGCAAAGTACTGCAGGCCGGTTTCCTTCACCTGCGGCAGCCACTCGTACTCCAGCCAGTCATTGGCCTCTTCCCAGTCACCGGTTACCTCACTCTTATCATTGAGCACCTTGGGGCAGCGCCTTTCCCGCTGCAGCGTAAGGTACGTTTCGGCAGTTTTGACAACATCATCGGGGTTGATGTGCCCAGACCACTTGATGTAAAACCAGTCATGCTCAGCCACATACTCCACCTTGGTATAGGAGTGCTCGCTATTGACGGCCCAGATATTGGTCATAGTAGGGTTTTTAAGCTAACGTGAATGTTCAGAACTAAGGGGTAGTCATGGGGGAAAGTTCTTGGTTAGTTAACTTGTTGTCTGTCTACTATGGGGTACGGGGATAGAGGGGCTAATGTTCGTTTATCGGGTTATCGGGCCATTTCGGCCTGAATCCAGCCGGTGCTTCCCTGGGCATCTTCCACCAGCCAGAACGTTTCCTGCTTGGCCAGCACGCGCACGGTGGAGTCGGGTTGGAGGTTCTTCTGGGCGGCGGCCCCGTCTGAGGAAGCATCTAACAGAGGGGCCTGGCGGCGCAGCCGAACGGCTTGCAGCGGCTTGTCCAGAGGCTCTACCAGAGAGGCCGCCAGATAGCCCTGCTGCCCGTCGGGGAGCATCACCCGGTACCACGTGGCGCTGCCGGCCAGAATCTGCAGGGGCGCGTGCTGCGGCAGCGTGCGCAGGGTGGTGGCTTTGGCGGCAGGGGCCTCGCGCAGGGTCGCGTTAGACCGGGCTACCCGCACCCAATTGCCCAGCTTTTTAGCGTCTACCTTCACCGGGGCCGGCCCGGTGCGGTTATGGTATACGTACGGGTACGGGTCCACGGCGCCTTCCCCAAACCGGTAAATGCCGAAGTGTAGGTGCGGGGCCGTGGTGATGGCGTTGCCGGTGTTGCCCAGCAGGCCCAGGGTATCCCCCACTGAGACGCGCTGCCCCGGCTGCACCAGTTGGCTGTCCAGGTGGGCATAGTACAGGCTCTGGCGCCGTTTAGGGTCAGAGAGCCACACTACTTTGCCGCCAATGGGCGTGGTGTTCACGCGGGTAACCGTTCCTTCCACGGCCGCCACCACGGGCGTGTTGCGGGGCGCGAAAATGTCAATGCCTTCGTGCCGGCGGGCGCCGGCGTCCCGCTCGGCCCCCCAGAAACTCTGCACGGCCCGGCTGTCTTTGCCCTGCACCGGAAACGCCAGCGTGGGCAGGGTCTCAATGGTGACGGTGTACTGGCCGCTCCTGAGCAACTCAGGCTGCACCCGCAGCAGGTGGGGCAATTCCTCGTCAATCTCGTACTCCAACTCCAGGGCGGTGGTGTCGGCGTAGGCTACCTGCTTGGGCTGGCCCGCGTTCTCCGGATCGGTCTCAAACAGGTCAATGAACACCTGGGGCACCTCCTTGCCCTGGGTCTCTACCTTCACGGCTACTTTCTGCCCCCGCTTGATGGAGAACTGGTAGCCGGCGGCCATGGGCTGGTCGGCGGGAAAATACCCGGTTTCTTTGAAGGGAAGCGTTACGCGTACCGGTTGCCGCAGGGCCTTTTCGCCGGCCGCCACCCATTGCTGGCCCAAGGCGGTCTGGTCCAGTTTGGCGGCTTTCAGCCCGTCCTGGTACTTCTCATACGGTGATTGTTTCTTGAACACCCCGCGCAGGGTTTGCTGCGGGCTGCAGGCTGTGAACAGGAGCACGCCCACCATCCAGAAGAGCAAGGCAGGCAGGCGTTTATAATGAGGTTGGAAAAGCATCTTACAGTTGTTTATTACAAAAACCCGATTGTCCCGGATAAGTTTCCGGCAGGCGCAATCGGGTTATTGTACGCAGGTTGCCCTGCAAGGTGCCAAAGGAAGGCTAGTCTTCTATGCGGTGGTAAGGGTGCACGTACTCCCGGGCGGCGGTTTCCTCTATTACCTCGTACTGGTCCAGCATGAGGTGTACGTTGCCGGTGTTGGTGCCTTTCACGTACACGCCCTGCGGTGTGCGGTAGATGGCGTAGTTGTGGATGCCGAACGGGTACAGGTTATTGCTGCGGAGTTCCTTGGCGTAGGTAAGGTCCAGCTCCTGGCCGGAGGTGGTTTTTATAAGGTAAAGGCTATGCTGCGTCATGGCGGGTTTGGGTAAAAGGGTACGTTATTGCTGGTTGCGCTGAAACTGCTGCCCCAGCCACTGCCTGGCCTCAGCCAGGGAAGTAAAATGGCGGTTCAGGCAAATGCCCTTGCCGTTGGAGATTTCCTCTACGGTTTCCACGGCCAGTTTGGTAAAGATATTTTCGGGCACCACCAAGGCAATGTAGAGGTAATGGCCGGGGGCGTGCTGCGCTAACTGCGGGATAATGGTGTGGGCCACCCACTTCTGGTCATCGGGGGCTACTACTCCCATCTCGCGCACGTCTACAAACACCCGGGGCGTGGGACTGGCGGCCATGCTGGCCACGATTCTGCGGTTAGCATGGCGGAACTCCTGGGAAGTTCCCTTGCGCTTGTACCTGAGGTAAACAGCTTCCAGTAAATCATCATACCCCGTGGTGGCGTAGGGGTCGTCTGTGTGCACCATTCAGAAAGTGGGTTTGGGTGAGCGGCAAAGCCTGCAAATTACATTACCTGGGCCTGCACCGCAACAGGGACTCGCCTTTGTTTAGGGCCTATTTTCGGGAAAGTGGCTCTGAAACAGGTGGCAGCCAACTGCCCGGAAAGAGGGACTGCCCGCCTGCTCAGGAAGCGGCTTCCATGACGGTGATGCTATCTCCCACCGACACGGTTCCGGTGGACAGGCCTATCAGGTTCATCCCGAAGATGACCTTGTTGCCCTGCGTGCGGTAGGTGGCGAGCGTTTTAAGGGGCTCCTGGCCGGCCTGGGCGGTGCTTTGGTCAATGGTGGTCACGTTGCACCGGCCGCAGGGCTTGGCGCCATAGAACAAGACGTCGCCTATCTTAAAGGTCTTCCACTTTTCCTCGGCGTAGGGCGTGCCCCCGGTAAAGACAAAAGTAGGCCTGAACCGATTCATGGGCACGGGCTGCTCCAGGCGGCCGTTGAGGTCGTTCAAAGATTCCTGCCCGATCACCAGGAACGGATAGCCGTCTGCGAAGCTCACCTTCTCGTTGTGCTTGGCGTAGTTGGGGTCAATGAGCCGGATGGAGTTGTCTGGCATGTACACCAGCCGGCACGGGATGCCCAGGGCCTGGCTAAACCAGGCATTGGCCTCGTTGCTCACCAGGTAGGCAAAGCAGATGTCTTCCCACACGGTAACCAGGGTAGAGCGGGTGCTGTGGGTCTCGTAGGGCACCACCAGCGGGGCCAGGTCCTTGGTCTTGTGCGTGACCAACAGCCCCTCGGGGGTAAGCGCCACCTGCAGGAGGGCCATCTCGGCCAGTTTCCGCTGGGTGAGAAACACACCGCTCTCGTCAATCAGCATCCAGCGGCGGTCATACCGCAGGCCGCGTTCCTCCACCTCGGCCGAAGTCAGGGAAATCCCGCCTAATGATTTGATAGGATAAATGTAAATCTCGCTGAGTACTAGTGTTGACATACGGGTTTCTGGATGGACGCCGCCTTTGCACGGTCTATGGGCTACCAAAGGTAGGAATGATTCTTAAAACGCAGATAGCCGCCAGAAGGATTTGTACTTTGGAAACAATTTCACGCCTCAGCCTGCCATTCCTCCCGGATTTGTCCCGAACCAGGGAACGGGCCCCCGCCCGGCTCTCTGCGGCTCCACGCTTTCGGCTCATCGGCCTGCCTTTACCCTGCCTGGAGGTACGCCCGCCTTGCCTCACCCCCACCATTCTACCGTTTTGGGGCCATTTTCTGGAAAAAGCCGCTAAGGCAGGGCCAAGCCGTTGCCAACCCAAGCTCTTAATCCATTAACAATCAACAACTTCATTCAAAACCTAAACTCCTGGGGTAGGCCTGGCTCAGAAAACCTCTTCGCCCCTTGGGTCAAATTGGAATGATTCAAGGTAGGGTTGGGTGGAGCTTGGGGCTGGGGGAAGACCCGGGATCAATTGCTAAAATTTTGATCAGGAGATTGGCGGCATCCATAAAAACTGTAATTTAGTTGACGGAAATTAAGAGGAGCGCACGGCATGGGGACATATTTTCAGAGTTATCGCGAAGAAATATCGTTTACGGTAAGTACCAACCGCCCCCTCACGCTCTACGAGTTCAACCGTAGGCTGCGCGAGGAGATAGAGAACGCGCTGCCGCACCGCTACTGGATCATCGCCGAGGTTTCCGAGGCCCGGGTGCACCACCAGAGCGGGCACTGCTACCTCACCCTCACCGACAAGGAACCCGGCTCAAAGAGCACCCTCACCGCTCAGGCGCGCGGCACCATCTGGAAACGCCAGTACCAGGAAATTGCCAGCTACTTTGAGGCGCAAACCGGGCACCCGCTGCGGGCCGGCCTCAAGATCCTGTTCAACGCCAGCCCCCGGTTCCATGAGCTGTACGGGTTCAGCCTGGACATCCATGACATTGATCCTACCTACACCTTGGGCGACCTGGCCCGGCAACGGCAGGAAACCATCACGCGCCTGCAGACCGAAGGCCTGCTGGACCAGAACAAAAAGCACACCCTGCCCCAGGTGCCGCAGCGCCTGGCCATTATTTCCTCGCCCACCGCGGCCGGTTACCAGGACTTTGTCTCGCAACTGGGCAACAACCCGTTTGGCTACGCCTTTCAGCTTACCTTGTTTGAGGCCAGCGTGCAGGGCGTGGAGGCGGTACCGTCGGTGAAGGCGGCGCTTTCCCGGGTGGCTT
Source organism: Rufibacter psychrotolerans (assembly GCF_016924645.1). GTDB lineage: Bacteria > Bacteroidota > Bacteroidia > Cytophagales > Hymenobacteraceae > Nibribacter > Nibribacter psychrotolerans. The sequence continues at coordinate 327,124 of NZ_JAFFJV010000011.1, read as the reverse complement.
TGCAGCGGCAGGCCTTTGACGCGGTGATCATCATCAGGGGCGGCGGCTCGCAGACCGACCTGCTCTGCTTTGACCACTATGAACTGGCCGCCGCCGTGGCCCAGATGCCCCTGCCCGTGTTAACCGGCATCGGGCACGAGCGCGACGAATCGGTCACCGACCTGGTGGCCCACACGCCCCTGAAAACCCCTACCGCCGTGGCCGCCTACCTGGTGGACCGGGTGAACGAGTTTGAGGCCAGCCTGGAGGCCCTGTTCCTGCAGATAAAGGATGCCGCCACCGCCCTGGCCGTGGCCGAGGAGCGCAAGGTGGCCCTGCTGGCCGCCCAGGTACAGCAGCGCACCAACAACTACCTGCATCGCCGGCAGTTTCAGCTGGAATGCCAGACCCGCACCCTGTCTGACAAACCCCAGAAATATCTTACCAGCGAGCAGCGCCACCTCATGTGCGAGGAAATCCGCCTCACGCACGCGGTGGAGCAGCTGCTGAAACAGAAGGAAGTGAAGCAACAACACTACCTGCTGCACCTGGAAACCAACAGCCTCAAGAAACTGGAGACGGGCCAGCGCAAGCTCACGCACGTGGAGCACTGCCTGCAGCTCTCGGCCAAACAGCGCCTGCAAAACGCCCAGCTCCACTTCCAGAAGAACCAGCAGCGGCTGATGTACGGGGCCAAGGACCACCTCAAGATTAAAGACCACCAATTGCAGCTCCTGGAAATGGACGTGCGGTCGCATGACCCCGAGATTATGCTCATGCGGGGCTACACCCTCACCTACGTGAACGGCAAGCTGCTCAAGTCGCTGGACCAGGTGGCCCCCGGCGATGTGCTCCAGACCAAGCTCCTGGCCGGCTCCGTCACCAGTAAAGTCACCAAAACCAAAGAACCAGACCTGTTTGATTAACCCGGCATCAAGGATGGACCACAAAGAGTTAAAAACGCCTTTTTGGCCTCTTACCAGAAAACCATCCTTTGATGCTTACTTCATACTTAATAACTAGAACCGCTATGAGCAATATTACCTATAAACAAGCCACCCAGGAGTTAGAGGCCATCTTGAAGGCCATTGAGAACGATGACGTAGACGTGGACGAGCTCACCCAAAAGGTGCAGCGCTCCTCAGAATTGATCAAGCTGTGCAAGCAGAAGCTCCGCACCGCCGAGGACGCCATTAGCCAGGTGTTCCGTGACATCAACTGCGAAGACCCCGGCACCCAGCAATAGCACTTTCGCCGTTTCGGGGCCTTTTTCAGGAAATCGGCCCTGAAACGGAGAGTACTACCGGCAGTTTCACTTTCCCGGGCAGCCTACCTGGCTCACGCATAGCACTTTATCCAGGCAATGACGCAAAAAAAAGGGAGCCTCTGGAAGGCTCCCTTTTTGCATTAAACGAAATGTAGGAGAGTGGTTACAGGTGGATGATGGGGTCGGCGGTGCCGTCTGGGTCGTTTTTCACGAAGCCGCTGGTAGTGGGTCTGCCGCCCGTGATCAACATGACCCCGGCGGCGTGCGGCGTGGCCATGGAAGTACCACTGATGGTGTTGTACCCCCCGTCTTTCCAGGTTGACTTTATGCTCACGCCCGGGGCGCAGTAGTCTACTGGTGGGTTGCCGTAGTTGGAGAAAGACGCCCATGCGTCTGAGCTGTTCATGGCCGAGATGGTGTAGATATTGGGGCCGTTCACGCGGGCCGGCGAGTGGTTGTTGGCGTTGTCGGTCTCGTTGCCGGCGGCCAGGCAGAAGATCACTCCGGTTTTGGCCGCGTTGAGCACGGCATTGTCCAGGGCGGTAGAAACGCCGCCGCCCAGGCTCATGTTGGCCACATCGCCGGCCTTGCCGTTAGCGGCCACGTAGTCTACCCCGCTGATCACCCCAGACGTGGAGCCACTACCACGCGAGTCCAGAACCTTCACCGCCACTACCGTAGCGTTGTAGGCCACGCCAATCACCCCAATGGAGTTGTTTTTGGCGGCAATGGTGCCTGCCACGTGGGTGCCGTGCCCGTTCCCGTCATCGGCGGTGCCGGCATCCCTGCCCGAGGTAAACACCGAGATGCTGCGGGCGGCATCTACGTTCAGGTCTGGGTGGTCCAGGTCAATACCGGTGTCAATGACCCACGCCGTTTTGCCGGTGCCATCGGCCGAGCCTACCCGGGTAATGCCGTACGGGGTTTCCTGTACGGCGGGCGCAGTGCCGCCGCCGCCGGGTTTCCCTAAGGTGATGATTTTATCCTGCTCAACGTACGCTACCCGTGGGTCGCGGCGCAGCTTGTCTACCTCGGCCTCAGACAGGTCAACGCTGAACCCCTGGATGACCTTCCCGTATGCTTGCCCCACGGCCTCTGGGCTGATGCCGCGCTCCCGCAAGATCTGCTGCCCGAAGTTCTTCACCTGGCGCAGGCGCTCGGGGTGCGACGCATTGGCAGCCACCCGCAGGCCACTGCCGCTCTTGAGCACCACAATGTACTTGCCGGCGATGAGGTCACCGCTGCCAGACAGGCCCACCACTTCTTCTGGTTGGGCCACTTCCTCCACCTGCTCACAGCTCTGGAGCGATACGGAGACAGCCAGCACGGCCGCTCCCATCAAGAATTTCAAACGGGAGATTGAAATGTAATTTTTAAGCATAAGAGATTGTTTTGTTTGTTAGGTTGGATTAGGACATTGTTCTGAAAAGAACACTAACGAATGTAGTAGAAAAAAACCTGCCAGGCAACCCTAAATCTTTGTATCTTTCAATTATTTTACGCGTATACAGCCGCTTTAAATAAGGATAATACTATATCTTCATTCATTTGTCTCTACCTGCAAGATGGCGGTAAAATTGCAAGAAACAGGGTTTGGCGGCTTCTTTTTGGCTTTTTGGCCGGCATCTTCTAGCTTTACCTGCTCCTGACAGCCGCCAACCACATGCACAAACCATCTTCTCTGTTTTCCGCCGCCAAGACCGCTCTGGTTCTCCTGGGTTTGTCCCTGCTGGGGGCCTGCCAGCAGCAGCAGGAGCAAGCACAAGCCCCCGCTGCCCCGGAGCCCGAGCCGTTTGTGCCCCCCCAACTGACCCAGGAAGTAGCGGTAGATTCTCTCACCGCCTATGGGCTGGCGCACCCCCATGACACCCTGGTGCTCCTCAGCACGCCCAAGGGCGACATCAAGATCAGGCTGTACCAAGACACGCCGCTGCACCGGGCCAACTTTGTGCGGCTGGCCAACTACGGCTTCTTTGACAAAACTGTGTTCTTCAGGGTGGAGAAAGATTTCATGATCCAGGGCGGGCGCTCCGATTTTCAGACCATGAAGATTGGCACCTACCGCATCCCGCCCGAGATCAGACGCCACCACTTCAACAAACGGGGAGCCGTGGGCATGGCCCGCTACGGCGATGACCAAAACCCCGAGCGCCTGTCCTCCAACCGCGACTTCTATATTGTGCAGGGCCGTACTTACCCTGACTGGGAGTTGCAGGCCACCATTCAGGAGTTCAAGCTGAACATGACACCCGCCCAGAAAGCCTTTTACCGCACCAAAGGCGGTGCGCCCAACCTGGACCAGCAGTATACCGTGTTTGGCGAAGTGGTGGAAGGCATGGAGGTGGTGGACAGCATTGCCGCCGTGCCCGTTGACCAGACCAAGTGGCCGGTGCAGGATGTGGGCATGAAAGTTCGCGTGATTCGGTAGGGGTGTGGTTTAGTTGATTAGGACTAATATTCACCGCTGGCAGGCGTAGTCTGTAGTTCCCCTGGCTCCGCTGCTGTCTGCAGTGGCTTACTGGCTGTGGTGTTTCATCTTTTCTGTATGCGCTCACGGCCGCGAGGCCCCGTCTTGCCGATTCGCACTGCTGCTTTTCCTAGGCCTGCGGCCTTGCCGCTAAAGCGGCACCGGAAAACCAGAGACGCTCATCGGCAAGACTGGTATTTGTTCCTTTCCTGCTGCGGAAATGGTGAATACTCCTGTTCCTGTCAGCAATAAAAGCGATTCAGGGGCTAGAGTCACTCGTGCTTCGCACATCAGGTTGGTACTTGTAAGTATTATCCTGATTGAGATGAGTCGCTTTGGAAGGCACGGTTGAAACATTGGGGTGTACTTCTGTTCCTTTTGCTTATTGGTGCAGCAGGACGTGGAGACAGTGACAAGACCATGGTAGCAAGTTGCCTATTGGTACGTAATGGGGAAGCCTTTTCTGGTTGGAATTGACCTTTCCGCATTCCGTAAGGGGATTCTTTATCAGATGGCTAGGCTGTGTCTGAAAAATGCTCCCGGAGCTTTTTCATCCGATTTCCCTCGGCTGCTCTCTGCCGCCATTGCCTATTGTAGGTCGGCTTTTTGGGGCTACTTTCCCAAAAGCAGCCCCAAAACGGTACTGCCCCGCCATTTTTCAGACACAGCCTAGGGTAGTTTTTAGCCTGTTTTCTGCAAAACAGCATCAACATACCATCCTTGGCTCTCCAAGAAACAAAAAACGCACCTCATGGCTGAGGTGCGTTTTTTGTTTGGTTTGGCCAAAACAGCCTGAAAACCGGTTTACCAAATGTGCACGCGCTCGGCGTCTGGGCGGTACATTTTGTTGCCCGGGCCACAGCCGAAGGCTTTGTAGAATTGTGGCATATTAGACAGCGGTCCGTTGATCCGGAACGAGGCCGGAGAGTGCGGATCGGTTAGCACCTGTTGGCGCAGGTAGTTCTCGGTGGCATTGGTGCGCCAGATCTGGGCCCAGGCCAGGAAGAAACGCTGCTCTGGGGTGAACCCATCAATTTTGCCCACGTTCTTGTTGGCGATGGCTTTCTGCAGGGCGGTGAACGCGATGTTCAGACCACCAATGTCGGCGATGTTTTCGCCCATGGTGAGTTTCCCGTTCACAAACACGCTGTCCAGGGGCTGCATGGCGCTGTACTGGCGGTCCACCAACTCGGTGCGCTCCTTGAACTTGGCTTTGTCCTCGGCGGTCCACCAGTCGCGCAGGTTGCCTTCGGGGTCGTACTGACTGCCCTGGTCGTCAAAGCCGTGGGTCAGCTCGTGGCCAATCACCGCGCCCATGCCGCCGTAGTTTACCGCGTCATCGGCTTTGGGGTCAAAGAAGGGCGGTTGCAGGATACCGGCCGGGAACACAATCTCGTTCATGGACGGGTTGTAGTAGGCGTTCACGGTGGGCGGCGTCATGTGCCACTCGGTGCGGTCTACCGGCTTGCCCAACTTGCTCACGTTGTCCTGGAAACCCCAGCGCGACGCGTTCAGCACGTTCTGCAGGAAGGTGGTACGGCTCACGTTCAGGCCCTCATAGGTTTCCCACTGGTCTGGGTAGCCTATTTTCACGGCAAACGCGTTGAGTTTGTTCAGGGCCTGCTGCTTGGTGGCCTCGCCCATCCAGTCCAGGTTTTTCACGTGCTCCTGGAACGCGGCGCGCAGGTTGTTCACCATCTCCAGGGCTTTGGCTTTGGCCTCCGGCGAGAAGGCTTTCTCCACGTACTCCTGGCCCAGGGCCTCACCCACGGTGGCATCGGTCATGCGCAGCACGCGCTTCCAGCGCGGCTGCATTTCCTTGGCACCGCTCAGGAATTTGCTGTAGAAGTTGAAGTTCTCCTGCACAAAGGCCTGCGGCAGATAAGGCGCCGAAGTGCGGGCCAGGTGCCAGCGCAGATAGGTTTTCCAGTCGGCTACCGGTACGGAGGCCAGCATGGTGTTGGCTTCCTTCAGGAAGTTAGGCTGCCCCACAATTACTTCTTTGGCCGTGCCGGCGCTCAGGTTTTTAAGCATGGTGGGCCAGTTGAAGTTAGGCGCCAGCTTCTGTAGTTGAGCCACCGTCATTTTGTTGTAGGTGGCGTGCGGGTCGCGCTGCTCCACGCGGGTCATGGAGGCTTTGGCCAGGCGGGTCTCCAGCGCCATTACGCGGGCGGCGTTCTTCTGGGCCGTGGCCTCGTTGTCGCCCAGCAGGCGGAACATGTTGGCCACGTGCTTCTGGTACTCCTCCCGGATGCTCTGCGAGCGGGCATCAGACTTGGTGTAATAGTCACGGTCTGGCAGGCCCAGGCCGCTCTGCGTGATGTTCACAATGTACTGGGTGCTGTTTTTATCGTCCTGGGCCACGTAGAAGCCAAACACCCCTCCCCGACCGATGGTGCGCAGGTGCGCCATGGTCTGCAGCAAAGAGGCCCGGTCTTTCACGGCATTGATGCGGTTCAGCTCTGGTCTGAGCGGCGTAAGCCCGGCCTGCTCAATGGCCGCCGAGTCCATGCCGGCGGCGTAGAAGTCGCCCACCAGCTGGGTAGAGGAGCCTTTGGGTGCGTTGGTCACGGCCACCGCCGCCTCCACCACTTCGCGCAGAGTCTTGTTGTTGTTGTCGGCCAGTTCATTGAAGCTGCCCCAGCGGCTCTCAGAGGCCGGAACGGGGTTGTTCTTCAGCCAGCCGCCGTTAGCGAACAGATTGAAATCCTCGCAGGGCGAGACGCTGCGGTCCAGGTTGGCCATGTTCAGGCCAATGCCTTTCACCTCGGGTTCAGCGGCTGCGGCGGCCGGCGTTTGGGTGGAGGCCGTCTGCGGCACCGCAGGTTTAGAGCAGCCCGCCGCCACCACTCCGGTCAGGGCAGAGGCCAGCCAAAGTATTTGGGTTTTCTTCATAACGGTTGAGAAGTTTAAAAATCCAGGTCCCTAAAAAGGGCTTATGAACAGCAAGATAAAATCCCGCCGAGCGTAAAGCAAGCAAAAACGAACAAACGCTTGTATAAACCACTTGTCCTCAGAACGTAGCCGGGACGGGAAGGCAGCGCGTTTCAGTGGGGAGCGTGGTCGGTTTCGCGCCGTTCATAGAAGGTGGCAAACGACTTGGGCCGCAGCGGCAACCCCATGTACCGGGCGTACACCAGGGTAAAGCAGGTCCCGAAGAAAAAGATCATGGCCGAGTAGAAGATAAACAGCAGCAGCACCACCACAGAGCCCGAGGTGGCGTAGAGCGACCCCAGATCACTGTTCACCAGCACGCGGGCCAGCACCATCTTGCCCAGCAGGAACAGGAACGCCGTAACCGCCGCGCCCACCCACACGGCCCGCTTGGGCATGTGCGCAAAAGGCAGGTACCGGATAATGAGGGCGAACCAGGTGGTCTCCACCGCAAAACCCAGCAAACGGTTGAAGAGCTGGAGCAGGTGCAGCTGCAGGTGCTCGTCCCAGAACACGTAATGGTCGTTGAGGAAGGCCAGGGCCCCGTCTACCAGCAGAAACGCCAGAAAGAGCAGCCCGCTGGAGAAGATGATGAGCAGCGCCCTAAACCGGTTGCGAAGGGCGCCCCGCAGGTGCTGGTGCCCCCGCACCTTGATGTTCCAGAGCTGGTTCATGGAGTTCTGGATCACGGTGAAGAGCGTGGTGGCCACAAAGCCCAGGAACAGGAAACTGAGCACCGCGGCCCAGCCGTGGCCCTGCAGGTCCAGGAAATTGGTCAGGATCAGTTCAATCTGGCCGGCCACGTTCTCCCCCACCAGTCCGCTGAGGTTCTCAAAGAGTTCCCCGGTGATGAGCGCATCATTGAACAAGGTGCTCAGCAGGGAGATGATCAGGATAAGGATGGGCGGCAGCGCGAACAGCGTGAAGAACGCGGTGGACGAGGCCAGCCGCAACGGATCATTCTGCCGGAACAGGGCAAAGGCTTCTTTGAACAGCCGCAGCAGAACCTGTACTCTGGTGGCAAGGTGGGAAGGCATAAGAGCAATCATCAGCCCCATTACGTAAAAAGCCGTTTCTTGGCTACTTTTTAAGAAATAAGCCGGAAACGATCCATCGCGCTGACCTGGATGCTATGGAAGGGCGGCTGTCATTAGGAGAAGCTGGTCAGCCCATCCCCTGGGCTCGATATGGGAGCTACCGCTTTCAAGCAAGTCCGGCTTGGGGTTGGCTACAGCAACTCCTTGGCGGGGTCCCAGAACAGCCGCTCAAAGTCTACCACTTTGTCGTCCTGCACCCGCACGCCCTCGCGCTCCAGGTGCGCCTGCATGGCGTCATAGGACTCAAAGTGCTGCTTGCCGGTGAGCAGGCCGTTGCGGTTCACCACCCGGTAGGCCGGGATGCCCTGCTGCGCGTGCGAGGCAATGAGCGCCCAGCCCACCATGCGGGCCGAGCCCTTGGCGCCCAGGTAAGCGGCAATGGCCCCGTAAGACGTTACCCGCCCCGGCGGAATCAGTTTGACCACTTCGTACACGTCCTGGAAGAAATTAGTGCGTTTTTCAGAGGCATTTTCCGTTGGCATAGGCTGTTTTTCAGTGCGTTTCTGGATTTCTGGCCCTAAAACCGGCACCAGCATATTTTTTTGCCGGCGGGCTTAAACCTTTGGGCGGTTTTTAGGTCTAATTTTTAAAAATAGCCAAAAAACAGGATAATTTTACCTGCAGCCGCGCTGCGTAGGCCCCTTGGGCATACGTGGTTGGGCTTGTTTTTGTATACTATCCCCCTAAATCCAGAACCGGAAATGAAAAAGTTGCTGCTCATTGGGCTTCCCCCTCAGCCTACCGCTTTCTCCCACCAGCAGAGTTCCTGCTCCTGCCCAAACTGCCCCCGGCCCACCCGCGGGTACCGGCACTAGCTCCAGGGGAAAGGGCGCCCAAAAATCCTCCCACAAATGGCTTTCCAGCCCCTCTTTCCCCTTCGCCAGGAACCTTGCAGCGGCCCCAAAGGGTTATGTAAGCTGCGCCAACCATGAACCAAAAAACCAATCAAACCACTTTATTACTCTAAGCAAACGAGTTTCGTACTTCTAATTCTATGAAAATCAAACACATTGTATATGCGCTGCTTATCCTAGGTTTTGGGGCTTTAGTGTATTACCGTATCAACAGCAACAAAGAACAGGCGGGCGCCGGTGGCCCCGGGGGCGGAAGAGGCCCCGGCGGACCGGGCGGTGCTCCCGCCATGCGGGTGAGCGGCGTGGTAGCCACGCCCCGCGAGTTCGCCAACTCCCTGGCGGTAACCGGTTCCATTGAGGCCAACGAGCAGGTAGAGATAAGAAGCCAGGTATCGGGGCAGGTGCGCAGCATTTCCTTCCAGGAAGGCAGCCAGGTGCGCAGAGGCCAGGTCCTGGTGAAAATAGACGATTCTGAGTTGCGGGCCCAGCTGGCCCAGGCGCAGACCCGCCAGAGCCTGGCCGCCGAGAACGAGCGCCGCGCCCGTCTCCTCCTGGAGAAAGAGGCCATCAGCCGCGAGGAATACGACGTGGCCCGCGCCGAACTGAAGACTGCCCAGGCCCAGATCCAACTAGTGCGGGCGCAGCTGGCCAAGACTTCCATTATTGCGCCGTTTTCAGGAAAAGTGGGCCTAAGGGCCGTGTCGGTGGGGACGTTCCTTACCCCGGAGACCGTGGTGACCAACCTGGTGAGCACAGACCCGGTGAAGATCACTTTCTCCGTGCCTGAGAAATACGCCAGCCAGGTGAAAGTGAACACCCAGCTTACCTTCACGGTGGCCGGCTCGCAGGAGAAGTTCACCGCCAGGGTATACGCCATTGAGCCCAGCATTGCCGCCGCCACCCGCACGCTGCAGCTGCGCGCCCGGGCCGCCAACCCCAACGGCCAGTTATTACCCGGCTCTTTCGCCAACATTGAGCTGCCTTTGACGGTTATTCCAGACGCGCTCCTCATCCCTACCCAGGCGGTGGTACCGGTGCAGAACGGTAAAAAGGTGTTCATCGCCGAGAACGGCAAAGCCAAGGAAGTGATGATTGAGACCAGCACCCGCACCGAGAAGGATTTGTTGGTTACTTCCGGCCTCAGCGCCGGCGACACCGTGCTCACCACGGGGGTAATGTCATTGAAAGCAGGAAGCCCGGTGCGCGTAGCCCTGGCCAAAAGTTTATAATTTAACGCAACATGAGTTTATCAACCACAAGTATTAAACGGCCGGTTTTCACCATCGTGCTCAACCTGCTCCTGATGTTGTTCGGGGTGATTGGGTACACGTTCCTGGGCATCCGGGAATATCCGTCCATTGACCCGGCCATCGTGTCGGTGCGCACCACGTACTCCGGTGCCAACTCAGACATCATTGAATCACAGATCACTGAGCCGCTGGAGAAGGCCATCAACTCCATTGACGGTATCCGGAACATTTCCTCTACCTCTAACCAGGGCTCCAGCAACATCAACATTGAATTTAACCTGGACAAAAACCTGGAGGAGGCCGCCAATGACGTGCGCGACAAGGTATCGCAGGCGGTAAGAAGCCTGCCCGAGGACATTGACGCGCCGCCGGTGGTGTCCAAAGCCGATGCCGACTCGGAGCCCATCATCACCATGACCGTGCGCAGCAACGTGCGCGACCAGCTGCAGCTTTCTGACTACGCCGAGAACGTGATCTCACAGCGCCTGCAAACCATACCGGGCGTAAGTAGCGTGCAGATCTGGGGCCAGAAACGCTACGCCATGCGCCTGTGGCTGGACCCCATGAAGCTGGCCTCCTACGGCTTAACCGTGGCCGACGTGCGCACCGCCCTCAACCGCCAGAACGTGGAGCTACCCACCGGCAAGGTAAGCGGCCAGAACACTGAACTAACGGTCAGAACCCTGGGCAACCTGTCCAATGAGCAGCAGTTCAACGACCTGATCATCTCCTCTGAGGGCGAGACCATCCTCCGCTTCAGCGACATTGGGCGGGCCGAGCTGGGCCCCGAGAACCTGGAGACCAAGATGACCGAGTCTGGCGTGCCCATGGTGGGCATGGCCATTATTCCACAACCCGGCACCAACTACCTGGAGATTGCCGGTAACTTCTACGACCAGTTTGACAGACTGAAAACCGAGCTGCCCGAAGACCTGCAACTGGACATTGTGATGGACAACACCGTATTCATCAAAAAGTCGGTGATTGAGGTAGCCGAGACCATTCTGATTGCCCTGGTGCTGGTGATCATTATTATTTACCTGTTCTTCCGCGACTGGGGCATTGCGTTCCGTCCGCTCATTGACATTCCGGTGTCGTTGATTGCCACGTTCTTCATCATGTACCTGGCCGGGTTCTCCATCAATGTGCTGACCCTGCTGGCCATTGTGCTGGCTACCGGTCTGGTGGTAGACGACGGGATTGTGGTGACGGAGAACATCTACAAGAAAGTAGAGGAAGGCATGTCGCCCATTGAGGCGGCCATCAAGGGGTCCAATGAGATCTTCCTGGCGGTAATCTCCATCTCCATTACCCTGGCGGCGGTGTTCCTGCCGGTGATCTTCCTGGAAGGTTTCGTGGGCCGACTCTTCAGGGAATTTGGGGTGGTGATCGGCGCGGCCGTGTTGATCTCAGCCTTCGTGTCCCTGACCCTTACGCCCATGCTGAACGCCTACCTGATGAAAGGCGGCCACCAGAAACGCTCCCGGTTCTATGAGCTTACCGAGCCGTTCTTCCAGAAGATGAACAGCAGCTACGCCCAGGCCCTGGCCGGGTTCATGAAGCGCAAGTGGCTCAGTTTCCCCATCATCTTAGCGTGCTTGGGCTTGACTGGCTTGTTCTACACCCTGCTGCAGAAGGAAACCGCCCCGTATGATGACCGCAGCATGCTGCGCGTGATGTCTACCGCCCCGGAAGGCTCTTCTTATGAGTACATGGAGCGCTTCATGGAGGAACTCAGCCAGTTGGTAGACGACTCCATTCCCGAGAAACAGGTGAACCTGGTGATCACGTCGCCGGGCTTTGGGGGCTCAGGGTCTGTGAACTCTGGAATGATGCGGATTGCCTTGAAACAGCCCGAAGACCGCGAACGCTCCCAGAAAGAAGTGGCCGACCACCTGGCCAAGATGGTGCGCCGTTACCCAGAAGCCCGTACCAACGTGATCCAGCAGCCTACCATCTCGGTGAACCGCCGGGGCGGCCAGCCCATCCAGTACATCATTCAGGCGCCTAACTTCCAGAAGCTGGAGGAGAAGATCCCTGAGTTTATGGAGGCGGTGAACGCTGACCCAACCTTTACCATGGCCGATGTGAACCTCAAGTTCAACAAGCCGGAGATCAACATCACCATTGACCGCGAGAAGGCCCAGAGCCTGGGCGTATCAGTGATTGACGTGGCCCAGACCCTGCAGCTTTCTTTGAGCGGGCAGCGCTTTGGCTATTTCCTCATGAATGGCCGCCAGTACCAGGTCATGGGCCAGTTTGACCGCCCAGACCGCGATGACCCTATGGACCTGACCTCTTTGTTCGTGCGCAGCTCCACCGGTCAGCTCATTCAGCTAGACAACCTGGTGACCATGCAGGAGCGCAGCAGCCCGCCGCAGTTGTACCACAACAACCGGTACCTGTCGGCTACGGTATCGGCGGGGCTGGCCCCGGGCAAGAGCATTGGCGACGGCATTGAGGCCATGGACCGCATCAAGGAACAGGTGCTGGACGAGACCTTCTCCACTGACCTGGGCGGTGAATCGCGTGACTTCGTGGAAAGTGGTTCCAACACCATGTTCGCCTTCGGTCTGGCTCTTTTGTTGATCTACCTGATCCTGGCGGCCCAGTTTGAAAGTTTCGTGGATCCGTTCATCATCATCCTCACGGTGCCCATGGCGGTGGCCGGGGCCATGCTGTCTCTGTGGCTGTTTGGGCAAACCTGGAACATCTTCAGCCAGATTGGTACCATCATGCTCATAGGCCTGGTGACCAAGAACGGTATCCTCATTGTGGAGTTCGCCAACCAGCTGCGCGAAGAGGGCAAATCCAAGATGGACGCCATCCTGGAAGCCTCAGAAGCCCGTCTGCGTCCTATCCTGATGACCAGTTTGGCCATCGCGCTGGGTGCCTTGCCTATTGCCCTGGCCCTGGGGGCCGCGGCCCAAAGCCGCATGGGCATGGGGGTGGTGATCGTGGGCGGTACCATCTTCTCGCTGGTGCTTACCCTGTTCATCATTCCGGCCATCTACTCCATGTGGTCAAGAGCGCGCAAACACCATCCGGAGTTTGACCACATTGAAGAGTACGAGAAAGCGGTTGCCCACTAATTCCCTGTTTTAGACTTAACTCCTTTATGTTACACAATAGATTTGGTCTCCTGGGCCTGTTTCTCCTCTGCCTGCTCTTTGGGGCCGGCGGGGCGAAGGCCCAGGAAATCCTGACCCTTGAAAACGCCGTCAAGATAGCGCTGGAACGGAACTATGACATCAAGCTATCGGCCAACGACGAGCGCATTGCCGAAAACAACGTCACCCGCGGCAACGCCGGCATGCTGCCCGTTGTCACCGGAAACCTCACCAACAACAACACCCTCCAGAACAGCTCCCAGACCCGCGCCGACGGCCAGGTGAACGAAGTGAGCTGGGGCCAGGGCTCCACGCTCAACTACGGCGTGGGCCTGAACTGGACCGTTTTCAACGGCTTTGCCATGTTTGCCCGGTATGAGCAGCTCCAGGAACTGGAAAAACTGGGCGAGACCAACCTGCAGCTCACCATTCTTACCCGCGTGGGCGACGTGATGAGCACGTTCTATGAGCTGGTGCAGCAGCAGCACCAGCTCCGGGCCTATGACACGGCCATTGCGCTGTCGCGGTTGCGGGTGACCACCGCCCAGAACCGGTTTGAGATTGGCAAAGCTGCCCGCCTGGAGGTGCTCAACGCCCAGGTAGACTACAATACTGACACCACCAACCTGCTGCGCCAGCAGGAGCTGTACCGCAACACCCAGATCAGGCTGAACGAGCTCATGGCCCGCGACGTGAACATCCGGTTCAGGGTGCCCGACCAATTGGTGATTGATGACCGCCTCACCCTGGAGGCGCTTTCGGCCCAGGCGGCCCAGCAAAACCCTTCGCTGAAAGCGGCCGTGCTCAACCGCCGCATCGCGGAACTGGAGGCCAAGCAGGTAAGGGCCAGCCGCTATCCGGTAATTGGCGTGACCACGGGGTATAACTTCAACCGTAACCGGTCGGCGCTGGGCTTCTCCACCCTTTCTACCGGCAATGGGCTTGCCTACGGGGTAACGGCCTCAGTGCCCATCTTCAACGGGTTTAACCAACGCAGGCTGGAGCAGAACGCCAACATCCAGATCAACAGCGCCCAACTGCAGTACGAGCAGGTGAACCAGAGCATCAACTCGCAGCTGGCCGCGGCGTACCAGACGTATCTGACCAACCTGAGCCTGGTGCGGCTGGAGGAAAACAACCAGCGCATCGCCCGCCAGAACCTGGACATCACCATGGAGAAATACCGGCTGGGCAGCATTACCACCGTAGAGGTGCGCGACGCGCAGCTGAACTTCGTGAACGCCACCGTGCGCTACAGCAACGCCCAATACCTGGCCAAACTGGGCGAGATTGCCCTCAAGGAAATTGCCGGTTCGCTGAACCTGTAGCCTCCTGCCATACGTGAAAAGCGCTTTTGGGCTGTTTTCTGGAAAACAGCCCAAAAGCGCTTTTTAATGTTGGAACCTGGCACCCGTCAAAGCCCTCCTTTCCAAACTCCCTCGCTCGCCTCCGGCGAGTGTGAGAAATTGGTAGGCCTCTGGCTTACGTGCAGATTATCCTGAACTGCCCTCAGCGGCGGGACGCCGCCCGATAGCGCACACTCGCCAGAGGCGAGCGAGGGTAAAGGAATGGCGCTTGAGATGTAAAATTCTACCAATAGGAAACACCCAGCAACCACTCGCCTAAACAGGAGCCAATTAAGTAAAACCCAGCCGCCCAACACTCTTAACCGCCAACTTTTTGGGTCGCGGCAAGTACATAGCAAAGGGAGCGCGATGGGGGGCTGTTTTCGTGAAAAGGGCCCTGAAACGCTTTTCATCCCTGGCCTCTAACCCCAGCACCATGCGAAACCACCTGGCATACTCGGCCCTCAACTACTTTGGCGAATCTAACCTGGACAGGGTGCACCAGCACCGGAAAAACCCGGTGTGGCTGGATGAACAGCTAAGCAAACCCAGAACCGTGCTGCTGCCCTTCAGGGGCCTCCGGCCGTTGCTCACCCAGGATCGCCAGCTGCAGCCGCTCTCGGTGCGGGAGCTTCCCGTGCAGGAAATGGACCTCACGCCCATCTTGCTGGGCGAGCGCAACGGGCAGGCCTACTTCGCGGTGGACCTGCTGGAGGAGCACGACATTCCGCTGGGCACCGGCTCTTTCCAGGACCTGCGCGAAGTAACCCTGCAGCTGGCCCGCCCCGACAGTTCTTTGCTGGCGTACGCCAAGGCCATGATCCACTGGAACCGGCAGCACCACTTCTGCAGCGTGTGCGGCGCCCCCACCCTCTCCAAAGAGGCAGGCCACGTGCGCCAGTGCACCAACCCGGCCTGCCACACCTCGCATTTTCCGCGCACCGACACGGCCGTGATCACCATGGTCACCCACCAGGGCAGGGGCCTCCTGGCCCGGCAGGCGTCCTGGCCCGCTGGCATGTACGCCTCGGTGGCCGGCTTTCTGGAACCGGGCGAAACCCTGGAAAGCGCCGTGGCCCGCGAAGTTCAGGAGGAAGTGGGCCTGCCCGTGCACCACGTGGAGTACCATTCCTCGCAGCCCTGGCCTTTTCCGGCGTCCATCATGGTGGGCTTCATGGCCGAGGCCGCATCCGATGCCATCAAGCTGGACCCCGCTGAGATTGAGGATGCCCACTGGTTCACCCGCCCGGAACTGCAGCGGTTGGTAGACCGCGGGGAGATCAAGCTTCCGCCGGCCCTCTCCATCTCCTATCGCCTCATCACCGACTGGCTCAAGGGCTGAGCCCTCCGCCTTGATTCAGGGTTTGCTGCCCTCTTCCAGTTGGCGGGCTTGTGCAAGAAATCGGGGCAGAAACAGGTGACAGCAAGCGGAAAGGTCCAGCGTTTCGGGCCTGTTTTCAGGAAACCGCAAGGAAAACGCCCTGGCCACTTTGGCTTGGTTAAACCGCGGACTGCGCAGCGGCTTTCATTTGCTCGCGCAGTTGCTTTACCCGGTCTTCAAACAGGGCGGGCGTTTCTTCCTTCACCACCACTTCTTTGAACAGCTCCATCAGTTCAGGCTCGTGCTGGGCACGCTCGTTCTTGCGCACGTCTATGTACACAAACTTGGTCCAGAGCACCGATTTCAGCTTTTTCTTCTCGGCATCAAACATGAGGTGTTCCACCAGCATGCTGGTTTCGCTTACCTGCCGGATGCTGGTCTGAATGGTGACCAGTTCGCGCACCAGGGCGGGGCTCAGGTACACAATCTGGTTCTGGCCCACCACCCAGGCCCGGCCCGTCTTCCGGAAAAAGGCGTGGATGTCCAGGCCGTAGGCGGCCTCTACCTGGTCTTCGCGCTCGTTCTGGAAGTAGTTGAGGAAGGCGCTGTTGTTCAAATGCCCGAAGGGATCGCAGTGGTCGAACCGGATGCGGGTCTGGCTTTCCAGCACGGCGGGTTTGGGAGAAGAAGTTTGGGGTATCATAGTTTCAAGTGAGTTTCAGTGACGATTTTCTAAAAAGAGGATTAAAACGGACCCAGCTCCTGTTGCAGGAAACGCTCCAATTGGTCTAACACGGTGTGCAGAGGCTGCTCCTGGTTGTAGGCTTTGCCCAGCAGAATGGCACCCTCTACGGTGGCAATGAAAAAGGTGGCCAGGGCCGATGCGTTGGCTGCCGGGTTGAAAACGCCTTGCGCCTGGCCCAATTCCAGCAACTTGCGCACACCCTTGTGCAGGCGGTCCAGCACCAAGATCACGCGTTGGTGCAGAGCAGGCTGGTTGTCGTCGGCCTCCACGGCGGTGTTCAGGAGGGGGCAGCCGCCTGCAAGAACGGGATGGGCCAGGTAGGTGCGGTAAAACTGGAGCAGGGCCCTGAGCCGCTGCCCGGCATGTTCATAGGGCGCCATGGCGGCCCCCACCCTGTCAATCAGCAACTGCGCCGCGTACTCAAACGCTACCACCGCCAGCTCCTCCTTACTGCCGAAATGCCCGTACAGACAGCCCTTAGTCACGCCGGTGGCCGCCATCAGGTCCTGGTAAGACGTACCCGCGAAGCCCTTCTGGTTGAAAAGCTCGGCGGCACGCGCCACAATCAGCTGGCGGGTTTGTTCGGCTTTGGGGGTCTGCGGCTGTTTCATGGCCTAAAATAAACCAATTGGTTTATTTATTCCTAGCGAAATCCTGCAAACCTGTTTTGGGCTTGTTCTGGAAAATCAGGCCTAAAACGGGGCTGCGGCAGCATAAAAAAGAGACAGCTACCAAAGGCGCTGCCTCTCCAGAGAGTGAAGGAGTAAAAGACGAAAGATTTTTAGGCCAACGCGACCGGGCAGGCGATCAACTTGCCCCGCTGGCGCGTTTCCGGCCTGATTTCCGGAAAATGGGCCCGGAACAAAAGTGAATTACTTCGCCAGTAATCCGTCCAGCGTGATGGCCACGTAGTACAGGCCCCCAATGGTGGGCCCGGCGGCGTACTGGATGTAGCGCTGGTTGAAAAGGTTGGTGCCGCCGGTTTTAAGGGTGATCTTGCTTTCGGGTAGGCGGTAGGTTGCCTGGGCATCTACGGTGCTGTAGGCGGGCACGGTGCCGTTGGCCAGGGGACTTTCCCACAGGAACGAATCCTGCCAGCGCCACACCACGTTGAAGCCCAGGTTCTTCACCACCTCACGGTTGCCGAAGGACACGTTGGTGATCCAGTTGGGCGTGTTAAAGGCCGTCACAAAAATGTCTCTTTCCTGGTTGGTCTTGATGGCGTTGTAGTTCACGTTGCCCGAGATGGTGAATTTCTGGTAGAAGTTATAGGTCACGCCCAGCGAGGAGCCGTAGTTGTTGTACTTGTTTCTGGCGTTGGTGTACACGCGGTAGCGGGTCTGCTGCCCGTTGCGGTTGGCGGCCAGCATGGCCAGCACGGCCTCATCGGTGCCCACCTGCACGGTGTTGTTTTTGGGCACGCTCACTTCCACCTGGCCCAGGAATCCGGCATACACGTTGGTGTAGGCGTCCAGGTCAATGACCAGTTTGCTGTCAAACAACACGCTTTTGTACCCCACTTCAAACGAATTGATCTGCTCTGGCCGGGTGGCCGAAAGACGGGTGATCTGCAGCACGTTGCGGTTCTGGAGGGCGGCTTCGTGGAGGGCAAATCCTGCGGTCACGTCACGGTTCACGGCCGCGTTGAAATGGTTCACCGAGGCGAGCGTATACGAGTTATCCAGGTACCCTAAGCCTTCGTTGATGTAGGGCAAGCCCCCCACGCGCCGCACGTTGCCGTTGTTCACGTAAGACACCGCCTCAAACAAGGCCGGAAACCGGAAACCGTTCTGGTAAGACACCCTGAAGTTGTGCTGCTCAGACAAGGTGTACACCACCGCAACCCGAGGGTTCAGCTTGGGGTCGAACTCGGGGTTGTAGTCCACCCGCAGGGAACCGAACAACTTCAATCTATCCGCCAAAAACGTCTTGGTCAGCTGCGCGAAAGCCCCTAATTTCTTGTAATACACGTTGTGGCCGCCGGGCAGGGTGCGCTCCTCCAGCGACCGGGTAAAGTCCACGAAGTTGTTGCCGTCGGGGATCACCTCGTACACGCGGACATCGGCCCCTACCAGCAGGTTCGCGAATTTGATGCGGTCGGTGAAGTCGTACTGGGCATCGGTGTGGTAAAGACGGCTCTGCTGCCGCAGCCAGGCCCCACCCGTGGCGGGCGCACCCGGTACCACTTTGCCATGGTCCCAGTTGTTAATCCTCCGGATGGTGTGCTTCAGGGCCTCAAACTGCGGGGTGCCAGGTTCCGCCCGGCCGGCATCGGCGGTCTGGCGGGCCTGTTGCAGGGCGGTGGCCAGATCAGTGCCGGCGTTCAGCTGCGTTTGCAGGGCGGTCCTGAACTTGGCGCCCCACTCGCTGTTAGCGCCGCCGCTGGTAATGTCCAGGTTGTCTACCATGGGTTTCACGTTGTACGAGTCGCCCGTGTTCTCCAGGGAGACATAAGACCGCACAAAGTAGTGGGCTCCCTTCAGCTCCAGGCGGTGGTTCTGCACCACCACGTTGTCTAGCTGAATCTTGTTGCCGCGCTGGAACACGCCGTCCATTTTACCAACGCGGTAGCCGTAGACCAGCTCGGCATTGTCGCCCAGGCGGTAGTGCAGGGCGGCGTCAAACTTGAGGTTGTCTACCCGCGGGCTCACCACGTCTTTTTCCCAGTATCCGGTGCGGCGCACCAGAAACGTCTGGTTTTTGCCCTGGTACTGCACGCCGCTGATGGTCACGGCATTGTTGTTCTCATCGCCGTACTTGTTCCAGGCGTCGTAGGCGGGGTTGTTCTGGCCCGCGAGCTCCGGAAAGGCCGGGTTGGCGGTGTTCAGGGTATTGGGGTTTTGGTCGGTGGCGGTGTTGGAGCGCCAGTCGGTGCCGTTCAGGTAGCTGGCGTTAACCTTAAAGGCCCATTTGTCTTTAAAGGCTCTGGCGTAGCGCACCGCCACCTCAGACAAGATGCTGGGCTCGGCGTCCTGGCCGTCTACGTGGTTGAGCCCGGTTTTCTGGTACACGCTCAGGCCCTGGTACAGGAAAGGGCTTTTGGTGAGCAGGTTGGCCATGCCGTTAATGGCGTTCATGCCGTACAGCGCCGAGGCCGCCCCCGGGGTAATCTCCACGCTTTCAATGTCCAGCTCGGTGGGCCCGATGGCGTTGCCCAAAGGCACGCCCAGGGTAGCCGCCTGCATGTCTACGCCGTCTACCAGTTGCATGAACCGGAAGTTGTTGGGGATGTTGAACCCGCGGGTGTTGGGCACCTTGAACGTGAGGCTGCTGGTGGTCATCTGCACGCCCTTCACGTTCTCCAGCGCGTCATAGAAGCTGGGCGCGGGCGTTTCTTTGATGGCCCTGATGTCCAGTTTCTCAATGGCCACCGGCGATTTCAGGATGCTTTCCTCTACCCGGGAGGCCGACACCACCACTTCCTTTCCCAGCAGGGTCTGGGTAACCAGGGCAATATCCAGCCGCGAGCCAGGCTCTTTGATCTCAAACTCCTGCGGCTGGTACCCCACCAAAGAAATGACCAGCGAGAAGGGGAACTTCAGCCTGGTTTTCAGGTTGAAATCGCCGGTGGCGTTGGTGGCAGTGCCGGTGACGGTGCCGCGCACGTACACGCTCACCCCGGGCAGTGGCTCTTTGCTGGCCTGGTCGGTTACCCGGCCGGTGATTTCCACCAGGTTCGTTTCCTGGGCCCGGAGGGAAAGAACGGGAAGCGTAAGAAATAGGGATAGAAGTAGAATAGTGATTTTCATGGACTTGATGTTAAAAAAGGAAACGTTAGGAAAGCGGGTAGCGGCGAGCTAGGCGGCTACAACAACAGCAATGGCGTCTGGGCAGGCGACACATGCGTTTGCTTCTCTGGTCTGCTTTTAAAACATCTGGTTTCATGGGTATACATTGCGTTGGTATGCTTGGCGTAGGCCGCTTCTGTTTCAGCGTTTTTTTCCAGGAAAAAGCCCCAAAACGCCTTCCCCTCCTCCCCTGTGCGGTACTGGTTCTACTCTCCTTACAGAGAGTTCCCCTGCGGTCACGGGCGGACTCGAACCGCCGTACAAGACGTTGCTGGTCTTTGCTTCGCCACTCAGCCACACGACCTTTTCCGTTCCATAGTCATCTAAAGGAGACGGAGCCACCCGTTCGGCTCCCCGAAGCGCCCCGCCTGGTAAGTGGCACTTCTAAATACCCTTAATGTCTATAGATTTGGTAGACAAATAGAACAGTAAATCCCTAATCCACCAAATATTTATCGCAAATTTTCAATATTAATCAGATAACTTATTGGCTTCAAGTAATTTAAACCCAATGCCAGCAGACCACAAGGATGGTGGTCTGCCCGAAATCAAGCGGCGAGCAGCAGGTAATGGAGGAGCCCAGCCAGAGCACTCACCCCAATCCAGGGAATCATGCCTACCTTGAAGCGGTACATGGCCAGAAAAGAAATGATGATCCAGGCCAGGGCAAAGTAATCCAGGCTGGCCAGGGCTACACCGGCAGGGAACAGGACAGCGGTACCAAAGTACACCGTGAGGTTGAGAATTACGCCTACCACGGCAGCGGTCACCACCCCCAGGATAGATTTGATGGCGGAGTTGCCGCGGGTGCGCTCAATAAAGGGGGCACCCGCCAGAATAAAGAAGAAGCAGGGCAGAAACGTGTAAAACGTGGTGGTGAACAGGCCCAGGGCCCCCATGGCCAGGGAGCCGCCGTAATGGTTATAGCCCGCCATAAAACCCACAAATGTTAAGACCATGATGAGGGGGCCAGGCGTGGTTTCGCCCAGGGCCAGGCCGTCTATCATCTCAAACCTGGAGAGCCAGTGGAATTTCTCTACCGTTACCTGCGCGGCATAGGGCAACACGGCGTAGGCGCCGCCAAACGTGACCAGGGCTGCTTTGGTGAAGAAACCGATCAAATTGCCCCAAAACGCAAACTGGCTGGTGAGCAGGTAAAACAACCCCAGCGGTACCGCCCACAGGACCAGCGTGATGCCCAACCTCACCAAGCTGCGGCCAAAGGTGACCTCCTCGCCCACCACTGCGCTGCCCGCGTGCAGGTAATAACTTTGCTCGTCCTGGTCCTGCTGTTGGGTGGCCTCTTTCTCCCGGAACAGGGTGGGTAACACTTTTCTGAGCACCACCGCCAGCACAATAGCCCCCAGAATAAGGTACGGAAAGGGCACCTTGAGGAAGTAGATGGCCAGGAAACTGACGGTTGCCAGGGCATAGTGCAGCCAGGTCTTCAGCGACTTGCCGGCAATCTTGAACAAGGCCAACGCCACAATGGCCACCACGGCCGGTTTGAGGCCGTAGAACAAAGCCGACACCCACGGGATGGCCCCGAAGCTCACGTACACCGTGCTCAGCCCCAGCAGAATGAACACGCTGGGCAGCACAAAGAAGATGCCCGCCACCAGCCCGCCCCGCACGCCGTGCATGAGCCAGCCCAGGTAGGTGGCCAGCTGCTGGGCCTCGGGTCCCGGCAGCAGCATGCAGTAGTTGAGCGCGTGCAGAAACCGGGAGTCTGACACCCACCGCTTCTGCTCCACAATAAACTGGTGCATGATGGCGATCTGGCCCGCCGGTCCTCCAAAGCTGATGAAGCCCAGCTTGAGCCAGAACAGAAAGGCCTCCCGGAACGTGGGTTTCTCCGGGGCGCTCCGCTGGGTAAGGGGGTTGGTATCTAGCGTGGTGGTTTCCATGGCTGCAATTGTTTTGGTACAAGAATACGGAACCGGCCGCGCGCAGGCTAGCACAGAATTTACCTTTGGGACGGGGTTTACTTTTTACGCCAATTTTTTAGGTACTCAGAAGGGCTTTGCCCCAGCTGTTGCTTAAAAATGCGGGTAAAATGGCTCTGGTCTGAGAAACCGGTGAGGTAGGCCACCTCGGCCAGGGAATAGCCCGACGTATGCAAAAGGTTCAGGGCCTTTTCAATGCGCAGCTTCCGGATGTACTCGCCAAACGAGAGATTGTCAAAGTATTTGGAAAACGCCCGGGAAACGTAGGCCGGGTTCACGTCCAGCGCCTCGGCTACCTCCTTGAGGGTTAGGGTAAGGTTGGTGTCTATCTGGTCCTGGATGATCTCTTTGAGGTGCTGCGCCCAGGCGGGCACTTTCTGGGGGTGCTCTTTTTTCTGTGCCAGAAACTGGTGGTAGGCCTGCAAAAAGAGCCGCTCGGTGGGGTGGGTGGTGTGCTTCTGCTGCTGCAGGTGTTTGGCCCAGCTGTAGAGCCCGTCATAGAGCACCAGGGCTTTGTCCAGCAGTTCCTGGTCATTGGTGATGTTGAAGGCCATGCCGTGCGAAATGGCCCACAACCCCGCCGACTGCGCCGCCAGGGTGTGGTCATCGGTGTCGGCGCCGCGCACAATCAGGGCCATGGTCTGCAGGGCCGGGTCTTGCTGCAGGTGGTGCTTCTCCAGGAAGTAGTCAAAGGTGCAGCGGTCCTGGTAATGGCTGTACTCCACGCCGGGCACGTCGAACGGAATGGCGTCCAGGGCCCGGGCCTGGTCCAGCACCTGGGGCTCAGGCACGTAGATGATCTCCGCCGTGGGGTCAATAAACCTCTTGATGAGCCAGGGGCAGGCCAGGCGGTCAATTTTGGGGCGTTCGCGGGTAATCCATTTCATAACCAAAGGCGGTGAAGTGCTGGAGCTAAAGGTACGCGAAACCGGCCTGGGTTTGGGGCTCATTTTTCAGAAAACCGGTCTAAAACAGGAGCCGGGTCGCTCGCTCCATAGCCAAAGTTGGCACCTGCACAATGATATGCCTCACCCAACAGGCTGTTTCTTCTCGTGTCTCTTTCTTTCAGGATGCCCCTACCTTGTGCACGGCTTCGGGCACCGAAGCCTTCATCTACGCTCCCAAAGAAAAACCATGGCTTTCCACCACCTCCACACGTTCCACATCCCGGTCATGGGATTGGCCTTTTCCATAGACTCTCCTCTTAAAGTTGCCCGTTACGGCATTTCCTCGGTGATTGCGCTGGCCGACGATCAGCTGCTGGAAGAGATGCGGCTTTACTATGCCGCACTTTACCAGAAGCCTTTTGAGCCCATTTCTGAAAAACAGGCAGATTACCGCGCCAGGCGCATCACGGCTTACCTAAACCTGGTAGACAAACTGGTGGCCGAACAGCTGGAGAACGTAAAAGCCGGGGAATTTGCCCCCGGCACGCAGCTCACCAAATATTTTGAGATGTTGCCAGAACATTCTCCGCTGCGCATGCTGTACCACCAGATGCTGCAAACACCCGATGAGGTCTACAAAGGGTTTCTGCAGGCGCAACTGCGCGAGGCCGTGATACCGGGCAGCATTGACGTGAACATCATGACCAAGCTGGACAAAACCAACCACGCCCCAGACGGCAGCGCTCTTCCGGCAGAGTTCTCCGATGCGCTGGCTGCGCTTAGGGGTTTTGCCCAGAGCACCGTTCGCTCCTCCCTTGTGTTCTCGGCGGGCATGAACCCAAGGCTGTTCAGCTATCTGGAGCAGTTCCCAGGTTTTCTGCCCAACGCCCAGGGTGCGTTTGAAAAGCAGGTGATCATCAAAGTAAGCGATTACCGGTCTGCCGCCGTACAAGGGAAGATTCTGGCAAAAAAAGGTATTTGGGTGTCTGAGTTCAGGGTAGAATCTGGACTGAATTGCGGCGGACACGCTTTTGCCACAGACGGGCTGCTGCTGGGCCCTATTCTGGAGGAATTCAAAGCCAACCGCGAGGTCCTGAAGGCGGAACTATGGACCATGTGCCAGCAGGCGCTTGCTGCCAAAGGAGTGCAGGCCCCAGGTGCCGCCCCAATCCAGCGGCTCACGGTGCAGGGAGGCATCGGTACGGCCGAAGAGCAGAACTTTCTCCTGGAACACTACGGCTGCGACGCAGTAGGTTGGGGTACACCATTTTTGTTAGTACCTGAGGCCACCACCGTAGACGCCGAGACTCTTACCAAACTTTCTAAAGCGAAGGCCGAGGACTTGTACCTGAGCCCTATCTCACCGTTGGGCGTCCCGTTCAACGCTCTGCGCGGCACCACCAGCGAGCAACTCAACCACACCCGCATAGCCAAAGGTAAACCGGGCAGTCCCTGCGTGAAAAAGCACCTGGTGTCTAACACAGATTTCAGCGAAGAACCCCTCTGCACGGCCTCCCGCAAATTCCAGCGCCGCAAACTGGAGCAACTGCAGCAGCAGGGGCTACCGGCTGAGACGTTACTTGCGGAACAAGCCAAGGTACTGGTGAAAGAATGTCTCTGCGAAGGGCTGGCCAATACTGCTTCGCTGCTGTACAACTTCGGGAAGAAAACCAGGGTCACACCGGTGGCCATTTGTCCGGGACCAAACCTGGCCTACTTCTCGGGCATTTTTAAATTACAGGAAATGGTAGACCATATTTATGGAAGGTTTAACGCGCTTAACCAGACCTACCGCCCGCACGTGTTCATCAATGAACTGAAGCTGTACATAGACTACTGGAAGAACAAAAAAGCCGAACAACTGGAAACCCTCACCGACAAACAGGCCAAGTACCTGCAAACCTTCTGGCAGAACCTACAGGCGGGTATCAGCTATTACAAAGCCATTCTGCCTGACCTTTTTACGCCGGAAGAGCTGGAGAAAAGAAGAGTCATGCTGGAAGAACTGCTGGAGGCCGAAGACCAGTTGCAGAACGCTGCTCTGGTACGGGTGCAAGGGTAAACGTATGATGGTTGTACCTGATATCAGACACGGCTTTTTATCTCCTCCAGAAAATCTCCCCACCAATCCCCCTGCCCAATAGGGTAAATGTCCTGTGAAGTTGTCTCTCTTGGGAAGCATTGGCGGTTTTTAGCTCATTTTTGAGAAATGGGCTTAAAACGCCAATGCTTCCCATATTGGACTCTACTGAAGCAAGCTTTTCCCTACCCTATGAGACTTCTTTACCTGCTCTTTTTCTCTCTCCTTGTTTCACATATATCCCGGGCGCAGCAGACGGGTAAAATTTCAGGCTTGGTAAAAGATGCCAGCAACAAGCCTGTAGAAGCAGCCACCGTTTCTTTGCTCAAAGCACAGGACAG
Source organism: Rufibacter psychrotolerans (assembly GCF_016924645.1). Classification (GTDB taxonomy): domain Bacteria; phylum Bacteroidota; class Bacteroidia; order Cytophagales; family Hymenobacteraceae; genus Nibribacter; species Nibribacter psychrotolerans. Next base: position 301,712 of record NZ_JAFFJV010000011.1, on the reverse strand, counting down.
TGCCCTGGTAAAAATAAGCATCACCAATGCCGCCGGTGCCTTTGAACTGGAGAGCCTGAAAGAGAACAGCTATTTGCTGGTGGTAAATGCCATGGGCTACAAAGTGTACAAAAGCCGTCCTATCAGCATCAGCGCCGCCAATCTAAACCTGACCCTTCCAGCTATCACCTTAGAACAAGACGGTGGACAGGTCCTACAGGAGGTAACGGTTGCCAGCCAGAAGCTTTTTGTGGAGCAGAAAATAGACCGAACGGTGATAAACGTGGGGGCGCTGCTGTCTAACGCGGGCACCAACGCGCTGGAAGTCCTGGAAAAATCACCGGGGGTTCTGGTGGGCGAAAATGGGGCGATCAGCCTGAAAGGAAAATCTGGCGCAGTGGTATTCATTGACGACAAGCCTACTTATCTGGCCGGGGCCGAGCTGGAAAGTTACCTTCGTTCCCTGCCCTCTGAAACGCTGGAGACCATTGAGATCATGACCAATCCGCCGGCTAAATACGAAGCCGCCGGAAATGCCGGGGTAATCAATATCAAAACGAAGAAGTCAAACACCAAATCGTTCAACGGCAATCTTAACCTGAGTTACGGGCGGGGCAAACTAGGCAAAACCAGCAACAGCCTCAACCTGAACTACCGTAATAACAAAGTGAATCTGTTTGCCACCTTTTCGCAGACGGCGCAGAACAACTTTACAGATCTGAATATTGAGCGGCGCTACAAAAACGAGGCGCAACAGCTGCAATCTATGTTCAGCCAGAACTCCTACATTTTACGCGGCTCAGAATCGTATGCGGCCAAAATCGGGATGGATTTCTACGCGACCCCTAGCACCACCTTCGGGATTGTGTTGAACGGCCTCACCCGCCCCTCAGATACGCAAACCGATAACGTCAGTCGCCTGCTCAAAGCCACTGGCCAACTGGACTCTACCATTGTGGCCGATAACTGGAACGAGAATAACTTCAGGAACGGTAGCGTAAACCTGAACGTACGGCACGACATTGGAAAAACCGGCCGCTCCCTCGCCGCAGATGTAGATTACGTCACCTACCGTACCCATGCCGAGCAGTTATACAAAAACTTCATTTACAACCCAGAGGGAGGCTTAAAAAGCCAGGACCAAATTACCGGCACCGTTCCTTCTACCATCAACATTTACACGGCAAAAGCAGACTATACCCATCCCTTCCAGAACGGTGTGCATCTGGAAACCGGTGCTAAAACCAGTTACATCAAAACAGATAACGTAGCCAATTACTCTACCACTGAAAACGGCATTACGGCCCCTGATTATGATCTGAGCAACCACTTCCAGTACCGCGAGAACATCCATGCTGTGTATGCCAATATGCGGAAAGAGTTTGCCCGCTGGTCTGTACAGGCTGGTGCCCGGCTGGAAAATACCGTTTCAAAAGGGCACCAATTGGGGAACGTGGAGAAGAAAGACTCAGCCTTCAGCCGCAGCTACACCAACCTTTTCCCTACCGTGTACGTGCAGTACAAACTGGATTCTGCGGGCATGAAATCCTTCACCTTGTCTTACGGAAAGCGCATTGACCGTCCGTTCTTCCAGGACCTGAACCCGTTCCTTTCGCCGCTGGATAAAGTCACGTACTACTCCGGTAACCCTTTCCTGCAGCCCACCTTCTCGCACAACCTGGAGCTTTCCTACACGCATAACATCATTACCGCTTCTGCCCGGTATAGCCGGGCCTTGGATCTGATCAATGAAACCATTGAAATCAGAGATGACCCAGAAGTAGGCAAACGCTATTACAGCCGCCCAGGCAACTTAGGCGTGAGCGAGTCTAAGGTGATCTCCCTGAATGCCACGTTTAATCCGGCCAAATGGCTGCGCACCACCCTATACACCGAGTTCAGCCACAACCAATTTAGAAGCCAGTTGTACAACCAGCGACTAGACGTGGGAGGGAATTTCTTCTTCGCCTCTATGAGCAACCAGTTTACGTTTGGCAAAGGCTGGAGCGCTGAGGCCGGTGGCCAGTACCGCACCCGCCTGTATTATGCCCAGTTTGAGATTGGCGGGTACTGGCTGGCCAATGCCGGGTTGCAGAAGAAACTGTTCCAGGACCAAGGCACTCTGCGCCTGAACGTGAGCGATATCTTCTATACCAGAATCACCAACGGCGTGATCAACAACCTCACCAACGCAGATGCCTGGTGGCGCAACGCCGGCGACAGCCGCGTGGTCACCCTCTCCTATTCCTACCGGTTCGGGAAAACCTCTGGCAGCCAGCGCCGCCCCGACACCGGCGGCTCAGAAAGTGAACGCAACCGGGTGCGGGAGTAACTACAACCAATAATTCAGAAGAGTTCTGGGACCATTTTCCTGAAACTAGCCCCAAAACAGAAAGCCCTCTCAAATGAGAGGGCTTTCTGTTTTGGTATAAATTAGCACTTCGTACACTATCTGCACACTCTTTCCAATTACTTCTTTTAGCTTAGTCGGTCTAAAGTAATGAGATATCACTATTACTACTCCACTCCCCTTTGTCATTCTGAAAGAATCTTGGTGACGAACGGTAGTTGCCTCCAATAAAAGCTCTATTGGTTCGTCACCAAGATCCTTTCAGGATGACAGCATGTATAGAAGGATCAAATTCCGTAGTTTACTTAGAAGCCAAGGCCTGCCAGAGGATCTCGGCCGGGTGCAGGGCTTTTTTGGCGGTCCCGTCTTTGATCTGGTGGCGGCAGCTGGTTCCGGCCGCGGCGATGATGGTCTCCGGCGCAGCGTTTCGCACGGCGGGGAACAGTACCAATTCACCAATCTGCATGGAAACGTCATAGTGCTCTTCTTCATACCCAAACGAACCCGCCATGCCGCAGCAGCCCGAAGGAATCATCTCTACTTCATAATTCTGGGGCAGCGAAAGTATCTTCTGCGTGGGCGTGAGCACCTGCAAGGCTTTCTGGTAGCAGTGGCCGTGCAGTTTGATGTGCTTCTTCTCCTGCGTGAACGCGGAGGCAGTGATGCTTCCGTTTTCGGCCTCTTTCAGTAAAAACTCCTCTAAAAGGAACGAGTTGGCAGCTACTTTTCGGGCGGCAGGCACTAACTCTGACGGCACCAGATCCAGGTATTCATCGCGCAGCGTTAGGATGGCCGAAGGCTCAATCCCGATGATGGGCGTGCCGTTGGCCATGGCTTTGCTCAGGAGCTGCACATTTTTAATCGCGATTTCCTTGGCATCGCGCACCAGGCCTTTGGAGAGGTAGGTACGGCCGCTTTCCAGGTGCTCCGGGATCTGCACGGAGTAGCCCAACGCCGAGAGCAGCTTCACCGTGGTCTGCCCGATCTCCACGTCATTGTAGTTGGTGAACTCGTCGCAGAACAGGTAAACGGGTTTGCCGGTGTTGGCAGCCGCGTTCTCCTTCTGCCACTTTTTAAACCAGCTTCTCAGGGTGGTTTTTCCTACTTCGGGCAAAGAACGGTCTACGGCAAAACCTACGGTTTTCTTGATCAGCTTGCTGGTGACCGGGTTGCTGATCATGAAGTTGTAAACACCGGGCACCACGGAGGCCAGTTGCTGCATTTTAGTAAAATTACCAATCATGCGGGTACGCAGCGGCACCCCGTTGGCATCGTGGTAGTGCTGCAGGAACTCGGCTTTCATCTTTGCCACGTCCACGCTGCTGGGGCACTCAGACTTACAGGCTTTGCAGCTGAGGCACAAGTCCATTACCTCTTTGATTTCCTTGTGGTCAAACTTATTAACCTTGTCGGAATTGGTGAGGAACTGCCGCAGGATGTTGGCGCGGGCCCGGGTGGTGTCTTTCTCCTGGCGGGTGGCCATGTAGCTGGGGCACATGGTACCGCCGCTCACGTGGGTTTTGCGGCAATCGCCGGAGCCGGAGCATTTCTCGGCCAGCCGCAGAATACCTTCCTGCCGGGTGAAATCAAACAGCGTCTCTACCGGAATGATCTGCTGGGCCGGACGCTCCTCGTACCGCAGGAACTCGTTCATGGGGGGCGTATCCACAATCTTGCCCGCGTTGAAAATGTGTTTGGGGTCAAAGATCTGCTTTACCTCCTTCAGTAGTTCATATACTTCCTGTCCCAAGGCCTGCGGAATGAACTCGCCGCGCAAACGGCCGTCGCCGTGCTCGCCGCTGAGCGAGCCATTGTATTTCTTGACCAGCGCCGTGGTATCGGCGAGCACTTCCCGGAATACCCGCTTGCCCTCGTTGGTCTTCAGGTTAATCATGGGCTCAATGTGCAGCTCGCCGGCCCCGGCGTGGGCGTAGTAAGACGCTTGCAGCTGGTGTTTTTCCAATACTTTTTGCAAATCGGCAACGTAGGCGGGCAGATCCTCGGGAGACACGGCGCAGTCTTCAATGAGGTTCACCGGTTGGGTATCGCCGGGCAGGTTCCGGATCAAACCCAGGCCGGCTTTGCGCACGTCCCACACGGGTTTGGTGAGCGCCCCGCGTACGACGGGGTAGGCATAGCCCAAACCAGCCGCTTTCAGATCGGCAATCAGGGCTTCGGCTTTTTCGGTGATCTCGTCCTGGGTCTCGGCCATGAACTCCACCATGAGCAGGGCCGCGGGGTCGCCCTCTATGAAGAAGCGGTTGGCATCATAGGTGCGGTGGCCTTTGGTGAAGTCCATGATGTACTTGTCCACCAACTCAGAGGACATGGGGTGGTGCTTCAGGATGATGATGTTGGCCTCCAGAGCCTCCATGAGGGAAGTGAAGTGCACGCACACCAGGCCTTCTTCCTTGGGCGGCAGGGGAATCAGATTCAGTTTGGCTTCGGTCACAAAGGCCAGGGTGCCTTCTGAGCCCGCCAGCACCTTGCAGAGGTCCAGCGTGGTCTGTCCTTCGGGTCCGGCACCTTCGTCTACCAAAAAGTCCAGCGCGTAGCCGGTGTTGCGGCGGGTCAGGGTCTTTTTGGGGTAGTTCTTTTGGATGAGGCTTCGGTTCTCCTGGTCACTGATGAGGCCATACATTTTCCGGTAGATCTCGCCTTCCAGGTTCTGGAGCGCCAGCTTCTGCTGCAGCTCGGGGTGCGTAAGTGGCTTGAACTCGGCCTCTGAGCCATCGCTCAGCAGTACTTTGGCCGAGAGCAGATGCGTACGGGTATCGCCCCAGACAATGGAGTGCAAGCCGCAGGAGTTGTTGCCAATCATGCCGCCCACCATGGCCCGGCTAGCCGTAGAAGTCTCCGGCCCGAACAGCAGCCCGTGCGGACGCAGGACCGCATTCAGGTCATCTCTAATTACGCCCGGCTGCACCCGCACCCAATGTTCCTGGGGGTTTACTTCCAGGACCTGGGTGAAGTACTTGGAGATGTCCACCACCAGTCCGTTGCCCACCACCTGACCGGCCAGGGAAGTCCCGGCGGCCCTTGGGATGAGCGTGATCTGGTGCTGGTTCGCGAACTGGATTAATGCTTTGAGGTCTTCCTTGGTTTTGGGGATGGCCACGGCGGTGGGCATCTCCTGGTACACCGAGGCATCGGTGGCGTACACCCGGCGCTGGGCCTGGTGCAGGGAAGACTCGGCGTTGTAAAATAATTCACCGGTCAGCGAAGCTTCAAGTTCAGCGAAGGCAGTGAGGGAGGGAGCAGTCATATTCTTGAAATTGGGAAGCAAATATAGGGAGGCTGCGAAAGGATGTCTAGTGAATACCGGAAGTGTTTGCTGTTTTAGGAACAAACCCAGGCCAGAAAGAGGAGGTTCAGCCGTAGGACAGGGCTATCCAATCGGCCATGACCCGGCTCATCCACTTTTTTCCTCTACCTTTCTGTGTATAAACTGCGCCTGTTGTCTGAGAGCGCTGCCGGCTATGCCTTACTCCCGGGCCATTGCCTGGGCACGGCTTGTAAGTATAGTGAGTGCCTCTCCTCTATTTTACAAAGCGGTGCCCGAAAGCTCATTTTGGGAAGAAGGAATCTACGCCAACATGCTGCCCTAAGGGAGCACAAGACAGCTTCCTATTCTACCCGGTCACTCAGCCTTTGAATTTGATGAGACACTGGTAGGTAAGCTTGTGCACTTGCTGCCCCGTTTTAGGGTTCACCAGCAGAATCTTCCCCTCTGCCTTCAGGTGTTCCATCACGGTGAGGTAATTGGCGCGGCAGTACGGGGTGCCCAGGTTGTGCTTTTCGTAAATCCTGTCCAGGCTCAGGCGGTTGTACTGCGGAGCATTCTGGAGCAGATCTTGCCGGAGGTTGTGCAGGGAGAAAGGCAGGTATTGCGCGTACTCGGGCACCAGCAGCCGCACGGGTCTGAGGTTCACCCCCAGGGTGGGTACCCCGTCTTCCTGCGTTTCGCTGTATTCCAGAAGCAGCTCCTTGAGGCGGTTGCAGGTTGCCGTGGCTCTGGAGGCGAAGAAAAGGTACTGGCAGGGCTGGTATTTGCCGGGCTGGCCCATCTTGAAGACAACGGTGTGGTAGCCGCGTTCCTGAACCGCCGCCTGTAAGCTTTGCAGGATGAACTCCTCACGCTTCCGGGCCTGGGTGATGCGGGCGCAGTAGGCCTGCACACGGGGCAGCTGGGCACCGTAGAGCTGCTGCAAGGGGCTCGGGGTGGCCGCCCCCCGCACCGAGGCCTTCAGCTTGCCGGCCTCAAACAACAGGAACAGATCTGTACTTGCCTGGTCCAGCGCCTGCAGCACCTGCGCCTGGGCGGCTTTGGCCCCAAACGGATCTGCCACCAGCAGGCCCGGCACCTCCCGCCGGGTCCATTCCCGGAGCTGTTCCTGCTGGTCAGGGTGGAGCAGGAAAACCGGGGCGTGGCCCAGCTCGGGGTAGAAAGGGAGCTCTGCCACGTGCTGCTCCAGCCTGGCCAAAGCCGCCTTGCTGGGGTCTGAAAAGAACGTGCGGAACGCCGGACTCAGGGCAAAGCGGGAACCGGAACTGGCGAAAATGGTGCGCAGGATTTTGCCCGTGGTTTCTGCGGCCAGCCCATCGGCCGTGCCGGCGCCCGCCAAAAAGTCCACCAGGAGGCAGGCGGGTTCAGGCGCTTCTCGCTGGGCGGCCAGAGCCAACTCGCCCCAGGTGGGGATAAACCTGGAAAGCAGTTCAGCCTTGACCTCGGCCACTGTTCTTGCCTGTTTGAAAAAATCCTTGGGTGCAGTACCAGCCACTCTTCCTTGCTATTTCGCGTTGCTTACTCTCCCCGGCGGCAAGAGGTTTTTGCCCAGGCCGCCGCTTTGCTAACGGGGCGGCAAATTTACCTCTGTTTTTGGTCTGTTTACAGGAAAATATGCTAAAAATATTCGCAAAGAGGAAAGCGGCTTGCCTGCCTGCCCAGAAAAGTCCGCCCGGAACGGGGAAATCAGGCGTCGGGGGCTTCTTCGGTTGGGGCCAGCAGCCAGCTGAGGGCGCTGCTGTAGTCAATGAAAACCTCGTGCTGGATTATGCCTTTGGCCTGGTACCCTTGCTTGCCCTTCTCGGTGAACTCTGTGTTGGCCACCAGCGAGGGGTAGAAATCTGGGGTGACCACGGCCAGTTTCTGAATGGTTGTCTGGGAGGCCTCTTCCTGAAATTGGGTGAGCACCCACTCCTTCTCCTCGGGCGTGATGATGGAGAGCTGCAGGTCATCTATGAGCCAGGCGGTGAGGCGGTGCTGGCGGGTCAGTTCCAGGCCCTTCAGGAAACCTTCCTTGCGCTCAGCCAGGGTGATCTGGCGCTTCCACACCAAGAGCAGCAGCTTCAGGCTCTGGTCCAGGAAAATAGACACAAACTCGGTTTCAAACACCGGCCGGGAAAGCCCTTTCAAGAAGAATTGCTGCGTCATGGCCTTATGGTTTGGGTAGGGCGTTGATCTGTAAGCCATATGGGGAACGGGGGAATTTCCACTGGAACTACGGCTGTAGGAAGTATGGCCCTATTTACTCAAACCGGGGCAAATATCCAAATTGCCCTGCAGGGTGCCGCTACTCCGTTTTCTGGCCGTTTTCTTTAAAACAGCTCATAAACAACCGCTTACGCAGCAAATCTTGACAAGCCTTCTTTTGGACATTTGTCCTCTTTCCCTCAAAATTTACAAACCAGCAGTGCAATTGCAGGCAGCCACCGGCCAGGAGGTTCTTGTGATTGCATTGTACCCCAATTTTCTCCCGCACTACCCGGCATTACTCCTGTTTGTGTGCACTGGACTGCCCTGCCCTACGGGTTTATACTTGGCCGTGCTCCAAAGCTTGTTTTTCATATTGTACTGGAAAGGGACGCGCTTACGCAGGATAACGCACAGAAATTCTTGTATTTACAAGGTTAAATCCTATATTTACCGCATACGTCCTTAGCTCTGCGCTAAGGGAAGATCAAGGACCGCTAGCCCCTGAAGTGGCTCTTACTAATGAGTTGCCTATGTTCATTTCGCAAGAAAGCCTCACAGCGGGCCAAGTGCTCTCGTACGATCTCTGCATTATTGGTGGCGGCCCAGCGGCCATTTCTCTGGCGCTTACCCTGGCGGCCACCCAGAAAAAAATCATTCTCATCACGGGCGGCGGCTGGCGGCAGACCAAGGCCAACCGGGACCTCTACAAAGGAACCGTTACGCCCCCCGGCACCCATGAGCCTCCTGAGCGGCTGCGTCGGCGTCAGTTTGGGGGCGGGTCGGCGGTGTGGGCGGGGCGCTGCGTTCCCTTTGACCCGCTCGACTTTAAAGTACGCCCCTGGGTAGAAAACAGCGGCTGGCCCCTCACCTACCAGGAAATCTTGCCTTACCTGCAGAAAGCCTGCGACTTTTGCCAGATTGGGAGCTTTGCGTTCTGGGCCCAGGATGTGTTCCCCCAGGGGCAGCAGGAGATCATTCCCGGGCTGGACTCCCCCGTGTTCACCTCTGCCTGCCTGGAGCGCTGGAGCCCGCCCGTGCACTTCGGGCGGGACTATGAAACGGCGCTGGACAGAGCGCCCAACGTGCACGTGCTGCTAGACGCCCACGCGCTCCCGCTGGAGATGGCGCAGGCAGATGGCCTGGTTTCAGCACTGCCCGTGGAAGTGAAAGGCAAGCGCATCAGGGTGGAGGCGGGGCATTTTGTACTGGCCGCCGGCGGAATTGAGAACGCCCGGCTGCTGCTGGCCTCCTCCAACCGGTTCTTCCCCACGGGCCTGGGCAACCAGCACGACAACGTGGGCCGGTATTACATGACGCACCTCACGGGCACGTACGCCCAACTTAACCCTACCCGGCGCGAGCAGGTCATCTTTGGGTTTGAGCGCGACAAGGAGGGCGTTTTCTGCCGCCGGCGCTGGTGGATGCCCGAGCAGGCCCAGCAAGAGCAGCAAACCCTGAACACGGTCTTTTACCTCTCCTACCCCAAAGGCCTGGCCGAAATCCAGCATCCGCTCTTCACGCCGCTGTACGGGGCCGCCAGGCAGCTGGCCTCCCTCACCGGCATGCGCCCCACGCTGCGGCAGGCGGCGCAACGGTCTGGCCTGCCGCCCCACCAATGGACCGGCCTTTACCGGTTGGGTCTGCCCGCCCTCCTCCCTTCGGCGCAGAGCCGGTACTGGGGACTTTTCTTCCAGGCCGAGCAAATGCCCAACCGCGACAGCAGAATCCTGCTCTCCCCCACCCTGCAAGATGCGCTGGGCATGCCACGGGTAGACGTGCGCCTGGCATTCAGGGAGCAGGACACCGAGTCCCTGGTAACGGCCCACAACCTGTTCATTGGCCGGTTTAGGCAGCAGGGCCTGGGCGAGGCTCTGTACAGCGAGGAAGGGTTCAGGACCTACCTGAAACTGAGGCTGGCCCACTACGATTCGTACGCGCACCAGATGGGCACCACCAGAATGTCTGATGCGCCCCAGACCGGCGTGGTGGACAGAAATGCCCGGGTACATGGCCTGGCCAACCTGTACGTGGCGGGCGCCTCCACGTTTGCCACCAGCTCACACGCCAACCCCACCGTTATGGTGGTGGCCCAGGCCCTCCGGCTTGCCGACCACCTGAAGCAGCAGCTGGCGGCGGGCTCTTCCCACCCGCAGGCCAGGCCGGGCGCCGCCTCTGCCTTTGTCGTTCCGCCGCTGGTGTAGCCCTCCCCAAAACAAAACAGGCAATGTAGGTTCTCCCACATTGCCTGTTTTGTTTTACGGCCGGGTACCCCGCTGGGAGCGGAGCCGTTTCTTTGCTGTTTTATAGAAAATCGCCTCAAAGCAGTGCTTTCCCAGAGCGCAAGCGGATAGCAAGCAACCGCCTTAAGACTTCATGCGTGAGTACGGGTAGGGTGCACCCGCCAGGCAGCCAAAAACAGGCAACCCGGTTTGCCACCAGGTTACCTGCCCTTATTTGCTGAAAATGTACGAGTACTTTGAAAGATACGAGGCCGGTGGGCGGAGGTTACAGTTCATCTTCCTTCATGACCAGAAAGTCTTCTGAGCAGAACTTGTTGAGCGCGTGCATGTAGGCTTCATAAAAGGAGGAAAACCCCTTAAGGAGGATATTCCCTTTTACCACCAGGTATTTGCTCGTTCGTGGGGCAGAGGGCTCAGGGGTTGTCTGCATAGCCCGTTCATTGGTGACGTGATCCGTTACATTCATACTCTTGGTGCGTAGCGCTGGCACCAAAAGGGTACGTGCGACAAACAGGATGGTTTGCGCCGCCCGGCAAATACAGTACTTACTGGCAAAATCACGCGTTTCCCGCAACACAAGCCTACCGGCTGGCGGTAAACCGCAGTCCAATCTTCGGGTTTGCTCCGTCACTATAGCCCTTCCCCGTTTACGGTACTTTTTCTGCAAAACAGCCCAAAAACGGTGAGCGGATGTCATGGGTGGTCTTCCTTTTCTGGTTGTGAGGCCAAGAGTTGGTGCCGGTTAGCGGTACCTTCCTGAAAAGAGTAAAAGGCCCGGGCGATAGCGTTGCTGCCAACCTGCCCAACCTGGAAGGCAGCCCGGGCGCTTTGCCTCCCGGGGCAACCACCCTTCTCCCGGAACGGTATAACCTACCTCAACCACCCTCTAAAATACCAGCCTATGAAAATCCTGAAATTCAAGACCAACATACAAGACCAGGACGGCATTGCCGCCGTGGCGCGGTTGTTAGACCAGCAGGAAGAAATCAGCAATTGGCAAGTAGACCCCGATGCCGACGACCACATCCTGAGCGTGTCTGGCCAGAATCCCAATCCGCAGAAGATTGAAGATGCCGTTAAAGCAGCAGGCTTTGAGATTGAGATGGTTCGGGTGGTGGGCACGAGCGGAGAAGGGTTATAGCCCCCACAAATCCATTGCGCAGCAGGGCCGCCCTAAAAGATGGCCCCCCTTCCCTACTGCCATATTCATCAGCCTTACGAGCTTGGGGGCACGGTCCAGGCTAGGATTTCTTCCCTTTGGGGAACGGCCTGCCGGAACCAACAAAAAGACCTAGTTCTGTGGCTGAAAAGCCAAAACAGGCCATAAATGGCTACGCTGACTGGGATTTCCCCGGGCTTGAATTATACTAGGTTGCCAGTTGCCAGTCTCCTACCCCAAACTGATTTGATCGCCTCAGGTATCACCTTAGCGGCAAGCACCGACAAAGTTTGGGACTTTTATACCAAGCCTGAGTACATCACCAACTGGAACTTTGCCACAGAAGACTGGCAATGCCCCAAAGCGGAAAACGATCTGCGGGTTGGCGGAAAGTATTATGCCAAAATGGAAGCCAAGGACGGAAACTTTGGGTTTGACTTTGAGGCAGTGTACGACAAAGTCATCGACCAGAAGAGTTTGACTTACACCATGACCGACGGCAGACAGTCTACCAACGAGTTTGAAGACCTGGGCGGGAGCACCAAAGTAACCACCACCTTTGACGCCGAAGGGGAGCATGATGCAGAGATGCAGAGAACAGGCTAGCAGATGATCCTGAACAACCTTAAAGCATACGTAGAAGCCAATTAACCTGCAGTAAAAGCTGAACAACTCATCTGGGCTTTGCATCCTGGCTGATAGAGAAAACTCTGTTTAGCCGGTGCGCAAAGCCCAGATGGCGGTTAAGGTTCTGCCAAAGAAAAAGTTTTTTGAACGACTTGGTCAGTGGTTTTTATGCTTTATCTCCTTGCCGTGTTTCCCTAGCTCATCCAAGGCCGCCCGGAAGCCTTTGGCCAGCGTAGTGGCGGGCCCTTGGCCGTAGTAGTGCAGAAAGATCATGTGCGGGTCGTCCCCCAGCATGTGGTGATGCAGCGCCACCACCTCCAGCCCGTTCTTGCGTAGCGCTGCAATCACGGGATTCACCTCTGGTTCCAGCATGGCGATGTCGCCCGCAATGTGGGCCTTCTCCTTCGTGCCGGCAAAGGAAGCCCAGGAGTTCAACCCAATAGATGCCGTCATCTCCGTTCCCATGGCCATCACGGTCAGGTCATCCCGCCCGATGGTGTACTTATAGGTTGGGCCGTTCACGGTTCCGGTGTACTTCACAATGGCATCCAACGCCGGGAGGTTGAAGTTCTCTTTTCCGGTGGGCGGGGCGGCGGTGCCGGGGGCGGTGTTGCCGCTCTGGGCAGCAGGGTTCGGGGCGGGAGAAGCAGGCTGGTTGGCGGGAGAGATCTTGCTCTGCCGGATGGTGGCCGCAAACTTCTTGGCCAATTCCGCTGGGCTGCCCATGCCGTGCAGGTGCATGTAGAAAATGCGGGGTTCCTCGTAGAAGAAGTGGTTGTGGATAGCCCCTATCTCCAAGCCGTTGGCGTGGGCGGCGGAGATAAGCGGGTTCACCTCTTCCTGGAGCAGCACCGTGTCGCTCATGAGCATGGCCGTCTTGCCGTCCACGGTTTTTTTGATGGATACCCAGCCCCCAAACCCGAACGCGATGGGAACAGATTCTCCCTTCACCTTTATCTTAAGATCGTTGCGGGGCAGAGGGGTGGTGTGGGTTGCCTCGGCTTCCTTGTAAGTACCTTTCTTGCCCATGGCCGCTTCTATGGCCTTAATCTCCTCTGGGGTGAGCGGGGGCGTTTTTCCCTTCTGCCTGGCAGCCTCTAACTGCGGCAATCCTAAAAAAGAGGCTACTCCCACCAATGCCGTAGCTTTCAGGGCTTGGCGGCGACTAACTGACTTATTGCTCATATGTCTACGGTAATTAAGTTTTCAGCTTTGCATGCGCTTGTGCCATCCCAGGTCATATGGTGGAGGGCATTGCCCATACGTTTACGTTACTTACGAAATTGAGGAAGTTCTACCGCAACATCCATCCTTTCATTACCTGAATTGATGAGTAGCTGTTTTTGGATGAGTTTAATAGAAAGAGGCTGGAAACAGCACTGGGTTTAAACGGACCAGAAACAAAGGTGATTGTGCCGCGCATTTCATAATTTACGGCCTTGTTCATTCTTACTCAACTTATACCGGCCCGAGATGACGCTACTGAAGAACCTTAAAATAAGAGACAAACTGCTGTTGGTCCTTTCTCTGTTGATGGTTCCGCTCCTGTATTTTGTGGTTTCTACCATTAACACCGAAATGGATGAAAACAATATCCTCAAGCAGGAGGCCATTCAACTGGAGGAATCGGAGAAGCTATCAGGGTTTGTCCATGCGTTCCAGCGTGAACGGGGACGCATTCTGGCAGCTGTTGAAGGCAACCAGGCTGCTTTGCTGGAGGCTAGGGCCCAGCGAAGCCTGACCGATGCAGCCGAGCGGGAATTACAGGCCTATGTCTCCAGCACGGGCCGCTCTTTGCCAGAAATGGCCCTTATGGCCGAATTCAAGAAGTTCAGGAATGACTTTGACCAGAATAAGTTTGACGTGCTCGCGTTCAGGCGGTACTCCACAGACCTGATCTTCAAACTCCTGGACAGGATAGACGCCAACGCCACCGGCATCAGCAACATACAAATCAGCCGGCAGCTGATCAGCTTCAGAAACCTGGCAGAGGCCAAGATTCAGCTGGGCAGAGTACGGAGCCTTTTGATGAAGGTAATTCCGGAGAAGCGCTTTTCCTACGAAGATTACGCCCAGATCAATTCGCAGATTGACTCGTACAACCGGGCCCTCAACAATTTCTACAGGTTCGCCACCCAGGAGTCGGCCAGCCAGGTGCAGAGCATCACCGCCTCCAGCAACTACAGGCAAGTAGACGCCACCCTGCTGGCCATAGACTCCAACCCCCAGTTGGACCTTTCGCCCTATAGCACCGCCGTGGTTTTCAACGTTTTCACCAAAAGCATAAACGAATACCGCGAGGCAGAGGAAAGCCTGATCAGCCAGATCAGGAACCAGGTGAACGCTGAAATTAAACGCAAGCAACAATTCCTGATCTGGCTCTCCGTGGCCATGGCAATTGTGTTAGGCCTTACGGCCCTTCTCTCCTTTTACATCATCAACCTGATCTCCGCGTCGCTTTCCACCTTAAAGACTGCCGCCGACCGCATCAAACTGGGCGCCACCGATGTAGTCATTGACATTGACAGCAAAGATGAGATTGGCAGTGTGGCCAGTTCTTTCAGGGAAGTGGTGGAGAAAAACATTGCGCTGTCACGGGTAGCCAAAGCCATTGGGCAAGGCCAGTACGAGGTGGAAGTGGCCGTGCAAAGCGACGAAGACGTGCTGAGCCACGCCATCAAAGACATGAAGGACAACCTGCAGACCTTCACCACCGAAAACGCCAACCGCAACTGGGTGCTCACGGGCGTTTCTGAGCTGAATAATCTGGTAAGCGGTGAAACCACCATGGAAGGCGTGGCCGAGAAAGCCATTGCCTTCCTTTGCGACTATACCCAATCTGAGGCCGGTATTCTGTACCTGCACAACGACAGCGGCCAACTGGAGCCCGCCGCTGCGCACGGGGTAGCCTACAGCAAAGAGCAACTGCCCGCCTTCGGGATTGGCACCGGGAAGGTAGGCCAGGCCGTGCAGGAGCGCAAAGTAAAACTGCTGGAAGGCGTAGCCGAGGAGTACCTGAAAATAAAGACCGGCTTGTCTGAAGTGGAGCCCGCCAACATCGTTATTGTGCCGCTTTACTTCTCATCCAGCGTAGTGGGTGCCTTGGAGTTGTGTTCCCGTCAGCCGTATGGAGAGTTGCAGCAGAAGCTGTTTGATACGGTTTCGGAGCGGATTTCGGTGATCATCCATACTTTGAAAGCGCACCTCCACACCCAGGAACTCCTATACGAGACCCAGAACCAGGCCGAGGAACTGGAAACCCAGCAGGAAGAGCTGCGCCACCTCAACGCCGAGCTGAAAGCCTCTGAGGAAGAGCTGCGCGTAAATCAGGAAGAACTGCAGGAGAAAAATGCCGAACTGGAGGAAAAAGCCCAGTTGCTGGAAGAACAGTACGAGGCACTCCAGTCCAAGAACACGGCGCTGGAAGACGCCCGCCAGGCCATTGAGCTGAAGATAAAGCAGGTAGAAACGGTCAGTAAGTACAAGAGCGACTTCCTGGCCAACATGTCACATGAGCTGCGCACGCCGCTCAACAGCATCCTGATCCTTTCCCGCCTGCTAGCCGATAACGTGGAAAACACGCTTTCCACCAAGCAGATTGACCACGCCCAGATTATCCACAAATCCGGGTCAGACCTGCTCAAATTGATCAACGAGATTCTGGATCTCTCCAAGATTGAATCGGGCATGATTAAGCTGGAAACCGAGGAGATCAAGCTCAAGGACATTTCGTTGGCGCCTATGTTCCGGGAAGTAGCCGCTAAAAAGCAGATCACCTACCGGGAGAACATTAAGCCGGGAAGTGTGGAAGCCATTGTCACAGACCGGTTCCGGTTGGAGCAGATCCTCAAGAACTTCATCGGGAATGCCATCAAGTTCACCGGCGAAGGCGGCGAGGTGGAGCTTTCCATCTATCCGGTGAGCAACCGACCAAAGTTCCGATCTGAGCAGCTGAGTGAGCAGCCCGAGATCATTGCCTTCGCGGTGCGCGATACCGGCATTGGTATTCCAAAGGACAAGCAGGAAATGGTGTTTGAGGCGTTTCAACAGGCAGATACTTCCACTACGCGCAAGTACGGCGGAACGGGCCTGGGCCTCACCATCAGCAAAGAGTTGGCTTTTCTGTTGGGCGGAGAACTGATGCTGGAAAGCGAGCCGGGCCAGGGAAGTACCTTCACCTTGTACCTGCCGGCCTACCCGGTTACGGTTACCAAAAGGCAACAACCGCAGCCTGTTAAAGAAACCGTTTCGGCCCCGGTTTTGCCAAACAAGGCCGAAAACGCACACCAGGTGCTGGACCGAATGGAGCAGAAAGACAAGAAAGACATCTCGGTGCTGATTGTGGAAGACGACAAAGGCTTCAGCGATATTTTAGCTGATTTTGCTAGAGCCAAAAAATTTGTGGTACACCAGGCGTTCACCGGGCAGGAAGGGCTGCGTCTGGCCCGTCTGGAGAAACCCGATGCTATGCTCTTAGACGTGCATCTGCCGGATATCACCGGCTGGGAAGTGCTCCGGAAAGTGCGGGAAGACCGCGACCTGCGTCACCTCAATGTGCACGTGATGTCGGCGTATGACAAGGAGGTGATCAATGAGCACGGGCACAAAGAAGAATACCTGCCCAAGCCGGTGACGCTGGAAATGCTCAACAAGGCTTTCTCGTCTATCTCAGAAATGTCGGGCACGGCGCTGGAGAATATCCTGATTGTGGAAGACAACGAGATAGAGAACAAGGCGGTGGCCGAGCTGCTGTTGGCTCACGGGCTGAAATCTACCTCGGCGTTTTCCGCCGAAGAGGCGGAGCAGATCCTGGCCAAGCAGAAAGTAGACTGCATTATCCTGGACCTGAACCTGCCCGGCATGAAAGGTTATGAGTGGATGAAGAAGCTCAAGTCGCAGACCGCCCTTACGGATATTCCTATCATCATCTACTCGGGCAAAGACCTGAGCGAAGAAGAGGAAGCAGACCTGAAGGAGTTCGCCAATACCATCATCATCAAAAACGAGTACTCGTATTTGCGGCTTTTGGATGAGGTGCAATTGTTCCTGCACAAGGTGAACCAGAAACTTCCGTCGGGCAGCGAGTTCAAGATGAAGTTGCACGTGCCCAAAGAAGTGCTGCAAGACAAGAAAGTGCTGGTAGTGGATGACGATGTGCGCAACATCTACTCGCTCAGTAGCTTACTGGAGCAGCACGGCATGGAGGTAGTCACGGCGTACAACGGCAAGGAGGCCATCCAGAAACTGGACACCGAGAAAGGCATTGATATGGTGATCATGGACGTGATGATGCCCGAGATGGACGGCATTGAGGCCACAAAACGAATTAGGGAAAATCCTCGTTTGAAGCAATTGCCAATTATTACGCTCACCGCAAAGGCCATGAAAGAAGACAAGGAGAAGTGCATTGCCGCCGGGGCATCAGACTACATTGCCAAACCCGTAGACACCGACAAATTATTGACCTTAATGCGGGTGTGGCTGTATGAAGCTTGAGGCCGATGCGCTTTTTGAGCAGGCGGTAGAAACGCTTATCCAGGACATTCATGCCCAGTACGGGTATGATTTCAGCGGCTATGCACGGGCCTCGGTGTACCGCAGGATCAGGCGGTTTCTGGGTAACAAGAACCTGGCGTCTATAGAAGAACTGCGCAAGAACTTGTTCCAGGATTCTTACTTCTTTGAGAATTTCCTGCAGGAAATCACCGTGAACGTCACGGAGATGTTCCGGGACCCGACGTTCTTTCTGGCGCTGCGCGAAAACGTGATGCCCATTCTGTCTACCTACCCGTTCATCAAGATCTGGGACGCGGGCTGCTCTACCGGCGAAGAACTGTTTTCCCTGGCCATCATCCTGAAAGAGGAAGGCCTACTGGAAAGAACCAAAATTTACGCCACAGACATCAACCAGAAAGTGCTCAAACAGGCCAAAGAAGGCATTTTCCCGCTGGCCAACATGGCGGCTTACACCACCGCGTATTACGCTGCCGGGGGCAAAACCGAGTTCTCCAGCTACTATACCAGCAGCTACGGCAGCGCCAAGTTTGACGCTTCGTTGGTGAAGAACGTGGTGTTCTACCCGCACAACCTGGCCACCGATTCTTCTTTCAATGAGTTTCACTTGATCCTGTGCAGAAACGTGCTCATCTACTTCAACCGGACCTTGCAGGAGCGGGTTTTCGGTTTGTTTGACGAAAGTCTGGTGAGTTTGGGCTACCTGGCTTTGGGCAAGAAAGAAACTCTGGCCATGTCGCAGATCAACGGCCACTACACCTGCGTGGATAAAAGTAACCGCATTTACCGCAAAACTACTTGATGAAGAAAGAGGCAAAGGTAATTGTGATAGGAGGGTCTTGGGGCGGCATCAAGGCCTCGCAGGCTATTCTCAAGCAGTTGCCTGCTTCCTACAGCATTCCTATAGTAATGGTGCTGCACCGGCTCCGCCACTTTGACGGCAATTTGCAAATAGTGTTTGAGAAACGGGTGGCACTGCAGGTAACCGAGGTAGAAGAGAAGGAACAACTGAAGCCCGGTTACGTGTACGTGGCACCGTCTAACTACCACGTGCTGCTGGAAAAAGACCAAACGTTCTCTCTGGACGTTTCAGAACTGGAGAACTACTCGCGTCCGGCCATTGACGTAACGTTTACCAGCGCGGCAGATGCGTTCGGGTCCAATACCGTTGCCATTCTGCTGAGCGGCGCCAGCAAAGACGGCAGCGCCGGCCTCAAGTACATTGCGGAAAGAGGCGGAACGGTTATTGTGCAAGACCCCCAAGAGGCCGAAGTAGACACCATGCCCCTGGCCGCTATTGCCCTGGTGCCAGGTTGCCAGATAATGAATTCAGAGCGTATCCAAGCTTTTTTACTTTCTTTGCATGACCACTGACCAATCCCTTACCGCTCCCATGATTTCCCCCGAAGTACAAGCCGTTAAGATTCTTTTGGTAGATGACAAACCAGAGAACCTGGTCAGCCTGGAGAGCTTGCTTTACAAGGAAGAGGAGGGGGTTACCTACCTTTTTGCCGAGTCTGGCGAAGAGGCCCTGAAAATAGCCCTGCAGGAAGAGCTGGCCCTCATCTTGCTGGACGTGCAGATGCCCGGCATGAACGGCTACGAGGTGGCCCGTTACCTGCGCGATATCTCCAAAACAAGGGACATTCCCATCATCTTCGTGACCGCCATTGACGAGCAGGACACCCACGTGATAGAAGGGTTTGAGGCCGGCGCGGTAGATTTCCTGTTCAAGCCCCTGCACCCGTACATCACCAAGGCCAAAGTATCGGCTTTTGTCAAGTTCTTCCTGCAAAGAAAAGACCTGGAAAAAGCGAATAAATTGGCCCTGGAAATGAACCAGGAACTGGAAGAACGGGTGAAAGAACGCACCAAAGAGTTAACCCGGGTAAACAGAGACTTAGATAACTTTGTCTACACCGCCTCCCATGACCTGCGAGCCCCCATCCACAACATAGAAGGGCTTATGGCCGCCTTGCAGGACACACTGCAGGAAGACACCATCAACCGCGAGGAAGTAGCGCCTATCCTGGAAATGATCAACAACTCCGTGGACCGTTTTAAGGCTACTTTACAGGATTTAACCGAAATCGCGAAGGTGCAATATGAAGCGGCCGGCAAAAACACCGTGCGCTTTGACGAGCTCCTGACCGATGTAAAAGTGCACATCAAAGACCTGATTGAAAGCGCCCACGCCACCATCACCGCCGATTTCTCCCAGGCCCCGGAAATCTTCTTTTCCAGAAAAAACCTGCGGAGCGTTCTGTACAACCTGGTCTCCAACTCCATCAAGTACCGATCACCGGAACGCGCGCCTGAAATACGAGTGACTACCACCAAGGTAGATTCTTACACGCTTCTATCTGTGCAGGACAATGGCCTCGGGTTAAAGAATGAAGACAAAGAGAAAGTTTTTGGCATGTTCCAACGCGTACACCTGCACGTGGAGGGTACAGGCGTGGGTATGGCCATTGTAAAAAGGATAGTGGAGAACTGCGATGGTAAAATTGAGTTTGAGAGTGAGGTAGGCAAAGGCACCGTTTTCAATGTGTATCTGAAGGAAACTCCCAATGGGAAATGCTAGAGCAAGCTTATGATGGTGATGGCAGCAAGCCAGCTAAACTGAGATTTCGCAAACCTTCTCTCTGTTTTTTTGAGGTTGCTGCATCTCCTCAGTTAGGTCTTAAAGAAGGTGCAGTTCTGCACCGCTTTCCTAACATCAAGCGAATTGAAGACCATGCACTTCAACGCATTGCCTCAAGCTGCGGCTGCCTTAAGCTTGACGTTCCTGTATCAACTGATGAAATCAGTCACACCCCAAGCATTCCTGTATTTTCAGGAAAGTGTTGGTTGGAACAGAGACGTAACCAAACCCGCAGCCAATTTCAGCCTGCCCCACCTCTAGCCTGATGACAGAGCCTAATCAAGCCTGTAGGAACAGAGAGTTCCTCTCTCCCAGGCAATTGCCACACCAGAGGCTTCCATTTCCATTACCAAAATGATCTGGCTCAGTAAGATTAGACCCAACTGGTCTGCCCAAAGCGTATTACCTCTAGAGAGATACCCCTACCTTTCCTCCTTGAGCCACTTGTGTACGCACTTTAAGGAGGCAACAAAGAACCATCTGATTGTTGGTTGCCCTTACTTTATCGTGCCGCGGTATCTGACCAAGAATACGAATCACTTAGAATGCAAACGGCCATACCTACAGTATGGCCGTTTGCTTACCTGGTGTTTCTTTGTTACAGAAAGATGCAGTAACCCTTTCTTACAGATACCCAAGCTTACCTGAGAAGCACTTTTTTGGTTACCACGGTTTGCCCATTCGAGATACGCAGCAGGTACATGCCTCTGGGCAGACGTGAGATAGGTATGCTCGTACTGGTACTCTCGGCCAGAATCTCCATTTTGATTCTCCCCGTCATGTCTACCAGGCTGAGGCTGCTCCTGCGCAACTGCTGAGGCAGCTCAACCACAAGGGTATGGGATGCCGGGTTGGGGTAGACGGCAACTTGCCTGGCAATCTCCTCCTCTAGACCGGTAATGGTTGCTACAGTGGTACTGGCATCTGCTGTCACAGGAGCCTGTTCCTCATGCCCGGCACTGTCAGTGGCAATGCTGTAGAACTGGTAGGTGGAGTCCTGCTTACCCTGATAAAGCGCAGTGGTTGTGGCAACGTCGTCCAGCCAGGGTTTGTAAGGTGTACCGTTCACCGAGACATAAATGGAGTAAGTGGCTACGCCGGACCCTTCGTCCGAACCGCTCCACTCAACCCTGAACTCGGCTGACGACTGGGTTTTAGGCAGTTCCTTAACCTTACTTACAGGTGGTGTTTTGTCCACAGAATTGGCCCATGTGGGGGTTGGAATTACCTCATTGTTGTCAAAGAAAATATAGGCCCTGTTCCTGATCTCAGCATCTGTGGGCAGATCAGCTTTGGGTTTGATCGTGTAAAACACTCCACCCTCCCCCTGAGGGGCCGTCTTGTTGGGCGGCAGGAATCCCGCATCCGGGTCTTCAGTTGGCAGCAGGGTAGCAGGGTCCAAGGAAGTGTACAGCCAGGTGAGTATTCCTTTCTGTTCATCCAGCTTGGCCTCAATCCGCACAATTAAATTATTCTTAGGCCGTAGGTCCACATCCACGCTGTAGTTTTTTCTTCCCGGCGGCACATTTACAATCACATCGTCGAAGTTGAAGAAGCCGAGTTGGAGGGTGGAGATGTCCAGCGTGTTCATATCCAAGGTATCCACTATTCTCACCGTCTGGGCCGACGCCGACGCCGAAGCTTTATTCTCAAAGCGAATAAGGTAAGGGAACACTTCTGAGCCGGTGATAAATTTAAGCGGTCCGGTTCCCTCCAGTCCTACTTTGTCATTCGGGTCAAAGGAAGCAACGGGCTGAATTGGTCTGGGCGGTTTAGGGGGTTCGGGCGGCGGAAGACAATCACCTAAACCCGATTGCCCTCCTCCGCTGCTGCTACCCGGATCTTTGCCGGTTTTCTTAGCGGTGACTTTTATGACCGCCTTCAACATTTTAACTGAGACATCAATCGCCTTTACAGGGCTTAAAGCACAGTCTAGGGTATTTGACACAATCACAGCCGGCATCTTTAGAAAAACCCCGCCCGCAAGATAGCCCCAGCTTTCCTTCTCAATTGCCTTGTTTATAACATTCCCCAATTGATATCCCGTGTTAAATGCGTTATTCAGACAGTTGGCAATTGGGTGTAATCCAGCGGCCATATCAAACAAGTTGTCGAGGCATTCAGAGGCCCACCCCTTCAGAGGCGACCCGAACAGTGGCTCACCCGCCCATGCAAACACTTCAATTGGTTCCGATGAATCCACTTTCACCCTAAAGGAAAGCGTGTTGGTGGAGTTTCCCGGGATGGACGGCACGTAGATGCTGACCAGCTTCATCCTCTTAGTGTACCCCATCAGGGTGTCGACTACAATATAATCCGGGATAGAATCGTATATCGCATCGGGTTTAACATTAAAGGATTCATACGGCTTCTCAAACGCAAAGTCAATCTTGAGCTCCGCCTTGTCAGAAACGGCAAAATACAGCGGTACCCCATGCGCATCAACGTTGCCCTTGTTGCCGTAAGCCAGGGTGTAGGTTTGCCACTGGCCAATTCTGATTCTATCAAAGCCCAACACCTCAGCCCAAGGGTGGGCACTTATCCCCTCCACTATGGTGAAGGACTTTGGTTTGGCTAATACGACACCATTCGCCATGGTGACCACAACATCATATTCCCCTATGGGTTTTCCCCTCAGGTTAAGTACCGCTTGGAGCTGGTCCCCGTTGAAGGCAGTAACCATGGAATCTGGCACCAGGATGTCAGGTTGGCCAGCGCGCGTGAGTTTCACCCTTGTTTCCTGATCAAAGGCTGCTCCCAGAAGATTGATCGTCACGTCTCCTGCGTTGCCACCAATGGCCGGCGTGACAGCATCAAGCCGCGGGTTGGCCACCGTGAACTCCTTAATCTCAGGCTGGCTCCAGACACCTTTGTCGTCCAGGAGCCGCAGGTGCAGCGAGTGTCTCCCGAGGGCAAGCCCCGAAACATCCACCTGGGTTTCCAACTCCAGCATGGCCCCCCGGTTCACCGGCAAAGGGGTTCCTTTTCCATGTTCAGGATTTGCATTGTCAAAGAAGTATTCAGCAGCGGTAATTGTGACAGAGTTATTCTGGGTTCTCTCAATAAGGACGGTGCGCCCCTCGCCCATGCCCCAGCGACCCTCCCGATCCTGAATGCGCACAAACAGGGTATGGAAGCCCGGGGAAAGCCCCTCGGTGCTTACTTCTGCCGTGATGTCTACCAGTCCGCCTGCTGCAACCGGTAAGGCCTTGCCTTTTCCCAGGCCAGGGTCAGAGTCAAAGAAATACTCCCCTTTGACAACGGCGGTACTGGCAGGGTCCAGCCGCCGCTCCACCAGGAAAGTGCGCCCTTCGCTTAACCCCCATACTCCCTGCCGGTCCTGAAACCTGACAAACAGCGTGTGGAAGCCGTCTGCCAGTCCTTCAGCGTCTACTTCAGCAGTAACGTCTATCACCCCCCCGGTACGGGAGCCTACTGATAGGGCTTTGCCCTTGCCTTTGCCCGGGTCAGTGTCGAAGAAGTACTCACCGCGGGTGAGGGTAGTGCCCGTCCCTGTCTGCCCCGTCTCCACCAGGAGCGTTCGGCCCTCACTCAAACCCCAGCGGCCCTGCTGGTCCTGGAAGCGCACGAAAAGCGTGTGGAAGCCGGAGGCGAGCCCCTCGGTGCCCACCTCTGCCGTTATGTCCACCAGCCCACTAGGCGAGAGTGTAAGGGGCTTCCCCCTGCCCTGACCCGGGTCAGTGTTGAAAAAGTACTCGCCTTTCACAACCGTCTGCCCCAGGCTTGGCAAGCCGGAGCAAATCAGCATGACACCAATTGCCCAGATAGTCCTCAGTAGCTTCATGGCACCAATCCTTAGTTCCTGGCCTCGGCGGTGACCTTAATTTTCAGCTTTCCGTTAGGAGCGACCACTCCGTTCTGGATGACGAAGGAGCGCACTACCGGAACAGGAGGCTCGCCCGTTTCGGAGTAGCCGATGCCTCCATACAGGCCAATATCGGTCCCGTCTGTGCCTGCGTTTTTGCCAGGCGAGGAGGCCTGGAGCCGAAAGTCATGTTCGTAGTTGAACCCTACACCGGCCGTGAACTTGGTGAACTTAGGGTCCACGTTTACCTTGTTTTGGCTGCCATTATTGGTCCCGTAAGGTAAGGCGGAATCTGATCCAGAGAAGGTGATGTTATTATTGAAGGTAGAGTTGAAAGCACCCTTTGGGGTAACGCCGTAGAAAATATTGTTCTGAATAGAAGAATAGTGAACGTCATTAAACGCATTGCCAGATCCCAAAAAAAGGTTGTTGCTGATTACGCATGAATTTGTTCCATTAAGGTTACTGATGATAATGTTGTTCCTGATAATGAAGTTAGACACGGCGGTGATGCCGTGAGGTATCTGCACATAGAGGAAAATGCAGTTCTCTATCAGCCAGTTCGTGGAGATGCCACCGGTCGACCCGAAGGCGGTGATAAAGTTTTCCACCTTGCACCTTTTAATGGTGATGTCCTTTTGCCCGTAGTTTGGGCAGGTGATGTAGTTTACCCACAAGCCCATGAGGGAAGTTCCGCTTGCTCCACCGTTCTGGGCATCAATCACCACCTTTCCCAAGGTTGAGACAAGCGCCATCTCCTTCCTCGGGTTGTATCCCGTGCCCATAATGGTCAGCTTCTTGTTGATGGTGATATCGCCGTAGGAGGTCTCTGATCCGTGAATATAGATGGTATCGCCGGGTGCGGCGGCAGAGATGGCGGCAGGTACCGTCTGGTATTGCGCAGAATTGCCTGCCCGGTTGCTCACGGTGAGGATTTTGGCATGGAGGTCTCCCATACAAAGGAGCACGGCAATGATAAGTAGAATTCTTCTCATACAATTATTTTTTTAAATGGTCTAAGGATTATCGCCTATAAGATCAGGAGCAGGCACACAGGTTATTTATATAAGATTTTTAATAATTATTTTAAATTAAAGCATAATTATACAGAATAACAATACCAAAATCTATGTATAGCCAATGCAGCGATAGGCATGATAAAATATTGTATGAAGTAAGTCTTGGTCTTAAGCCTTGCTTCATTTTGCTTTTGTGCTCAGGGAAATGATTCCTCTGTGCATCAGAGACGTTGACTTTTAGAAGGCTTTCACCTGACAAAGGATTGGGTTTGGTAGAGAAGAACAGTAAGAATCAGGCAATACAGCAGGAAGTATTGGGAGCAGTTGCCCTCTTTGTGATCAGTTCTGCCCCGGTGGTAAAGACCATGCGGGCGCTGCGCGCAGAAAGTGCAAGCTTACATTCTGTGAAATGTTTAAAGTTCTGCTAGATCCAAGGGCAGTGTCCACCGGAAAAGTTGAGCATTGGGTATGCGCCCCGGTGTTGCGGACTGTTCCTGAGGTCCTTCAGCACCTGTCATTCAAGGACGGAATCGTCCAGGGACGTGCCGCGGAGCCTCACTTGGTAGGGCCACTGCTCGTCATTCTCTTCCTTGCCATCGGCCAAATGCTCCCAATGCTCCGTAGGGGCTCCGCTCACCACCAGCCACAGGTGCTGTGTCTTTTCGGGTACTCTGAAGCTCCCGGTGCCGGAGTTTGAAGAATACACCTTCCCGTACTCCCGACTGCCGTCCTCTTTCACCGCCAGGAACCCGTACCGCCATCCGGCATTCTGGGTTCTGATTGCTCGGAAGCCTTCCGCCCCGGCTACTCCCTTGAACTCGAGACTTACTTTGGTGCCAGCCGCCGGCACCTGAAGCTTTATTCCATTGTAACCATAGTTCTGCGGACATTTCTTTTCCGCAACCTGGTACCATCCGTTTCCCACGGCTTTCAGCGAGCTGATGTGCTGGTTGGCATATTTGCTGGAGACGTTCTCAATTCGTGCCAGGTCCCAGGTGATGAACCTGCGGGCCGCATCAAAGATCTCATCATTGAATTTCTGCTGGTTGGTGGACGTCAACCGCTGATAGGCCATCACGGGGTCCTCCCCTTCCAATGCTTCCCGCCACAGTTTCCCAATGAATTCAATCCCGTGCTTCTGGGACCAGTACTCCAGCACGAAGGGAGAATGGTACTGGTTGGTCTCATGCAGGAACGCGTAATGGGTCTTTTCCATGAAACCCTTCAGGTGGTAATTCTCAAAGGTTATCCATTCTGGGTATACCTGCCACAGCATGTACTGGGAGGTCATCTCGAAGATCGGTTGCCCGCTTCCCTTCGGTGCCGAGGAAAAGCCCCATGCCCCGTCCGCATGCACCAGGTATTGGAAAGCGTGACCCAGCTCGTGCGCCAAAGCCCCGTAGGGGGCCTTGGCCATCCGGGAGGGCGGTGTCCAGAGAATCCCCACCTTTTTCTCCTCCCCTCCGCCGTAGGCTGTCCCGTCTTTGCCCCCGAAGATGTAGAACAATATTTTATACTTATCAGTAACGGAGTTTCCCTTCTGTACAAACTTTAGCTTGTTTACATAAAAATCATAGAACCGTTCGCACTCCTGCAGGGCCTCCTCCAGGTTGAACCGCAAGGCGACCTCAGGATTTTGTGATGGGGTGTCGCCCAACTCCTTTGCCCAAAAGGCCGCGATGTTCTCGGATTGGGCCATTCTCCGGAAGCTGTACTCACTTCCTTGGTTGGTATAGTCATTGCCTGGTGGCACTTTCCATACCTTGCCGGGAAGATACAGCTCCTTTTGAGAGGAAGCGCCATCTCCTCTGGGGAGGTCCGTGGCTGTTGGCGGCATCTCTTGACTTGACGCAAGCGAAGCTGCCAGCATCCATATCACGCCTGTAAAGAATGGGGTTTTGATCATCTGAGGGAAAGTTTGGGCAGTGGAAACGAAAACCGGAAATGTAGAGGGTGTAGTAAAAGAATCAATAGAATGGCGGGCAAGGGCCTGTTTCCTGGAAGCAGTTGTCTCGCGTAACAAAATTATGATCGGGCATATGGCTAGATCTGGGAGTAATGCTTAGGACCTGGACGGAAAAGGGAAGTACGCTCACCCCAAGTAGTGCAGAAGATTGATACATTGAAGTAGATTTCCCGGAGAAAGAACCCCTTATTGGTATTAGCGGAAGTTTATCCACTGTTACTATTCCCCCGGAGACATGGACGCATGGTGCCACCCGAAATCAAAGAGGCAACCATGCCCGACATGGCTTCTGTTGTTATGGGGAATCAACCGCATCTCCAATCATTGAAAGAATACAACCCGCTAATGAATTCAGGGAAAAAGTCCAGAATGTTGTTTCAGCCAATCGTTCCCGCCTCACCTTTCAGTAACCCTCCGCGTGCTCTTACCAGACCCGGGATTTTTCGCGGCTGTAAAACGCCACGACTCCTGCTGAGTAAGACAACTTTTTGCATATGCTGACACAGTCGGCGAACAAAGCGTGTTCTTCCGCTTTAAGACATACCGCTTTGCTTACAACGAAGTCTTTATGATATTGACACAGGTCGAATATCAATTTTGCCACAATGAGATTGGGTTCTACCCGCCATAATTCCTTCATCCGGCTCGCCTTTGACCCGGTTCCTTTTCTGTATTTCTCATGGTTGAAGTCTAACCCCACGCTTTTGAAAACAAAAGCATGCAGAGAGGCATTGGTGAAATCAAGCAGAAACCCCTGCTTCATTTTAAGAAGGCTCTCTAGTTTCTGCTTTTCTGAGGCGGTTAAATCTGCCATATTAATATAGATTTAGGGGAGATCTATTTGATTTAGGCACTCTTCGTTTAGGAGTCAATATTAAAAAAGGAGGCGCTAAACGCTCCTTAGTTTTACCTGCTCACTTCTTTGTTTTAAGCCGGAAAACTGAGATGGAATACGGCTTCACTCCCATCTCAAAGGAAGGCGCAACCTTAGCTAATTTGGAGGTCTGCGGAACATACTTTTGCGGCGACTCAAACGAGTTCTCCGCCTGATAACTTTCCGCCGACAGAATCACTGCTTCGCCCTCCGGCGACAAGTCAGTCACTCCCTTCAGGTTGATGTTGGTCTGGTAGGTTTCCGGGGAGCCGTTCACCACTTTCACAATGATATCACCGGTTTTCTCGTCTACGCCCGAAATGCTGAAGAACATATCCGGGATGGTGTAGCTCATGAGCAACTTATCGTTCAGGTAGCAATCCACTTTGTCTAGGCCCACCTCCAGCCGGATGTCGTACCACTTTCCGGTTTCTATTTTCTCGGGCAGTTTGGTAGAAGAGGATAAGTTGGCGACTTGCGTGCCTTCAGTGACCTGCTCAAAAACGGCGTACTGGTTCCAGTAAGAACCTATGTGCGCCCGCATCTGCGTTTTGCCGCCATCCTTTATTGCAAATGGGATAATGAAGGCATTGAGTCCGTCTAGTTTGCGGGCTTTCAGTTTAAGGGTGTAGGTGTCGTAGGACTTGTCTTTGAGCATAGCAAAAAGCTGCGCACCCTCAGCAGTTTGGCCCATGGCACCTTCTTTCACGCCCCAGGTGCCCCGCACCTTCTCCCACTCATCTTCGGCCTTCTCAAAGTTGCTGCTGTACACCACCTTGCCCTTTTGGATGACCTGGAGGTCTTTGTACTCGGTCTGGGTGTCCCAGGTACTGAGACCGATGCCCCCGGCAAAAGCCGGCTTGGTTACCTGGGCGGGCTGCACCTGAACCGTGGTGGCCAGGTTCTGGTCGGCGCGGTGCTGGTTCAGCATCTGGATGGCGTAATACGAAATTCGCGCGAAGCTCTGCGAATTGTTGAAGTTGATCAGGTTCACCGGCCAGTCCACATCGTTGGTATTCACCAGCAGCGGCGCGTAACTAGACATGGTCACCAGGTCGCCGTTGCGCTCCATGGCCAGGATGTACACCGCGTCATTCAGCGCTGCGAGCATGTTCCCACTGCCCACGCCGGCATTGGTGGCGTACTCGCCCACGTACAGTTCCCAGTCGCCGCGTTTGTATTTGTCGAAGTGGTCGTAGTTGTTCATGGCCCAGTACGCCGATTTGTAGGCGTGCTCATCGGCGATGTCCAGCTTCTTCATCCCGTCCAGGGTATGCCGGTTCACGTCGGCGATGCCCATGCTGGCGATCACCTTCAGGTCCGGGTATTTGGCTTTGATGGCGTCGTAGAACAGGTTGAACCGGTTGGCGTACCAGGGGCCGTGCTGCTCGTTGCCTACCTCCACGTACTTCAGCGGAAAAGGCGCCGGGTGCCCGTTCGCGGCCCGCACTTTCCCCCACTTGGAGTCAGCTGGTCCCACGGCGTATTCAATGGCATCCAGCACATCGGCAATCACCGCGGGCAGTTGCGCATCGGGCAGAAAGGTGCCGCTTCGGAACTCGCAGGCCACGCCGGCATTGAAGACGTACATGGCATCGGCGCCGGTGTCCTCGCAGAACTGCAGGAACTCATGGTACCCCAAGCCGTCGCTGGACCAATAGCCCCACGGGCTGAAGGTGCCCGGCCTTTTCTCCACTGGCCCCAAGCTCTCTTTCCAGTTAGGAGCGCTCTCCACGGTGATGCCTTCCACGAAACACCCACCGGGCCACCGGATAAAAGAGGGCTTAAGGTCGGCCAGATACTGCGCCAGATCCGGTCGCAAACCATTCTCGCGGTTCTTGTAGGTTTCAGCGGGGAAAAGCGAAACGAAGTCCAGAAACACCGTTCCGGCACTTCCAAAGTTGATGACGAATTTGGCTTTGGGATCAGAAGCTTTGGCCACCAGATCACAGCTTAACTTTTGCCAATCTCCGGCTTTAAGTGGGTTTTTGAATATGTGGCTGGCCAGGGTTTTCCCGTCTTCGCTCTGTAAGGATACGGTCAGCGGTCCTTTGTATTTCTTCTCCGCGCGGGCGTAGAAATTGAGCTTGTAGGTTTTGCCCTGGTCCACCTTGATGCCCCAGAACCCTTCATTGACCAGACTGGCCTGACCCGCTTTCTCCAGACCGGAAACGGTTATCTTCAGCGAGTTGGGTGTGGCTTCGTTCAGGGGCTCTTCCTGCGTTAAGGCAAGCGTCACGGTGGCTCCCCCACTGGTCTGGCCCGACCAGGCCGGCCAATCAGATTTCAAGGTCCAGGGCATTTTCCAATCGCTGGCCTGCCCGTTGGGCAGGTTGTAGTGCGGGGCCGGATTAGGGACCAGGAACCCGTTCTGCAACGTGGTGCCTTTGGGGATGCGTACCTCCTCAAATCCTCGGTTCTGGATCAGCTCGCCGTACAAGCCGCCTTCCCCCCCGTGGCTGATTTCCTCAAAGAAGATCCCGTGCAGCGTAGGCGAGACTTTGGCTCCCGGCTTTTGGGCATCTACGGTGATGGTGGCCTGCCTTTGCCCCAAACAAACCGAAGACGTAATGCCCCACAACAGCAGCGCTCCTACCCTAGCTTTTCGGGGAAACAACTTTATAGAATTCATGCCTGACGTGTTATTCGTTTTCGGTCTGTTTTTAAGAAATCTGCTCCAGAATGAGTTTTGGGTTATGCCAGCCCATACTGAGCAAGACAGTTAAAGAAAAGAATTACTTCACGGCCCACTCGTGGATACCGGTCGCAGCTTCTTTGGGCAATTGGATCTCCATCCGCAAGGCGGTGGTTTTCACCGGAGCGAACTTGACCATGTTGTACTTGTCCTTGGAAACCTCGTAGGCCGTGGTGTTTTTCACCGGCAGCCATTTATCACCTTGTTTGTAGAAGATCTGGTAAGAGGCCGGGATGGTGCAACCGCCCCACGGGCTGTCATCGAACCAGTACACCTGCGACTCAGACACGGTATGCTCCCCGTCAAAATCCAGCTGCACAAACTCTTTGGTGTTTTTATTGGGCCACCAGTGCAGGTACGGGTAGTTGGAGTCGCGGGAATCCTGCGGATCGTACTGGTCTACCAAGGCGGCCAGGGTTCTGGCATTCTTGAGAGAGGCCGAGATCTTGCTGGTGGAGGCAATCGTCGGGGCTGGTTGCGGCTTGGCGGCCGAGGCCTCGTAGGGTACCCACACCGTCATGTCCACCGAGCCGCGGTTGGCCCAGGCAAAGTACGGAATGGCTTTCACGGTCTGTTCGGTTTGCAGCAAGGCGGTGGTGTTGGCCTGCCGTTTGGTGCCAACGCCGTTGGTCTTGATCACCGGCACACCCTTCAGCAGGCTCGCCTCGAAGGTTTCCTCCACGGGGGCGTTTTTGTCCACCAGGATGTTGTGCACCAGATTGTCTTTGTTATCAGGGCCTTCCAGGCAGTACACCAGGGGGCCGCGCTGGAAGGTGAACTTGCCTAGGTCGTCTTTCACATTCTGGTTCGCCAGCACTTTCTCGGTCTCCATGGGCAGTTCCAGCGTGATTTTGTCCCCTTTTTTCCATTTCCGCTTCAAAACGGCATAGCCTTTCTCGGTGCTGTATTGGAGGGGAGTTCCGTTCAATTTTAAAACAATCGGCTTCTTGGTGGCATCGACGAAGGTGTACAGATCACCGGGTACCGGCTGTTGCTGCGCCCAACCCGGTATCCTCACCCGGAGGGTAAAGTCCTTGTTTTTCTGAGGGTCTACCTCCAGGTTAACGGTGCCGTTGTAAGGGTAATTGGTGGTTTGTTTCACCTTCACCTGGCCCGCGGGCAGGCTGATGTCGCTGGCGCTGGTCATGAACAGGTTCACGTACAGGTCATTGTTGTTCTGCGCATACACATAGCCCGGCACCGAGGGCAGGAAGCGGGTCATGTTGGAGATGCAGCAGGCGCAGCTGAACCACTCGCCCCGCTGGTGCTGCCCCATGGAGGCCAACGGATTTGGATAGAAAAACCGGTTTCCGGTGAGGGAAATGCCGGACAGCAGCCCGTTGTACAGCGTTCTTTCCAGCACGTCAATGTATTTGGCGTCGCCGTGCAGCAGGAACATGCGGTTGTTCCAGTACACGTTGGCGATGGAGGCACAGGTCTCGGCATAGGCCGACATGTTGGGCAGGTCATACGCCTTCCCGAAGGCCTCCCCGGCCCCTGTGG
Organism: Rufibacter psychrotolerans; assembly: GCF_016924645.1. Classification (GTDB taxonomy): domain Bacteria; phylum Bacteroidota; class Bacteroidia; order Cytophagales; family Hymenobacteraceae; genus Nibribacter; species Nibribacter psychrotolerans. Next base: position 269,840 of record NZ_JAFFJV010000011.1, on the reverse strand, counting down.
CCCCGATGCCGCCGGTGATGTACAGCTTTTTGTTGACCACATCGTTCCAGATGGCGTCAATGGCTTTCAGGTAGCTCTTGTCCCCGGTGAGCGCCGCGATGTCGGCCATGGCGGTATACATATAGGTGGCGCGTACGGCGTGGCCCACCGCTTCCTGCTGGTCCACTACCCGGGCGTGCGCCTGGTTGTATTCGGTTCCTTTGGGTCCGCGCACGTCCAGGAAGAACTTAGCCAGATCCAGGTACTCTTCCTTGCCCGTGATTCTATACAGTTTCGCCAACCCGATTTCCACGACCTGGTGGCCCGGGTACTTCTCCTCTTTGCCGTACCCGAAGTCCTTTACCAGCAGATCGGCATTCTTCAAAGCGATGTTCAGCAGCGACTTTTTGCCAGTGGCCTGGTAATGCGCGACGGCTGCCTCAAACAAGTGGCCCGAGTTGTACAATTCGTGGCTGAGTTCCTCCTCTTTCTCCCAGCGTTTGGACCCGATCCAGTCGTGGGGTTTGGCGGCCTTCACCGTCCGGAACGTGAAGAGGTATCCATCCGGCTCCTGCGCATCCCCGATGATGGTGATGAGGGAATCCACGTAGGCGTCCAACTTGGGGTTCTTCTGCACCTGCATGGCGTAGGAGGCTCCCTCTATGACTTTGTAGATGTCAGTGTCATCAAAGGTGAACTGGCTGAGCTTGTCACCTCCCAGCTTGCCGGCGGCCCTTAGGAAATTGTCGATGCGGCCCTGTTCCCGGCTTTTCTCCAGCGTGTGCGGGATGGTCACCGTGGCGTTCACCAGCATCTTGGGCGCCCAGAATTCATCGTGCACGTGCACGTGCGTGAACGGCACTGGCTGAATGGGATAGTCATTGTGCTTGTGCTGCGCCAAACCAGGTTTGGTGAGAACAACAAACCCGGTAAGGGCAACGGCCATGAATCTGTTGAAGAACATAGTGTCAAACGTTAAGGCTTTGGATACTGGGGAAGGATGGAAAACCGGAACAGGTCTGCCCGCAAAAAAGCGTGTCTAAATGACACCTTTTATGCTACCAAATATAGATTTCCAAGATCACTTCCCCTGACCGGATATTAGCCGATGCTTCCACCATATTAACATAGAAGTAACTTGACCTCAGCCAAACACCTCCCAGCTGTTTTTAGCCTGTTTTTCTGGAAACCTCTCTAAAGCATTGTAGACAGTACTTTTACAGTTAAACAGGACATGGTCCCAAGGGAAAAGAAAGTTAATTTCAAATAGGTCTATGCCTGCTTCTTTCCTCAACACGCTGAAAACCGAAACGGTCACCTACGCATGTGTAAGTGACCGTTTCTATCATGCTCCGTTGTGAGGCCGTTTTCTGAAAAACAGGTGAAAATCAGGCTCTCAACTGAAGGCTTCCCTACGCAAAAACAACCTTGTTAAGGACAAAGGTTAGTTATGCCGGGGTGATCTTAAACTGGCGAGCTTCTGAACGCTTCCATGTTCCTGGGCACATGATTTCCCAGCAGCCTGCTTCCCTCCGGGGTGATCAGAAAATCCTCCTCAATCCTGATGCCGCCGAAGTCTTTGTAGCCTGCTACCTTGTCATAGTTGATGAAGTCTGCGTGCATTTTCTTCCCCGCCCACAGATTAATCAGATCGGGGTTGAAGTAGAGACCGGGTTCCACTGTCAAAACAAAGCCGGGCTCCAGGGCACGGGCCAGCCGCAGGGACTTCAATCCGAATTGGGTGCTCTTTTTCTGATCCTCGGCGTAGCCCACGTATTCCTCGCCCAGGTCTTCCATGTCATGGGTGTCCAGGCCCAGCATGTGACCCAATCCGCAGGGGAAGAATAAAGCGTGGGCCCCTTGGGCCACCGCTTCCAGCGAGTCACCCTTCATGAGCCCAAATTGCTTGAGTCCGTCTACCAGCGCCGCACAGGCCTGCAGATGCACGTCTTTGTACTTCACCCCAGGTTTGAGCATGCCCACGGCTTGTTCATAGGCGGTCAGCACCACGTCAAACATTTCCTTCTGCCGGGCCGTGAAGGTTTGGCTTACGGGGAAAGTTCTAGTCATGTCGCCTGAGTAGTGCATGCTGGTAGCCGCGCCGCAGTCTACCAGCACCAGTTGCCCTTCCTGCAGTTGGGTAGGGCTGTAGTGGTTGTGCAGAATCTGACCGTTCACCGTCAGGATGGTGGGGAAAGCCAGGTTCCCGCCGGCACTGATGGCGATGGCCTGCAGCTGTCCCGCCAATTCTGCCTCAGTCATCCCGGCTTTGGCAAGGTGAGCAGCAATTTTCAACATCATTCCAGTAGTGTTGATGGCTTTCTCCATTTCAACTACTTCCTCCTGCGTTTTGATAGACCGCTGCGCCACGATGGCTTTGATCAACGGCACCGATACCCCAGACTTGATGGATGCCGGTGATGCTTGCAACCACGTGCTTAGCTTGAGCAGGTTCTCCGGCCGGTAAGGCGGCAGAAAATGGATTTGGCGATTTTTAGCTAGAACAGCCTGAAAAAAGGAGTCCAGAGAAGCTAAGGGCTGGGTACTTGACACCCCTACTTCACTGGCTTGTTCCTGGATGGATTTCTGAGGCCCCATCCACACGATATCATCCGGCGTCAACTCATCCCCAAAGATGATCTCAGTATCCGCATCTACATCAATCACCGCCACCAACCCGGCCCGGTCAATCCCGAAAAAGTACAGGAAGGTGCTGTCCTGCCGGAAAGGGTACCAGTTGTCTTTGTAGTTCATGCTGCTCTGCTCGTTGCCCAGCAACACCAGCACCCCACTCTCTACCTGCTTTTTGAGCCGTTCTCTCCGGCTTACGTACGTTTCTTTCGTGAACATATTTTCTTGTCTACGCTTTGGCCATCATCGCGAAGCACTTTCCCGTTTGGGTTACCTATCAAGACCTTATTTTCCTTGCAAGGGCTGCCAATCAGCAGCTCTCCAGAGCACATCTGGTTTAGGGCCATTTTAAAGAAAGGAATGAATAAACACCCTCGCCTTACCCCAGGTAATTATTCCACTGGTTTAAGGATGGCTGACCAACCACCGCCACCGCTCATTTTCACTTGAATTGTTTCCCCCGCCTTTACGGGTCTGGTTTCAATTTTATAGTCCTGCGGATGGCGGTCGGCGTTGATGCCATCCCGAAGAATTTCCATCTGGTATGACTTCCCGTCCAGGAACGTGAGTGGAAGGCTGAGTTCCCGGGCATCCCAATCGGTCATGCCCCCAATGTACCAGTTCTTACCGTGTTGACGCGCCATCAGGACGTACTTGCCGGCCTCCCCTCCCAGGGCCACCGTTTTGTCCCACGTGGTGGGAATCTGGCTGATGAACCTGGTGCAGTCCGGGTCTTTGAGGTAATTGGTAGGGCTGTCTGAGAGCATTTGCAGTGGGCTTTCGTAGATCACGTACATGGCCGCCTGGTGCGCCCGGGTACCCTGGCTCATGGGTTGGTTGAACACGTCTTTGAAGCCCACCTTGGTGGCGTTCACCATGGCGCCCGGCGTGTAATCCATGGGGCCGGCCACCATGCGGGTAAAAGGCAGCGTGACATTGTGGGTGGGGGTGATGATGTTACTCCACTTGTTGTTCTCCAGCCCTTTCACGCCCTCGTAGCTCAGTACATTAGGGTACTTCCGGTTCAGCCCGACAGGTTTATAGGCGCCATGGTAGTCTACCAGCAACTGGCGCTGGGCGGCGGCTTTGGCCACGCGCTCATAGTAGTTGACCATGTACTGATCACCGCGGGCCATAAAATCTACCTTCACGCCTTTCACGCCCCATTTCACAAACTGGTCCAGAATCCCGTCTATGTCTTTGTCCAAGGTATTCCACAGCGCCCACAGGATCACGCCCACGTTCTTGCTGTTGGCGTACTGCATGAGCGCCGTCAGGTCCAGGTCTTTGTTGGGCGCCAGCAGGTTGGTGGTGGCCGCCGACCAGCCTTCGTCCAGGATGATGTACTCCAGGCCGTATTTAGAGGCAAAGTCGATGTAGTATTTGTAAGTATCGGTGTTCACGCCGGCCCTGAAATCCACGCCGTACACGTTGTTGAAGTTGTACCAGTCCCAGGCTACTTTGCCTGGCTTGATCCAGGCGGTTTGCTGCAGTGCGTTGGGCGAGGCCAGTTTGTACACCAGCTCTGTTTCCAACAGCCCTTTGTCATCAGTGACGATGATCGTGCGCCACGGAAACGTCCTTTTGCCGGAGGTTCGGGCAATGTACTCCGCTTTGCGGGTGATCTGCTCCGCCCGGTCGCTGCGGGGCTTCAGCTTAGATTCTAGGATCACTTTGGGGAAGGCAGACGTGAGCCGCGGCCCACCCGTCCCAAAGAGAAACAGATTGGGGTAATCGTACAGGTCAGATTCTGTGAGAAGCACTTTGGTACCCTTGCCTGAGGTGAACAGCAAAGGCAGGTACCCATACTGCTGGTTCCCGATGGAGGCCACCGTGGTGTCTTTGAACGTAGCCTCGTAATGCGACTGGAACTCCGGGTCTGTTTCCTGGGGCCAGTACACCTGGTAATTGCCGCCCAACTGGAAATCGGCAGTTTCATGCTGCACCTCAATTTCTCTGGCGGGAAGATTGGTCTCAAACCGATAGGCAGCCCCATCGTTGTACGCCCGGAAATGCACAACGTAGCCGCCTTTGCACTGTAGTTTCAGCTCGTTATAGACATCCGGAATGGAGCGGTTCTTCACCGGCACCACCGCCGTAATGGTTTCCTTCACTGATCTGCGGACATCCTTCTGCACCACCGGGTTCACGCCCAATTTCTCTCCTGAAATCAACGTCATGCTCAATGGACTAGGCAACAGCACCGTCTCCCCTTTCCGGGCCACCGACCATTTGATCACATCGGTTACCGACACCTTCACCTGGATGTTTTTATCGGGTGAGGTAAGCAGATAGTCTTTCGCAGAGACGGCGGTGCTGGTGAACCAGAGACACAGTAACAGGACCAGAATTTTCCCGAGGAGATTGCGTTGCATGGAATATCGTTTCGTTTGCTCAAGGCTTGGCCCGAGCTGTTTTAGGCCTGATTTCTGAAAAACTGCCTTAAAAGGGATTCAATAAAAACTAGGATGAAAGCTTACCTTCCGCCTGGCGGACAGTACTGCTTCAGGTAATTGGTGAACAAAGTAGCTAAGTGTGTGGATGTCCCCTCGCCTTCCGAGATGCTGTGCGAGCGGTTAGGGTACGGCATCATCTGGAATTGCTTGTTGTGCTTGATCAGTTCGTTGATGAGCTGCTCGGCGTTGTTGTAGTGCACGTTGTCGTCGCCGGTGCCGTGGATGTAGAGCAGGTTGCCTCTCAGGTTTTTGGCGTGCGTAATGGGCGAGCCGTTCACGAAATCTTCCAGGTTCTCCTGCGGCAAGCCCATGTAGCGCTCCTGGTAGATATTGTCATAGGTGAGTTGGTTGCCCACCGCGGCCACGGAGATGCCGGTTTTATAAATCTGTGGATATTGGAACAGCAGATTGAGCGTAGCCGAGCCGCCGCCGCTCCAGCCCCACACCGCTACTCTTGAAGTGTCTATAAAAGGCTGCTTTAAAATTTCCTGAGCCGCCAGCGCCTGGTCTTTGATGTTGAGCCGGCCTACCTGGCGGTAGATGCTTTTGCGCCAGTCCCTCCCCTTCGGTCCCGGTGTGCCCCGGTTGTCCACCGACACGTACACGTAGCCATCCTGCGCCATGCTGCCGTTGTACAGATGGTTCATGCCGGTGCCATAGGAGTCCAGCACTGTCTGCCCGGCGGGCTCAGTGTAGACCTGGAATACCACTGGGTATTTCTTCTTGGGGTCAAAGTTGGTGGGCTTCACCATCCAGGCATCCATCTCCACGCCTTCGGAGGTTTTCACCTTGAAGAACTCCACGGGAGAGTTCGCTTTTTTGGATTGGGCCAGGGCCTGCTCCACCGCACTGGTGCCGCCCAGGGCTTTATGATCGGGCAGGGAAATGGATTCTGAGGCGGGTCTGGTGTAATGGTTGGAGAAACTGTGGAACGCGAACTTGGCGTTGGGCGACACGGTGTACTGGTGCGTACCGGGTTGCGAAACCGGAGAAAGCCGTTCCAGTTTGCCTTTACCGCTCAGCTTCACGCGGTACAGGTATTTCTGGGTCGCATTCTCCGGCGAGGCCATCACATACACGTAGCCCTCCGGCTCGTTCACGTTCACAATGGACATCACATCATAGGCCCCTTTGGTAACGAGGGTTTCCTTTTTGCCATCGCGGCTTACGCGGTATAGGTGGCGCCAACCGTCCTTCTCGCTCGCCCACAGGAACTCTTTCCCGTTGCTGAGCCAGTTCCAACCGCCATTGCTGTAATTGCTGTCCCAGGTAGAGATCACGTCAATCCAGGCCTGGTCTTTCTCCGAGTGGATGTTCGTGGCTTTGCCAGAAGTAGCGTTGCACAAAAACAGCTTGCTCTCGTTCTGCTTGCGGTTCAGTTGCTGGAGGATGATCTCGTTGGCGTTGGCCGCCCATTCCATGCGGGGCAGGTAATGTTGCTGAGGATCGCCGGGTACGTCCATCCATTTGGTAGCGCCGGCCGCCACGTCAACCACCCCGATCTTGTAAGGCGAGGGTGCCTCTCCGGCCGAGGGATACTCTACCGGTAACACTTTGGAATACACGCCATCGGTGAGGTTGAACATGAAGTAGTCTTTCACGTCGGAGGCATCTATCTGCCAGAACGCTATTTTCTTACTGTCGGGGCTCCAGCGGAACCCGTCACGGCAAGCGAACTCTTCTTCGTAGGCCCAGTCAAAGGTGCCGTTGATGCGTTTGCGGGTTCCGTCGGTGGTGAGTTGCGTTACCTTTTGTGAGGCGATGTCCTCCGCATAGATATTATTTTCGCTCACGTATGCTACCTGCTTCCCGTCTGGCGAGAACTTAGCGAACATGAGCGAGGAAATCGGACGACCCGCGCCCAGTTGCTGTAGTTTCTTCGTTTGGCGGTCATAAACCCAATAGTCACCGCGGGTATGGTAGCGCCATACTTTCTGGGTGTTGGTAAACAGCAAAACTTTCTGCTCGTCTTCTGAGAAAGCGAAACTGCGCACTCTCAATGGCTCCGTTTTCCCGGCGGGCACCAATTGTCCTTTCTCCACCAGCATTTGTTTGGTTTTCCCGGGCAGGGTATACGCGATGATGTTCCCTTCCTCCGGCACCACATAGGTATTCCCCGACTTGAGCCAAAACACGCCGCCTCGTTGCTGCGCGAAGCCCGGCAGGAACAAAACCAGCCATAGAAGGAGTAAAAGCAAAACCGATTTCCCGAAGGTGGTAGGTACCTTGTTCATAGTTCTTTAATGATGATTCACCTGCAGTATCGTGTATTTTAATAGAGCCTCCAAGTACCGGTTTTAGACAAACCTTGTTTTAGAGCTACTTTCCTGAAAACAGGCCGAAAACAAGGTTTCAAAAGGAGGTCGTCACCTAAGCTTCCCCGCTTTTCAACATCCTATTTTCTGGAAGCGGATTTTCCGTTGGCGTTGCCGTAGAAGCGCCAGTTGGAGGTAAAATCCTTGGGCAATGGCTGGTTCAGCAGAATGGCGCGGACCATCTCCACGGGTAGGTTGTTTTCCTGGATGATAGCGTCATGGAACTGCTTGTTCGTCATCTTGCCGGTCTGCACCAGTTCTTTGTGCAAGGCGTAGAATTGCAGACCTCCTATCATGTAGGCCAGCTGGTACAGCGGACTGTAGCGGCCCTCAAAGGAGCGGCGCACCTCGCCCTCGGCATTGGCGCGCTCGTGGCCTACCCGGTCCACCAGGAAATCAATGCACTCCTGCGGGGTCCATTTGCCCAAGTGGTAGTTGAGCGAGAAGATGATGCGGGCGCAACGGTGCATACGCCAGAAAAGCATACCCACGCGGTCCTCGGCGGAGCGCGGAAACTTCTGGTCCCAGAGCAGCATCTCCCAGTAGAGCGACCAGCCTTCGGTCCAGAAAGGTGTGTTGAAGTCTCGGTAGGCTTTGTAACGGTTGTTCATGAAGCCCTGCAGGTGGTGCCCGGCAATGAGTTCGTGGTGCACGGTGGCGCGGGAGAAATGCGGGTTGTTGCCGCGCATGCTCATGAGTTTGTCCTCGTGCGCCATGGTGCTGGTGGGGTACGAAATGATGAACGTCTCGCCGCCCAGGAAAAAAGGGTTTACTAATTGTCGCTCAGGGCTCATCATGAGCATGCGCCAGGTCTCCTCGGCTACGGGCGGAATGGTAATCAGGTCCTTTTCCTTCAGGAACGCCACCGACTGGTTGTAGAGATCCAGCATGGCCTCGGGCTGCTTGCCGGCGGGTACGTACAGGTTCTTGACTTTCTCCAAGGCCGCGTGCCAGTCTTTGCCAAAGCCCATTTCCTGCGAAGCCTTCAGCATCTCCTGGTCACACCAGGCAAACTCCTTGTTGGCAATGTCAATCAGTTCCTCGGGGGTGTACGGTATCATCTCATACTGCAGCTGCCGGATGAGTTCGTCCTTCCCGATAGGATTGCCTACGATGCCGCTCTGGTCTATCTTCTGGCCTTTCGCCGGAACCTTGCCTTTTTTCTCGGCCAAGGCCGCGTACTGGGTGAGCAGGGTGTCTACTTTCTTGTATGGTTCTTTGGTCCACCAAGAGAAGCTGGGCTCATAGTCATAGTAGAACGTGTAGACACTTTTTAAGGCATCTTTCAGGTCCAGCGTCACGCCCTGCAAGCGGTAGGCCAGGTCCCGGTCTAAACGCGGCTCGGCCTCCAGAGCGGTCTGGGAGGCTTTGAGGCTTTTCTCTATGAGGTTCAGTTCAGTGGCAATTTTCTGCCCATCCACGTTGAGGCCGCGGCGACGGGGTTTCTCCAGGGCGTAGATCTTCTCGGCGAACGGCACCCATTTGCTAACCTGGCTGTACTCCTTGGCGGCCACGTCCAGCAAGCGCAACTCCTCGGCCAGGTTCCGTTTGGTGAGCAGGTAGTCTACCCGGCTGCCGGTATTCAGCTGGTCGTAGTTCAGGGTATTCAGCTGCTGCTGGTACTCCTGGTAGAGTTTCTGAAAACGGGCCGTAAACTCGGGCGAGTTCTCCATAAAATAGAAGCGCCGCAGACTCCCTTCATCGGCTTTCAGTTTTACCAGCAGGTTGTTCACCTCACTTGTCTGTTCATACAGCACATGGGGGCTCTGGGCAAAGATAGACCCGGAGCTTAGGAGGGTGAAAACAATCGTTAAACAGGAAAACGTCAGGAAACGGGGCCAGCGGCGAGTCATAGTTTGTAAGGGCTTAAAGGTCTGGGCTGAGTAGGATAGGTGCATTTTAAAGTTCCCTGCTCCTTGGAAGAAAGGAACCAATAAGGGATCTTAACTGTACCGATCCGGCGAGAAGGCGTCAATGCCCACTGATGATTTCCGGTTCATGAGTTCCTCGGTGAGCAGCTTTCCGGTGGCCGGCGCTAGGCTGAGGCCCATCATGCTGTGACCGGTGCCAAACAGCACGTTGTTCCAGCGGCTGGTAGCACCGATGTAGGGCAGACCATCCGGTGAGCACGGACGCAGTCCGCTCCAGATTTTGTCCCTTTCCGGAAAATCGGCCTGAAAACCGCCGTAGTATTTGGTGATAGCATTGTGGATGCCTTTCACCCGGTTCAGGTTAATGCTGGTGTTGTCATTGGTGATTTCCATGGTACCGCCAAACCGGATCTGATCCCCGAACGGCGTCACCGCCACGCGAGCCTCGGTGAGGATGGCGGGCCGCTGGATGGCGGGGGAATTTTTTGTCAGGAAGCTATAGCCTTTGCCGCCCAGCATGGGCATGTTGATCTTGAGTTTCCGGGCTACCTCACCGGCCCAGTTACCGGCCGCGATGATGACTTGGTCAGAGGCAAACTCGCCTTTGTCGGTGATGACGGAAGTGACGGAACGGCCCGAGGTGGCAAAGTCCAGCACCTCGGCGTGGCACACGATCTTCACCCCTTTCTTTTCCAAGTGCCTGATCAAATAAGCATGCAGTTGCGCCGGGTTCAGGTGGGCATCTCCCGGGAAAAAGACCCCGCCGCGCACGTCCATACCGGCGTACGGTTCCATTTGCCGCACCTCGTCCGGCGACATGATATCGGTTTCCAGGCCGTGTTTGCGGGCCAGGTGTGCGAATTCAACTTCCTCGTGGGCGGCTTCCTCGCTTTTAAACAGCATCAAGAGTCCTTTTTCCTGGAAACCTACCTCCGGCGAGTTATGCTGCCCGGCGAATTCACCGTACAGACTTCTGCTGTACAGGCTCAGATTCTTGAGGTACGGAATGCTGTATTCCACGTGCTTTTTAGTGGCCGCCTTATAGAAAAGCAAGCACCACTGGGCCAACCTATAATCCAGCCGGGGATGGATGTAAAATGGGCTGGTAGAGGAAAGCATCCACTTCATGCCTTTTGCGATGATGCCCGGCGAAGCCAACGGCACGATGTGGCTGGGCACAATCATACCGGCGTTGCCAATGGAGCAGCTGTTGGCCATGTCTCCTTTGTCCAGGATGGTGACCTCAAAGCCTTCTTCAGATAAGTAATAAGCGGTAAAAAGGCCGATGATGCCGCCTCCTACAATGGTAACTCTACTCATATCAAATCACTTGGAATCCGTGAACATAAGGGTCTTCATCATCAAAGAAGATGGTGTTGAGCCCCGTAACAATGGCCCAACCTTCAATGCCAGGCAGAATGGCGGGTTTACCGGCAACCGTGGTTTCACCCTCAATGGTGCCGTTGAAGATGGAGCCGATGTAGCTTTCATGCACAAACACATCGCCCGGTTTCAACTTGCCTTTGGCATACCACTGGGCCATACGTGCCGATGTTCCGGTTCCGCAGGGAGACCGATCAATGGCTTTGTCGCCGTAGAACACGGCGTTGCGGGCGGTGGAAGTCGGTTGCAGGGTATCGCCGGCCCAGAGCACATGGCTCATGCCTTTAATAGTAGGGTTGTCTGGATGCACGAAGCTGTATTTCTCATTCATACGCTCCCGTATCACCCGGCTCCAGGCGATCAGCTTATCAGCGGTAAATTCCTGCAGGCCCGGGAAATTCGGCTGTGGGTCAATGATGCCATAGAAGTTTCCGCCGTAAGCCACATCAATGGTCAATTCGCCCAAATCCGGGCATTCTATTGTCAGGCCTTCGGCCTCCAAGTAAGAAGCCACGTTGGTCAGTTTCACTGATTTTACCTTTTTGCCCTCCTGAGTGTATTTGATTTTCACCAAGCCGGCCGGAGCTTCCAGACGCAATTCGCCGGGTGTTTTGGGCGTGATCAAGCCTTCTTCAATGGCAATGGTGACGGTGCCGATAGTGCCATGGCCGCACATCGGCAGACAACCGCTGGTCTCAATATATAACACGGCGACATCGTTTTCAGGATCATGCGGCGGGTATAGAATGCTCCCCGACATCATATCGTGGCCACGCGGCTCAAACATGAGGCCTTTCCGGATGTAATCGTATTCCTGTAAGAAGTGCTGACGCTTTTCGCTCATGTTGGCGCCCTCCAAAACGGGTCCGCCCCCGGCGACCAGGCGCACGGGGTTCCCGCAGGTGTGGGCATCAATACAGAAGAAGGTTTTTCTGGCCATAAAGGATTAAATGGGGTCTTTGGTGAACTGTCCATCCACGGTACGCCAGATGGAAAGGGGGTTCTGATCTTTTAATTCATCGGGCAGCAGGTCCTGAGGTGCTGATTGAAACGTGATAGGTCGGGCGAAACGCTTGATGGCATTGGTACCCACCGAAGTGCTACGGCTGTCTGAGGTGGCCGGGAATGGTCCGCCGTGGGTCATGGCAGGACTTACCTCCACGCCCGTCGGTACGCCGGCGAACAACAGCCGGCCGCATTTCTCGCGCACGGTGTCTACCAGGTTCCCGGCCGAGGCTAATTCTGAGGTTGTTCCCCAGATGGTACAGGTGAGCTGGCCCTGCAGCACTTCCGCCGCCTGCTCCAGTTCTGCCATGTCACTATAGGTCACCACCAGGGTGAACGGCCCGAAGACCTCTTCCTGCAACGCGGTGTTTTTCAGCCACTCCTGCACATTGGTTCTGGCTAAGGCGGCATGACCGGTCAGCACATCCTCCTCTGCGGTGACTAAGGTTTCCACTCCGCTTTCGGCCAATAGTCTTGTCAGGCCTTGGTAGTAGTTCCTGGAGATGCCTTCGTGCAGCATTTTATCGCCGGCAGATTCGCTTAGTTTTTGGGAAAGTCGGTCTAAAAAGGCTTCGGTGGTTGAGGACTGCGGATAAAACACCAAACCCGGACAGGTACAGAACTGCCCTACGCCCTGTAACACGGAGGCCGCTGCTTGTTCCGCCAAGGCGGCGGTTTCCGCTTCCGCTTTCTCGGGCAGTACAAAAATAGGGTTAATGCTTCCCATCTCGGCATACACCGGAATAGGTTGCTCGCGCTGACAGGCCTGGTCAAAGATGGCTTTGCCGCCTTTGTAAGAACCCGTAAACGCCACGGCCTTGGTTTTAGGATGCTTCACCAGCTCCTGCCCCACCTCAATGCCGCCGCTCACGTGCTGGAAAACCCCAGTGGGCAAGCCACATGCCCCCAGAGCCTGTTGTATAGCCCCGAACACCAGCTGGGAGGTCTTGGGGTGCCCCGGGTGTTCTTTGTACACCACCGGACAACCGGCCGCTAAGGCAGAGGCCGAGTCTCCTCCGGCGGTGGAAAAAGCCAAGGGGAAATTACTGGCCCCAAACACTACTACCGGTCCCAGAGGGAACAGCATGCGGCGCAGATCTGGTCTGGGCAGGGGTTTTCTATCTGGCAAAGCAGGGTCAATGGTGGCTTCCAGCCAGGCGCCTTGGTCCAGCAGATCGGCGAAGGCTTTGAGCTGGTTCATGGTCCGGCCCCGCTCCCCGGTAAGGCGCGCCAAGGGCAGGTTAGATTCCTGGCTGGCAACCTGCAGCAGTTCCTCGCCCAGGCTTTCAATCTCGGTGGCTATTGTCCTTAGAAAGGTAGCTTTGGTCTGGGCCGATGCTTTCTTGTACGTATGGAATGCTTCTTCTGCGGTATGAAGTACCTGGTCTAGCGACATGATGGGCATTAATTTACTCCAATATATTTAGTTCTTCCCTTTCAGGTGATGGCATCTCCCTGGTGGGTGGTCCTATAAAACCTAAGCCCATGTTCTTCCACATAGGCTTAGGTTTTTACAAGGATATGAGTTCTCTTTCTTTTTTGAAATCTGGCAACACCGGCCGGTTTTCCAAGGCCTCGTTAATGATAGCCAGGACTTGCTCCCGTTCCGCTCCTTCCAAAGACAGACGGGGCAGGCGCACGGTCTCTGTTCCCAGGTTCGTGCATACCTCTGCCAGCTTGATGTTCTGCACCAGTTTTGGATGCACATCTAACTCTAACAGCGGGTAGAACCATCTGTTAATTTTTACGGCTTCCTCTATGCGGCCCTCTTTCACCAGTTTGTAAATAGCCACCGTTTCGGCCGGAAAAGCGCAGACCAGACCGGCAACCCATCCGTCGGCGCCCAGCACCAGGCTTTCCAAGGCAATAGTATCCACGCCAGAAAGGATTTTAAATCTGTCTCCGAAGCGGTTCTTCATCTTCGTAATATTCCCCACCTCGCGGGTGGATTCTTTCACCGCTTGAATGTTCTCCTCAGTGGCAAGCTCCGCGAACATATCAAGGGTCACCAAAATGCGGTAATCAACGGGGTTGTTGTAAATCATGATGGGAAGCGGTGTAGACTGGGCCACTGCCTTGAAATAGGCTACCGTTTCCCCGTCATCGGCTTTGTAGCGCATAGGGGGCAGCAGCATCAGCCCGCTCGCCCCATTTTTCCGGGCTTCTTCGGCCGCCTGTATGGCCTTGGCCGTTGACTGCTCGGCCACGTTCATGATCACGGGCACCTTTCCGCCCACAAAAGCAACGGTTTCCTTTACCAGGGTTGCTTTTTCTTCATCTGTCAAGGTGCTGGCTTCCCCTAAGGTCCCCCCTAAGATAATACCGTCCACCCCGGCATTCAACTGAGCCTCAATATTGCTCAGAAATGCCGGAATATCAAGTTTGTCATTTTCGGTGAACTTGGTGGTGACAGCAGGGAAAACTCCTTTCCATTGTACATTCATGGCTTGCTTCTTTAAGTATTACGGTATATGATTTTATGGATTCTAGACTTGTATCAGTGCTTAACAAAAATACCTTAAAGGGGATGAAGGAAATTCCTACATTTTACCCATTGGTAATACAAGATTATCAATTAGGGTACTTGTGCCGTTTTATCAATTAAGTTGGTTAAATTTAGGTACGTTCTCCCTCTACCTTTTCCTTACCCAAACCATGAAACCCTTACATTTCAAAATCCCGAAAACATCAGGAGAATCCGTCCGGATTCAATGTGATGAACAGCGTCATTTCTATGAGAACCTGCATTTCCACCCAGAACTGCAGATCATGGTGATCTGTGAAAGCACCGGCACCCGGTTCATTGGTGACAGCATTGGAGCCTTTAAGGCCGGGGATATCATTGTCTTAGGCTCTAACCTGCCGCACGTTTTCCGGAACGATAAAAAGTACTACGAACCAGACTCTGAACTGAAAGCCATCAACATTTCAGTCTTTGTTGACCTAGCCTCATTTGGCGATACCCTTTTCGCGCTTCCTGAGGCCCATTCCCTACAGAAATTCCTGCTCAACAGTAAGCGCGGTTTGCTCATTCACGGGGAGACCCGGAAAAAGGTACTGGACCTGATCAAGGACATGCGCGCCATGAAAGGCTTTGAACGAATTATCCAGGTGCTCATCATCCTGAACCTCCTCTCCCACTCCAATGACCTGGAAGTGCTTTCCTCAGTTGGGTTCAACGCCAACCTGAACGAATCTGATAACCGGAAGATCAATGATGTCTTCAACTACATCATGAACAACTTCACCGAAGACATCAAGCTCAGCGACGCCGCAAACGTGGCCAACATGAGCGTAAATGCGTTTTGCCGCTATTTTAAGCAACACACCCAAAAAACGTACTCCCAGTTCCTGAACGAGATCAGGATTGGGCACGCCTGCAAGCTCTTGATTGAGGACAAGTGGAACATCAGGGAAACTGCCTTTGAATGCGGGTATGACAACATTTCCTACTTCAACCGTCAGTTCAAAGACATCACCAATTACACGCCTACTGAGTTTGTGAAGCTCCACAACACCAGGTTCACCAGTGACTTTTCTTTGATGGAATTCAGCCAAGGGTAAAGCCTGGCATCAAGATTACCCGGCGTTGGCCCTACCTGTTTTGGAGCTGTTTCTAGGAAAATACGGCGAATCTCAGGTCTTGGAGATTTCCTGGTCTTTGGTCTCCCAGGCGGGCGGGTCAACGCCCAGCAAGTGCTTCACAAAGAAATCGCGGCGCTTGTGCTCGCCGTATTCTCCGCCGGAAGAGTGCCCCATGCCAGGTACCATCAGGAAGTCAAAGTTCTTGTTGGCTTTGATCAAGGCGTCTACCAGTTGCAGCGTGGAAGCCGGGTCTACGTTGTCGTCCATTTCGCCCAGGATCAGCATCAGTTTGCCCTGCAGTTTGTGGGCGTTGACTACGTTGGAGGAAGCGGCGTATTCTGGCCCGATGGGGAACCCCATCCATTGCTCATTCCACCACATCTTGTCCATGCGGTTGTCATGGCACCCTGCCGAAGAGACGGCTACTTTGTAGAACTCTGGATGGAACAGCAGGGCACCGGCCGAGTTCTGCCCTCCGGCGGAGGTCCCGAATACTCCCACCCGCGACAAGTCTAAGGATGGGTACTTCTGGGCGGCGGCTTTCATCCAGGCAATGCGGTCTGGGAAACCCGCGTCTTTGATGTTCTTCCAGCAAACGTCATGGAAGGCTTTGGACCGGTTGGAGGTACCCATGCCGTCTATCTGTACCACTATAAACCCTAACTCGGCCAGCTCCTGCATGTGCCGGGCACCGGAATTAAACGTCTTGGGCACAAACGAACTCTGCGGACCGGCATAGATGTATTCAATCACGGGGTAGGTTTTTGCGGGGTCAAAGTTGGTGGGCCGTACCAGAATGCCCCAGATGTCGGTTTGCCCATCGCGGCCCTTGGTAGTAAACACCTCGGGGGCTTTCCAGCCGGTTTTGGGAAGTTCAGACGCGTCTGCTTTCTCCAGCGTCATCACTACTTTTCCGTCCGTCGCGCTTCTGAGCACCGCTACTGGCGGACTATCAACCCGGGAGTAATTGTCCACGAAGAACTTGAAATCTGAAGAGAACGTACCGGTGTGGTGGGCATCTTCCTGGGTAAGGGCGGTTAGGCCTGAGCCGTCAAAATTCACCCGGTAATACTGCACCAGGTATGGGTCCTGGCCGGCCTCCCGGCCGCTGCCTTCAAACAAGATGCTGCGGTCTTTCTCATCCACATGCACTACCTTCCGCACTACCCAGTCGCCCTTGGTGATCTGGTTTTTGACCTTTCCGGTGGTACCGTCATAGAGGTAGAGGTGATTCCAGCCATCGCGTTCAGAGGCCCAGATGATCTCTTTCCCGTCTGCCACGTCATGCCTGAATCTTTTGCCGCTGTAATCTATAAAGGTCTTGCTTTCTTCTTTGATCAGATCCCGCACGGTTCCCGAGGCGGCATTTACCTCCAGCACCTTGAAGGCCTGGTGCCCGCGCTGGTTATACTCCACAGTGAACGCCTGCCCATTTTTACGCCACCTGGGGTTTGATAGGTCATATTGCGCCCCTACCCCAAAGAGTGTTGGATCAATGGCTACCTGGCGCTTCTCCTCCACCAGAAACAGCTGGGGCGCTCTTTGCGGTAACGCGTCCCCGGGTTTCAGGTAATTGCGGGTATGTAGCTTAGGCTGCAGTTGATCTGCCGGAGATGACTCCAGCAGGTACACCAGATGTTCTTTGTTGGGCCGCACCCGGTTCGTGGCTAGTTTCTTTGAATCAGGAGACCACTCCAGGAAGGAAGAGTAGTATTCGCCGGCGGAGCCATCAAAACTAAGCTGATGCTCCTCTTGCTTGTCTTTCACCGACCGGATGTAGACGTTGTGGTTTTTGATGTAAGCCTCCCATTGCTTATCGGGGGAAAGCACCGGGTTGCTGCTCTGGTCGCTCCAGCGGTCTCCCCAATAGCGGTTATTTCTGTTCTCGGGTTTCCCCAGGTTCTGCAGTTTATAAGACCCTAAAGAGCTGCGCCACTTAGATCCATCGGCGACAAACTCCAGGGCTTTGCCGTCTTCCACAAACGTGATCTCAGAGAAAGGCAGGTTGTTCGCATCCACCGGTTTGCCCAACGCTACTGACAATTCCTTCGCCAGTTTCTGCTGGTTAAAAGCAGGTTTTCGGGACTTCTTGCCGGCATCTACCAGAATAAACTCTTTGCCTTTGGGAGTCTGCCGCACATACCAAAAAGCGTCTTTCCCCTCCTGCCAACTGAAACGGGAAGGCGCATAGTACACCTTGGTATTCATGGCTACCTTCAATTTTTCTGCCCGCTCATAATCGGCACGGGTTCCCTGGGCCTGCACCGTAGCAGAACTCAACAGCACCAAGGTGCAGAACAGAGCCTGTTTTAGTACCTTGGTGCAGCCACTAGGCAGAGATTTAGGAAGACTGGGGAGTAAACGCATTTGGGGAGATTTTTGGTGGATATGTAATGCAATATGTCTATTAAAAAGGCAATTTAAATTCAGCATATTAGCATGTCCTGATACCATATTAACAAACCTGCCAGAATCAGGTATATTCTCCTTTAGTCTTCTGCTTCTCAGAGTGTGCCTGTAGTTTAAACTGCTCCAAGGGCAGGTATGGAATAAAAGGGAGCGCCTATTTTAAAGGCATTTCTCGAAAAAGGCTTTAAAAACAGGACTACCCATTCATCCCGGGAACCATGTAGTTCAACTTGAAAGAAAAGCCAATTCCTCACTCCATTTTCTATCCATTATGGGTAAATCAGCCCAAAACAGAGTTGATTGTAGGCAGCACAAGAACTAGAGGAAGGGTATTCTTCCATGTAGCCAAAAGGGAACTTTGCATGGACGTTTGTTTAATAGATAATTCCCTAGATTCCCTCCTTGCGGGTGGAGTTTACGTAGAAATTAGGGTCCAGGGCAAGCTCCGTTCCGGGTTTCACGCCCTTTAATTCCTTCCAGGTGGTCAACGGCTCCAGCCACTTCTCCTTACCGTTCAGGTACACTTTCACCGGTAAGTTGAACCCCGCTACGGCGTTACCCCACCGGTATTTGAGTGTGTTACCGGCAAGCTGGTACTCCAGTTGGGGAATCCTGATGTCGCGCAGGTACTGGTTGAAGAAAGGCGTGAGGTCTCGGCCCACCTGTTGGCTCAGGTAATTCTCAATCTGTTGGGTGGTCACGGTCTGGTGGTAAAACTCTTTGTTGAGGCCGCGCAGAATATCGCGCCACTTTTTATCATTGTTGACAACCTGCCGCAGGGTGTGCAGCATGTTGCCGCCTTTGGGGTACATGTCGCCGGAGCCTTTGTGGTTCACGTTGTATTCCCCAATGATGGGTTCTTTGTTCCCTATTCCGGCCCTGGTCCCGATCACATATTCACTGCCCGCTTTTTTACCGTAGTGGTACTCCACAAACAGGTTCTCAGAGTAATTGGTGAAGCTCTCATGGATCCACATGTCGGCGATGTCTTTATAGGTGATGTTGTTGGCGAACCACTCATGCCCCGATTCATGGATAATGATGAAATCGAACTTCATGCCCCAGCCGGTGGACCCGCTGGGATCTTTGCCCCGATAGCCGTTTTGGTAGCCATTTCCGTAGGTCACGGCACTCTGGTGCTCCATGCCCGTGTAGGGTACCTCAATCAACTTGAAGCCGTCTTCATAAAACGGGTACGGCCCAAACCAGTGCTCAAAGGCTTTGAGCATGCGGGGCACATCTTTGAACTGTACTTTGGCTTTTTCCAGGTTCTCTTTCAGGACGTAGTAATCACAATCCAGAATGCCTTTCTCGCCCTTGAATTTCTCTGAGAAATGCACGTAGTCCCCAATGCTCAGGTTAACCCCGTAATTGTTGATGGGGTTGGAGACAAACCAATGGAACGTCTTGGTCCCGTCTGTGTTTTGCGCCACGCCCCGGAGCTTTCCGTTGGAGACATCCATCAAATGTTCAGGAACGGTCACGCTGATGAGCATACTGTCCGGCTCATCATACATGTGGTCTTTGCAGGGCCACCAGAGGCTGGCTCCGTCTCCCTGATTAGAGTTCGCGATGAAAGGCTGGCCCTGGACGTCTTTTTTCCAAGTGATGCCGCCACTCCACGGTGGATTCTTGCTCACAACGGGTTTTCCGCCGTAAAATACCTCCACGGTGTTCACGGCTCCCACAGTTTGTTTCTCGGTAAGCTGCACAAAGAAAGCATTGCCATCGCGGGTAAAGGAGAGTTCTTTCCCGTTCTGCGTGATCTTCTCAATCTGCATGGGAGACTGCAAATCTACCTGCATGCGTTGACTAGGCGCCAGAACTTTGTACGTGATGGTGTTCGTGCCCCTGATGGTACTGTCTGCGGGATTCACCCTCACGTTGAGATGATAATAGGCCAAATCCCACCATGCCCGTTCCGGGGTGATACTACCGCGCAGGGTGTCTTGCCGGGTGAAAGATTTAGTCTGGGCCTGCGCCACTGTTCCCCACAAGAGCAGCAGGAAAACGGAAAGCACACTGGTTTTAACGCAGAAAAATTTAGAAACCATCTGAAAGTTAAACTAAGGTTTTAAGCCAATTTTATGGAAAAGGCCTCAAAAAGAAAAAGCCCCAAGAGACCCTCCCTGCCATGCCAAAAGGACGCATTTAGAAGCCCAAGCGGAAGCGCCTGCCGTTGGTTAGACGGGGAGCACACACCCTACTTTTCGGGTACGTCCGCTGCTGTTTCCTGAAGATCCACAGGGTAGGTTTTTGGGGGTACTTTCAAGACTTTGCTGAAAAAGTAAAGGGTCATGCTTGTCACCAAGCCTAGGGTGATGAGCATAAAAGCGAGGGCGGCCGTATTCATACTTTTGTGAGTTCCAGGATTTCACTTTCTTGTTTGCGTTTGGCCAGGGCTACTCTCCGTTGGTGGGCCACAAAAACCAACCCACAGATAAACACAAAAAGGCCTAACAACAGAAACCGAGAGGCATTTACATAAAACAATTGATCCTGTAACTGCTGTATTTGGGTGAGATCTGTGGTAACCGCAATTTTCTCATGGATACTGCTGTTCATGAGCTTTTTGATAATGGAGGAGTTGTCCATTTCCCAATCACCCCGCAGGTAAGCTCCCCAGTCGCCTCCTTTCGGGGTGAACAGAGAACCCACAAACACCCAGAGCAAGAGTGCGGGGGTTACCCACCTGATGATGAACCGGTAAACTCTGGGCACTTTGAGGTCGGCGCCCTCTGTAATCTCACGCCAACCTTTGCCCAAGCCAAACACCCAGGCAAAAAGAATGCACTCCAACAAGGCAAATACCACCAGCGCCACGGTGCCCGTCCAGTAGTCATATTCATCAAATACTCCGTAGTTGAAAAACAGGACGGTAGGCATGCCTAGCAAGAGCACCAGTCCCCCAAACGACCAGGCGGCCGGTTTCCTTTTCCAGTTGAACTCATCCTGCAGGAAGCCCATCCAGGGGGTACCCATTGCCAGCGAAGAAGTGATGCCGGCGAAGAACAGCAAACCAAACCACAGAAAACTGGAGAACGCGCCTAAAATGGGGCCCCACTGGAAAAACAGGTACGGTAAGGTCTTAAAGCCTAGCCCAAGCCCGCCCAATTGCACCAACTCGTTTACCTTGTCTATGCCCAGGTAACCCACTGCCACCGGTATCAGAATCGCGCCACCCAAGACCACTTCCACAAATTCATTCATCCACCCGGCAGACATGGCATTCAGGGCAATGTCATCCCTTGATTTCATGTAGGAGGCATAGCAATGAATGGTGCCCATGCCCACCGCCAGGGTAAAGAAGATCTGCCCGGCCGCCGCCAGCCACACCGTAGGAGAAAGAATCTTATCGTACTGTGGTGTCCAGAGGAAGTTAAGCCCCACGCTGCTGTCATGGATGGCCCCTGCTTCCCCGGCCGTAATGGTCAATCCTTTATAGGCCAGGAATATCCCGAAAAGGATCAACAAGGGCATGCCTACCTTCGCCACTTTTTCCACTCCCGCCATCAACCCCTTTGATAAGATCCAGGTGTTGAGCAAGAGGCAGACCACAAAGAAGAAAATAGGTTCATAGGGAATCCCCACAGACGAAGGACCAAGACTAACGTATTGGCTGAAGAAATTGCTAATATCCTCCTGAGTCTGCCCGCTGAAGGTGCCCAACAGGGAATGCATCATGTAGGACAAAGTCCAGGACTCCAGGTAGCAGTAGTAGGCCGCAATGGCTATGTTGGTCCAGATGCCAAACACGCCCACGTACTTCCAGAGGGCACGTTTGCCCATAGAATCCAGGATAAAGGGTGTGGAGTGATGGCCCTGTTTGCCGCCAAACCGGCCCATGGCCCATTCTACCCAGAGGAGCGGAATGCCCATCACCAGAAAACAAACCAGATAGGGAATGATGAAAGCGCCTCCCCCATTCTGCACCGCCTGTACTGGGAACCTAAGAAAATTGCCTAGTCCTACGGCATTGCCGGCCATGGCCAATATGAGTCCCATGCGGGAACCCCATGATTCTGAACCCCTTACTCCCATTGATCTACGTTAGTTGTGACTGGTGACAAATCAAAGGCCTACAAACAATCCCCCTTTGGGATGAGTGTTTCTATGCCCTGTGGTTCCTGGTTTCTTTTCTGCAGGCGTGTGCCCGCTAATAGTTTAGCATGATGGCGTTGATTTTGGTGGGCAGCCACACTTGCATGGGGCTTTTGCCCCGGTTAGCCCAACTGTAATATGGAATGGCGGTAATGGTCTTCTTCTGGGTAACCGCAGACAAACCATCGGCTGAAACGGAGACAACAGGTACTTCTGCCTTCAGGGCCACCACCCCGTTTAGGAGCTGTTTGTTAAAAGTAGCCTCAAAACGGGTATCCTCGGGCACCACCATGTTCCAGGCTTCGTTGCCATTGTCTACTCCCTCTACGCAGTACACCAGCGGTCCCCTTTGCAGGGCTATCCTGTTTCTGTTGTAGTGGAGACTGTCTTTGGCTACTACTTTCTTCACTTCCATGGGAAGATCCAGTTCCAGGCGGTCTCCCTTCTTCCACTTTCGGTCAATCACGGCATAGCCCCTTTCCATCTTGTAGGGCACGGCTTTCCCGTTCAGTTTCAGGGTGAACTTGGTTGGGGTCTGGTCTGAGAAGCGGTACAGATCGCCGGGTACCGGATCACCCTGCACCCAGCCCGGAATGCGGAGATGCAGCGTGGCGTTGGTCGCCTTCGACGGGTTCACGGTCAGATGCACTTTGCCTTCCCAGGGGTAATTGGTTTTCATTTCCAGCGGCAGACTGCCGTTGGGTGTTTTGAGGGTTGTCTGGCTGCCGATGTACAGGTTCACCCACACGCCGTTCCCAGATTGGGCATAAATGTAGTTACCCAGTGAAGCGATGAGGCGGGAGATATTGGCCGGACAGCAGGCCGTCCCGAACCATTCGCTACGCTGGTGCTGCCCCCGTGAGGCCAGCGGATTGCCGTAGAAGAAACGGTCGCCGCTCAGGGACAAGCCATCCAAGGCGCCGTTGTAGAGGCTGCGCTCCAGCACGTCTACGTACTTGCTTTCACCGGTCATAGAATTCAT
Source organism: Rufibacter psychrotolerans (assembly GCF_016924645.1). Classification (GTDB taxonomy): domain Bacteria; phylum Bacteroidota; class Bacteroidia; order Cytophagales; family Hymenobacteraceae; genus Nibribacter; species Nibribacter psychrotolerans. Next base: position 247,123 of record NZ_JAFFJV010000011.1, on the reverse strand, counting down.
GCGCTGGTTCCAGAACACCATGCCCACCGAGGCGCAGGTTTCACAGTACGCATGTTCATTGGGCAGGTCATAATCCTTTGAAAACCCTTCATTACGCCCCGAAGAACCAATGCCGCCGGTAATGTACATGTTGCGGTAAACCACGTCTTCCCACACGTCTTTCATGGCACCCATGTAGCCTTCATCGCCTTTGTGGGCCGCCACATCGGCCGCGCCGGTGTACATGTACATGGCCCGCACCGCGTGGCCTGTGATTTGTTTCTGTAGTTTCACCGGTACCACATCCTGGGCATAGGCGGTGTCTTTCCAATCGGTCCAGGTGTAGCCTTTGGCCAGTTTGCGGCCGCGTTCCTCCAGCAGCCAATCGGCCAGGTCCAGGTATTTTTTGTTGTTGGTGGCTTTATACAGCTTTACCAAGGCCAGTTCCAGTTCCTGGTGCCCGGTTACCCAGTGCTGCTTGCCCGGCCCGAACAGCGAGGCGAAATGATCGGCGAACTTGGTGGCCACGTCCAGCAGTTTGCGTTTGCCGGTGGCGTCATAGTACGCCACGGCCGCTTCTATGAGATGCCCGCCGTTGTAGTCTTCGTGCATGCTCATATCGGTCCAGCGCTTCTCGGGGAACTGGAGCGTGTAGTAGGTATTCAGGTAGCCGTCGGGCTGCTGGGCCTTGGCGATGAGGTCTATCCATTGGTCGGCTTTCTTCTCCAACTCAGCCGATGGTTTGTTCCTGAGGGAATAGGCAATCGCCTCCAGGGCCTTGTAGACATCGGAGTCATCGTAGAAGAGGCCTTTGAACTCACCTTTCTTCAGACCTGCCGTAATCTCAAAGTTCTGGATGCGGGGCGTTTTCACCTCGGTTTGCTCAATACAGACCGGAATCGTGACGGTGGCTACCTGGTCCACGCGGGGTTTCCAGAAGGCATCGTTGATGGTGACTTTAGAAAAGTTGACCGGGGCAATGTTCCTGATGCCGCCCTGCGCGAAAGCCCCGGTTTGCACCAGAAGCAAGGCGGCAAGGCTAAGAAGATTCTTCTTCATTTTTTCAATCCTTAGGCGAAAAGTAGGTAAGCGATGAAGGCGAGACAGGACCTGTGAACAAGAATCTTTGTCCTGCCGCTTGAAGAAAAGGGGCACTGTCTATTTGGACGAGGTGCCCCCTGAAGTGATGTTTTCTTTCACCATCCGCACTCCGTAGATGGGCCCTGCATTGTTCTTGGGCTTGGCTTGCAGCGTAACCGTCACCTGCTGCTTGCCCTTCACCAACGCCTGCGGAATATCATAGGAAATGTCATAGAAGCGGCTCTCTTTGTACTTATTCAGGTCCTCAGACGCTATTTTCACGCCGTCTACCAGAATATCAAAGTTTCTGCCCCGGTTGTCCATGCCCCAGTAAGTGCCCATGAGGGTGTTCTTGGCGTTGGGTGCCACTTTCATCTTGAAGACCAGGTTGCCGCCCTGTTTGGTGGAGCGCCACTTGCGGCCGTGGCCCTCGCCGGTGGTTGCGCTGTCTCCGGTGAGCTCATGGTCCCGCTCGGGTTGCATCTCGCCTACCCGCAGAATGTCCACGGTGCGGGCTTCCAGGTCTCGTTGTCTTTGCTTTTCTTCCTCGTACAATTTCTTCTGCACGGTCCATTTCTCGGGCGTGAACACGTCCCAGTAGACAGTGTAGTACTCGGTGCCGGTCTGGTTGAAAGGAATCAGGTTCACCTGCTCCGGCAAGGCAATGCCCGCAGTCTGGAACCGGAGTTTCTCCTCGTTGAGGGTCCTGATCCATTTGTTCGCGTTGGTTTCGCTGGTGACCAGCACGGGTACGCCGGTCACGGGCTCCGGCTCTTTCTCTCCTAACACCCCGGCCAATAGCACCGGACCGTAGAATACGGCTTTGCGGTTGGGATTGTCCGGCATGGCCTCAGTGTAGAAATCAGATTGGGCGGTGAATTCTATTTTGTCGTTGTTTTTCCATTTTCTGGTCAAAACCAGGTAGCCGTCTTGGTCAGCGGATATTTTCTGAGTCTTGCCGTTCACTTTCACCTGCAGGTCCTTGGCCCAGTGCGGCCGGCGGATGCGCAGCGGGAAAGCGGTTGCTTTGTTGGCCGAAATGGTCAGGGTGGTGTGGTCTTTGGCCGGGAGTTCGGTTTCCTGTTTTACTTTGACGCCTTTCTCTTTCCAGTCCAGCTCTGAAGGAATAAACAGGTTGACGAACAGGCTGCCGTCCTCCCCCCGAAAGTAAATGCTCTCGCCGTACTTCACGTGGTTCTCCATGCCCGAGCCCACGCAGCAGGTGAAGTCATCAAAGGGCGTGCTGTAGAACTTCCGGCCACCCATGCGCAGCGGCACGAAATAGGTCATCATGCCGTCTGCGTGGTTCTGGGAAGCCAGGATGTGGTTGTAGAGCGCTTTCTCGTAATAATCCATCAAATGCGCCGAGGGCTGCAGCGCGAACAAATGCCGGGTCAGCTTGAGCATGTTGTAGGTGTTGCAGGTCTCGGTGGTGTTGTCGGTGAGCTTGTCGCTGAGTTTGCCGGGCTCACCCAGGTACTCGTAGTTGCTGTTTCCGCCGGTGGCGTAGGAGTGGTTCTGGGTCACGGTTTTCCAGAAGTAATCGGCGATGGCGATGTCTTTCTTATCACCGGTGAGCTGGTAGCGGCGAGCGCTGGCAATAATCTTGGGAATCTGGGTGTTGGAGTGCTTGCCGGGCAGAATGTCTTTCCCCTGCGCCAACGGATCCAAGATGCTTTTGTCGTAGAACCGGTACGACAGGTCCAGGTACTTTTTGTCTTTGGTGATGGCGTAGGTGTTGACCAGGGTCTCGGCCATGCCCCCGTACTCACACACCATCATCTCCTGCATTTTCTCGTCGCTCAGGCCTTTGATGGTTTCCCCGGTCCAATCAGCGATGCCTTTGTTCACGGCCAGGGCTTTCTGGTTGTCGCAGTACTGGTAGGCATCCAAGAGGCCGGCCATGATCTTGTGCACGGTATACCAGGGCGCCCAGGCACCGTTCAGGTCAAAGCCCCTTGATTTGATGTTGCCGCTGGCTACCTCGGCCCACATCTTGTCCTCGTTGGGGATGGCGCCCACGTAGCCGGTTTTGCGGGCTTTCTGGGTTTGGGCCAATTCCTCCACGATGTAGTTCACGCGGTCCAGGTAGGCTTTGTCTTTGGTGGCCGCATACTGCATGGCGCACGCCGAAAGGTAATGTCCCAGACTATGGCCCGCTAGGCCCGATGATTCCCAACCGCCGTATTTAGGCGCTTTGGGTTTAAGACCGGCATGGGCCCGGAAGTCGGACAGCAAACGGTCTGGCTCAATCTTCAGGAGGTAATTGGCGTCTGCTTTCATGGCCTCCTTGAAAGGGCTTTCCAGCAGTTTCACGTCCTGCAGATTAAAGGAATAAGCCTTCATGCCCACCACCGGCTTCACCTGCATAACGGTGTTGTTCCACTCCGGAACATAAGATTGGGCCTGTGCCGTATTGAGGGAGATCAACCCTCCAAGGAGCATGGGCAGGATGGACCACTTTTTCATTTCGTTCATAAAGTCGGGGGTTTACTTGATGCTACTGAAATCATTGGGAGCAACCTCTAGGGCAAAAAAGAATTTACCGCCAGCTGGAATAACTGACTCCTGGTGCGCGGGTCAGAGCACTTTCTTATATCTGAAGGATAGTTTTGAGCCTTGTTTCAGAAAAACACGCCTAAAACGCCCCTCTCCTAAAATCTTCTTCTAATGCAATAAACACTATAAACCTGAAAAGAAACTTCAGCATGTTAGCCAATGGTAATACTATGTTAACACCCCCTTAACAAGCTGTGGGTAGAAAAAAAATCTGCTCACCCGCCTCCCTTGCCAGGAGGTGAATGAGCAGACCTTCAAACAAACCAACCAATTACTTTCTAATAACCAGGATTTTGGGCCAAGTTAGGGTTCTTGTTGATTTCCTCAGCCGGGATCGGGAACAGGGCTTTGTTGGGGCTGCTTGGGCTATGGTTAAACCAGGCTTTCGTGCCGAAAACCCCAAAGCGGATCAGGTCTTGTCTGCGGTGCGCCTCCGCGGCGAATTCCCAACCCAACTCATCCAGCATTCTTCCGAATTGGATGTCACCTCCGCCACTGCCGGGACCTGCCTGCACGTTTCCGTTCTCATCCTGCAGTCCGTATTCATAGGTGCTGCCTTGTTTCAATTCATCTCCGGTTACCGTGGCTTTGCCCGGGTTGGTATTTTTGAAAGCACGCTGGCGGACTTGGGTCACTAACACGGCTGCTTCATCTGCCCGACCCAGGCGCAGCAAGCTTTCGGCCTTCATCATGAGTACATCGGCGTAGCGCAGCATGGGGAAGTCGTTGTCCAGCGCTCCGGTGGCTCCTTCTTTGATTTTATACTTTCCAATTCGGTAGCCGTGGTTTGACTCGGTGGCAGCAATGCTAGGCAACAATTTTACATAGTCAATCACCACCTGACCAGTAGAAGGATTCCTCTGCGGACCCATGATCCAGGTGTCTTTCAAGCGGCCGTCCTCTGCATCGTAGGTATCAATGAATTGCGGCACCGCAGCATTTCCTCCCCACGGACCGGCCTGCATCTTATAGACGAAACGGCTGGCTGGGTCCAGAGTTTTCATGTGCACGATGTTGCCAGTACCGTAGATCTGATCATAAGGAATGGCAAAGATAATCTCAGGTGAATTCTGGTTGGTGTAGGTGAAGACATCCGAGTAGTTGGGATCTAGGGTATATTTCTGGCTGTTAATAATCTCATCACACTGCTGTATACACTTTTCCCATTGGGGTGTGCCGGTGTAAACTTCAGCATTCAGATAAATTTTTGCCAGTAAGGCTTTCACCCCCCATTTGTTCAACTGTCCGTAGGTCGCTTTTGGATCGTCACTCAGGACGTTTACCACTTCCAGCAGTTCTTTTTCTACGAAGTCATACACCTGTTTGCGGGTTTTCTGCTCCGGTAGCTGGGTGTCCTTAAAATCCGTCACAATGGGAACATTGCCGTGGTTATCCAATAAAAGGTAATAGGCAAAAGCCCGGGCAGCCCTTAGTTCTGCCACCAACACCTCTTTTCCGCTCTCCATGGCAATTACCCCATCTTCAATCTGGGCCAGAACCCGGTTGGCGGTGGTGATGCTACGGAAGGCGCTTAACCAGGTATTCTGGGGCTGCCATTGCAGCGGGGTCCAGGTGTGGGTGTGCATCCGAAGATACGTGCCCCCATCGTACCAGCCGTTAGGGCGGGCAGGCGTAACAATGGCATCTGCGCTTTCTTCCTGCAGATCAAAATAACCTTGCCAGCCCATCATCAGCCCTCGGAAGGAGGCATACACCGGGGCAATAATGGCCGGGATGTCTTTTTCAGTTGGCTTGAAATTAGAGGCGAGAACTTCTGAATAAACCTCTTCATCTAGGTTGGTGCAGGAACTAATGCTACCAACTGCTCCTAAAGTAGTAGCCAGGGTATATACTATTAATCTCTTTTTCATGATCGTGTACTTAAAACCTAGAAGGATACATTTAAGCCTGCCGTGAACGTGCGGGTAGTAGGGTATTTGTCGCGCTGATCATTTCCGGGGTCAAACCCTAAGTAACTCACCCCTTCCGGATCCAGCCCTTTGTAACCGGTGATGGTCACCAGGTTCAGGCCAGACACATACACCCTTGCGTTTCTTACAAATTTGATTAGGTCTTTGGGCAAGGTGTACCCAAAGGTGACGTTATCAATTTTCACGTAATCTCCTTTTTCAATGTAGTGGCTTACATACACCAGGTCGTTATTGAGCCGTTTTCCGTAAACTGGGTCATAAGCGGTTTTTAACATGTTATAGGCCGGGTTCTTGGGGTTCTCATAGAACATGCGCTGGAAGTTGAGAATGTCATGCCCAAATGCGCCTCTGATGTTGACCGTCAGGTCAAAGTTCTTGAACCGGGCAGAGTTGTTCCAGCCCAGCACGTGCTTGGGAATGGCGTTGCCGTAGTATTGACGGTCTTCCTGCGTGGCGTCATTGATAGGAATGGCCTCACCGGTTCTGCTCTCTACCAGCCATCCGCCGTTCGCGTCTACCCCCACCGTTTTCCAGACATAGAAACGTCCTATAGGCTCTCCAACCGCAACCCGGTGCGTGAAATCCTGGATGGGTTCTCCGGTATACCCGGCATCAAAATACTCTATTGTATTATCAAACTGGTCATTGGTCAGGGAAACCAGCTTTGTTCTATTAGTGGAGTAAGTCACATTAGAGTTCCAGGAAAAATTCTTGGTTTCAACCGGAACAAAATTCACCAGCGCCTCAAATCCCTGGCTGCGCAGCGCACCCGCGTTGATGGTCATGAATCCATACAGATAAGGTGGTGACGGTACTTCGAAGTTATAGAGCAAGTCTTCAATGTCACGACGGAAGAAATCCAAGGAACCACTGATGCGGTTTTTCAGGAAACCAAAGTCAAGACCCACGTTGTATTCCCCTTTTCTTTCCCACCGTAAATCTGGGTTGAAGTTACGGACCGGAGTAAAGCCCCTTACCCATTTACCTCCAATAAATGCCCCATTATCTTGGCTGAAGTTATAGCTGATCTGTGAGATATACGGTGCATTGGCAATAGTACCCGTTACCCCGTAGCCCGCTCTTACTTTCAGGTCAGATACAAACCCAAGGGTCTTCATAAAGCCCTCCTGGCTGATTCTCCAGCCTACCGACACGGCCGGGAAGGTACCCCATTTGGAGTTGGCCCCAAATTTAGAGGAGCCCTCACGCCGCACACTGGCCATGAACAGGTATTTGTCGTTCCAGTCATAAGTCACACGGCCGAAGAAGCCAATCAGTTTCCAATTGTCTTTGTAGCTATCCATGGCCGCTAAACCCGACTGGACGGCTTGCCCTACTCCTAGATTGTTCCATCCATAAGAATCCGTGGGGAAATTCCAGTTATCGGCGTTGAATCCTTCATTGGTCTCATCTTGCCAGCTGTATCCGCCCAACACACTGAAACTATGTGCCCCAAAGGATTTGGCATAGTTAGAGGTGAGTTCCAGCAGGTTGCTCCGGCTTGCGCCGGTGCTTCTGCCCGCATTGCTGTTACGGTTATCCAACCAAGTATCTGAGTGGTTGAATGTAGAAGCATAGCCGTACAAGGAACTTCCCTGGATATGGGAGCCTAGCACTTTCAGGTGTAAATCCTTGATGGGAGAATAGTCTAAGCTACCGCTCATTCTCATTTCCCGGGTGGTATACTCCCGGTTGAATTCCTCTATCCTGGATACTGGGTTCAGGTAGAAATACCCATCTCGTTCCTGCCATTCCCCTGTTTCTGTCCTTACCCGGTCCGTTGGGTTCCGAATGATCGCCTGCCGATACGCGTAACCATCTCCACCGCCCTGCACCGATGAACTAACCGTATTGATCAACTGAATATTTGCCTTCAGTTTCTCATCAAACATAGCATGGTTTATATCTGCCCGGGCAACGAAGCGTTCTTGCCCCGTTCTTTTCATGATGCCTTCCCAGTTTCTGTAGTTGAGCGAACCCGTGAAATTGGTGGTGGAGTTGCCTCCAAAAAAGGTCAGGTTGTGGTTGTGGCTGACCGGTGTCTGCATGATCTCATCCAGCCAATCGGTGTTGCCGCCGTAGTCATCGTAATCAATGCCTTCTTCCCTGATCAACCGGCGGTAATCATCACCCGTCAACAGCTCTGGCCTTCTGGCAATGGTCTGCACGCTGGTATAGGCGTTGTATTCCACTGTGCTGCGGTCGCCCTGGCTTTTGCGGGTGGTGATCAGGATCACCCCTCCCGTGGCCCGGGTCCCGTAGATGGCGGCTGCAGACCCGTCTTTCAACACATCCACTGACTCAATGTCTTCCGGAGCCACCGTGTTCAGATCGCCGGGTACGCCGTCAATGATGACGAGCGGGTTGGAGCTTCCCTGGATGGAGCTTATGCCCCGCAGGTTAATTTGGGTGGTGGCAGTGGGGTCTCCGCTGGGGGTGGTCACCCGCAAACCGGCTACTTTCCCCTGCACCAATTGGGCTGCATCCCGCACGGCCCCCTGGACGAAGTCCTCTCGGTCTACTCCGGCTACGGCACTGGTCACATCACCCCGCTTCTGGGTACCATATCCAATCACCACCACCTCATCCAGCACTTGCCGATCTGACTTAAGGCGGACGCTTATCTGGGCTTGAGTACCCACCAGTACTTCCTGAGGAGTATATCCGATATAACTAAAGACCAACACCGCAGTATTTGGCACCGAAATCTGGTATTTCCCTTCTGCATCTGTCATAACCCCGGCGGTGCCTCCCTTCACAGAGACAGAGACACCAATGAGGGGAGAACCGTCTTCTGCCGAAGTCACAACCCCTGACACTGGCCTATTTTGCCTTGTAACCACGCGTTGGTCCCTCACCCCAGCATACGCATTTCCCTGGTGAAAACAGGGAAGAATGGTGTACAACACCACGGTACCCGACCAAGCGAGAACCCTATTCGTAAATTTCCATTTCATAAAGTCAATTGTTTAATTACAAATTGAAAGAATTCACCTACCCTTCAGCACTGAAGGCGCCATCCACCAGTACCAGGAGGCGCTGGGTTGCCATCTGAGAAAATGGACAGACAGAAACTTTGTAAAAAGAACAGCCTAAGCTGCATTCGGGCAATACCCGCCAGCAGTGCGGGTAGGCAAGATGAAGGAAGTGCTGCTGTACACAACCTTTTGCCAGGCGGGGACGCAACCCCATCCCTTTGAATAATGATAATAGACTTACGCTTGAGCACAAGAGCATAAGAAGAGGGGGAGCCTCCGAAATATTCAGACCTCTTCCGGGGAGTTCTATATGAAAAGTACTAAAACAACGAACTTATTAGCCGACAACACGAGAGTGCCCTCCTTTAAGGTTGGCAACCGCTTGATCCCTCATGCCTTTTAGGTCATTACTAGGGATTATTGCTTTAGAGGTTAATTTCTTCTTATTTGAAACATAGTATGACTGCTATTGTAAAAGCAGGTTGACTCGGATAAAGTGTACCGTACTAGGTGATATACCCGTATTTCCTTCTCCTATATCCTTAAAGGAGAATTTCAAAGTTCTTTATGTGATTAAGACCAGTTTTCTATAACCATCACCTTAGCGTTTAGTATGCCTTGCTGTGTTTGATTTATTCAATCTAGATTTTGGATGCAGCACCTTAACAAATCTACTATTTCCTCTAGTGTAACCCCTCTTCTGGATTATCTAATACAGATACTATATTAACAATGGCTTAACAAATCTTCCCCAAAGGAAGAATCAACACCCTCTTGAGAAAGATAGTCTTTGCAGGTGAAGTAGGGTTTAAGCTTGCACCCCAGTCCTTTTCCTCAGTTCTACAAGGATGATTGCTCCTTCAGTGAGCCGGGCTAGAGACTTCTCGCTCCTTCAGCCTGATCAGGGTAATCTTACAGTGGGAAACCGGCATTTACCCTGAATTGGTTAATGCCCTGAACCAGGAAACTACTATAGCCTGCTGGATCAAGGCATTAACTGACTTTTCAGTGCTTTCACCAATAGTATCAAAGGCGCCGGGTAACCCCAGGTGGCGCAATGCCATTGCTAGCCCTTCCGCAACCCGGGGAGCCAAAGGCAGAGCTGCTCTCCATCACAAAGGGCTAGGTAATAGCCAGGCAGATTGAATGGCGCCGAACGTCACGTGGTAAGGGTTGTAAACCACACCTCAACCGGGAATTGTAGCTGCTAAGTACCACAGTGATGGTCTGTCCTAAATCTTCGGCATTAAAGGGCACGTCATGCCTTTCTTGCCTTGTCTCGGGTCCTTGGGCGGCCCATCACACCGGTCCGTAAAAAACTGACTAGATTGGGTTGGTCCATTACCCTAGCCGGGTGTCATTGGAGGGGCTTGTTCAACTCGGCTACATCGCCGTTCCCCAATTGCTGTTTGATCTAAAGGATCTGCCTGGTGTTGTTCTTTGCCGTTGATTATCCCCGATGCACACCCCTAATGATCGTACTTCTCCTCCCCTTGATGGTCAGCCGGGATTGTCCTCGATTGCAGGAGCACGGAACAAACCTGGCTTAGCTACTTTGTTTTCATTCCACTCCCCGATTGAGATACTTTTTAATGGGGTTTCATTTTTTTAGCCGGGCAATAATCACTTCCGTCTCTTGGTTGGAAAGGTCAATTTCATAACCACCTCGCTGCATCGCCACTTTTGTTTTCAACGCATACGGCGCTTCTGCTTTTCCCCTGCCTGGCTGCTCAAGGGTTAGGAAGGCTTTGGGGGTAAAAGCATCAGCTGGAGCAAGGGCTATTTTTACCTGGCCCGAAGCGGGATGAAAAGAGATTTTATTCATCTTACCCGCCTGTAAGGAAACCCACAAACCGGCAGGCGCAATAAATACCGCCGATCTGCCAGCAGTGGTAGGCTGCACTTCTACCCATTGGTTCTTCACGCTTTCATTGCCACCAAAAGCCACCCATCCAAAGTCGGGATGCTGCGCTAAATAAGTAGCTGAGTTCACGGCGTAGCCAAAGAAGCCAGAACCGTAATCGCCGGAATAACTGTCGTTGCGCAACGTGGCTGGAAAACTGTGAAATGCGGCGGGGGCAAACCCTTCTTCGGTAATATTGGAGAGGGTGCCCAGAACGCCGCCATAACCCACCCGCAGTAAATAGAAATTGTCTGGTTGCCGGCGGTATTCTGTCAACACCGGAATGGCGTTCAGGCCTGAGCCATAATGATGGATCATGCGCTCCACCCGGGGCAAACCTCCCGCATATAGAAAGTCCCAATAGCGCCTTGCGTTGCCGTTATACGCCCAGTGGGGCACGGTGGGCATGTAGGCAAGGATGGCGTTTAGCGTGACATCGGCTTTTTCCTCATACCCAAAGAAGAGTGACCAGATATATACCTCTTCCTGACCGGTAGAATCCCAGGGCATTTCGCTTCCGAAAGGATAAGGGAGGGAAGCCCAGTGAATGGCCCGTTTTTTCATTGCTGCTTCCAGCGTACCGGCCATTTCGTTCATCCCCTCTGCTTTCAGATCTTTTAGAACCATATAAAAGATGGTTCCTTCCATTTGCCCGAACTCTGCATAATGCGGTGCCAGGCGCACCATGGCCATCGCCGTTTCATACGCGTTACTCAGGTACCAGTTCCAGGATTGGGCAGTGACCAGCCCCTTGTGGTTACGGGCCAAGCGGTAGAGTACCCAATGCGCTGCGGCTACGTGGGGGTAGTTATAGGAACGTCCCAGAGAATACGCTTCTTTCTTGGGCCACAGAGACCACACTTTCAGGTTTGCGGGAATATTGTACGTGCCAGCGGGCATGGAGTCAGGCGCATAATAGAACAGGCTTTTGCGAACCCCAAACTTATTGGGGCCCTCTGCTAGCTGTATGCGGCCCCACAGGGTTTCATCTACAAAGCGCTGGAGTTTGTCTATTTCTGCCTTTTTAGGCAGGACAGATTGCTTCATGATGGCCCCCAGCCAACTGCCGGCTCCTGCTTCATCACTTAGACCAGCTATCCAGACTCTGTTATCTTCCAGCACCTGCTGCTTTTTCTCATTGTCGTAGCTGATCACCGAAGGGCTTCGGCCAAAGCGGTCGCCTTCCTTTTCAAACCACTGCTTAGTGGTTAAGAAATTTCCGTAATCGGCTACGGTTTCTTTTTCCGGCTTCACCACTTTGTAATGGATGGTTTGCATCAAGCCATCTTCGTACTGAATGGTAAGCCTTGCCCTTCCCCATTTTTTGCCTTTGATGGCATATGCCTTCCATCCGTTTTTGGCCGTTGTCGCAGGGCTAATGAGCAAAGCGCCTTCCGGTTCCATCTTCATGGTCCGGACTTTGCTCTTATGGTTGATAAACAGCTTGCCGTTCACGTCCTGTGGCAATACATACCCTGGAATGCCCACGGCCACAGGGCGGTTGTGTTGCAGCAGTTTCTTCTCAATGGTTTCCGGGGTACCAGCCAGCACAAAGCGAACGCCGTAGCTTTTGGTTTCTCCCGGTTTAAGGACCATAGAAGTTGGTTGGTTCCAGGGTTCTGCTTTCTGCCATTCATTTTCTGCAAAGGCCTTGCTGTGCACCATCCATTCATAAAAGCCTTCAAAGGTGATTCCCCTGGGAGTGGGGTCATCGTTTAAGGGATTGTACGCCTCAAAAGGCGTTTGTCCGTACGGAAGCACCAACAGGGAAGAATCTTTTCCGTGCAGGCGGGTTACCTGTAAATAGCCGGCATCTTGCCCAATGTAAGGATCATACAATACGTTCTGCGCATGCGCCTGTACCAGGTTTTTTCCTTCCAGAATGTTGTTGAAGATCATGGGAATGCCCAAGGCCCCAATTTCCACAGGTTCAGTTGTTCGGTTGGTCAGTTCAAAGCGAAGCACCAGCTGTCCTTGCTCTGTCTGCCAAAACCGTTTTACCTGAAGTGGTATATCGGCAGGCAGGGTGTTGGCCAGATCGGCGGCCGCCAGAACAGCGCCCTTTGTAGCCAGAGCCTGTACAGGTTTGCGTTGGGTGGCGGTAGAGAAAGATTTCCATTGACCTGACTGCCCCTGGCGGAGCCGTACATTCAAATCACCCAATTGATACATCCCGTTGCTGCTGCGCACGTTCAATCTATCGCCTGGCGTAAAATCAAAAGTGGGTTCTGCTTTAGGTTGCAAGGCCGACACCGTTTGAGAGGACTTTACCAACGCAACCTGGAAAGAAGGAGTTTGGAAGGTAATAGTACCCTGTTCTACCCCCAGGGTTGCTGGCCGTTGGGCAAGATCCTTCCAAGACTGGGCAAAAGGTTGGAGGGGAAAGAATAGCAGCAACCATCCTGGCATTGCTTGGATAAACAGCTTTTTGAAGGATACCATGGTTCTATCTGTAAAAAGCATCATGGGCGATAGTTTTGAAGTTAGTAGGAGGTGTAGGTACAATGGTATTAGGTAAGGGCGGATGGTCTTGTAGCCTGCAAACCGCCATGGCACGGCCTGTGATGGCAAGGACCTGCCTGCTGTTTCTGCAACCGGGTGTGCAGATTAGCTTAAAAAGGATGCCTCAAGTTCAAGGCATCAGGAGGCCTCGCAATGCGAATGGAGCTATCGCTCCGTGGTAAGCAACGACTCCACTCGCATTGACGTTTTAGGCCTATTTCAATGTAACATCCAGGTAAACAGAATGACGCCCGTATGTATCATAGAAGGGTTTGAACACCACATCATCAATGGTGAATTGTAATTGCTGAGGATCACCTTTGATGGACTTGCCCAAGTCTGCGGCATCCAGGGTTACCTTGCGCCATTCTTTCCTTGCTTCGGGCTCCTGCGCGGCCAGCAGGATTGGTCCGTAAAACAGACTGGCAATGTTGGGCTGGTCCATTACCGGGTCCAGGTGGAATTGGAAAGGCATTCTCAACTCAACCACATCGCCGTTCTTCCATTTGCGGCTTAGTTTCACGTAACTGCCCGGGGTGGCTTCCAGCTTTTGCTCTTTGCCGTTGATCTTCACAAAGAACCCCTTGGTAGCCCAGCCTGGCACCCGCACATTGACATCAAATTTTCCGCTGCCCTTTATGGTCAGGCGGGTATGGTCTTCTTTTGGAAAGTTGGTGGTCTGCTCTACGGTTACTTTGCGTTCTGTCCATTCCAGGGTAGAAGGCACAAAGAGGTTGACATAAAGCGCCTGGTTATCCTTGCTTTTGAAGTAGATGGAGTTCTGCAGTTTGGTGCTGCTCTCTATGGCAGTACCGTTGCAACACGTAAAGCCGGTCATGTTAGGGTTGCCAAATTGCTTGATAGACCCAGGTCTGAGCGGTACGTGATAGGTATTGGCGGGGCTGTTCTCCGCCACAGAAGCCAGAATATGGTTGTACAAGGCACGCTCGTAGTAGTCCATGAACTCTGCGCGCTGGTCAAAAAGAAATAGGTCACTGGTCAATTTAAGCAGATTGTACGTGGCGCAGGTTTCGTTCTGCCCTCCGGCCGCGAAGCCGTTTTCATACAGGGTTCCCGGTTGGGCAACAAAACACTCTGCATTGTTGGGATTACGGGCACCGGCCACTCCGCCAATGCTGTACATGTAATCATTAACCATCTTATACCAGAAGTTATCAGCTATTTTGTAATACTCCGGATTATTGGTGGCCCGGTACGTCTCTATACTCCCGACAACTTGTGGTATGTGCTGGTTGGCATGCAGCCCGCGGAAAAGATCTACGTTCTTGGCCAAGCCGTGTGAGTGGGCCGGGTCACCGAAGAACACTCTGATATTGTCAAATAATTGCGCTGTTTTCAGGTGGTTGGGTTTGCCGGTGAGGCGATACATACGGGCCATGGCCTCATTCATGCCGCCAAACTCACCGGCAATGTAGGTGTTCCACATTTTGATGAGCGTATCCGTAGGTACTTTGGTCAGGCGGGCGTGCACCCAATCTCCCATGCCAGAGGCGACGGTAAGGGCTTTTTTATTGCCGCTCACTTCGTACACATCCATCAAGCCGGCCAGTATCTTGTGCAGGGTATAATACGGTGCCCAGACCTGGTTCTTCTGTCCGCCGTACTTGGCTCCGTTTTCCAGCATGATAAACTGGTCCGGCGGATAGGCGCTGATGTACCCCACTCCCCAGTTCCAATAATCGGTGCGGATGCCCGCGTCACTCAGGTCTGAATCAAACGTGGTTTTGCCCGGGCCGTGCGGCACCGCTGATGGGTCAGACACATGTGGACCTCCTGCTTCTTTCGGCTGGCCGGATAGTAAGGATAACTCATAGAGGGTGTTTACCATGTCCTCCATTTTTTTGGAGAAATTAGCCTGAAGGGCCTTGTCATACCCTGTGCCGGCATAGGCCTGGGCGATTGCCGTGAGGTAATGGCCGGTGGCATGTCCCCTTAATTTTGTTTCCTGGCTGTCCCAAACACCTAGTGGCTTTGCCCCCTCCGGTTGTTTCTGGCCAAAAGCATGGCGGAACATATAGAGAAAGGAGTTAGGTTCGGTTTTAGCTAAGGTGTTGATAAACTTGTCGCGGTTCTCAACAAACTGGGTTTTCTGGCCCTGCGCATCGTTCTTGAGGGAAACCTTGCCTAACTCAAAGGCGGCCAGCTTTAACTCTGGCTTGGTAGTCTTGTTTGACGCTTTGACCGTGACAACTGCCTTCGGCTGAAAATTTGTACCGGCAACCCGACCTGTAATGGTGTAGCGGCCGGGCTGAAGAACGGGGCTGTTGTCATTAGGGGCAGGCCAAAGTACCCGTACTTTGGGACCTTTCCCCTGCATTTCGCTGTTGTAAGTTCCTTGCACGTGGCTAGGCAATCTGGGCAAATCTCCTACTTCTGTTTCTACCTCTACATCAGATACCTGAACCAGATACTTGTTATAGAGCCTTGCCTCAGTGGGGGGGAAGCTAGGCAGGTCGTCTTCCACTTTCTTACCCGTGGTATTTACCAGCCCTTCATTGAGGCCGCGGCCGCGCCGGGCATTGTGATAGATGGTAGCCACCTGTCTACCGCTCAGGGGAATGCGGTAAATCCGGAAATCATGTACCAGGGCATTCAGGTTGGGATCTCCCGGCAGTATTGATTTACCGATATAAAGCTTTTTTTCTCCTGCTTGCTGGCCAAATACCTCGGTCAACTCCCGTGGGATGTCCTTTGATTCGCCCACTGGTTTGCCATCGGCATAGGTGACCATAGATTTGGAAGGAATGTCTATCACAATGGCAAGATGCACCCACTTATTGGCTTCAATGGCCGGAGAAACCGCTCCTTTCTTATTGCCTTTTTCTGCGGTAATCAACGCCTGGAAGCCTTTCTGGGCATTTGTGCCAACAGGAGCCGCATAGAAATGTTTGCTGGCATCTTTTCCGAAATCGAAAAAACGTTGGCCCAGCTCCGTGGAACGCAAGAATAGCCAACCAGAGATACTGAGGGATTCCAGGTCTGTCAAGGCTTCACCTGGGAGGACAACAAAAGAATTTTTGTCACCAGAAAGCGACAAGACCTTGCCAAAGCGGTTATCATTGACAAATGCTGCCTCTGCACCCTGAATCTTGCCGTGTAAATTATTCCGGGACCAGTCTTTGATATCTCCGTTGAACACATAGCGGGCAATCATACCCGTTTCACCAATACCATCTAATATCTGGTCTCCATTCTGGGCCTGCGCGGTGCAAACTCCCTGGCTCAAGACAGAGACGAACAGGGAAATGCGCATGAGTACTTTGTACATTCTCATAGATAAATCATGTTTTTTAAACCAAACACGGAGAGAAGGGAAAAAGATAAAAAGGCTTTGAACTAGCATCTTTATGACTACCCCTACTCACCTAAGGGTTAGTGCCATTGCGGTTTAACCCTACTGAGAGCCGCATAACACCATACAAAAAGAAAGGAATAAGTTTCTGGTAACCACTGCATTTTTAATGGGGAACGCAGTGGTTGATAATTTTTATAAAGCTATCAAGAACCCTTAGGTTTCTATACGCTTATTTTAGCCGATAATTATAGTATATTAACAAACGTCCAAACTCAAAGCAAAAGTTATGTTTTGCCCCATTGTTCTGCTGTTCGGCCCTTAAGGCAACTTCTGCCTGCTTCTTTGCCGTCAGTTTAGCTTGGCAGGGCCCCGACTGGTTCACCCGGGTCAGGTATATCTTGATCATGCCGAGTATAGCCGGTGCCAAGGTGTATAAGTGGAATGGGCTCCTCATTCATATATGTATGCAGCAAGCTTGGCCAGGCCCAATTTTGGTTGGGATTACACCTCCTGCCCTTTCTGCATTAGCGTGGCCAACCATACATAGCCTGCTGATAACCGGTCTACCAGGTCTTATTCAGTACGTTTCTATTGGGTTAATAAACCCCCACTATTAGATACAGACTATCGGGGCATCTCCCTATGTTGCGTGAAAAGGGAAGATGCTCAGAAAATTACGCACCTTAACATCAGTATATGTAACTGAAGAACTTCCGCGAGTATGCAGAACTAGTAAGCATGAGGGTACGCTATAAGAAAAAGCCTGTAAGGCTATGTCTTGCAGGCCTTCTATAGTATTATGTGTGGACAAAGAGGGAGTTGAACATCAATGATGTCAAATAAGACCTATTATTTGCTTCATAGATCTAAAACTGCCTAGCCATGAGCTTGTGTTAAGCTCATGCAAAGAGGAACTGGAATTAGATTCGCACCTAATAGTATCCGATATATGCCCGAACCAAAAACAAAAAAGCCCTGCAACTTTCGCTACAGGGCTTTTTCTATTTACTCGCAGAGAGAGAGGGATTCGAACCCCCGGACCCGCAAAGGTCAACGGTTTTCAAGACCGCCGCAATCGACCACTCTGCCATCTCTCTAAATGTGATACAAAAGTAAGGGATGAAACGGTACCTGTCAAGAGGGGTGCCGTAAATTTCTGCACATTTTTGTGCCGAAAAAGCAAAAACAACCCCAAAACAGGTGATTCTCAACAAGAAACATCCGTGAGTTTTTTCTAAATCTTTCGGCCTTTTTTAGGGGCCAGGTCCCCTTTGCCCTTCTCCAGGCGCTTGGTAAGGGCATCAATGCTGATGTTCACCTCAAACCCCACAATCAGGATCATGCACACAAAGTCCAGCCACACCATCAGACCAATGAGGGCGCCAATGGAGCCGTAGAACTTGTTGTACGAGTCAAATTTGCCCAGATACAGCGAAAACAGCCAGGAAACCAGAAAGATGAGCACCGTGGCCACCACCGACCCCGCGCTCACAAACGGCCACTTGTCATGCACGGCCGGCACGTAGTAGTAAATCATGGAGGTGGCCAGGAAGAACAGCAACACCACCGCCACATACTTCACCGACACGATGAGCCCGTAGGTGAATGACTCGGTCACAATCTCATAGAACACCAGGGCATCCAGGATGTAGGTACCGAAGAAAATGGCTCCGATGGCCAGGAACAGAATAAGGGCCAGGGCAACGGTGAGCAGCGTAGCAATGATGCGCTTGCGCAGGTAGGTGCGGCGGCGGAACGTCTTGTACTTCTTGTCAAAGGCGTCCATGAGGCTCATGATGCCGTTGGTAGACAGCACCAGCGCGAAGAGAAAACCGAACGACAACAAGCCGCCCCGGGGTTTGTTCACAATATCCTCAATAGTATCAACCGCGGCAGTGTAGATCTCGGGTGGCATCACGTCGCTCAGGAGCGTGAGAATGTCCTGGTCCAGGTGGCCCACCGGAATGTACGGAATGAGTGTGAACAAAAAGATGATGGACGGGAAAATGGCCAGCGTGAAGTTGAAGGCCATGTACGAGGACCGCTTGGTGAGCGAGTCCATTTTCAGCTCATCCAGCATGACCTTGAGCACATGGTACACCGATACCTGGCCCTCGCCAAAGCGCAGCCGCTTCAGGAAGACAATCAGTTTCCGGTACCACCGGTGCTCTGCCAGGCGCTCGTACACGTTCATGCGGTAAAGTAAGGATCTAGCTGGTCATGGATGTAGTGCGGTATGCCCGTGGGCCGGCCGGTCTTCATGTCCACAAACACCATAATGGTTTCGCCCACGTTCAGCAGCACCTGCTCCTCATTGTACACCTCGTACTCAAACTTGATGCGGGCCCCGTGGGGCTTGTTCTTCAGGAAAAGCTTCACGGTAAGCAGGTCGTCATAGCGGGCGGGCCTGATGTACTTGCAGCGCAGCTCCAGCACCGGCATCATGACGCCCTCCTGCTCCATCACCTTGTAGTTGATGCCCAGCTTCCGGAACGTCTCGGTGCGGGCCACTTCATAGTAGGCGCCGTAGTTGCCGTAGTACACGTAGCCCATTTGATCGGTCTCGGCGTAGCGCACGCGTATCTGCACGTCAGATGTAAACACAGTTCTAGTCGTTTAAGTAGGTTGCGGACCTGTTTTAAGCCTGTTTCCTGGAAAACCCGCCCAAAACAGAAGCCCCGTTGGCCGGCTAGGCCGGACGCTGCCGGAGGAATGGGTCAGATGCTCCGGGCCTTTCTGCCCCTGCCCTGCCGCCGGCTAGCTCCAGGACCGGGCCCCAAAAGCCGGGTTCCTGAAAAGCGTTTAGGAGCCGATTTTCCAAAATCAGCTCCTAAACGGGCAGGTTATTTCATGATGTTGCGTTGGTTCATGGCGGCGTGGAAACGCTGGGCGTTCCGTTTGTGCTCGGCCATGGTCACGGCAAAGGCGTGGTACCCCGAAAAGTCTTCCTTGGCGCAGAAGTACAGGTACTCGTGCCGCTCAGGGTTCAGCACCGCGTTGATAGAGGAAATAGACGGCAGGTTGATGGGCCCCGGCGGCAGGCCTTTGTTCAGGTACGTGTTGTAGGGCGAGGGCGTGCGCAGGTGCTTGAGCAGAACCCGGCGGATGCTGAAATCGCCCACGGCGTACACCACGGTGGGGTCGGCCTCCAGGGCCATGCCGCGCTCCAGGCGGTTCAGGTACACGCCGGCAATGCGGGGCCGCTCATCGGCGTGCACGCTCTGCTCGGCCTGCACAATGGAGGCCAGCACCGACACCTCCACCTTGCTCAGGCCCAGGTCTTTGGCCTTGGCCTCGCGCTCCTTGGTCCAGAAGTTGTCGTATTCCTTCTTCATGCGCTCCATCATCTCCGGGGCCGGGGTGGTCCAGTACAGCTCATAGGTGTTGGGGATGAACATGGCCAGGATGGTGGTGGTGTCAAAGCCCAGCTTCTGCGTGAACGCGGGGCTGTTGAGCAGCGAATCAATCTCGGCGGGCGAGGAGTCAATAAAGGTGCTCAGTTTCTGGGCCAGGTCTTTCTTGAGGCGCACGTTGGTATAGGTCAGCTTCACGGGGTCCTGGTCGCCGGACCGCAGCTTGGCAATGAGCCGGTAATTGGTCATGCCGTCTTTGAGCTCGTAGCGGCCGGGTTTCACCAGCTCGGGGTAATCCATCAGCTTGGCCATGAACCGGAACGAGAGCCGGTCAATGATCACTTTCTTGGCATCAATGGAGTCCATGGCCTGCTCATAGGTGGCCCCTTTGGGGATGAGCACATAAACCGGCTCCCCTTTGTTCTCTACGTTGGCGGTGTACACAATCTGGTAGGCGTAGTAAGAGAAGCACACAAACAGGAACATGAACACCACTAAGACGTACGTCCACTTGCTGGTTTTACGAGGTTTACGCGCCGACCTTCTGGGACCGGGCGTAACGGGTATGTTTTGTTCTGACATAGTAGGCAAAGGTACAAATTTAATGTGCTAATGGGGAAATGTGCTGATGTGCTAATTGGTGCTTTAAGATCCCCTACCCGCTGAGGTTCCAAACAACTGAGGTCCGGCCTTATGTTTTAAGGCAGTTTTCTGCAAACCGACTTAAAAACGGAATTCTGGGTTTAAGCGTATGCACTGAAACGTGACAAGAAACTACTTTTTAAAGTTGGAATTCATTTATAGGTTAACTGATTCACAAAACCCGTTAGCGGATTACAAGCCGCATCCTAAATTAGCACATCAGCACATTTACTCATTAGCACATTAACCATGGCACAAGCTACCTTGCTCCGGATTCACCCAGACAACCCACAAGGCAAAGGAATTGCCCAGGCAGTGGACATCCTCAAAAAAGGCGGACTGGTCATCTACCCCACCGACACCATCTACGGCTTGGGCTGCGACCTGCACAACGCCCGCGCGGTGGAGCGCCTTTGTCAGATCAGGGGCCTTAACCCGGCCAAAGCCCATCTGTCGTTTATCTGCCATGACCTTACCCACATCTCAGACTACGCCAAGATCTCCACACAGACCTACAAGGTGATGAAGAAGGCCTTGCCGGGGCCGTTCACGTTTGTGCTGGAGGCCAGCAGCAAGGTGCCCAAGATTGGGGGCAAGCGCAAAGAAACCGTGGGCATCCGGATTCCGGACAACAACATTCCCCTGGCCATTGTGCGGGAACTGGGCAACCCCATTGTGTCTACCTCCATCCACGACGAGGACGAAGTAGTTGAGTACACCACCGACCCCGAGCTGATCTATGAGAAATACCGCAACCTGGTAGACCTGGTCATTGACGGCGGCTACGGCAACAACGTGGCCTCTACCGTAGTCAACTGCGAGAACGATGCGTTTGAGGTCTTCCGCCAGGGAGCCGGCATCATTGAGGATTACCTGTGATTTAGTCCTGAGTCTTGAGTGCTGAGTCTTGAGTCAAAAGAAGCCTAAGTTATTTTTAGGCTGATTTCCCAAGAAGCGCTCAAAAACAACGAAGCCCTGCCAAGTACTGGTAGGGCTTCGTTGTTATGATGAAGCATCGAATTTGGACCCAACTCTGAACTCAGCACTCAAGCCTCAGGACTAGCCGCTGCCTCGGGCTGCGGCCGCTTGTGTTTCCAGCGTTTGTGCGACCACAGGTACTCGGCGGGGTGAGCTTCAACCCACTGCTCCAGCCTACGGGCGAAGGCATCGGTGAGCGGGTGGCCCTCTTCCTGTACTTCCTCTGATGGGGCGGGCAGCAACTCCTGAAACTCAATCTGGTAATACCCGCGCCTGAGGTGGCGCATGCCAACGAAAAAAGTAGGGAAGTTAAAGGATGTTCTCAGTTTCTCAGCTCCCACATAAAAGGGAGTGTCCTGGTGCAGGAAAGTAGTCCAGTACTGAATTTCACCGTAGGGCGGAACTTGGTCTGATAACAGGGTCAGGATTCGTTGCTGATTTCTGTGCCTGATAATATGGCGCAAGGTGTCTTTCATGCGAACCAGGTTGATCCCGAACCGGCCTCGCATAAACTTCATGAACTCCTCAAAAAAGGAACTGGCCAGCGGTTTGTACACGCCGTCAATAGGAAATGCGAAAATGCTGTTTCCGGCAGCAGACATGTATTCCCAATTGCCCAAATGCGCCCCTAAAATCATGACCGGCCTTCCGCTGGCAAGCATTTGAATTACCTTCTCACTTCCAACTGAGGTCACTCTCTTTCGCAAATCCGTAGGCGAGAGCGAAATCAGTTTCAGGCATTCTACAATGAGGTCGGTTAAGTTCAGGAAGAACTGCTTTTCAATCTGCTTCAGCTCGGCGGCGCTTTTGCCGGGGAAAGAGCGTTGCAGGTTCTGCCGCACCACTTTCTTGCGGTAGCCCACCACGTGGTACATAATCCCATACAAACACGTGGAAAAAGCATACAGCACCGGGAACGGCAAAAGCGAGATGCCCTTCAGCAACCACCACAAGGGCAGCTGACCGGCGGTAAGCGCTGGGCGGGTGGCGGAGGCAGTAGATTGATTTTGTTGCATTTTCAGAGAAACCGGCCGAAAACAGGAAATTCCCGCTCTGCCGCCACAAAGGTAACACGCAAACGCAAATTCCGGCAGTCTGAGTCTGGCCTTCGGCGCCTGCGCGCAAGTCCGTTCTACCCAAAAGAAAAGCCGCCCCAAGCGGGAAAGTGGCATTGAGCTACTTTCCCGCCTGGGGCGGCTTTCTGGAGTTGTCCTGCGGATTAGTTGGGCTTCTTGAAGAAACCGGAGATGAGCTCATAGGAATGCAGGCGAGCGGCATGGTCATAGATGCTGCTGGTCACAATCACCTCGTCTACCTGGGTCTGGTCCACAAACCGCTGCAAACCTTCTTTCACGGTCTCGGGGTTGCCCACAAACGAGCAGCGCAGCATGTTCTGCACCGCGTACTGCTCAGAGGCATCCCAGAGGCCATCCATGCTTTCCACGGGCGGCTGCATCAAACCCGCGGTCCCCCTGATCACCCCCAGGAAGGAACGGTACATGGTAGTGGCCAGGTAAGCGGCTTCTTCCTGGGTGTCGGCGGCCACTACGTTCACGCCGGCCATCACGTAAGGTTCCTTCAGGTTGCCCACCGGCTTGAAGCTGTCGCGGTACACCTGTATGGCACTGTGCAGCATGGCGGGCGCAAAGTGGCTGGCAAACGCGTACGGCATGCCTAAGATACCGGCCAGCTGTGCGCCAAAGGTGCTGGAGCCTAGTATCCAGATGGGCACGTAGGTTCCCTCGCCCGGCACGGCCCGCACTTTCGCCGCTGGGTCGGGGTCGCCCAGGTAGTTGTACACTTCCACCACGTTCTGCGGAAACTCATCTACCGACTGGTGCTGGTCACGGCGCAGGGCCATGGCGGTGAGGCCGTCTGTACCCGGTGCCCGGCCCAGCCCCAGGTCAATGCGCCCGGGGAACAGCGTGGCCAAGGTCCCGAACTGCTCGGCCACTACCAGCGGCGCGTGGTTGGGCAGCATGATGCCGCCAGAACCCACCCTGATGGTGGAGGTTTCCCGGGCGATGTGCCCAATCAGGACGGCGGTAGCCGAACTGGCGATGCCCGGAAAGTTGTGGTGCTCGGCCATCCAGAACCGCCGGTATCCCCATTTTTCCACGTGTTGCGCCAGGTCAACGGCGTTCTTGATGGCATCGGCGGCGGTTTTTCCCTCCTGGATGGGCACCAGGTCCAGCACCGAAACGCTTATATCTTCTAACTTCTTTTTACTCATGGTTCTGCTCTAATTTGTTTCGCCCTGGCTGGGCAGTACACTCTCTTTACGAGCGCGCTTATAAAAGGCCAAAGTAAAGGCATAAAGTTCTGCGCGGCCGCACCGGGCCCGTATCTTCCAGGATACCGCGTTTCCTGTTTTGCCCCTGATTTTGGGAAATAGGCACCAAAACGGCCCTGGCTACGTTACTTATGGGAGCGGCTGCGCGTTGGGCGCGAGGCAGATACTCCTCCACTTTTGGGCCCTGCACCGGGAGCAGCCGGCAGCAAAGCTCTGGCACTTTCCTGAACGAAAGCCCCTGCCGCGCTCCCTAAAAATTGCAAGTCCTGGAAAACTTCTTTACTTGCACCTGTTCCATAGCACTTTTTCATGCATTTATTAACTGAACTGCAGTACAACCCCTGTATTTTATACTTTCAGCAGGCTTTCAGGGCCCAGGAACTGCTGTTGGAGGCCCATGAACATTACCAGAAACAGAGCTACCGCAACCGCTGCCACATCCTCACGGCCCAGGGGGTGGTGCCGCTCTCCATCCCGGTGGTGAAGGGCAACAGCAAAACCCTGATCACCGAGCTGGAGATAGATTACAGCCAGCGCTGGACCGACATCCACTGGCGCACCATCCAGAGCGCGTACGGCAACGCGCCCTTCTTTGAGTTCTACGCAGACTACCTCAAAGCCGTGTATGACCGCCGGCCCGCGCACCTTTTTGAGCTGAGCCTAGATTTATTCAAACTTTTCAATAAATTCCTGAAGTTAAACAAACCCATAGGCTATACTCAGACGTATGTAAAAACCTATGAGGAGCCGGTGTTGGATTGGCGCAACGCGCTTCACCCAAAAAAGGAGCCTGACAATTTGCGTCTTAGCCCCTACCGACAAGTGTTTGGCAAACAATTTGCATCAAACCTGAGTATACTGGACTTGTTGTTTAACCTTGGCCCAGAGGCATCTATTTACCTACAGAACTCAGCGGCTTTCTGTTGAACATTTGCCCCACTCAGCTTGTTTACCATAATATAGCAGAAGCCTAGGCAACAACCAGTTGCAGCTTACGCACAACAACAAATTACTAGACTAGACTACATGGAAGCCAAATTCTCAAATAGAGTAAAAGAGGTGATCTCTCTGAGTCGCGAGGAAGCCATCCGTTTGGGGCACGACTACATCGGCACCGAGCATTTGCTTCTGGGAATGATCCGCGAAGGGGAAGGAACCGCCATTAACTTGCTTAAAAAGCTGGGGGTACCCATGGAGGAACTTAAGTACGCACTTGAGCAGGCCACCAAGAATACCGCCAGCCCTAATACCAATATTACCGGTAGCATTCCGCTTACCAAGCAGACGGAGAAGGTCCTGAAAATAACGTACCTGGAGGCCAAAATCTTCAAGTCAGACATTATAGGTACAGAGCACCTGTTGCTGTCTATTTTGCGGGATGAGGATAATATTTCATCGCAAACCTTAGCCAAATTCAACGTGAACTATGAAGCCATCCGGGATTCGTTAGATTACCATGCTAACAACCCCCTCGCCTCCTCAGATACCGACGATAACGACGATAACGACAAACTCTTCGGCTCCTCTTCCAAAGGAGGCGCGGGCGCTGCCGCCAAGAAGGGCACTGAGAAATCCCGCACTCCGGTGCTGGACAACTTCGGTCGTGATCTCACCAAGTTAGCCGAGGAAGGCAAATTGGACCCTATTGTGGGCCGTGAGAAAGAGATTGAGCGCGTGGCCCAGGTGCTGAGCCGCCGTAAGAAAAATAACCCCATCCTGATTGGTGAACCCGGGGTAGGTAAAACGGCAATTGCCGAAGGCCTCGCCCTGCGCATCATCCAGAAGAAAGTATCCCGTGTGCTGTTCGGCAAGCGTGTGGTAACCTTAGACCTGGCCTCTTTGGTGGCCGGTACTAAATACCGCGGCCAATTTGAAGAGCGCATGAAAGCCGTGATGAACGAGCTGGAGAAATCTCCTGACGTGATCCTGTTCATTGATGAGCTGCACACCATTGTGGGCGCTGGTGGAGCCTCCGGTTCGCTGGATGCCTCTAACATGTTCAAGCCTGCGTTGGCGCGCGGTGAGATCCAATGCATTGGCGCGACTACGTTGGATGAGTACCGTCAGTACATCGAGAAAGATGGTGCTTTGGCCCGTCGTTTCCAGATTGTGATGGTAGATCCTACCACGCCAGAGGAAACCATTGAGATTCTGCACAACATCAAAGATAAGTATCAGGATCACCACCATGTAACCTACTCAGACAAAGCCATTGAGGCCTGTGTGAAGTTGAGTGACCGCTACATGAGCGACCGTTTCTTGCCAGACAAGGCGATTGACATTCTGGATGAGGCCGGTGCCCGCGTACACATCAACAACATTGTGGTGCCAGATGATATCCTGAAACTGGAGCAGCAGATTGAGAACATCAAGGATGAGAAGAACCGCGTGGTGAAAAGCCAGAAATACGAAGAGGCGGCTCAACTGCGTGACAAAGAGAAGAAACTTCTTGACCAATTAGACGCCGCTAAGAAATCTTGGGAAGAAGAAACCAAGAAGAAGCGCTATGCCGTGAAGGAAGAGAACGTGGCCGAGGTAATCGCCATGATGACCGGTATTCCGGTAAGCCGCGTGGCCCAGAACGAGAGCCAAAAGCTGCTCAAGATGGGCGAAGAGCTGAAAGGCAAAGTGATTGGACAGGAAAAAGCGATCACTCAGTTGGTGAAAGCCATCCAGCGGACCCGCGTTGGCCTGAAAGATCCAAAACGCCCTATCGGTTCGTTCGTATTCTTAGGTCCTACAGGGGTTGGTAAAACTGAGTTGGCCAAAGTGCTGGCTACCTACCTGTTTGACAAGGAAGACGCCCTGGTACGTATTGACATGAGTGAGTACATGGAGAAATTCAGCGTATCTCGCTTAGTGGGAGCGCCTCCCGGATACGTGGGTTACGAAGAAGGTGGTCAGCTGACTGAGAAGATCCGCCGTAAGCCTTACTCTGTGGTCCTGTTGGATGAGATTGAGAAAGCGCACCCAGACGTGTACAACCTGCTCCTGCAAGTGCTGGATGACGGTGTGCTGACCGATGGTTTGGGCCGTAAGGTGGACTTCCGGAACACCATCATCATCATGACCTCCAACATTGGGGCCCGTGACCTGCAGGACTTCGGGGCTGGGGTTGGTTTCGCTACCAAAACCCGCCAGGAGAACATGGACGACATCATGAAAGGCACCATTGCTTCTGCCTTGAAGAAAACGTTCTCTCCTGAGTTCCTGAACCGCTTGGATGACGTGATCGTGTTCAACTCACTGGCCAAAGAAGATATCCACAAAATCATTGATATCTCGCTTGCCAAGCTGTTGACCCGTATCAAGACACTGGGCTACACCATTGAGATCACCGATAAGGCCAAAGACTTTGTGGCCGAGAAAGGATACGATTCTAAGTATGGTGCCCGTCCGCTGAACCGGGCCATCACCAAGTACATGGAAGACCCAATCGCGGAGGAAATCCTGAAAGCCGAACTGGCCCACGGAGACACCATTGTGATTGACTACGAAGAGGGCAAGGAAGAGCTCACCTTCACCCACCGCAAGAGCGATGGGGTAAGCCGGGACACCTCAGACGACCTGCCAGACGAGACTTCCTCAGAAGAGGAAACTCCGGCCGCAGATAAATCCAAAGAGTAATATACCTGCCAATACTGAAAGGCTGACAGACATTCTGTCAGCCTTTTTTGTTTCTGGGATGTTTTTCAGAAAACAGGCGGCAAACGGTCCCCCCGGTGGTGGGAAGCCGTGCAAAGCAGGACTTTGAAGTAAGGCAAGAAAGAGAAGCGGCCGCAGGCCTTGCCCACGCCGGCAAAATGAAAATAGCGCACGAGGCGTTGCCGCCGGGCAGTTAGGGGCTACTTTTGGCTAAACGGCTCCAAAACAGGGCGGCGGGTTTCACCACAGAAGGCGGAGCAGGCAGCATGCCAATGCTACCGTTCCTGTAAAAAATCTAATTGTGCCCCTGAATTGCCGATCTATAAGAAAAGTACCCCAAAAATTTCACTCTGCCCCAAACTTTTCTAAATTTGATTTCTTGTACCAACATTAAATTGCATCAATGTCAGACCAGCTATCGCACAACAGTAAATTTGAGACATTAGACCGCAAAAATGCCGAGGCGCTCTTAGGAGGCGGCCAGGCGCGCATTGATGCCCAGCACAAAAAAGGCAAACTCACCGCCCGCGAGCGCATTGACTTACTGCTAGACGAAGGTTCTTTTGAGGAAATTGGCAAGTTTGTGATGCATCGCTCCAAAGACTTCGGGCTGGACAAAGAATACTACCTGGGCGATGGCGTGGTCACCGGCTACGGAACCGTGAATGGCCGGCTGGTGTACGTGTTCTCGCAAGACTTTACCGTGTTCGGCGGTTCCCTCTCTGAGACCCACGCCGAGAAGATTGTGAAGATCATGGACCTGGCCATGAAGAACGGCGCCCCCGTGATTGGCCTCAACGACTCGGGCGGGGCCCGCATTCAGGAAGGCGTGGTTTCCCTGGGTGGCTACGCCGATATTTTCTATAAAAACACCCTGGCCTCCGGCGTTATCCCGCAGCTTTCGGCTGTGATGGGGCCTTGCGCCGGTGGGGCCGTGTACTCCCCCGCTATCACAGACTTTATCCTGATGGTGGAGAACACCTCCTACATGTTCGTGACGGGGCCTAACGTGGTAAAGACCGTGACCCATGAAACCGTGACCTCAGAGGAACTGGGCGGGGCCAGCACCCACAGCACCAAGAGCGGCGTTACGCACTTTTCCTGCGCCAATGAGGTGGAGTGCATCCAGAACATTAAGCAACTGCTCAGCTACATGCCGCAGAACTGCGAGGAATTGCCCCCTGCCCTGCCGTATGAGCCCCAAGGCGACGAGACCCGCGAGGTACTCAACACCATCGTGCCAGACAACCCCAACCAGCCGTATGACATCCGGGAGGTGATTGAGGGCATCATTGACACCGGTTCTTTCCTGGAGGTGCACAAGAACTTTGGGGAGAACATTGTGGTGGGCTTTGCACGACTGGCCGGTCGCAGCATCGGGATTGTGGGCAACCAGCCGGCGGTTCTGGCGGGGGTTCTGGACATCAACGCCAGCACCAAAGCGGCCCGTTTTGTGCGGTTCTGCGACTGCTTCAACATTCCGCTGCTGGTGCTGGAAGACGTTCCCGGCTTCCTCCCTGGCACTGACCAGGAATGGCGCGGCATCATCACCAACGGCGCTAAACTGCTCTATGCCTTCTGCGAGGCCACCGTTCCCCGTGTAACCGTGATCACCAGAAAAGCGTATGGCGGGGCCTACGACGTGATGAACTCCAAGCACATTGGCGCTGATTTGAACTACGCCTGGCCTACCGCCGAGATTGCCGTGATGGGTGCCAAAGGTGCCGCCGAAATCATCTTTAAACGCGAGATTGCCGCTTCTGAAGACCCCGAGGCCAAACTGGCCGAGAAAGTGACCGAGTACCAGGAGAAGTTCGCCACGCCGTACCGGGCCGCCCACCGCGGTTTTGTGGATGAGGTGATCTATCCGTCACAGACCCGCGCTAAACTCATCAAGGCGTTTAAGATGCTGGAAAACAAAGTAGACCAGTTACCCAAGAAAAAACACGGGAACATTCCCCTATAAGGCCGCGTGTATCCAAAGAGGCAGGCAACCGGCTTTCCCAGCCAGGGTCCGGCCTCTGAAAACCCAACGGCTAGAATTTATTATTCAATATTCAATGGCGCCTTTGGCCGGTGACCTCAAAGCACCCCGGCCAGCAATTATTACACCTGACAAACAACATCCGGAGAGTGCTTTGCTCCGCCTAAACAGAAAGCTATGAGAGAAGAAAGCTTTGAATTTCTTAAGACCTACCTCAACAATGCCGCCCCAACTGGCTTTGAGACCCCGGGCCAGCAACTGTGGTTAGACTACATTAAATCGTACATTGATGAGTATTTTGTAGACACCTACGGTACGGTGGTGGGCGTGATTAACCCCAAGGCCGAATACAAAGTGGTGATTGAGGCCCACGCCGACGAGATTGCCTGGTTTGTGAACTACATCACCCCAGAGGGATACATCTACGTGCGCCGCAACGGGGGTTCCGATGCCGTGATTGCCCCCTCCAAGCGGGTGAACATCCATACCCAAAACGGTCCGGTGAAAGCGGTGTTCGGGTATCCGGCCATTCACGTGCGCAAGCCAGACCAGGACAAAGCCCCCACCGTGGAGACCATTTTCCTGGACTGCGGCGCGGCCAACAAGCAGGAAGTGGAGGACATGGGCATTCACGTGGGCTGCGTGGTCACCTTTGACGACGAGTTCTGGGTGATGAACGACAAGTTCTACGTGGGCCGCGCCCTGGACAACCGCATTGGCGGCTTCATGATTGCCGAAGTGGCGCGCATGCTCAAGGAAAACGGCAAAACGCTGCCCTTCGGGCTGTACATTGTCAACGCGGTGCAGGAAGAGATTGGCCTGCGCGGCGCCGAGATGATTGCCCACCGCATCAAGCCCAACCTGGCCATCATCACCGACGTGACCCACGACACGCAGAGCCAGGGCTACGAGAAAAAAGCCAACGGCGACCTGCACTGCGGCAAAGGCCCGGTGCTTACCTACGGCCCGGCCGTGCAGAACAACGTGCTCAACATGCTCATTGACGTGGCCCAGAAAAACGAGATCCCGTTCCAGCGGGCGGCAGCCACCCGCGCCACCGGCACCGACACCGATGCCTTCGCCTACTCCTCTGAGGGTGTTGCCTCTGCCCTCATCTCGCTGCCGCTCAAATACATGCACACCACCGTGGAAACCGTGCACAAAGACGACGTGGAAAGCATCATTCAGTTGTTCTACCACTTCCTCACGCAACTAGAGAGCGGCCACGACTTCCGGTACCTGAAATAGGCCGTTTTGAGTCTGTTTTTCAGAAAACAGGCTCAAAACGCAGACATTACACCAGACCTGTGGGGTTTCCAGAACCTCACAGGTCTTTGTGTTTTAACCCTTTCGCATCTAAACCCAGCGCTTTAAACCCGGTAAAAGGCTAGCAAAGAGAGCTCAATATTGCCTATCTTCAACCCCAGGATTATCTTTATTCTTGATGCAACTGCTCACCACCCGTTTGCTCCTACGCGAGTTCAAGGAAGAGGACTGGCACTTCACGCACCTCTACGAGGCCAATGAAGAGGTGATGCGCTACCAGACCAGCCAGGTGCGCAGCAGCAAGGAGAGCCTGGAGTACATCAAAAGCTGCATAGCCGAGGCCCGGGAAGAACCCCGCTCCTTGTATGACCTGGCTATTGTGCTGCAGTCCACCCAGATGCTCATTGGCCGGGTGGGCATGAAAGTAGACCATGACGCCGAGGAGGCCGTGCTCTGGTACATCCTCAACCAGACCTACTGGAACAAAGGGTACACCACAGAGGCCGCCGCCGCCTTAATGAAGTTCGGGTTTGAGGAACTCTACCTCCACCGCATCTGGGCCGACTGCGATCCCAGAAACGTGGCCTCTTACCGCGTCATGGAAAAGCTGGGCATGCGCCGCGAGGCTCATTTCCGGGAGAACATCTTCATCAAGGGCGAGTGGTGCGACTCTTACGTGTACGCTCTTTTGGACCATGAATGGCAGCAGCGGCCCAATTCCTGATTTTCACGCTCTATCCTAACTAAAGTGCTTTCTTTTGTAGACCAACTGGGCAACACCGTTTCTCTGCCCCAACCGCCCCAACGCATCATCTCGCTGGTTCCCTCGCAGACCGAGCTCCTGTTCCACCTGGGCCTTGCCGACCGGGTGGTGGGCGTTACCAAGTTCTGCATCCATCCCGGGGAGCAGGTGAAACTCAAGCCAAAGGTGGGCGGCACCAAGAACTTCCACCTTGAGGCAATCCACCAATTAAAACCAGACCTGATCATTGGCAACAAGGAAGAGAATTACCGCGAGGGCATTGAGCAACTGCAGCAGCACTATCCCGTCTGGCTGAGCGATATTTACACGCTGCAAGATGCGTTTGAGATGATGGTCTCCCTGGGCCAGGTGACCGGCACCGAACCGCGGGCCAAGGACTTGGTTTCCCGGCTACAACAGCAGTTCTCCACCCTACAGCCCGCCGCGCCGCCCATATCTACCGCCTATTTTATCTGGCGCAAGCCGTACATGGCGGTAGGCAACCACAATTTCATTGACCACCTCCTCCACCTTTGCGGTTTCCGAAACGTTTTTGGGCACCTGCCCAGATACCCAGAGGTCAGCCCCGAACAGCTGCGGGAAGCCGCCCCCCGCCTTTTGCTGCTTTCCTCAGAGCCCTACCCTTTCCAGGAAAAACACATAGCCGAGTTCCAGGCCCTTTGTCCGGAGGCCAAGATCAGGGTGGTAGACGGCGAGCTGTTCAGTTGGTACGGCAGCCGGCTGGTGCACTCGGTTTCTTATTTGCAACAACTCATCCAGGAAGTGGGCGCTGCGGAGAAGTAGCCCCTTTCTAATTTTGCCTTGTTGTTTTTAGCCCATTTTAAGCAAAAGGGCCCGAAAACGAGAGCGCCCTTCCACCTGCGGGGTGAAAGGGCGCTCTTGTTACATTAGGCGTATATTATTTAGGGCTGCTGAGCCCGTTCTTTAATTCCTGGGCCTCAGTGAGGTGTTCTTTTAAGACTGGGAGCACCTGGTCTATGAAAGACTGCACATCCTGGTCCTGCACTTCTTTGTCGGCTTTCTCGTAGAGGGCGATGGCCTCCTGGTGGGCGGCAATCTCAGCCTCAGCGAAGGCCTCGTCAAAGTCTGCGCCTTTTTTCGCTTCCAGGCTGTCTACCAAGGCTTTCTTGGCAGTTCCCATCTCAGCGGGCAGTTGCACGTCCTTTTTCTTGGCTATCTCTGCCAGAACCGGCGTGGTTCTGGAGTGCACGTGGTAGATCTTCTGGCCCAGGGCGCCTACATCGGCTTTCTTGCCCTGGTCGCCGGCCATCATACCGGCCATCAACTGGAAGTTATCGGTAGAAGCGGCCTGCGTCAGGAACTCCTGAACTTTTGCTTTCTCAGCGGCAGATGCCTCCTTGTCTACTTTAGAGCATGAGACCAGTGTCAGGCTACCCATAAAGAAAGCAGAAACCAGCCCCCACATTTTTACCTTTTTCATAGTTGTAGTTTTAGTGGTTATGATGATCGCTCATCTAACAATACAACGGACACCCTATCGGAAAAGTTCACTTTCAAACAAACAGGGACACTCAACTACTGAATCCCAGATAGAAATAATCATGTTCTACTTACATGAAAGTAGATACTGCGGCAGGGTTAAGACAGGTGCTAACCACAGAACCAATCCTGCCAAAACCCTGGCCTGAGTCTTACACAGAAGGGAAAGATGGGGCCCTTGCGCCCAACAAAAATGGCTTTAGCCGGTTGTGATTGGAGCACCGAAACAGTGCGGCAGTGGACTCGTTTACAGATGTATAGCAACAAATTTTCCCTCATGGCACACCTCAGCAAGGAGTCGTCCAGACGAAAGTTCATGAAACGTGTGGGGCTGAGCATGGCCGCCGCCAGCCTCTCGCCCCTACAGGCAATAGCCGATCCTTTCACCCTAGAAAAAACCTCTTCCCCTATGGCAAACAAGAAAATAGGCTGGGCCGTGGTAGGCTTGGGCGAGTTCGCAACCAAGCAACTGATTCCGTCATTTCCGGTGTGCAAGCACTCCAAGCTGGTGGCCCTGGTGAGCGGCGATGCGGCCAAGGCCCAGCGCATTGCGGCCGAGCATGGCGTAAACCCCAAGAACATCTACAACTACCAGAACTATGACTCGCTCAAAGACAACCCCGAGGTAGACGTGATCTACATTGTGCTGCCCAACTCCATGCACGCCGAGTACACCATACGGGGCGCCCAGGCGGGCAAGCACATCATGTGCGAGAAGCCCATGGCCACCAGCGTGGAAGACTGCGAGAAGATGATAGACGCCTGTAAGAAGGCCGGCAAGAAGCTCATGATTGCCTACCGGGCGCAGTATGAACCCTTCAACCTGAAAGCCATTGAACTGGCGCAGGGCGGCAAATTGGGAAAACTGAAGGTAATTACCTCAGACCACGGCCGCATCTTAGACCCCTCCAAGCCACAGGACAAGTGGCGGGCCGAACGAAAGCTGGCCGGCGGCGGGTCGCTCATGGACATTGGCATTTATAGCCTGCAGGCCGCGCGCTACATTACCGGCGAAGAACCTACCGAGGTAAGCGCCATGATCTACAGCACGCCCGGCGATCCGCGCTTCAAAGAAGTGGAGGAGAACGTGAACTTCGTGCTGCGCTTCCCCAGCGGGGTACAAGCCAACTGCACTTCCAGTTACGGCTACGCCGACACCAAACGCCTGCAGGTCTTCGGTTCAGAGAAAACCCTCACCCTGGACCCCGCCACCGACTATTATGAGCACAACCTTATTCTGGGCGGGAAAGAAGGCAAGCAGGAAATGAAAATAAAGGAGGAGAACCAATTTGCCCTAGAGATGGACCACCTTTCGCAATGTATTCTAGAGAACAAAACCCCCAAGACGCCCGGCGAAGAAGGTTTGCAGGACGTGAAGCTGATAATGGCCATCTATGAATCGGCGAAGAAAGGCAAACCGGTTTCAATCAAGAATTGAGAATTAGGAAATGAATCAGCACGAACGATTAGGGGCCGTTTTTGGGAAAACGTCCCCTAATCGTAAATCCTCCTAAAACTTAGCGGTTCAATCTATAACTTCTACTTGAAACTCCGCTTTTTGAAGCTCGTCCCAATACCTGGGGTAAGACTTGCGCACTACTTTGGGTTCTTCAATCACCAGCGGCTGCTTCAAGGCCAAGGGCGCGAAAGCCATGGCCATGCGGTGGTCTTCATAGGTATGGATAGAGGCTTCGTTTTTGGGCTGATTTGTCAAAAACACCTTGAAAATGTCTGGTTCCGTTTCCTTTAGCTCCGCTCCTACTTTCACCAGTTCGGCCTGCAGGGCGGCAATACGGTCGGTTTCTTTGATGCGGAGGCTTTCTAGGCCGGTCATTTCCACTTCTACTCCTAACCCTGCGGCCAACGCAGCTACGGTCTGGGCCAGGTCTGGGCAGGCGAAGAAATCAATGCGCTCCAGTCGCTCCTGCACCGGCTGTTTGGTCAGCTGCACACCTTCGGGAGTGAACCGGGTCTGCACGCCAAACGGAGCCATGAGAGTAGGCAGCACGCTATCGCCTTGCAGAGAATCTTGGCGCAGGGCTGGCAAAAACAGGTCTGCTTCCGGGGCCAAGGCCGCAATGCTGTACCAGTAACTGGCCGCGCTCCAGTCAGACTCTACCGTGTATTCTTTGGCCTGGTATTCCTGCCTGGGCACGGAGATCTTCTGCCCCTCAAAGGTGGCCTGCACGCCAAAATGCGCCATCTGGGCCAAAGTCATCCTGATGTACGGCTCCGAGCTGATTTTCCCTTCCAGGGTCAGTTCCAACCCGTCCGGCAATAACGGGCCTATCATAAGCAGCGCCGAGATGTACTGGCTGCTGATGTCGGAACGGACGATCAGTTGGTTGGTGCCGCTGGGTTCAAAGCCGTTCATCTTCATGGGCGGATAGCCTTCCTGTCCCAAGTATTCAATCTGGGCCCCCAACTGCCGCAGCGCATCCACCAGGACCCCGATGGGCCGCTGGCACATGCGCGGCGTACCGGTGAGCACCAGTTTCTGGCCCGTGGCGGCGTAATAGGCGGTTAGGAAACGCATCACGGTACCCGCATCTTCAGCGCTTACTTCTTCGCCGGCGGGCGTGGAAAGTAGGCGGTTCAGGAGTTGGGTGTCGTTGGCGTCTGACAGGTTATGGATAGGGAATTCTTTCCCCGATAAAGCCCGGATGATGAGGGCACGGTTGGCTTCGCTTTTGGAGGCGGGCAAGGTCACGCGCCCGCGCACCACGCCCGTTGGGTGCGACACGCGCACGGCAGCAGCTGAAATCATAGTAACTGGTAATAGCGCAAGGCACTCTGTACCTCGGGTAAGGTGATAGGTTGGTCATACACGGCCTCGCCGATCTTCTGCAGCAGGGTGCAGTTGATGGTGGCGCCGCTGTTCTTTTTATCGTGCAGGCACAATTGACTGATGGCCTGCACGTCTGCCTCGGGCAGTTTCACTTTCTCGTAGATAGACATGATAAACGTCTCAATCTGGCCCAACTCCTCCGGCGACAACAACTGGTGCTGCACCGAAAGCCAGGCCTCGCAGAGCATGCCCACCGCAACAGCCTCGCCGTGCAGCAGCATCTGGCCCGGTTTCTCCAGGTAGAAGCTCTCCACCGCATGGCCAATGGTGTGCCCGAAGTTCAGGATTTTACGCAAGCCATTCTCCAGTGGGTCAGCAGTGACTACCCGGCTTTTGATGTCAATGGAATGGCGGATGAGGTCGGTCCAGTCTTCCGTGAACAGGCCTATATAGCGCTGCTCCTGGAACTTGTCGGCGTCCATGATGAGCCAGTGCTTGATCACCTCGGCGTAGCCGGATTTGATCTGGCGCAGATCCAGGGTTTTCAGAAACTCAGGGTTTACCAGCACCGCCAATGGCTCCTGAAATACCCCGATGTGGTTTTTGAAGCCCATGAAGTCTATGCCGGTCTTGCCGCCTACGCTGGCATCTACCTGCGACAAAAGCGTGGTGGGCACATTCACGAATTTAATGCCGCGCTTGTACAAACTGGCGCAGAAACCGCCCAAATCTGTGAGCACGCCGCCGCCCAGGTTCACCAGCAAACCCCATCGGTCCAGGCCCTGATCGGTGAGTTCGCGCCACACCTGCTCGCAGGTGGCCAGGGTTTTATTGTCCTCGCCGCTCTGAATCTGGATGACGTGGTGGTGCTGGGGCAGAAACGGTTTCAGGAGCGGATAGCAGTGCCGATGGGTGTTCTCATCTACCAGCACCATCGTCTTGTGAAAGGCCCGGTTCTGCAGCAACTCCTGTAGCTGGGTGACAGCTTGCGGCCCTATGAAAATTTCTTCGGTCAAGGTATTCTATCAATTGAGGTTTTGGGGCCGATTCTGTGAAAACCGCCCCAAAACAGGATGCAACCTTAAAGAAGGCAATGTCTGGGGGCAGTTCAAAGCAAAATCATCAGAAAAATAAAATCCTGCGGCAAATGCCGGCAAAAACCGGGGCAAGTTACTACCAACTTAGCAATAAAAAGTCGGTGGGTATGTGCCCATGAAACGAAGCAAGGCAGCGCTGTTGTGTTTTGAAGCCGTTTTCAGGAAAAGGCCCCTGAAACGCTGCAAGCAGGAGCCGCCCCGTTCCCCATTCCTCTAACCTAAAGAAATAGAGCACTTTATCAGGACACCACAGGACAGCCTCCCCTTTCACTTTTGCTATCATTGACTAGCGTACCAACAGGTGTATAGAATCCTTTTGAAAATACAGCGTCAGTACGTCATCATTCCGCAAAATATTACCTCTTACCCTTAGCAATATCACCCAAATGAATACCTGAACACTATCCTATTTCTCACCTAATCCTACAAAAGCATGCAAAAATCTACACCGCTTGCAAGGTACTGGCCTCTCCTGCTGCTGGCACCTCTTCTCTTTTGTTTACTGCCTGCCCAGGCGCAGACGCTGGCGTTTCCGGGGGCCAAAGGCTTCGGCCGGTTTGCGCAGGGTGCGCGCGGGGCAGCCACCCAGGAAGTGTATGTGGTCACCAACCTCAAAGACAGTGGTCCGGGCTCTTTCAGGGAGGCCGTTAGTAAGTCGGGAAGGATTGTGGTGTTTTCCGTTAGCGGGATCATTCATTTACAGAGTGATGTGGTGGTGCCCCCTAACACCACCATTGCCGGGCAAACCGCCCCCGGCGAGGGCATTGTGCTATTCAATAAGCGAGTCACTTTCTCCAGTTCCAGCAACACCATTTGCCGGTACCTCCGCATCAGGCTGGGCGCTACCGGTAACGCTGGGAAAGATGCCTCTGGCCTTTCCAACGGGTCTAACATGATCTTCGACCATATGTCGTTCACGTGGGGCATGGATGAGGTATTCTCCATCAACTGGGACGGCAAAGGCACCAGCCCAGACAACATCACGGTTCAGAACTCCATCATCGGGCAAGGGCTGCACCGCGACAACCACTCGGCGGGCGGATTGATCCAGACCCCGGATGGTGGCAAGATCAGCCTGATCCGCAACCTGTACATCAGCAATAAAACGCGTAACCCCAAGGTAAAGGGGGTGAACGAGTTTGTGAACAACGTGGTGTATGACTGGGGCAACGGCAACCGCCTGGCCGATAACCTGAACTATGGTTGGTCAGGCGATGCCTATATCATGGGCGGCTCTTCGGGGGTATCGGAGGTGAACATCATCAACAATTACTTTGTGGGGGGACCGCTCACGCCACCTAACCGAGCCTCGCCTTTCTCCAGGGGCACCGGCAGCTTCTTCCTGTACGGCGCCGGCAATTACTATGACAACAACAAAAACGGCGTGCTAGACGGCACCCTGGTACCGTACGACGCTTCCTCAGCGGGGTACCCGGGCATTGCTCCTGAGGGTTTCAAAGCCCAGCCTTTCCCCTACCCCATGGCCAACCCTACGCTCACTGCGGAGCAGGCGTACCAGTGGGTGATTGACAGCGTAGGTGCCAGCTATCCGCGCCGCGACCAGGTAGATGCTTTCCTGATAGATGAAGTAAAATCACGCGGCACCAAAGGTCACTACGTATACCGCGAAACCGATTTGCCTCTGTCTAACGGCGGCTTGGGAGAGGTATTCTCCGCCGAAGCCCCC
This sequence comes from Rufibacter psychrotolerans, assembly GCF_016924645.1. Taxonomy (GTDB): domain Bacteria; phylum Bacteroidota; class Bacteroidia; order Cytophagales; family Hymenobacteraceae; genus Nibribacter; species Nibribacter psychrotolerans. The sequence continues at coordinate 208,879 of NZ_JAFFJV010000011.1, read as the reverse complement.
CTGGACACTGACCAGGACGGCATGCCGGATGCCTGGGAGGAAGCCAATGGCCTGGACAAAAACAACAAGGCCGATGCCGTGGCCTACAGCGCCACCCACCCCCAGTACCTGAACATTGAGGTGTACGTAAACTCCCTGGAGTCTACCCCGCCCCCCGCCTTTATCAGGTCTCCCTCAGAGGTGACAGGAGCGGCAACGTCCGCTGAACTTCCTTCGCCCAGCAGCCAGGTGGTATTGAACTGGAAAGACAATTCAGCGGAGGAAGATTACTTCTTGCTGGAGCGCTCTGAAGATGGGGTTACTTTTACCCAAATCGCCCAGCTGGAAGCTAATGCCACCACCTATACAGACCATGCGGGTTTATTGCCCAACAAAACCTATCACTACCGCCTGAAAGCGGTGAGTGGAACAGAGGCTTCGGCGTTCAGTGCGCCGGTCTCCATCAAGACCCCGGCTCTGCCCACCGCCCCTGCAGTGGCAACTTCTCCTTCGCCGGGCAACGGCTTTCAGCAGGTAGAGTTAACGGCCGGGACAACCACCCTGCGCTGGACAGGCAGCAGCAATACGGTCACCTACACCCTCCACTTCGGCACCAGCCCCGAGAACCTCGCCCCTAAGGCAGAGTTAGCGTATGTGGCCAGTCCCTCGTATGAGATCACGGGCCTCGAGGAAAACGCAACCTATTACTGGCGCATAGATGCCACCAATGAGAAAGGCACCTCAGACGGCGAGGTATGGTCGTTCAGAACCGTCAAGTCTATTCCGCCGCAGTTGGTGGGCCATTACAGCTTTGACGAGACCGAAGAGGCTGGTACCCAGATCACCGATTCCTCTGCCTTTGAGAACCACGGGGTTCTGGGCCTGGATGACGATGACCAAAGCATCAGGGTAGCGGGCAAGGTAAACAACGCGCTGGATTTTGCCACCGCCAGCACCGACCGTTACGTGGTAAGCGTGCCCAACCAGGACCAGTTGTTCCTGGACAAGAGCTCTTTCACGCTTTCGTTCTGGATGAAGGCCAACCCTTCTATGCTGCCGCAGGACAACAACACCAGCTCCTACCTGCTATGCAAAGGCTCCATCACCCGGAATGCCACCACCGGCGCCACCGGCAAGCGTTTCGACATTGAGTTTAAAAACAAGCAGATCAGGTTTGCCATTGATGATGATGTAAACAAAGATGAGCTGCAGGCGAGCGGCCTTCCATTCTTCACCGGTGATTGGGTGCACGTGGTGGCCATCAGAGACGCAGCCAGCAAAAAGCTCCTGTTGTACCTGAACGGCTCCCTGGTCAAAGAGCAAACCGGCGTGAAAGCCGTGGGGATTGGCGAAGCCAGCGCCCTGATCATCGGGAACATTGGCGAGCTGGAGTTCCTGTCTTCTGCCAACCAACCGGCTCCCTACAAAGGCATGTTGGATGACCTGAAAATCTTCAACTACTCCTTAACGGACCAGGAAGTGATGGCCCTGCACCATACCAGCCCCCTGCCTTTACAGGCCTATGACCCGTCTTTGGCCAACAACACGGTGCTGGAAGGCTTCAGTAATGCAGACGTTTCCTGGAAAGGCGGCCTGAAAACCGACCAATACAAAGTCTACCTGGGCACCGACCCCAATAACCTGAGCTTTTTGAGCGAGGTAGAACTTACAAACCCAACCATCACCTTTTCAGACCTGGTTCCTAAGACCGCCTATTTCTGGCGGGTAGACGCCGTGAGTGCCCTGGGTACCACCACCGGCAGCACCTGGACCTTCAAGACCGGGAACCCCAAAGGCCTGGTAGGGCATTGGAAACTGGACGAGACCACCGGCACTGTGGCCCAGGACAACAGTAATTACCAGCACGCGGGCACCCTCACCAACATGGCCAATGCCGAGTGGACTACCCCCGGAAAAATAGGCGGCGGTCTAGCCTTCAATACCCCGGCGGCGACGGGCTCGGTAGTGATCCCCCACACCGATCACTTGCTCTTTGACCAGAACGCTTTTACCATTTCCATGTGGGTGAAGATTCCGGCTAACACGTATACTTCTTCCACCGGCGGCGATACCTACCTGCTCCACAAAGGCACCTTTGAAGCTACCACCGGGAAGTGGTACGGTTTACAATTGCGCGACGGGAACCTGGTATTTGCCATTGATGACGGTAAAACCAAGACTGATGTAACCGTGCGGGTAAGCGCCGCCCCCTACCACCTGTTCACCAACACCTGGAAAAACATCATCGCTGTTCGTGATACAGAGGCCAAACAGATAAGGCTCTACATTGATGGTGTGCTGGCCGGTTCTAAGGCGTACACCACGGGCTCTATTGGTAAAGCAACCAACCTGACGCTGGGCAACTCCACGGAAAACAAACCTTACCGTGATGCCCTGGACGACGTGCGCCTTTACAACTACGCCCTGTCACCCGCTGACATCGCCCTGGTACTGAGCAACACGCCACTGGTAGCCAAAACAACAGCGCCTTCTCCGGCAAACGCCGCCATGGGCATAGCTCCTGACAACATCACCCTCGGTTGGGAGGGCGAAGCCCAAACGTTTAAGGTTTACGCGGGTACCACCCCCGAGAACCTTGCGTTACAGGCTTCTGTGACGCAGAACAGCTACCAACTGCCAGGTGCGGCCGCCCTAGGAAACTACTTCTGGCGGGTTGATGCCGTGCGGGACGGGGAAGTAGCCACCGGCGATGTTTGGTCGTTTGTGGTGCAGGACCTGGTGCCGCCAACTGCTTCAGCAAAGGATATTTCCGTTACGCTTGCCGCAAACGGGCAGGCCGTCATTACCCCCGCAGACGTGGACAATGGCAGCTCAGACCAGTACGGGATTGCTTCTTTGGAACTGAGCCAAACCACCTTTGGCTGTGGACAACTGGGCGCCAACCAGGTCACGCTTACGGTCACAGACACCAACGGAAACGTGAGTACGGCGCAGGCCACCGTGACAGTACTGGGCGAAATTCCGGCACCGGCCATTGCGGTTTCCAGAGAGAACCAGACGTTCACCGGCACCACTGCGAATACGGTTGTATTAGGCTATGGCGCGCAAAGCCTGACCCTGACCGCCTCCAATCCTACCTCTGCTGAGTTTAGCTGGAGCCCGGAAGTTGGGTTAAGCACCACTACAGGCAGCCAAACGGTTTTCACGCCTACCGCTGCGGGTACCTACACGTTTGAGGTAACCACCCTGAACGAATACGGCTGCTCAGCTACTGAAACGGTAACCGTTACCGTGCTGGATGCCCGTTGTGCCAACAACAAAGTGGTGGTCTGCCACAATGGGAAAGAGATTTGCATTGACCCGGCCTCTGTTCAGGATCACTTGAGCCATGGCTGCCAGTTGGGTTCTTGCACCTCAACTTTGGCCAGCAACAGCCTTTCCCAGACCCAAGCAGAAGTTACAGCACCTACCCTGTCTATCAATCCTAACCCTGTCTCAAACAAGAGCAGCGTTCAGTTTGCCGTACCAAACGCCGGCCACTACTCTCTGGAAGTATATGATATGAAAGGCAGCCTGGTTAAAACCCTTACCCGCGGAAAAGCAGACAAGCAACAACTCCAGGCAGTGGAACTTGACGCTGCTAACCTGCAATCTGGCGTTTACCTGCTCAAGCTTGTAACGGAGACATCTATTCACACCAAACGCTTTGTGGTAGAAAAGTAACCTCTTACCCTTCCCAACAAAAAAGGCCCAATTGAGTTGGGCCTTTTTTGTTGGGCTATTTTTTACCGCACTCCGTTGAGTGCCGTTTTCTGAAAAGTCCCCCTAAAATGATTTGCACCTTCTGGGGTAGTTCCCTACTGTTCAGCGGTCAGGTTTTTGGTTAAGTCTGCTTCCACAATCTCGGTCTGCACCCTGATGGACTCCAGGTGGATCAACTCATACAGTTCCGCCGCAAACTCGGGGTTTACCTGCATCTGGCGGGCCCATTCTTTGCGGGTTTCAAAGATGCTTTTCCAGCGGTCGGGTTGCAGTACGGCAATGTTGTTTTCTTTTTTGTCTTCGCCAATCTTCTCCACCAGGCGCATGCGCCGGGCCAAGGCCTCAATGATCTCGCGGTCGGCGCGGTCAATTTTCTGGCGCAGCTGTTCGGTACGGCTGATGAACGCCGCATCGGGGAGGCTGCGCACCTGCAGTTTTTCCAGAATCTCGCCCAGGGCGGCGGGCGTGATCTGCTGCTCTGCGTCAGAAAGTGCCGCTGTGGGGTTGGGGTGCGTTTCAATCATAACGCCCTCAAAATCCAGATCCAGCCCTTTCTGTGAGATGGGCAGAATCAGGTCTGGTTTCCCGCCAATGTGGCTGGGGTCTACCACCACCGGCAAATGGGGGTACAGGCCTTTGAGTTGGATGGGAATCTGCCAAAGGGGCACGTTGCGGTATTGGGTAGGTTCATAGGTAGAGAAGCCCCGGTGAATGGCGGCTACGTCCTGCACGCCGGCTGCCCAGAGCCGCTCAATGGCCCCGGCCCAGAGACTCAGGTCCGGGTTTACCGGGTTCTTCACCATCACGGGCACGTGGGTGCCGCGCAAGGCCTCGGCCAGTTCCTGTACGTCAAACGGATTCACGGTGGTGCGGGCCCCAATCCAGAGCACGTCTATGTTGTGTCTGAGCGCGGTTTCAATGTGGTGGGGTTTGGCTACCTCGGTGGCCACCGGAAGCCCGTAGGTCTGCCGCACCTCCTGCAACCACTTCATGCCCTCGGTGCCCACGCCCTCAAAGGTGCCCGGCTTGGAGCGGGGCTTCCAGACTCCGGCCCTGAAGATATCTACCTGCAGTTCTTTCAGTTGGCGGGCAGTGTCCAGGACCTGCTCCCGGGTTTCGGCGCTGCAGGGGCCGGCAACGGCCAGGGGTCTGCGGCGCAGCTTACTCAGCTGGTGAAAATAATTGCGTTCCTTTTTCCGTTCCATGGCTTTGCGTTTAAGGCGATTAGCTGTTTTTAGGCCTCTTTTTGAAAACCGGCCCGGAAACAACTAACAACCGTTTTTACGTTATCTTTGCAGCGCTTAATTGTAGCACCTAATATATGAATCCTGCACTAAAAGTTTCCTTTGAAGATACCGCCATTGCGTTTGCTGATAAATCAGACTCAGAGCTTTACAAAACCTACCTCTTGTTTGCGGCCATGAACAACAACTCCCTGGTGAAGATGGGAGGCGGCATGATGAAAAAGGCCCTGGGTTGGAACCTGCCCGTGAAAGGCCTGATCAAAAAAACCATCTTTGAGCAATTCTGCGGTGGCGAGACCATCCAGGAGTGCAAACCCACCATTGAGCGCCTGGGCAGATCGGGCATTGGCACCATCCTGGACTACTCCGTGGAAGGCGAAAGCAACGAGGCCAGCTTTGACCACACCGTGCAGGAAATCATCGCCACCATTGAAATGGCCGCTACTTCTGAGCACATTCCGTTCAGCGTGTTCAAGGTAACCGGCGTGGGAGACCCGGCCCTGCTCACCAAAGCCCAGACAGACCAGGAACTCACCCCCGCTGAGAAAGCCGCCTTTGGTCGGGTGCGGGCCCGCGTGAAAGCCATTTGCCAGCGAGCCTTTGAGCGCGGCGTGCGCGTGTTCATTGACGCCGAGGAAAGCTGGATGCAGGAAACCATTGACCAGCTCTGCTATGACATGATGGAGCTCTACAACCAGGAGCGCCCCATTGTGTACAACACCTACCAGCTTTACCGCCACGACCGCCTGGACGTGATCAAGCGCGACGTGGAACGCGCCAGAAAACTTGGGTACTACCTGGGCGGAAAATTGGTGCGGGGCGCCTACATGGAGAAGGAAGGCCGCACAGCCCAGCAGAAAGGCTACCAGAACCCCATCAACCCCACCAAACAGGCCACCGATGCCCTCTACGACGAGGCCCTGGCCTACTGCGTGGCCAACATTGACCGTTTTGCCATCTGCGCCGGAACCCACAACGAGCAAAGCAGCTATTTGCTCATGGAACTCATGGACCAACACAACATTGCCCCCAACGATGAGCGGGTGTACTTTGCGCAGCTCCTGGGCATGAGCGACAACCTGTCTTACAACCTGGCCCACGCGGGCTACAACGTAGCCAAATACGTGCCCTACGGCCCCGTGGAGGCCGTGATGCCCTACCTCCTGCGCCGCGCCGATGAGAATACCGCCATTGCCGGCCAGAGCAGCCGCGAGTTCTCGCTGGTGAAAAAAGAGCTGGAGCGCCGCCGGAAAAAGTAACGGCAGTAAACTAAAAAGTCCGTTTTAGGCTTGTTTTAGGTAGAACAGGCGTAAAACGGACTTTTCGCTTAAAAAAGAAAGCGTCTCTCACGCGAACGTAAGAGACGCCTTGTACTCGTCTTTGGGAGTGTGCCTGCGCACACCACAAATTACTGAGCAGTTGTAGTGCCAGTAGTAGCGGCAGCTGAATCAGTAGTAGTAGTGGTGCCAGTAGTGGCAGTAGTGTCAGTAGTAGTAGCGTCAGCAGCGTCAGTAGCAGCGGCGTCAGTAGAAGTAGCTTCAGTAGCAGCTCCTTCAGTTCCTTCAGTTGCAGGCTTAGACTCGCAAGAAGCGAAAGCGAACATACCAGCTACCAGGGCAAGAGAAAATACCTTTTTCATTGTAATTTTTTTTAAGGGTTTTAGCGTTAATTTGAACCTTTATACCACTACCCCCCCACAGGTAACCCACTGTTTTCAGAAATTTTTTATTTTTTTTCTGTGGGTTACTAAATGGCTGAAACTGTATTAATTGACAAGCATGATTAGTAAGGCGCTAGTGACCGATGCGGCCATCATAGAAGGAATTCTACAGGACGACGACATGGCACTGAGTAGGTTATACAAACTCCACTTCCCCATGGTGCTGTTCTTTGTGCAGAGCAACAGCGGAACGGAGGATGACGCCAAGGATATCTTTCAGGAGGCCGTGATTGTCTTCTATGAAAAGATCAAGGCGGGCCAACTGGAGCTTAACTGCCAGATTAAGACGTACCTGTACTCCATCTGCAGGAGATTGTGGCTGAAACGGCTGTCCAGAAGCAGCCGCTTCAGCCCCGGCATGGTGGAAGACACCGAGTCTGAGCTGGCCCCCCGGGTGGAAGACGACGTGGACTTGGCCGAGCAGAACGAGCTGAAGTTTGAGGCCATGGCCAACGCGCTGGCACAACTGGGCGAACCTTGCAAAACCCTGCTGGAAGATTTTTATCTCCGCAGCATGGGCATGCCCGAGATCACCGAGAAGTTTGGCTACAACAACGTAGACTCGGCCAAGAACCAGAAGTACAAGTGCCTCATGCGCCTGAAAAAGCTGTTCTTTCTGGACTACCAGGTGCCCTCGTGAGCCAAGGCCTTTATAATAAAAGCGCATCCGTAAGGGATGTTATCCATATATGAGTGACAGAGAATTATTAGAATTACTGGAACGCTTCCACCAGCACCAGGTGACCTCGGCAGAGCGCAGAGCCCTGCAGGAGCGCATGGCCGCTGACCCCGTGTTCGCCCAGCGGGTACGGGAGGCGGAGCTGTTCACGGCCGCCCTGCAGAACCACGGCCGGCAGAAATCGCTGCGCGACCGCCTGAACCAGCACCACCAGGCCTGGCAACAGGAAAACCAGAAATCCACCCCGGCCCCCGTGCCGGTGTTGCGCCGCCGCACGCCCATGCAGATTTTCATGCGCCGGTACGCGGCTACCATGGGAGTTGCCGCCACCGTGGCCATTGTCACGGTGTTCAGCAGTTTGCTGGGCATGGAAATGTGGCGCTCGGCCACCAAGCAGCAAACCGCCCGCTACGTGGAGCTGCGCCGCGAGGTAGAGGACCTGAAGCGCAAGCAGAACGCCCTGCTCAACCCCAGCGTGGCCACGCCCAAGAACGCGTCTGCCAATCCGGGCCAGTTCTCGGGCACCGGCTTCGTGCTCACCTCAGACGGGTACTTTGTCACCAGCTACCACGTCATTGAGGGGGCAGATTCGCTCATGATTGAGAACAAGAGCGGCACCAAGTACAAGGTGGAGGAAATCTACTCAGACCAGGTGCGCGACCTGGCCCTGCTGCGCGTGACCGATACCGCCTTCACCGGCTTCGGCAAGCTGCCGTACTCGTTCAAGCAGAAGGAAAGCGACCTGGGCGAGCGCGTGTTCACGCTGGGTTACCCCCGGGAGGACATTGTGTTTGGCGAGGGCACCCTCAGTTCCCGGTCCGGCGTATACGGCGATACCGCCTCTTACCAGATCTCCATTCCCCTGAACCCCGGCAACAGCGGCGGCCCGCTGCTGGATGACCGCGGCAACATGATTGGGGTGATCAGCGGCAAGATGCTGGGAGTGGACGGGGCTGCCTTCGCGGTGAAATCTGCCTACCTGCTGTCGCTGCTGGAGCAACTGCCCGAGCACCGCCTGCCAAAGCCCATCTCGCTGCCCAAGGTCAACAACCTGGCCGGCACAGCGCGCCCGCAGCAGCTCAAGAAGCTCCAGGACTTTGTCTATATGGTAAAGGTCTACAACTAACCCAGAAAACGCTGTTTTTACCCCCTTTTGCTGAAAATACCCCTAAAAAGCCCGTGCCCAGCACGGGCTTTTCTGTTTCGGGCTCCCCGGGTGCATGTAACTTATACGTACTGCTTGCGTTAATTAAAATCTAATTGCCAGTTGCCAGTTAGCGACTGGCCCTAGCAATTACCACTATGTTACATCTGCTAAACATTAAACAACGAACTATGGAAAATCACACCGGAAACACCAACAACTCCCGCATGATGACAGGCATGTTCAGAGATAGAGACAGCGCCGAGCGTGCGTACAATGCCCTGCACAGCCGCGGTTACAGCAAAGATGACATTAACGTGATCATGAGCGATGATGCCCGCAAGCGCCACTTCGCAGATGGTGACCATGACACTGAGCTGGGCAGCAAAGCCCTGGAAGGAGCCGGTGCAGGTTCTGCCATTGGGGGTACCCTGGGGGCTATTGTGGGGGCCATTGCCGCCATTGGTACGTCGGTGGCCTTGCCAGGATTAGGACTGGTCATTGCCGGTCCGTTGGCGGCTGGTCTGGCCGGTGCCGGGGCCGGTGGCTTGACTGGCGGTTTGCTGGGTGCCCTGGTAGGTTCCGGAATTCCTGAAGACAGAGCCAAGGTCTATGAGTCTGGCATCAAAGAAGGAAATATTGTGATGGGCGTGACGCCGCGCTCCAACGAAGACGCCGACTACTTTGAGAATGAGTGGCGCACCAGCCGCGGTGAGCACATCTACCGGTAAGGGATAGACACTCCTCCGCAAAAAAAGCCCCTTCTCTTTACTGAGGAGGGGCTTTTTTGATGGGGTAGGTTTGACGTAGCTTTCCTGTTTCAGGGCGGTTTTGGCAGAATCTGGTCCAAAACGGCAGGCTCGCCCCTCCCATTTACTTCAGCTCCAGCCGGATGGGCAGGGTCATTCGCACCGGCACGGCCCGGCCGTTCTGGTTGCCGGGTTTCCAGCGGGGCAACTTCTGGATGACCTTTAGGGCTTCCTCTTCGGTGCCGTACCCCAGGCCCTTGAGCACCTGTACATCGGTGACCTCGCCGGTGGCGGCCACCACAAAACTCACCACTACCGTTCCTTCCACCCCGTGCTGCTGGGCCGCTTTGGGGTAGCGCAGGTGCTTGCCAATAAACGCCATCAACTGGGGCAGGCCTCCCTCAAACTGGGGCATGTGCTCCACGCTGATGAACGGCTCCACCTTGGCCGGGGCGGCTCCTTCCCCTTCTTCGGTACCCAGGCCTGGGCCGGAGCCCGGGGCTGTAAGGTCGGGGGCGCTGCTTCCGTCGCCGGGGGAGGTGGTAAGCCCAGACGCGGCGGTGGCCAGTTCCTCCTGGGTGGGCACTTGATCTGTGACGGGCTTGGTGTCCTCCACCACCTTGAGGGTGGTGTTGCGAACGGTAGGTCCTGCGGGCTTGGGGGCACCGGCCGGTGGGGTGGCCTTCACGGGCTCCACGGGCTCTACCGGCGGCGGGAGCACCACCGAGATCATGCGCACCGGCCCGGCCTTTTTGGGGGCTGCACTCAGGGGCGGATGGTCGCGCAGCAGGTTGCCCACCAACGGGATCAGAAAGCCGGCCAGGAACAGCCCAATGGCGTACAAAATCGCCCGGCTCAGGTGCTGGTGGTAGATCCGGCGCAGCACGTACGCGCCGTAGGCTTTGTTGCGGCCCTCAAAAATCATGTCATCTAAGGAGGCGGCGTAGGTAGGGTTGGTTTCCATGGCGTTTGCGTTAGGTGAAAGGTAGATGCTCTTTCCCCCAAGATGCCGCCCGGTCTCAGATTCCACAAAGGCCCCGTAAAATCCTTAAACTGCCTCAGGTTATTTTGCCCCTGAAAATCAACCAGAAACAAACTTCAGCCTTTCTTTGTTAAAAAAAAGAGGCCTGAAAAGTACCTTAACTGAAAGGTTCTGCTTACTTGCAATTCTTTTGTAAATTATATCATTACGGCTACACCTTTCTAGAGCGGGTGTACGTTTAAGTGATTGATGCCCCTGGAATTCAGGCACTACTTTTGTATACTCACTTACTGACCTTACTACAGACAAGTATATGTTTTCATTAAAGACAAAACTGGTAACGTACGGTACTGCCGCCTCTGTGGTGTTCGGCATTGCCTCCTACAAGCTCCTGGAGACAGACGGCGCTTTACGGGACCAGAAAAACGAAGTACTCACCAAGGTGCTGGTGCAGGGGCTTAGCTCAGCCCACTACTCGCCTGAGCGCCTAGACGATAATTTCTCCAAAAAGGCCTTTAACCTGTACCTGGAGCGCCTGGACTACAACAAGAAGTTCCTGTTGCAGTCAGACGTGAACCAGCTCATGGCCTACCAGACCCAACTGGACGATGAGTTCAAGAACGGCTCGTTCAAGTTCTTTGACCTGTCTATGGGCATTTTCCAGAAGCGCCTGAAAGAGGCCGAGGGCTACTACAAGGAAATCCTGGACAAGCCTTTTGACTTCAGCACCGAGGAAACCATTGAGGTGAAGCCCGAGAAGCTGAAGTTTGCCTCCTCCCCCGCCGAGCTGAAGGAGGAATGGCGCAAATACCTCAAGTACCAGGCCCTCATTAGGGTAGCCGATGCTATTGACAGCCAGGAAAAGGCCGATTCGGTGGCCGCTAAAGAACCCAAGAAAAGCCAGCAGGAGATTGAGGCCGACGCCCGCAAGAAACTGCGCGAGAACTATGATGACCTGTTCAAGCGCATGAGCCAGCTGGAGAATGAAGACTGGCGGTCTTCCTACCTCAACTCGTTCGCCAACATCTATGACCCGCACACCGAGTACTACGCGCCCAAAGAAAAAGAAGACTTTGACTATGAGTTTTCGGGCCGTTTAGAGGGAATTGGCGCCTTACTGCAGGAGAAAGACGGCGTGATCAAAGTATCTGAGATTACTCCGGGCAGCCCCTCTTACCTGCAGGGCGAGCTGAAACCCGGCGACGTGATCCTGAAAGTGGCCCAGGGCAACCAGCCACCGGTAGACATCCAGGGCATGCGCATTGACAAGGCCGTGTCGCTCATTAGGGGAAAAAAAGGCACCGAAGTGCGCCTGCATGTGAAAAAAGTAGACGGCACCATGCGCGTGATCTCCATCATCAGAGACGTGGTGGTGCGCGAGGAAGGCTATGCCAAATCCCTCATGATCAAAGGCCAGAAGCCCATTGGGTACATTCACCTGCCCGCCTTCTACGCCGACTTTAAAAACCAGGGCGGACGCAACAGCGGCAAAGACGTGGCCGCCGAGGTGGAGAAACTCAAAGCCGAGAACGCCCAGGGCATTATCCTGGACCTCAGGAACAACGGCGGGGGCTCCCTGCAAGATGTGGTAGACATGGTGGGCTTGTTCATCAAGTCTGGTCCGGTGGTGCAGGTAAAATCGGCCAACGGCCCGGCCGCGGTGCTGGAAGACCGTGACGCGCAGGTGCAGTTCGGTGGTCCGCTGGTGGTACTGGTGAACGAGAACAGCGCCTCGGCGTCTGAGATCATGGCCGCCGCCATCCAGGACTACAAGCGCGGGCTCATTGTAGGAAGCTCCACTTACGGCAAAGGCACGGTACAGCAATTCTTTGACCTGGACCAGGTGTTACCGGCTTCCTTTGACGCCGTGAAACCCCTGGGCCACTTAAAGCTGACCACCCAGAAATACTACCGCGTGAGCGGAAAAACCGTGCAGTTGCGCGGGGTAACGCCAGACGTGGTGCTGCCAGACACCTACACCTACCTCAAGTACGGCGAGAAGGAGCAGGACTACGCCCTTCCATTCGATGAGATTCAGCCGGCCAAGTTCAACGCCTGGAACTCCGCCAACTTCCCCATTGAAAAGCTGAAGGTGTCTGCCAAGGCCCGAATTGAGACCAGCCCAACGTTCAAGCTGATCAACGACAACGCGCTGCGCCTGAAAGAGCGAACCGAGAACACCACGCGTTCCCTCAAACTGAGCACGTACCTGGCCGAAGAGCGCCGCAACCAGCAGGAATCCAAGAAACTGGAGACGCTCCGCAAGAACATCCCGCAGCTGGACGTAGCCACCCTGAAGCCAGACGTGACTAAGCTAGCCGGCGACACCGCCGCTACCGCCCGTTTCCAGGCCTTCACCCGCAACGCCAAGAAAGACCTGTACATCCAGGAGGCGGTGACCATCCTGCGAAGCGGCCTGTAAGCTCAAGAAAGACCATCGCCCAAAAGAAAACGCCACTACCCTACGTAGTGGCGTTTTTTATGCCTTTTCCTGAAAAAAGCCCCTAAACCGTTACGCATTCATTTTGGCAAACGCCTGGTCCAGATCCCTGATCAGGTAGTCGGCGTCCTCCAGGCCAATGTAAAACCGGATGAGCGTAAACGGCAACGAGGGCTTGAACCCTCCGGGCGTGTACGCGGCGGCCATGGGGAAAATGAGGGACTCGTGCCCGCCCCAGGAAGCGGCCATGAGAAAGTGCTGCAGGCTGTCGCAGAATTTCTCCACCTGCTCCAGGGTATCGGCCTGCAGCCGGATGGTGAACTGCCCGGTGTTGTTGCGCATCTGTTTCCTGGCAAGGTAGTACTGCGGATGCTCGGGCAGGAAAGGCCAGATGATCTCGGCCACCTCGTGCCGCTGCTGCAGGTAAGCCACCACCCGGCGGGTGGTCTGGGCCACGCGCTCCATCCGAAGGGGCAGGGTGCGGAGACCGCGCAGGAGCAGCCAGGCATCGTGGGGCGAGAGCACCGCTCCCAGGGTAGTGTACTCAGCCGAGAAGATCTTGTAGATGCGCTCCCTCGAGCCGCAGACAATGCCGCCCAACACGTCGCTGTGCCCGCCTATGTACTTGGTGGCCGAGTGCACCACCAGGTCCACGCCCATGGCCGCCGGGTTCTGGAACAGGGGCGTGGCGAAGCTGTTGTCCAGCACGGTACAGATGTTTCGCTCCCGCGCGAAGGCGGTGATGGCCCTGATGTCCTGCAGCTCAAACAGGAAGGAATTAGGGCTCTCCAGGTAAAACAAGGCGGTGTTCGCGCGCGTGGCCTGTAGAAAGTTGCGGGCATCTGTGCCGTCTACCAGGGTTACTTCCACCCCAAAACGGGGCAAGAACTGGCGCATGAGCTTGTTGGTGCCGGTGTAGGGCCTTTTCACGCACACCACGTGGTCGCCCGCCTTTACCTGCGACAAGACCGCGGCGGCCACGGCGGCCATGCCGCTCCCAAACCCAAGGGCCTGCTCGGTGCCCTCCAGGGCAGCCATCTTCTTTTCCAGCATGGCCACCGTAGGATTCTTGCCCCGGGTGTAAAAGTGGGCCTCTGTTTCGTGCTGCAGTTTGTGGCGCATTTCGCCCACGGTCTGGCTGGCGAAGTTGCAGGTCTGGAGAATGGGCGGAGCCACCGCCTGGAAGTAACCTGCCCGGTCTTCCCCGAGCTCGTTCAGGATATATGAGAGATCCATACCAAGAAAGTTGCTGTATCCCTCTTCTACTCTGCCTGCGGGCTAAAGTTATAGCGGTGTTACGGCGGCGTCACGGTCCCGGGCAAAAAGAAAGGGCTTACCATCTGGCAAGCCCTTTCCGGGATATTTTTGCAAAAACAGCTTAAAAACGGATGCGCAGGTTGGCTTCTACCTGGGCGTCTGGCTTGGCCATGCCGGCAGTTTGCTTGGTAATGTCATAAGAGGTGGTCAGCTGCAGGTTGTCTTTGATGTTCACGCCGGCGCTTACCGTCCAGGGCGCTACTTTGTCAAACTGGCCGCGGTACGTCACCCCGCCGGTCAGGAACTTGGCGTTGGCCATGGCCCCGAAGTGGTACTCCTGGTCGCCGCCTTTCAGGGGCTTGGTCATCAGCACCGAGGGCGTAAGGCTAAACTCAGGCGCAAACGCGAACTTGTAGCCAGCCGTTACCAACAGCTCCCTGATGCCTTCGTGCTCGGCATTCTCCACCAGGTTGTAGGTAGGCTGCAGAATGCTGGCCACCGTACCGCCCGCGTAGAAATTGCGGATCTTCAACCACATACCGGCGTCAATATCGGGCCGCAGGTCGTTGTCATGGCCCACCATTTTCCGCTCCTGGGTACGGGTCATCTCGGCCAGGTCCACGTTCATGTACTCGGCGGCCAGCTGCGCCCCAAAGGCAAGGCTGCTCTGCTCGCCTAACCGGAAGCGCTTGGCATACGTGAAGCCCAGCTTGCCCAGCCAATAAGGACCAAACTGGTCGTACATGGCCACCACGCCAATGCCGTTGGGGTTTTCATTGCTCACATACCCCTGGTAATGCGCAATCACCGACAAAGGAGCCGAGGATGATTTTCCGTTAAGGGAGTTCAGGTGACCGTTCAAGCCGAATTCCCTTCTGCCTTCAGCACCCGCGAAGGCCGGGTTCAGGTAAAAATAGTTTTGCTGGTACAAGCGGGGCACCACCATGCGTTGCGGGGTCACCTGGGCTTGGGAAATGCTGGCAACAAGCAATAGCAAGCCAACAGCAGCAATCTGCTTCAGATTCATTGTAGAGTAGTTAATAAAGGGATTTAAAGTAGTTGTTTGATAAGTTGACGTATAGGCTGCGCTTTCTGGATTCTTGTATAGTTAACAGATGTTGCAACAACTACCTGCTTTCCAGTAAAGTTCATCAAAAATGTAACCTAAAGTTCAGTTGTGCAAGCCCCAACTCTTAACCAACTGATAAACAACCTACTGCATTCTTCTCCTAAACTCACTTTTTGCATCTTTATTATAAAAACAGGCCAGAAACAGCAACAGCCTTTCTGGTATAGGAAAGACATAAATGTTCTTCTTCACCCCTATGCGGGGGTGAAGGGAAGAATATAGCAAAAATGGATTATTTGAATGGGAAGCGCTTAATACCCCAAGGCTGTGTCGTCGCCCCTGGGGTCTGCCCCGCCTTCCCAACTGCCGTTCTTTTGCCTAAGGATACCATCTACCGCGCCATAGCTGGCTCTGTCCTGCAGGGCATGGCCCTTTTTCTGGAGCGCCTCCCGCACCTGAGGTGAAAGGGCCTGGGCTTCCGGCTGGATGCGGTCGGGTAGCCACTGGTGGTGGAAACGGGGTGCCGCCACGGCCTGCTGCATGCCCATGCCGTGGTCTACCACGTTGAGGATGGTCTGAAACACCGAGGTAATGATGGTGGAGCCGCCGGGCGTACCCACCACCATGAACAGTTTGCCGTCTTTCTCCAGGATAGTGGGCGTCATGGAACTGAGCATGCGCTTGCCCGGGGCAATGGCGTTGGCCTCGCCGCCGATGAGCCCAAACATGTTGGGCACGCCGGGCTTCACGCTGAAATCGTCCATTTCGTTGTTCAGGATGAACCCGGCCCCTTCTACCACCACTTTGGAGCCGTAGTTGCCGTTAAGCGTGGTGGTCACCGAGGCGGCGTTCCCCCACTGGTCCACAATGGAGTAATGGGTGGTTTGGTCACTTTCCCGGGCCAGCAATTGGCCTTCCTGCACCTGGGTAGACGGGGTGGCCTGTTCCATGTCAAAGGTAGCCATTCTTGTCTTCAGGTAGTCTGGGTCAAGCAGCGAGACCACCGGAACCTTGAAGAAATCGGGGTCACCCAGGTAGGCGGCCCTGTCGGCGTACACGCGGCGCTGTGCCTCCACCACCAGGTGCACGGTCTTGGGCTGCTGCCATCCCCAGGCACTCAGGTTAAACGGCTCCACCATTTTCAGCAGTTGCAACAGGGCAATTCCGCCGCTGGAGGGAGGTGGCATGGAAATGACCTTGTAGCCCCGGTAAGTGCCCGTGATCGCCGGCCGCCACACCGACTGGTATTCTTCTAAATCCTGATGGCTGATGATGCCGCCGCCCCGCTCCATTTCCTTTACCAGCAGATCGGCGGTTTCGCCCTCGTAGAAGCCGGCCCGGCCCTTGTCCCTGATCCGCTCCAGGGTACGCGCCAGCTCAGGCAGGGGAAGCACGTCTCCTTTCTGCCAGGGTGTATCTTTTACCACATGGGGCGTGAACTTGTTGGCCTTGAGAAAGTCGGGGCGGCCTTGGTTGAGCAAGCGGGCTTCCCGCTCGGTGAGCACCACACCCTGGCGGGCCAGGTCAATGGCGGGCTGCACCACCTGCGCCCAGGGCAGGCTCCCCAACTTCTGGTGCATGGCCACCAGGCCGTCTACCGCACCGGGTACGCCCACGGCCAGGTGCCCCAGTGTGCTGGCATCCTGCATCACGTTGCCCTGGGCATCCAGGTACATGTCGCGGGAGGCGGCTTTGGGGGCTTTTTCCCGGTAGTCCAGGGTTCCGGTTTCACCGTCTTGCTTGCGGTACACCAAGAATCCGCCGCCGCCAATGTTGCCCGCCACCGGGTAGGCCACGGCCAGGGCAAACCCGGTGGCCACCGCCGCGTCATACGCATTGCCGCCCTGCTGCAAGATCTCCAACCCTATGCGGGAAGCCTCGGGGTGCGCCGAAACCACCATGCCCCGCTTGCCGGTTACTCCTATTTCCTGCTCCCGGGAGCCCGTCGCTTTGTCGGTTGGTTTACAACCGGTCAGGTTCCAGATAAGCCATAGCAACAACAGGGGCGCAAGGGAGGTCTTCTTCATGGGTTTTGGGGCAGTTTTTAGAAAAATGGGCCTAAAATAGAGGCTACCGGCTGGTAAGTAAAGAAATATTGGGGCATAAAAAAAGCCCGCCAGCGGGAGGCTGGCAGGCTTTTGCGTTACAGAGGTGATTTGCTTAGTCTTTCAGGAGCCTGGCCTGGTAGGTGTGGGTACCCGCCTGCACCTTCACCAGGTAGAGGCCCCAGGCAACCACCCCCAGCTTACGGGAAAGCTGCTCACTGATGCCTTGTTCCGTACCGGTGACCTCCAGCACTACTTCTCCCCGAACGGAGTACAAGGTCAGCCTCAACTTCTGCGCGGCCGGGTGGGCGGGCAGTTTGAGCGTCACGGCTCCCTTTGAAGGGTTGGGGTACACCCTGAAACCGGCGGCCCAACTGTCTTCCAGCACGCCTAACGGACCATTGAGGTTGAACCGGGCAATGGTAGGCAAATGGTCTGACGTAGTGGTGGTGTAGCCGTCTGGCGTGGTTGCCCCCACAGCGGCAAACGGGATCACGATGCGCGCGGAGTTGGCAATGTAGAAGTCGGCCAGTTCATTGGAGTACATGATGTGGTCAATCACGTTTTCACGGGCCACGTAAGACCGCAGCCCGGCCTGGCTCAGCGGCAGGGTGGCAAACGTGTACCGGGCTCCATCCTGGGCGAACGCCTGGTAGGTAGACGCAGTGGTGCTGGTGATATCGGCCACGGTAACGTCTACGTCGTCATTGTAGTCGCCCAGCATGATGATGCTGGCAGAAGGGAAGTGAGCGTCCAAGGAGTCTTTCAGCACGCGCACATCATCTTGGCGGCGGTTGTAGGCGGCCAGTGCTTCTTCCGGGGTGCCGCTATCATTGGCCTTGGCGTGGATGTTGATGAGGTGGAGCCGCTTGGTGGTACCGTTTACGGTGGCGTCTACCTCTAGCAGGTACGGATACCTGCCGCTCGCCCAGAAGTTGTTGATGCCGCTTACCCCCTTTAGCAGGTACTGGCGCTTTACCTCAGAAACGGTGGCTTTCTTGAAGAAAAAGGCCACCTCCTGGGTGTTGGAGGAGTAGGACGACATAAACCCGTCGTAGGCCGGCAATAGGGCCTTCAGGCTGTTAAAAGCTTCTGCGTTTGAGATCTCCTGGAAGGCATACACATCGGCATCCAGCGCCTCTATCACTTTTTTCACGTTGGCTTTCTGCAGTTCCTCGTTGCCCGGCCCGTTGGCCGCAGAACCAAACCACTCAATGTTCCAGGTGACCACATCAAAGGTGTTGTCTTTGTTGAGCACCGAGGCGGTAAGGTACCCTATCTGCTGGTCAAGGTTATCTGCCTTGAAGGTCACGCGCCCGGCGTAGGCCTTGTTGGGGGCGTCTGGGGCGGTAAACCGAACGGTGAAGGTCCCGACGGCGGCTTCTGCCTGCGTATAGGCCAGCGTAGCGGCAAAGTCAGTCCCGTTTTTGGAGAGGCTGAAGGGGGCAGGAACCTGCAGGGTCACGCCTGAGGCAAGGTTCTCAATGGAGAAGGTAAAGGTCTTGTCCACCGTGGCGCCCGGGTTCACCAGTCCGAAATCCTGATCGGCCAGCACATTCAGGGTTGAAGCCACCAGGGCCGGCGGGGCCACCGGAGAGTTTTTCACCTCAAAGTCGTCCAGGGTCCACCTGGCGGCAGCACTGGTGGTGGAGTTGTACACAAAGGCGATGTACACCTTCGGTTCCTTGAACCGGACCAGGTTGATGTCTTTGGATTCGGTCCAGGTGTCGGTGGCCGCCTCGGGGAACAGGCCGTTTACCTGGGTCCAGGTTACCCCGGCGGCGAGGGGGTTACCGGTTCCGCTGTAGTTGGTGGAAACCATCAGGCGCAGGGAAGGCCCTGCATACGCCGTTCTGGACCAGAAGGAAAGCACGGGGAACTGGTACCCGGTGGCAAGGTCTAACGCCGGCGAGATTAACCAGTCTTCGTTCTGCTGGTTGCCGCCGCCGTACCCGTTCATTTGCACGGCATTGCCGGTTCGGCCGTAGGTGGTACAGCCCCAGCTTTGCGGCCCGGTGACACTCACCTGCGTCCACCCGCCGGGCAAGTCCGTTCCGCAGGCCTCAAAGTTTTGGGCAGCAGGGTTGAATGCCGCGCCCGTGAGGGAAACGGTCACGGTGCGTCCGCCCGCGGTTTGGTGCGTGATGGTGCCGGTGTTCCCCGTGGTGGCCCATGGGTTGAACCGCACGTACACCTTCTGGGCTGCCGCCAACTGGGCCGGCGTAAAGGTTAGGGGCGCGGTGCCGAAGGCGTTTTCCTCCTTGGTCTTGGAGATCTGGAAAGGCCCGGTTACGGTTATGGTGACCGCCTCCTGCAAACCTTGCGCTGAGAGGTCGTACTCCATACCCGTTGAGTACTTGCTTACCTGGGTAAGGGGGAATGCGAGGGAACCAGCGCTGGTAGCCAGCACGGGCGTGGCCGTGGCAGAAGTAGTGAAAGCAAAGGCACCGGGCGCTATGCCCCCAAAGAAGTTGCCGGCCTCGTCTTGAAAAGCCGCGGCATCAATGGTGACAGCATAGGAAACCTCTGGCTGTAACTGCACTCCCTGGAGAGTGACCTTGTTCCCGTTGTACAGGATCTGGGGGTCGGAGGCGCTGCGGGAGAGACTGCCCCCCTGCCAGGCAAAGGAGATTTGCCCGGTTCCTGCCTGTACCGGCTCGTTGAAGGTGAACTGGACGTCTACCTGGGTGGGTACGTTGGTGGCCCCGTGGGCGGGGCTGGTGACAGAAACCACGGGGGCGGCTTTGTCTACCCCTGTATACGTGGGAATTACCTGTACCTCATCAAGGGCATAGATGCCGTCAAACCCTACATCATTGGCGTCTTTCCAGCGGAACCAAACGGTGCTGCCGGTTGCGAGCTTTAGCGTGAGAGTGCCGGAGATTTCGGTCCTGTGGGCCGCATCATTGCCGTTTACAGGTTTGCTCTCGGTGGACCCGGTGACTTTTTCTACCAGGTCAAGGGAGGTTACTGCCGTCCAAGTACCGGTGGTGAGGCTGGTGGCATTGGTGCTGTATTCAAAGGCTACGGTTTCCAGGGCGCTGTTGCTGGTGCCCGTTCTCCACTGCTCCATCACGCCCATTACCTCCAGCTTGGTGATGTCTGAGCCGCTGGTGTTGGCGAAGCTCGCCCCAAACGCCGGAATGGTGGAACCGGAGGCCAAGGTGCCCAAGGCCCGGTCTGTTGCAGCGTTGGTGCCCACGTTATACACGGCTCCGCTACTGGAACTTCCATCGGTTACCTGTGGGGTCAGGTGTTCACCAGGGGTGCCGGTTCCTGCCAGGCGTTGCGCCTGCCAACCCGTCGGCAAAGCGGTACCCGACGCTCCCATTCCGTCAAACGTTTCCTGGTAGCTCCCCCCGGAAAGCTTGATTTGTCCCCAGGCCGCACCACTATAGAACCATAGCACCGCCGCAAGGCACAGGCTTACTTTTTGTACATGTTTCACCATAAACACAAGGCTTTAGAATTAAGCAACGGGTAGCCTCATCACCCTCCGGATCAGACTCCCGCTAATTGAACTTTTCCTCAAAAGTACTCAAACCCCAGATATTACTTGTTATGAGCACATGAATAATCATTGTCCCATCCGCCCTTTGTACATAGCATTATTTCAATAGTAAACTGAAATTTATTTTAGACTTATTCTCAGAAAAACAGCCCCAAAACGATGGCTCTCTCCCTCCCTAAAAGCCGGCACAAAAAAGCCCCCGAACTAGGTGTCCGGGGGCTTGCATGTATGCACCTTTGGGCGGTAAAGGCCCGCAGGTTAGCGCTTCACTATTCTGGTCTGGTACGTTTGCCCGCCGCCTTCTACTTTGAGGAGGTAGACACCGGCTGCCGCTTTACCAAGCGATGCGTTTAATTGGGCATTGATTGCCTGCTCATTGCCGGCAGCCTGCAGGAGCACCTTGCCGTCTAAGCCGTACACGGTCATCGCCAATTTGTCTTTGCCGGGGAAATTGGCCGGCAGGGTCAATTTTGTGGCGCCCGCGGTGGGGTTGGGGGAAAGGCTGATTTTACCTGCGGCAAACTCTTTCACGCTTAGGGGCCCCGGGGTGACCGAAGCAAAGGTAGTTCCTACTCTAATCTCATCCACGTAGGCTTTAGGAGTGGCAGATCCGTTCCGTAGGTTGATTGATTGAAATCTGGTGGCGCCTGTACCGGTTCCGCTCTCATTGGTAGCGCCTCCTTCAGGTTCCGTTGCTCCCAAGGTTGGGTTAACCCAGAGCGTTGCCATGTCATTGCCCGTCTTGATCTCGTACTTGACAACCACCAAATACGTAGTTCCAAATACCAGATCTAAAGGGTACTCCGTTTGCGTAGGAGTGCCGCTTGAGATATTCTGGATAGCCAGACGATACCCCGTAGCCGTCTTTTTCACAAACAACCGTGCGAAAAGGTTAGTGTTTGCGGCTCCCGCATCATTACCAAAATGCATGAAGTAATCACCGGCCTCGGTGAGTTGTGTTTCATCTACTACGTTCACTAGCGCAGAAAAATACGCGGTGGTAGCTGTACCAGTCACCGCAGACACATCTGCATTAATATCCCGGCTTACGGTAGAGTTTGTTCCAGGAAGCAATACTTTGTTACCTACGGCAGGCGCTAAGCCGGCATAGGTTAAACTTCCGGTTTCTATGGAAATGGCACCAGTTGTACCGGAACTTGTATTGCTAGGAGAAGGGCTGTGCGTGGTCCATCCGTTACTTGTGGCACCAGCGGTAGTGGCATCTGCCCCGCCAACGGTACCAGTACCGTTGAACGGCTCGTAAAAAGTCTGTCCGGAGGCACTTACACTTCCAAGTCCCAGGCCAGCAATCAGAAGCAAACTTACTTTTTGTAAAGGTTTAAGCATAAAAGTGAAGGTTAGTTTGAAATTTCAATTGGTAACGGGTCTTCGCAACTAACATTCCCTTGTATCCTCACCATGCGAGCCGATGGGCAAAAGTAGTGATTACCCCAACACGCCACATCAAGCGCAGGTTAAGTTTTCATTTTTTTGCTCTTTTCGGCTATGCCCCCCTATGTGGAGAGCCCGTCCCCACTGCCCGAACCTTAGTTTTTTCACCCCGAAATCTGAGGTTCACACCCTACCTAAAACTCGCCAAAATTATTATATAACACATTGTATTACAGTATATTACACACCTATAAAAATACAGCAAAATGCAACCCAAACACCAGAAAAGGTGTTTAAAATGTATGAAGAAAGTTTTAGAGGAAAATGTGATTCCGCTCTTTCAGGAAGAGCAAAAACCACAGGATTCTGCCTGGCGAAAATCCATCCCGGCACAAGTGTTCCTGAACTATTTTTTTGCCATCAACTACCATATCAACCATAGCGCCGAGGAAGCTGGCCTGCGAAACCATGTCTTTTTTCGGCAACACACCGCAAACGTAACCGAGCAGGACCTGCAAGCCCTTACCCGAATCCTGCACAACTGCTGGAGTACCGAGTATGCGCTGCGCGCCACCGCCGAACTGGGCGATGAAACCTACCTGCGCAATGCCCTGCACTGGACGTTTCCGCAGGCCTATTACTCTATCTTCGCGGGGTTGCAGGCTTTCCTGTACACCCTGGGCGTGAAGACCAACAATGAGGCGGCCATCAGAAGAGAGGCGGGCCGACTGGTGGTGAAGAATGCCTATCCAAGAGCCGTGGGCTTCTATGCCGCTGGCGCCTACCCCGACTTCAGCATCCACCGCCTTCCCTTGGCCGGGTACAAACCCAGCCTACAGATTGCCGGCAAAGAGATTGAGGCCCAGGCCCAGATTGGCCAGTTTCTGCGCACCACCAGAAAGCTAACCGCCAACGCCATCAGGCAGCAGGTACAGAGCAACCCGGCCACGGCCATCAGGAGCGCTAAGACGGGGCAGATCCTGGATAAATGGTCGGCGCAGCACTGGCAGCAGATTACCTGGCGCATGGGCTACACCACCTTGTTTGACCTGCTGAGCCGCCTGCGCATTTCGTCTACCCAGAAGGAGATTGACCGTTTTGTGGAGGCCCAGATTGACTTTAAGCTGTTCCATGAGAGCCTGCTCTCCATTGTGAGTTACCTGAACGGACTGCATGAAAGCTACGTGGCGCAGGCCATGGGCCTTGAGCAATACCGCAAACTGGCGGCCGAACTGCCAGAGCACCTGCGCAACAGCTTTGTTGAGCAACGGTTGCACCAACAGGTAGAGCCCCTGTTCACCGAAGGCCCCACCCTGCAACTTTCGGCGGCGGCATAACCTCTACTCACCAAAAAAAGCCGAATGGTTCCAGACCGTTCGGCTTTTGCGTTTTTTGTCCCTTGTTTTCGAGCAGTTTGGGCTAAAATGGCCCTAAAACAGATTGGCCCTGCCTTACTCATGGCTGAACCGCTCAATCTGCACGCCCTTGGCCCCGGCCTCCTTCAGGGCCTCAATGGCACAGTGCCTGATCTGCTGGAGTTTTAACTCATGGCCCTCAAACAAGGCCAGCACCTCAGGGTCAACCGACTCCGGATCGGCGGCGGCCTGCATGTGGCCGGCCTGTTCAATGGTGAAACACATGGCTTTCACCTTCTCCCCTTTCACCCGCACCTGCGTGGCGTTGAACTTAATGAGGTTCTGCTTGAGGTAGTCGCGCACAAAGGCTCCTTCGTCAATGTCCGTTTCGGCCAGCCGAATCACCTCCTGGTAGCTGCGTTTGTGCAGAAATTCCTTCAACGTGGGTTGTAACATCTTGCGCACCTGCGGGTCGCTGATCTGGTGGGCGTAAATGAGAATGTTGAAAATCCACCGAAGTGTTCCGTCGTTCTCCTCAAATACCAGGCTGAGTTCACATTTCATAGTTAAGCAATTGACTCTTGCCTTTAACGGCGAAAGCCCCTTGAGGGTCTAATTTAGTGTGCAGATTACCCTATGGTCAGCCTGCTTTCCCAAGCCACCTGGTATACCCTATTCTACCAGGTAGCCTGGCCCAAAAGCAAGATGGAATCCTTTTCTTTGGCCTACGTAAGAGAATCTGGGCTGCTCTGCCAGAGCGGCCACCTGATTCAGCGTTTTACTTTAACTATTAGACCTATGGAGTTTAGAAAATTAGGAGCATCTGACCTGGAAGTATCGGTGTTGACGTTCGGGGCTTGGGCCGCGGGCGGCTGGATGTGGGGCGGAACCGAGCGCCAGGAAGCCGTTGACGCCATCAAAGCCGCGTATGACCACGGCATGACGTCCATTGATACTGCCCCCATTTACGGGCAGGGCCTGAGCGAAGAAATAGTGGGCGAAGCCATCAAAGGCATTCCGCGCGACAAAGTGCAGATTCTCACCAAATACGGCATGCGCTGGGACCTGGCCAAAGGTGATTTCGCCATGAAGAGCGAAGACAACCAGGGCAACCCCATCGATATCTACAAATACGCCGGCCGCGAGAGCATCATCAAAGAATGCGAAGACAGCCTGCGCCGCCTGGGCACCGACTACATTGACCTGTACCAGATCCACTGGCCAGACACCACCACGCCCATTGAGGAAACCATGGAAACAGTGGCTCAACTGATCAAGGAAGGGAAAATCCGGCAGGCGGGTGTAAGCAACTACAGCGTGGCCCAGATGCAGGAAGCCGAAAAGTACGTGACACTGGCCTCCAACCAGGTGCCGTACAGCATGGTGAACCGCGGCATTGAGGCCGATGTGGTACCGTATTGCCTGGAGCACCACAAAGCCATTCTGGCCTACAGTCCACTGGAACGCGGTTTGCTCACCGGCAAAATCAGGCCCGGCCATCCCTTCAACGAAGGCGACCACCGCGCGGGATTACCCGTTTACCAACCCCACAACCTGGAGAAGGTGAACAATTTCCTGAACAAGATTAAACCGCTGGCCGATGACAAAAACGCCACTTTGGGCCAACTGGTGCTCCGCTGGACCATCGCGCAGCCGGGCATCACCATTGCGCTGGTGGGCGCCCGCAACGCCGAGCAAACCATCCAGAACGCCAAAGCCATGGCCGTGCAGTTAACCCAGGACGAACTTTCCTTCATCACCGAGGAACTGAACAAACTGGATCTATCCAAGTAGGTTCAATGCATTTAGGGGCCATTTCCATGAAAACGGCCCCTAAACACGTACTCCCTCGCCCAATGCCCGGTTATCTCTGGAATAGCCGGGCATTCTGGTTTTAGCCTAATTTGCGGGAAATGGCCTCTAAACAGGATTTGGCGCAGACGCTTGCAGGTCTTCTGGACTCTACGAGGTCTTTGAAGCAGGCGGTAAAGTGGGGGCAAACGTGTACCCACCCCTGCCCCTCCCGGGAGGGGAGTTTTGTTGCATAGCCAACCATTTACTTTAGGGTGGACCTTGCCAATGGATTGCAGAAGCCGAAGTCTAAGGACAGCTAAGGCGATTCCCTTACTCGTGCAGATGACTCCCCTCCCGGGAGGGGCAGGGGTGGGTTTACGTTTGCAGAACATCCGTGATTACCAGCAGAACTTCCGCTACCAGCCTCAAAAAGCCTTTGCTAAACGCACCCATTCCAGTCTTTCTCTGGAGCGCCTCGCCTGTGGCCCTTGGATAGCTATTGCTAAGAGCGGACTGCGCGCGTGGGCCGCAAGGGCAGTGCGAGAGGGGAAGACGGGGCCCTGCGGCCGTGAGCGCTTACCGGAAAAGACGCAGCAGCACAACTCATACAGCCTTAGACAAACAGAAAAGCCAGGGCATCAGCCACAGAAGATTCCATTTAGCGGCTCTTTTCCCAAAATCTGCCCTAAATCAACCTTATTGCAAGGAATCACCCCACCATCTATTCAGGTCTGCGAATAATTTCCGAAATTCGCGGGTTGATTTATAGAATACACTGAAAGAACGTTTCCATGCAATTAAGCGAACAGGAACTACGCCGGCGCCATGAGCGCGAAGAGCTCCAGAAGATGGGCATCAACCCCTACCCTTCCGAACTTTTTGATGTGACCGCCACGGCTAAGGAAATAAAAGATAACTACAGTCCAGAGCAGAACAACTACCAGGAGGTAAGCCTGGCCGGCCGCCTGATGAGCCGCCGCATCATGGGCAAGGCCTCGTTTGCCGAGCTCATGGACAGCTCCGGCCGCATCCAGATCTATGTGTCCCGGGATGACATCGCCCCGGGCGAAAACAAAGACCTCTACAACACGGTGTTCAAGAAGATGCTGGACATCGGGGACTTCATCGGGGTAAAAGGCTACGTGTTCAAAACGCAGGTGGGCGAAACCTCGGTGCACGTTACTGAGCTTAAATTGCTGGCCAAGTCATTAAAACCGCTGCCAATTGTGAAGCGCGAGGTAGACGAGAACGGCGTGGAGCACGTCTATGATGCCTTCTCTGACCCAGAATTGCGGTACCGTCAGCGCTACGTGGACCTGGTGGTGAACCCAGACGTGCGGGATACCTTCATCAAGCGCACCAAGCTGGTGAACACCATGCGTGAGTACCTGAACGAGCGTGGTTACCTGGAGGTGGAAACGCCTATCCTGCAGCCCTTGTACGGTGGCGCCGCCGCCCGTCCGTTCAAGACGCACCACAACACCCTGGACATGACCCTGTACCTGCGCATCGCCAATGAGCTGTACCTGAAGCGTCTGATTGTGGGTGGTTTTGACGGCGTGTACGAGTTCTCCAAAGACTTCCGCAACGAAGGCATGAGCCGGTTCCACAACCCCGAGTTTACCCAGGTAGAACTGTACGTAGCGTACAAAGACTACTACTGGATGATGGACCTGGTGGAGGAAATGGTGGAGCGTGTAGCCCTGGCCCTGCATGGCACTACTGAAGTTCAGGTTGGCGAAAACGTTATCAACTTTGCCCGCCCATGGAAGCGTTTCACCATGTTTGAAGCCATTGAGCACTTCACCCAGATTGACATCTCTGAGATGGACGAAGCGCAATTGCGTGAAACGGCTACCAGCCTGGGCATCAAACTGGACCCGAACATCGGGAAAGGCAAGATCATTGACGAGATCTTCGGGGAAAAATGTGAAGGCCAGTTGATCCAGCCAACCTTCATCACCGACTATCCGGTGGAAATGAGCCCACTGGCCAAAAAGCACCGCAGCAAAGAAGGCTTGGTAGAGCGTTTCGAGGCCATCTGTAACGGAAAAGAGATCTGTAACTCTTTCTCTGAGCTGAACGACCCGATTGACCAGCGCGCCCGCTTTGAGGAGCAGTTGGAATTGGGCAAACGCGGTGACACCGAGGCCATGGTCTTAGACGAGGACTTCCTGCGTGCCCTGGAGTACGGCATGCCGCCTACTGCCGGACTGGGCATCGGGATTGACCGCCTCAGCATGATTATGACCAACTCCCACTCTATCCAGGATGTGCTGTTCTTCCCGCAAATGAAGCCAGAGCACCGTCAGGATAGCTAATGTGCTGATTTGTTAATGTGCTAATTAGAGAATGTGCTGATGTGCTAATGGGCACCAGCGCCGCAAAACAGGAAGGCCGCTCTTATTTGAGCGGCCTTCCTGTTTTCTGCCACTTTTAAGAAACTTGAGGCCAAAACGCAGATCAGGGATGATTCTGCTTTGCCCCGCTGGCGCGAGCGTCCCGCTCGTGTCCGCACGTTTTCCGGGTAGTTCCCTCTTGTTGACCTGCAAATAAAGGCCATCAATCAAGGGAAGTCCTGCTCTTAAAGGCATTTCCCACCCTCTCTGTCATCTTGGGAAGATCTTGTGGGCGAACTAGAAAGGCGTTTACTCCAGCGCTACTACTGGTTGCACCAAGATCCTTTCTGCATGACAAAAGGGAGGAGAGCACCCTTGATACCAACTGTCATGCCTATTTTTCAAAGGAATTTTGATACCTAAATTCTGAAGCGCAGGAAGCAAAAGTTATTCTGAAATGCGTGCGGACACGAGCGGGACGCTCGCGCCAGCGGGGGGAGCAGCGGGGAGCAAACTACTCTAAAGTTTATACAACCTAGAATGGTTGCTTAAATGGTTGCTTAAGGTGTGGCCAATCGTGTTCATGAACCTTTCTTAGAAAACTGCCCGAAAACAAAAGCAATGCCTCCGCTTACCCCGCTGGCGCGAGCTTGCAGCTCGTGTCCGCACGCATTCCTTACTTCAGCACAAAGGGAATAAACAGATTAAAAACACAAGCCGGCTTTCTTCTCAGCAGGAGTTGCCCGATTAACTTCTGTTTTTTTGCAAAAGCAGGCCAAAAACAGAATGCCTTTAAAAGCAGAAAGCCTTCCCCGACTGGGAAGGCTTTCCTATATTGGTTAAATAACTTCTACTTGCTATTCCTTGATGTGACTTTCGTCTGTACTACGCTGCTATTCTCGTATCCCTTAAAAAGCTTCACCTATCGGTCAATTTTGTTTAAGTTTCAACGTCATCAAATAACTACGCTTACTTCATCTGGTCAGCAATTTCTTATTTAACCAATCATACTTTCTATCTTTAACGCTCCCGTATCCAGAAGGTTACAAGAAATGCCAAAGATTTTTTGGTTAGGCAGAGGCATCAGTGCCGGTGCCGGTGTTGCCGGTTTTGGAGGCGCCTTTGGCTCTGCTGGGCCGCTTGGGCTTGGTAGTACCGCCGGTGGTGGTACCAGCCGATGTGGTGGTAGCATTTGCGTCTGTGTCAGCGCCCAGCGTTCCTGCGTCGGCCCCCAGGGCGCCGGCGTCAATGCCGGCCCCCACGTCAGAGACGGCGGTGCCGGTGGTGTTATCACGGGCATTGTCGCCGGTCATGGCACCAGGATTGCCTCCCGTTGGGTTGTTGGCCAGGTGAGAGGTTGGGTTGGTGTTGGAACCGGTGTTCACCACGTCTGCGTCGCCGCCGCCAGACTTTCTGCCGAGTAACGATCCGGCGCTGGAGCCAACGGCTTGTAACTTGGAGCCTAAACCTGAACCAAGTTTAGAGGCCGATCTTTTCAGGTTGCCACGGGTAGCTTCCCCGCTTTCGGGAGCCATCAGGATGCCAGCCACCAGGCCAGCGCTGGCACCAGCAAGCATGGCCAGGATTATTTTTCCGTTATCGTCTTTCATAAGCTCTATTTTTTAGGAGTACGTGCGTCTGTTACGGCTAAGAACATTTGTTTTCTGTTACTTAACGGTAGCTAAAGCATTTGGTTTTCCGGTAAAGCTTTGTCTTGGGCGAGGACGCAGGTGGCCCTTAGGCCTGGTTGCCGTCGGCGGTGGTGCCGGCGGTGTTGTCTGCGCCCACCGACGTAGAGGTGGTGTTTTTGCCCTCAGATGAACCCATCATGCTAGACAAGCCGCTCAGTTTCTCCAGGTAAGGAGCAATCTGGCCGTTTACGCTATCGGCAAGCTGGCTGGCAGCTCTCAGGATTCCTTCACGCGACTCTTTGCCATTGCTTGGGGCCATTAAGATACCCGCAACCACACCAGCAGCAGCTCCTGCAGCAGCAGCAATCAAGATTTTAGAATTTTCGGTTTTCATAGTAATTAAAAAAATAAGGGTTTGTGTAACGGTTACTTGTTGGCAACCCACGATCTATAGAACGACGGCGGTTGCCAGGGCAATATGCTAAACAATAACTATATATTATAACGCATATATACAATGTACGCATATATGAGACAGGGGTTAGCTGGTTTTCCCCTATTTGCTGAAAATTGTGCCTAAAACAACCTGGGCGAGGCGGGGCATAGATACTGTATTTCTATTTACGTATATTTCACCAAGCAACTACCACTATGAAAAAATACTTTTTTGCCCCTGCCCTCTGCCTGGCCTTGTGCGCCTTCGGCTGCAAGAGTAACCAGCAAACCGCCTCTGCCTGCATAGACCCCGCCAAGATTGACAATGAACGCGCCTGCACCATGCAATATGACCCGGTGTGCGGCTGCGATGGCAAGACCTACGGCAACGCCTGCACGGCAGAGACCAAGGGAGTGACTTCTTACACCAAGGGAGAATGCGCCACCAAAAGCACTAACAACTAATTGGCCATGAGCGAAAAAAAATATTACCTGCAAACGGCTCCTTACCGGGTGCCCACCACCGACGGCAAACTCATTGAGGAACATTTTGGGCTAGCCAGCACCCGCACCGAGGCGTTCAGCGTGGCTCACATGGTGGCCCCTCCCCACTGGAGCGAACCGCACCAAACCCCTGAGTTTGACGAGGTCACCATTGTGCTGCGCGGCAGGAAACAGATTGAGATTGAGGGCGAGCCCGTTATCCTCTCGGCGGGGCAGACCTTGCACCTCAAGGCCGGGGTACGGGTTAGGTACTCCAACCCGTTTGACGAGGAATGCGAGTACTGGTCTGTGTGCGTGCCCGCCTTTGATATCAACACCGTGAACCGCGAGGACTAAGCAGAGCACCTTTTCCCTCCCGGAGGAACCTGGCGGCTCCCCTCTCCCTGCAACCCCTGTTCAGGCCACCTAAAACAAAGATCCCTTGCCAGTCTAGACTGACAAGGGATCTTTGTTTTATGGATTTACTTCTGTCCCGATAAATCGGCTCTTAAACGGGACAAGAATTCCTGGTTCATTAAAGCACGGTTCCTATTCTGGAAACAAACACTTCATGCGCCTGCTGCGGAGTTAGGATGTGGCCTTGTTTCTGGGCCTGGTCGGCTAACTCAAAGCCCAGGCGGGCGGCGGCCATCCGTTGCGCCGGTGTACCGTGGTGCCCAGAGCTGGCAAATGAGCAGTCACCAATCTGGAAGAAAAGGGAGAAGAACTGTTCTACGCGCTTGCTGTTAAAAGTGGCGCCTCTTTTGTGCGTCATGTAGTACGCGGCCATAAAGTCGGCCTCCAGTTCTGTGTAGCGGGTGGCCTCGACCGGATCTTTGGCGGCCCCACCGGGGTACCAGGCACCCATGTTCTTGAACTGGATCTGGTGCGCCCACTCGTGCGCCAGGATACCGGTCCAGACAATGTCGGCCTCCAGGCCGGTCTCGGTCAATAACTCCACCAGTCCGTCTCCTATCACAATGAGGTTGCGGTAAGTAGTGGCAAACCCGTCAATGGCAAAGAAAGGCGACTCAGGAAGATAGGGTGACAGGGCATTCAGGGCCAGGATCTGGTCGGCGGCTCTGTACGCATCTTCCCTGGTGTTCACGTTTGCGCCCACAATTTCATACACATCTGCCAGTTTTTCGCGGTCATTGAGGGTGGCCGTGTGCTGCCCATTGATCTGAATCTGGTTAGGCATGTCCCAGAACGCCTCCAGGTCTCTTTTTCTTTTCGCCACCAGGTTGGTGTATTCGCCGCTCTTCCCAAAATACTGCTTAGCAGAGGTGTCAAAGTAGGCAGAGTACAGGTTCAGGTCCATGTACAGGTAGAAGATACTGGCGTATTGCGTTCCGAACAGCGAGAACAGGTTGTTCAGCAAGGGTGTGAGTTGCCGGTTCTGCACGGCCACAAACTCCGTGGGCCCGCATTCGCTGGGGCTTACCGCCTTGTTCACCAATAAATTTCTGAGGTTCTCCCCCAGCGGGGTGAAGCCTGTGGGCGTTTTGAGTGCCAGAATTTGGGGGATGTCCTGCCCGGAGGTAGACGCCACGCCTACGTTCTGCGATTGGGAAGTGGACTGCAGCCCCAGGTTTTCCAGCTCGTTTTCACAGGAAGCGGTGGCAAAGCCTAAGGCAAGGCACATCAGAGCGAATTTTGATTTTTTCATGGAGGGGTAAAGGTGTAGTGAATAAAATAAGAAGTATTAAAAAGAATATTGATTTACAGCGACTTACCAGTGTGCGATAAGTGCCTTTTTTTGAACTTAGATTTAAATTAGAGAATAAATATCACTAAAGCAATCCAGAACTGCTTACTTTCTTAAGAACATTGAGCTACACCTTTAAAATTTTAGTTATATTTAATATAGTTAATATTAAATTACAGAAACATTCCTACGCACACGTCTTGCTTGGCTCTGCAGTAAAAGAGACCTGGTTTTAAAGGAACTGAGAAAGTGTGCCGCCAGCTTTGTGGGTGCTTCTACCCGCAAGCGGAGGAGCCCCTGTGCATCGTGGATCGTGAAAACCCCACGGAAAAGGCGGGCTAACAAACTTGGAACGTGACCAGGCAGGCCCTCTCTCAGCCTCCATCCCGTTTTGGGGGCGAAAACTTGAAAAGGCATCAAAAACCCGATCTTAACAGTTTGCAGAATTAAACGAAAGTGGGTCGCAGATGGTGGTAGGTTGCTGCTTTGTTATGGCTTCATTTTCCTGCAGGTCAGCCAAGGCTTACAGCAAGCTTAGACGCAATTGAAAAAAGCGTTGCCCCGTCACAGGGCTTACAAGAAAGCCTGGTGACGGGGCAACGCTTTTTTCACTAAGGTTTCCCTTAGCGGGTGCAAACCCCACAGGAACTGGACCGGTTAAAGGCAAGCATTTGTTCAGGCACTGAGGGCCAGCAATTCTTTCGCGCTCTGGAAAGCGTTTTCTGACGGATTGGCTCCGGCAATCATCTGCGCGATTTCCACCACCCGCTCCTCGTGGCTCAGTTGCCGGATGCGGCTGATGGTTCTATCGGCGCGGTCTTCTTTGAAGACGAAGTAGTGCGTATCGCCTTGGGCGGCCATTTGCGGCAAGTGCGAGATACAGATCAACTGGTGCTTCTGCGACATCTGCTGCATCATTTTACCCACTTTCACGGCAATCTCGCCGGAGATACCGGTGTCAATCTCATCAAAGATAATGGTGGGCAGCGCGGTTTTGTCGGCGAGTAGGTACTTCACGCAGAGCATGAGGCGGGAGAACTCACCACCCGAGGCAGCTTTGCTCAGGGTCTGCGGCGCGGCGCCTTTGTTCGCGCTGAACAGGATGTTGACCACGTCAATACCAGTTGGAGCCGGAGCGGCAGTTTTGTGCTCTATCACCACGCGGGCGTTCGGCATGCCTAGTTCAGAAAGCAGGCTGTGCAGTTCATCCTGGAAGGTAGTGAACACGCGCGTACGGCTCTCAGACAATTCCTGGGCGCGGGCTTCCACTTCCTGCAAAGCGGCGGTCAGAGCTTTCTTGGTTTTCTCAATGGCGGCATCCAGGTTGTGGACGCTGCCTACCTTTACTTCCAGTTCGGCTTGCAGGGCCAGCAACTCCTCTACGGTGCGTACCTGGTGCTTACGTTGGAGCGTGTAAATCAAATCCAGGCGCTCCTGCAGTTGCTCGGCGCGTTGCGGATCGGCTTCGGTTTTGCGCTCGGCATCTTCCAGTTCGCCGGCAATGTCGTTCAGTTCAATGAGGCAGCTGTCCAGGCGCTCTTTCAGGGTCTGGAAGCTTTCGCCGTACTCGGTTACCTGCCCCACCAGATGGCTGGCGTCTTTCAGGGCACTGGCCGCGTTGTACTCGCTCTCAGAGATGTATTGCAACGCTTGGCTCAGCTTCAGTTTTATTTCCTCGGCGTGCTCCAGTTGCTTCAGTTCTACCTCGTGGCTTTCCTGCTCCTCGGCCTGTAAGTTGGCTTCAGAGAGCTCGTTCAGCAAATAGGTATTATAGTCCAGCTCTTTCTGCGACTGGGCCAATTGGTTTTCCAGGTCTTTGTACTCGCGCTCCAGTTTGCGGTAGGTGCGGTACGCGGTGCCGTACTGGGTCCGCAGCGCCTCGTTCTGGGCGTACAAGTCCAGGATGTTCAACTGGTACGCCGGGTCACCCAGCAGGAGCGTGTCGTGCTGCGAGTGAATGTCCATGAGCTGATCGCCAATGCGGCGCAGCTGTTCCAGCGTGACCGGCGTGTCGTTCACGAAGGCGCGTGATTTCCCGCTCGGGCTGATCTCCCGGCGCAGCAAGCTCACGGGTTCATAGTCAAGGTCTTCCTCTTCAAAGAAACCCTGCAGGTTGTATTCGGCAATATCAAAGGAGCCCTCAATCACGCACTTCTCGTTCTGGTTGAACAGCAGTTTGGAATCTGCGCGGTTCCCCAGCAGCAACCCAATGGCGCCCAGCATGATGGATTTACCGGCTCCCGTTTCACCGGTAATGATGTTCAGCAACGGCGAAGGCTGCAGCTCTAGCTGCTCAATTAAGGCGTAATTTTTTATCTTAAGATCTACGAGCATAAGGTAGGAATGCCTCTATCTGGTTTGTTGTGTTGATGTACTCCAATAGACAAAGATGCTAATTTATTTAGTTTCCACAACTAATAAATATAGCCAAAAATTTATTCCCGGGAGACTGCTTGGCCAAACCCGGACCAGGTTCTTCTCTTGCCCTCTTCTGTACGTGCCCTGGAGTATAAAGTAAACCAATACCCCTGGAACAGAGTTCTCCGCCCTGCCTACCCTGCGTTAATTCTTTCACCCCGCTTTCAGCACCTGGCGCAAACCGAATGTACAAAATAGAGAACAAATGCCAATAGCTCTAACCCTAAGTCAGGGAGGTAAATACGGCCAAGCCAAGCACGGATGTGGGGCATTGGGCCAGGCTGGTCCGCCACAGATCAAGAACAGGCCCTAAAACAGCGATGCCTTCACCGGAAAATCGGCAAAGGCATCGCTGTTTTAGGGGTATTTCGGTGAAATCAGCCCGTAAACGCCTGGATCAATCTGAGAAGGCGCAGCTGAGTAGCGTGTTTTAGAGCCGATTTCCTAAAATCAGCCCAAAAACAAGTCTATCGTCTGATCAAGGACTCGTAGCGGGCGCGGTTGGTAGGGTCTATCTGGGATAGAATATCGTAGGCCTGTTGCTTCTGCGGCGGCGTAGCCGAGGTGAACGCGCTGCTCAACTCGGCGGCTTTGGCTTCAAAGAACGAGCGCAAAGCCGCCGCTCCCGGTCTGATGCGGGCCACTTGCTGAATGTTGCGCAACGCTTCCAGAATGTTCTGCCGGGCTTTCTCCGGGTCCTGGGCCATCAGGTCCAGCCCCTGGCGGTGGTACAGATACACGGCGCTTCGGAACGGCTCAAACTGGGGGTCCTGCAGGTTATTGATGAGCCAATAGCGGTTGCGGGTATCAGCGGTGGCACTCCAGCCTCCGGCATTAGCGCCCGACGAGGTCACCAGGTTCAGGATGTTGCTGGCCTCGGCCAGGGCGTTGGCGCCACCCAAGCGGGAGAAACTGTCGTTGTCCATCCCGATGATGGTGTAGGCATAGAAAGACAGAATGGCCATGAGGTTGGTGGTGTAAGTATTAGGCGCGTACTGCAGCGGCTGGGCCGGATTGTACTCAAACCCAAAGTTGGTGTCCACGAAGGAAAGCACCGTGGTCTCGTAGCCCGTTCCGTAAGTAGGCCGACTGGAGATGATCTGGGTATTGGCCTCGTACACCCCAATCTGCGGCATAGCGCGTAAGGTGATGAACATTTTGCAGCGGATGCGCTCCTCGTTCTGGTACACATCGCTGGTCCAACGGGTGTTGTTCATAACCTCTGAGATAGCGTTCTGCATCTGCTGGAACACCTGCCGGTCAGTAGCCTGCACCTGCTCACTGTTCACAATCACTTCGCACCGTAGTTCCTGCGCCCAGGCAGAGAGGGGCAACAAGAGCCACAACGCCACCCCGGCTATTTTCTTTGCAAACATGCCCATTCAGCTTTTATAGATTCCAGAATATCCAAGGCTACCTCGTCTTTGGTCTTCAGCGCAAACTCCTCTACCGTGGTGGGTTTCACAATGGTGATCTTGTTGGTGTCATGTTTGAAACCAGCCCCAGGATCACGCAGGGAGTTCAGCACTACCATGTTCAGGTTTTTCTTGAGGAGTTTGGCGCGGGCGTTCTCCAGTTCCTGATCAGTTTCCAGGGCGAAGCCTACCGCAAACTGATCGGCACGCTTCTGTTGACCTAAGGCAGCCGCTATATCAACGTTCTTCACCAGTTCAATGGTAAACGTGGCGTCACTTTTTTTTATTTTAGAAGTAGCCGTCTGGCTGGGTTTGTAGTCGGCCACGGCGGCGGCGAAGATCCAGAGGTCTGCCTCGGGAGCTATCTGCTGGCAGGCGGCGTACATCTCATCGGCGGTCATCACGGAGGTAACCTGCACGTTGGGGTGCTCCATTTTCAGGGCGGTAGGGCCAGAAACTAAGAAAACCTCTGCTCCTTGCTCGGCCAGGGTGCGGGCCAACGCATACCCCATTTTGCCGGTGGAATGATTGCCGATAAAACGAACCGGGTCTAAAGGCTCATAGGTGGGCCCGGCGGTGATCAGGACTTTCTTGCCGCTAAACAATGTTATGAGAAATAAAATGCTGTTGTAAAACCTGAACAATCTCCTCGGGCTCCGCCAGGCGTCCCTGCCCTACCAGTCCGCTGGCCAACTCCCCGTGTCCGGCCTCAATGATGTGGTTCCCGTAGGAACGCAACAACCGGAAGTTCTCCTGAACGGCCGGGTGCTGGTACATGTCCAGGTCCATGGCAGGCGCCACAAACACCGGGCACCGGGCCGAGAGATACGTAGCCGATAAAAGATTATCGCACAAACCCCGGGCAAACTTGGCCACCGTATTGGCGCTGGCGGGCGCCACCAGCATGACATCGGCCCAGAGGCCCAATTCCACGTGGTTGTGCCACAGACCGGAGTTGTCATCGCGCACAAACTCGGTTAAGACCGGTCTTTTAGACAAGGTGGCTAACGTTACAGGGGTTATAAAAGCAGAAGCAGAAGTGGTCAGGATTACCTGCACTTCTGCTTCTGCTTTGATGAGGAGCCGCACCAGCAAAGCCGCTTTGTACGCTGCAATGCTACCGCAAACCCCCAGGAGTATTTTCTTATGCCGAAGCATTCAGAAACGGTGGATTAAAGCGCGGATGAAGTTTGCGCTTCGTCGTCGGCTTTGCGGAAATACACTTTGCCTTCAATGAACTCCTCAATAGCCATGTTGGTAGGCTTAGGAAGACGCTCATAGTATTTAGAGATCTCAATCTGCTCGCGGTTCTCGAACACCTCTTCCAGGTTGTCTACGGTAGTAGCAAACTCGGCCAGTTTAGAGTTCAACTCCTCCTTCACCTTTACGGCAATCTGGTTGGCACGCTTAGAGATGATAGAGATAGACTCGTATACGTTACCGGTTTCAGTGGCCAGGTCAGAGATATTACGCGTTACAATGGATGCTGGTACTTGGGCCATATAGCTAGTGAATTGGGTTTTACAAATGAATAATTACTGGTTGGTTGCCGTGGCGGCGGCTGGCTGACTCTTGCTCAGTCTCTCCAGGGCCTGACGGCTGGCATCGTAGCGCTCTTCGGCGTTACGCAAAAACTTGCTCTGCGGATATGCATCTACAAACGCTTGGTACATGGCAACGGCTTCCAGGTAGCGGTCGCGTTGCTTGGTCTCAATACTTTCCTTGGCGTAGTTGAACTGGGCATCTAAGCGAAGGTAAGCGGCTTCTTCATTGTACGTGGAAGAAGGGAAGTTTTTCCGGAAGTTCTCCAGGGCCACAACCGCTGCCTTGTAGTACTGAGGATCGTAGTTGGTAAGCTTGTAGTATTGTCTGGCGTTGTCAAAAGCCTTCAGTTCAATCTTGCGCGAAAGCTCATCATAAATGGTGTTGGCTTCCTGCATGTACTTGCTCTGCGGATACCGGCGCATAAACTCCTGCAGCGCAGTCATGGCTTGCGAAGTGCTCTGCTGGTCCAGGTTCTGATCTGGTGACTCGTTGGTCAGCGATTTGGCATTCATGAACGCTGCCTCTTCCGCGTACTGGCTCCGCGGGAAAGTCTGCCCGAAAGAAGTGAAGTGGAAAGAGCTTTCCAGGTACAGGCCCTGGTGGTATTTGGTATAGGCGTACAGAAAGTTGGCCCGCTCGTACTCGCTGCGTCCTTTTAACAGAGGCATGAGGTCTTCCAGCAGAGCACCGGCTTTGTCGTAGTCCTGGTCCTCGTAGTAGGCAAGCGCCGCGGCGTATTTCTTGTCTACGTCGTCGCTCTTCAGGATTTTATTGTATTTCCCACAAGCGCCCAGTACTACTACCATGAGCATGATGGGCAAATAGGAAAGAATGCGTTTAGTCATAAGCGCGCAAAAATAACGATTTTTTTTATATGTAACAGAACGTTGGGCCTTTCCATTCAGTATAGCGTGGCTTTTACTGCGAATTACCCAGCCTGGAAACCCGCTTCTTCACCCCGTTGGCCGGCGCCGGGCTAATCTTGTCTTTCTTCACCGCCTTGGTGGGTTTCTTGGGGCTGGCTTGTTTGGTGGCTGTGGCGGGTTTCGCAGGCTTGGCCGGAGCCGTTTTTTTCCTGGCACCGCGCTTCTCCAGCACGTAGGCCCGGGTGGGCTTTTCATCGGACCTCCACACAAACCCCTTCAGGCGGGTGTCGGGCTCCTCCAGTTCGTGGGGCGGAATCAGCTTGGCGTCGGGCTCCTCCAGGAACGTGATGTACTGCACCTGCCCATCCTGAAAGGTGAGCCGCATGTCGCTGGACACCGCCCGGTTCATGCCAATGGTGGAGGTATCGCCCTGCAGGGCGAAGTAAAGGCTCTCGGCGTTCCCGTTCACGTCAATGCGCCGGATCTTGCCGTCAGCGAAGTGGGCAATCATTCTGCGCCCCTTCACCTGGTTGTAGTTCTCCAGCGTGTCTACGGAAATAGCGAACGCCTCGCCAAACATGCGCATCTGGTCTATGGTGTTGTTGCGCAGCCTCATGACCACACTGTCGGCGGTCATCTGGTTTTTGTTGGCCCACAGGCGCGGGTTGCGGTTCATGTAGATGGTGGAGTCGCCCTGGTCATAGGTGAGCGAGTCGCACAGGCCCTGCAGGTCAGACTTGAAGATACGCACGTCATGGTAGGCGTACAGCTTGCCTTTCTTGGTTTTGTCCTTCACGTTCTCCACCGACACCAGCGTGTCGGCCGAGAGGTACATGGTGTCGCGCTTCTCAATGGTGCGCATCACCGGCGACCCGTAGACCTTGGCCCGGCCCCGGGCCCGCCAGTACAGCGCCGTTTGCCCGGTAATGATGGTGGTGTCTTTGATGGAGGTCATAGACACGTTGCGCGAGGCGGTATAGTACTCCTTGGTCTTGTCATAGGTGAGCACCTCGCCCCTGATCAAGTAATCGGGGGTTTTGATGCTGGCGTTGCCCCTGAAGTTAGACTCGCGGGTAACGGTGTTGTAGGTACCACGGTTGGCGAACAGGGTTCCGTCCGGCGACTTGATGGTGGTAGGCCCGAAGAACTCCACCACTTTGGTCACCGTGTTGTAGGCCATGGTGTCAGAGAGCACTTCGGCATTCTGGCCCACGTACTTGATGTTTTTCTTAAACGTGAGCACCTTGTCATCTGAGGTATAGGTGCCCAACTGGCTCTGGATGGTGTAATCTGGCCCTACAATGTTCCCGGCCTGGGTATAGAAGGCCTTTTTGGCGTTAAGGTCATAGTCCAGCGAAGGGGTGGTCAAGGTCATCTGCTCATCGCGCAGAGTCACGCCGCCGCGCATGTTGGCCATGCGGCGGGTTCCGTCATAGCTGGCCGTGGCGCTGGTGGCGTCCATGCCCGGCTGGGTAATGTGCACGTTTCCAAACACCTCCAGGCGGTTGCGGTCGCTGGCGTACTGGTAGGCCGAGTCTGAGGTAAGCGTAGTCTGCCCCTGGCGCATGACCACGTTTCCCAACAAACGCCGCACCTCCTCGCCGTTGTACCGGCCCGACTGCAGCGTGTTCGCTGACACCTCTACCGGCTGCCCGCCCCCTTGCGGCTGCGGCTGCGGCACCTGGCCAAACGCCAGCACCACAGAAAACAGGGAGAAAAGAGATACTAGAACTATCTTTGTGTTCATCAAATAAATGCAATAGCTGCGAAATTACTAAAAATACCCTTCCTTCACCGATGCTCCAGAAAGTTTTACAGTATATACATACCCACCAGTTAGCCACCCCCGACACCAGGATTCTGGCTGCCGTGAGCGGAGGCCTGGACTCTGTGGTGCTGGCCGATGTGCTGCACCGTCTCAAGCTGCCGTTTGCGGTACTGCACTGCAACTTCGGGCTGCGCGGCGAGGAGTCTGATGCCGATGAGCTCTTCGTGCGCAAACTGGCTAAACAATACGATGCGCCTTTTTACAGCGAGCAGTTCCAGACCCAGGCCTTCGCCGAGCAGGAAGGCATTTCCATCCAGATGGCGGCCCGCACCCTGCGCTACCAGTGGTTTGAGCAGATGCGCCAGCAATTGGGCTACGACGTCATCGCCACGGCCCACCACCAGTCCGATGCGCTGGAAACCGTGCTCCTGAACCTGGTGCGCGGCACTGGTTTGGCCGGACTTCACGGAATTCTGCCCAAAAACGGAAACCTTATCCGCCCCTTGCTGAGTCTGACCAAAGACGACCTGTACGACTGGCTGGTAGCCAAACGCCTGGCGTGGCGGGAAGATTCCAGCAACGAGAGCCGTAAGTACCACCGTAACCTGGTGCGCCACGAGGTAATCCCGGTACTAAAGCAGCTCAACCCCAACCTGGAGGAAACCTTCACCCAGACCCTGGAACGCCTGCAAGGTGCCGAAGCCGTGTTTCTGGCCTCTTTTCAGGAAATGAAGGCGAAAACGCAACGTGAGGAGAACGGCGCCACCTACCTTTCTATTGCTCCGCTGCAGAAGAGCCCCGCCCCGGTGGTGTTGCTCCACGAACTGCTAAAACCGTTCCACTTCTCCTATGTGCAGGCCCAGGAAATTGCCGCCGCCTGGGAGGGCATCCCGGGCAAAACGTTCGCCTCCCCTACCCACGTGCTGGTGAAAGACCGCGAAGACCTGGTCATCACCCCAAAACCGCTGGAGAAATTCGGAAGCGTGCTGGTACCGGAAGACGCCACCGAAATCCGGTTCGGGCCTTATCTGGCGAAAATAGCCCGGAAACCCGCCGAAGGCTACAAAGTGCCCCGCTCCAAAGATGTGGCCGCCCTGGACGCCGCCCTGCTCAAGTTCCCGCTCAAACTTCGCCCCTGGAAAGAAGGCGACTGGTTTATTCCGCTGGGCATGAACGGCAAGAAAAAAGTCAGCGACCTGCTCATCGACAAGAAAGTACCCGCCAACCTGAAGCCCGACGTGTGGGTGCTGGTCTCAGACGCCTCACTCACCTGGGTCATCGGACAGCAGTTGGACAACCGTTTCAAGGTAACCGAGAACACCCACGAAGTGGTGGAGATCACCGTGACCCGGGTTTGATGGATGATTGATGCTTGCTGAAGTTTAGTCCATGAGTCATCCTTTTTAGTGAAGCGGCTTTAAAGAGCTTTCATTGAAAAGCTGTTTCAGGCCCGTTTACAGGGAATCAGGCCTAAATCAACCATCAGCAATGAGTAATTAACTCATGTTGCGATGTTTACCGCCCAACCGTGAGACCCACCCCTACCCCTCCCAGGAGGGGACTTTCTCCTGCCAACGTTGCAGATGATTCCCCTCCTGGGAGGGGTAGGGGTGGGTAATGCTTCAACTGCTTTCATAAATCGCGATTTGAGTTAATTAGCAATTGACAACGAGCAATCAGCAATGAACAAACAGCCCTTGGAAATCAACAATTAACCAGATAATGAGGAAATAATTTTCAGGTGACGGCCTTTTTTCTAATTTCACCACGTAGTCTAGTAGAATATCCATCTAACCAAACCTAAAAAATGAAAGTAACCGTAGTTGGAGCCGGTAACGTAGGTGCCACCTGTGCCGACGTATTAGCGTACCGCGAGATCGCCAATGAAGTAGTGTTAGTAGATATCAAAGAAGGCTTCGCCGAAGGCAAGGCATTGGATATCTGGCAGAAATCGCCGATTAACCTGTATGATACCCGCACCGTGGGCGTCACCAATGATTACACCCGTACCGCCAACTCAGACGTGGTGGTGATTACCTCTGGGTTACCCCGCAAGCCCGGCATGACCCGCGATGACCTGATCAGCACCAACGCCGGCATCGTTCGTTCCGTGACCGAGAACGTAATCAAGCACTCGCCTGAGGCCATCATCATTGTGGTGTCCAACCCACTGGACGTGATGACCTACCAGGCCCACTTGACCTCAAAATTACCCCGCACCAAAGTAATGGGCATGGCCGGCATTCTGGACACGGCCCGTTACCGCGCGTTCCTGGCCGAGGAACTGAACGTTTCCCCAAAGGATATTCAAGCAGTATTGATGGGTGGCCACGGCGACACCATGGTACCGCTTCCGCGCTACACCACCGTAGGCGGTATTCCGGTCACCGAGCTGATTGACCCGGCCAAACTGGACGCCATTGTAGACCGCACCAAAAACGGTGGCGGCGAGTTGGTGAAACTGATGGGCACCTCGGCCTGGTACGCTCCGGGCTCTGCGGCGGCCCAAATGGTGGAAGCCATTGTGCGCGACCAGAAACGCGTGTTCCCGGTGTGCATCAAGCTGGAAGGCGA
This sequence comes from Rufibacter psychrotolerans, assembly GCF_016924645.1. Classification (GTDB taxonomy): domain Bacteria; phylum Bacteroidota; class Bacteroidia; order Cytophagales; family Hymenobacteraceae; genus Nibribacter; species Nibribacter psychrotolerans. Next base: position 166,614 of record NZ_JAFFJV010000011.1, on the reverse strand, counting down.
ATACGGCATCAACGGCACCTATCTGGGCGTACCGGTAGTACTGGGCAAGAACGGTATTGAGAAAGTAATAGAACTGCAACTGAACGAAGACGAAATGGCGCTTTTGAGAGCCTCTGAAAAAGCCGTGCGCGAAGTAATGGACGTGCTGGACAACATGCCTACTGAAGCGTAAGCTGTTCACTTCTGATATGTAACAAAGAAGCCCGGCCAATTGACCGGGCTTCTTTGCTTTTAACTCAATTCCCTAAAAAAAGGTAATGATTTCCCTCGCTCGCCTCCGGCGAGTGTGAGGTATGGGGCGGCGTCCCGCCGCTGTGTGGTGATGATTTTCCAGGGCATATTACCGCTCCTACTTCAATCATTTTCCTCAAGTAACTAAAAGTCGCGTAATGCCGCAGACTCAACTACCTACTGGAACACAGTGATTCCTAATAACACCCACAGCGGCGGGACGCCGCCCCATACCTCACACTCGCCAGAGGCGAGCGAGGGAGAAGAGAGAGAAAGTTAGAACTCGCTGAAAGATACTTGGCATGACAGCGGGTGTTAGTTCGTTTAGGGTCAGTTTTACAATAAATAATGACAAAACGCACTTGTTTCGATAACCCACTCTGGCACGGAAGCAAATCCGCGTCATAGAAAACTATAAAGCCCAAAGACTCGCCACAGGACTCTATCCTTTTCCCATTGTCATCCTGGAAGGATCTTGTGTGAGAACTAGAATACCACTCAAGCAAAGCAATAACCCCTCCTTCCTCGCTCGCCTCCGGCGAGTGTGAGAAATGGGGCGGCGTCCCGCCGCTATGCGCATCTAATGAACACCCCCCCCCAGCGGCCAGAGTCCGCAAGAAGACCTACACTCGCCAGAGGCGAGCGAGGAATCACCAGGGTTATTGCTTGTACACCTTTCCGTCCTTCATCACAAAAGACACCTGCTGCAACAGCTTTATGTCTTCCAGAGGATTCCCGCTAACTGCTACCATATCTGCGAACTTGCCTTTCTCCACGGTGCCTAGCTTATCAGGCATGCCCAGCAACTCTGCGGCGTACAGGGTGGCGGCTTTGATGGCTTCCATGGCGGGCATGCCGGCTTCCACCATGTACTCAAACTCCTTGGCGTTCTTGCCGTGCAGGAACACGCCGGCATCGGTCCCGAAGGCGATTTTCACCCCTTTTCTGTACGCTTTGCCGAAAGTACCCTGCAACTGCGGGCCAATGGCCAATGCCTTGGGCGTGACCAACGGAGGGTAGTACCCCGGAATTTTGGCGGAGTCTGCCACAGATTTACCCGCCGTGATGGTGGGTACGTACCAGGTGCCGTTCTTCTTCATGAGGTTCATGGTTTCCTCGTCCATGAGCGTGCCGTGCTCAATAGAGGTCACCCCAGCCCTTACAGCCCGCTTCATGCCCTCGGCCCCGTGCGCGTGCACCGCCACCTTCAGGCCCAGGTCTTTGGCCGTCTGCACAATGGCCCTGATCTCTTCCTCGGTGAACTGGGGCGCCGAGCCGTCCTTGGCTACGCTCAGCACGCCGCCGGTAGAGGCGATCTTGATCAGGTCTGCGCCGTTTTTGTATTGGTACCGAACGGCTTTCCGGCACTCATGGGGTCCGTTGGCCACGCCCTGGGCCGGTCCGGGGTCGCCCTGCAGGTCCTGGCGGTAGCCGTTGGTGGGGTCCATGTGCCCGCCGGTGGCCGAGATGGCCTTGCCCACCACAAACATGCGCGGCCCTTTCACCAGCCCTTGGTTAATGGCGTTGCGCAGCTGCACGTTAATGCCGCTGCCGCCCAAATCACGCACGGTGGTGAACCCGGCCATTAGGGTCCGCTCGGCGTAGTTCACCGACCGGAACGCCACTGTGCCCTGGTTCAGCGAAAGCTCCTCGGCATACTGGTTGGGACTGGTCTCGCTCTCAAAATGCACGTGCATGTCCATGAAGCCGGGCAGCACGGTCTGGTTCTTCAGGTCGATGACTTTGGCTCCCGCGGGGGCTGCGGTATAGCCTTTCTCCACGGCCACAATCTGGCTGCCCTCCACCACTACCGTCATCTCGGGTTGGGGCTGGTCTCTGCGGCCGTCTATCAAGCGGCCGCAGTGCACATAGGTTCTTTGCGCCACGGCCTGGGCGCCGGTAAGGGCCAGCAGGGCGGTAACGGCTATTGCGTAAACGTGTTTCTTCATAGCATAGGGTAGGTTGGAAACGGTTAGGAAAGGTTAAGATACCAATTTCTGCGGCATCCCGCAGGGGTTTTGCCCCTGGACCACACAGCGCGCCCCTGATTTGGGGCTGTTTTGCCGAAAAGAGCCCCAAAACTATCTGCCGCCGGTTTGTTATTTTGGGGGCTTGCCTGCGACTAATAAGATACGCGGGCGGTATTCGCTGAAATTCATTATCTTGAAAAAGAAAAGAAACGGGTATGGAGCTCTCCTTTTGGTGGTTTTGGCTTATTGCGGGCATCCTGCTGTTGGTGGCAGAAATGGTGACCGGCACGTTCTACCTGCTCTGGCTGGGCGTTTCGGCTTTGGTGGCGGCGGCCCTGGCCTACTTCTTCCCAGACAGTTTCTGGCTTCCACCGCTGGCCGCCAGCATTACGGGGGTGCTCCTGATGCTGTTCACCAAGCCCCTGACCGCCCGGGCCCGCCAGGTGAAGGGCTACTCAGATCCGGTGCTGCAACTCACCAACCAACAGGGCGAAGTGCTGGAACCCATCACACCCTCGCGCCTGGGAATTGTGCGCGTGGGTACCGAGGTGTGGAGCGCCAGCGCCCAGGAGGAGCTGGCCCCGGGGCAGCGCGTGCTGGTGGTGCACCAGAGCAGCACCGTTTTGCAGGTGGTGCCTATTAAATAGTTTTCAGCGGAACCGGCGCTCCAGCCAGCCCGGCGCCCCGTGTATACCTCAACCTTACCAAACCCTATGACTACCACCCTCATCATCCTTGCCGCCGTTGTCGTGCTCATGGCCCTTTCTATCCGCATTATTCCGCAGCAGCGGGTGGGCGTGGTAGAACGCCTGGGCAAATTCCAGCGCCTCATGCACCCGGGCCTCAACCTGTTCATCCCCATCGTGGACCGGGTGCGCACCTACCACGACCTGCGCATTCAGCAGACCAGCGTGCCGCCGCAGAGCGTGATCACGCGCGACAACGTGCAGGTGCTCATTGACACCATTGTGTTCTACCAGGTGGTGGGCCCCGAGCAGGCCACCTACGGCATCTTTGACTACGTGCTGGGCGTGCGCAACATCACCACGGCCACCATGCGCCAGATCATAGGCAACCTGGAGCTGGACGAGACCCTCTCGGGCCGCGAGCGGATTTCCGCCGAGATCAGGACCGCCCTGGACGAGGCCACCGAGAAATGGGGCGTGCGCATTGAGCGCGTGGAGGTCATCGACATTAAACCGCCGGTAGACATCCAGGAGGCCATGGACAAACAGATGAAAGCCGAGCGGAACCGCCGCGCCACCATCCTGGAGGCCGAAGCCGCCAAGCAAGACATGATCCTGCGCTCTGAAGGGGACAAGACCAGCAAGATCCTGCGGGCCGAAGGCGAGCGCGCCGCCCGCGAACTAGAGGCCATGGGCCAGGCCAAAGCCATCACCGAGATTGCCGAAGCCGAGAAAGCCCGTATCCGCCTCCTGATTGAAGCGGGACTGGACGAGCGCGTGCTCACCTACAAATCCTTCGAGGCCCTGCAGCAACTGGCCATGGGCCCCGCCAACAAGATCTTCATGCCTACCTCGGCGGTAGAAACGCTGGGCAACATCGGCGCCATCGGCGATATGCTCAAGAACAGCAAAGGTTAACCCGTTACAGGGCTGTTTTCCAGAAAACCCGCCCAAAACGGAGACATGGTTTCTTGAAAAGAGAAGCACATAAAAAAAACGCCTCGCAGCAATCGTCTGCGGGGCGTTCTTTTTTTAGAGCAAATCTTCAACGTTGATATAAGTTCTCAGAAGGGAAATCCAGGCCACGCATTCTGTTCCCCTTGGAAGGGGTAGGGAGATGACAAGGCTATTTCAAGAACCACTAGTTTTTCTACAGAGCAAGTCTATTATTCTGGCGCGGAAGTTACTTCCGTGACTTTCAAAATTGAGTTAAAGCCCCGGAAGTAATTTCCGCGCCATAGTAAGTATCTACAAGAGATTACCCCTACGAACGACTAGGACTGGAATAATCACAAAGAGAAGTCATCCCCCTTACTCCTTTCGAAGGGAACAGAATGCATAGTTCCTTTTTTTAAGGGTAAAAACAGGAACTAACTATAACCTTCTTTGCAAGATTACTCTCCCTGTTTTAAGCCTCGTTCCAGGAAAACAAACCGAAAACTAATCACTAATTACTACCGCCTAACCCCTATTTCTGGCTGGCTTTAAAGAGCTTCTGCTTTTCTTCCTTGGTCAGGCTCTCGTAGCCAGACACCGAGATCTTATCCAGAATCTGGTCAATCTCCAGCTGCGACGGCGTTCCGGCGGCGGTGGACACCCCGTTGGGGGCCGAAGTGGAGCCGCCGGAGAATGGCCGGTTGGGGTTCTTGTACGTGACTTTCAAGGGAGAACGGCGCTGGAACAAGCCCCTGAACAACCCCAGCACCGCCTGCACCGGACGACCCCAGTCAGAGCCGCGCTGCAGTTGCCTAATGTAAAAGAAGCCCAGAATAGCCCCGCCCAGGTGGGCGATGTTGCCGCCCGCGTTACCGCCGGTTGCCCCCGAGATGGAAAGCAACACCATGAGCAAGGCGATGTACTTGATCCGCACCGGCCCGATGAGGATGAGATTGAAGGTATAGTTGGGCAGCAGGGTAGCGGCGGCCACCATAATAGCAATGACGCTGCCAGAGGCCCCCATCATGAAAGAGCCTTCGGCGCGCAGCTGCAGGTACGGGATGGTGTTGTAGGCAACCAGGTAGATCAGGCCGCCGGCCAGCCCGCCCAGCACGTACAGGTTCACCAGGCGCTTGTCGCCCAGGTACTCCTTGATCAGCATGCCAAACCAGTACAGGTTAAGCATGTTGAAGAGGATATGGAAGAACTCCAGGTGCGTGAAGAAATAGGTAATGAGGGTCCAGGGCCGGAACATGAACAGCTCCAGGTTGGAGGGCAGGCTCAGGAACGTCATGAGGTACGCGAACGTGCTGCCCGAGCCGCTCAGGGTCATGATGGTTCTCAGGATGATCAGGAACGCAAACACCACCACATTGATGAAAATGAGCTGGTGCAGGGCATTGTTGCCCTTGCTGAACGCTGAACGGATATCGTCAAAAATACTAGTCATGGTTTAGTAAAAGTTGTTTCGCTGGCGCTCCCATAGTCTCAGCAAGATATATGCAAAAAGCATCCCGCCCAAATGCGCGAAATGGGCTACGTTGTCACCCGGCATGCGGTTCAGCCCCGAGTACAGTTCAAAGGCGCCGTACAGGAAAACAAAGTACTTGGCCTTAATGGGAATGGGGAAAAACAGCAGCATCAATTCGGTATTGGGGAACAGCATGCCAAACGCCATCAAGATCCCGAACACCGCCCCCGAGGCCCCCAGCATGGCGCCGTTCAGCACTTTCTGGTACAGCAGCTGCGCGTAGGCCTTGGTCTCCGAGATAATGGCCGGATTGTCGGGGTTAAGCTGAAACTGGCGCAAAAACCCGGTGTTGTTAGAGGCCGAGCCGTGGGCCTCCAGAATGTCGCGGAACAGGAACGGGTCTGGGTTCTGCAGATACGTGGCCACCATCTGCTCCATCTGCGAGATTTCATACGACCGCACGCCTAGGTACAAGAGGCTGGCCCCAAACCCGGTGATGAGGTAAAACAACAGGAATCGTTTCTCGCCCCAGTACCGCTCCAGCAAGGGCCCGAAGATAAACAAACTGAACATGTTGCTGAACAGGTGCATCACGCTCCCGTGCATGAACATGTGCGTGACAAACTGATGCGGCCGGAACAGGTCTGAGCGCACGTCATGCAGGGCAAACAACTCAGTGGGGAACAGCCGGTCGCTCATAAAGTACATGAGTACGTTAAGCACGATGAGGTTCCGCACCATGGGGGTGATGGGTGGCATAGGGTAGTGTCTAAAGATATACGTTCAAAGAAAACGAAGATCGTGGGCCAGTATTGAACGCCGCCACCGCCTTCTTCCCTTAAACAGGTCACGAAAGTACTAGTTCTGCTCCCAACAGTACGGAAGAAAGCCCGCAAATGGTACCCTTCTCTCCTTATTTCACGCCAATCCCACCTGGTTTTCTTACTTCCTGCCTGCCGGTTGCTAATTTCTCAGGAAAAGGTCCTGCAGCTGCTCGGTTTGCAGGATCACCAGCGTTTTCTGGCCGCCCGGCGTGTAGTTGGGCACCTGGCAGGCAAACAGCCGGTCTACCAGCGCGTTCATCTCCTGGTCGCTGAGCTTGCCGGTGAGGCGCGAGGCCACCCGTTTGGCCATGGCCCGTGCCAGGTTCTCCTGCCGGTCCACTTTGAGGGCACTCAGGTTGTTCTTGTACTGCTCCAGCAAGCCCTCAATCAGTTCCCGCTCATCGCGCAGCGGAATCTCGGCCGGAATCCCGTTCACTACCAGGGTGTTGTTGCCGAAGTCGTTGAACACGAAGCCCAGCGCGCTGAACTCCTCGGCCAGCTCCATCACCAGCGAGAAGTCGGCGGGTGAGAGCTGCAGGGCCTGCGGAAACAGCAACTGCTGCGAGGCCCCGGTGCGCTTGCCCAGGGCCTGGCTGTATTTCTCATAGAGAATGCGCTCCTGCGCCGCCTGCTGGTCTACCACCATCAACCCCGACTTGACCTGCACCATGAGGTACTTCTGGTGCACCTGCAGGGCCTTGGAACCGCCCGAGGCGCTCACTGCGGCAGGTGCCAGGGCCTCCTCCTCGGGGAACAGGCTGCTGTCGTCTGAGGTGGCGCGGGAAACTTCGCGTACCGGGGCCTGCTCAACGTAGGCACCGGCACGTGCGCCGGCACCGGAGGCCCGGCTGGTAAAGGTGGCCGGCTCCTGCTCCTGGTAAGCGGTTCGGGGGGCCTGGGCCGGGGCCGCCTCAAAATCCATGGAGGCCGGAAACTTCAGGGGCTGCAGCGGAATGTAGTTCACGTCGGCCCCAAAGTCCAGCGAAGGCGTGATGTTGTGCAGGCCCAGGCTCTGCTTCACGGCCGCCCGCACAATGGCGTACACGGTTTTCTCGTCCTCAAACTTGATCTCCGTCTTGGTGGGGTGCACGTTGATGTCAATCGTTTCCGGGGCGATTTCCAGAAACAAGACGTAAAACGGGAAACAGTCTTTGGGCAGCAGGCCCTCATAGGCGGTGAGCACCGCGTGGTTGAGGTACTGGCTTTTGATAAAGCGGTTGTTCACGAAGAAAAACTGCTCGCCGCGGGTTTTTTTGGCAAACTCAGGCTTGCCGATGTAGCCGCGCACGGTCAGGAACGGGGTGGTCTCCTCGCAGGAAGCCAGCTGCTCTTTGTAGTCGCGCCCAAAGATGCCCACAATGCGCTGGCTCAGCTTGCCGGCAGGCAGGTTCATCACCTCCACCTCGTTCTGGTACAGCGCAAAGGCAATCTCGGGGTTGGCCAGGGCCACGCGCTGAAACTCGTCCAGGATGTGGCGCATCTCCACCGGGTTGGTCTTCAGGAAATTGCGGCGCGCGGGCACGTTGAAGAACAGGTTCTTCACGCTCACCACCGTTCCTTCGGCCATGGCCACCGGCTCCTGCTTGATCACCTCATTGCCCTCAATGCTGAGGCAGGTGCCCAGCTCCGCGCCCCGCGGGCGGGTTTTGAGCTCCACCTGGGCCACGGCCGCAATGGAAGCCATGGCCTCGCCCCTAAAGCCCATGGTCCTGATGCGGAACAGGTCCTCGGTGGTTTTGATCTTGGAGGTGGCATGGCGCTCAAAGCACATGCGGGCGTCGGTCTCGGTCATGCCCACACCGTCGTCCACCACCTGTATCAACTGTTTTCCAGCGTCTTTGATGATCAAAGTCACGCTGGTGCTGCGCGCGTCTACGCTATTCTCCAACAACTCCTTTACCACCGAGGCCGGGCGCTGCACCACCTCGCCGGCGGCGATCTGGTTGGCCAGGTACTCGGGTAACAAACGGATGATATCTCCCATATAGAAACTTCCCTGCGTAGTGTTTTTAGCTTTTGCCGTGGTCTGCGTCACCGGGAAACTGCCCGGCTTCGCCGATTTTTAAGGCGCAAAAGCAAATTTTTGAGTAATATTACCAGCTTAAACCGTGGCCTCACCCCCTCTGGTTCTGCCCTTTGGCTCTTTTTGCCCTGCCAGCGCCGGCCCAAAGAGCCAGGCTGTAGCCAGAAAGTCTAAGAACCAAAGGGTTGGGGAAAAGTTGCGCTGAACAAATGAGGTTTTAAGGCCGTTTGCACAAAACGAGCAAGAAACGCTTCAGAGCTACTCAGGCCACCGGCTAGTTTTCCTCTGCGAAATTAGCCCTATGAAACAGTTATTCAAATTAAATTACGCGTTGCGAAATGCTAAAGCGATATAGCCTGGGGCTGCTGGTGGTTGTGATGGGGGCCTGGTGGGTCTTGTCGGGCTTCGGCCCCAAAGGCCGGGGCAACATTTCCGTTCAGGAGCAGCGCTGGGTAGACAGTGTATATCAGTCTCTTACGCCAGACCAGCGATTGGGGCAGCTCTTCATGGTGGCGGCGTACTCTAACAAAACGCAGAGCCACGTCCGGGAAATTGAACACCTGATCACCCACTATGGCATTGGCGGGGTCATGTTCATGCAGGGCGGCCCCGTGCGCCAGGCCAAGCTCACCAACCGCTACCAGAGTATTTCCAAAGTGCCGCTCTTGGTGGCCATTGACGCCGAGTGGGGCCTGGACATGCGCCTGGACAGCAGCATGCACTTCGCCAAGCAGATGACCCTGGGTGCCCTGCCCGATGACCGTTACGTGTACCTCATGGGCCGCGAAATTGCCCTCAAGCTGAAGCGCCTGGGCATTCACGTGAATTTCTCGCCGGTAGTAGACGTCAACAGCAACCCCAAGAACCCGGTCATCGGCAACCGCTCCTTCGGCGAGAGCAAGGAACAGGTGACCGCCCGCGGCATTGCCTACATCAAAGGCCTGCAGGACCACGGCATTATTGCGGTGGCCAAGCACTTCCCCGGCCACGGCGACACCGACGCCGACTCGCACTTCTCCCTCCCCGTTCTTTCGCATGACATGGCCCGCCTCACCGAGGTGGAGTTGTACCCGTTTAAGCGCTCGTTTGATGCCGGCGTAATGGGCGTGATGGTGGCGCACCTGCACGTGCCCAAGCTGGATTCCATTGCCAACCGGGCCGCTACCCTATCGCCCTATCTGGTGCAGGACCTGCTCAAAGGCAAGATGCAGTACGAGGGCCTGGTCTTCACCGATGCCCTGAATATGAAGGGCGTGACCCGCTACCACAAACCCGGCGAGGTAGACGCCCTGGCCCTGAAAGCCGGCAACGACGTGCTCCTGTTCTCAGAGGATGTGCCCAAGGCCATTGCCAACATCAAACAGGCCATCGCCGACAGCACCATCAGTGAGCAGGAAATAGAACTGCGCGTGCGCAAGATGCTGCACGCCAAGTACTGGGCCGGCCTGAACCAATACGCGCCCGTGGACCTGGAAAATCTTTCGCAGGACCTGAGCCGACCGGTAAGCCACGTGCTGCAGCAGCAGTTGTATGAACAGGCGGTCACCGTGGTAGCCAACAAAAGCAACCTCCTGCCCTTCAGAACCCTGGACACCATCCAGTTTGCCTCGGTCTCTATTGGGGCAGATCTTAACAATGCCTTCACCCAGAGCCTGGAGAAATACACCTCGTTCCGGAAGTTCGCGGTCACCAGCCGGTCGGCGCCCGACAGCGTGTACCGGACCATTCAGCGGGAACTGGCGGGCTCAGACGTGGTGGTGGTGTCGTTGCACCGGCTCAACAACAACCCCAACAACAACTTTAACCTGCCGGGCAACGCCCTGGGCTTTATCCGGCAACTGCAGCGCGACTCCACTAAGAAAGTGGTGGTGGTGGTGATGGGCAATGCCTACAGCCTCAAGAACTTTGAAGCCAGCGACTGGCTGGTATGCGGCTACGAAGACAACGAGGTGTCCCGCAAAGTAGTGCCGCAGGTGCTGTTCGGGGCGCTGCCGGCCAATGGGCGCCTGCCCGTGACGGCTTCGCCGAAGTTCAAGGCTGGCATGGGTATCTCCACTCCCGCCCTCAGCCGCCTGCGCTACTCGGTGCCCGAAAGCGTGGGCATGAACTCGGGCATCCTCAGGCAGATTGACAACATTGCCCTGGAGGCCATCGCCTATGGGGCCACGCCCGGCTGTCAGGTGCTGGTGGTGAAAGACGGCACCGTGGTGCTGGAGAAAGGGTACGGCTACTATACATTTGACCGCAGCCAGCCCGTTACCGAGAAAACCATCTATGACCTGGCCTCTATTACCAAAGTGGCCGCCACGCTGCAGGCCGTCATGTTCCTGAAAGACCAGGGCCGCCTCAAGCTGGACGAGAAGCTGGTGACCTACCTGCCCGAGCTGAAAGGCTCTAACAAGGCCAACCTGTTGGTGCGCGACGTGCTCCTGCACCAGGCCGGGCTGGCTGCCTACCTCCCTTTCTGGAAGCGTACGCTGGTAGACGGCAAGCTGAACCCCTTGTACTATGACAGCCTTCCGTCTGAGGCCTACCCCAACCTGGTGGTGCCCGGCGTGTACAGCAACAAGGTACTGGAAGACTCGGTGTGGACCTGGGTGGTGAAATCTGACCTGGTGGGCAAGTACGTGCCGGGCGGCAAGTTTGAGTACCGCTACTCAGACCTGGGTCTGCACCTGATGAAACGGGTGGCCGAGCGCCTCCTGAACCAGCCCCTGCCCGATTTCCTGGAGCAGAACTTCTACGCCCCCCTGGGCGCTTCTACCCTTACCTTTAACCCGCTGGACAAATTCCTGAAGGAGCAGATTGCCCCTACCGCCCCGGCCTCAGACTTCAAACCCGAAACCCCGCTGCAGGGCACCGTGCACGACGGCAACGCGGCCATCCTGGGTGGCAAGGCGGGCCACGCGGGCTTGTTCTCCAACGCCAATGACCTGGCCATTCTCATGCAGATGGACCTGCAGAACGGCAGTTACGGTGGGCAGAAGTTCTTCAAGACACCCGTTGTCACGGAGTTTTCGCAAAATGGCAGCAAAAACAGCCGCCGCGGCCTGGGCTGGGACAAACCAGACCCCCAGGGCAACGGCCCCACCTCAGACCTGGCCCCCATGAGCACCTTCGGGCACACCGGGTTCACCGGAACCGGTGCCTGGGTGGACCCCGAAAACAACGTGATCTACATTTTTCTCTCTAACCGCGTGTACCCAGACGCTGAGAACGATAAACTGCTCCAATACAACATCCGCACCCGGATTCATGACGTAGTATATCAATCGTTAGAGCCGAAACCGTAACTTCGCGGCAAACACATACGCGCATGAAGATTGGAATTGTATGCTACCCTACCTTTGGCGGTAGCGGTGTGGTGGCCACTGAGTTGGGCAAGGCCCTGGCGCAAAAAGGGCATAAGGTGCACTTTATCACCTACAGCCAACCGGCTCGGCTGGACCATTTCAACGAGAACCTGTTTTACCACGAAGTAAATATCCCTAATTACCCCCTGTTCCAGTATCCGCCCTATGAGTTGGCGCTGGCCAGCAAGATGGTAGACATTGTGCAGTTTGAACGATTGGATGTGCTGCACGTGCACTACGCCATTCCGCACGCCTCGGCGGCGTTCATGGCCAAGCAGATCCTGCAGACCAAGGGCATCCAGATTCCGGTCATCACTACCCTGCACGGCACTGATATCACGCTGGTGGGCAAAGACGCCTCCTACGAGCCGGTGGTCACGTTCAGCATCAACCAGTCAGACGCCGTGACCTCTGTTTCGGAGGACCTCCGCAAGGAAACCTACGAGTACTTCCCTATTGAGAAGGAGATTGTGGTCATCCCCAACTTCATCAACCTGGAGCGGTTCCAGAAGCAGCGCAAAGACCATTTCAAGTCGGCCATTGCGCCGTTTGGCGAGAAACTGCTGGTGCACACCTCCAACTTCAGGGGCGTGAAGCGCATTGGCGACGTGATCAAGATTTTCTCCAAGGTGCGGGAAAAAGTACCTTCCAAGCTGCTGCTGGTGGGCGACGGTCCCGAGCGCCCCAAGATGGAGAACCTCTGCCGCAAGCTGGGCATTTGCCAGGACGTGCGGTTTTTGGGCAAGCTGGAGGCCGTGGAAGAACTGCTGTCGGTGGCCGATGTGTTCCTGATGCCCTCTGAGAAAGAGAGCTTCGGCCTGGCCGCCCTGGAAGCCATGGCCTGCGAGGTGCCCGTGATCTCGTCCAACGCCGGCGGCCTGCCCGAGCTGAACGTGCACGGCGTCACCGGGTTTGTGAGCAACGTGGGCGACGTGAAAGACATGGTCAAAAACACGCTCTTCGTGCTGCAGGACGATCAGCTGCCCCAGTTCAAGGCCAATGCCCTGGCCCGCGCCCAGGAGTTTGAGATCAGCAAGATTGTGCCCCTGTACGAGCAGGTGTACCAGCAGGCCGCCGAGGCCGTGCGCCAGCAGATATAGTCTTCATGCCCCTTTTGGGGCTATTTCATCAAAAACACCCTTAAAACAGACAGATACAAGATTCTTTATTCCGCAAAGCCCTACCTATGCACTTTGAGAAACCACAGCATTCTGAAGAAAATCCCTGGAAAACCCTTGATTCCACCCCCATCTACAGCAATCCCTGGATTAGCGTACGCGAGGACCAGGTCATTAACCCAGGCGGGGGAAACGGCATCTACGGCGTGGTGTCCATGAAGAACTTGGCCATTGGCATTATTCCGGTGGACGATGAGGGCAATACCTGGCTGGTGGGGCAGTACCGCTACACGGTGCAGGAGTACTCCTGGGAGATTCCCATGGGCGGCGGCCCCATTGGCATAGACGCGCTGGAGTCGGCCAAGCGGGAGCTGAAGGAGGAGACCGGCTTCACCGCCGAACAGTGGACCAACATTGGCCGCATCCACACGTCCAATTCAGTAACCGATGAGGAAGGCTTCATTTTCCTGGCCGAGGACCTCACTGCCGGCGAGACCGAGTTTGAGGAAACCGAGGACCTCAAAATCTGGAAGCTGCCCCTGCACGAGGCCGTACGCATGGCCATGGACAGTGAGATCACCGATGCCATCAGCGTGGCCGGCCTGCTCAAAGCCGAGAAGATTCTTTTAACCCGTCGGCCCAAATAAGAACCGTTTCTGGCACTAAGTCAGGGCGAAGCGCGTTTGCCGTTTTAAAGCAGATTTTGGCAAAACAGGGCTAGAACGGCTTTGACCGGCGCAGATGTGGCGCATTTCTTATTAATTCGTAATTTTGGGAAAGATGAACAGGTTGAAAGGAATCGGCAAAAAGGTTTACTCCGTGTGGTGCACCACTTGGTTTGTACTCCCTTTTCTTACCTCTTACCCGCTCTTCCGGGTCTTGATTGCCAAGCCCAACCGTCTGAAGCACGCGCACACGCTTAACCGCCTGTGGTCTAAGTTCCAGCTGCGCATGTACCTCATGCCGGTGACCGTGCAGGGCGTGGAGCAGCTTGATCCTACCCAGAAGTACGTGTTCGCGCCTAACCATAGTTCCTACATAGACATTCCCATGATCCTGGCGGCCGTGCCGGGCTTCCTGAACTTCGTGGGCAAGAAGTCCCTGACCAAAGTGCCGCTGTGGGGCAAGATCTATGACGCGCTGTACATCTCGGTGGACCGCGACAGCCCCATCAGCAGTGCCAAGGCCTACATTGCCTCCAAGCAGAGCCTGGAACAGGGCCGCAGCGTGGTAATCTTCCCCGAGGGGAAAATCTCGCCGGACTCTGGCCGCACCCTGCTGCCGTTCAAAGACGGGCCGTTCAAGCTGGCCATTGAGAAGCAGGTGCCGCTGGTACCCATCACCATGCCCTACAACCACCTGTTCCTGCCCGACGTGAAAGGCAAACTCATCATCCGGTACCATCCGCTGGAAATGATCATCCACCGGCCCATTCCCACCGCCGGGATGACCCTGAAGGATCTGGAGACCTTGAAACAACAGACCTTCCACATTATCAACGATACGTTACAACAGAAGAACCATGAGCACCAACATAGAAACCTTACGGCAGCTGGCGCACTTAGCCCGGCTTGAGTTTGACGAAACCAAAGAGCAGGAAATGCTCAAAGACCTGAACAACATCCTGGACTGGGTAGACCAACTGCGCCAGCTGGATACCCAGAACGTGGAGCCGCTCATCCACATCTCAGAGGAACTGAACGTGATGCGCGAAGACGTGGCCCAGAACACCGTGCGCCACGAGGATGCCCTGCGCCTGGCCCCGCGCAAAGACTCAGATTATTTCAGGGTTCCTAAAGTTCTGGAGTAAGCCAGAATGAAGCTTTTTCCGTTCTGGCCGGCGGTGGAGCCTGGCCGCCGCATTCTTTATTTTCTCCTGACGGCGCTGGTTTTAGGCGCCGTTGCTTTGGGCCTCTGGGGCTTTTACAACGGTCATCAATTAGTGTTCCCGCTGGAGAAGCAAGCCGAGCTCTTTCCCGCCGAGGCGCACCTTAGCCCTTCTTCTCCTCTGCTCACCCCCATGCGGGTAGAAGTCAACGCCTACCTGGTTTCTGAGCGGTACACCATTGGCGACATGCAGTTGCCGCTGTGGGCCACCTGGACCTACTTTGCCGGCCTGGCCGTGGCCCTGGCCTTTTTCTGGACCCTGGCGAGCACCCTGCGGCGAATACCATTTTATGTGGCGGTATCTTTGGGCATGCTCTGGCTGGCTACCCTCAACCTTGATCTGCTGGGCATTTTCTCCCCTACCAGCCGGGTGCTATTGGGGGCAACCCTGGGCATTCTGGCGCTGGTGAGCTTCGGGTTTCAGGCCTTCTGGACCCGGGTCCGGTTTTTGGGCCGTTTTCTGGTTTTTGGGGCCATACTGGCGCTGCTGGCCTGGGCGCTTTTCCACTTCTCGCCACTGGCGGCCCCGCTTACCGCCCTACACGTGGTGAACCATGCCACCCTGGCCAGCTTTGTGGCGGCAGTCTTGTTCATGGTGCTGGTGGCCTATGAGAACCTGCACGGCTTGCTGTGGTTCAACACGCAGGCGCAACAACCGCAGCGCCGGTTTGGCTTGGTGCAGTTCGTGCTCATTAGTGTGCTGTATTTGGGCAACCTGTTGCTACTCTACCTTCGGCAGATTGGTACCATTGAGGCAGAGTTTGCCGGGCTAGACGCACTGGTGGTTTTCCTGTGCTCGGCCCTGGTGGGGCTATGGGGCCTGAAGCAGCGCCAGGTACAGTATACCCGCTTCTTCCAGTTCGAGACAGAGGCAGTTCCCCTGTACCTGCTGCTGGCCTTTCTGACGTTTCTGAACCTGGGCTACGCTCTGCTGATGGCCAACGACCCGCTGGTGCAGGCCTACCGCAGTTCCATCATCCTCACGCACCTTTCGTACGGCACCGCGTTTTTCCTGTACGTGCTGGTGAACTTCGGCCCCTTGATCAAGCAGAAACTGCGGGTGTACAAAGTGGTGTATGACCCCAAGAAGCTGGCTTTTTTCACGGTGTATCTCATGGGCACCACGCTGGCGGTGATCCTGCTGTTCCGGAGCAATTACGCCCCCTACCTGCAGCACCAGGCCGGTTACTACAATTACCTGGGCGACCTGTACCGCCAGACCGAAGACACGCCGCTGCTGGCCGAGCAGTTCTACAACGAGGCCAGCCTGCAAACCCGCAACAACCAACGCTCCAGCCTCGCCTTAGCCGACCTGTACCGCCTGGGCGGCAGCCGCACCCTGGAGATGCAGCGCCTGGAAGAAGTTTTGGAACGGAAGCCCTCGCCGGAAGCGTACCTGCGCCTGGCCAGCCTGTTCACCGCCCCGTCTGACCTGTTTGACCACCTGAAGGTGCTGCAGGAGGCCGTGAAAAAGTACCCCGACCACGCCCCGCTCCTCAACAACCTGGGCCTGCTGTACGGCACGACCTCCTTTGTTGACTCGGCGGCGTTTTACTTAGACGCGGCCCTGGCGCAGAGCAAAGAGCAGGAAGTCATTCAGGCCAACCAACTGGCGTTCCTGGCCAGCCACAACTTTCCGCAGCAGGCCAAAGAATTCTCGGAGAAATATGCTCCAGGCAGCTACGCTCCGTTACAGGCCAACCGGCTGGCCATTGCGCTGGCCCTTGGAGCCCCAAAACCCCAGAACCTTCCGGCGCAGGCACAAGACAGTGTGCTGAGCACCCAAACCTTCGCCCGTTTCTACAACCGTCAACTGCTGCAGCCTGAAAAGAACGACAGTGCCACCCTTCAGCGCCTGAACGTGCTGTTGCGGCAAGAAGCCAACCAGGCGTTTCTGGATGACCTGAACCTGGTACGGGCCCTCTTGCTGCACCAAGGCACGGCCGCTAACCCGCAACCCGTGCAGGCCAAAGCCATTCTGGAGAACCTGGCGCTCAACAGCGAAGGCACCGCCGGCTACTACTATGACATTCTGGGCCAGTGGATGCTGCAAGGCAAACTGTACCCCTTGGCCGCCGACTACTTCCAGCGCGCGCGCCAGGCCGGGTACCGTGACGCCCACCTGCACGCCGTGGTAGCCTACGCTTTGGCCGGTAATTTCCCGCAGGCGGCCGGCATCGCGCTCAATACTACCGATTTCCCCGAGCCCTGGCAGCAGAAAGCCGCTACCCAGTTGGCCTTCGCTACCCAGATTACCCCTGAGCAGGCGGTGAACGCCCCCGATTCTTTGAAGGTGCAGTTTCTGCAGCTGCGGGCGCCCTCCCTGCCCCTGGCCCAGGTAGAGGCGGTGGCCAACGCCATCACTACTCCGGCCTTGGCGCCCGCGGCGGCGCTGCCCCTAGTGAGCAGGTACATTCAGGAAGGCACTTACCCTACTGCCGCCAACCTGCTGCAGATCCATTTTCCGGCCAGTTTTCCTAAAAACAGCCTAAAATCGCAGGCCAGCGCCCTACAGGCTGAGCTGTGGTGGAAGACCGAGCAGTGGCAGACCCTGAGCCAGCAATTGCCTACCCTGTACTTCGCTCCGCAGGACGCCGGCACCAGGCTCTATTACCAGGCACTGCTAGCCCAGCGTAATAAAAACGGCAAAGCGGCGACTAATCTCTTTACCCAGCTGCTGCAGCGGGCTCCCGGCTCTGAGCCAGCGCACCTGGCCGCCGCCGATTTCTTTGTGGCCCAGAAACAGCCCATGCGGGCCTATGACCTGCTGCTGGAGGGTATTAGTTACAACCCGGCGTCGGTGGTGCTGCGCAAGGCCTACGTGAAAATTGCTTTGAGCCAGGGCCTGCGCGAATATGCCCTGCAGGGCCTGGAGCAGCTGGAGCCTTTGGTTAGTCCTGCGGAATACCTTACTTTTAAAAGAGAAATTGAGCCCCAACTCCAGGCCAGCGAGGCCTTGCAGCAGGAGTGGCAATAAAAGCATACCTATGAGCACCATCATCAAAACCGAGAATATCTCCAAAGTTTACCAGATGGGCACGGAGACCATCCATGCGCTGCGGTCTATTTCCATTGAGATAAAGCGGGGCGAGTACGTGGCGTTCATGGGTCCGTCCGGCTCCGGCAAATCCACGCTCATGAATATTGTGGGCTGCCTGGACACGCCCACCTCGGGCACGTACATCCTCAACGGCAGCGATGTCAGCAACATGGCAGACAACGAGCTGGCCACGGTGCGCAACAAAGAGATTGGTTTCGTGTTCCAGACGTTCAACCTGCTGCCCCGGTCTACCTCGCTGGACAACGTGGCCCTGCCGCTCATCTACGCCGGTTACGGCAAAGCCGAGCGCGAAGAACGGGCCATGGAGGCCCTGAACAGCGTGGGCCTGGGCTCCCGGGCCAGACACAAGCCCAATGAGCTCTCGGGCGGGCAGCGCCAGCGCGTGGCCATAGCCCGGGCTCTGGTGAACGACCCCAGCATTATCCTGGCCGATGAGCCTACCGGTAACCTGGACACCAAGACCTCTTATGAGATCATGGGTCTCTTTGAGAACCTGCACGCCAAGGGCAACACCATCATTATGGTAACCCACGAAGACGACATCGCCCATTACGCCCACCGCATTGTGCGCCTGCGCGACGGCCTGATTGAGTCTGACCTCATCAATGAAAACATCACGGTGCCTGCCCTGCAGGCGGCCGCTTTAGACTCCCCTCAATGAAGATCTACACCAAAACCGGCGACAAGGGCGAAACCTCCCTCATTGGCGGTACCCGCGTCAAGAAATCGCACCTGCGCATAGAGGCCTACGGCACCGTAGACGAGCTCAACTCCTTTATTGGCGTGGTGCGCGACCAGGAAGTGAACCAGAAGCGCCAGGAGATCTTCTCCGAGATCCAGGACCGCCTGTTCACCATCGGCTCCACCCTGGCCACCGACCCAGACAAGGAAGGCAAGGTCCAGACCCCTGACCTGCATGAGGCTGACATTCAATTGCTGGAAGAGCAGATGGACCTGCTGGACCAGCGCCTGCCCCCGCTCCGCAGCTTTGTCTTGCCCGGCGGGCACCCGGCGGTCTCGTTCTGCCACGTGGCCCGCACCGTGTGCCGCCGGGCAGAGCGCCTAGCCATTGCGCTGCAGGAAGAATCGCACGTAGATGACCTGGTGGTGAAATACCTGAACCGTCTTTCTGACTTCCTTTTTGTGTTAAGCCGCGCCGTGGGTTTTGAATTAGGAGTAAAAGAAATAACTTGGAAGCCTCGTATGTGAGGCTTTTTTTATTCAGAATTGCCAGAAATGCGTACAATACTTACCTCTAACACCTAACCTATGCAAACAGAATCCATGCCTATTCATACCACCGTTACCACGGCCAGCCAACTCGCCAACCTTGACCTGGAGAACCTGCAGTTCGGGAAAGTCTTTGCCGACCACATGCTGGTGATTGACTACAAGGACGGTGCCTGGCAGGAGCCCCACATCTTGCCGTTTGGGCCCATTGAGTTGAGTCCGGCCACCGCTGCCCTGCACTACGGGCAAGCCCTGTTTGAAGGCATGAAAGCCTACAAAACGCAGGAGGGCGAAGTGGTGCTGTTCCGTCCGCAGGCCAACTGGGCCCGGTTGAATGAATCGGCCAAGCGCCTGTGCATGCCCGAGATTCCGGAAGACCTGTTCATGGAGGGCCTCAAGCAACTGGTGGCCCTGGACGCCGACTGGGTGCCGCAACGCCCGGGCTTCTCGCTCTACATCCGGCCGGTAATGTTCGGCTCTGAAGGACTGTTGGGCGTTCGTCCGGCCACCGAGTACAAGTTCATCATTTTCTGCAGCCCCGCCAGCAGCTACTACGCCGAGCCCGTGCGCGTGAAAATTGAGGAGCACTACACCCGCGCCGTAGAAGGTGGTTTTGGCTACGCCAAGGCGGCCGGAAACTACGGCGGTTCTTTGCTGCCCGCCAAACTGGCCCACGAGGAAGGCTACCACCAAATCATCTGGACCGATGGCCGCGAGCACAACTACATTGAAGAGTCCGGTACCATGAACGTGATGTTCGTGATTGACGGCAAGCTGGTAACTCCTGCCCTCAGCACCTCCATCCTGGCCGGCGTTACCCGCGATAGCGTGCTGCAGCTGGCCCGCGACTGGGGTGTTCCGGTAGAAGAGCGCAGAATCCAGATCCAGGAGATTGTAGACGCCTACCAGGCCGGCAAACTGCAGGATGCCTTTGGTACTGGCACCGCCGCCACCATCGCGCACATCAAGTCCATCACCTTTAGGGGAGATGAGATGGTATTGCCGCCGGTAGAAGAGCGTGCCCTCTCCAACAAGATCTCCGTGGAACTGGATAACATCCGCTACGGCCTGGCGCCCGACCCGCACGGGTGGGTAGTGCCAGTGGTTTAAATTTTTCTATCTTTTAAAAATCCGTTTCGGGGTTGTTTTCTGAAAAACGGCTCTGGAACGGATTTTTTGTTTTTGGCTTAGACACTCGTAGGAACTGCGCACACTACGAGGTCTTTTGAGCAAGAGGCGTAGCGGCCTTACCTGTAACGCCGTGGTTCTATGGAAATGATGGGCTCACCCAGAACAAACCTTTTCTCCCCTGCGGGGAAAATAATGGCAAAGGCGGTTCTCAGCGACCTCATCCGAAATCGCTGCGTGGAGCCACGGCGGTACAGGGTAACGCCGCTACATACCGCATGGTCCATAATTGTCAAACCAACCCTGGCCTGATATCTAACCTTTTACACCATCTTCCCTTATAACCACTATCTTTGCGCATACTGCTTTTAGCATTTTGAACCTATGACCCAAGACCAGATAAAAGAATTGAAAGGCCGTGTAGAGGCGTTGAGGAGGTATCTTTGACTACGATGCCAAGAAAGAACAAGTAACAGCCATTGAGGCGCAATCCACTGCCCCAGACTTCTGGGATGATCCCAAGAAAGCCGAAACAGTGCTGAAGGAGGCCAAGAGCCTGAAGACCTGGACCGATGACTTTGAAGCTACTTCCAAGGCCGTGGAGGACGTAGAAGTGCTCTTCGACTTTTACAAGGAAGGCGAAGTGTCTGAAGAAGACATGAACGCCGAGTTCAAAGCCGCCGAGGAAACCGTGGAGAACCTGGAGTTCAAGCGGATGCTCAGCAACGAGGAAGACCAGCTGGGCGCCATTCTGGAAGTAAACTCCGGGGCCGGCGGAACCGAAAGCCAGGACTGGGCCGAGATGCTCTACCGCATGTACCTCATGTGGGGCGAGCGCAAAGGCTATTCCGTGAAACAGATCGACTTCCAGCCGGGCGAAGGTGCCGGGATTAAATCAGCTACTTTGCAATTTGAGGGCGATTTTGCCTACGGCTATCTGAAGGCCGAAATTGGCGTGCACCGCCTGGTGCGTATTTCTCCGTTCGATTCCGGCGGACGTCGCCATACGTCGTTTGCCTCCGTGTTCGCCTACCCTATTGTAGACGATACCATTGAGATCAACGTGAACCCCGCCGATATTGAGTGGGATACCTTCCGTTCCGGTGGTGCGGGTGGTCAGAACGTGAACAAGGTGGAAACCGCCGTGCGTTTGAAACACAAACCGTCTGGGATTGTGATTGCCTGCCAGATTGAGCGCTCGCAGCTCATGAACAAAGAGCACGCCATCCGGATGCTGAAATCGCAGCTCTACCAGATTGAGATCAACAAGCGCAACGAGGAACGCGACAAGCTGGAAAGCACCAAGAAACGCATTGATTTCGGTTCGCAGATCCGGAACTACGTGCTGCACCCGTACAAACTGGTGAAAGACATCAGAACCGGCGTGGAGCGTTCAGACGTGCAGAACGTGCTGGACGGCGACCTGGATGAATACATCAAGGCGTACCTGATGCAAGCTTAAACACCTGATGCGTTTACAAAAACAAAGGCCTTTCTGAGCAGCTCAGAAAGGCCTTTGTTTTTGATAGCTATTTGGGAAAAGACCGCAAAAACGCAGAAAAGTTATTCCAATCCCTCAGACTCAACGCCTGAGTTCTTAGGCACCGGCAGCACTTTGTATTTCTTCTTCAGCAGGTGGTGGTGCACCCTGGCCTCTGGTTTGACCACAGGCAAATCGTCTTGCTTCCGCCCGAACTTGGCCTGCGGCATGTTGCTGTAGATGATGGTTTCTTCCCCTGCAAAAGCCTGGGCTTGGGGAAGGGCATCGGCGTACAGCTTTAGGGGAGACTTCTGAAAGAGTTGATCCTTCCTGAAAGGCTCAATCTTGAGTTTCGGGGCTTGTGAGGGGTTTGGCCTCGGATGGAGGCTATCGGAGGGTGTCTGGGCCACGGCCATGTTCGCCAGCAGCAACAGCACCCCACCCAGTAAGATCTTCTTTTCCATAATATTGAGATACATCCTATTGAAAGTAGGCAAGCAGCAAGGCGGCTTCAGGGCTCAAGGACACGTTGCTTTCCACCCGCTACACAAAAGCCAAAGGCAACCGGAGAAAATCGCAACTAAGTGACAGTCCCGTTTTGGGCCTGTTTTCCTGAAAACAGCCTTAAAACCTTTGTCCTACAACTGCCCACCTGTTCACCTGTTTACATAGACTCGGTCTTTTGAACCCATGCCCTAAACGGCATGTTCTCTTCTCAAAAGCTGCCTTTTCTCTACAACGGCAGCACTCTCCAAAACCATATCGTACGACCATGGCTTCTAAGTTTGCTTCTATTTTATACGGAGGCGAAATGAAAACATATTTCCGGCGCGGGCTTTTCTTGCTGGCCGCGCCGCTGCTGGTCCTCTCGCTGCTGGCGATGCGCGGTGCGGGGCAACCCATAGCTAAAATGGGACCGCTGGTGCTCAAATCTGAGCAGCTTCCGTTCCAGACCAGGGAGTTCTACATCAGTGATGTGATTGACGAGCGCCCCAATGCCAAAGGCGTGGGTTTGTTGGTGCCCACTCCTTCCACCGGGAGTTCAACACCGAAGACGGTAGACTTCCAGGGCGGCAGCGTGCCTGCTATCAAGAAATACATCAAGGAAAGCTTTTCGCACAATCCTAAGCTCAGGCCCATTGTCATGCGCTTGAAGGAATATCAGGTCACCGAGAAACAAACCTCGGGTTCCCGGGTAGAGGGGCAGATGCAGATTGTGGCCACCTTTGAGGTGCAGCGCGAAGGCAAGCGGCTGCATCTGTTCGACTACAGGAGCGGGGCCCGCTACGCCCGCCCCATCGGGAACCAGTCGGTGGTGGAGCCTACGCTGCGCAAGATGCTGTCTGAGTCGTTGCGGTATCTCACCACCTGGGTAGAGCAAGAGGCACCCACCAACGAGAAACTGGCCCGGTCAATCAAAGTCTCCTTTGAAGACTACACCCGCAACCAGGACGATGACACCCTGTTCTACGACCCTAGCCGTCCGCTGAGTTGGAGTGATTTCCAGGGTGGCTCGCGTATTTCGGGTTCGTTTGCGGCGTCGGTCTTCCCCGGGCTCTCCAACGACATCTATGCCACAGTGCAGAACGGCGTGATTCACGTGCGGGTGTCTACCAAACCGTATATTCTGCGCAACCTCTCTAAAGTGCTGCCCAGCGCCAAAAACGACTACGCCCTGAACCATGAGCAACGGCACTTTGACATTGTGAAATTGGTGTCTGAGCACTACAAACAGCGCATCAAGCCCGAAAAACTGACGCTGGAAGACTACGAGAGCATCATCAAATACCAGTACCTGGAAGCGCTCTGGGAAATGGACCGCCTCCAGAAGCAATACGACGGCGAAACCGGCCACGGCCTTAACCGCATGGCCCAGGAACGCTGGAACCAGAAAATTGACGAAGAGCTGCGGGCACTAAAAGTGAAGCAGTAAGCAATTCTCCTTTCTTGGCAAACTGCTTACATATTCCCTCGCTCGCCTCTGGCGAGTGTGAGAAATCCGGCGGCCTCTGGCCGCTATGCAGTGAGGAAGGGGTGAATAGTTAAAATCAATATGAGTGCGAGTGTAGGCTATAAGGCGGGGTCCGGCCGCGAAGAGCTCCAATCATTCATTCCAAAGCGAGCCAATCACTACTTTCCTGCATAGCGGCCAGAGGCCGCCCCATAGCGCACACTCGCCTGTGGCGAGCGTGGGGTATGTTCTGAAAAAGCAAGAAGGGCGGGCACTTTTGCAGTGCCCGCCCTTCTTGCTATGTTTTCCGGATATTACCCCAGAAACGAAAGAATCACAATTACCCGAAGATTTCGTCCAGCACTCCGGCCAGCCGTACCCCGCCTTTCAGGAGCTGCTCGTTCAGGGTTTGCACGTGCTCAAAGTTGTACTGGTAGCTCAATCTTTCCTCGGGTTTGGTGATGCCCTGGTACAAGCGGTCGGCGATCTGGTATGACTCAAAGAACCACTGCGGCATGAGCTGCTGCTGCCACGTCTTTACCTGGCTCCTGGTAGCAAAGTTGATGGCGGCGGTGTACTCGGTGTAGCTCAGCTCCTGGTACTCCACCAGTTGCTCGTCCCACACGCGGTGCAGGTTAGAGGGCTGGTTGAACCACTGCACCCGCACCCGGTTGCCGCCCAGATCCTCTGGCCGGCCCACGTGCATGGGTTGGTGCACATCGCCCACAAAGTGGATGAGCAGGCGCAGGTACATCACTTTCTTATCCTGCGCAAGGTCCTTCTTCTTCAGCTCGTTTTTAAGGAAGTTGATGCGTGTGAAGGCGTTGGTGGTGGTATCGTTCAGAAGGTGCTTCTCCACCTCAGCCTGGGTCAAGCCTTGCTTCAGGTTGATGTAGTGCCAGTTGCCCAGGTAGTTGTACGCGGGGTCAGACTTGATGAAATCGGCCCAGTTGCTGGCCATGGCAATAGACTCATTGCCCAGAATCTTCTTGATGTTCTTCCTGGTTTTGGAGGAGATGTGCCGGTCGGCAATCTCGCCCACGATGCGGTGGCCCAGCATGCCCCACGCCATTGACTGGAACGGCAGGTACATGAAGAGGCAGAGTGCTACTAATTTCTTGAAAACGCTCATGGCTGTTTTTAATGTTGAAGGGTCTGCAAAAGTAGCCTAAAAATCTGGGCTGCCCCAAATCCTGTCCCGGAGTTTAGAGGCTGTTTTCCTGAAACGGGCCCAAAACGGCTAGAAATCCCGCACGGAGCACACCACGCCCCGCGCAATCTGCGGCTCGTCTATCAGGCGGAGAATCTTCTGCGCCGCTTCCTGGGGCGAGGCCAGGGCCCCCTGTTTTTTGTACTCCCTGAACTGCTGCACACTGCTGAACTGCTCCACCGGAGCCTCCCTGATCTGCTCCTGCATCTCGGTGTCAATGATGCCGGGCGCCACCGAGAATACCTTTACCCCGGTGCCCAGTTGCTGCTGCTCCAGCTGCGCCGTTTGCGAGAGCATGTCCAGGGCGGCTTTGGAAGCGCAGTAGGCGGCCCAGCCGTCCTTCGCTTTCTGCCCGGCCCCGGAGCTGATGTTCACAATCATTTTCTGGCAGTGAGGGCGGTGCTGGTAGCTTTGCAGAAACAGGTTCATGAACATGGCCGGCACAATCACATTCACGTCAAACACGTACTCAAAGTGCTCGTTTTTGCTCTGGCCCATGTAGCCTATTTCTCCAATGACCCCGGCGTTGTTCACCAGCACTATTTTCTGGGCATCTTCCAGCGGGGCGAACACCTTGTGCAGGTTGTGCTCTACCCCGGCAATGTCTGAAAAGTCCAGCGGCTGGTGCCGGTAGCGGGCGTGCGTAAGGGTATTGTTGCGGGACACGCCTATCACAAAGTTCTGCTCGTTTTCCAGCAAGGCCTCGGCCAACGCTTTCCCCAGCCCACGGCTGGCTCCGGTGATGATATAGTAGTGCATATTTCTAATTAGGAATTTAGAATTAGGAATGGGGGGCTAAGAACGTCCTTTCTGCTGCATACGCAAAATCTTGGGAGGAAAGTTGGGGTAAGGTCGTGGGCAGAGACGCTCGCAGGTCCTGCGGACGCTACGAGGTCTTTTGAGAGGCGGTAAGGCGGTGGGAAGCTCATTGAACCCACCCCCCGCCCCTCCCAGGAGGGGAGTTTCGGGTATGCGTGTTTAGAGGGAGTAAATACTTCTCTCTGCAGCCTTGAAAATTAAGTTACGGGAATGGGAACTCCAAAGTATAGTCCCATGCACAGCTGCATCAAACTGTTTTCGGCTTGAATTCTGAAAACCAGCTAGAAAACAGAAACTCCCCTCCTGGGAGGGGCAGGGGTGGGTCTATTGCGTCTGCCTCCGCCTTGTCGCCTCTCAAAAGACCTCGTAGCGGCCGCGGGACCTGCGAGCGTCTCCGCCAATTCCGTTTTCACCCTCCTTTCCCCAAAACAGCCCGAAAACAAAAGAGCCACTCCCCATTCGGCAGCGGCTCCTTCAATTCTTACTTCCTACTTAAAGAATGTATTGGCTCAGGTCGCGGTTTTTCACCATGTCGCGGAGACGCTCCTCCACCAATTCTGGGGTGATCATGAGGCGTGCGTTGGCGGGGATGGTGTCGGGTACGTCAAACAGGATGTCGTTGAGCAGGCGGCTCATGACGGTTTGCAGTCTGCGGGCCCCGATGTTCTCCACTTCGGCGTTCACCTGGAAGGAGATTTCGGCAAGCTTATGCAGGGACTCATCGGTGAAACTGAGTTCCACACCCTCGGCGCGGAGCAGTTCTTCGTACTGCTTGGTCAGGGCGTTTTTAGGGTACTTCAGGATCTGGTAGAAATCGTCGGTGCTGAGACTCTGCAGTTCCACTCTGATGGGGAAACGGCCCTGCAACTCCGGAATCAAGTCTGAGGGCTTAGCCACGTGAAACGCCCCGGCCGCGATGAACAGAATATGGTCGGTTTTGATGACGCCGTACTTGGTGTTCACGGTGCTGCCTTCCACAATAGGAAGCAGGTCGCGCTGCACGCCTTCGCGGCTCACGTCAGGACCGCCGCCGCCTTTGTTGCTGGAGCTGGCTACCTTGTCAATTTCATCAATGAAGATAATGCCGGCGTTCTCGGCTTTGGAAATGGCTTCTTCCTTCACCTCGTCCATGTCAATGAGCTTGGCAGCTTCCTCTTCCAGAAGCAGTTTGCGGGCCTCGGCGATGGTTACTTTCCGCTTCTTGGTTTTCTTGGGCATCATGTTCCCGATCATCTCCTGGATGTTCATCATGGACATTTCGTCCATGCCCGGGCCGGCGATGCCCACCCCTGAGGTAGGGTTCTGCGATACCTTGATGTCGATTTTACGGTCCTCCAACTCGCCGTTCCTGATCTTTTCCCGGAAACGCTCGCGCGTGCGCTCGTTCAATTCATGGTCGCTGTCGGGGATGTCTGAGGTGGGATGATTGTTGCTGCCAAAGCCCACCATGTCGCGGTTGCCCGGCTGGCTGATGGGCGGGATCAGCGCATCCAGGATCACTTCCTCCACTTGCTGGGCGGCCTGTAGCTTTACTTCTTCCTTCTTGCGGGTTTTGACCATGTTCACGGCCTGTTCTACCAGGTCGCGCACCATGCTTTCCACGTCGCGGCCCACGTAGCCCACTTCGGTGAATTTAGAGGCTTCCACTTTGGTAAACGGCGCATCAGCAATGCTGGCCAAACGGCGCGCGATTTCGGTTTTACCTACCCCAGTAGCGCCAATCATGAGGATGTTGTTGGGCACAATCTCCTTCTGCATCTCGGGGTTGGCGTGCATCCGGCGCCAGCGGTTGCGCAACGCAATGGCCACGTTGCGTTTGGCGTCGTGCTGCCCAATGATATATTTATCTAGCTCGGCTACAATCTGGCTGGGGGTTAAATACTTGCTTGAATCTAACATGTTAAATGAGTGATTGTGTGAATGCGTGGTGGAGTGAATGAGATGTACCACGCATTCCATTCATGAAATTTATAGGTCTGGAGCGGCCTCTTGCCCCTCCTTTTTCATTTTTTAAACTGCTCTTCCTGACCTAAACGACTGGGGGAAAGAACTTGTTGGCCCCTCTCCTACATCAGGCAAGCATTCTGTCGGTTTTACGTCCGTTTTCAGGAATTCGGCCCCAAAACAGAAACCCTCCAACTCTTCAGATTCCCGGTCGCTGAACAGGCACCTTTTAAGTTCGCCCACAAGATCCTTTCAGGAGGACAATCGGGGAGAGTTATTCGCACCTCTGGACATCTCCAAATTTCCAAATCTTCCCATCTCCACATCTTCAATCCAGCTTCTTTTTCAGGAAACGGTTCAGGTCGGTGTTCAGGGTGAGGTAATTGCTGGCCCCGGCTACGTGAAATTTGGCGTACGTGTACTCAAACCGAAACGCGTGCACTTTGATAGATGTCCCGAAGGAAAAACCCGCCATGCCACCCACGTTCTCCACCACCAGCTCTTTTCTTCTGAGGTGGTTGTAGCCCGCCCGCAACTGAAAACCCGGCCCCAGAATAAACTCGCCGCCCACCACAAAGTGTCTTGCCAGTTTATCACCGAAGGTTTTTTCTTCCTTTACTTCCTCGTTGTTCTCGTTGAGGGTGCCTTTCTTGTTCGGGTCCAGGTACACAATGTCGAAGCGATGCAGGTGATGCGCGGTCACCGATAAGCGGAACGGCGCGTGCTCGGGCTTGAAACTGGCACCCAACTGGATGTCCAGCGGCATTTCTTCGCGCTCACCGTTGTCATAGGGGTTCACCATCACGCCCAGGTTCTTGATGAGCAAACCCACCACAAAATCCTTCTGCGGATGCTTGAACGTGCCGCCTAAATCTACTAGTGTGGCTAACGCCTGGTCTCCGGCAATGCTGGAAATAGCCAGTTTTGCGGTAGCGCCCAGCGTGAAATGCTCAATGGTGGCCGCGTGCGAAAGGGTAAGCGCGTAATCCCGCACCTTAAAGCTGCCTTCCTCCAGCCCGGCATCGTTGGTTTGGGTGAACGAGCCGTAGTCCAGGTACTGCACACCAATGGCGTTGCGGCCCCAACGGCTGCTCTCTAAGGTGTAGTTGAGGTTATTCTGGCTGACATCGGCCAGGTAGTTGAGGTACGTTAGCCCCAAGTGGTTATCGGTTTTGCCGTGCATCAGCGCTGGATTGGCCGTCACCGCATTCACGTCTTCCAGCCCCGAGGAAATGTTCACGCCGCCCAAGGCCGCCACGCGGGCGTGGGTAGGGATGTCCAGGAACCGAAACATAGAACGCCCTCCCACCTGGGCCGAAGCCAGCGGCACCAAGGCCGCTAACAGGAGTCCCAGAAGGAAAAGGCGTTTCTGCATCGTTTATCGTAAAATAGCTTTAAATCAACTTTCTGCTTTTACCGGCACCGCTTCTTCGCGCACGCGCAGGTCCAGCGGCTTGGCCACTTTCTCCTCCAGCAAGGCGATTTCCAGCACCTCGTCCACGCGGTCCACGTAGTGGATGTTCAGGCCCTCAATGTAGTGCGCCGAAATCTCTTCCACGTCTTTGCGGTTCTTGTAGCACAAAATCACGTCTTTGATGCCCGCGCGCTTGGCCGCCAGAATCTTCTCTTTGATGCCGCCTACCGGCAGTACTTTTCCGCGCAGCGTAATCTCACCGGTCATGGCCAGATGCGACCGCACTTTGCGCTGCGTGAACACCGACGCGATGGAAGTAAAGATAGCAATTCCGGCGCTTGGTCCATCTTTCGGCACCGCCCCTTCGGGGAAGTGGATGTGCAGGTCGTACTGGTCGAAGAGACGGTAATCCACCTCCAACTCATCAGCGTGGGCGCGCAGGTAAGAAACCGCCGTGATGGCTGATTCCTTCATCACATCGCCCAGTTGCCCCGATAAGGTCAGTTTGCCTTTGCCACGGCTCAGCAATGATTCCACGAACAAGATATCGCCGCCCACCGAGGTCCAGGCCAAGCCGGTTACCACCCCGGCGGTTTCGTTGTCCTGGTAAATCTCTTTGTCAAAAATCTCCGGTCCCAGAATACGGGACACGTCTTTCGGCTCCAGTTTGGCAGGCCACTCCTCTTCCATGGCTTTGGATTTGGCCACGTTCCGGATTACCGCGCCCAACTTGCGCTCCAAATTCCGCACGCCCGACTCGCGGGTGTAGTCTTCAATCACTTTCTGGATAGCCGCGTTGGACAGAGCCACGTCTTTGGCCGTCAGGCCGTGGTCTTCCTTCAGTTTAGGAATAAGGTGGCGCTTGGCAATCTCGGTTTTCTCCTCAATGGTGTAACCCGTCACCTCAATGATCTCCATGCGGTCGCGCAGGGCCGGATGAATGGTGTCCAGAGAGTTGGCCGTGGCGATGAACAGGACTTTGGACAAGTCGTATTCCACCTCCAGGTAGTTATCCGCGAAGGTATGGTTCTGCTCAGGGTCCAGCACCTCCAGCAACGCACTAGACGGATCACCTCTGAAATCAGAAGTCAGCTTATCCACCTCGTCCAGGATCATCACCGGGTTGGAAGAACCCACTTTCTTGATCTGGCTGATGATACGGCCCGGCATAGCACCCACGTAGGTTTTGCGGTGGCCTCTGATCTCCGCCTCATCGCGCACCCCACCTAAGGCAATGCGCACGTATTTACGTCCCAAAGCTTTGGCCACGGAACGGCCCAGCGAGGTTTTCCCCACGCCCGGAGGCCCGTACAGGCAAAGAATAGGCGCTTTCATGTCGTTCTTCAGTTTAAGAACGGCCAGGTACTCCAGAATGCGCTCTTTCACCTTCTCCAAACCATAATGGTCGGTGTCCAGGATCTTTTTGGTGCGCTTCAGGTTGAAATTGTCTTTGGTGAACTCGCTCCAGGGCAGGTCCAGCAGGAATTCACAGTAGTTCAGGGAAATGGGGTACTCAGCAGCCTGCGGATTGAGGCGGCTCAATTTGTCCAGTTCCTTGCTGAAGTGTTTGGCAACCGTTTCGGGCCACTTTTTCTTGGCCGCGACGGCGCGCATTTTCTCCACTTCCTGCTCCGGACCGTCCATGCCCAGTTCATCCTGCAAGACTTTGATCTGCTGGCGCAGAAAATAGTCGCGCTGCTGCTCGTCTATGTCTGAGTGTACTTTGGTATGGATTTCCTGCTTGATCTCCAACATCTGGATTTCGCGCATCATGAGCTGCAGCAAGGTGGTGCCACGCTCCACGCCGTCGTTAATCTCCAGCAGTTTCTGTTTCTGGGCCACTTCCACATTGATGTTGGAAGACAGAAAATGGGTCAGAAACGAAGGGCTGTCAATATTGTCCAGGGCCACCTGCGCCTCCTGCGGAATCTCAGGGTTCAACTTCAGGATTTTGGCGGCCGCCTCCTGCAGGGACTGTACTAAGGCCTTTACTTCCTTGCTCTTTTGGTTCGGGAAGGTCTCGGGGCAATAGGAAACCTTGGCCACCAGATAGGGGTCTTCCTGGGTGACCTCGTCAATCTTGAAACGGCTCTGGCCCTGAATGATGATGGTGGTATTGCCGTCTGGCAACACCAGCATTTTCAGGATCTTGGCCATGGTGCCCACCCCGTACAGATCATCGGGCATAGGCTCCTCGGCCGACATGTTTTTCTGGGCCACCACGCCCACGGTTTTGTCGCCACGGTAGGCTTTGCGCACCAACCGCACCGATTTTTTCCGGCTTACCGTGATGGGAATGACCACGCCCGGAAACAACACGGTGTTTCTGATGGGCAGCAGCGGCAGGGTTTCTGGGGTATTTTTCTCAGCGCCTCCTTCGTCGTCCAGTTCTGAGGTGATAATGGAGATGATATCGCCATTGCCATCGTCAGTCAAATCAGACAACATGAGTTGCTGTAGTAAGTTCTCTTGGATATAATTCATACGTTGTGTCTCTGAGGGTGCCAATTTGGCAGCAATCCTCCCGTAGGTTCTGTTGTTTGCCTTTAAGGTATATACTTGTCAAGAGCTGTGCCAATATCTGGCCGGAAATCTGGACTCTGGGGTTAAATTTCACCTCAGAAAGAACTACATTTGGTATTGTGGGGAGAAAAAATGCTTTCCCCGGCCTGTTTACCCTATGTCGCGTACCGGTTATCTTCTATTTTTCCTGCTCCTCTGTGCCTTTGGTTTCTCCGCTGCCGGCCAAACCAAGGCGCCCTTGCGTCTCAAGCTAAAGCCCGTCAATGACTCCCTTAAGCGGAAAGCTCCCCCGGCGGGGATTGTCCTGGAGTTCCCCAACATCAACCGCGTTCCCTTTTACTACAACAGAGCCAAGTACCAGAGCATTCTAAAACTGGAGAAGAAAAAAGCCTGGGACAAGGTCTTGCCCCTGCTGGCGGAGTACGTGGGAAATTTCGGGATTGAAAATTTCTATAAAGATACAAAACTTCTCTGGCGTTTGGGCCAATTGTATGAGCGTTTGGGGCAGAAGGACCGGGCCATTGCTTACTACCGCCTGGTCTTGAAGCACCACCGTACCGACATCAGGCAGGTGCAGCAGTACTATGACTCTTTGGAGCAGAAGAACAAAGACCTGTACGTGCCGCTCAACTACTACTATGAGCTGGTGGAGTACCGCAAATCGGTGGCCACGTTCAAGCCGCCGCGCGGCATTTACACCAACATGGGCGACGCCATCAACTCCAAGGCCGAGGATTACGGCCCGGCGGTGCACTCAGACGAGGAGCTGTTCATTTACACTTCGCGCCGCAAAGGCGTAAAAGGCAAAGGCACCGACGAGGACCTGTACTTCTCCCGTTTTGAGGGCGGTTTCTGGCAAGAGGGCCAATCCTTCGGAAAACCCATTAACAGCGTGTACAACGAAGGCTCGGCCTGCCTCAGCCGCGATGGCAAGACCCTGTACTTCGCCCGCTGCGATAGTCCTGACGGCCTGGGCAACTGCGACCTGTACAGCGCCACCCGCCTGGGCGATGGCTCCTGGGGCCAGATCAAAAACCTGGGCGCTGCCGTGAACAGCAACGCCTGGGACTCGCAGCCCACCCTTTCGCCGCAGGAAGACACGCTGTATTTTGCCTCTGACCGCCTGGGCGGCTTTGGCATGTCTGACATTTACTTCACCTACAAGCAGAAAAACGGGCAGTGGGCACCGGCGCAGAACCTGGGGCCCGTTATCAACACCCGCGAGAGCGAAGTGAGCCCGTACTTCCACCCGCTGTACCAGGTACTGTACTTCAGTTCGCGGGGGCAGTTGCTCAACTTCGGGGACTTTGACATCTACAAATCGTACAGGGTGAACGACCGCTGGCAGGAGCCGCGCAACATTGGGCCGCTGGTGAACGGCCAGGGAAGCGAGTACTATTTCACCATCAACGCCAACTCCACCAACCTGTACTACGCCCGCTCGGAGCCCTCAGACCTGAAGAACCTGGACCTGTACTCCTTCCCGCTGCCCATGGAGGCGCACCCCTTGGCTGTGACCAAACTCACCGGCGTGCTCACCGATTCGGTGACCCACAAGCCCCTGAACGGCATCATCTCCATCATTGACCTGGACAACGGCATTGAGGTGGCCTCTAAATACCTGCGCGAAGACGGCTCGTTTGACTTTGACCTCATTGACAACAGCCGCTACATGATGATGATCCAGAGCCCCGATTTCTTCTCCATTGAGAAGGAAATTGACCTGAAGCAGGACACGGTGCTCAAGATCATGACCACGCTCATTGACTACAGCATTCCGCTCATTTTCAAGAACCTGGAGTTTGACGAGGGCAAGGCCGAGATCAAGGATGCCATGAAACCTACCCTGGACCGCATTGTGCTGTTCCTGGTAGACCACCCGCAGGTACGCCTCAGCATTGAAGGCCACACCGACAGCAGCGGCGACCCCAACGCCAACATTGAGCTTTCACAGTGGCGGGCGTTCTCTATCCAGAAGTACCTGGAAGACAAAGGCCAACTGGCGCCCGGCCGCATTGACGCCGTGGGCAAAGGCAGCTCAGAACCCATCAAACCCGAACTCACCATCGAGGACCGCGCCGTGAACCGCCGGGTAGAGTTCAAACTCATCAAACCCAAAGATGCCGCCACCGGCGGCGGCGATTGGTAAGCGCCCCGTGAAGGGTTTCCTCCTGAAGAGCGATTCGGGGCTGTTTTGCGCAAAACAGCCCCGAATCGCTTTTTTATTTAGAATAGTTGGGCTGATTTAGTATTGAAAACTACCATGGCGCGGATTTACTTCCGCGCCATGGTGAGCAAACGCGTAAACAATCCATAATCCTATTTCGGGGCTCTTTTCTGAAAAGAAGCTCCCAAACAGGACTAAACAGCATATTGCTTCCTGCCCCACGTTGCCAGCAACAAAAATGCTACTCACCTGCTGTAACAAGTGAGTAGCATTTTGTCAGTGTATCGGCTTGGAGCAGGCTTCAGCTATAGTTTGATGCTGCCCTTTTTCTTCCAGGAAGGCGGAATCTGCGGCAGGGCCGGGGTCCTGTCCTCGGGTCTGGGCGGGTCCTTTTTCAGCTTCAAGCCTCCCACGTTCACAATAAACCCAATGCTGAACACCGAGTTTCCGGCAGTCATGAAGTCGCGGTTCTTGAGCCCGAAGTTGCTGCCGCTGGTGTACTGCAACTGAATGGCCGGCGTGAGCGACATGCGGGTGTAAAAGACGGGCTCAAAGAAGATATTGTCCTCGGTGGGCTGCTTCACGTCATTGCGGTAGAACTCGTCCATGGTGAGATAGCTCAGGCGCAGGGCCGTCCCGTAATTCAAGGTATGCTCAGAGCCGAACAGACGCAGCAGGCGCTTTTTCTTGGAAGAATAATTGACCTGCAGAAAGTACTTGTTGAAGGTGGTTTCCTGGCGGTCATAGGTCATGAGCCCTTCGGGGGTTTTGTCTTTGTAGGTGCGATCACTGCTGCCACGGCCCAGGCCCGCGTACACCTCCAGAATGCGGTTCTGGTTAGGGCCGAACGTGGTAAAATAACCGCCGCCGGCCTCCAGCAGGTTGTGCCTGAAATCTTTCTCGTCTTTGTTGTTGTTCATCATGGCCCCACCCACCAGCACGCCAATGTGGTCGGTGACGGCGTAGGCAGTGTTAAAACTCGCGTTGCCTTTGAGGGTGATGTGGCCCCCGGTGCTCAATTCACCTTTGGCCGTAAGCATGGGAGTGTTGGGCACGTTGGGCATATACACCGAAGAGCAACTGCTCACCCCTAACCCCAGTAATAAACCAGCTACCGGAAGGAAGCTTTTTTTCATAAAAACACTTTAAAAACTAACAGTACGCTTGCCTCCATCCTTCTCCCCCTCACGTCTCGCACAGGCAACAACAGCATCAATCACGAGATTCTCGCTGACCTAAAACAGATGCACTTGAGCGGTCTGCTTCAAGCCGGTCGGAATCACTCCGGTTCACCAACTTTCTACTATAATTCTTCTTTAAAACTAAGGAATGCCCGCCACATTAGGAAGCAAAAAAGGCAAACGCCTTCTCTCCCTCGACCGCAGCCACAGACTAGTTGCCCTTAGCTACAGGGTGATGGTCTGCTGGGTATCGCCGG
Source organism: Rufibacter psychrotolerans (assembly GCF_016924645.1). Lineage (GTDB taxonomy): Bacteria > Bacteroidota > Bacteroidia > Cytophagales > Hymenobacteraceae > Nibribacter > Nibribacter psychrotolerans. The sequence goes on along the minus strand of NZ_JAFFJV010000011.1, from coordinate 131,750 downwards.
TACGGCAAAGCACCGAGCGTTTTTTACCGGCCACCTCCAGGTTTAAAATATTGGTCTGGTCGTCAAAAATCTCAGTTAAAAGCGCGTTCTGCACCCACACCTGCCCTGCCGGGGCCTTACTGGCCGGAATCTCCACGTACAGCCAGATGGCATCGGCCTCTTCCTGGGCACCTATAAACTTCTGGGTGGCCCGGGTACCCTTGACCGCCGAGATGGCCAGATGGGTCTGCAGGTACTCGGCAATAAGTTTGTTCACGCGCTCAGACCGGTCTAGCCGAACGGTGGTCTTGTGGCGGCGGCTCAGGGCTTCCTCCAGATCATCGGCAAATACCCGCACCGAAAGCTCGTAGGTCTGATTTTTGGGGTTGTAGCGGGCATCAGTAATGCTGGTGTGGAAGTCATGCGCCCCCGCCACTGCGGGCAGCCACACTAACAACAGCAGCAGGCACCACCAACCCTTTGCCCAACTCCCGGTTTTATTCATCTGTCTCATCATATTCTTCCCCTATAAACAGAGAAAGACGCCCTGCTCGTGCGTCTTCCCTGGCAAATAGTTATCAACAGCGCCGCTGGGCGGCTCTTCCTTATTTGAATAACAGTTTAAAAAAGTCATTGAAGATGGCAAAGCCCATGAGGCCCAGCAGCAGGACCATACCCACTTTCTGCGCGTTCTCCAGAAACTTGTCTGAGGGCTTGCGGCCCGAGATCATCTCGTAGGTCAGGAACATCACGTGGCCGCCGTCCAAGGCCGGAATGGGCAGAAAGTTCATGAAGGCCAGCACCATGGAGAGCATGGCCGTAATAGCCCAGAAGTTGATCCAGGAGAAATTACCCCCGAAAATCTGCGCGATGCCAATGGGGCCACTCAGCGCCTTAGACGGAGAAACTTCGGCCCGGAAAATCTTGGCAAACCCTTTGATGTTGGTGGTGATCACCGAGAAAGCCTTGTCTGCCCCCACCGGAATGGAAGCCAGCAACCCGTACTCGCGGGTGGCGCGCGGCAATAACAGCCTTGGGTAAAAGCCCAGGGTGCCGTCTTCGTCTACGGTGGTGTTGAGGGTAACGGGCTTGCCGTCGCGGTCTACCTGCAAGGCGACGGGCTTGCCTTTGTGGGCCTGCAGGGCCTGCTGAAACTCATGGAAGAACTGCACCGGCTGGTTGCCCACCTGCGTGATCTGGTCGCCGGGTTGCAGGCCGGCGGCCGAGGCCGGGCTGTTGGCTTTCACAGACTCTACCGCAAATGGCTCGCGGGCCATGATAAAGCCTACCTTGTCGCCATCGGCCAGTTTGTCAATCAGGTTGCCGGGCACGGGAACCTGTACCTGCTGCCCGTTGCGCTCCACGGTGTAAGAGGCGTTCTGGCCCAGCAGCACATCGGGGCTGTACACGTCCTGGAACTCTACCAGGGGCTTGCCGTTGACGGCCACAATCTTGTCGCCGTCGCGCAGGCCAATCTGCTCGCCAATCTCGTTGGTCTCAATGCCGTATTTCACGTCCTTGGCCAGCAGGTAGCTCTCGCCGTACAGGTAGGTGAGCGCCGCGAAAATGATGATACCGGTAATCACGTTGAAGATAATGCCGCCCATCATCACAATGAGGCGCTGCCAGGCGGGTTTGGCCCGGAACTCCCACGGCTGCGGCTCCTGGCTTAACGTGGCCGTGTCCAGCGACTCGTCTACCATGCCGGAAATCTTCACGAAACCGCCCAGCGGAATCATGCCAATCATGTACTCGGTTTCGCCCACCTGCTTGCTCACAATTTTGGGCGGGAACCCGATGGCGTATTTCTCCACGCGCATCCCAAACCATTTGGCCGTGAGCATGTGGCCTAATTCATGTATTCCTACTAAGATGGTCAGGCCCAGAATTAACTGGCCGGCCATTACTAATGCATCCATTGAAAGAAGTTATAGGGTAGGCACCAGGGCAAGAAACTTCAAGAGCCCCAGTGCGGTTTGTTCCATTTGTCGCCGGTTTTAGAGAAGCATTACGCCTGCATCAGGCTGAACGCCACCTGGCGGGCCTCCTGATCGGTCTGCACATAATCCTCCAGAGAAGGCTTGGCAATATACGCAACTTTAGCGAGACAGTCAGAGATGAGGTCAGACATCTCCAAAAAGCCAATCTCCTCGCGCAGGAAGGCCGCTACGGCAACCTCGTTGGCCGCGTTGAGCACGCACGGGGCGTTGCCGCCCCGCTCCATGGCCGCAAACGCCAGTCCCAGGTTCTGGAACGTCTCCACATCGGGCTGCTCAAAGGTAAGCTGCGGGTAGTGAAGGAAGTTGAACCGGGGAAAATCGGCCTTCAGGCGGTTAGGATAGTTGAGCGCGTACTGGATGGGCAGCTTCATATCGGGCAGGCCCATCTGGGCCTTCAGGGAGCCGTCTTCAAACTGAACGAGCGAATGCACGATAGATTGTGGGTGCACCACCACTTCTATCTGGTCGTTGCGCAGCCCGAAGAGCCATTTGGCCTCAATCACCTCCAGCCCTTTGTTCATGAGCGAGGCCGAGTCAATGGTGATCTTGGCCCCCATGTCCCAGTTGGGGTGCTTGAGCGCCTGCGCCTTGGTCACGGTTTGCAGGTACGCTCTATCCCGACCGCGGAACGGCCCGCCCGAGGCGGTGAGGATAATCTTCTCAATAGGGTTGTGGAACTCGCCGGCCAGGCACTGGAAAATGGCACTGTGCTCAGAGTCAACGGGGTAAATGTTCACGCCTTTCTGGCGGGCCAGATCGGTAATTAACTGACCTGCCACCACCAGCGTCTCTTTGTTGGCCAGGGCAATGGCTTTGCCCGCCTCAATGGCCTTAATGGTGGGCTGAAGTCCGGCGTAGCCCACCATGGCGGTGAGCACCATATCCACGGAGTCCATCTGCACCACGCCGTTCACGGCGTTCATACCCGCGTACACTTTGATGGGGTAAGGCTCCAGCGCCGCCCGCACCTGGTCGTACAGTTCATCTTTGGTGATGACCACCACGTTGGGCTGAAAAGCGATGGCCTGGGCAATGAGCAAGTCTGCGTTAGAATGGGCCGTGAGCACCTCCACCTCAAACGCCTGCGGCTGCGCCTGAATCACCTCCAGCGCCTGGGTGCCAATAGAGCCCGTTGAGCCAAGAATGGCTACTCGTTTCTTCATGTACTCTGGTTAACGCCGTTTAGGGGCTGTTTTTGCGAAATTAGGGGAAAAACGGGAGTTTCTTTCTATTTTCTGATTTGCCCGGTGGTTCAAGCCAAGGGCTTAATCAGCTGAACCACTCCTAGTATCCTTCTGGAAGATTCTTGAGAGCGAACAGAAGTAACACTTACGACAGGCTTCGCTCGTTCCTACCAAGGGCCTTTCAGAATGACAAAAATTAGGGGCATCAGTGGGGCCAAAGCTCACATGTAATCGAATGCTATTGCCACTGCCAGGAAAGAGGCGAAGCTGAAAACAAGGTACACCATGAGCCAGGTGGCAATGCCTGACCAATCCTGATTCTCAAATTTCGCCTTAACCTTAGCTGCCCTCCTGCCCATTAGTGCATCCATCCCAAACCCAAGCAAAATGGCCGCTAGGAAACAGTATACCTCTGACTTTGCCGATAGGATACCCCGGGTCTGCAAAAAAGAATTCAACAGGAAAAGCAAAGTAGTGGCATTCAGGAAAACTAAGAACGTGTAAAACCGGGTGGCGTAATGAAAGCCATCAACCTTCCCTTCCAGCCGTTGCCGGTAGATGGCGTAATACATCATCTCATAAAACCTCAGCATACAGCAGCTATCAATACCCGTTTCTGACCCAATTTCCAAAAAAGAGGCCTAAAACCCGGGTTGGCTTTAGCTAGTTGGAGCGCCTGTGGGGCAAACTGGCGCGGTCCAACCCCTCTTACCCTGCCGGCTGGTCCCCCACCACGGGTTCTGCCGGTGCCGCCAAAGCCTTCACAATGAGTTTGTCTATCTTAACGCCGTCCATGTCCACCACCTCAAACCCGAAGCCTTTGTGCGTAAACGTCTCGCCCACCTGGGGCAAGCGCCCCAAATGATGGATCACGAACCCGGCCAGAGTGGTAAAATCGGGCGACTTCTCTTCCAGGAGTTTCTTTCTCAGGCCTTTGTTCAGCTCCCGGGCCGTGATGGAACCGCTCACCAGGTACGACTTGTCTTCCCGCCGCACCATGAGGGGCTCGCCCAGTTCATCGGTATCCGGAATATCGCCCACAATGGCCTCCAGGATGTCGTGCAGAGTAATGATGCCCTCAACGGAGCCAAACTCGTCTACCACAATGCCCATGTACTGCTTGCGCAGCCTGAAGAGGTTTAAGACGGCGTGCGCGTACATGGTCTCTGAGATAAAGATGGGCTCCAGCAGGATGCTGCGCAGCGGCAGGTTCTGGCCCAGCAGGTTCTCATAGAAGTCGCGGGAGGTGAGCACGCCCACCACCTCGTCATGCCCGGCGTCGTACACCGGGAACCGGGAGTGCACGCTGCGGTGCATCTTCTCTTTGATGGTCTCCACCGAGTCTTTTACGTAAATCCACTCCACCTCCATGCGGTGCGTTTTCAGGTCCTTGGCCCGCAGGTCGGCATAGCTGAAGAGGTTCTGGTGCAGGTCGCTCTCCTCTTTGTTCAGGACGCCCTGCTTTCCGGCGGTCTTGATGATCTGCCGCAGCTCTTCCTCAGAGATCTGCTCCTGGGCCGGCTCCTTAATGCGCAACAGCTTGATGATAACGTTAGTGGACACTGAAAGCAGCTTCACCAAGGGCAGCGTGAGGGTGGTGAACACCTTGATGATAGGGGCCACGGCCAGGGCAATAGGCTCGCTGTTGCCCAGGGCAATGGTTTTAGGGATGAGCTCGCCCACCACAATGGAGATGTAGGTAATCAGGCCAATGACCAGCACAATGGACAGGGTGTCGGCGTAGGGCGCCAGGAAATCTACCCGCACCAGCAAGGCCCGCATGTCATCTGAGAAGGCCGCCCCGCCGTACGCCCCCGAGACAATGCCAATTAAGGTAATGCCCACCTGCACCGCCGAGAGGAAATCCTCGGGATTGTCCAGCAGGCGGAGGACCGTTTTGGCGCCTCGGCTGCCTTCTTTGGCTTGGTGCGCAATGCGGCTCCGTTTTACTGAAATGATGGAAATCTCTGAAAGCGCGAAAAAGCCATTGAGCAGGGTAAGCACTAAGATGATGAGTATTTCCATGTGGGTACGTTCACGAACGGGGGTACTGCCTCGCCCGGCAAGATAAAGTACTTTTCTAACGAAAGGATGTTCTCTGTATTGGTTTAAAAAATTACTTGTAGCCGTTTTAGGGCTATTTTCCACAAAACCGCCCAAAACGACTCCTCTCTTCCTTAGCGCCGCCGCAAGGTTCCGGGCGGTTTCAGGCCATGTGCCGGGTCCGCAAGGGGCAGTAAGTGGTCCTGCTCCCTGCAGTTTCCTTCCTTTCCAGGGCAAGCTGCGCTTTCAACGCCGATTTTCAAAAACAGGCCCTGAAACCCGGCTACCGGAAAATCTCCAGGAGCCCGTCGGCCAGGGTGCGGTCATTGCTCAGGCGCGGCACTTTGTTCTGGCCGCCCAGTTTCCCCTGCCGCTTCATGTACTGCTGGAACGCATCTGCGGGCAAAGGGGTCACCTGCAGGGTAGTCAGAATGTTGCCCGAGATAAGGTCATCATAGTAGCTGTTGCGCCGGCGCAGGTGCAGGTCCAGGGCTTTGGCAAAGCGCTCCGGGTGGTGCGGTGGGGTGTCAAAGGCAATGAGCCACTCATGGTAAGAGGCGCCGGTTCCCTGGCTCACGTAGGGCGCCACGGTGAACTCGGTCACCTTCACCTCCGGAAACTCGGCCATGGCCGCCTGCAGGGCGCTTTCCACCTCCTCGCCAATCACGTGCTCGCCAAACGCCGAGATAAAGTGCTTCAGGCGGCCGCTCACCACCACTTTGTGCGGAAACAGCGAGGTAAACTTTACGGTATCGCCAATGGAGTAGCCCCACAGCCCGGCGTTGCTGTTGATGATGAGCGCGTAGTTGACCCCGGTCTCCACCTCGGCCAGGGTTAGGCGGCGCGGGTTGGGCTGGTGGAACTCCTCGGCGGGGATGAACTCATAGAAAATGCCGCTCTGGGCCAGCAAGAGCAAGCCGGGGTCGTCTTGCTGGTTCTGGAAGGCGAAAAAGCCCTCAGAGGCCGGGAACGTCTCAATGGAATCTACCTGGCGGCCAATGCTCTCCAGCAGCTTGGTGCGGTAGGGCGCAAAGTTCACGCCCCCGTACACAAACAGGTTGAAGTCTGGGAACACGTCTTTGATGGGTTTGCCGGTGCGGGCCATGAGCTTGTCAAAGTACATCTGCACCCAGGGCGGAATGCCCGAGATGAGCGTCATGCGCTGGTGAATGGTTTCCTGCACAATGGCGTCCAGCTTGGTTTCCCAGTCTTCTATGCAGTTGGTCTGGTAGCTGGGCAGCTGGTTGGTGCGCAGGTACGCCGGCACGTGGTGGTTCACAATGCCCGACAGCCGGCCGGTATTGATGCCGGCCACTTGCTCCAGCACCGGGCTGCCGCTCAGGAAAATCAGCTTGCCGTCCAGGAACTGCGCCCGGCCCGTCTCATGAATGTAGTTGAGTAGCGCGTTCTTGGCCCCGTTGATGTGGTTGGGGATAGAGTCCTGCGTGATGGGAATGTACTTGGTACCCGACGTGGTGCCCGAGGTTTTGGCGAAGTACAGGGGCAGCCCGGGCCAGAGCACATCGCGCTCGCCTTGTTTGAGCCGGTCAAAGTAGGGCTTCAGGGCTTCGTAGTCGCGCACGGGCACCGCCTGGGCAAATTCCTGCGGGGTCTGAATATCCTTGAAGTAATGGTCCCTCCCGAACGCGGTTTTGGCCCCTTTCCGGATAATTGCCTCAAAAACCTGCTGCTGGGCCTGCCCGGGCTGTTCCATCCAGCTTTGCTGCTGGGCCACGGTCCAGGCCGCTAAAGGTTTACTCAAGAACGCTTTAACTCCCATGGTTGAATTTTAATGGTAAAGGCGGCGGCACCAGCCTGAAAAAAACAGCGCCGCCCCGCCTCTGGTAGGCGGTAAAGATAGCAATCTTACGCAAGTTACCGGCGGCGGGCTGCCCCCGGCGTTTTAGGGCTACTTTCAGGAAAACCGCCCCAAAGCGCTTGGTTTCCTGGTCTACACCGGCCGCCAAAAACAAAATGGCGTACTTTTTAGTATTTTGAAGCAAACAAACCTAAACACATACCCTTATGGCAAATAACACCGGTACAGGCGTCTGGGAAGGCGGCCTGAAAGAAGGCAAAGGAACGGTTTCTACCCAGAGCGGCGCCCTCGACGCCCGTTATTCGTTCGGCTCACGCTTTGAGGAAGGCGTTTCGGGCACCAACCCCGAGGAACTGGTGGGCGCGGCCCACGCGGGCTGTTTCTCCATGTTCCTGAGCAGCCTGCTGGAGGGCGCGGGCAAAACCGCCACCTCGGTCAGAACCCAGGCGAAGGTGCACCTGGGCCAGGAGAACGGCCCGTTCATCCGCAAGATTGACCTGACCACCGAAGTGGAGGCCCCGGGCTTATCTGACGATGAGCTGCAGCAGCTGGCCCAGAAAGCCAAGGAAGGCTGCCCTATTTCGCGCGCCCTGGCCTCGGTGCCCGAGATTACATTAACTGCAACCTTAAAGGGCTCCTAACCCCACCGCCTGCCCTGCGGCGGCGGATATCAGAATTTTGCTATCTTTGTCCAATAATTTTATTGCATGAAATCATTGGCTAGAGTGGGGTTGCGTCCTTCGCGCGACCATAAAATTTCTTTTGGGGTGCAGTTGGCACTGGTACTGTTGTGGTTGGTTTATGGCTTGTTCCTGATTTTCACCGAGCCGGAGAACTCTACCAATGACCGCCACTTTATCCATTACGTTTTCCTGATTCTGGCCGTAGGCTACCTGCTGTTCATCCTGGCCCAGAACACCTCGTTGTTTGGCCGGCAGTCTTACCTGGAGATCACGCCGGCGTACGTGGTGGAGAAACGGGGGCACTTTAAGCAGAAAATCGCCATTCACCTGCAAGACGTGACCGGCATTACGCTCAGCCCCGTGCAGGCCCGCTTTGCCATGCGCGACGGCAGCAAGCACAGCGTGAACCTGCGGCTGATCAGTACCCGCAAGGGCCAGAAAATTGCCCGCGAAAAGCTCCTGGAGGTAGCCGACCGGCACGCTATTCCGGTGACCGAGGCCGGCGGAACCAGAGCATAATCCCGTTTAGGGGCTTTTTTCCCTAAAACCTGTCCAAAACAGAAAAGGCCCATCTTTGCAGATGGGCCTTTTCTGTTTTGAGCCGCCGGACTTCCTGAAGACCGAAAGCCGGCTAATTATTAGTTAGTCCAGGTTTGGCTGAGGGGTCATGCGCAGGTACGGCTTAATGACCACGTGGCCTTTCGGGAACTTAGATTCTACTTCTTCTTGCTTCACAGACGGCAGAATGACGCAGTCCTGGCCGTTCTCCCAGTTGGCCGGGGTGGCCACGCTGTGGTTGGCGGTTAATTGCAGCGAGTCAATCACGCGCAGGATCTCGGCGAAGTTACGGCCGGTAGACGCCGGGTATGTGAAGATCAGCTTCACCTTCTTGTCTGGCCCAATGATGAACACCGAACGCACGGTAAAGGTATCGCTGGCGTTGGGGTGAATCATGTCGTACAGGTCAGACACTTTGCGGTCTGCGTCGGCAATGATGGGGAAGTTCACGTTGGTATTCTGGGTCTCGTTGATGTCTGCAATCCAGCCGTGGTGCGAGTCCAGCGGGTCTACGCTCAGGGCCGCTACCTTCACGCCTCTGCGGTCAAACTCGTCTTTGATGCGGGCTACCGCGCCCAGTTCAGTGGTACAAACCGGGGTATAGTCGCGCGGGTGCGAGAAAAGCACCGCCCAGCCATCGCCAATCCACTCATGGAAATGGATGGTACCCTGAGAAGTTTCCGCCGTAAAGTCAGGAGCAATGTCGCCTAATCGTAATGCCATGGTCTTGTTGTTATGTTTTAGAAATTGAGTACCGTTGATTCTGCTTCTTCTACCCGGGAGTAACCAAAAAGACGCCTGATTACCCTACCGCCTTGGTAAACCCTATAGAAGAAGTAGACAAATAAAGAGCTCAATTGCCAGAAATCCAACTTAGCTGGAAGAAAGTTATCAAGTTCATACCCTTCGTTCCTTTCTTGTGCAAGATTTTCTTGCGGATTTAGGGTACCTGCTCACCGTAGGGCTCTTGCTGGCTGGTAGACGTTACTATCCGCTTTACTCGTTCTCAGAAGGATTTAGGTTTGGGAAGCGTAGTGCTGGTTGTTGGTGATAACACCAACAACGGCGGCGCGGCGGATAGTGGCGGATGGTAGCAGACAGCGCCGGAAGAAGGCGACACGACTACCAACCCCGGCGGCAACGGCAGCGCACCAACAACGGCGGCTCATTAGCGAACGGCGGCGAAAAGATCCAATAAAAAGATCTAATGAAGAGATCCAATAAAAGAAAGCTGTATTTCAAGCTTTCCGCACCTGCCAGCCTTTCTATTCTACTCCGGTTGACTCTGGCAAATGTAAGAAATTTGGTAGCCTCTGGCCGCCGTACGTTGAAGCTGCACCAAGCTTGATGCTGCATACCAACCAGAGGCTACGGCATAGCCCACCCGCGTTCTAGAGGCGGGCAAGGGAAATTGTAAGAAGGCTTCCCCTATCTGCTACCGCAAAGTTTGGAACTTGCTACAACCTGAACAGATTGCAAGTAACCAATCAAAGGTCTTGCAGCAAAAAAGAAACCGCCGTTTCCAGCCTGTTTTTCAGAAAACAGGCTGGAAACGGCGGTTGTATGGGGTAAAGGTGGGTTAAATCTGGTTGGCTTCCTCTTCCACTACCAGCGCGGTGACTTTGCTAAAGTCCGCCAGGTAGGTAGTGTCCAGGATGTCGCAGGTGGCGTCGCGGACGCGTTTCATGAGCAGGCGGATCTCGCAGGTGGCCTCATCCACGCACTCCTCGCATTTGCGGTAGTAGAGATGGCTCACGCAGTGCACGGGAGCCAGCGGACCATCTACCATTCTGATCACGTTGCCCACTGAAAGTTGGGCCGGGTCTTTGACCAGGGTATAGCCGCCGTTTTTGCCGCGGGTGCTCTGCACCACTTGCTGCACCTTGAGGTCTACCAGAATGGCTTCCAGAAACTTCCGCGGAATGCGCTCCGCGGCGGCAACCTCAGAGATCAGCACCAGACCGCGATCGTGCTGCTTGGCCAAATAAAGAAGTGCTTTAAGCGCGTACTTGGCTTTTTTTGAAATCATAAGCGAAAGAAAAGCGTTTTATACCGCCTTTACCTTGAACTTCTTCTGCAGCTCCTGAATAGAAGCCTTGAATTTTTTGTCGGTGTCAATTAGGTCAGAAACCGTCTGCACTGAGTGAATAACCGTAGAGTGGTCTCTGCCGCCAAAATGGTACCCGATGGACTTGAGCGAGTGGCTGGTGTACTCCTTCGCGAAATACATGGCCACCTGGCGCGCCGTCACAATCTCTTTCTTGCGGGTCTTGGCTTTGAGAGAATCCAAACTCACCTGGAAGTACTCGGCCACGGTTTTCTGGATAAAGTCCAGGTTCACCTCGGTCTCCACATCTTCAATGATGTGTTTCAGGGCCGCTTTGGCCAATTCCAGGTCAATCTCTTTGCGGTTCAAGGAAGACTGTGCTATTAACGAAATTAGCACCCCTTCCAGTTCCCGCACGTTGGTATCCACGCTGTAGGCCAGGTACTCAATCACGTTGTCGGGAATATGAATGCCGTCGCTCTGCATCTTCTTCTGGATGATGGCCATGCGGGTCTCAAAGTCGGGGCTCTGCAGGTCGGCGGTGAGGCCCCATTTAAAGCGCGACAACAGGCGCTCCTCCAGCCCTTTCAAATCACGCGGCGGGCAGTCTGAGGTCATCACAATCTGCTTGCCGCTCTGGTGCAGGTGGTTGAAGATGTGGAAGAACATTTCCTGGGTTTTGTCTTTCCCGCTCAGGAACTGCACATCGTCTATGATGAGGATGTCTACCAGCAGGTAGAAGTTGGCGAAATCCTGTACGCTGTTGGTCTTCACCGATTCAATGAACTGGTTCACGAACTTCTCTGAAGACACGTACAGCACAAACTTGTCTGGGTTGTTGCCCTTGATGTGGTTGCCAATGGCCTGCACCAGGTGGGTCTTGCCCAACCCTACGCCGCCGTACACCATTAAAGGGTTGAAGGAGGTGGTACCCGGTTTGTTGGCCACGGCGTACCCCGCGCTTCGGGCCAGGCGGTTGCAGTCTCCCTCAATGTAGTTCTCAAAGGTGTAGCTCTGGTTGAGCTGCGAGTTGAAGAAGTGCCGGTCAATGGACTTTGACTCAAACGGATTCTTCAGGAAACTCTGCTCTGGGCGGTACGAGTTGGCTACCGCGGCCGGCACCTTTTTGGTGGGAATGTTGACCGTCTGCGGCTTGCTCTGGTCGTTCCCTTGGTCTACAATGATGGAGTACTCCAGCCGGCCTTCTGAGCCCAGTTCCTGGAACACTACTTTCTTCAGGAGCCCTACGTAATGCTCCTCCAGCCACTCATAGAAGAATTGGCTGGGCACCTGGATGGTCAACACGTTATTAGCCAAAGACAAAGGCACAATGGGCTCGAACCACGTCTTGTAGCTCTGCTCGCCTATGTTGTCTTTGATAACCTGTAAACAGTTATGCCAGACGGTTGTACAGTCTTTTACCATTAACATCGCTTCTTCCAATCCCGCGTTTTTTTGAGTGTAGAATTTTTCAGGGGGGTACAAAAATGAAAAAAAACTCCATAGAAAAAAACTTGAAGATTACGAAATAATAACACGGTCATTCAAAGGCAGCACAGAGGCCGTTGTGGCCGTTTTTGCCTTGGTTTTTCTATGGAAGGTAAAATCTATGCGACCCAGGTTAATGCCCGACCAGCCCACCTGGTTCACCAGCGTCACGTGGCCGTCTGCGTGCGTAATCTGCTCGGGCTCATCCAGGAAGGTGTGCGTGTGCCCGCCAATGATGAGGTCAATGCCGCTCACCTGCTGGGCCAGTTTGCGGTCGCTGATCTTGTCGGTCTCGTAGGTGTAGCCCAGGTGCGAAAGGCAGACCACCAGGTCTACGTTCTCCTGCGCGCGCAGGGTCTTTACCATCTGTTGGGCCGAGGCCACCGGGTCAAGGTACTTCACGCCCCTGTAGTTGTTCTCGGCCACCAGGCCGGCCAGCTGAATGCCCAGCCCGAACACCCCCACGCGCACCCCTTCCTTCACAAACACTTTGTAAGGGTTGAAGCGGCCCTGCAGAATAGAGGCTGAAAAGTCATAGTTGGCAATGAGGAACGGGAAACCGGCGTGCGGCAGCTGTTTCTGCAGCCCCTCCAGGCCGTTGTCAAAGTCATGGTTGCCCAGGGTGGCCGCGTCATAGCCCATCTGGGTCATGAGCTTGTACTCCACCTCTCCCCCGAAGAAGTTGAAATAGGGCGTTCCTTGCCAGATATCGCCGGCGTCTAGCAGGAGCACGTTGGGTTCCTGCGCCCTGATCTGCTTCACCAGCGTGGCTCTACGGGCCATGCCGCCCATGCCGCCGTTCTTGCGTCCGTCGTTGGGGAACGGGTCAATGCGGGAGTGCATGTCATTGGTGTGCAGAATGGTTAATTTAATAGGTGCCGCCGCAGCCGCTCCAAGGCTGGGAAAACCCAACACCGCCAAGCCCGCCGTGCCGGCTACTGTATTTTTGATGAAATCCCTGCGGTTCATGTTTTTAGATTTGGAGATTTGGGGATGAGGAGATTTGAAGATTTGGAAGTGTGCAGATTTGGAGAGGAGGAAATGGGGAAATTTGAAAATGAAGAGATTTGGAAATCTACACCGGCGCAAGTGTCCGCTGGTGTCTGAGTAGGTGCCGGTGAAATTTCCTGTTTGAGCCTTGTTTTGGTAAAAACAGGCCCAAAACAGCAGCATTCGCTTGAAAACCGTTTTCGAATTTTCTCATCTGCAAATCTCCAAATTCCCTAATCTCCAAATCTAATTTATCACTTTCACCCGGCCGTCTTTCTGGGCAGTAACGGGTTTGCCCTGGGCGGTCAGTTGCTTGATCTCGTTTAGGATGGCGTCGCGGGCCAGCAGGCCGGTCTGCTCCACTTTCAGGGCCTTTTTCAGGAAACCCATGTTGTCGCCACCGTTGGCCAGGTAGTCTGAGATGGCCAGCGTGTAGGTTTTGGTTGGGTCCAAAGGCTGACCGCCTATGGTGATGGCCTCGGCCTTATTGTCCCGAATGGTGTAGGTGGAGTTGGCCACGGTCAGAATCTTGGTGCGGGCGGCAAAGTCAAACATCTCCTTCACCGTCTCACCCGAGAGCGTGAGCACCAGCATCTCGTTTTCAAAGGGCATGAGCTCAAACACGTCGCCCACGGTCACCGGTCCTTGGTCAATGGGGTTGCGCAGCCCCCCGTCGGTCATGCCGCCCATGTCAATGGGCTTGCCGTACACGGCCATGGTCTGGGTGCGGCTCAGATCGGCCACGAAATTGCCCAGGGTAGACTCCGGCCCACCCTTCTCCAGGGCTACGGGCGCCTGCCCTATTACCTGGTTCATGGTCTGGTCCACCCGGGAGCGGTAGGGCGTGATGGTGCTCTCGGCAGCCGGGTCTGGGCTGATCTGGGTGTTCACCGGGATATCGGTGGTGGCCTGAAGGCTGGCGGAAGGAACTAGTTCTTTCTGGCACCCCACCAGCGCAAGGGCAAAGGCAAGGCCCAGGGCAGCGCTGCGGGTACGGAGGCAAGAAAATAAAGACATGGGTAAATACTGATTTTATCAAAGATACGAGGGGTGGCCTGAAAAAACCAACCTTGCTTTAACGGACGCCTGCCGCGTTTGGCACCGGAAATATCATAAAACTGCGGGCCCACGTGCCCAGCACCCTCTGGTAACCGCTTGACATTTAATAAGTTTTTAAGTAAACTTGTTTTGCTTCAGCTCCACAGCCAGTTGAAGTTGGTGCACATGCGTAAACGCGCCTCTGCTCTAAACCACTTGGTTCTTTTTCTCTGTCAAGCTTGTGGCAGGCAACCATTGGGCGGCGTTTACCTTGGCTTCAGCTTCCCCAAGCTGCGCCTGTAGGCTGGGGCGGAACAACTGCAAGCAGGAGGCGCTGGAAACGGCTCGCCCCTGCGTGCCGGACCTGTTGTTCCCTCTCTTTTCGCCGCAGGTTACGGCAAGGGCAGCCAGCGGAACTGTCCTGCCTTCTACCCGTACCGTGCTCCCCTTGCTGTACCTGCACCTCCGGCGAACTACTTGCTTTGCCGGGAGAAGACAGGGCCGTTTTTAGTAGGATTACCTCTTCTTCTTTCAAGGAGAGCCTTTTTGCACACCGCGTTTTGTTCTAACAACTTACCTAAAACCATCACTACCATGACCACTTCCTATTTACAGTACAGTAAATTCATTCTTCTTAAAGTTAGTTTTGATGTAGTGTTGTTTGAAAAAGAATTCCGGAAATGCCTGCGCCTGCTGCTCCTGCACGAGATCAGGGAGCTGAAGCGCTGGTGCCGGGCCACCTTCCCTAAAAGATTCAGAGGCATTATGGGCCGGTGTTTCCGGTACTTCTGGCGCAACCGGGCCACGGCCACCGCTTAGCCTCTGCCCTCCGCAAGAAAATAGCCAACCGTACGGCAACTACTTCTCCCCGCTCCTTCTTACCAGAAAGAGCGGGGATTTTGTTTGGGGCCCGTTTTCAGGAAACTGGCCTGAAAACGGGCGTCCTTCCCCTGGCTAGCTGCCCCAGGCCCCACCCACTTCTCACTATGGTGGTTTTGCCGTATCTTGCACCGTTCAACCCACACGGCAGGCCCATGCAACCCGAAAACAAACTCCCCGCGCACCCAAACGTTCCGCTCGCTACCCAGGTCTTGCTGGTGCGGCCCGCCCGCTTTGGGGCCAACCCAGAAACCGCCGCCACCAACTCCTTTCAACAGGAAGTGCCGACGGGCACAGAAGCAAAGGTGCAGCAAAAAGCGTTGGATGAGTTTAACCAGTTCCTGCTCAAGTTATGGGCCGCCCGCATTGACGCCATTGTACTGGACGATGTGGAGGAGCCTGCCACCCCCGATGCCGTTTTCCCCAACAACTGGATCTCCTTTCACCCCGGTGGCAAGGTAGTGCTCTACCCCATGCTGTCGCCTACCCGCCGCCTGGAGCGCCGCCCCGAACTGTTGACCCAATTGGAGCAGGAACATGAGCTGCCACTCACCGAGGTCATAGACCTCACCTACTTTGAGAACGAAGGCAAGTTCCTGGAGGGCACCGGCAGTCTGGTGCTGGACCGCCAGCACAAGATTGCCTACGCCTGCCTCTCTGAGCGCACCCACCCAGAGCCGCTCCAGGCCTTCTGCGATAGACTGGGCTACAGGCCGGTGGTGTTTCACGCCGTAGATGACAGCGGCCTGCCCATTTACCACACCAACGTGATCATGACCCTGGGTGCCGATTTTGCCCTGGTGTGCCTGGAGGCCATACCAGACGAGGAAGAGCAAGGCCTGTTGCTGGAGGCCCTGGTAGACACCGGCAAAGAAATCATTGACCTCAGCCTGGCCCAGGTAAAAAAGATGGCCGGCAACATGATACAAGTGCGCAACAAAGCCGGCGAACCCGTGTTGGTCATGTCTGAGAAAGCCTACAAGGCCCTGCGCAAAGACCAGTTTGAACTCCTCAACACCCTCACCAAAATGGTACGCTCT
The DNA here is from genome assembly GCF_016924645.1 of Rufibacter psychrotolerans. Lineage (GTDB taxonomy): Bacteria > Bacteroidota > Bacteroidia > Cytophagales > Hymenobacteraceae > Nibribacter > Nibribacter psychrotolerans. The sequence continues at coordinate 116,002 of NZ_JAFFJV010000011.1, read as the reverse complement.
GACTTACGCACCATAGAGGCCCACGGCGGTGGAAGCGCCCGCTGCATGCTAGCCGAGGTGTACAGGTAGTTGATGGTTATTAGTTTTTAGTTGTTGGTTGCTGGTTGCTAGCTCCGAATTTGACTTCCAAAACACTGGCGCGAGTCTCTGACTCGTGCCTTGGGATGCCGGGTAGTCTCTGACTACCCTCGCTGCCCCGCAGCGAAATTAGGATTGTTGGTCTTCAATATTTTCAGCAGCGCGTAAAAATGCTCTTGGTTCCCGGCAAGCTGGAGCGTTCGCTTCCTCCCCCGTCACGAGACCGGAGCCTCGCGTCAGAATGTACAGTGTGCTCACAGGAAGCGCTTGCTCAAAAGACCTCGCAGTGTCCGAAGGTCCTGCGAGTGTCTGTGCCAGCTGCCAGGAGCAGGTATCTCATCAAATGCAAGTGTTCTAGGACCTACCCCATCATAAATTCAGCAGCAGCTGCCGCAGTTTTTGAGCGTCTGCCGTAGCATTGCCCCCGATGGTGTTGTTGAAGAAACACCAGACCGTTTTATCGTCCTGCAGCCAGTCCTGCGCCATGTAGGCGAACCGCTCCAGTTCCTCCTCGGGGTAGGCACCGCGGTACAGCTGCTCGTGGCCGTGCAGGCGCAGGTATACCGTGTTGGTGGTAGCGGCGGCCAGGCCCGGCCACTTCTTTCCGGCACTGATCACCACCAGCGAGATAGCGAATTCCTCCAACAGTTCCAGCACCTCCTCCGTGTGCCAGGAGGCATGCCGTACTTCCAGCGCAAAGACCGTTTCTGGGTACAACTTCCGGAGCAGCGTGAAAAAGTGCTTTGCGATGAGCTCGTTGAAGTGGAACGAGCCCGGCAACTGTACCAGCACCGGCCCTAATCGGTCGCCCATGAGCAGGAACCGATCCATCCACTTGCGTAACGGGTCTTCAATGTTCTGTAACCGGTTCTCGTGGGTAATGCTGCGGTGCAGCTTGGGCGCGAATTTGAAATGGGCAGGCGTTTGCTCCAGCCACTTCAGGATGGTTTTCTCCATGGTGAAATGGTAGAAACTGCTGTTCACCTCGGTGCAGTTGAAGTGTTGCGCGTAGAAGGGCAGCATGTCCGCCGATTTCAGGTCTTCCGGGTAGAAGAGGCCGCGCCAGGCGTAGCTCCAACCCGAGGTCCCGATGTACAGTTGGTCTTGGGGAATGTTCATGGTGCATAGAGACGCAGAAATGCCCAGGAGGTTATGGTTCCTGTTTTTGGCCTGTTTTGCTGGAATGGTAAGGGAAACGGGTGGAGGGCAGGTTATGGACTGATTTCTTTGGTTGTTTGCAGATGGTGAAATTTGCTTTCGCTGGTGAAGTGCCGCTTGTGTGTGGACTAATGAATTTGTTTGCTTTTGCTGGCGTTTCTGCCGCTTGTCTATGGACTTATGAGCTGTGTTGTTGCATAGGTAGCTTGGTGCGCTCACGGCCGCGGGGCCCCGTCTTCCGCCTTCGCGCTGTGCTCTCTCGCCTGGCCCTCAGGCCTGCCGCATGCGCGGCACCGGGTCGAGCGCTAGGCGCTCAGCCGAAAGACTGGAATAGGGGAAAAAGAGGCAGAAGCAATAGCGTTGCTGGGAGAACTGTAATGCTTGTCAGCAAGGCGTACTCCCCTCCTGGGAGGGGCAGGGGTGGGTTTACATTCCTCATGGTTCAAGTCTGTGAGGTGGACCTACCATTAGCGGCAGTTTGTAACTGCCTTGTCGCAACAGAGTAGCAGTTGGAACACCGCGGTAGCAGGCTTCTTTCCTAGCTGCTGGTTCATGTTTTGCCCCTACCCTCTTTTCTTTCTGTTTTCCTGAAAACAGGCCTGAAACAGATGGCGTAAATCCGGTGGGGGCCGTAGAACAGTTTCCGCAAAAGAGTATCTTTACCCAAACATCCGTTCGCGATTGTATGACTGACATCACCTCCGCCGAGGCATTGTTCCCCGAGTTTGGGCCGGTAACGGCTGAGCAATGGCTTGCCAAGATAAAGCAAGACCTCAAAGGCGCCGATCTGGCTGATCTGCACTGGCAGAGCTACGAAGAGATTTCGGTGGCCCCTTTTTATACCCAAAGCCAGTCGCCGCAGAGCAGGGCCTTTGATACCATTCCGGGTCAGTTCCCCTACTTGCGCACCGCCAAAACCGACCGCAACAGCTGGCTGAACCTGCAGCCGATCCATACCTGGGGCAAGGGCCACGAGGCCGTGGACAAAGCTGCGCAGGCGCTTGCCCGTGGGGCAGACGGCATTCACTTTATCATGGAAAACGGGCATGAGTTTGACGCCGACTACCTCATCCAGCACCTTGACCTCACCAAAGTGCCGGTGGCCTACACCGTGTCTACTGAAGCCGCCAACTTTCTGCACCACCTCACCACCGGGCTGTACCGCAAGAAAGTGCCCGTGGGGGCTCTCACCGGTTTCCTGAAGTGCTCCCCTATCCTGGCCTCCGAAAGCTACAAGCAACTGGACCTGGACCACGCCATGCACCTGCTGGAGCAGACCCTGGAGGCCCCTAACTTCTACGCGCTTACCATCAACGGGTCGCACTTCAGCAACAAAGGGGCCACGCTGGTGCAGGAGCTGGCCATCACGCTGGCCATTGCGGTCTGCTACACCAATAGCCTTACCGGCGCCGGCCTGGCGCCCGAGGCCATTTTCCGGAACATGCAGTTCCACCTGACGGCGGGCACCAACTACTTCTTTGAGATTGCCAAGTTCAGGGCGGCGCGGCTGCTCTGGGCCAAGGTGGTGGAAGCCTTTGGGGTACCGGGGGAAGTGGCGGGCGCTCTGCGCATCCACGCCTCCACCTCGCGCTGGCACCAGACTACCTTAGACCCGCACACCAACCTGCTGCGCCACACCACCGAGATGATGAGTGCCATCATTGGCGGCGTGAACTCGGTGGAGGTGGAGCCATTTGACAACACCTTTAGGGAGAGCAACGAATTCAGCGAGCGCATCGCCCGCAACATCCCCATCATCCTGAAGGAGGAGGCTTACCTGGACCAGGCCATTGACCCGGCCGCCGGCTCCTATTACCTGGAGTACCTTACCCGGCAGCTGGCGGTGAAAGCCTGGGCCCTGTTCCAGGACATTGAGGCCCGCGGCGGGTTTATTCCGGCCTCCAACGCGGGGTACCTGCAAGACCTCCTCAAGGAAACCAGCAACCAGAAGTTCAAGGACATCGCCAGCGGCAAAGAGGTGCTGGTGGGCACCAACAAATACCCCAACCCGCAGGAGAAGCTGGACTTTGACCCCGAGCAGCTCATCCAGAGCCGGCACTTTGACAATACCCGCGGGGCATACTCCTACGAGGTGCTGCGCCTGGCCACCGAGCTGCACTTCCGGAAGAAAAAGAGCCGTCCGCACGCGGTGGTGGTGCACATGGGCAATGCTCTGCAGGAGCACATCCACGCCTCCTTCGCGCGGGAGTTCTTCACCTGCTCGGGCTTTACTACCCAGGTGCTCAAGTTCCACTCGGTGTCCGATGCGCTCCAGGCCGTCAAAAACCTGAACGTGCAGGTGATTGTGATGGCCGCCCCCGAGAAACAGTTCCAGGACTTTGCCGAGGCCTTCGCCAAGGGCATGCGGGCCCAGCACCGTCAAGGTCCAGCCCTGATTCTGGCCGATGACCCCATGCAACTGAAAGAAGAACTGCAGGCCCACGGCTTTGACGAGTTCCTGTTCAAGGGCTGCGATACCAAGGAAATCATCACCCGCATTCAGGAACGCCTGGGGGCTTAACGCGCGGGGCGCGTCAGTCTTGAGTTCTGAGTCTAGAGTCTTGAAAATGTTTTGACATAATCCTCTTCAGGAGGAGACCTCCCTTCCTATTTGTCATCCTGAAAGGATCTTGTGGGCAAACTAGAAAGACAAGAGCGATGAAACAACTTTTTCTACTTGAACAAGGAAGAGGGGCAATGCAAATAGAACGTGTATTTGCACTTAGCTGACAGCGTTACAGTTCGCCCACAAGATCCTTCCAGGATGACAACACGGGGGGGAGCGAGAACTTTACACATGATAAACATGCAGATATCTCGTAACCTAATACTTGATACCTGCTACATGATACGAACACATGAAACCAGATTTCACCAAGATACCTTTCACGTTTCAGGGCTCTTTTTTCGGGAATGAGCCGAAAACGGAACCGAAAACCTGGAAAACCGCCGAGCGCCTGCCGCTGCAGAACTTCTACACCAAAGAAGACACGGCCGCGTTTGAGCACCTGGACTTTGCAGCCGGTCTGCCGCCGTTTCTGCGCGGACCGTACAGCACCATGTACGTGAAGAACCCCTGGACCATCCGGCAATACGCGGGCTTCAGCACCGCCGAGGAATCCAACGCCTTTTACCGCCGCAACCTGGCCGCCGGTCAGAAAGGCCTTTCCGTAGCGTTTGACTTGGCCACGCACCGGGGCTATGACTCAGACCACCCGCGCGTAGTGGGTGATGTGGGCAAGGCCGGCGTAGCCATTGATTCCATCCTGGACATGAAGATTCTGTTCGATCAGATTCCGCTGGACCAGATGAGCGTTTCCATGACTATGAACGGGGCGGTGTTGCCCATCCTGGCGTTTTACATTGTAGCCGCCGAGGAACAGGGCGTGAAACCGGAGCAACTGAGCGGCACCATCCAGAACGATATCCTGAAGGAGTTCATGGTGCGCAATACCTATATCTACCCGCCGGAGCCCAGCATGCGCATAATCGCCGATATCTTCGCGTACACCTCCCGACACATGCCCAAGTTCAACTCCATCTCCATCTCGGGCTACCACATGCAGGAAGCCGGGGCCACGGCCGATCTGGAACTGGCCTACACCTTGGCCGATGGCCTGGAATACGTACGCACCGGTCTGGCCGCGGGCATGGACATTGACACCTTCGCGCCGCGGTTGTCGTTTTTCTGGGCCATTGGCATGAACCACTTCATGGAAATTGCCAAAATGCGCGCTGCCCGCATGCTGTGGGCCAAACTCATCAAGCAGTTCAACCCCAAAAGCGATAAATCCCTGGCCTTGCGCACGCACTGCCAGACCTCTGGCTGGAGTTTAACCGAGCAGGACCCGTTCAACAACGTGGCCCGCACCACCGTGGAAGCCCTGGCCGCCGCGCTGGGCGGAACGCAGAGTTTGCACACCAACGCTCTGGACGAAGCCATCGCCTTACCAACAGACTTCTCCGCGCGCATTGCCCGCAACACCCAGATTTACCTGCAGCAGGAAACGCATATCACCAAAACCGTGGACCCCTGGGGCGGCTCTTATTACGTGGAGGCCCTCACCCACCAACTCGCGCACCGCGCCTGGGATTTGATCCAGGAAGTGGAGCGCCTGGGTGGTATGGCCAAAGCCATAGAAACCGGATTGCCCAAAATGCGCATTGAAGAGGCCGCCGCCCGTCGGCAGGCCCGGATTGATGCTGGAAAAGACGTGATTGTGGGTGTGAACAAATACCGTCCGGAGACCGAGGAACACCTGGAGATTCTGGATATTGACAACACTGCCGTACGCGAGGCCCAGTTGGCCCGTTTAGCCCAACTTCGGGAAAACCGGGACGAAAACGCCGTGTTCGCCGCCATGGATGCTTTGACCCAGGCCGCCGAAACGGGTGAAGGCAACCTGCTGGAACTAGCCATCAACGCCGCCCGCGTGCGCTGCAGCCTGGGCGAGATTTCCTATGCCTTAGAAAAAGTATTCGGCCGCCACCGGGCCACCATCAGATCCATATCCGGCGTGTACAGTTCAGAGATATCAGACGACGAGAACTTCGGCAAGGCCCAGGCGCTCGCCGACCAATTTGCGGAGCAGGAAGGCCGCCGACCAAGAATCATGGTAGCCAAAATGGGCCAGGACGGCCACGACCGCGGCTCCAAAGTAATCGCCACCTCCTTCGCCGACCTCGGCTTTGACGTGGATTTAGGTCCGCTTTTTCAGACCCCGGAGGAAGTGGCTCTGCAGGCCGCAGAGAATGACGTGCACGTGGTAGGCGTGAGCAGCCTCGCCGCCGGCCACAAAACCCTGATTCCGCAGCTAATTGCAGAGTTGAAGAAGCTGGGCCGCGAAGACATCATGGTCATTGCCGGGGGCGTGATTCCGGCGCAGGATTACCAGTTTTTGTATGATGCCGGCGTAGCAGGTATCTTCGGACCGGGTACCGTGATCAGTGTGGCGGCGCAGCAGATTTTAGAGAAGTTACTGCAAGAATAGGCTTCTTACCCAATTTCAAGATGGATTTACACGAGCTGTTTGTCAATATCCCCGAGGCCCTGGTGGCCATTGCCCCAGACTACACCGTGCTGGAGGCCACAGACAAGTACCTGGGCCTGGTGCTTCGCACGCGGGAGCAACTGATTGGCCGTAACCTGCTGGAGGCCTTCCCTGACAGTCCGGTGGACGCGGATTCCAAGAACGGCTCTATCCTGCGGCAGTCCATTGACAGGACTTTCCGGGAGAAGACCGTCACCTATTTTGAGGTGCTGCGCTATGACATTGCCCGTCCGGAGGGAGGCTACGAGACCCGCTACTGGGAAGCCTCGCACACGCCCGTGCTGGACCAGGACGGCAACGTGAAATACATCATCCGGCGCACGGCCAACGTGACCGCCCGCGAGCTGGCCAAAAAGGCCCAGCTGGAGTCTGAGAACAAGTTCAGGTTCATGACCGATGCCGTGCCGCAGCTCATCCACACCGCCGATACGCAAGGTAACGTGACCTACGTGAACCAGCGCTGGATAGACTACACCGGCCTTTCTTCTGAGCAACTGCTGGGCACCGGTTGGCGGCAGACCTTCCACCCCGATGACCTGGCGGCGCTGCAGCGGAAAATGAACCAGGCCTGGCCCAACAACCAGGAGTTTCAGGCCGAGGTGCGCATCCGGAACAAAGACGGCAACTACCGCTGGCACGTGGTCAAGAGCCTTCCGCTGGTAGACCTGGACGGAACCGTGAAACTGCGCGTGGGCAGCAACACTGACATTCACGACACCAAGCTGATGGTACAGGAACTGCTGGAAAGCAACGAGCAGCTGGCCCTTTTGTCTGACCAGATCCAGCTGGCCCTGCAGAAAGCCCAGGCCGAAAGGTCTACCCTGGAGCGCCTCATCATGAAAGCACCGGCCTTCTTCTGTATTCTGCAAGGGCCCGAGCACCGCTACCACCTGGTCAACCCCGAGTACCAGAAGCTGTTCCCCGGCCGCGACCTGCTCCACAAAACGGTGGCAGAGGCGCTGCCTGAGGTGGCCGAGCAGGGCTTTGTGCAGATTCTGGACAAAGTGTACCAGACTGGCGAGGATTTTGTGGCCAAGGAGGTGCCTATTTTGATTGGCCGCACCAGCGCCCAGGACCTGGAACAGATCTACATCAACTTCACCTACCAGGCCCTTTACTCTGAGACGCAGCAGATTGAGGGCATTCTGGTGTTCGGCTATGAGGTAACGGAGCAGGTGAAATGCACCCAGAAACTACAGGAACTGGAAAACCAGAGTAAAAACAGCGCCTCTTAACGCGCCTAAAAACCTGCATGACAAACGCCGAGATTGATATCCAGCAACTCAGGATCAAGCATATCCTCTACAAATCTAAAGTACGCTCCGTGCTTTATGTGAGTGGCGGGGAGTATGATGCTGCGTTCTTCTCCTCGGCGAACCCCGTCACGGAATGGTTCAACACCATCGGGTTGAAGAAGTACCGCCAGCAGCCCGTCTTGCTGGCGCTCTATGACTTGCAGCAAGACATAGAACGCACCGCCCGGCACCTGTTCACCCTCTACAACACCGGCAAGATTGACCTGGCCCAGCAAGGCCTGAGCACCATAGAGGAGAAGTCTGGCAGGTTTATTTCGTTGTTGGGGCAGTTGGAGAAGAGCTTGAAGGATTGAAGAGGCTGCATTTCAGCTAGTAATTCCCGGATAGTCTGGAGCGTTCGCATTATGCAAAGGCAAGAGTTTGGAAACTCGCGCCAGTGTAGGCCAGCGCAGAAGTTGTAGAAAAAAGATATTAGCTAATCCAAATAAACCAGAGGAAGCAAACCTTTGCCGCCGGCATAATCTACTGCGCTGCTATACCGCCAATGTTCTGGTTCTTCCACCAAGCCCAGTTCTACTGGATTTTGGTGTAAATAGGTCAATTTCTGCTCTATCAAATATGGAGAATCGAGTTCTACAGGATGATTACTCTGCTGCCAGAATTGATGGTGAGTGTTCTGAGAGTTGTGTTGGCCATTGCTCTGGAAAATCCAAAGTATCCACCGCCTTCGGCTTTCCAGCGGATTGTCCTGAATAGCTTGAATCAACTTATTGGAAGTAAATTTCTTGAAGTCTCTCAGAATATTGGGCAGAGAGCTCTTTTCCGTTGAGGATGCAATCAGGTGTAGATGATTAGGCATGATGACCCAGGCATGCAGCACCAGTCCCTTTTGCTGAATGCAATACTTGAGGCTATCCACTAGTAGCTCGCAATACTCTCTTCGGGTAAATACATCTACCCACTCCACAACGGCCATGCTTATAAAGTAAATACCTTCTGGATTGCGGGTTTTGTATTTGGTGCTCATGGCGAACTTATACGAAATTTGGCAAATGAAGGAAGATGCTTGTTTTAGGCCTGTTTCCCAAAAACAGCAGAAAAACGGTACAGGGAATCTCACAAGGAAAAGCTGGCGCGAGTCTCCAGACTCGTGCCTTGGGATAATGCGAGTCTCCAGACTCGCCGGGAACCACGAACCGGAAATGCTTGGAAACAACAATGCGTAATGTCGCTGCGGTGCAGCGAGGGTAGTCTGGAGACTACCCTCATCAAGTGTCACGAGTCTGGAGACTCGCGCCAGTTTTACTTGTGATGAATCCGTTTCCCGCCCTCTTTCCCAAAAACACCTCCAAAACGCCTACCACAATTTTTAACTTTCTCTCCCTATCTCATTAAACCTTCTCCACCGCTGCTTGTCTAAGCCTGGGTGCATTCCACACTACACGCAACCCTTTATACAACTAACAAGCTTACTACAGCATGAAGAAGTTCTTACTGACGCTGGGGCTGGTTTCTACCTTTGCCGGAGTAGCCATGGCCCAGGGTCGCACCCAACCCGCCGATTCCACGCGCCGGGTAGCCGGAGCCGCCGGGCTGCAGGGCAACGCGGCCAAATCATCCAAACCGAAGCCCTACGCCGACGTCATCACCGACAAAGCCCAGTCCAAGTCCGGCTTTTTCAAGACCCACAAAGTAGAAGACAAGTACTTCTTTGAGCTGGCTGACTCCGTTTTGGGCCGCGAGATCCTGGTGGTGAACCGTATTTCCAAGGCCGGGGCCGAGGTGCGCTCCGCCTCGGGCTACGCCGGGGACCAGATCGGCAGCGCCGTGATCATGTTTGAGAAAGGTCCCGATGACCGCGTTTTCATGCGCAAGATCTCCTACGCAACCTACAGCCCAGACAGCACCAAGTCTATGTACCAGGCGGTGCAGCGCTCTAACGTGCAGGCCATTGTGGCGGCGTTCAACGTGGCGGCCTACGGTCCTAACAACAAGAGCAGCGTCATTGACGTGACCGACTACATCAAGGGCGAAAACGAAATCTTCTCGTTCAGCTCGCCGGCGGGCAAAACCCGTTTCCGGTTGGGCAACTTCATAGGCGACCGCAGCTACATCCAGAACGTACGCAGCTATCCGCAGAACGTGGAAGTGACCACCGTGAAAACCTACGTACTCACCCCTCCTACCACCGGCTTCGGGGCCGCGCCTTCGGGCGGTGGGGCTGCCAACTCTAACCTCAACGGCTCCTCTACCATTGAGATCAACACCTCCATGGTGGTGCTGCCCAAAGTACCCATGCAACCGCGTTACTTTGACCCACGCGTGGGTTACTTTACCGTGGGTTACACCGATTTTGACGCCAATCCGCAGGGCGTGAAGGAAATCCAGATGGTGAAGCGCTGGAGACTGGAGCCCAAGGAAAAAGACATGGCCAAGTACAAGCGTGGTGAACTGGTAGAGCCCAAAAAGCCCATTGTCTTCTACATTGACCCGGCTACGCCGAAGCAATGGGTGCCTTACCTGATTGCCGGCGTGAACGACTGGCAGAAAGCCTTTGAGAAGGCGGGCTTTAAGAACGCCGTGATCGGCAAAGTGGCCCCCACGCCCAAGGAAGATCCAAACTGGAGCCTGGAAGACGCGCGCCACTCGGCCATTGTGTACAAACCTTCCGAGATTTCCAACGCCAGCGGGCCCAGCATCTCAGATCCGCGCAGCGGCGAGATCATGGAAAGCCACATCAACTGGTACCACAACGTGATGAAACTGGTGCGCGACTGGTACTTCATCCAGGCGGCGGCCGTTGACCCCCGTGCCCGCAAAATGGAGTTCCCTGAGGAACTGATGGGCGATTTGATCCGGTTTGTGTCTTCGCACGAGGTGGGCCACACCCTAGGCTTGCGCCACAACTACGGCTCCAGCTCCACCGTACCGGTAGAAAACCTGCGCAACAAGAAATGGGTGGAGCAGAACGGCCACACGCCGTCCATCATGGACTACGCCCGCTTTAACTACGTGGCCCAGCCGGAAGACAACATCACCTCCAAAGGCATCTATCCAAGAATCGGTGACTATGACCTGTGGGCCATTGAGTGGGGCTACCGCATGCTGCCAAACGCCAAGAGCGCGAAAGACGAGATCGCTACCCTCAACAAGATGACGGTGGAGAAGCTGAAAAACCGCCGCTACTGGTTCGGGACCGAGACCAACCCAGATGACCCGCACTCGCAGAACGAGGACCTGAGCGACAACGCCATGAAGGCCTCTGCGTACGGCATTAAGAACCTGCAGCGCATCCTGGCCAAGCTCCCCGAGTGGACCCGCGAGGAAAACGAAGGCTATGACAACCTGGAGAACATGTATGGCCAGTTGACCACGCAGTTTAACCGGTACATGGGCCACGTGGCCAAAAACATTGGCGGTATCTATGAGACCCCCAAAACGGTAGAGCAGGAAGGTGTGGTGTACGAGCGTACCCCGGCCGCAACCCAGAAGGAGGCCATGGCCTTCTTAGACAAGCAGCTGTTCACTACGCCTACCTGGTTGCTGGCGCCCAACGTCCTGAACAACACCGGGGCCAACCCCATGGTGGTGGTGTCCCGCAGCCAGCAGAACGTGCTTAACCGCCTCATCAGCAACGCTACCCTGACCAAGCTGATTGCCGGCGAGGCCATGGACGGCGCCAAGGCCTACAAAGTGACCGACTTCTTTACCGACATGAACAACTCTATCTTTAAAGAAGTGAAGAACAAACAGGCCATTGATGTGTACCGCCGAAACCTGCAGAAGCTGTACGTTGAGCAACTGATTGATCTGGTGAAACCAGCGCCGGCTACGGCCGCTTCGACTCAGGCCGCCGCCAGAAGACCCGCTGCCCCTACCCTGGATGTCATGCAGAGCGACGTGGTGTCTGTAGCCAAAGCGGAGTTACGCAACATCAACTCCCTGATTAAAGGAGCGGCTGCGGCTCAATCAGATTCTCTGAGCAACTACCACCTGCTGGACCTTTCTGACCGCATCAACGAAGCCCTGAACCCAAGAGGATAATCCTCCTCCGTTCCATTACCGCAAAAGCGCTGCCTCTTACAAGGGGCAGCGCTTTTGTTTTTACCGCCCTTAACCGGCTCTTTTTCATCTATTTATCAAAAATATTTAAGCATTTTCACCTAGTAGAAATTTACCATCACCCACGTGTAGAGGTTAAATTTTGGCAGAAGCAAACGCTGTTTGGAGCGCTTTGAGGGTATTTTTACTGATAACATCTTATTTAGATCATATTATTTATAAATATATACAAGTTATGAATTACCCAGTGCATTCCTTTCCATTTAGGTAAAAGTTAGAGATTTTAGTATCATTCAAAGGAAAATATGTGATAGTATGAAGAAGAGGTTGGCAGTTTTCTTGACAGGCATGCTCTTGCTGAGTTGCGTGACCCGGGTATCTGACGGTTGCATCACCATGCCTCTGCATTTCCACGCTGCCCCTTTGCAGGCTAGTGCCCAGGACTCTACGTACGCTACGGCTTCTTTTACCGCTTTCCAGTCGCTTACCGCAGGCAAGGCTTCTGGCTTGCAATAGACCTCTCCTCCCGTTTTCTGGTCTAAAAATATCTGGCGTAATCTTTGAAATCTTCAGGCAACTTAATCGTTTTCTGAATGATGAAGAGATTGAAGAAACTGTTGCTCCTGCTTCCTCTTGGACTCCTGGCGCTTACCGCATCGGCCCAGAAAGAAGCGATCAATTGGTACTTCGGGCAGAATGCCGGCCTGAGCTTTGCCGACCCATTCAAACCTGAGCCGCTCAAAGACGGCAAGATGTTTAGTGAGGAAGGCTGCGCGGTGCTGTCAGATGCCCTGGGCAACCTGTTGTTCTACTCCAACGGCATGCAGGTATGGAACCGCAACAAGCAGATTATGGCCAACGGCGACTCCCTGAAGGGGCACGAGTCTTCTACCCAATCGGCGTTGATCTTGCCCAAACCCGGGGCCTCGCACCTTTACTACCTGTTCACCACCGACTTCCAGGGCCAGAGCCATGGCTTGCAGTACCACCTCATTGACCTGAGCCGCAACGGGGGCCTGGGCGAAGTGGTCTCCAAAAACAACCTCATGTTTGCGCCGGTCACCGAGAAACTCACCGCCATCCGGCACCGCAACGGCCGTGACTATTGGGTGATCACGCACCGCTGGAACAGCTCGGCTTTCTACGCCTACCTGGTCAGCCCAGACGGCATCACGTTCAAACCCGTGGAAAGCCACCTGGGCAGCATCCACGCCGGCGACAACGGCGCTACCATTGGGTACATGAAAGCCTCGCCTACCGGCAACAAACTGGCGGTGGCCACCTGGGCGGCCGTGAACAAGATCGAGGTATTTGACTTCAACAATGAGAACGGCAAGCTAGCCCTGGCGGTAGACCTGGGCAAGTTTGACGAAGCCTACGGCGTGGAGTTCTCACCAGACGGCACCAAGCTGTATGGCGGTAAGAACGGCATAGCCGGCGGCGAGGCCCGCATCTTCCAGTTTGACCTGAGCGCCGGCACGCCAGACGCCATCATCCACTCGGGCAAGCAGGTGGCCAGGAGCATGAGCCGGAAGATAGGCGCCCTGCAACTGGCCCCCGACGGCCGCATTTACGTAGCCCGCAACGCCAGCACCTGGCTGGGTGTGATCAGGAACCCTAATGCCCTGGGCGAAGCCTGTGACTACAAAGACGCCGGCATTAGCTTGGGCAAGCAGAAGAGCGCCCTGGGCTTGCCCAACTTCCCGGGGTTCTACTTCCAGAACCTGCCGCAGCCTTCCAGTGCCATCAATTCGGCTAAATAAGCGCTGGCTTAGGCCCACTGGTTGATCCCTTCCTTCAGAAAGCCCGGCAGAACTCAGGACTAATTCCTATTTTTCGCGTACTTTTCTGAAAACAGCCCCAAAACGAGTGCCTAAACGATTTTCGCCAGACGAGTATGCCGCCGGAGTCCTGTCGGGGAACCGGGTGCTCCTGAGCCGCGCCATCACCTTAGTGGAAAGTACGCTTCCTTCAGACCAGGACCTGGCCCACCGGGTCATGGAGCTGGTGCTGCCGCAGGCCGGCAAGTCGGTGCGGGTGGGCATCACGGGCGTGCCGGGCGTGGGCAAGAGCACGTTTATTGAGGCTTTCGGGAATTACTTGCTGGAGGAACCAGGCCGCAAGCTAGCCGTACTGGCCATTGACCCCACCAGCCAGCGCACCGGCGGCAGCATCTTAGGCGACAAAACCCGCATGGAAACCCTGTCTGCAAACCCACGGGCGTACATCAGACCCTCGCCGGCGGGCAAGACCCTGGGCGGCGTGGCCCGCAGCACCCGCGAGAGCATCCTGCTGTGCGAGGCCGCCGGGTTTGACGTGATCTTTGTGGAAACCGTGGGCGTGGGCCAGTCTGAGACGGCCGTGCACGAGATGGTGGACTTTTTCCTGCTTCTGATGCTGGCCGGGGCCGGCGATGAATTGCAGGGCATCAAGAAGGGCATCATGGAAATGGCCGATGCCATTGCCATCACCAAAGCCGACGGGGCTAACCTGCCCCCTGCCACCAGCGCCCAGGCCGAGTACCAGAGTGCCCTGCACCTGTTCCCGGTGGGGCCCTCAAAGTGGAACCCGCAGGTGACGGTGTGTTCGGCCTACGAGAAAACCGGCCTGGCGCCTATCTGGGACCTGGTGCAGCAGTACGTGCAACAGACCCAAGCCAACGGCTTCTTTCAGCAGCGGCGGCAGGAACAGAACCTGCACTGGCTCAAACACAGCATCAGGCAGCAGTTGGAGGAGCGTTTCTACCAGCACCCGGCCATCAGGGCGCAGTGGCAGGCAGTGGCAGACCAGGTCACGCAGGGGCAGAAATCGCCGTTTGCCGCCGCTTCTGAGCTGTTTGGGCTACTTTAGCCCCCAAACGCACCCTTTCAGGGCAGTGGTCAAAAGGACGTAAGCAATTTGACTTAGCTGCGCGGGTGAAACTCCTGGATGACTTGCTTGAGGTAATCGCGGTCCAGGTGGGTGTAGATCTCGGTGGTGGTAATGGACTCGTGGCCCAGCATTTCCTGCACCGCCCGCAGGTCGGCGCCGCCCTCAATGAGGTGCGTGGCAAACGAATGCCGGAACGTGTGCGGGCTGATGTTCTTCTGCAGGCCAATCTTGGCGGCCAGGTCTTTGATGATGTTGAAGACCATGACGCGGCTCAGGCTGGTGCCCCGGCGGTTCACAAACACAAAGTCCTCGTGCCCTTTCTTGATGGTCTGGTGCCGGCGCACCCCGTCCAGATACACCCTGATGTATTTGAGGGCATCGCGCCCAATGGGCACCAGCCGCTCTTTGTTGCCTTTGCCGGTAATGCGCAGGAAACCCAGGTCTTCGTACAGGTTGGTGATCTTCAGCTCAATCAGCTCGGTGACGCGCAGGCCCGAGCTGTAGAGGGTTTCCAGCATGGCTTTGTTGCGGGTGCCCTCGGGGGTGCTCACGTCAATGGCGTCAAAGAGCGTGGTGATCTCGTCGTAGCTGAGCACATCGGGGAGCTTGCGCTGCAGTTTGGGGCCCTCAATGGTCTCGGTGGGGTCGGCGTTGAGCACTTCCTCCATGATCAGGAACTTGTAGAACGCCCTGATGCCCGAGATGGTGCGGGCCTGGGAGTGCGGCGTCATGCCCAACCCATTGATCCACTCCAGGAAATCCTGCAGGTGGTGGGGCTCCACGGCCAGGGGCCCTACCTTCTGGCGGGTTACCTCAAAGTACTGCACCAGTTTGCGCACGTCCCGCAGGTAGGCTTCTACTGAGTTACTGGACAGGGACTTTTCCAGCTGAAGGTATCCTTGGAATTGGGTTATACTTACTGACCAGTTCATGGGGGGAGAATGGTATGGAAATCTGTAAAAGGCGCAGGGCTACGTGCTGCCCAAAGGTAGTTATTCCGTACATTTGGCCATGCTGTTCGCCCCTTTTTTTTAGAAGAGGGTTAAATTCTACCCGCTATGAAAATCTTGATACTCAACGGCCCCAACCTGAACCTGCTGGGCCGCCGCGAAAAATCCATTTACGGTTCCCGCTCTTTTGAAGACTACCTGGAAAAGGACCTGATTCCGGCATTCCCAGACCTGAAACTGGAGTACTACCAGTCTAACATAGAGGGTGCCCTCATTGACAAACTGCACGAGGTGGGCTTCACCTACCAGGGCATTGTGTTCAACGCCGGCGCCTACACCCACTCCTCCCTGGCCCTGGCCGATGCCATTGCCGCCATTGAGACCCCCGTGGTAGAGGTGCACATCTCCAACGTGTTCGCGCGCGAGGCCACGCGGCACATCACCTACATTGGCGGCCGGTGCAAGGGCAGCATCAGCGGATTCGGGCTGGAAAGCTATCGGCTTGCCTTGCAGTACTTTGAGCGCCAGAAGCCCAACAAGGTAGGATTTACTTACACCAAAGCGTAACCAGGCACCGTTTTACACGTGTAGCACAGTTCAGGCGGTTGCGTCTTCCGGCCGTTTTCTGGCCCTTTTCCCTGAAATGGCCCCAAAACGGCCGGTGCTGCCTGTGCACGTCACCACACCACCACAACCCTATTGCCCATGCTTAATTTCTATCCGGGTCCGTCCAAAGTCTATCCAGAGGTGAGAGAGTACCTGACCATGGCCTATGATGAGGGAATGCTCAGTATTCCGCACCGCGGCGAGCGCTTTGTGCAGATGATGCGCGACCTGGTGGGCCTGCTGCGCACCAAGCTGAACATTCCGCAGGATTACTTCATCTTCTTCACCTCCTCGGCCACCGAGTGCTGGGAGATCATTGCCCAGAGCCTCACCCCCACCAAAAGCCTGCACCTCTACAACGGCGCCTTCGGCGAGAAATGGTACCAGTACGCCAAGCGCCTCAGGCCCGATGCCTACGGCCAGTCGTTTGAGGTGGATGACGTGCTGGACGTGCCCAACCTGCCCGTGGAAGACGATACCGATGTGATCTGCGTGACCCAGACCGAGACCTCCAACGGCACGCAGGTGAACATGAACACGCTACTCAAACTGCAGAACCAGTTCAAAGACCCGCTGCTGGCCGTAGACGCCACCTCCAGCATGGCCGGCCTTAACCTCAAGTTCATCCGGGCCGATATCTGGTTCGCCTCGGTGCAGAAGTGCTTCGGGCTGCCCGCGGGCATGGGCGTGCTGGTGTGCTCGCCGCGCACCATTCACCGGGCCAAGGCCCTCAACGACCGCCGGCATTACAACAGCCTGGTGTTCCTGCACGAGAAAATGCTCAATTACCAGACCGGGCACACGCCTAACGTGCTCAACCTGTACCTCATGCGGCGCACCCTGGAACACAAGCCGTTCATCAAAAACGTGGACCAAAGCCTGGTGCAGCGGGCGCAGGAGCTGTACGCGTTCCTGGAGGAGAACCCCGAGATGCAGCTGCTGGTGGAAAACCCCGAGGTACGGGCCCACACCGTGATTGCCGTCAAGGGCGCAGACCGCTGGGTGCAGGAGATCAAGCGAAACGCCGCGGCGCAGGGCATCACGCTGGGCAACGGCTACGGCCCCTGGGCCAAGAGCACGTTCCGGATCGCCAATTTCCCGGCCATTGCCGACGCAGAATATGACGTGCTCCGTAATTTCATTTCTGCCCATTATCACTAATTTCGCGCCCAACCTACGTTCACGTTGAAATTGACGCCCTATGTTCCAATTCAGCCTTAAAGAGATTGTATCTGTTAGCCTGATCTTGTTTGCCATCATTGATATTCTGGGGTCTATTCCCATCATCATTGAGCTGCGGCGGCGCGAGGGGGTGATCCAGTCTGAGAAGGCGACCTTGGTAGCCGGGGCCATCATGATTGCCTTCCTGTTCCTGGGCGATGCCATCCTGAAGCTCTTCGGGATTGATTTTCAGTCGTTCGCCCTGGCCGGAGCCATCATTATCTTTCTCATTGGCATGGAGATGGTGCTGGGCATTCACCTGTTCCACTCCAACCCCGACACCAAGACCGGTTCCATTGTGCCCCTGGCGTTTCCCCTCATTGTGGGCGCCGGCACCATGACCACCCTACTCTCGCTCCGGGCGGCCTACGCGCTCCCCAACGTGCTGGTGGGCATCATCCTGAACCTGCTGTTTGTGTACATCGTGCTCAAGAGCTCTAACTGGCTGGAGCGGAAACTGGGCCAGAACGGCACCGAGGTGCTCCGCAAAGTCTTCGGGGTAATCCTGCTGGCCATCGCCATTAAACTGTTCAAGACGCACGTGAGCTTCTAACGCTGTTTCCAGGCCCTTTCGGGAAAACCAGGCCTGAATCGAATGGGAGAATGCTTGAATGAGTGAATGATTGAATGGGTGATGGAGAAAGCCCGAAGAATTGGAAGATTGGGGAAACCTGTTTGGGGAGCCCACCTCCGATTGGATACTTCCCTTTTAATAGCGTAAGGTTTTGGGCCCGATTTTGGAAAATGAGGGCTGAAACAGCGGGCCTTGCATAAGGTTTGGCTCTATGTTGGAAAATAATCTTCGCGCACCGCCGCCGCTTGCCGGGCATTGGGTATTTTTGCGGCAGACTAACCAAGCACATTTTGATAGAGATTTTTACCGATGGTGCCTCCAGGGGCAACCCGGGTCCCGGTGGCTACGGCGTGATTCTGCGCTACGGCCCGCACGTGAAAGAACTGAGCGAAGGCTTTAGAAAGACCACCAATAACCGCATGGAGCTCCTGGCCGTGATTGTGGGCCTGGAGGCCATTACCCGGCCTGGCATTCCCGTGACCATTTACTCCGACTCAAAGTACGTGGTAGACGCGGTGGAGAAGCGCTGGGTGTTTGGCTGGGAGAAGAAAGGCTTCAGCGGCAAGGCCAACCCAGACCTGTGGCAGCGTTTCCTGAAAATTTACCGCCAGCACCAGGTGAGATTTGTGTGGGTCCGCGGCCACGCCGGCCATCCCGAGAACGAACGCTGCGACCAATTGGCCGTTGCCGCCGCTCTGCAACCCAACCTCCCCCCCGACAAAGGCTTTGAAGCCAACCCTACAGCAGGGTAATGTGCTGATTTAGCAATGTGCTAATTGTTCAATGTGCTGAAGTGCTAATTGGTTGATGTGCTAATTTGTTGACGAGAGAAGATGTACTTGTAACAAACTCAGATGGGTGTGCTATTAACAAACATCATTGAATTGCAGCATATTACTTCCCAGAAAATAACAAATCACCTAATTAGCACATCAGCACATTAATTCATTAGCACATTACTCCCGTGGCCAACGACTATTTCCAGTTCAAGCAATTTCTCATCAGGCAGGACCGCTGTGCCATGAAGGTGTGCACCGATTCCTGCGTGCTGGGGGCCTATGCCCCGGTTGCTGGGGCCAGACGCATTTTGGACATTGGGGCTGGTACGGGGCTCCTGAGCCTGATGGTGGCACAGCGCGCGCCGCAAGCCCTTCTGGAAGCCGTGGAACTGGACCCTGCGGCGGCGGCCCAGGCCCAGGAGAATATTGCGGGCAGTCCCTGGGGCAACCGCATCACGCTGCACCCCGTGGGCCTGCAGGAATTTGCCCAGCAGCAGCCCGCACCGTTTGACGCCATCATCAGCAACCCGCCTTTCTTTCAGGCTTCGCTGAAGTCAGCGGATGCGGTGAAGAACCAGGCCAAGCATACCCAGACGCTTTCCTTTTCAGAGGTGATCCGGTTTGCCTGGCAGTATCTTACTCCCCAGGGCCAGTTGCACATCTTGCTGCCCCCGCATGAAGCCGGAGTGTTTGCGCGGGAGGCCCACCAAACCGGCTTTTACACCAACCAGATTCTGTGGCTGGAGGCTACTCCCGGCGGAAAGCTCTTGCGGGCCATCCATATCTATTCCCGCCAGCCTAGCGCCCTGCAGGAAAGCACCCTGGCCGTACGGGAAAAGGACAACGCTTACACCCCTGCCTTCCGGGAGCTTCTGAAAGACTACTACCTGATCTTTTAGCGGGCGTTTGGGGACTAATTTCTGAAAATCAGCCTTAAAACGCAGAGGCACTTTCTTCTTCCCGCTCGGTGAACTGCACGCCGTGCGTTTCCAGCTCCGCCAGGATGGGCTCATAGAGGTCGGGTTGCAAGGGCACTACCACGCCGGTGCTGGTTAGTTTGCCTTCCAAAAGCAGCCGGGTGGCAATGCCCACGGGCAACCCCACGGTTTTGGCCATGGCCGTCTGCACCTCGTCCTCGCCCAGCACCACCAGGGAAGAGGTGAGCTTTTTCTGCTCCCCGTTGAGGGTATATTCAAACTGGTGCAGCATCACAATCATGTCTTTGTCGCCGGGCTCCAGCCGCCAGCGGGGCACCAGCAGTTTCTCCAGCGCCTGGGCCGGGGTGGCCATCTCCAGACCAATGGGCAACTCATCAAACAAACCGGTCCACTCCACCAGCTGCAGCTCCGCTGAGGTGGCGGGGAGCCCCACGTAGGCGGCCACCCGCTCTTTCAGGGGCAGGGCGGCACTAGAAGCCGGCAAAAAGCTTTCCACCAAGGCCCGGTACGTCAGGTGGGCCGGGTTTTCCAGGGGGTACGAGTCATCGGTGAGGCCCAGCGCTACCAGTACCTGCCAGGCCTGGCAGTAGCCCGGCCGGCGCAGGGTTCCCCGCAGCATGGTGTCAATGCCCTGCAGGCCGTAGGGCTCCCGGTAGCTCAGCGAGTCGCGGTTGGCGTAGCCGTCAAAGAAGCCGAAGCCGTCTACCTGAAACGTCTGGGTGCGGCGGAACAACTGCGGATAGGGAATGTACTTGTAGGTGCCGTCTTCCATGTACCGGGCGGTACCCTGCCCGGCCAGGATTACGTTGCGCGGGTTCCAGGTAAACTTGTAGTGCCACGGATTGTTGTCAGACTCGGGGGCCATTAAGCCGCCGGTGAAAGACTTGAACGAGGTCACTGTTCCGCCCTGCCGCTGAATGTGGTGGATGATGCGCATGGCCGACATGTGGTCAAGGCCCGGGTCAAGGCCGCACTCCATCAGAAAGGTCAATCCTTTGGCCTGGGCTTCAGGGTGCATGGCCTTGATGGCGGGCGGCACGTAGGAGGCGGTGACCAGGTGTTTGCCCAGGGCCAGGCAGGTCTCCGCCACCAGGGGGTGGAACTGGGCGGGCAGCATGGAGATCACCACCTCGGCCTGCCCTATCTCTGTGATCCGCTGCTCCTGGTTCTGCACGTCAAACGCAAATGCCCTGGTTTGGGGGTGCTGCTGCAGCTTTGCCTCCAGGTGGGTGACCGTGACGTCGCCAATGGCGAGGTGCCAGCCGTGGGTCTGGGCGTTGGACAGCAGGTAGTCAATGAGCACGGTGGCCGAGCGGCCAGCGCCCAGCAGCAGGATCTTTTTCATGGCATGGAACGGGTTTGCGCCATAAAATGGGCATTTTTTTGGGGCCAGGCAACCGTTGGTTGCATTTTGCGGCCAACTTGTTAACTTTGACTCCCGTACGTGCCCGTGCGGAAACCGCACTTTATGACAGAACAAGTACAGCTTACCATTACCTATGAGGTAGTGTCCTCGGCCCAGGAGTTAACCCCACAGGAGCGGCAGGTACTCCAGCTTGCCCAGCAGGCCACCCACAACGCATACGCCCCCTATTCTAACTTTATGGTAGGCGCCGCCCTGCTGCTGGCCGATGGCAGCACCCACATGGGCACCAACCAGGAAAACGCCGCCTACCCGTCTGGCCTGTGCGCCGAAAGGACCCTGCTGTTTGGCGTGGGCTCCAATTACCCCCAGGGAAAAGTGGAGATCATGGCCGTAACCGCCCGCCGCCGGCACGAGGAGCATTTTGTGGCTGCCTGCCCCTGCGGAGCCTGCCGGCAGGTAATTGCGGAGTACCAGCACCGGCAGCAAGCCCCCATCAGGTTCCTCATGCAGGCCAGTGACGGCAAAGTGGTCCGGTTCCAGTCGGCCGGGGATTTGTTGCCGTTTACCTTCACCAAAGATAACCTGTAAGCCGTGGCCGCTTTGCACCGCACGCTGCAAGTGCCCCGCACCGCGCACCTGTACCAGGCCGGCACCCTCTCGGCAGACACCCAGCACCTCTGGATTGTCTGCCACGGGTACGGCCAGCTGGCCCGCTACTTTATCCGGCACTTTGAGGGATTGGTAGATGCCCATACGGCCGTGCTCGCCCCCGAGGGCCACTCGCGCTTCTATCTGGAGGGATTCTCGGGCCGCGTGGGCGCCACCTGGATGACCAAGGAAGAACGCCTGCACGAGATTGCCGATTACGTGGCGTACCTGAACCGGGTGCGGGAAACCGCCCTGCAGGAGGCGCCCCACGCCCACCTGCACGTGCTGGGTTTCTCACAGGGAGCCGCCACGGTGTGCCGCTGGCTGGCCCAGGCCCACTGGCCCATCGCCGATCTGGTCTTGTGGGCGGGCGTGTTCCCCGAGGACATGGAAATGAGATCAGCCAGGCAGGCACTTTCCCAGACCAGGCTCACCTACGTGTACGGCCTGCAAGACCCCTTCGTGGCCGAGGACAAGGTGCAGGAGCAGTTGGCCCGCGTGCGGTCTGCCGGGCTGGAGCCCAAGATCATCACCTTTGCCGGTAAGCATGAACTCAACCCGGCCGTGTTGCAGCAACTCAAAGCCCAAGGCAAGCCGTTTTAAGTCCCTTTTTCAGAAAACAGCCCCAAAGCAGGGTTACTCCCCGCCCCAGATGCCGGGCATCACAATCTCCAGCAGGTGCTGGTCGGGGTCACGGAAGTAGCAGGATTTGCGGGCCTGGGGCCAGGTTTGCTCGTGCTCCACCACCACCCCGGCCTGGGTGAGTTTTTCCTTCCAGCGGGCGTAGTCATCGGGCTCGCACTCCAGGGCCAGGTGGAGCTGCCCTTCGCCGAAGTGCGGCGGCAGGTCTTTCCCCACGCGGGTTTTCTGGGCGTTAAAACACAGCAGCACCGAGCTGCCCGCCCGGAAGAACACGTGCCGGTCGGGCACCTGCCCGATGACCGGCAACTCCAGCACCTGGGTGTAGAACGCAATGGTTCGGTCCAGATCCTGCACGTAGAGGCAGGTTTCCTTTATCTGCTTGAACTTCATGGGCGTGGCTTATTTCATCTGCAACGCAAACGCCCCCCGGAAAGATATCTGTTTTAGCCCGGCTTTTGCCAGAATGGCCCTAAAACAGGAAAGCCCCTGCGGAGCGGTCCGGCAGGGGCTTTCCTGTGTATGGAAGCAGGTGGCTATCTTTTGTTGATGACCGTGGCCGATGCCTGCGCCGCGGGCAGGATCAGGACTTCGGCGATGTTCACGTGCCGGGGGCGGGTCACCATAAACCCGATCAGCTCCGCGATGTCATGGGCTGTTAGGGGCTCAAACCCCTGGTACACGCTGGCGGCACGCTCTTTGTCGCCTTTGAAGCGCACCTCAGAGAACTCGGTCTCCACTGCTCCGGGGTTTACCTCAGAGACTTTCACGCCTTCGTGCACCAGGTCAATGCGCATGGCCTTGGACAGGGCGTCTACGGCAAATTTGCTGGCGCAGTACACGTTTCCGTTGGCATAGGCCTCTTTGCCGGCAATAGACCCGATGTTGATGATGTGCCCGGCCTTGCGCTCTATCATGATGGGCAGGATCTCTTTGGTGACGTAGAGCAGGCCCTTCACGTTGATGTCCAGCATGGCGTCCCAGTCGTCCAGGTCGCCGCTCTGGATGGGGGCCAGGCCGTGGGCGTTTCCGGCGTTGTTCACCAGCACTTCCACGGCGCGCCACTCGGGGGGCAGGCTGGTGAGGGCGGCGTGCACCGCGTCACGGTCGCGCACGTCAAATTCCACGGGAAACACCTGGTCTTGCCCAAGTTCCTGCACCAGTTCCTGTAGCCGTTCAGAACGCCGGCCGGCGGCTACTACTTTAAATCCTTGCTGAACCAGTTGGATGGCCGTGGCTCTTCCTATGCCGGACGTTGCCCCGGTCACCAGTGCTATTTTCTGCGCCATAACGCTTATTCAAAGTTGAGGTAAAGGGTGACGGTATTGGTGTTGAGTTGCTGGATGCTGTTGTTGTAGATGCTGTCCGCGGGCTTGTGGATGTTGCCAATGCCGCGGGAGTAACGCAGCTCCGGCGCAAACTTAAAGAAGGGGTAGAACATATCAAGCCCCACGCCATATTCAATGGTAAAGTCAAACGTTTTGAGCTGCAGGTACTCGGCACCCTTTTTCTGGCCGCCTATGACCAACGAGGGTTTCACGCCCGCCACAAAGTACATCTGCGTGTTTTTGCGCCGGTTGGCCTCGTACTTCACCAGCACCGGAAACTCTCCAGAGAATGTGTTAACTTCCTGCAGCACATCGCCGCCAGCAAAATTCATCTCAGGGTCGGCCGGAAGGTCTTTGTACTGGATGGCCCGGCTGTGGTACCCTACCCCGGGTTGCGCCCGCAGCACAAAATCCTGGTTGAGGCGGTAGGTGGTGATGAAGTTCACGTTGAACCCAATGCCCGGCTTCTGGTTCATGGAATAGGGAGCGTACACGCCATCGGGCGTTCTAGGGTCATTGTCTGGGTTTGAGCTGGGGTCAATGCGCTGCACATAATACTCAGAGTGTTCCAGCTGGTACCAGGAGTGGTTCAAGCCCAGGGAGAAACCCCAGCGCAGTTTCCGGTGCTCATAGCCGGGCAGGTTTTCGCCTTTGAGCCGACCCTGGGCGGCCGCTTGCTGGCCCAGCCCGGCCAGGGCCAGAACCACGAGCGCTACTATTTTGTGCCTATGTAAATGGAGCTGATGCCGAAGGTAAGTGAGTGCCATTCTGTGTTTTTAAAACCTGTTTTCTGAAAAATGCTGATAAAGTCCTTTCCGTCTGGAAACGCCTGAACCGACTCCGGCAGGTATGTGTAGGCGGAATTATCTTTTGAGATCAGTTTCCCGAAAACGGGCAAGATATGCTTGAAGTAAAAGTTGTACCCTTGTTTCATGGGGAATTGCTGGGGCTTGGAGAACTCCAGGATCACGGCCATGCCGCCGGGCTTCAGGACGCGCAGCATCTCGGCCAGGCCTTTCTCCAGGTTCTCAAAGTTGCGCACCCCAAAGGCAACGGTGATGGCGTCAAAATGGTTGTCGGGGAACTGAATGTTCTCAGAGTCGCCCAACTGCAGCTGAATGAGGTGTTTTAGCCCGCGCTTGCTGATTTTCTCGCGCCCCACCGCCAGCATGCCCTCAGAGATGTCAATGCCAATGACCTGCCGGGGCTTGAGTTTGAGGGTTTCCAGGGCAAAGTCGCCGGTGCCGGTGGCAATGTCTAAGATCACCTGGGGCTTTACCCGCGCCAGCAGCTTCACCGCCTTTTTGCGCCAGTAAATGTCTACCCCCGCGCTTAGGAAGTGGTTCAGGAAGTCGTAGCGTTTGGCAATGCTGTTGAACATCTGCGCTACCTGCTTTTTCTTTCCGGCTTCCTGGTCTTTGTATGGAACTACTGACATGTACTAGATTAATTGTAGAGGGCAAAGCTACTATGGATAAACTAGATTTTCTGCATTATGTTGTGTTCTGCCCGCCCATAAATAAAAGAGCCCCGGCCTATGGCCAGGGCTCTTTCCGGGGTGTTTTCTGAAAAACGGCTCAGAAACGCTTTTTGTTATTGCTGTTGCTCGTCTGCCCCCTTGATCACGTTGAACTCGGTGCGGCGGTTCAGCTGCATGTTCTCAGGCGAGGTGTTTGGCGCCGCCGGACGACGCTCGCCATAGCTCACGGTAATCATGCGGTTGCTTGGGATACCTTGTTGAATCAGGTAGTTGTAGGCGGCCAGGGCCCGGTTCTCACCCAGCGTGATGTTGTACTCATCTGAGGCACGCGAGTCGCAGTGGCCGTCAATGGAGATGCGCAGGGTTGGGTTGGCTTTCAGGACTCTGGCAATGTTGTCCAACTCCCGGATAGACTCAGGGCGCAGGTTGTACTTGTCTGTGTCATAGTAAATGCGCTTGAAGGCAAACGCTCCTACGCCAATACCGGTGGTGTCATCAAAGGCAATGTAGAAGTCTTTCTCAAACACGGTGGTATCGCTCAAGGAAAGCGGCACCTCATATTGCTCGGTGGCCAGGGTTCTGCCGTCTCTGGAAAGCGTTACCTGGTACGGACGGGAAGACAGCACATTTACCTGGTAGGTGCCTGAGTCTGGCTTGGTCACGTCGCGGTACTCCAGCGGAGCGTTGCTGGCGGTTTTACCGGTGAACACCAGTTCCACGCCCGGGATGATGGTAGAGTCACGCAGGCTGTACACGTGGCCCCGCACGGTGGCGTTGCGGATGTAGTTGATGGTGTAGATGTCTTTCTCGCCGTAGCCGCCCATGCGGTAAGAAGAAAGGTAGGCGTAAGAACCATCTGGGCTTAAGCGGTAGTAGGTGTCATCGTCTGGGGTGTTCACCGGATATCCCATGTTCTGCGGTCTGCTCCAGCGGCGGGCCACGGTGTCAAACTTCATGGTGAAGATGTCATACCCGCCCATGGTGCTGTGGCCGCGGGAGCTGAAGTACATAGTCAAACCATCTGGCGTGAAGTAAGGGCTGTCCTCGTCAAATGGGGTGTTTACCCCGTTCCCGAAGTTCTTGGGCGCGCCCCACTCGCCGTTAGGCTGACGCTTAGAGTAGTAGATGTCCAGGTCACCGTTCTGCGAGAACTGGCTGGTAGAGAAATAAAGGGTGCTGCCGTCTGGGGTGATGAAGGCGTCACTCTCAAAGCCTTTGGAGTTGATGTTCTTGCCCAACTTCTGCGGCTGTCCCCAGTCACCGCCGTCGCGGCTGGTCATGAAGATATCGCCACCCTCGTCCTGGCGGTACATCAGGAGCTTGGAGTCATTGTCAAACAGCTGGATGGAAGCATCGTGGCCGGTACCGTTCAGGCGACCGCTCAAAGATTTAGGAGTTTCCCAAGAATCTGGCCCTAAACGGCGGGTCTCAAAGATATCCTCAAAATACTCCCCGTCTTCGGCTTCCTTGCCACCGGTTACGCTGGCGCTGCGGGAAGTGAACAGCAGGTAATTGTCATCTGAGGAGATCACCGGGCTGTGCTCTGAGTAGGGCGTGTTCACGGTAGGGCCCAGGTTCTTCACGAAGATATCCTTGGGGTTGGCCACCTCTCTTTTGGCGTTACGGGCGTGCTGAATCAGCAGGGCGGCCTGCTCTCTGCCTTCCTCATCGCGCTTGCCCAAAGTGGCCTGGTACGCCTGGGCGTTTTTAATGGCATTGTCAAATTCATAGTTCACCAGGTCTACCCGGCCCAGCCAGTAGAGGACATCGTTCTCTACCTTGGGTTTCATGCGGTAGGCTTTGTACACGTACTCGCTCGCTTTTTCCTTGTCAAAGGCAATTAAGCTGATACCCGCCCGGTACAGGGCCTTGGCATTATTAGGATCCCGCTCAAGGGCACGCTCGTAGAAAGGAAGCGCAGCCCGGAAGTTGGCCTGGTTGAAAAACTTATCTCCACTCCGGATAAGCTTACGCGTACTCTGGGCCATGGCCGACGAAGCCAGGAGACACAGCGTCAGAAGTAAAAAGGAAGTTCTTGAAAACCGCTTGTCTAAGTGATTCATAGTGTAAAGGTTTAGGTATAGAAGCTACTAAAGGGCGCAAAACAAGAATAATTATCAAGGCCTGGTCTGAGTCCGAACGCTCTATTTACTGCCTCAGGCGTTAAATAGATTTACAATAATATTCAAAAATCGTAAAATTCTAATTTTCTATTTAAAAAATATTACAACTCTACTACGGTTTAAGTGCTGCTACGGAGCAAAAGTATCTTATCAGCCGCCAAAACCGCACTGCGCTTTCGCCCTACGATACTCTAAAATGCAACAAATGGTTGCCATTTCCTTCCAAGCGCGGGGTAAAATTGACCTGTTCCCATAATTAAACGGGTTCGTGTTTATTTGGTACCTTTGTGTTTATCAATAAACGTATTAGTAGTTATGGTCATCAAAGAAGCAAAGTTTATTACCAGCAATACCCGCGCTGACCTGTGCCCGCAGACAGACCTGCCGGAATATGCGTTTATTGGTCGTTCTAACGTAGGAAAGTCTTCCCTCATTAATACGCTTACCAACCGGCTAAAGCTGGCAAAAACCTCTTCTTTTCCGGGAAAAACGCAATTGATCAACCATTTCCTGATCAACAACGAATGGTTTCTGGTAGATTTACCCGGTTACGGCTGGGCCAAGGTGAGCAAGGAGTCCAGGGAGAGCTGGCGCAAAATGATCAACCACTACCTGAAGAACCGGCCCAACCTGGCCTGCGTCTTCGTGCTGATTGACTCCCGCCTGCCCCCGCAGAAGCCAGACCTGGAGTTCATGGAACTTCTGGGCAACATGGGTGTTCCCTTTGTGCTGATCTTCACCAAGATTGACAAACAGTCTGGCACGAAAACTGATGCCAATATTGCAGCTTACATGAAAACCCTGCAGGAAACCTGGGAAGAGCTACCCATGTACATGAAGAGCTCTTCTTCCACCAAAGCCGGCCGCGAGGAGATCCTGCAGTTCATAAGTGAGGTAAACCAGCGCTACCATGAGGCGCGCCAGGCCTAACGCACATTTTAACGTTTATCATAGAAATGAAAGGAAAACACATTTTTGCCGCCGCAGCCTTTGCTTTCTGCACCGCCGGCGCTTTTGCTACCCAGGCCCAAACCACTAAACCGGCCACCGCGCAGACCGGCAAGTTACCCGTAGCGGAGCATTACCCGGGCGGGCAAGACTCACTAGTGGCGCACATCCAGCGCAACATCCAGTATCCGGCGCTGGCAAAGCGCAACCGCATGCAGGGGCAATGCATCATTGGGTTCACCCTGCAGGAAGACGGCTCCATCACCAATGCCAAAATCCTGAAGGAATTTGGCGGCGGCACCGGCCAGGAGGCGCTCAGAGTGGTGCAACTGCTCAGGTTCAACGCCCCGGGCTACAGCCAGCAGTACAGCGTGCCGGTTAACTTCAAACTCTAATTCTTACACATAACCACTTTACCTCTATGCCATTTGACCTGAAAGAGATTGCTTCTATTTCTGGTATGCCAGGCCTTTACAAGATTGTAGCGCCTACCCGCAACGGAATCATCATAGAAAGCCTTGCCGAGAAACCGGTGCGCAGCGTGGCCCAGGCCCGCAATCGCGTGTCTATCCTGCAGGAAATCTCTATGTACACCAATGATGCCGAGCACACCGTTCCGCTGGCGGAGGTCTTTGACCGCATCAGAACCAAATACGGCGCTGATCTGCCCGTGAACGCCAAGTCCAGCACCCAGGAGTTGTCTGCGTTTGTGGAATCTGTTCTGCCAGACTATGACCAGGAGCGCGTATACGCCTCAGACATGAAGAAACTGGTGCAGTGGTACCAACTGGTGAACCAGTTTGTACCTTACACTGAGGCCGAGGCCACTGAGACAGCCCCCGCGGGCGAGCAAAAAGAAGACGCTGCTGAATAAGGCACCTGTACAAAAAGAGGCGGCTCCTGGTAAAACAGGAGCCGCCTCTTTTTTTGTACCTATTTGTCAGGCAATTACATAGACAAGGCTGCTTTTCTCACCGATACTTCACGGGCCTTCAGCAGAGACTCTACCTCCTCAACCATCTCAGTGGAACCAATGTAGAACGTGCAGCGCTGGTGCAGGTCAGAGGGTTGAAGTTCCAGGATGCGGTTGCGCCCGTCAGAGGCCTTGCCGCCGGCCTGCTCCACAATAAACGCCAGGGCATTGCACTCATACAGCAGCCTGAGCTTTCCGCCCGGCGACTTGAGCGTGTTGGGGTACATGTAAATACCGCCCTTGAGCAGGTTGCGGTGGAAGTCGGCCACCAGCGAGCCGATGTACCTGGAGGCGTAGTTGCGCACGCGGCACAGTTCCACGTAGTTCTTGATGCCCTCGGGGAAATGGTTGAAGCCACCCTCGTTCACCGAGTAGATGGTACCGTTCTTTGGAGTGGTGATGTTGGGGTGCGACAGGAAGAACTCGCCCAGCGAGGTCTCGTAGGTGAACCCGTTCACGCCGTTGCCGGTGGTGTAGACCAGCATGGTGCTGGAGCCATAGATGATGTAGCCGGCGGCCACCTGCTCGGTGCCTTTCTGGAAGCAGTCTTCCAGCGTGGCCTCGGTGCCCAGCTCCGTTACCCGGCGGTAGATAGAGAAAATGGTACCAATGGATACGTTCACGTCAATGTTAGAAGAGCCGTCAAGTGGGTCAATGGCTACAATGTACTTACCTTTGTTGTTGCCCGTCAGGATCATCTCATCCTCTTCCTCTGAAATAATGGCGCAAACCTCGCCCCCGTTCCGCAAGGCACGTATGAACCGGATGTTGGCCACCACGTCCAGCTTCTGCTGGTCTTCGCCTTGTACGTTCTGCTTGCCGTACGCCCCTCCTATGTCGGTTAAACCGGCGTGGTTGATGGCGCGGTTCACAATCTTAGCAGCCAGCGCGATGTCTCGGAGCAATTGGGATAATTCACCAGTGGCAAAAGGGAAATCCTCTTGTTTCCGCATGATGAAGCGGTCTAAGGTAGTACCCACCGGCAGGGCCAGGTTTTCTTTTAGCGTCATAGGAATAGGTAGATTAAAGGATGGAATAGTGGTAAACTACTTTACCGTTTACAATAATAATAAAAATAACTGAGCATAGCTCTGTACTTTTGCCAAATTATTAAACCACCCACCGCTCAATGATCGTTTATAAATTTGGGGGAGCCTCCGTAAAAGATGCCGCCGCCTTCCGGAACATCAGGCACATTCTGGCTAGCGTGGCTCTGAATGAGGAAAAACTGATTGTGGTTTCTGCCATGGGCAAGACCACCAACGCCCTGGAACTGGTGTTCAAACAGGCCTATCAGGGCCAGGAATACCGACACACCTTTGCGGAAATACAGGACTACCACCTGCAGATTGTGCGGGAGTTGTTCCCCGCCCTCCAGCACCCGGTGTACGCCGCGCTGCACCAGCAGTTTGCCCACCTGCGGGTGCTTCTGGAGCAGGTGCAACCCCACGACTTTGACCGCCAGTATGACCAGATCATCAGCGTAGGCGAATTGCTCTCCAGCCTGGTCTTGCACCACTTCCTGGACCAGCAGGACCTGCCCAACCACTGGTTAGACTGCCGGGACGTGCTGCGCACCGATGAAACCTGGCGCGAGGGCCGCGTAGACTGGACCTGGACCGAGCAGCAGATCTCCCATAGACTGCCGGCCCTGCTGGCGGAGAAGCCCATTATCACGCAGGGGTTTATTGGGGGCACCGCCCAAGGCGCCACCACTACCCTGGGCCGCGAGGGCTCAGATTTCAGCGCCGCCATCTTCGCCTACTGCCTGCAGGCCCAGTCGCTCACCATCTGGAAAGACGTGCCCGGCCTGCTGAACGCCGACCCCAAGCTGTTCCGGGAAACGGTGCGTTACGAGGAGATCGCCTACCAGGAAGCCATTGAGATGGCCTACTACGGGGCCTCAGTCATTCACCCCAAAACCGTGCAGCCGCTGGCCAAGCGGTGCATTCCGCTGTACGTGAAGTCCTTTCTGCACCCCCAGGAGCCCGGCACCGTGATCTGGAACTGCCAGCACGACCGCATCGCGCCCTCCTTTATCCTGAAGCAGAACCAGAGTCTGCTGTCCTTCCACACCAAGGACTTCGGGTTTATCTCTGAGCAGCACCTGAGCAGCATCTTCCAGGCCCTGAGCCGCCACCGCCTCAAGATCAACCTGATGCAGAACTCGGCCATCTCGTTCTCCACCTGCGTGGATACCGATGAACCCCGGCTGGAGGCCCTCAAAGCCGACCTGGCCGAGGAGTTCCAGATCCTCTACAACCAGCCGCTGCACCTGTTCACCATCAAGAACTATGACCAGCCCAGTCTGGATAAACTCACCCACGGCAAAGAGATTTTGCTGGAGCAGCGCAGCCGGCAGACCTTCCAGTTTGTGTGCCGCCCCACCCAGGAGTTTCCGCACTAAGGCGTAGCGCTCCTTTCAGGGCCGCTTTTGGGAAAACAGCCCTAAAACGCTTGGTGGTATCTGGTAGGCAATCTCTTCTTTAGTTGCAAGGTAAGCCCATGCGCCGTACCTTTGCACCCGCAAAAGGGGTGAGGCCCACAAAACCTTAAATCCTTGTTGTTCAACCCATTTAAAAATTATCATCTTAACTCATGGCAGTTTTAGTAGGTAAAAAAGCTCCTTCTTTCAAGGCTACTGCGGTAGCAGATTTAGAATTTGTAGAGGATTTCTCTCTGGATCAATATGTAGGCAAGCAGCACGTGCTGTTCTTCTTCTACCCAATGGACTTCACGTTTGTGTGCCCTACAGAAATCATCGCGTTCCAGGACCGTCTGGAAGAGTTCACCCGCAAAGGCGTAGCCGTGGTAGGTTGCTCCACAGACACGCACCAGTCGCACTGGGCCTGGCTGAACACCCCGCGCGAAAAAGGCGGTATTGAAGGCGTAACCTATCCGCTGGTGGCCGATGCAGCCAAAACCATCTCTGCCAACTATGACGTGCTGGCCGGTCACTATGACTACAACGAGGCGGGCGAAATGATCTTCGTGGGCGAGCCCGTAGCTTACCGCGGCCTGTTCCTGATCGACAAAGAGGGCGTGGTACGTCACCAAGTAGTAAACGACATGCCCCTGGGCCGCAGCATTGACGAAGCCCTGCGCATGGTAGACGCCCTGCAGTACTTTGAAGAGAAAGGCGAAGTTTGCCCTGCCAACTGGGAAGAAGGCAAAGAAGCCATGCAAGCTACCCACGAGGGAGTTTCTAACTACCTGGCCAAACACTAAGCCGCTCCGGCATTTAAACAAAAAAGCCTCCGCAATAAGCGGGGGCTTTTTTGTTTTCCCGCTCCGCTGATCTTAGCAGCCTCACTACACTTGCCGTTTAGGGCCTTCTTTTCTGAAAACGGGCCACAAACAGGGCACTAAGGCAGTAAAATTGTGCGGCACTGGCGGCGAACGAGTGAATTCCCTGCAAACTCTGTCTCCCTCCCCTGGATTAGGTGTATCTTTGGGCCGCAAGGGGCACGCTGCAGGGCCGGCCCCGCCTTTACTTGACCAAACAACCCAAGAGAAATGTCAAAGCTTCTGTACGAGATTGGGGTACGGGCCTACGGGGTAGGCATACGGCTGGCGGCTCCTTTCCTGCCCAAGGCCGCCCAGTGGGTCAACGGCCGCAAGGGAATCTTTGAGGAAATTGGCCAGAAGCTGGCTGGCAACCAGGCGCCGCTGGCATGGTTCCACTGCGCCAGCCTGGGCGAGTTTGAGCAAGGCCGCCCCCTGATAGAGGCCTTCAAACTCCGCTACCCTAACTTTAAAGTGGTGCTCACCTTCTTCTCCCCTTCGGGCTACGAGGTGCGGAAAAACTACGCCGGCGCCGACTTTATCTTTTACCTGCCCTTAGACACCGCCCAGAATGCCCGCCGGTTGGTGGCCCTGCTTAAACCCAAGCTGGCCGTGTTTGTGAAATATGAGTTCTGGCACCATTACACCAGAGAACTGCACCACCAGCACATTCCGCTGTTCTCCATCTCGGCCATCTTCAGGCCCAACCAGATTTACTTCAGGAAGAACGGCAGCTTTTACCGCCGCATCTTAAAGCGGTTCACGTACATCTACACCCAGAACCAGGAATCGGCGCAGCTGCTGGCCAGCATCCACATTGACAAAGTAACCATGGCCGGCGACACCCGCGTGGACCGCGTGCTGCAGAATGCTCAAAACGCGAAGCAGATCTCCATTGCCCAAGCCTTTAAAGCTGATTCCCCAGTGATGGTGATTGGCAGCAGCTGGCCCCAGGACCTGGCGGTGCTGCTTCCCTTTCTGCAGGCGCAGCTGCCCACGCTCAAATTCATCCTGGCTCCGCACGAGATCAAGGAGCAGGAGCTAAGCGAACTGGAGGCGCAGTTCCCCGGGCAGGCTATCCGGTTCTCACAGGCCCGGGCTGAAACGGCTTCCAACTACCGCCTCCTGCTCATTGACAACATCGGCATGCTCTCCAGCCTCTACCAGTACGCCGATTACGCCTACGTGGGCGGGGCCTTCGGGAAAGGGCTGCACAACACGCTGGAGCCGGCCGCGTTCGGTCCGCCTATTTTCTTTGGGCCCAGGTACACCAAGTTCCAGGAGGCGCAGGATCTGATTGAGGCGGGTGTTGCGTTTCCGGTGCGTTCTACCCAGGATCTCTCCAAAACGTTTGAAGAACTGCACCAGGACCCGGACAGACGGGAAAAAATCAGGCAGGCCACGCAGGTGTATCTGCAAAAACAGGCCGGGGCCACGGAGCGTATCTTAACTTCCATGGAATATTGGTTACCTTCGCGGCACGCATGAAAGGCATCGTAGTAAAATCCACCGGCTCCTGGTACCTGGTACGCGCCCACGCAGACGGGCAGCTGTACAAATGCCGTTTGCGCGGTAAATTCAAGAACAAGGGCCTAAAGGTGAGCAACCCCCTTGCCGTGGGCGATGAGGTGACGCTGGAGCCCGAGGGCGGCGAGCAGCAGGCCGTGATCACCGAGATCACGCCCCGGCGCAACTACATCATCCGGCGGTCCACGCACAAGGCGCACCACGCCCACATTGTGGCCTCTAACCTGGACCAGGCCTTTCTGGTGGTAACGCTGGTCTCCCCGCGCACCTCGTTTGGGTTTATTGACCGCTTTCTGGTCACCGCCGAAGCCTACGACATTCCGGCTACCCTGCTTTTCAACAAGATTGATTTGTATGATGAGGAGGCGATGGGTTACCTGCAGCAGGTGATGCAGCTGTACGGGCAGATAGGGTACACCTGTTATCCTATCTCGGCGCACACCGGCGAGGGTCTGGAGCAGGTGCAAACGCTGCTGTCCGAAAAAGTCACGCTCTTCTCGGGCCACTCCGGCGTGGGTAAGAGCACCCTGGTGAACGCCCTGGTGCCGGATCTGGACCTGAAGACCTCGGAGATCTCGGCGTTCTCAGACAAAGGGGTGCACACCACCACCTTCGCCGAGATGTTTGAGATTGGTCCCCGCACGTTTCTCATTGACACCCCGGGCATCAAGGAACTGGGCGTGGTGGAGATGAAGCGCGAGGAGATTGCCCATTACTTCCCCGAGATGCGGGACCGCCTCAACAAATGCCGCTTCCATAACTGCGTGCACGTGAACGAGCCCGGCTGCGCTGTGCAGGAAGCCGTGAAGAAAGGCAAGATCGCGCTGCCCCGCTACGAGAGTTACCTTAGCCTGCTGCAGGACGAGGATTCGCACCGGTAACGGGGAGTCCTGAGTTCTGAGTCTTGAGTCCTGAGTCCTGCGTCAAGTAGTGGAAAGTAGTAGCTTAAGGAAGGTGGAGGAGCAGTTGGGGTTGTTGGTGAGAACACCAACAACGGCGAAGCGATTGCGGATGAAGCATGCTACCTTATGAAGTACGTTGCCAATGGCCAAGAGGTGGACTTTCCAGCGGGGCAGCACTTTTCCTAAAGGTTGATTATCTTGGTAAAAGGCCAGGTACTCCCTACCGGTAAGTGACAGATTCCTGCCCAGCACCAAAGATATTCTATATTAAAGATGATATTCCTGAACCACCTGATCAATTTCTTCCGGCCGTACGTGACCGGAGTTTTGGCTTTGTTTTCCCAGAAACAGTGCCAAAACCGCCGGTAAACCGCCCTCCTTTCTAGGCAAGCCAAGGCGACAAAAAATACGTACCTTTGCATCAGCAACAGTTCTGGGTTGCTGCCTCCCGCAGGAAAGTAGCCAAGAACAAAACGTAACAGTACAATAAACATTTATGAAAACCGCAGAAATCCATACCGCTAAGGGTGTCATGAAAGTAGAGTTCTACGAGCAAGACGCGCCTAAAACCGTTGAGAACTTCACCAAGCTGGCCAAAGAAGGCTTCTATGACGGCCTCACGTTTCACCGCGTGATTCCTGATTTCGTGATCCAGGGCGGTTGCCCTAACTCCCGCGAGGGCGCCAAAGGCATGCCGGGCACCGGCGGACCAGGCTACAAGATTGACTGTGAGCTAACCGGCGGCAACCAGTACCACGACCGTGGCGTTTTGTCCATGGCGCACGCGGGCCGCAACACCGGGGGCTCTCAGTTCTTCATCTGCCACAGCCGCAACAACACCGCCCACTTGGACCGCAACCACACCTGCTTCGGCAAAGTGGTAGAAGGCCTGGACGTGATTGATGACATCCGCGCCGGAGACCGCATTGAGAAAATTGTGGTGAACGAGGCCTAAGCAATGCCTTAAAGGCAGTCCCAAACCTGCCAGCATAACCATAGCCGGAAGACACTAGTTTTCCGGCTATTTTTTTGTTTTCCGGCCCAAAACAGAATCCTGTGGGCAGACAGCACCAGCAGAAATCTGCCCTAATGGCAAAGGTTGGGGATGAAAGAATTCAGACGGCTGTGCTAAGAAGTCTCCCCTGGTTTGCGCCTTGAACTTGAAGAGTTACAGCAGCAGCAGCACGAAGGAATACACGGCTGTACCCACCAGAAACGCCCAGAACTTACTCTTCCGCTCCTCCGGAAGCTCCTCTTTGAGCACGTTCAGCACGATGCCGCCGGCCAGAAAGGCCTGCAGCAAGGCCGTGGCGGCTTCTGAGACCTCAGCTACCAACCCCAGGGCCCACCCTACCGCCAGGGCCAGGACCAGGAACCAGCGCCCGGCGGACTGGTACCGCTCTTTGTGGTGCTCGCGCAGACCGAAGTCATTGACCAAGAAATGTAGCGCCATGGCCACCCAGTAGAACAGGATCTCCTGAAACTCCTGCGCTTCGCGTTGGTGCAGCAGGTAGCCAATCAGAGCATTGTACAGGGCAAAGGACCCGATGTGGACCCAGAAGACCGAGGCCGGGGTACCTTCCTCCGTGCCCTTCCCCTCCCTGCGCGAGGTCACCGCCATGCGCTCCACGCCGTAGAATGCGGCCAGCCCCACCAGGGTCATCAGGTACATGTGGTGCTCCAGAAAATAAAGGCCCCTGGACTGGGCCGCTTCCTCCACGTGCCGCTGCCCTTCCTGCAGCTCGGGCAGCAGGTGCAGAAACACGTACGCCACCGACACCCCACCAGCCCCCGACAACCAGATGCTGCGCGGAATGCCCGCCAGGAACTTGAGTCTATACCCAAACAGGTGAACCAGAACAAGCCCAACCAGGGGCAACAGCGTAAGGAGAAAGTGGCGCATGGGCAGCAGGTGGTGATACCCTGGGGTTTACTCTGTCCGCCTCTGAAAAGTTAAGGGCCCAGATCTTTCCAGACCCAGGCCCCTGCTTTTGTTTTCCCTCTGTTTTACCAGAAAAGGCTTAATAACGGCGGTTGTCTTCCTCGTCATCATCGTCTTCCAGGCTGAAGCTGCCGCCCGAGAACATACTGCTGAGCAAGTCTTTGAACTGCAGGCCCGCAGTGAGGCGGTTGCGCGAGATAAGGCTGTACTCGGCCAGGCCGTGCAGGCAGAACTCCATCCAGAACAGGTGCTCGTCCTCGCTCTGGGGCGTGGGCTGGTATTTGTTCACCACCTCAGACAAGCCCGGCACCTGGTTGAGTACTCGCTTGTACTCGGCATCGGAGGCGTCGTTGAGCAGGTCCAGGGTGTGGCCGTCTGAGAACCAGGCTGTCACCTTTTTGTACGGGTCTTTGTCTTTCTGCTTCTTGAACTTGTCTGGGTCTGGGAAGTAGTTGAGGAACTGCGTTCTGATGGCTTTGCCCATGAGCCGGTACGCCACGCCGCCGGCCCCTTCCTGCTCGCCCTCGTACACCAGCTCCACCTTGCCGGTCACCGCCGGAACCGCCGCCAGGAAATCAGCGATGCGCAGGTGGCTCTGGGACTCGGCGTTGAGGAGCACGCGCCGTTCGGCGGCACTGATCACGCTCTCGTACGCCGAGATGGTCAACCGCGCCGAGACCCCGCTTTTGGCGTCTACGTACTCGCTCTCGCGGGCCTCAAAGGCCACCTGCTCCACCAGGTCATGGATGAGCTCATGGCCTTTCACGCGCTCTTTCTGGCTGGCGGTAATGCGGGCCTCCTGCTTGGTGATGCGCTTGCCTACCTCAATGTTCTTAGGGTAGTGCGTGATAATCTGGCTGTCAATGCGGTCTTTGAGCGGGGTTACAATAGAGCCCCGGTTGGTGTAGTCCTCTGGGTTAGCGGTGAACACAAACTGGATGTCCAGCGGTAGCCTGATCTTGAAACCCCTGATCTGGATGTCGCCCTCCTGCAGGATGTTGAACAAGGACACCTGAATACGGGCCTGCAGATCGGGCAGCTCATTGATCACAAAGATGCCGCGATGCGCCCGCGGGATGAGCCCGAAGTGGATCACCCGCTCGTCTGAGTAGGGCAGTTTCAACGTGGCGGCTTTGATAGGGTCGGCGTCGCCGATGAGGTCGGCCACGGATACATCGGGCGTGGCCAGCTTCTCGGTGTAGCGCTCGTCGCGGTGCAGCCAGGCAATGGCGGTGTCATCGCCGTGGTGGGCAATCTGGTCCAGGGCGAAGCGCGAGAGCGGCTCCAGCGGATCATCGTTGAGCTCAGAGCCGGCCACCACGGGCACGTACTCGTCCAGCAGCTGCACCATGAGGCGTGCAATGCGGGTCTTGGCCTGCCCGCGCAAGCCCAGCAGGTTAATGTGGTGCCGGCTCAAAATGGCCCGCTGCAGGTCTGGGATCACGGTTTCCTCGTAGCCGTAAATGCCCGGGAACACCTCTTCGCCGCTGCTCAGTTTTTGGATGAGGTTGGCGCGCAGCTCTTCTTTGACAGAACGCGGCTCATAGCCGGCAGCCTTCAACTGCCCCAGGGTTTTGATCTTCTGCAGTTGCTCTGCAGGTATATCTGAATAAAGCATGTACCGTTGCGGTGGTTAATGGTTCAAGGTTAAAAATGGGGACTGTTTTACGCCTCTTTTTTGAAAAACAGCCCTGAAACGTATTTTTCTTGTTAGCTTTAGTATCACTTAAATATCCGATAAATAGCCGAATGAAACGTCACACGCTCCTGCAGCTTCTTGCCCTCACGGTTTTACTACTGGGCACCGGGTTGCAAATTTTCCATGTCATTGACCGACCCGTTTTTTACGTTTTCGTGGGGATTGGCTTCGTGCTGAGCATGGTGGCCAGAACCCTGCGCAACCGCTCCCTGCACCAGAAATAACCAACCGCTGTTTCAAGGCAGTTTTTCAGAAAAAAGGCCTAAAACGGCCGGTTTGTTCTGGGGCTGCCCTTTCCCTCTTCCCTATGAAAACTGTAACTACGGCCCTTACCTTAACGGTAATGGGCGCTGCTTTGGTCCTCCTCAGTGCCCTTCTACGCATTTTCCACGTGGTAGACCGGCCGGTGGGCTACGTGCTGCTGGGCATTGGCGTGGTGCTGGGCCTGGTGGGCAACGTGCTGCGCCGGCGGGCGGCGAAACAAGACCGGCCAGACTAAGCGCTGCCTTTTCATTTCAACCCTATTTTCCGCAAAACGCCCCTTAAACGCCCCGGTGCCTACAACCGTTTCTTGCGGTTACGGCCGTAGTCTCTGAACACCAGGTTGCCCAGGCCCTGCAGGCTGCTGTAATACGCCTGCCCGTTGTTCACCTGCGTGAACTCCTCCACAAACTGCTGCAGGTAGGGGTCTGAGGCGATCATGAACGTGGTGATGGGAATACCCAGCCGGCGGCACTGCGCGGCCAGGTTCAGGGTCTTGTTCACCACCTTCCTATCCAGCCCGAAGCTGTTTTTGTAGTACTTCAGGCCTTCCTTCAGGCACGTGGGTTTGCCGTCGGTGATCATGAAGATCTGCTTGTTGGCGGTCTTGCGGCGGCGCAGCAGGTCCATGGCCAGTTCCAGCCCGGCCACGGTGTTGGTGTGGTAGGGCCCCACCATGAGGTACGGCAGGTCTTTCACGCTGATCTGCCAGGCATCGTTCCCGAACACAATAATGTCCAGGTTGTCTTTGGGGTACTTGAGCTTCACCAGCTCGGCCAGGGCCATGGCCACTTTCTTGGCGGGCGTGATGCGGTCTTCGCCGTACAGAATCATGGAGTGCGAGATGTCTATCATGAGCACGGTGCTGGTAAGGCTCTTGTGCTCGCGCTCAGTTACCTCCAGGTCGCGTTCGGTGAGGAAAAAGTCCTCTGACAGGCCGTGGTGGATCTGTGCGTTGCGGATAGACTCGGTGAGCTCAATCTGTTCAGGGGCATCGCCGAAGCGGAACTCGCGCCGGTCGGCGGAGGGCTCGTCGCCGATGCCCGTTTTGGGCGTGGTGTGATTGCCACGGCCGCCTTTCTTCAGCTTCCCGAAGATCTCCTCCAGGGCGCTCTTCCTGATTTGCTGCTCCCCTTTGGCCTGCAGCTTGAACTGCCCGTCGGGGCCTTTGTCGTCTATGTAGCCTTTCTTCTTGAGGTCCTCAAAGAAGTCGCCTAGGCCATAGGAATCATCGGTAAGCTTGTAGCGCTTGTCCAGCTCGCTCATCCAGCTCATGGCCTCGGCCACGTCGCCGGCGGTAAGGGTGATCAGTTGGAGGAAGATCTTGAGCAAAGACTCAAACCCCTTGTCCTGGGGCTCCTCGGGCACAAAGTTGGTAAATCTATATCCGGCTGCCATTTCTTAGATGTAAGAGGTAAGATATAAGACGCAAGATGCAGGACGCAAGGCATAAGACTTGCCTTTTGAAATGGTATATATTTTTACACCATTCACCTTACAGTATACTCATACGGCCATTGGGCGTGGAGTTCTGGTAAAGATCTAATCTTGTGTCTTTAGTTAACAACGTGTAAACGCAAATGTTCTTATGGCAGGTAACCTTCTGGCCTAATAAGAGTAAACACAGGTAATTAGTCCTATCAATTTATTACTAAAATACAACAATTAAGTACCTGTATGCGTGCCATTTGGAAAAATACAGTTCTGGCGGAGAGTGAAACGACTATTGAAGTTGAGGGGAACCATTATTTTCCGCCGTCTTCTTTGCGCTGGGAGTTTTTCAAGCCCAGTACCCGGCATTCTGTGTGCCCCCGCAAAGGAGAAGCATTTTACTACTCGGTACAGGTAGGTCATTTTGAGAACCCAGATGCTGCCTGGACCTACCCCCAAGCCCGGGAGAAAGCAAAAGACATAGAAGGTTTCTTTGCTTTCTGGAAAGGAGTACAGGTGGTGGGCACCAACTAGGTTGTCCGCCGCCTGCCAACCCAATACATGGTGAAGTTGGAAGCCAAACGCCCTGCAGTTCTCTGCAGGGCGTTTTTGTGGTATTTTCTATAAAACAGGCAGGAAACAGGTTTGCTTAGCTGTCTATCCACTTGAACTTGTACTGCAGCTCAGGAACGCGCAGGCGCTCGGCCACGCGACGCAGGCGGTTAGGCAGGGCCATCAGGTAGTCGCGGGCGCGCTCGCCGGCTTCGTTGAGGCCGGTGATGCTGGCCACCTTCCACTCCCTTATGAGCGTCTCCAT
Source organism: Rufibacter psychrotolerans (assembly GCF_016924645.1). GTDB lineage: Bacteria > Bacteroidota > Bacteroidia > Cytophagales > Hymenobacteraceae > Nibribacter > Nibribacter psychrotolerans. Next base: position 75,089 of record NZ_JAFFJV010000011.1, on the reverse strand, counting down.
GATCTCCACGTAGTCAGAAGACGTGTACACACCAATGCGCTGCGCGGCGTCTGTGAAGTGCCCAAAGGTCTGCCCCTGGTCAATGCCCAGCTCGCGCAGGTAGTGCGCCGGCATTACAATCTTCTTGCGCATCATGTCTTCAAACGCGATCATCATCTCGGAGGGGTCTACCTCAAAGATTTTCTTAACGAAGGTTTTGTAGGCCTTGGCGTGGCGCCCTTCATCGGCGGCGATGTAGTTACAGATGCGCGACAGCGTGGTCTCGCCGGCTTTCTTGGCCAGGGCGCCCACGCGGCGGTGCGACACGTTGGTGGCCGTTTCCTGGAACGAGGTGTACACGAAGCTGCGGTACGGGTCATCGTCGGTCTGGATGTCCATGCCGTCGGCGATCAGGTATTGGGTGGAGGCCTCCATCTGGCGCATGTCAATGCGGCCGGTGAGGTACAGGTAGCGGTTGAGCAGGTCGCCGTGGCGGTTTTCCTCAGAGGTCCAGCCGCGGTTCCACTTCATCCAGGAGGAGTTGGGGTCGCGGTTCACGTCCTGGATGCTCATGATCCAGCTCTCGTAGGTAGGCAGCGCCTCCTCGGTAATGGTATCGCCAATCAGCACTGCCAGCAAATCATAGGAGAGTTCGCGGGCGCGCTCCCGCAGGTCGCGCAGCTCGTCAAAAAACGAGTCCAGGCGGGCGTCTGGCAGGAAATCGGCGGGCTGCCAGCTATCTTCCACAGATTTCAGGAACTCCGGCAGGGCTGAGTCCAGGAAGTTCTCCAGGTATTTCATCACCTCGGTACGGGTGTGTATGGCCTTTTCTATCATATTGTCTGTTAGATATGGAAGAACAAATATATCACTTTTCACGCAGAATGCCCGACAGTTGCGCCCGCGCGGGGTGAACCAACTGTCTCCTCAACACTCACTGGTAGAATAATCACTACGCAAAAACGGGGGCAGGGTGACAGTATTGGGTGGTACTTAGCAAAACGGCGGGCTTTTTTTTATCTTTGGACAGACCTTGCCTGCCGCCATGACCCCGCCCCTGCTCAAGAAACTGCTTCCGGCCAAAGCCCGGTTCTCGCTCAGAAAGCTGTACTGGCTTTCCAGGAGCTGGCTGTACCTGGGCCGCAACGTGTTCTGCCCGCTCTGCGAAGGCTCCTTCAGGACATTTCTGCCCTTCGGCTCTGAACGGCGGCCGCAGGCACTTTGCCCCCGCTGCCACACCGTGGAGCGGCACCGCCTGCTGTGGCTGTACCTGCAGGAGCAAGTGGGCATTACGGAACGCCCACTGGAGGTCCTGCACATGGCCCCCGAGCCCATTCTGCAGCAGCGCCTGAAGCGGCTCCTGAACCTGCGCTACCGCAGCGCCGACCTTACCTCGCCCCTGGCCATGGACCACGTAGACATCCAGGCCCTGCCCTACGCCCCCGCCACGTTTGACCTGATCCTGTGCTCACACGTACTGGCCCACGTGCCCGATGACCGGCAAGCCCTGCGGGAACTCCGCCGGGTCCTGAAGCCGGGGGGCACGCTCCTGCTGCAGGCCCGCCTGCACCCCCGCGCCACCACCCTGGAAGTGCCCCAGGCCGTCACGCCCCAGCAGCGCCTGCAGGCCTTCGGCCAAGCCGACCGGTACCGCAACTACGGGCAGGACTTTGCCCACCGGGTAGCCGAAGAAGGGTTTGCCGTACAAGCCGTGGAGTATGCGCTTGCCCACCCCCCGCAGGAGCGGACCCGTATGGGCCTGGGGAACCAGGAACTGATCTTTGTTGCCACGTTGCCTGCGCATGAAGGTAGCTAAGAGGGCGGGCGCCGTTTTCCGGCGGTTTTTGCCCATTCTGCTCCAAACCGTTGGCCCCCTGAAACACTTGCTCTGGCGCCTCCGGCTCAGGCCCTTGCCGGCTGCCGACCAAGTTACCCCAGACATGGTGCCCCAACCGCTGGAAGGCTACTCAGACAGGCTCTACTACAAACCAGGCGAAACCGTTTCGTTCCACCTTAGGGCCCTTCAACCGCACAATCAGCTTTTCCTGCAGCGTTCCATAGCCGATGGGGAATGGGAAGACGTGGCGCGACACACCTTCCAGGAGCTGCCGCAACCCGAAGCTTTAGACGAGGCCCAGCACGGCTGTAACTGGACCATTGGCTGGCAGTTCACCCTGCCCCCTCACGCACCAGCCGGCTATTACCGGGCGCTGCTGACCAACCCGGCCCTGAAAACCGCCGCTGAGATCCATTTTCTGGTAGGCGCTGCCACTGCTACGGGCAAAGTAGCGGTGCTGGCCCCGGTCACCACGTGGCTGGCCTACAATGCGTACGGCGGGCAGTCTTTGTACCGCAATGCCATCTACGCGGGCTACGTCCCGTTTGTCTCGGCTTTGCGGCCCAACACGGCGCTCACCTACCACGGCACCAGCTCGCTCCAGCACAACCTGCGGATTGAGGCCAACATCTTCCACTGGTTTTCCCAACACCACCAGGCAGACCTTTACCCAGATTATTACCTGGAGGCGCACCCTGAACTTTTTAAAGATTACCAGGTTCTGGTCCTGGCCTACCACGCGGAGTACTTCTCAGAAAAGATGTACCAGGCCCTGCGCGAGTTGGTCTTGCAGGATAAAAAATCATTGGTGGCTTTGGGTGGCAACCAGGTGTACTGGCAAGTGCGCTGGCACCAGCACTTCACCCAGGTGGAATGCCGGAAAAATGGCCGTTTTTTTCAAAACGAGACTAAACGGGGCGGGCTCTGGCGCCACACTCCCCAACCCGAGGCGCAGCTCCTGGGGGCTCAATTCTCAGAACCCGGCATGGGCACGTATGCTCCCTACCAGGTACTCGCGCCTGACCACTGGCTGCTGGAGGGTACCGGAACGAAGGCGGGCGACCTCTTTGGGCAGCAGGGCGTAGACGGCCGCCCCCTCTGCGGCGACGAGACCGATAAAGCCTGCTGGTGTTCTCCGGCGGCCTCGGTAGTCATTGCCAAAGGCTTGAACCCGGCCCAGACAGATGAATCAGGAAAATTTGCCGAAGGAGACCCCACCTGGGATGGCTCCGGGGGCGGAGAAATTACGGTTACGGAACTCTCTCCCCGCCATGCGGTGCTGCACACGGGCTCCATCCAAAGCGGGGCTGGCCTGGGGCTGGATGCGGTGTTCACCCAGTTGGTTCAGAATTTCATGCAGCGCTACGGCCGTACTTCCACCGGTGGTACCACTTGCGCAGAAACTGTAGCGGCACCCGCCCCTGTACCAGTACCCGCAGCACCTGGTAAGTGAGCGTCATGCCCTGCTCCTGCTCCAGCAAGGCCAGTAACTGGGCTGCCTCGGCGTAATTGGCCGTGAGGTAGGCATGCCGGGCCTCGTATTTTATTCTGGTCTTCAGCGCTTCTCTTTCTGTCGGGGTACGCACCAGTTGCTGTGCTTTCTGGATCACTTGGATGGTGGAGGCCAGCTGCCGGTCGCCTTTCTGGTACACCTGCTGGGAGAGGGAACGGGGGTGCATCCGGCGTTTGCAGAGCACCTGGTCCAGGAAATGGTACTGCCAGTTGCGGGAAGACCGCACCCAGAAATCGAAGTCTTCATAGGCCAACGCCGGGTCATAGCCCTGCAGCTCTTCCAGCACCTGCCTGCGCATCATCATGGTGGGCGGACAGATGAAGTAGCGCCCCAGCACTTCCGCGAAGACATCGCCCTGCGCCGGGGCTGGGGTCAGCTGTCCGGTGGCGGTTCGTTTGTAGAAAAAGCCCAGGTGCGCCGACTGCTCGTCCATCAGCTCGGCATCGGTGTAGACCACGCCGTAAGTAGGGGGCAGTTGCTGGAAGGCCTCTACCTGCCGGGCCACCCGCTCCGGCGCCAAGACATCATCGGTGGCGAAATCAATGATAAACGCTCCTTTGCTCAGGTGCAGGGCCTCGTTGAAGGAGGCACAGTTGCCTTTGTTCTCACGGTGCCGGATAAAACGGATGTGGGGGTGTTGCCGCACATAGTCCTCTATAATGGCCACGCTGCTATCGGTACTCAGGTCATCTACCACCAGCACCTCCAGGTGGGGGTAGGTCTGGGCCAGAACCGAGTCCAGGGCCTCGCGCAGAAAAGGCGCGTGGTTGTAACAAAGGCAGATGATAGAGACCAGGGGCTGATTCATGTAGCAGAGAAATACGACCGGAAGAGGTACAGGTGGAAGAGCAGGTACACCGCGTAACGCAACGCATGAGCCAAAGGCAGGCCCTCTACGCCCAGCAGAGGCATCAGCCAAGCCACCAGGGCCACGTAGACTATCCCAGAAGCCAGTTGGGTGAAGATGTACAGTTTCACGCGGGCCTGTACCGTTACAATATAGGACAGCACCCAGGCCGTCATCTTCAGGAAATCGCCCAGGAGTTGGTAGTCCATTAGCTCACGGGCGGCCAGAAAATCACGGTGGAACAGCAGTTGGATAAAGAAATCGCGCAGCCACCCAAACGTGAGCAAACCTACGGCTATTGTAGGCACCAGCAGGAAAAACACCGTTCGCACATACTCCCGCAAGGCCTGGGGCTGAGGCAGCAACGCGGCAATCTTGGGGTAATAGACCATGCCCAGAATGGAGATGTAGACCATGGTGTAGCTGTCTGAGATCTTGGCAACTGCCTGCCAGAGCCCCGTTTCCACCAAGGAGAAGTGCTGAATGGCCATTTCCCGCACCACGAAGTCCACCAACTTAGCGCCTACCAAGGTAGACAAGGCCATGACCAGGAACTTGCCCAAATCTTGCAGCACACTGGTTGGGAATCTAAGTTGCCAGGCGGGTACCAGCCCCTTGGAGAACACCACAGCCAGCCCCACCAGCCCGGTAAACGACTGCCCTGTGAGGAAAAGAACCAGTGCGGTGGTCAGCTCCACCCGGCCCACGGCCCACCACGTCACAGCAACGCTGGTAATACTAGTCAACAATCCCAGCCAGACGTAAGGCCTGAGCGCCTGCCGGGCCAACAACACCGCCAGCCAAAACAATTGCAACAAGAGCAGAACAAACAAGCCCACCACCGCCCAGAGGCTTCCTTGGCTTTCCTGCCCCAGCAGTTGCTCCCCGAACCGCTCCAGGAAAAAGTCCGGGAACAGCGCCACCGTCCCTACCACTCCCACGAAAGTAGCCGCGTTGAGTAGGAGTCCGGCCCAGAAGAAAGACCGATACTCGGGGGATTCCGGTTCGTGCTGCGCCAGGTGGCGGATGAGCCCCACATTGATGCCGCTGTTGGGGAGCGTGGTGAGCAGCGCGACCAGGTTCTGGAAGTGGGCCAGCAGGGTGATGCCCAGCGGGCCGTAATAGACGGCAAACAACTTGTTGATGAGAAGCGAACTACCCGCCCGGGCCACCGTGGACAACCCCGACCAAACTGAATTCCCCAAAAATTGCCGCACGTGCTGCTTCTGAGCCATTTCGCAAACTACGAAGAAATTACGTCAACTCGGGCAATTTGCCGTCTACCCACAAGCCTGCTGCCAAGACGTTTTGCCGCAGAAATCAGAAAAACAGCTTTGAAACAGACTACTTGTTACCTGCCTCAGGAGGCGAAAAACGCTTGGATCTGCTCAATCACGTAGTCCTGCTCCGCCTCCGTCATTCCCGGGAACAAGGGCAGACTTAAGCTAGTGGCGGCCAGTTCTTCCGTGATGGGGAAGTCGCCTTTTTTGTAGCCCAGGTGCTGGTACGCCTTCTGCAGATGGGGCGGAATGGGGTAATGGATAAGGGTCTGGATACCTTTCTCCAGCAGGTACTGCTGCAAGGCATCTCGTCTGGCGGTACGGATAACGTAGAGGTGGTACACGTGGTCTGTGCTATCACTACCTACCTGGGGCAACACCAAGTCCCCAACCGCATCTAATTGCTGGTGGTACGTGGCTGCCAACTTCTTCCGCTCACTATTTAGCGTATCCAGAGCAGCCAGCTTAACCGACAACACGGCTGCCTGCAGTGAGTCTAAGCGGGAATTTACGCCCACCTGCGCGTACTCATAGCGCCTGGTTTGCCCATAATTATGGTGCTGTCTTACCCAATGCGCCAACTCCTCATCCTGGGTGACCACAGCCCCGCCGTCTCCTACCGCCCCTAGATTTTTGGTGGGGTAAAAGCTGGTCGCGTTTATTTTCCCGAATGTGCCTACCCTGTTGCCCTTGTACCAGGCCCCGTGCGCCTGGGCAAAGTCTTCTACCAGCGCCAAGTCATGCTGCTGACAAAGCTGCATCAGGGCATCCATCTCACAGGCCTGGCCATACAGGTGAATGGGAAGCAGCACTTTGGTTCTACTGGTAACAGCAGAAGCAGCGGATTGCGCGGTCAGGTTATAGGTATGGGCATCAGGCTCCGCAAAAACCGGAGTTGCGCCCAACTGCTGCACGGCGTTAATGGTGGCAATGTACCCGTTGGCGGGTACTATGACCTCGTCGCCTTGCGTTATGCCCAGACTTTTAAGACTCAGCACCAGAGCATCGTACCCGTTGCCTACGCCAATTACCTCTCCGCCGCCCAAATATTGGGCAAATTCCCGCTCAAACCTGGTAACGGCGGGTCCTAAGATCAACTGGTTGCTGCGTAGCTCGGTTATTACAGCCTCTTCCACTTCTTGGGTGAGCCCCTGCGGAAAATCACGGAAAGTATTGAATGGTACAGTCATGATTGGTGGTAGGTTATCAGTCAAAATGGAGCAGATACTGCTCCTGCAAAAGGGCCCGGGCTCCCATGCTTTCTTTGAAGTACAGGAGCTTTTCATTCACATATTCCCCACCCTGTGAGGTACCAAAGCTGAAAGACTGCTTCTTGCCCCGGTAGAACTGAAAAATGGAGTCTAGCAAGAAAGGTGTGGCTGCCAGCTCCTTCCCTCTCTCTGACATGCCAATGTACTGGGCATGTACCACCCGTTTGGTCAGGAACAACAAGGTGCCGCCCAGCATCTGCTTCCCCTCAAAAACACAGACAAGGGAGATTTGCTCAGGGAAAGCCCCCAGGAGCATTTTCAATTCTTCCGCAGTGTGGGCAGTTTGCAACCCGTATTTACCCGCCAACACCCCAGCCATGATCTGGAGAAAAGAGGCGACATCATTGGTCTTTCTTATTTCCAATCCTGCCTTCCTGGCCTTCTGAATCCCCCACCGTACCCCTTTGTAATACTTGATTGGGGTAGTTAAATCAACCACGCTTACCAGGTCTCTGGCAACTATCTTGGCGCGCAGCACGGTTAACACCGCTACGTCTTCAGATGCCGGAATTTGATGGTAGCACGTTGGAATCGCTTTATAAAAGACCGAGGTGACGTTGTTCGCCCGAAGGTACTTCTTCAAGGCGGAGAAGACTTCCTGCATCAAAGCAAACGTCATGGAGACATCGCACAGAATCCCTCCGAAAGTAAGGCCTTTGTGGCTAGCCAGAACTTGTCCGTCTAGGTGCGCGGGAAGCAGGGCAAGCAGCTTCTGCTTGTGGTAGAACAGCAGGGATGCATCTTTGAACCGGTGGGCATGGTACTCCATGTAGCGCCTCTGGAACATGAAATGTCCGTTCTTGGCAGTTTGTACAAATGCATCCCACTCCTTCTCCCTTGTAGCCTCATATGCGCGTACTTCCATACAAATTCCCGCAGTTATCTTTGGTTAACACCTCCTAAAAGTGCTTTGAACTCACCATATTCCCTGATGTAATCGGCCTCATCAAAGTAACTGGAAGTGATGCAGCACAGGATGGTTTCAGGCTCCAGATGAACCGTTATCCAGCAAAACGGGGGAATGTAAAGCCCCTGGGAAAGGTTCTCCAGAAAGAAGGAATGGTTTCCGTACGCTGATTCGGTTTCAACCCGTACCTGCCCCTTTACAACCGTAAGAATTTCCTTTGTGGTCTTGTGGGCATGCCCCCCGCGCACGCTCCCCGGGGCTGCCCCAAACACCCAGAAGATGCGGTTGGCCGGGAAAGGTAAGCCGCTCATATCTTGTGTGGAGGCAATATTTCCAGAGGCATCAGAAATCTGCAGAAAGGGAACCAAGTAGGGAGCTTCGTATTTCATCGGCCCGAAATTACGCAAACCTGAGGAAATGCTGCAGAAATCATCCTGTAAACCCTGATATTACAGGTAACCTGAAGTTTACTCCCCTTTTACCCTTTCCCAAACGCCAGTCAGCTCTAAATCATATTCCTTTCGTACTTTTGCCCTCCATGGAGGACACCTACCGCACCATCGTTGCGCCCGTGGAGGGGCTGTACAAGGAGAAAGGCAGCAAGTTCATTGCCAAGGCTTACCCGGTGCGCTCTGAGGAGGAGGTAAAGGAAATCCTGACCGGGCTGCGGAAAGAGTATTTTGATGCTCGGCACCACTGCTATGCCTACCTGCTGGGCGCGGCCCGGGCCATTTACCGCGCCAACGACGACGGCGAACCCAACCACTCGGCCGGGGACCCTATTCTGGGGCAGATCAAATCCATGGGGCTGAGCAACGTGCTGGTGGTGGTGATCCGGTATTTCGGGGGCGTTAAACTGGGCGTGGGTGGGCTCATCCACGCGTATAAAACCGCCACCGCCGATGCCCTGGAGCAGGCCCAGATCATAGAACGCCACGAAACCACGCTGTTAACCGTCCAGTTCGCCTACGAGCAGATGAACGACATCATGAAAGTGGTGAAGGACCTGGACCTGCCCGTGCGCCAGCAGGACTTCGGGTTAGATTGCCGGCTCACCGTGGAGGTGCGCACCAGCCTGGCGCCGCAGGCGGCCGCCCAGTTTGAGAAGAACGGAACCATCCTGGAGCCGTAAGAACTGGTGCCCCTGTTTTCAGCCTTTTTTTAGAAAAAGAAGCCTAAAACGGGCGCAACCTCCGCTTACCTTTCAAAGAGAGTGACAACAACGTACGTACCTTTCAGAGCAATCCGTTTACCAGAGCCCCATGCAAACCATTCCCGCTTCTAAACAGGCCACCAAAAGCATCTTAGACAGGGCCGTGGGCCAGAAACCCGGCTCACTGAACATTGCCGCAGACGCGCTCACGCCCCGGCTTTTCCTGGTCTCGTTTGATGAGGAGTGGTACCAAGCCCGCGAGTTCTCAGACTATGACCAGCTGCTGGAGGTCTTCCGCGAAGCACCCGAGGCCCGCCACTGGATTGACGTGCGCGGCTACGGCAACCGCCAACTGCTGGAGCGCATGATGGCAGACTTCCAGATCCATCCCCTGCAGATGGAAGACGTGGTGAACGACTACCAGCGGCCCAAGCTGGAGGAAGAGGGCAACCGCCTGTTCATTGTCTCGCGCATGATCACCTTCACCCCGGAAAAGAAGATTGACGATGACCAGCTCTCGCTCTTCACCGGCCACAACTACGTGCTCACCTTCCAGAGCGATTACGAGGACTGCCTGGACATCCTGCGCGAGCGCATCAAAGGCGGCAAAGGCGCCATCCGCCGCAAACCGGTCCTGTACCTGGCCTACGCCATCCTGGATGTGGTGCTGGACAACTACTTCCCCGCCATGGCCCAGTTGGGCGAGTACGCCGAGGACCTGGAGGACTGCCTGTTCCGGAGCCCCAACCGGCAACTCCTCAGCCAGATCCTGGACCTGAAGCGGGAGGTGGTGAAAATCCGCCGCATTGTGTGGCCCGAGCGCGACAAGATCAACGAGATCCTGCGCATGGACGACCAACTGGTGCCGCACGAGCTCAAGCTCTACTTCAAGGACATCTACGACCACTGCGTGCAGCTCATGGACCTGGTAGACAACTACCGCGAGACCACCAGCAGCCTCACCGACCTGTACCTCTCCAACGTGAGCAACCGCATGAACGAGGTCATGAAGGTGCTCACCATGATCTCCACCATCTTCATTCCCCTCAGTTTCATTGTGGGCGTGTACGGCATGAACTTCTCCCGCGAAAACCCCAGGGGCGGCCTCAACCCGCTGAACATGCCAGAGCTATACCATCCGTACGGCTACGTGACCCTGCTAGGCTTCATGGCCCTGGTGGTGGGAGGCATGGTGTACTACTTCTACCGCAAAGGCTGGCTCTCCAAAGACTAACCCACCAACCCGGTTGCGGCCCAGGCCGAAGGGCCAGAAAAGAAAATGCCCCGCGGAAAGCGTTAGCTTCGGCCGCAGGGCATCTATCATGAAAAACGGGTAAGCTTATTTCTGAGCCACCAAGTCAACTTTCAGCTCAAACTCGTTGCTGATGGCTTTGTCGCCCAGGTTGTCAAAGAAGCTACCTGAACCGTATTTGATGTCATATTTGGTTCTGTCAACGGTAATGTTGGCTTTGGCCTTGATCTGGTTGCCGGCGTGCTGAATGGTAGCCGGGAACACTACCGGATGTTTGATGCCTTTGATGGTAAGGTCACCGGCCACCGTGTATTGGCCTTTGCCTTTAGGCGTTACCTTGTTGATCACCAGCGTAGCCTTAGGGTATTTGGCCGAGCTGAAGAAATCATCAGACTTCAGGTGACCCACCAGGTTCTGGTTCATCTTCTCATCGGTGATGTCGGTGCAGGTGATGGAGTTCATGTCAATGGTGAACGTACCGCCCAGGATGTTTTTGCCGTCGCTTTTCAGGCTGCCTTCAGCCACGTTGATGGCCCCAGAGTGCTCACCAGTTACCTTGGTACCTCTCCAGTTTACTTTAGACTGGTTCTTTACCACTTTGTAGTCTACTCCCTTGCCCACGAAGGCAAACGTTACCAGCGCCACCAGCGCCAATAAAACTGTATTTCTTACTTTCATTTGGTTGACTTAATAGTTAAGTGCTGCAAATGTATAAACAACTAATGTATATACATACGTTCCGCCGGAAAAAATTTTTGCCAAGTAATTTTCAGCGGCTTAGTTGCTTGCCGTAATCTGCTAATAACCGGCAAAAAGCGCGTTTTGGGGCTGTTTTGGTGAAAACGGCCCCAAAACCTTTAGCGCCCCTGCACAATGGTTTTCTGCAGAGCCCGGTGGTGGGAAGAGAAAATGGTGAATTGGTTCTGCACCTCGTTGTAGCGCACGCTTACCGGCTGGCTGGTGTTGATGGGCTCCTGCCCCAGGGGCTGCGCCTGCACGTCAAACAGGTAGGCCTTGCGCGGACCGGTTTCCCAGATCACGTACAGTTTGCGGTCTCCCCCAAAGTGGAAGTACTGCACCTCTTTGGCCGAGGACGTGACAAAGCGACGGTCCAGCAGCAACTTGCCGTCCTGGGCAAACAGGGCCACCCGTCCCGGGTCTGAGCGGGCGATGATGTACGATTTGCCACCCGCCTCGGGCACCAGTTTGAACGTGCTGCGTCGGTCGGGCCGCAGCAATTGCTGGCGCTGCACCACCTCGCCGGTAAGGTCAAAGGTGATGATTTCGCCGCTCTGCGTCACCGTGGTGAACAAAGACCGCCGGAACGAGATGCCCGGCTTGGCAAACAACCCCGACCGCAGGCTGGCGTTCAGGTTGATGGGAAAGCCCGGGTAAGGTTCGCCCTGCTCGCCAAACGCGTACACCACCCCATTCTCCAGCACCACCAGCACCACGTTGCGGCCGTTCACCTTCACGTGCTGCGGCGCCGCGGCCAGGCGGCCGTCCAGGCGCATGGGGCCCCAGCCCGGCTGTATGTTGCCCTGCATGTCCAAGATGAAGAGGTTGCCCAGGTTGTCATCGGCGGCCAGCCGGTAATCGCCGGACTTGTCATAGTCAAACACCGTGAGGCGCTGCAGCCTGATGGAGTCGCCCAGGATAAAGGGGAAGTTCTCTACCTCGTTGCCGTTCTTGTCTATGCAGTGCAGGCTGTTGCTGGTGGCAAAGAAGTATTTGGGCCGCTTGTCTGCGCCGTAGGGAAGTTGCTGCACTGGCCCCATGATGCGGGAATACAGCGTGTCGGTCCAGTTGCGGCGGCCCTGTTCGGCCCCAATGCCGTACAGCACCAAGGCCGAGTCCTGCACCACCAGCTCTTCGCTGTTGTCTACCGGAAAACGGGTCAGAAACGGTCCGGCCACAAGGCGGCTCTTGAACGGAAAACTGGTCTCTTGCCGGATGCCCTGGTTGGCCAGCACCTTCTTCACCGACGACTCAACCTGGTGGCGCAGCAGGTAACTGGTGTAGAACTGGTCCTGGGCTGCGCTGAACTGCACGCTGAAGTAATTGAACTTCTTGATGATAGAGCTGTTCCGGATCAGGCTGGTCTGCTTTTGGGGACTCATGGCCCGCAACAGCAGGTTCCAGGCGTGGCTGGTGTTCACGAAAAGCCCGATGTTGTCTTCCTGCTGCGACTCAGTGAGCAAGGGTTCCAGGGCCTCGGTCTGGCTCCACACTTTCCCCTCCTCCACCTCGGTGAGCAGCGAGCGCATGGTGGCCACGTCATCGGTGAACAGGATGTAGGGTCCCAGTGTGGTATAATAGGTCTGCTCAAAGCCCTTGAACAGCTCCCCGAAGAGTTGCTGCGGCAGTTCTTTGGTGGTGAGTAACCGGATGATATTTTTCCCGTGCTTTTCCTCAGTGCCGGCGGTGCGGCCCGGCTGCAGCCGGTTCAAGAGCCGCTGGGTGTACGCCGGGTTGGAGGCCTGGGCGAAGAGTACCTTCTCGGGGGCGGTTTTGGTGTCGTAGGCCTCCAGGTAGCAAAGGCCCAGCTCCCCCGCGAACGAGGTAGAAAGCGAATCCAGGAACGTGCCTTCTGCTGCTTCGGCCCCCGGGCGCAGGGTACCCATCTGGTTCAGGCCCAGGTGCAGCACTACGGCGGCGCGGGTGGGCAGCACCTCCCGCATCTTGAACGACTTGGCCGGGTGCCCCTTTACCCGGCTATAGAGGGAGCCCTCCACCGTCTCGGGGTACGAGAAGCCGTTCAGGAAAAGCCGGTTGTTGTCTAGTTTGAGTTCCAGCAGGCTGCTGCGGCAGAGGCTGCTGAGCAGGTTCACGTCGTCCAGCAGGTCTTTTTTCAGGAAAACGCCCAATAAATCGGGCAGGTGCTGGTAGTTGATGAAGACGTTGGCGTATACGTCTGGCTGGCTCAGGTAATTGGTGTTCTTGTAGTCCTTGGCCGGCGACTCCAGCTGCCCCCGGTTGATCTTCCGGATGATCTCCTCCACCAGTACCGGGCTGGGGCTGATAACCAGGTTGTTGTGGTAGCTGAAATAGGAAAGGTTGTCGTTGTTGTCGGTGTGGGTGATATCTGTGATCTGGAAGCCCTGGTAGTCCCGTATCTCCTGGCGGTACTCGCCGCTTTTGCCCAGGTTCTCTACCAGCGTACGGATGTAACGGTGCTGGGCCACGGTGCTCACCGGCACGTAATAGATGAGCTCGTACTCAGAGCGCCCCATCACGTGCATAGACACCAGCACGTCTTTTTTGGTGAAGAAATTACGCAGCTGGGAGCGCCCGTTGGAAAGGCTGTCCAGGAGCCGGAGCTGGTCCTCCATGCGCAGCACGTACGGCATCTGCGACACGGTGGTCCACAGGTCGGTCTGCTGCAGGTGCTCCAGAAACCGGGGGGCGTTGTTGGTTTCCACCACGAAAACGGCATCGTCGGGTACCAGCGTCCAGAGGCTCACCTTTTCGCGTGCCTCCGTCCACTTTGAGAACCCATAGAAGCCCAGCGCCAACAGCACTACCACACCGCACAGCCAGTAAATCGTTTTTTTCGGCATCCTTTAAGGCTTAGGAACACAAAAATAACGGAAAAACCTCCGCTTCAACCCACTTGCCCATAAATTGCCGAGGCGGCCCGCTTTGCCCAGGCTGCGGGTTTTCTTCTTAACTTGCCCTTTAGAAATGAGGGAAGGAGCAGTTGAGGGAAGGAGCAACGAACGAAGCAATGTACGCGGAAAGCTATTTTCGGCCTTGTTTTCTTAAAACAGGCTCACTTCAGCTATCCCTGGTTCCCCAAACAGTTGATCTTATGCGCGTAGTGATTCAGCGGGTGTCTGAGGCATCCGTTACCATTGAAGGAAACAAGAACGGCCACATTGGCCAGGGGCTGCTGGTGCTGGCCGGCTTTACCTCCACCGATACCCCCGAGGACCTGGCCTGGACCGCCAAAAAGATTGTGCAGCTGCGGATTTTCTCTGATGCCGAGGATAAGATGAACCTGAGCGTGCAGGACGTGCAAGGGGGCATCCTGCTCATCAGTCAGTTCACGCTGTACGCGCTCACCAAGAAAGGCAACCGCCCCTCCTACATCAACGCCGCCCCGCCCGCCGTGGCCATCCCGCTGTACGAGCAGTTCCACCAGGTGCTGGAGAAGGAACTGGGCAAACCCATCCCCACCGGCATCTTCGGGGCCGACATGAAGGTGGCCCTGGTCAACGACGGCCCCGTCACCATCACCATTGACTCGCAGAACCGGGAGTAGCGGGGTGGTTGTTAGTTGCTAGTTATTAGTTGTTAGCTGTCAAATGGCAGTGGATGGTAAAAATAGAAAGTAGACTCAGAACTCCTGACTCAGAACTCAGAACTCAAAAAAACATGACCTTAGAAGAAGCACAACAAGCCGTAGACACCTGGATCAAAGACGTGGGCGTCAGGTATTTCTCTGAACTTACCAACCTGGCCATCCTCACCGAGGAAGTGGGCGAAGTGGCCCGCATCATTGCCCGGCGCTACGGCGACCAGTCGTTCAAGAAAAGCGATGAGGAGGTGGACCTGGGCGCCGAGATGGCCGATGTGCTGTTCGTGCTCATCGCACTGGCCAACCAGACCGGCGTGAACCTGACGGAGGCCTTCGCCAAGGGCATGGAGAAACGCACCTCCCGCGACAAAGACCGCCACCAGAACAACCCCAAGTTGCGGTAATCTCAACGGCTCCCTCGTTCGCCTCTGGCGAGTGTGAGTTTTTGGGCGGCCTCTGGCCGCTATGCGGGAAGTTTTGAATGTAATGTTCCAAGCGGCGAGACGCCGCATAATTTCTCACACTCGCCAGAGGCGAGCGAGGATAAAGAGGGCGGTAAAACTCACAGAAACCAGGAACCCGTTTTAGGGCTGTATTTTGTAAAACAGCCCCAAAACGGGTTCTCCTATTTTAACCAGAAAAGGTTACTCCTAAACCAGAATCGGTTGCTCCGCGGGTACCAGGAAATCGCCTTTGAGCACGGGCACTACGGTGTACACGTCTTCCTGCAGGCAGAACTCGGTGTCTTTTAAGATGTCCAGGCGTTTCATGCGCTGCACGTGCGAGGCGTTGGCCAGGAAGCCCATCATGTCGGGTTTGGCGGTGGTGTAGAGGTGCCAGGCGGCCTGGGTGGCATCATGGTCAAAGGTGAATTCGCCATTTAAACGGTCGGCCAGAGCCCCGGCAAACAGGGTGTCTTCCAGGTTAAAGAGGCCCTTCCAGCCGGCGCAGACCACTACTACGTCTTTGCCGGCCTTGCGTACATACTGGGCAACGGCACCCACGTTGAGGAAAGCGCCGGCCAGCACCTCATCGGCGGGGCTGGACAGGCGCATGGCCTTGGTGCCGTTGGTGGTGGTGATGGCCAGTACGCGCCCGGTGCGGTCTTCCTCCAGGTAATGGAAGGGCGAGTTGCCCAGGTCAAAGCCATCGGCTTTGAGGCCTTCGCGCTCGGCGGCCACCAAGTAGCCCTGGTCGCGGTAGGTGCGGCATTCCTCCAGTTCGCTCACGGGCACAATGTGGGTTACTCCGTGCGACAAAGCCGTGACCATGCTGGAGGTGGCCCGCAGCACGTCTACCACCACGGCAATCTTGCCGGATAAATTATACAAATGCAACAGCTCTGGGCTGAAACAGACATCTAAGGAAGGCATGGGAAAAGAGTTCTGAGTCTTGCGTTATGAGTCCTGAGTCTTGATAAAAATTTGGCGTTTAGCAGCTGTTTTTGGGAAAACAGCCGCTAAACGCCCATGGAAGGTTCTGTGCCTTGAGCCAAAAACACCAGTTGACTCAGGACTCATGACTCAAGACTCAGAACTTACAGAGTTGGTTTGTAGAAAGGCAGTTTCACTACCTGGGCTCTGAGTTGCTTGTTGCGCACTTTGATGAACAGTTCGGTACCGGGGGCCGAGTACTCGGTCTGCACGTAGCCCAGGCCCACGCCTTTGCCCAACGAGGGCGACATGGTGCCCGAGGTCACTTCTCCAATGGTGGCGCCCTCGGCGTTCACAATCTCGTAGTGGCTGCGCGGAATGCCCTGCTCCTGCATCTCAAACCCAATGAGCTTGCGGCGCACGCCCTGCTCTTTCTGGGCTTTGAGGTTGGGGGCGTTGACAAAGTCTTTGTTGAATTTGGTGATCCAGCCCAGGCCCGCCTCCAGCGGAGAGGTAGCGTCGGTGATGTCGTTGCCGTAAAGGCAGAAGCCCATCTCCAGGCGAAGGGTATCGCGGGCACCCAGCCCGATGGGTTTGATCCCGAAGGCGGCACCGGCTTCCATTATTTTCTGGAACACCTCTTTGGCGTTCTGGTTGGGCACGTAGATCTCAAATCCGCCCGCGCCGGTGTACCCGGTGGCCGAGATGATCACGTTGGGCACGCCGGCAAACTCGCCTTTGTCAAAGGTGTAGTATACCATGCTGGCCAGATCTACCGAAGTAAGGCTCTGGAGCGCGTCTACCGCCTTGGGGCCCTGCACCGCAAACAAGGACATCTCGTCTGAGATGTTCTTCAGCTCGGCACCTTCGGTGTTGAACTGGTTGATCCAGTTCCAGTCTTTCTCAATGTTAGAGGCGTTCACCACCAACATGTACTCCTCGGGGGCCAGGCAATACACCAGCAGGTCGTCCACAATACCGCCTTCCTGGTTGGGCAGGCAGGAGTACTGGATCTTGCCGGGCGTAAGTTTAGAGGCGTCGTTGGTGGTCACGCGCTGGATCAGGTCCAGGGCCTGGGGGCCGGAAACCAGGAACTCGCCCATGTGCGACACGTCAAAGATACCCACCGCCTTGCGCACGGTGTGGTGCTCGTCCAGGTCTGAGCTGTAGCGCACCGGCATGTTGTAACCGGCAAAAGGCACCATTTTAGCGCCCAGTGCCTCGTGCACGTCATTCAGGGCTATTTTCTTCAATTCCATGTATGGTCTGTTTAGGAAACGCAGTAAAAGATTGGCAAAAGTAGGAAATAAGTTGGCCTTTCTAAACCCATGCCCTTCCGGACCGGGCAAGTGACCGGGTTGAGAGCGCCTTCTGCCCTGGCTTGGATAAATACAAGCCACCCCCTGGCCAAACCGCCGCAGAAGGCTGGTGCGCTGCATCGGTGCCTTGCTCTGTCCTTATCCCATCCAACTTGGGCGGAGGGCGGGCCTTATTTTCCTAATATTATGCTACATTAAGCCTGTTTTCTCTAAAACACGCCCTAAACCGGCCGCGTACGCTTTTGTGGTATAGTCCGGTTCCTCCCACTCTTCCCTGTCAGTTGGCGTATGCTCCCTACTTAGCGGTTGGGCGTAGGAATTGTTTGATGTTAAGCCGGGCACGCGAAACGGAGAAGGGTATGGGTTTTAAGGAGACCATCTTAGACGAGGCCCTGCTCATTTTTGAGCGGAAGGGCATAGCAGCCATCACCACCCAGGCTTTGCTGGAGGCGCTGGATATTTCCCGGGGCACCCTGCACGAGATTGCCGGTTCCCGCAAAGACCTGGTGCAGCGCTGCATTGCCCATTCCCTGCGGGCGCGCCGGGCCGCGGCCGACCAGATAGTGGCGGAGGCCGAGGGACCGCTGGAGGGCGTGCTGCAGCTCCTGCACCTGTGCGGGGAGGAAATGTACTCCCTGAGCCCCGCGTTTGTACGGGACCTGCAGGCCGAGCACCCGTTTTCCTGGGCCAGGCTGCAGGCTTTCCTGCGGCTGCTTGAACGGGAGTACCTGGTGCCTTTGCTGGCCCAGTGCGCGGAAGAAGGTTACCTGCGGCCGGGCTTTCCGCCCCGGGTCACCGGCCGGTTGCTCCTGCACCAGCTGCAAGCCCTGCTCCCGCCCAAACTGTTTCACCCTTTAAAGTACACGTACCCAGAACTGTTTACCCTTATGATTGTCTGTTACCTGCGGGGCGCTGCCACACCCCGGGGCCTGGCCCACCTGGAAGCATTCTCTTGTAAACCTTTGCCGGTCTAATCAACAAAGGCCTTATTTTTACGCCGTCCGCCTCTCTGCCCGGGGAAGAGCGGCCGAGTCTGTATTACCACCACCCGAGCGGCGGCCTACCCCGCTCCTAGCGCGCATTACATGAATCTATCAACCAAGCTGTTCGCAGGCTTCGTTCTTATTTCCTTCCTCTTCACCTTTGTGGCCATTGTCAATTACCGCCTTTCTGAAGACGTGATTGCCAACTCCAACTTCGTGACCGACTCGCAGAACATCACCCGCACCTCTGCCACGCTGCAGCGCAGCCTCATTGACATGGAAACCGGCATGCGGGGCTATCTTTTAACCGGCAACCGGACTTTCCTGGACCCCTACTACTCGGCCGCCGAGCTGCTCCCCAGCCAGTTTGCCCTGCTCAAGGCCTACATGCAGCAAAAACCAGAGCAGCTCAGGCGCATCAAGGAAATTGAGGAACTGCACCAGAAATGGCGGTATGAGTTTGCTGAGCTGGTAATTGGGGAGAAAACCCAGGAACTGGCCCGCGGCGACACCACCCAGGGCGTCACTTCCCTGGCCCACGGCGCCCTGGTGCTGAACGAGGCAGGCAAACGCATCACCGACCAGATGCGCATTTACTTCAAAGACTTCAACAGCATTGAGTACAAGGTGCGCGAGGAGCGCAAGAGCCGCCTGGAGCAGAGTATCGCCAAGACCCGGCGCATCTCCACCACCTTAACGGTGCTCTCGGTGCTGCTGGGCCTGGGCTGGGCCTACTACATCACGCGCCTTATCTCCCGCCGCATCCTCAAGATGGTGAACCTGGCCGACCGGATCTCGCACGGCGAGTACAAGACCCAGATTGAAGACTCCGCCCATGATGAACTGAGCCGCCTCACCGCCTCGCTCAACCGCATGGCCTCCACCATTGACAAGACCATCACCGCGCTGGAGAGCAAGAACAAGGAGCTGGACCAGTTTGCCTACGTGGTGTCGCATGACCTCAAGGCGCCCCTGCGGGGCATTGAGAACGCCTCGCGCTGGGTGGAGGAAGACATGGGCAAAGAGCTGCCGGGCCACATCCAGGAATACCTCATGATGATGCGCATCAGGGTGCACCGCATGGAAAACCTCATTAACGGTATTCTGGCCCTGGCCCGGGTGGGCCGCGCCAACCTGCCCGAGGAAATGATAGACGTGCAAAGCCTCCTGTTTGAGGTGCTGGACATGCTCAACGTGCCGGCCGGTTTCCAGGTACATCTTCCGGAGCGGCTGCCGGTGGTGCAGGCCGCCCGGGTAGAGTTGCAGCAGGTGTTCTCCAACCTTATCGGCAACGCCCTCAAGTACCACCATGACACTACCGGCAACGTGACCATCAGCTACCGCGAGCTGCCCGACTTCCACGAGTTCACCGTGCTGGACGACGGTCCCGGCATTGAGGAAGAGTACCATGACCGTATTTTTGTGCTGTTCCAAACCCTGCAGGAGCGCGATGCCGTAGAAAGCACCGGCGTGGGCCTGGCCATCGTTAAAAAGATCATTGACAGCCGCGGCGGCAGCGTGAAAGTAGCCTCGGCCCCAGGCCAGGGCGCCGCCTTTACCTTCACCTGGCCAAAAGTTAAGTTGGCCGAAGCCTGATTTTCCCCTATTTTTAAATTTCCAGCCTTAAAACAGATACCTTATGAGTGATGCACAACCCAGCATTTTGCTGGTAGAAGACGATTACCTTGACGCCATGAGTGTGGAGCGCGAGTTGAGAAAGCTCAAGGTAATGGTACCGCTGCACAAAGCCAAAAACGGCCGCGAGGCCCTGGCCATGCTGCGCGGCGAGCCCGGCACCCCTAGGTTAAACCCCTTGCCCAGCCTTATCCTGCTAGACATAAACATGCCCAAGATGAACGGAATTGAGTTCCTGACCGAGCTCCGGAACGATCCGCTCCTTTCACACCTGAACGTGTTTATCATGACCACCTCCAACGAGGACTCTGACCGCCTGGCCGCCCAGAGCCTGCGGGTGAACGGCTACATTGTAAAACCGCTCACCTTTGACACCTTCAATGACGGCGCTTCCAGCCTGGACAGTTTCAGCCTTTTCCTGGACCTGCTCAAGCTGAAGCCCTAAGCCCACGCAGCATCTTTCCCAAAAAAATCCGGGAGGCGTTTTAGGCCTGTTTCTCAGAAAGAAACCCTAAAACGCCTCCCGGATTTTTTTGCTTTCAGGCAGGGCCTTAGCCCAGCTCCGGCACTACCTCCAAGGGCGCCTCGGCCAGGAGCTTGAACGTGACCCGGTGGTGCGGCGAAACCCCGTGGGTAGAGATAGCGCTGCGGTGCGCCTTAGTGGGGTAGCCCGCGTTCTTGGCCCACCCGTACTCCGGAAACTCCCGGCCCAGGGCGCTCATGAGGTCATCGCGGTGGGTCTTGGCCAGGATGGAAGCCGCCGCAATGCTGTAGAACCGGCCATCGCCCTTGACCATGCAGGCATGGGGCACCGCTTTGTAGGGGGTGAACCGGTTGCCGTCTACCAACAGGTACTCCGGCTCTAGGGTGAGTTGGTCCAAGGCCCGGTGCATGGCCAGAAAAGAGGCGTTGAGGATGTTGATCTGGTCAATCTCTTGGGGACTTACCTCGGCCACGGCCCAGTGCAGGGCCTCTTTGCACACTTCCTCTCGCAGCTGCTCGCGCTGTCTGGCGCTGAGTTGCTTGGAGTCGGTGAGCAGGGGGTGGAAATAGTCTTGGGGCAGCACCACGGCCGCGGCCACCACGGGTCCGGCCAGGCAGCCTCTGCCGGCCTCGTCAAGGCCCGCTTCCAACAGGTGGCCGCTATAGTTTGCGATGAGCATGGTAAAAGGGTAGGTCTGGTTTTCTGTCTAAACAGGCAAAGAAGGCAAATAATTCTCGCAAACGTATAGGGCATTTCAGATATATCTCCTTAAATTAAGCGGTCTTATGCCCACAATTTCAAGGCCCGGGCATTGGGCAAGGCTTCTTTCTTCTTTCCCTTTTCAGCTTATTTCTTAAAATGTAACCTTAAAACGATGAACCAACCGCACCGTACCCCGCATGATGTATTAGAGAGCTCCGATTTCAAAAAACTGGTTAAGCAACGATGGTCGGTCTCGCTGGTCCTCACCTTTACCATGCTGGCGGTGTACTTTGGGTTTCTGCTGCTGGTGGCGTTCAACAAAGAGGTGCTGGCCACCAGAATTGGGGAGTACACCACCCTGGCCATCCCGGTGGGACTGGGCATTATCCTGTTTGCCTGGCTGCTCACGGGCATCTATGTCTTCTGGGCCAACAACAAGTATGATTCCTCGGTGGAAAACCTGAAAAATAAGATCCAATAAACTCCTCTCAGTAATAGACTAGCCTCTACGTTCATGTTTTTAGCTCTCCTTCTGCAAGCATCGCCCGGCGCGTCTACGCTGGGCACGGCCAATCCTGTCTCTATTGGCATGTTCTTTCTCTTTGTGGCCGTTACGCTCTACATCACCTACTGGGCCGCCAAGAAAACCAAAACCGGCTCAGAGTTCTACGCGGCAGGCCGCAGCATCTCGGGGTTCCAGAACGGCCTGGCCCTGGCCGGCGACTACATGAGTGCCGCCTCCTTTCTGGGCATTGCCGGCATGGTGGCCACCAAAGGCTATGACGGCCTGATTTACTCCATCGGGTTCCTGGTGGGCTGGCCCCTCATCATGTTCCTGATTGCCGAACCGCTCCGCAACCTGGGCAAGTACACCTTTGCCGATGTGGTGGCGTTCCGGCTTCGGCAGCGCCCCATCCGGATTGTCTCCTCGGTGGGTTCGCTCATGACCATTGCCTTCTACCTGATTGCCCAGATGGTGGGCGCGGGCGGCCTGATCAAGACACTGTTTGGCCTGGAGTATGAGCTGGCTGTGCTGGTGGTGGGCTGCGTGATGACCCTGTACGTGCTCTTTGGCGGCATGATTGCCACCACCTGGGTGCAGATCATTAAGGCCGTGCTGCTGCTGAGCGGGGCCACCGTGCTGGTGTTGCTGTCACTGGCCAAGTTTGGGTTTAGCCCCGGCAACCTGCTGGAGTCTGTGAGCACCAATTACGGGCAGGAGATGCTGGCCCCCGGCGGCTACATCAGCAATCCGTTTGATGCGCTTTCCTTAGGTTTGGCCCTGATGCTGGGCACCGCCGGCCTGCCCCACATTCTCATGCGCTTCTACACCGTGCCCGATGCCAAGGCCGCCCGCAAGTCTGTGTTTGTGGCCACGGGCTTTATCGGGTACTTCTACCTGCTTACGTTTCTGATCGGGTTCTCGGCCATGGCCCTGGTGGGCAAACCCGCCATTGAAAGCCTGGACAAAGGCGGCAACATGGCAGCCCTGCTCCTGGCCGAGCAAACCGGCGGAACGGCGTTCCTAGGCTTCATTGCCGCCGTGGCGTTTGCCACCATCCTGGCGGTGGTAGCCGGACTTACCCTTTCCGGGGCCTCCAGCATTTCGCATGATTTGTACGTGCACGTGTTCAAGAACGGCGTGTCTGATGAGAAAGGCGAGATCAAGGTAGCCAAGCGCGCCACCATCGCCCTGGGCATTCTCTCCATCTTGCTGGGGCTGGTGTTCAAGGGGCAGAACGTGGCGTTTATGGTGGGCCTGGCCTTCTCCATCGCGGCCAGCGCCAACTTCCCGGCGCTGCTCATGTCCATCATCTGGAAGCGGTTCACCACCAAAGGCGCGGTCTGGAGCATTGCCACCGGTGCCCTTCTGTCATTGGTGTTGATTGTGCTGAGCCCCACCATCATGGTGGACATCATGGGCTACGAAGAAGCCATTTTCCCGCTCAAGAACCCGGCGCTGGTGTCTATGTCCGGCGCGTTTTTGATGGGCATTCTGGTTTCCCTGCTGCAACCAGAGCACGAGGCAGCCGCCAAATTTGAAAGCGAAAAGCTGCGGACGTACCTGGGCGTGGGCGCGGAGTAGGCAAAGTACTCTTGTAAACGGAAGAAGCGTTTGGGGGCTGGTTTTGAAAAAACAGCCCCCAAACGCTTCTTCTTATTTTCAGCTGGCAACCGAAAGCGGCTCCGGCCATGCCACCGGGTTTAGTTGTAGCGGACGGTGCCGCAGGGCTCCATGTCCCGGATGTAGAAGACCCCGTCAAACACGTTGGTCCAGTTCGCCAGTTTGTTGTTGGGGCCGTGCCCTTTCATGGAGAACACCTCCCTAAAACCAGGGTTTTCGCCCCGGAAACGCCGGAAATCCACGAAGCCGTAGGCCAGGCTTGGGTCTATCCAGGTCTCAAACGCCCCTTTCCTGGGCCGCTGCACGGAATATCCCTTGGCGGACGTGGCAAATTTCCAGGCTCCCTGCAGGGAGGTGAAACCCAGAACGTACGTCTGCCGCTCCAGGGCGCTGTTCCTGGCAAACCAAGTGCCCATGCAGGTAATGGCGGCGTCTGATTTGTCTTTCATGGCCGTGTCGGTGTTTTTTATGATGTGCCCGCTGGCCGCCCACACAATGATCTTTCTGTTCGGGTATTTATGCGTTGCCAGCCACTTCAGGTTTTTGGCCATTTGGGCATCCCGAAGGTTGGAGCTCACGACCTTGTTCCCGTGCGCCAGGGATTGCTGGGCAAAGGACCTTGCGCTCTCTAGCGTGAGATAGCCAAAGTCATGGAACGCTCCTGGTCCCAGCTGCGCCAGCACCGTGTCTGCCGCCGCTACAAACCTTTGGAGCCCCGCCACGTTCTCGTCGCCCTCCCAGAACCTGCCTTTGAATTTGGAGAGGGTGGGCAGGAATTTCCGGGTGTATCCTTCGGAGTTGGTGTAAGCAATTTGCCGCCGGCGGAGGTATTGGTCAATGGAATCTTTCAGAAGCGCATTGCTGTACGCGTAGCCCACCTGGTTGTCAAAGCCACAGACCTCCAGCGGATTCTGGGTTAGGTAAGTGCCGGGAAGGTAAACGTTGAGCAGATCGGCAAACTGCGCGCAGGCGGGCCACACATTGTGCAGGTTCCGCCACAAAAATGACTTCACCCCGGCCGGACTCTTCTGCACCTGCCCCCACCCTGCGGTCAGGCCAAAGAAGTCACCCTCAAAAGCCAGCACGTCAAACCCTTTCCGCTCGTGCAGGTACTTCACCAACCGGGTTTTGGCTTGCATGGTGGAGCCGTCCCCGTGGGTCTGTTCCCCCAGCATCACAATCCGGGCGTCGCCCACCGCGGCCCCGATGGCTTCCAGATCGGAAAAATCCACCTCGTCCGGGGAGATGGACCGAAGGAGTGCCAGGTTCTTCTGCACGTAGTCTTTCACCTTCTGCTGAGCGTATCCGGAGGGGGAAACTACCAAGAGCAGCAGGAAACAGAGGTACTTGTTCATGTTTGCGTTGTGTGTGAAACTGCCTGAAACCTCCCCCGCTGCCTGTTTAACAATCAAACCACCAACTAAGCCAATTATTGCTTAATTTTCAAAAAACGCCCTAAAAACCCACCACATTGCATTCTGTTTCTTGCCTCCTGCGGGAGAAATTCTATATTTAGGCCCTTAAACCGACCTAACCAACAAAAATGGATTACCGCATAAAATCTTTTGAGGAGTACCAGGACACGTACCAGAGAAGCGTGGAGCAGCCCGAGGAGTTCTGGGCTGGCATTGCTGAGAACTTCACCTGGCGCAAGAAATGGGACAAAGTGCTGGACTGGAATTTTGAGGAGCCCAACGTAAAATGGTTTGTCAACGGGAAACTGAACATCACTGAGAACTGCCTGGACCGCCACCTGGCCACCCGCGGCAACAAACTGGCCCTCATCTGGGAGCCCAATGACCCCAAAGAGCGCTTCATCCGGTTCACGTACCGCGAGCTGCACGAGAAAGTGTGCCAGATGGCCAATATTCTCAAGCGCAACGGCGTGCAGAAAGGCGACCGCGTGTGCATTTACATGCCCATGATTCCGGAACTGGCGTTCTCTGTACTGGCCTGCGCCCGCATCGGGGCCGTGCACTCGGTGATCTTCGCCGGGTTCTCCCACACCGCCATGGCCGACCGCATCAACGATGCCCAGGCCAAAGTGGTGCTCACCTCAGACGGCCTCAACCGCGGGCCTAAGCAGATTCCGGTGAAACGCGTGGTAGACGAAGCCATTGCCGACTGCCCCAGTGTGGAAAAAGTGATTGTGGTAGACCGCGTGGGCTGGGCCGTGAACATGGTGGAAGGCCGTGACGTGTGGTACCACGAGGAACTGCAGCACGTAGATAAAAACTGCCCCGCCGAAGAAATGGACTCCGAAGACCTGCTCTTCATCCTGTACACCTCGGGCTCTACCGGCAAGCCCAAGGGCGTGGTGCACACCTGCGGCGGCTACATGGTCTACACCGACTATACCTTCCGGAACGTGTTTCAGTACAACGAGAGTGACATTTACTGGTGCACCGCCGATATTGGCTGGATTACCGGTCACTCCTATTTGCTGTATGGCCCGCTTCTTTCGGGGGCCACTACGCTCATGTTTGAGGGCGTGCCCACGTTCCCAGACCCGGGCCGTTTCTGGCAGGTGATAGACAAATTTGGCGTCAACATTTTCTATACCGCCCCCACCGCCATTCGGTCGCTCATGGCCGCCGGTCTGGACCACGTACTCTCCTACAGCCTTGATTCGCTGAAAGTGCTGGGCTCCGTGGGCGAGCCCATCAACGAGGAAGCCTGGCATTGGTACCACATCCACGTGGGGAAAGAGCGTTGTCCGGTGGTAGACACCTGGTGGCAGACCGAGACCGGAGGCATCATGCTCACTTCCCTGGCCGGCGTTACGCCCATGAAGCCTAGCCACGCCGGATTCCCTGTTCCGGGCGTGCAGCCCATTCTGGTGGACCAGAACGGCGACGAGATCACCGAGAACGAGGTGGAAGGCTATCTGTGCATGAAGTTCCCGTGGCCGGGCATTATTCGGACCACTTACGGCGACCACGAGCGCTGCCGCCAAAGCTATTTCAGCACGTACCAAAACATGTATTTCACCGGCGACGGAGCTAAACGGGATGCAGATGGCCTGTGGCGCATCATTGGGCGGGTAGACGACGTGATCAACGTGTCGGGGCACCGCTTCGGCACCGCCGAGATTGAGAACGCCATCAACCAGAACCGCCACATTGTGGAAAGCGCCGTGGTGGGGTATCCGCACGACGTGAAGGGCCAGGGCATTTATGCGTTTGTGGTGTGCGGCGAGGAAGCACCCGAAAACCCGGAGAACCTGCGCGCCGAGGTGATTGAAACGGTGGTAGACCAGATCGGGAAAATCGCCAAGCCAGACAAGATCCAGATTGTGAGCGGTCTGCCCAAGACGCGGTCGGGCAAGATCATGCGCCGCATCCTGCGCAAGGTGGCCGAGGGCGACACGTCTAACCTGGGCGACACCAGCACGCTCTTAGACCCGCCAGTGGTAGATGAGATTATCCAAGGGGCCCTTTAAGGCCCCTTTTTTTTGTGTCCGGCGCTGTTTAGGCTCAACCTTTTAGGCCAGGAGCGGGTACTATACTGGTTGATTGCCAAAGAACTACACCATTTAGCCCCTTCAAACATGAGCTTAGACATTCGCCACGACAAGGAAGCCCAGCAGTTCACGGCCTTGCTGGAGCAGGAAGATATTGGGGAGCTGGCCTACGGGCTTCCGGAGCCGGAGACCATAGACTTTCAGCATACCTTCATTGAGGAGCAGCACCGGGGCAAAGGTTACGCCGAGCAGCTGATCAAGCGCGGGCTGGAATACGCCTCCTCCCACGGGCTGCAGGTGCGGGCCTCCTGCCCGGCGGTGGCCCGGTACCTGGAGCAGAACCCGCAGTAAGAGCTGCGATGCTGCCCGGCATCCTAAGCCCCTGAAACAGGAGCGGTACTCTAAAAGAGTACCGCTCCTGTTTCAGGGGCTTTTTCCTGAAAACCGGTCCAAAAGAAAAAGAGCCTGGGTATAGCCCCAGACTCTTTTCTCTCTACAAACAAACCTAATAAGTGTCTTTTACGCCTTAGGAATCTTGAGCTGCCAACCCACATCTATGAGGTTGGGGTCCTTGATCTTGTCCAGGTTGGCCTGGTGAATCTTGTGCCACTGCTGGGCATCGCCGTAAAAGTTCTTGGCGATCTTAGACAGGGAATCGCCGCTTTTCACGGTGTAGGTATCATAGGCAGGCTGCTGGGGAGCGGCGGCGGGCTGGGCCGCCACGGGCTGCGCGGCCGGCTTGGCAGCGGGTTGGGCGGCTGGTTTCTGCACCGGCTTTTCCTCGCCTTTCTTTAAGAAATCAAATAGTCCCATAGTTGTATTTTTTGCATCTGAGTCAAACTCACTAGTGAGTATGCACCTGGCATACAGGATATTTCTTACGAGGCCCCACCAGATAAGTTTGTTGTTTTCCGTAGAACTGTGCCAGAAAAGCAACGTATGAAAAACGAGTTTGCGTACGGCAACTACTGATAGACCTGAACCAAAAAAACAAAACTATGAAAACGAAGATTGCACTTCCGGCTTACCGCCTGCTCCCCATTTTCTGCCTGGTCTGGCTTACTCTTTTTTCGTTCGCCTGCAACAAGAAATCTGAAGGCGGCAACAGCCAGATGATCTCAGGGGCCAACAGCAAAATCTGGAAAGCCAGCAAAGAGACCACCGCCTCGGGCGACAAAGACAAGCTCACCTCAGACGAAAAGCAGGAGCAGATTCAGTTCTTCGCCAACGGCAACTTCACCCAGACCTCGCAGAGCGAATCGGCCAACGGCACCTGGATGTACGATGCCGCCAACAAGAACCTGAGCCTTACCTACCAAGGCAACAACGTGAGCGAGAACTTTCAGGTGGCTGAACTGAGCGACGACAAAATGAAGCTGCAGGCGCCAGACGGCTCTACCCTCACGCTGGAGGCCCAGTAATTCCGGCCAGCAGTTTCCTCTTTAAAGCCCGCGCAATGCCTGTTGTGCGGGCTCTTTTCTGCCTGCCACCCAATAATTGACCAGCGGGCAAGCCCACCATTTGCGCATGCCGCCCCAAACCCGTAACATTACCCCACGCACCACTACCCTTACTGCTTTGAAATTCCGTTGGCACTTATTTGAACTGGAAGACCAGCCCTGGTTTCCGCATGTGGTGCGGCAAGGCATGATGGATGTGCTGCGCGTCATGATCACGGCCCTGGGCATGTACAAACCCATTGTGCCGCTCCTGCGGCAAGCCCTGGCCCACACCGGCCAGACCCAGGTGGTGGACCTCTGTTCCGGCGCGGGCGGCGGCATAAGGCAGGTGTGGCAGGAGCTGGAGAAACAGGCCGGCCACCCATTCACCGTCACCCTCACCGACAAATACCCCAATCTGGAGGCGTACCAACTGCTGGCGAAGCAAAGCCGGGGTGCCCTGCGGTTTGAACCCAGCCCGGTAGACGCCACGGCGGTCCCGTACCACCTTACCGGGTTCCGGACCGTTTTTTCGGCGTTTCACCATTTCAGGCCCCAAACCGCACAAGCCATCCTGGCCGATGCCGTGCAACAGCGCCAGGGCATTGCGGTGTTTGAGGGGGCCGGCAAGCGCTGGCATGAGCTGCTGCTGGTTTGGCTGGTATTTCCGTGGGTGATCCTGCTCATTACGCCCTTTATCAGGCCTTTCAAATGGAGCCGGCTTTTTTTCACGTACCTGGTGCCGCTTATTCCGCTGGGTACGGTGTGGGACGGTACCGTGTCGTTGCTGCGCCTGTACACGCCTGATCATCTGCGTACCATGGTGACCAACCTGCAGGCGCCGCATTACACGTGGCACATCGGGCGGGCCCGGCACTGGAGCGGCACCGGCGTCTTGTATCTTATTGGTTACCCCACCTCGTAAACCTGAACCATGAACGCCTCCTGGTCCGATGCCTGGCGCCTGCTGCGCATTCCGTTTTCGTTGTTTTTGATGCCCATTTACTGGTTTGCGCTCAGCGCCGCGCCGGAGGTAACGGGGTGGAAGGCCGCCGCCGTGTTCCTGATTCTGCACCTGTTGGTATACCCCGCCAGCAACGGCTACAACTCGTACTATGACCGGGACGAGGGCAGCATTGGCGGTCTGAAGCACCCGCCCAAGGTCACCCAACAGCTCTACTGGCTGGTGCTGCTGTTTGACACGCTGGCGGTGCTGCTTTCCTTGCTGCTCTCCTGGCCGTTCGCCGCCATGGTGCTGCTGTATCTGCTGGTGTCTAAGGCGTATAGTTACAAAGGCATCAGGCTGAAGAAATACCCCATCCTGAGCACTGTGGTGGTGGTCATTTTTCAGGGCGCGTTCACCTTTGTCATGGTGCAGGTGGGCATGGGCGTTGCCCCTCCTATAATCCTGAGCCAGAACAACCTGTTGCTGGCCCTGGTGAGCTCGTTGTTCCTGTGCGGCTCCTATCCGCTCACGCAGGTGTACCAGCACGAGGAAGACGCCCGCCGCGGCGACCAGACCTTGAGTCTCTTGCTGGGCCTGTGGGGTACGTTTGTATTTGCCGCCGTAAGCTTGCTGCTGGCCACGGCCCTGCTGTGCTACACCTATTGGCGCCGGGGCGAGCCCTGGAACGGCCTCCTCTTTCTGCTGGGCACCGGCCCGGTGGTGCTGATCTTTACCAGATGGCTCCTGGAGGTGAAGCGCGACCCCAGGGCGGCAAACTTTGAGAACACCATGCGCATGAACAAGGTCTCCTCGCTGTGCATGAGTTTTGCGTTCGGGCTTATTATTTTCTGGCACTTCTGGCAGGCCGCGCCCGGGAACTAAGGCCCACGCTGCACGTACACCTTTTTTGGGCTATTTTCCTGAAACCATGGCAAAAACAATTTGGTGGGTAGCGTTGGCGTTTCTGTGCAGCTGCCACTCTTCTACGCAAGAGAACACCCCTTCTTCCTCAGAAAACGGCACCTCCACCTCCCAAAGCGGCCAAAAAGACGTTGATACCTCCAGGGAAATCCAGCACATTGTCCAGCGCACGCACCTGTTCTCGTCAGACACCCAGCCCGATTATTTCCGGTTAGCCCTGCACGGGGACTCCATCACCGGCGGACAGGTCTTGTTTACCATTACCACCTTTGATGGCCGCCTAATCTACGAGGAGCGTTTCAGCGCCGCCGACCTGGAGGCCAGCATGGTCTACGAGATGCTGAGTTCGCCCGCCACCCTATCTGACCGCGAGGCCTACATTGTCAAGCGCATGGATGAGTTTGTGCAACCTTCTGACTTTGTGTCGCCCGCCATTGCGCCCAACGCCCCCGCCCAGACTTCCTTCGTGAACGAAACCACTTGGCGCCGCATCCAGTCCAACCCCAAGGCCATTGGGTTCAAGTACCTGCTTGGCAAAGAAGACGGCCGCCTGCTGGTCTATGACCCAGAACAGAAGAAAGCCGTACGCTACGGCAGGTTTGGCGGGTAACCTGCGGGTTGGTTGATGGTTAATGGTTTCAATAAAAAAATTTCCACCTTCCTTCGCGGACCTTCGCTGGCGCGAGTCTCTGACTCGTGCCTACAGATGCCGGGTAGCCTCCCGACTACCCTCGCTGCACCGCAGCGAACCCACCCATTGCTGAGGAACCATAGTTAAACTATAGCGCGGGAATTATTCCCATCATTTGCTATGGAACTATCTGAGAAAGGCACGGAAGTAACTTCCGCGCCATAGGGCAACAGAAAAGATAATTCCCGGCGAGTCTAGAGCGTTCACATCATCCTAAGTCACGAGACTGGAGTCTCGCGCCAGATACAGGGAAGAGGTTGCTCTAGTCCGTTTTGAGCCTAATTTTGATGAAACAATCCAAAAAACAGATCGCCAATGAAATAAAAAAAGGCTCCGCAGTTTCCTGCGGAGCCCTCTAGTTCCCAAGACCTCAGAGAATCCTGTGTCTTGCGTCTTATATCTTGTGTCTCTACAAATATCTTGTGTCTATCCAAAAACTAGCCGTTCATGGAGATCAGGAACTCTTCGTTGTCTTTGGTGCCCTTCATGCGGTCTTTCAGGAACTCCATGGCTTCTACCGAGTTCATGTCTGACATAAACTTGCGCAGAATCCACACGCGGCTGAGCTCGTCGCGGTCCATGAGCAGGTCCTCGCGGCGGGTACCGGAAGCCGGCACGTCGATAGCGGGGTACACGCGCTTGTTGGCCAGTTTTCTGTCCAGCTGAAGCTCCATGTTACCGGTACCTTTGAATTCTTCAAAGATTACCTCGTCCATTTTAGAGCCGGTGTCAATCAGGGCCGTGGCGATGATGGTCAGGGAGCCGCCGTTCTCCACGTTACGGGCTGCCCCAAAGAAGCGCTTCGGCTTGTGCAAGGCGTTGGCATCTACCCCACCCGATAGGATTTTACCGGAAGACGGCACCACGGTGTTGTACGCGCGGGCCAGACGAGTGATAGAATCCAGCAGAATAACCACATCGTGCCCGCACTCTACCATGCGCTTGGCTTTGTCCAACACAATGCTGGAGATCTTCACGTGGCGCTCGGCCTGCTCGTCAAACGTGGAGGCAATTACCTCGGCTTTCACGCTGCGGGCCATGTCAGTAACCTCTTCCGGGCGCTCGTCAATCAACAGGATCATCAGGTAAACTTCCGGATGGTTCTCAGTGATGGCGTTCGCGATTTCCTTCAGCAATACCGTTTTACCGGTTTTAGGCTGGGCCACAATCAAACCACGCTGGCCTTTGCCTATGGGGGCAAACAGGTCCATGATGCGGGTAGAATACTGGCTTGACTTGGTGGTCAGTTTCAGGCGTTCTTCCGGGAAAAGAGGCGTTAAATGCTGGAACGGAATGCGGTCGCGGATCTCCTCGGTGGTGCGGCCGTTCACAGAATCCACCTTCAATAGGGCAAAATATTTCTCGCCTTCTTTTGGTGCACGAACGGTACCTTTTACGGTATCACCGGTTTTCAGACCAAACAACTTGATCTGCGACGGCGATACATAGATATCATCTGGGCTGGCCAGGTAGTGGTAGTGGGCCGAGCGCAGGAATCCATAGCCATCTTGCATCAACTCCAGCACGCCTTCGTTGGCAATGACACCGTCAAACTCCCTAAAGTTGGGGTTGTTGACGTTGAGCTGTTGCTGCGGGCGGTTCTGGCCTTGATTGGGGCTCTGCTCACGGCGATTCTGCCAGTTTGGATTATTCTCACGTGGCTCGCGGTTTGCGTTCTCCCTTGGCTCACGCTGTTCGCGGGGCTGGAACTCGCGGGCTTGCGGCTCACGGGTTGCGGTTTCACGGGGCTCCCGAACCTGGAATTCTCTTGGCTCACGCTGCTCCCTTGGCTCGCGGTTTTCGCGCGGAGCGGCGTTTTCACGGGGCTCGCGGGGTTGGAACTCGCGGGGAGCCTGCACTCTTTCGCGGGGTTCACGAGTCTCGCGGGGCTCCCGCGCTTCTGGGCGCGCCTGGGGCTCTTTGGTCTCACGGGCGTCTTCACGGGGAGCACGGGGCAGGCGGGGTCTTTCTTCCCGCACGGCAGGGGCAGTTCGCTCGGCCCGGGCCGGGCGCTCAGGGGCCGTTCTGGCGGGGCGGGCAGGGGCGGCGGGAGCTTCCTGTACAGGCTCCGGGGCTACGGGGGCCGCCTCAACGGCTGGGGCCGGGGCAGGAACGTCTGCCACTTCCACTTCGGGTGCTTCAGCTACCAACGTAGCGGTATCCTCGTCTGACTTCCGAGACGCTTTTTTATATTTCTTGGGGAGTTTCTCAAGGGGGGTTACGGCTTGCTGATCCAAGATTTTATAGATCAGATCTTGCTTGCTGAGCTTCTTAAAATTGGTAACGCCCAGGTTTTCAGCAATTTCTTTGAGCTCTGAAAGAAGAGAATCTTTCAACTCGTCAATGTTGTACATAAGAATTAATTAGCAATTCAGTTTCAATGCTTAGCGGTTGCAGAGCGCAACGGGCAGACGGATAAAACAGGAAAAATTTGGTGTGTAAGAAAAATGAAGAACCAGGATGGCGGTCGTTCAGAAAATGTATTGCAATGTTAGACAGCCACGTCCTATTTTACAAGCAATACGAGAAATTTTATATATAAAGTTACACAAATTCCCACAAAAAAGTGCCCGTTGCCTTAGCCTATTCAAAATATTCTATTTTTGCGTACAGATAACCAGACGCACCATGTTACAGATACCCGTTTTACGCGAGCAGACTGATCTTGTTCTTGCCGGCTTACAGAAAAGAAACTTCCCCAACGCCGCCCAGGAAGTGCAATCTCTCCTGGACCTGGACCAGCAACGGCGCTCGCTGCAAACCGAGCGTGACGAACTCCTGGGCCGGGCCAACGCGCTGGCCAAGGAGATTGGCGGCCTCATGAAGAGCGGCCAGAAAGAACAGGCCGAGGCCCTGAAAGCCGAAACCGCTGAGCTGAAACAGCGAACCAAAGCCCTGGACGAGGAGGTGCAGCACCTGGAACTGGCCGTGCAGCAGGCCCTCTACAAACTGCCTAACATTCCGCACAGCAGCGTGCCCGCCGGTCGCTCCGCCGAGGACAACGAAGTGGTGCTGGAGCACGGTACCATCCCGCAACTGCCCGAGGGTGCCCAGCCGCACTGGGACCTTATCAAGCAATATGACATCATTGACTTTGATCTGGGCAACAAGATCACCGGCGCCGGTTTCCCGGTGTACAAAGGCCAGGGTGCCCGCCTGCAGCGTGCCCTTATCAACTTCTTTCTGGAGGAAGCCCTCAAAGCCGGTTACACCGAGGTACAGCCCCCCATTGTGGTGAACGAAGCCTCTGGCTACGGCACCGGCCAATTGCCCGACAAGGAAGGCCAGATGTACCACGCCACCGCCGACAACCTGTACCTGATCCCTACCGCCGAGGTACCCATCACCAACCTCTACCGCGACGAGATCATCGCCGAAGGCAAACTGCCCATTAAAAACGTAGGCTACACGCCCTGCTTCCGCCGCGAAGCCGGTTCCTGGGGTGCCGACGTGCGCGGCCTCAACCGCCTGCACCAGTTTGACAAAGTAGAGATTGTGCAAATTCAGTCGCCCGAGAAGTCTTATGCCGCTCTGGAGGAAATGAGCCAGTACATCCAGCACCTGCTCCAGAAGCTGGAACTGCCCTACCGCGTGCTGCGCCTCTGCGGCGGTGACATGGGCTTCACCTCGGCCCTCACCTATGACATGGAAGTGTATTCTGCCGCCCAGGGCCGCTGGCTGGAGGTTAGCTCTGTCTCTAACTTTGAAACCTACCAGGCCAACCGCCTGAAACTGCGCCAACGCACCGAGGGTGGAAAACCGCAGTTGCTGCATACGCTCAACGGCAGCGCCCTGGCTTTGCCCCGCATAGTAGCCGCTATCCTGGAGAACAATCAGACGTCAGAAGGTATTCGGTTGCCCAAAGCGCTGCATGCCTATACCGGGTTTGAGATGATCACTAAATAGCCTTTTCAGCATAGAACTCCGCTAGATTGTATTGAAAGCGTTTTGGGCCCGAATTTTTTAAATCAGGCCCAAAACGCTTTCTACTTTTTAGGGGTGGTTTACTGTGGTGGCAAAGTGTCGTTAGTCAATGAGTGTTGCTGAGTTGGCTGTGGTTGACGTGGTGCTAGCAGATCAATCGCTTGGCATTTTGTGATTTGGTTGTAGCTGGCGTGGCGGCGGCTTGTCTATGGACTTATAGGCTGGGTTGTTGCATAGTTTGCTTGGTGCGCTCACGGCCGCGAGGCCCCGTCTTTGCCCCTCGCACTGCCCTTGCGGCCCAACTCTGCA
The DNA here is from genome assembly GCF_016924645.1 of Rufibacter psychrotolerans. Taxonomy (GTDB): domain Bacteria; phylum Bacteroidota; class Bacteroidia; order Cytophagales; family Hymenobacteraceae; genus Nibribacter; species Nibribacter psychrotolerans. The sequence goes on along the minus strand of NZ_JAFFJV010000011.1, from coordinate 40,436 downwards.
GTCTTCTCTTAGTAGAAGCTATCCGAGGGCCACAAGCGAGGCGCTCGAGCCAAAGACTGGAATTGGTCTGCTTAGCAAACGCCACTGCATCCTCTTCCGCCCTTAGTTAGAAAGAGTATACATGTTTATAAGGAATACACATGGTTTAAGTCTGTGACTTTGACCTACCATGCAGGCAGTTTGCAATTGCCGTGAACCATATACCATGAACAAGTTCCAACCACTTCTTCCACATTCCCTCGCTCGCCTCTCGGTCGCGTGTGAGAAATGGGCCGGCGTCTCGCCGCTGAGTGCATTTTAATCAAAGCATCCCTCAACGCGGTCAGAGGCCGCAGGATCCCTCGCTCGCCTCTGGCGAGTCTGAAAGATAAAGCTTGAGAATAAATCCCTTTCTGGATGAAACGCGAGGATAAAAGACTGCTGAACATTTAAAGGCCAAATGAAGCGTCACAAGTGGGTAGCGTTACTGGTCCAGCCCCAAGGCCGCGTCTAACTGTTCCGGGGAGGGGTTCTTTAGGGGAGTTTGGTCGCCTACTACCACCATGGGGAACCGCACTCTGCCCCGGTTCATGTCTTTGATGGCTTGCATGGCCTCGTCGCTCTGTTCAACGTTGATGTAGTCGTACGCCACGTCGTTGGTTTTGAAGTAATCCTGGATCGCGATGGTTTTCTTGCACCAATCTGCGCCGTAAAGAATAGGTTTGGCCGCCATAGCTCCTAAAGGTTGTTCTTCCAATTCTTACGTCTTTTCCGGAAAGGCGGCCGAAAAGAAGGGATGTCTGCTGCTACGCCTGGGGTTCTACCACCGGCAACTGGAAATCGAACCGGATTTCGCGCATGCAGCGGAAATGGCGCTCGGGGCACTTGGAATAGCCTATCTTGGAGCAGGGCCGGCAGTAAAGGTTCTTCACCTCCATTACCTCAAAATCCTGGGTGTAGGGGTACATTCCGAAGGCGGGCACCGTGTTCCCCCAGATGCTGTAGATCTTCTTCTGGAAGGCGGCGGCAATGTGCATGAGGCCGGTATCGTGGCTGAACACGGCTTGGGCTTGCCGCACCAGGGAGGCGGAACCGTTGAGGTTGTACTTCCCGCAGGCGTTGTAGATGATGGTTCTTGCGGTGGCTGGGTTGGAGGAAATCTGCCCTTTGTAGGGTTCTGAGGTGAAATACATCTCTATCATCTTTCCTACCTCGGCATCCTCTTTTCCGCCCAACAGAATGATGGGTCCGTTGATCTTCTCGCAAAGCTCAATAAGACGGTCTACCGGCAGCCGTTTGGTATAGTGCTGCGCCCCAATGGCTATGGCATAATAACCGCTCTGGTGCGTTTCAGGCAGCGTTTTCAGGTCAACTTCGTCTTTCTCTGGGATGAAATAATCCAGTCCTTTGCCGTCGTTTTTCACGCCCAGCGGAGAAGCGGTTTCCAGGTAGCGGTCCACGATGTGCACATCGGGCATGCGGTTGATCTTGAACTTCACCAACAGCCACTTGCGGTAATTGAGCTTATTGAAGCTTCGGCTGGGTTTGCCTAAACGCGTTTTCAGGATGCGGGTGCGCAGGTTATTGTGCAGGTCCAGCACCAGATCATAGTTCTCGGCTTTGAGTTGCTGCAACAAGTCTTTCAGCGACTTTTCCAGGCAAAACACCTTGTCCACGTACGGGTTGCTGGCCACGATATTCCGGAAAGCGGCTTTGGTACAGAAATGCACCTCGGCCCCGGGCACCTGCTCTTTCACGCACCGGATGACCGGCGTAGTCAACACAATATCGCCAATGGACGAGAACCTGATGATGAGGATTTTTTTCAAGCGAACTCCGTTTTGCACTCGCAAAGGTACGGGTCTTACGGGAGATTTCCCGCGGGTGAATGCGGTAGTACCTTCTATTCTGTTTTACCGCTGTTTCTTAAAAAAGGCCATCAAAATGGCAACCAAGGAAAGTGCTACAGCTAGATAGCTAAGGTAGTCTGAATTAGTGGTTTGAGGTTCTTCCTCTTTTTGGTGGTTGTTGCGGTAAGCGTTAAGGAGAGCGTATTCGTTCATCCAGTTCTTGAGAAGGAGCGGCTGACGTGCTGCCTTCACCTCATCCAGATCAACCGGTTTTCCAATAGTACTTTCTACTACTATGCGCGGATCATTTTTGGACAAGAAGTTTAAGTTTCTTGAAATACTGCACTCGCTTATATCTAACGTTCCGTCTTTGTTTAACTGGGCATAGAATATACCTAGCCCAACGCTTGGCTTCATGGAACAACCGCCAGAGGTGCTAATAGACATGATTGCATCAACCTTGGCTTCGCCTTTAAACGAATCTACAACCCTTACAGAATACTTACCTTCATAGCTACCGGAAAATAATACCTCCCCAATAAAAACTATAGGATAGAAACTTAATTCCCTTTGAACAACTGGCAACCAGTTCTCTTCATTAGTAGACAAACAGCTACATGCATGGGTAGGTACTTCTGCAAATACAAGTACGGCGACTAAAAATAGTTTTAGCAAATACTTCATAGGTGACTAATTAATGATTCTACAGCCTTTCAACTCTTGATGATGATCCTGTTGCTTTTCCATAAAACAGCCCTTCATCGCTTGTGCCAGATTTAGCATTGTAGGGTATATTTCTGGAAAACACATCAAAAAGCGCCTGCAGCTTTCGCCTTAGGCTTCCAATCAAGTATCAAAGCAAGCAAACCATTCCTTCTGTCCTCCTGAAAGGATCTTGTGGGCGAACTAAAAGAGCGTTTATCAAGCGCTAATGCCGTCCGCAACCAAGATCTTTCCAAGATGACAGAAGCGGAGACCCACTATGGAGTGGATTTATTTCCGTGACTTACTAAACCGGGAAGTCACAGAAGTAAATCCGCGTCATAATTAAATGATGTAGACTGGTTTATTTCCTTTCTGTTTTAGTCTGCTTTCTGAAAAACTCATCAAAAAAGCCTGCAACTCTCGCTGCAGGCTTTCCTTCTGAAGGCAGAATATCTTACAACCCGTACTTATCAATCAGGTACACCAGAGCGGCCATGGAGGCACCGCCCAGTTCCAGTTCACGGCGGTTCACTTTGTCAAAGGTGTCGTTGGCGGTGTGGTGGATGTCAAAGTACCGCTGTGAGTCTGGCCGGAAGCCGATGAGTGCCACCCGGTCATCTTTTAGCGGCCCGATGTCGGCACCGCCGCCATTGCGGTCAATGTCGTGGAGGCCGTATGGGGCCAGCAATTGTCTCCAGGCGAAGGCTTTCTGGAAGGCTGCTTCGGTGGTAGTGCTTATGCCGAAACCGCGGGGCGTGAATCCGCCGGCATCTGACTCAATGGCGGCGATGTGTTTCTCGCCTTGTTTTTTGGCCACCTCAGCGTACTTGGTGCCACCGCGCAGACCATTCTCCTCGTTCATGTACATGACCGCCCTAATGGTACGCTTGGGCTTGTAGCCCATCGCCTTCATCAGGCGCAGCACTTCCATAGACTGCACGCAACCAGTACCGTCGTCATGGGCGCCCTCGCCGATGTCCCAGCTGTCCAGGTGACCGCCTACCACAATGATCTCGTCGGGTTTCTCACTGCCTTTGATTTCGCCAATCACGTTGTAACTGAGCACGTCTGGTAGCCATTGCGGGTTCATGCGCAGGTGGAATTGCAGCTTTTCGTCTTCTTTCAGCAATTTACTTAATACATCAGCGCCTTTGGTACTGATGGCCACAGCCGGAATCTTAGGGGCATCCTCGGCGTAGCGCAAGCCGCCGGTATGTGGGAAATCATCGTTGTTGGAGGCCATGGAACGTACCACCACGCCCACAGCCCCCAAGCGTCCCGCCTCTGAGGGTCCGCTGGAGCGTTGGTCAACGGCCCCGCGGTAGGCGTGCCCGGTGATGATGTGCGTCTGGTCAAAGCCCCTGTTGAAAAACACAATCTTGCCCTGTACTCTTCTCTTGCCCAGTTTTTTGAGTTCCTCAATGCCATTTACCTCCACCACCTCGGCGGTAAGGCCGTTGCCCGGCGTGGCTACTGAGCCGCCCAGCGCCAACACCTGCACCTCGCGGGTGGGGGTGATTTTAGAGTTCACAATGGCGGCATATTCTTTGTCGCCGCGTACCCAGTGCGGCACCATCACCTCTTGCAGGTACACGCGGTCCAGGCCCATCTTTTCCATTTCCTGCCGGGCCCATTCAACGGCGGCAGCGGCCTGCGGCGACCCGCTTAACCGCGCCCCGATGCGGCTGGTGAGGTACCGGAGTTTCTCATAGCTCTGGCCTTTGGTAAGCGCCAGGTCATAGATTTTTCTGATGTGGAGGGAATCCTGATTCTGCGCGCTGGTTGCCAAAGGAAGGCAAAGGGCGGCAGCCAGGGTAATTTTCTTAAGGGTACGAAGCATGTTGGTTAGGTTGGAATATTTTTCTGAGCCGCGATTTACGACCTAGAAATCAGAAATTGAAATGAGAAGAGCGGGAGTAACAGATGATAAGACCTCTGGTGTCATTCTACTCAGGAACTAGTTGCATTGGTTTGATGCCTGATACTCCCTTCCTGTCATCCTGAAAGGATCTTGTGGGCGAACCAGAAAAGCAGAGAACAAACGTTTTTACCGTTCGCTACCAAGATCCTTTCAAGATCCTTTAAGGATGACAAAAGAGAAAAACTCTTTGATGGTGAAAAAAGAACAGAAAAGCCCGCAAGCTGAAGGCAAAAACCTATAATCAATCAGCAGAAATCATGAAGTAAGAAGTAGTGCACGGCTGATGGAAATGATTTGCTCCCTTAGCTTTAGGCGATCCTACTCCACCGCCAGAATCCGTTTCAGGTCTGCCGCTGATACCGTCAGCAGGCCTACCGGCGGCAGGCGCTCGGTTAGAACGCGCCAGTTCTTGTCGGCTTTGAAAACGGGCTGCAGGATTTTCAGGGCCTCGTCTACTTTGCCGGTGTTGGCCAGCGTGATGCCGTGCCAGTACTGCATCTCCAGGTTATTGGGCTGCAGCTTTTCGGCGGCGCTGTACTCCTGCATGGCCAGGGCCATATTGTTTTTCTCCACGGCCATGTCGCCGTTGTTCATGTGTTCATAGGCGCGGTGCACGGTAAGCAGCCGGCGAAGTTCCTGCAAGGGCTCCTCATGGTCGTCTACCCGCAGGTCCACCGTACGCTCGTTCCAGGGTTCTTTGTTGCTTTTGCCGGGCACCACCAGCAAGGCAGCCGACTGCCTTCCCCGGATGTCGCCGCCCTGGGCTTCGGCCGCATCCAGGGCCGCCAGCACGCGCTCGGCCAGGGGCAGGTTGGCGTTTTGGGCGAAGGCCTTCGCCATGGCGGGCCATACCCGGTCGTTCAGCATCATGTTGGCCTGCACCGAGAAGTCTTTGCCCGTGATGTGCCCGGCATAGGCAATACACTTTGCGCCCGTGTGCGTGGCAACGCCGCCTTTGGCGTCCAGAATGGCCACCTGGCGTACCTCGCGGCCGGGGTCATTTGCCAGCAAGAGCTTCAGGGTTTCCGCCGCCGATTTGCCCTGCTTCATTAAGGCAAGCCCCCGCGGCCCGAACGATTTGTTGGTGAACGACTGGGTGGCCACCACGCCTACCCCGGCTTCGCCCCAGCTCACCGCCGTGCCCACCGAGAACCAGTGGCTCTGCACCGCCACCGCCATTTCGCCGGTCTTGGGGTCACGGGCCACAATGGAATAGGTATGGGCCAGCGGCTCCTGTGGTTTGTACACCTGCGCCGCTACCGGGCTTGCTCCTGCCGCGCCCAAAATTCCCAACAGTATAAGAAGCTTTTTCATAAAGGTTGATTGCCTAGTTTAGTTGGGTAAGTTACGCAAAAAAGCGCACAGGCCGGCAGGGGAGTTTGCGGCGGCGCTGCCTAGGCAACCTCATTCAAAGAACAAGCAATGGGTCTTTTGTTTTGGGGCAATTTTCAGGAAATCAGCCTTTAAACCCAAGGCGTGGGCGGGCGCATCGGCTAGACGACTGTCCGGGCCTTCACCGCCAGAAACGTGCCTCCGGGTTAGCTGACCGCGCTGGAATGTTACCCGCCGTTTTGGGGCTGATTTTCAGGAAACGGCTAAAAAACACTTCTTCGGCTCCTGTTTCTTAACGTGCGGTTTGTTGCTTACATTTAGTCAACCAACCTACACAAACAACCCACACCCTTTATGAAGAAAACTTTACCCAAACTTTTATTTCTGTCGTTGCTGGCCTTTGGGCAGGCGCAGGCGCAAACGGTGCCCATGGCGCAGTTCGGGCAGATGAAGGCCCGCAGCATTGGCCCCGGCGTCATGAGCGGGCGCATCACCGCCATTGATGCCATGGTCAGCAACCCCGAGATTATTTACGTAGGCTCGGCCTCGGGCGGCGTCTGGAAAAGCGAGAACGGCGGCACTACCTTCACCCCCATCTTTGACGAGCAGCCCAACATCAACATTGGGGCGGTGGCTATTCAGCAGAGCAACCCCAATGTGGTGTGGGTGGGCACCGGCGAGGGCAATCCGCGCAACTCGGTGAACATGGGCAACGGCATCTACAAAAGCCTGGACGGCGGCCGCACCTGGAAGCACATGGGCCTGGACAAGACCTTCAACATCCACCGCATCGCTATTGACCCCAGCAACCCAGACGTGGTCTACGCCGGGGTAATCGGTTTGCCTTTCGGAGATCATCCGGAACGCGGACTGTACAAAACAGTCAACGGTGGTCAGACCTGGGAGCGGGTACTGTTCACCAATGAGCGGTCTGGCGTGGCCGAGATGTTCATGGATGCCAGCAATCCCAACAAACTGGTGGTAGCCATGTGGGAACATCGCCGTACCGGTTGGGATTTCAAATCGGGTGGGCCGGGTTCTGGCTTGTACATCACCTATGACGGTGGCAAAACCTGGCGCAAGAAAGGTGCTGCCGATGGACTCCCTGCCGGTGACTTCGGGCGATTAGGCCTGGCGCAGAGCCGCAGCATGCCCAGCCGCATGTACGCCCTGGTAGAAGCTAACAAAAACGGACTGTACCGCTCAGACGATGGCGGCGAGAAATGGACCAAGGTCACCGAAGACCCTTCCATTGTGACCAACCGCGCTTTCTACTTCAATGAGATTTACGTAGACCCCAAAAACGAGAACCGCATTTACATGCTCTACCAACCGGTGGCGGTGAGCGAAGACGGCGGCAAAAGCTTCAGGGTAACGGCCTCCATGGACGCAGTGCACGCCGATCACCACGCCTTCTGGATTCACCCCGATAATCCCAACCTGCTGATTGACGGCAACGACGGCGGGGTAGCCATCAGCCGGGACCGGGGCAAAACCTGGAGTTTCCCTGAAATGCTGACGCTGGGGCAATTCTATCACATCAACGTAGACAACGAGGTGCCTTACAACGTGTACGGTGGCCTGCAGGACAACGGCTCCTGGACCGGTCCGGCCTACACCTTCACCCGCGGTGGTTTGCGCAATTACTACTGGCAAACGGTACTGGGCGGCGACGGCTTTGACGTGGTACCAGACCCCGAGGATGCCCGCTACGGCTATGCCATGTCACAGGGCGGTAACCTGGCCCGCTATGACAAGCAAACGGGGCAAACCACGTTCTCCAAGCCCATCGCTCCGGACCTCAAAACCAAGCTTCGGTTCAACTGGAACGCCGCCATCGCCCTGGATCCGTTCAATAAAGACGCCGTGTACTACGCCAGCCAGTACCTGCACTATTCAACTGATGAAGGCCTAACCTGGCAGACCATTTCCCCGGATCTTACCCGTAACAACCCCGAGCAGCAAAAACAACACGATAGCGGCGGCTTGAGCCTGGATGTTACCTCGGCGGAGAACCACAACACCATCCTTACCGTGGCCCCTAGCGCCTTGGAAAAAGGCGTGATTTGGGTAGGCACCGATGACGGGCACGTGCAGCTCACCCGCGATGGCGGTAAAACCTGGACCAACCTGTGCGACCGCCTGCCCGGCTTACCCTCCGAGGCCTGGATTCCGCAGATCACCGCTTCCCGTCACCGTGCCGGTGAGGCCTTCGTAGTAGCCAACCATTACCGTTTCGGGAAGGATTTCAGCCCCTACATCTACCGCACCATTGACTACGGCAAAACCTGGACCCGCCTGGTAGATGACAAGAAAGTACGCGGCTATGCCCTCTCGTTCATACAGGACCCGAAAGAACCAAAACTCATGTTTGCCGGCACTGAACACGGCTTGTGGGTGAGTCTCAACGAAGGCAAAGACTGGACCCAGTGGACCCAGGGATTACCGGCAGTACCCGTAATGGATATGGTGATGCAGGAGCGTGAGGCGGATCTGGTCCTTGGTACCTTCGGCCGGGCCGTGTACGTGCTGGACAACATCCGTCCGTTACGTAAACTGGCTGCCACGGGCGGTAAAGCCCTGGACAAACCTTTGGCGGTATTTGAACCGTCAGAAGCGTATCTGGCCTCTTACGCCTCAGCTCCCGGGTATGCCTCCGATGCCGATAACCTGTACCAGGCCACTAACCGCCCTACCGGGGCCACGCTGAGCTATTACATCAAACCGAAGGCTTCTACCCCAACTCCAGCACCATCCAGGAAAGCAGCCTCTAAGAAGAAAATGCCGGCTACGGTGGTGAACAAAGAAACCGGTGAGAGCATGCCTACTGCTTTGCCCGCTAAAGAAAACGCGGCTACTACAGCAACTGTCCGCACCTCTGCTCAACCAGATTCGGTGATCATTCGCATCTATGACGCTGAGAACAGACTCATCCGAACGCTGCGGCAGAAACCCGATTCTACCTTAGGTTTCCAAACCACCAACTGGAACCTGACCGAGCGCGGCATTCGGCAACCTGGCGGTACCCGTAGTCAGCGGGGCGGCGAACCAGCGGGAAGTCAGGTGATGCCGGGCCAATACAAGGTAGTGATACACTTCGGCAGCGCCAAAGATTCTACCCTGCTTACAGTGCAAGCAGACCCGCGCATCCCATTCCAGAAAGACCACATGGTGGCCCGCCGGCAATTCCAGGAACGCCTGAACAAAAGCACACAGCAACTCACCGAAGCCCTGGACCGTCTGCAGGAAGCTACTGAGGCCGCCGAAGCCGTGACCGCCCAACTGCGTGTGACCAGCGGCAAAGAGTCCGCGGATTTACAAAAGGCCACCCGCGCCATGCAGGACTCCATCAAGAATCACCGTGAGTTCATCCAGGGCAAAACGCTTTCGCGCCAAGGGTACGGTAGGCTGAACCAGTTAACCCCGCTGTCTAAACTGAATGAGGCTCGTTCTTACCTGTCCCGCAACGCACCGGTCACCCAAACCGAGACGCAATTGATAGAACAGGCCGAGACGTTGACCAAAGAAGCCATTGACCAGGTGAACACCTTCTTCTCCACTTCCTGGGCGCAGTACCGCCAGAAAGTACAAAGTACCTCTGTACCCGTGCTGAAGGAGTATAAGGTGGCGCTGTAATCATTGGTTTTTGAGCGTTTTTACGGAATACAACGCGTGCCGCAGACGTTTTGCCTGCGGCACGCGTTGTTTCAGGGCGAAAGCTCTTGCTGATCAGAATCGTAGCGCCGTTCCGCGGAACGGCGTGTCTCCATGAAACAGAAACGCCTCAACCCGGGAAAAACCGTTCTCCCGGGCAGAAGAATTATTTATTGCGAGGCTGGTTCTTCTATGCAGAGACGGTTCTGCTGCGTAGGACCACGTCGTTCCGCGGAACGACGCTACGGTTTGGTTTACCGGCGTGCTATATGGGTGTTAGGTTTTAAAGAACCGGTCATCCTGCCATTTGGCAGGGTTATCCCGAATGTAATTTTCAATAAGCACCAGTTCCCGCTGGTTCCGGATGATGCGGTCATGGAATCGGGGTTGCCAACCAAAGAAGTTTGTGCTCCCGCGCTTGATGGCTTTGGTGCACGTACCCTTGTACCAGTTTATGATTCTGGAGATAGAACCTGCTTTGGGCGACAAGGCTGCCATGAACTCGTTTTTCTCCGGTACTTCAGAAGGCTTACTCTCTTGCCTTACCTGCTGGTTTTCCAGGTGCCCTTCTAACCCGATGATGCCGTGCACGTGGTTGGGCATGACCACAAATTCGCCCAGCAACACGCGGGGCCAGAGTTGCGCTATTTCCAGCCAATACTCATGGGCAATCTGTCCTTCATCAGACAATATCATTTTGCCGGCACGCACCTCCCCAAAGATTGGTTCGCGCCCTTGCGTGCAGATGGTAATGAAATACAGTCCTTCCCACCGGTAATCATAGCCGGAGAGGCGGCGGTTCTTTTTGCTGAAGGAATCATATTTGGCCATAAGGATTCTAGCAAATCCCGATCTTTTCAAACGGCTACCTTCGCCTCTGGATTCTATTCTTTGTCAATACAAGGGCTCGTAGCGTCGTTCCGCGGAACGACGTGGTCCTACGCAGCAGAACCGCCTCTGCATAGAAGAACCAGCCTTGCAACAAATGATTCTTCTGCCCAGGAGAAAGGCCTGTTTTGGTGGAGGTGATTCTGTTTCATGGCGGCACGGCGTTACAGGGTAACGCCGCTACAACAAAAACTCCCCACCCGCCACAAGGCAGATGGGGAGTTTTCATATTGAGATAAGTTGAAAGCGTTAATTCGCCACCACCTTGCGCTCAATCTCACGCAGGTTCTCCATTTTCTTGTTGCGCAGGAAGCCGTTGATATCTTCAAAGTGCTCTCTGATGCGCTTGTTGCCAAATTCAAACACTTTCTCGGCCAGACCGTCCAGGAAGTCACGGTCGTGGGACACCAGGATCAAGGTTCCGTCAAAAGCTTTAAGAGCGTCTTTCAGGATATCCTTGGTTTTAATGTCGAGGTGGTTCGTAGGCTCATCGAGAATCAACAGGTTCACGGGTTGCAGGAGCAGTTTGATCATGGCCAGACGGGTTTTCTCTCCACCTGAAAGCATTTTCACTTTCTTCTCCACGGCATCGCCGCTGAACATGAAGGCCCCCAGAATGTCTTTGATCTTGGTACGCACCTCGCCTACGGCAATCTGGTCAATGGTCTGGAAGATGGTCAGGTCCTCGTCCAGCAAAGAAGCCTGGTTCTGCGCGAAGTAGCCCACCATGCAGTTGTGACCCAGTTGCAGTTTGCCTTCGTAGTCAATCTCGCCCATGATGGCTTTGATGAGCGTAGATTTACCTTCGCCGTTCTTACCCACAAACGCCACTTTTTCGCCGCGCTCAATGGTCAGAGACGCATCTTTGAACACGGTGTGGTCGCCGTATTTTTTGGTGAGTTCTTCTACAATCACCGGGTAATTGCCGGAACGTGGCGCCGGCGGGAATTTCAGGCTCAGCGCCGAGGTATCTACTTCGTCTACCTCAATCAGTTCCATTTTCTCCAGCATTTTCACGCGTGACTGCACCTGCAGCGTTTTGGAGTAGGTTCCTTTAAAACGCTCAATAAACGCGGTGATATCGGCGATTTCCTTCTGCTGGTCATCGTACTGACGCTGTTGCTGTTCGCGGCGTTCTTTGCGCAGTTGGAGGTATTGGGTGTACGGCACCTTGTAGTCGTAGATGCGGCCCATGGTCACCTCAATGGTGCGGTTGGTGATGTTGTCCACGAAGGTTTTATCGTGGGAGATCACGATCACGGCTTTGGCGTTGTTGATGAGGAAATCTTCCAGCCACTGCACCGATTCAATGTCCAGGTGGTTGGTGGGCTCATCCAGCAGAATCAGGTCTGGTTTCTGCAACAGGATTTTGGCCAGCTCAATGCGCATGCGCCATCCGCCGGAGAACTCGCTGGTGTTGCGGGTGAAGTCAGCACGCAGGAAGCCCAGGCCTAGCAAGGTTTTCTCTACCTCGGCATCGAAGTTGATTTCCTCAATAGAGTAGTACTTTTCGCTCAGCTCAGACACGTCCTCAATCAGCTTCATGTACTCGTCAGACTCGTAGTCGGTGCGGGTTTCTAACTGATGGTTGAGCTCGTCCATGCGGGTTTTCATCTCCAGGATGTTCCCGAAGGCCTTGGAGGCTTCCTCAAACACGGTGCTCTCGTCTTTGGTGAGCAGGTGCTGGGGCAGGTAGGCGATCACCGCATCCTTGGGCGCCGATACCTTGCCTTTGGTAGGTTTGTTTACCCCCGCAATGATTTTGAGCAGGGTAGATTTACCGGCCCCGTTCTTCCCCATGAGGGCAATCCGGTCGGTTTCATTGATGTTAAAGGTTACGTTACTGAACAGAGCCGCGCCGTTGAACTCAACGGAGACCGAATCAACTGAAATCATGGTGTGGTATAAAATGGGTGCACAAAGATACTAGAATATTCTCCTGTTTTTGAAGGGCTGGCCAGGATGTGGAGAGGCCGTAGAAACGCCAGGCGCTCGGGCTGCTTCCTCTGCCCCTTCCGCAACACAAAAACCGCCGCAGAAAATCCATGGACACCCACAAAAAATAGGGCGCCTTCTGTAACTCAGGCTACCGGGCAAGGGCAACCTTCGCCCGTTTTGGGGCTGTTTACCCAAATATAGCCCCAAAACCCAGACGTGGGCGGCCAGAAACCGGGTTTACAGAATGCTGGAATCTTTCCCTAGGCCCAGCACGCACTTCCACCAACAAAGCATCGGCTGGCAAAAGGGCCTGGTATTTGCTACCTTTACTTTCTATGAAGATACCTCAGAAGCATTTCGTAAGAACAACCCTGGGCCTGCTGCTGGCCGGTAGCACCGTTTTCCCGGCGCTGGCGCAGGATGATCCGGTTCCGTCGGTTTCGGCCTTTGAGAAAGGTCTGGTGAACTGGCACAACCTTGACCCCGTCAAAGACAAGGTGCAGGGAACCGGCGTAAACCGGGCCTATACCGAATTACTCCCCAATAAAACGCCTAAGAAAACGGTGGTGGTAGCCGTAATTGATAGCGGCATAGACATCTACCACGAAGACCTGAAAGGCAAAATCTGGGTCAACGAGAAAGAAGTAGCCGGCAACGGCCAGGACGATGACCGCAACGGCTACGTGGACGACGTGCACGGCTGGGGCTTCCTGGGCAACGCCAAAGGCGAGAACATCCGCTATGAGACGTACGAGTTTGTGCGGCTGCTCAGGAAACTGGCCCCCACGTACCAAAGTGTAAATTCGGTGGAGCAGGTGCCCGCCGCTCAGCAGCCTGAGTACAAAACCTACCTGGCCGCCAAGCAGCGGTACGAGCAGGAAAAGGCCAAATACCAGAAAACCCGCGAAACCCTGGCGCAGTTTGAGCAGTCGCTGGTAGCGTGCCAGGCCGTGCTGGCCGACCACCTGAAGACCAAGTCGTACACCCTGGAAGACGTGAAGCGCATTTCCTCGCCCGACCAGAACGTGATGCGTGCCCGCGAGTGGATGCTGGGCACCGCCAGCCGGGGCTTAACGCCCGAATCGTTCTACAAGTACAAGGAGCACGTAGACACCTTCCTGGACAAGCACCTGAACCTGGACTTCAACCCCAGAACCCTGGTGGCCGACAACCCTGAACTCATCACCGACAACAAGTACGGCAACAACGACGTGGTTGGCCCCCGTCCTACCCACGGTACGCCCGTGGCCGGTCTGATTGCCGGGCTGCGCGGCAACGGCGTGGGCATTGACGGCATTGCCGAAAACATCAAGATCATGGCCCTCCGCGCCGTGCCCGAGGGCGATGAGCGCGACAAAGACATTGCCCTGGCCATCCGCTACGCGGTAGACAACGGTGCCAACATCATTAACATGAGCTTCGGGAAAGGGTTTTCACCGCAGAAGAAGTTTGTGGACGAAGCCGTGAAGTACGCCGAGTCTAAGAACGTGCTGCTGGTGCACGCCGCCGGCAACGAGGCCACCAACAATGACGTGGTCACCCACTACCCCAGCCGGGTGCTGGAAGACGGCACCCAGATCAAAACCTGGATTGAGGTAGGCGCTACTTCCCGCGCGCTAGGCAAAGACCTGGTGGGCGTGTTCTCCAACTATGGCAAGCAGACCGTTGACCTGTTCGCGCCGGGCGTGGACATTGTCTCCCTGGCCCCCGAGAACAAGTACAACAAAATGGACGGCACCAGCTTCTCCAGCCCGGTGGTGAGCGGGGTGGCAGCCCTGGTGTGGTCGTACTACCCCGAGCTGACCGCGGCAGAACTGAAAGACGTTCTCCTGAAATCGGCGACGGTGTACCCCAAAGAGACGGCGTACCTGCCCAGTGACGATCCGGCTAACCGCAAGAAAACCAAGTTCACAGACCTGTCGGTGACCGGTGGTATTGTGAATGCCTACGGTGCCCTGCAACTGGCCGAGAAAGTGGTGGCCCAGAAGAAAACGAAGAGCTAAGCGAGTAACCCTCGCTTCGCTTTTGAAAAGCCGTTGGTTCCCCCAACGGCTTTTCTGTTTTAGGGCAGTTCCGGGCAAAACTCCCTTAAAACAGATTGCCCCGCTTGGTGATGTGCCCCTGTTCTTTTCAATTTTCCATCCGGAACAACGCACCCGAATACACCCCTCACAGGGAAGCACAGCTCCTGTTCTCCGCTCCTGGGGAAAGCCAGAATGCTGGTCAGGGTAAACAGAGGAAACTCATAAACCCGGGACCGCCGGCAAGCCGCACGGAGAGTGCTTACGCATTTTTTACTATTTCAATTGGTACTAAAAACCAAGAGCCAACCAATTAACCAGTTAATTTCCAGTTGTTTATACATTCAATTCATAAAAATTTCAGCATAGATTGATTAAAATAAACCAAAAACAGGGCTATGGTGTTTGGCTAATTTAAGTTTATATTTGTCTACACCACCCTAGAACAGTACTATACCCAAAATTCTACATGAAACGTTTACTCAAAAAGGCTATTAAGCCCTTTCTGCCTTCTTATGAGGTAACCTGCACCACGTATCAGATTATCCCGGGCCTGCCGGTCACCAAGAAACTCTCTACCCATTCCTTTGAAAAAGGCGCTTCCAAAGAGGCGAAGGAGTTCTACGGCAAAGTGGTTTCTTCTGATTTTACCAAAAAGCTGGCCCCGGTTGAGGTGCAACTGAAAGTAGCGGGCATCACCATCAAGAAAGCCCAGTACGGCCCCATTGATAACCTGAACAAAGCAAAAATTCCGGCGCAGAACTAACCCTTCTGGCACCTGAGAAGCCTCTCTACGTCCGTAGAGGGGCTTTTTTTATGTTCTGCCACCAAGCAAGCAACAAGCGCTTCCCTGCCTAATTGCAGTAACCTACTGGCTGGCGTCTCCTTATTCTTCGCCGCGGCCCGGCAAGCGGGATAGCGTTGGCTGCTACCAGGCAGTGGGCAGTTGGTCCTGCCCTGGTCCTATGCCTGCCCCGGCGCGGGAGGTATGGCTATTTTGCAAAATCCTGCTCAGTACCATCAGCCTGATTATACAATATTTTATAAATAAATTTCAGTGTGCAACTCGCTTGCAACTCTTAGTTATCAGGCAATTATCGTCTTGTTCACTTGCCCGCTTCCATCCTTAAAAGCCAACAAACAACACACTAATTACCAGTAATTTACCAAAATAAAACCACAACAAAGCCACTACTTTGTTGTGCAATGGCGCATGCAATCGATTGTGCAATTTATTGCCTCAATTTAGCTAATGGCACCATTAATTAGTTTGAAAAATATTAGGTTTTACAATAGGGTATTGCTAAACTAAACAGAAAATAGCCTCTGTTATTTAACAACTTTACATTAAATCCACCTCTATGATGAAACCTTTACCCCTCTACAAACTTCTTTTCACGCTTTTGCTGCTGCTCTCGGGTTGGGCTGCGCAGGCGTTCACGCCGCCTAACGCAGACATAGTGGTAGCGCTGGACGGATCCGGGAATTTTACAAAAATACAGGATGCCATCAACGCGGTTCCGTCTAACAGCGACCGGCGTACCGTCATTTACATCAAGCGCGGCCTATACAACACCGAAAAGCTCCTGGTGCCCGCTGACAAGAAGAATATCTCCTTTATTGGGGAAAGCCGCGAGGAAACCATCATCAGCTACCACATCTATGACTGCTCCAGCGGCAAGTGCCCCACCGCCGATGCCGCCAAGTGGAGCGGTGACAACCTCCGCACCTCGGCCACCCTTACCCTGCAGAGCGAGGGTTTCAGGGCCGAGAACCTCACCATCCAGAACACCGCCGGTCCCGTGGGGCAAGCGCTGGCCGTGACGGTGATAGGTGACAAAAACGTGTTCATCAACTGCAACCTGCTGGGCTACCAGGACACCATTTACCTGTGGCAACCCGGCAAACGCAGCTATTTTGAGAACTGCCTGGTGCTGGGCCGCACCGACTACATCTACGGAGCCGGCATTGGCTATTTCCAGGGGTGTGAGATCAGAAGCTTCGGCGGCGGCTGGATCACCGCTCCCTCCACGCCCAAAGACCAACCGTACGGGTACGTCTTCAATGAGTGTCGCTTAACGTATGCCACCAATAGCCCCCGCGCGGGCGATGACGGTGCCCTGATCAGGCTGGGCCGCCCGTGGCACGAGTACCCCAAGGTAACCTGGATGAACTCGCACATGACCGAAATGATTCATCCGGAGGGCTGGGGCGACAAGTGGAGCATGGAGTACTCTGACACCAGCCCCGACCTGAAACTGTACGAGTACAACAACACCGGCCCCGGGGCCGACATGAGCAAACGCGCCAAATGGGCCGGCCTGCGGGCCTTGACGGCTACCGAAGCCGCTGACTACACCGTGCAAAAGGTAATGGCCGGCACCGACAACTGGGACCCTACCGCAGAGCCCTCCACCCTCAAGTCTTACACCTGGAAAGGCACCGCCGCTACCAAGGGCTGGCTCCTGGCCGATAACTGGGACCCCGCGGGCGTACCTGCCACCGGCGATGCGGCCGAAGTGAATGGCCAGCATGAGCTTCTGGCAGACGGCGGTACCTTTGGCGCCGATCTGCACCTGATGAATGGCGCCAAACTGAATGTGACCGCCAATAGCACCCTCACCTATCTTACCATCGGGAACGCCGAGATCACCACGGCGGCCGAGGCCAGCCTGGCCGGTAAAATCGCTACCAAAGAGGTGAGCACCTTGAACCCTACCGGCACCCTTACCCTGGCGGCTACCCTCTCGGGCGTGCACGAACTCAGCAAAGAAGGCGCCGGCAAACTGGTGCTCACCGGTGACAACCTGAACTTCTCGGGCAACTGGGTCCTGAAAGCGGGCACGGTAGAGGCCAACTCGGCCAATGCCCTGGGCAAAGGCAACACCACCGTTAAAGCCGGCGCTACGCTTACCGTGGGCCATGCCAGCGCGTTCCAACCCAAATCACAGCTGCGGGTAGAGACCGGGGCCAGCCTGGTCCTGAACCATGACGTGACGTTGAGCGAGTTCTTCCTTGACAACACCCTCCAGGGCCTGGGCGAGTACACCGCCGCCACGCACCCAAGCCTTATCTCGGGCACTGGCAAGATTCTGGTGGGACGCCCAAGCAGCTTCACCTTTGTGGGCAGCGTGGACGGCACCTGGGACAAAGCCGCCAACTACTCCCCGCAACTGATGCCGGAGGCAGGCGAGACTGTGCTGGTGTCGCGGGAGATTGAAACCACCGGCACCGTGTACGCGGCCAAGTTGGTGCTTACCTCTACCGGCCGACTTAGAATGCGGGGCAATCACGCTTCTACCGGCGTGGTGGAAATGCAGGAAGGCTCCAGAATCTCCTACGCCACGGGCGGCGAAGGCTTCGCCCTGACGGCTCCGGTTTCTGTGCTGGGTGCCGTTACCATGGAAATGAGCAGCAACCATGCCTCCAAGCAGAACTCCCTGAAACTGCTGGGCCCGGTATCCGGCACCGGCAAGGTATCACCCATGAACACCCGGGCCAACTTCCAGAATACGGCCATCCTGGTGCTGGGCGGCGATAACAGCGGGTTTACCGGCGTGTGGGACGTGACCAAGGCAAGCTCTACGGCTGCGTCCTCCATTGTGCTGGAAGGCACCAGCGCCAACGCGTTCGGCCTGGGCCAGATTGAGGTAGGCGACAACAACAAAGTAGCGTTCAGCCATGAGAACAGCGCCGGCCAAGACCTGAAACTGGTCCTGAGCGGCACAGGCAAGGCGGTCCTGAACACCACGGTACGGGTGAGGAACTTCACGCTGAACGGCACTGAAATGGCCGAGGGCACCTACTCTGCCACGTCGCACCCCACGCAACTGGAGGGAACCGGCTCTATTGTAGTCTCTAAAACCGTTACTTCCTCTAAAGGAGAACTGGAGCGCAAACCGGTCTATTTCGCAGACAACCTCCTGCACGTAGACGGCAGCCGCTCCCTGGTTTCCATCTCCTCCATCACCGGTGCTCTCATCATGAAAGAGAGCAGCCATAAGACTATTTCCCTCCATGGACAGCGCCCCGGCGTGTACGTTGCCAGATACACCGTAGACGGCAAGACCGGGGTCCTGAAGATTCTGGTGCGCTAAGCATTAGGTTAGTTTGTTATAAAGCAGAAAGAGCCGGCCACATGGTCCGGCTCTTTTGCTTTGTATGGCCTGCCACCCTAGCGTGGGGCGGGCGTTTTGGCTCCTTTTCTAATAAAACAGCCCAAAAACGCCTCTGGGTTTACGGCCTGTTTTATGAAAAAAGGGCCGGAAACGGGTTAGCCTTCGGCGCGGCCGCTCTCTACCGTCTTGGAGCTGGGGGCAGGCTGCGCCGCTGGGTTCAGGTTCCACTCATTGTTGAGCAGCGTAATGGCGTGGCTGGCGGTCATATCAAACTGGCAGGGCACCACCGACACGTAGTTCTGGGCCAGGGCCGCCTCATCGGTGTCGTCGCCTTTGTCATGGTTCACGAAGCTGCCAGTGAGCCAGAAGTAGCTGCGGCCCCGCGGGTCCAGGCGCTCGTCAAACTCTTCCTCCCACTTGGCACGGGCCTGGCGGCACACCTTCACGCCAGCAATGGGCTGGTCAGACTTCTTGGGGAAGTTCACGTTGAGGGCCACGCCCGCCGGAATGCCATGCTCCAGGGCCTGCCGCGTGATCAGCTCCACGTACTCCTCGGTGTGCGAGAAATCAATGTCATGCCCGTAGTCGCAGAGCGAGAAGCCAATGGCCGGCAAGCCTTCAATGGCCGCCTCAATGGCCGCCGACATAGTGCCCGAGTACAGCACGCTGATGCTGGAGTTGGAGCCGTGGTTGATGCCGCTCACCACCAGGTCGGGCTTGCGGTTCTTGAGCACGTGGTGCTTGGCCAGCTTCACGCAGTCGGCGGGGGTGCCGGAGCACTCATAGGACTCCACTTCGCTCAAGGCCAGCGACTTATCTAAACGCAGGGTATTGCCTATGGTAATGGCGTGCCCCATGCCCGACTGGGGCCCGTCTGGCGCTACCACCACCACCTCGCCTATTCTCTGCATCACCTTTACCAGCACATGAATGCCGGGGGCGGTGATGCCATCGTCGTTAGACACTAAAATCAGGGGCTTTTTCATTTTGGTTATGCTAAGTTTAGGGCCAAATTAGTGGGTATACGCACCATCGCCAAATTGGAACCAGGCAACTTCACCCAAAGGCTTGCGTTATGCCCCAAGAAACAGTACCTATGCCCCCCTAATCCTTTTACGGCAATGAAAAAGACTACCCTTTTGTTAGGCGCGCTGTTAGCCATGGCCGCCTGTAAGCAAGATGCCTCCACCGCCCAGGACGCTAACGAGGCCCAGATGGAGGCCGCCGCGGGCGATATTTCCGCTGGCGCCGCCGAGGCCGATCCTGCCAGCCCCGACGGCTCCGCGCCGGCTTCCGCTCCTTCTGAGCCCATGTCTGAGGAGCCCCTGCCCGATGTGCCTTCTACGGCCTCTACCCCGCCCTCGGCCAGCAACCCGCTCTTTAACCTAACGCTGCAACGCGGTCAGGCCGGGGCCGTGAAAATAGGCATGCCCATTGAGGAGCTGAAAAAAGCCTACGGCTACAACAAGCTGCGCGAAGTGGACCACACCCTGGAAGGCACCACCACCAAGGCGTTTGAAGTGCTGGGCGAGCGCCGCCGCCCCGATTTGCTGGTGGAGCAGGACTGCGCCGGCGGGGCCTGCAAGGTCTACCGCATCACGGTCCTGAACCCGGCGTTCAAGAGCGCGTCGGGCGTGGGCATTGGCAGCACCCTGGGCCAGGTAAAGCAGAACTTCTCCATTTCCCGCGTGAGCCCCGGCGAAGGCAAATTAGTAGCCATTGCGGAGGCCGATAAAATGAGCTTCGTGCTGGATATGAAAGGCATTCCGGCCGAGCGCTGGGGCAAGCTGAAAGTGGAGGATGTGCCCAACACCACCCAGGTGACTGGCGTGATGCTGTACTAACCGGCCACCTGGCTTTCCCTTATTCAAGAGCAGCGCTGCCCAACCGGCGCTGCTCTTTTGTTTTGCCACATAGTAGGTTTTAGGCGCCTTTTCAGGAAAACTGCCCCAAAACAAAGAGCCTTAGGTCCTAATGCCAGAGGCGATCCTTTCCCCACCCTGGCCGCTGGGGCTTTTCAATTCCCGCCAGATTGCCTAACATTACCCTGTCATTCATACCCAACTACCATGTTTCTTCCCTTGCTCACCCTGGTTGGGGCGCTGCTTTCTTCCGGCAGCCCTGCCGCCCCCGACTGGAAAACCCCTTACGAGAAAAGTAACCACACCCAGACCGCCACCTATTACGAGTGCATTGACTATTACCAGCGCCTGGACGAGGCCTATCCCGAGATCAAGATGACCGCCATGGGCATGACCGATGCCGGCAAGCCCCTGCATACCGTAGTGGTGTCTACCGATGGTGATTTCGATCCGCAATCCATCCACCGGAAAGGCAAAACGGTGCTCCTGGTGCAGAACGGCATCCATCCGGGCGAGCCCGAGGGCATTGACGCCACCATGATGCTCACCCGCGACCTGGTGCAGAACAAGAAGCTGCGGAAGCAGTTGGACCAGGTGGTGCTGGTGATCATTCCTATTTACAACGTAGGCGGCGCGCTCAACCGAAACAGCCACACCCGCACCAACCAGAACGGGCCCGAGAGCTATGGTTTCCGGGGCAATTCCCGCAACCTGGACCTGAACCGCGATTTCATCAAGGAAGACTCCAAAAACGCCAGAACCTTCGCCACCATCTTCCGGACCTGGGACCCCGAGGTGTTCGTGGATAACCACACCAGCAACGGCGCCGATTACCAGTACACCATGACGCTCATCCCCACGCAGCACAACAAACTGGGCGGCGCATTGGGCCAGCTCCTGAAACAACAAATGATTCCGGCCCTGTACAAAGGCATGGAAAAGCGCAAGTGGCCGCTGGTGCCCTACGTGAACTCGCGCGGCGAAACCCCGGAGACCGGCATCTTCGGCTTCGCCGATCTGCCGCGCTACGCCAGCGGCTACACCACGCTTTTCCAGACCCTGGGCTTCATCCCCGAGACCCACATGCTCAAACCCTTTGACAAGCGCGTGGCGTCTACATACGATCTTATGCTGGAGTTCCTGGACTACGTGGCCCAGAACGGTAAAGCCATTCAGGCCGCCCGCCAGAAAGACCGCGCCGCGTTGCTTACCCAACAGGAATTTGTGCTGCACTGGGCTCCTGATACCACGCAGGCAGAAACCATTCAATTCAAGGGCTACGAGGCCAAATACAAACCCAGCGAGGTCAGCGGCCTGGAGCGCCTGTACTATGACCGCAAAGCGCCGTTCACCCGGCCCGTGAAGTTCTTTGACACCTTCCGGCCCACGCTTACCGTTTCCAAACCGGTGGCCTATATCATTCCGCAGGCCTGGACCGAGGTAATTGAGCGCCTGCAGCAGAACCAGGTAGACCTGAAGCGCCTGAGCAAAGACACCGTGCTCACCCCCGAAACCTACTACATCACCGACTACAAAACCGGTCAGCGTCCGTACGAGGGTCATTATTTGCACAGTGATGTTCAGGTGCGGAAAACGCAGCAGCCCATCCAGTACTTCGCCGGGGATTACGTGGTGTACCTGAACCAGGTGAGCAACCGCTTTCTGGTAGAGACACTGGAGCCGCAAGCCCCGGACTCTTACTTCGCCTGGAACTTCTTTGATTCCATTCTGGGCCAGAAAGAGTATTTCTCGGCATACGTGTTTGAAGACCTGGCCGCCGAGTACCTGAGGAAGGACCCCAAACTGAAAGCCGCCCTGGAAGAAGCGAAAGCGAAAGACCCGGCCCTGGCCAAAAGCGCCCAGGCTCAGCTCACCTTCGTGTACCGCAACACGCCGCACTATGAGACTACACACCTGCGCTACCCGGTGGCCCGCTGGTTGGGCGGCGCCCTGCCGGTGCAATAGCCCTTGTTTTTGAGCCCATTTCACAGAAACAGCCCTAAAAGGCACTCTTGTTTCTGCTATCCTGAAACTTTCACCTTTCTGTCGTCTTGAATTTTACTCCTTTCTGTCATCCTGGAAGGATCTTGTGGGCAAGCTAGAACAGCCTTGGCTCCTGCGCCACTACCGTTCGCTCACAAGATCCTTCCAGGATGACAGATAATAACAGGTAAGTATGGAGCGAATCTATTACTGCACCTCTCAGCAAAAAGCCTCTTCTCAGTTCAGGAAGAGGCTTTTTCATTTTCTATCAAAAATATTCTGCCTCAACCCTCTACTTTATTACGAAATTTTCGTAAATATACGAAAACATCGTAACAACCTACACAATGGAGAAACTGACGCAACAGGAGGAAGAGGCCATGCAGGTGATCTGGGACACGGACGGCGGCTTTATCAAAGATTTCCTGGAAAAACTTCCGGAGCCCAAACCGCCTTACACCACCCTGGCCTCCACGGTGAAAAACCTGGAGAAGAAAGGCTTTGTGCAGGCCGAAAAACTGGGCAACACCTACCGCTACGCGCCGCTGATCAAGGCGGAGGAGTACAAGAAGAAGTTCATGAAAGGGTTTGTGGGCCATTATTTCCAAAACTCCTACAAAGAGCTGGTGGCCTTCTTCGTGAAGGAAAAGCAGCTCAGCCCACAGGAACTGAAGGAGATCATCCAGATGATTGAAGACCAAAACCCGGAATAAGATGCCTGCCTTGTTTCTTTATCTGCTGCAGGTGAGCCTGGGGATAGCGTTGCTCTACCTGGTATACCGGGGATTGCTGCGCCAGACCACCTTTCACCAACTCAACCGTTGGTTTCTACTGGTGGGTCTGGTTTTGTGCGGGGCCTTTCCGCTGCTAGACGTTCAGCTTCCATTTGAGCAAAGCCCGCACCTATACCAGGTGCTCTACCAGTACTCGCCCACCGCCTGGCACACAGCTCCCGCGTCGGCACCCACTGCACCTGGGTTTGAGGTCTGGCCGTTGCTGATGGTGCTGTATTGGGCAGGAGCCGGCTTACTGGGGCTGCGGTTTCTGGTACAGCTGGTCTCTTTGCTGAACATTCACCGCGGCTCTACCTCCGCCACCTTCCAGGGCATTGCTTACCGCAAAGTAGAGGCACCCGTTCCCCCTTTCTCCTTCGGCAGGGCCATTTACTTTTACCCGCCGCAGCATCCGCCGCAGGACTGGCTCCCTATTTTGCACCATGAGCGCACGCATGCGCAGCAAGGGCATACCCTGGACATCCTGCTAATAGAGCTGACCACCTTGTTTCTGTGGTTTAACCCATTTGTCTGGCTGCTGCGGAATGCGCTTAAAGAAAACTTAGAGTTCCTCACAGACCAGCAAACCCTAAGAGCCGGCCTGGACCGCAAGCAGTACCAGTTCTCGCTCTTACAAACGGCTGGGGCCTCGCCTTTCTCCCTGTCTTCTTCCTTCAGTTATCATTCCCTTAAACACCGTATCATGATGATGAACAAAGCACCTTCGGCCAGCGTACAGCACCTGCGCTTTCTGGCAGCGCTTCCGCTCTTGTTTCTGGGGCTGTTTGCCTGCCAGGGCATTCCCAGTTCCAGTCAGGAGATAGACGACGTACTGGCCCAGGAGGGTTCAGCCAGGCTGTTCCCTGCGCAGGACCCCTACCATGCCTTCCTGCAGCGGAACCCCCACGTGCAACGCATCTACTGGAGCAGCGGCAGCATCTTTGTCCAGCTTAAATCGGGGCAGAAAGAGCAGTATCCCAGCACTCCGGAAGGGGTAGCCTCCGCCGAGAAGAAATATGGGAGCCTCCCCCCGGGGCCTCCTCCCCCACCGCCTCCGGCCCCAGCGGCTCCGCTAGCCGTTTTGGCTCCGCCGCCCCCACCCCCACCTTTTAACACGGTGCTGCCCGCCGAATTCAAGAAACGGAACCCCTCTGTTCAGGGCCTTAGCAGCGATGAAGGCAGTTTGCACGTGATTTACCAGTCTGGTGAGGTGGAGAGCTTTGACCAGACCGCCCAAGGCAGGGCCGCTTTTGAGAAGAAATTTGGTCCGCTTCCGTTGCAGCCCGTGCGCAGTGAGAAATTGCCAAAGGCCCCTAAAGGGAAAAACTAAGCCGGCGTTTCTGTTTAGGGGCTGTTTTGGGCTAAACGGCCCCGAAACGAGAACTATCCATTGCTGCCCAGCGTGGTTTGCTGCGAGGCCAATTGGGTTAAACAGCAAGCCCCGCCGGGGTTAGTCAGGCGGGGCTTGCTGTTTAGAGAAGGTTTTGTTGTACGCTGCTACATCTCCACGGAGGTGGTTTTCACCTCGGGCTGCGAAATAGCCCCGAAATAGCTCACAATCTTGGCCAAGTCGGGCAGGCTGGTGTACTTGAGTTTGTTCTGCCGGATGTAGTCTTTCATCACGTTGTTTTTCTTCCCGAAGATCACCTCCAGGTCTTTCTTCACGTTGCGCAGCTCTTTCACCTTGCCGTTGGGCATTAAGATAAAGAAGTTTTCCAGGCGCTGGTCTACGTACATGGGTCCGCCCACCGGATACCCGCCGTACGGGTAGTAGTAGTTGCTGCGGTACAGGTGGTCGCGGCTAACGTCGCGGCGGGTCATGGTCTCGCGCTTGAGCAAACCGTACTTGCCAATCACAATCTGCTCAAAGAAGGCCGGGGCCAGGAAATCGCTGTAATCATTGCCCATGTTCCAGCGTTGCGTGACAAACACCCGGCGGTAACGGCCGTCATTGTCTACTGCCTCAAACCCGCGCACCGCCATGGGCGAGTACGCCACCACAGAACCGTCTGGCCGGTTCACCTTGATCATGTCCTCGGTACGGTGATAGGTGATCTTGCCGCTCACCGAGTCTCCCGAAGCTAAATACACGCGCCCTTGGGGCCATTGGTCTACCAGCCCGGTAGACTGGGCGAAGGTGTTGGCTGCCATCAGGAACAGTACTACCAAAAGCCCTAACGCTTTTCTTACCATCATCATAATATTAGGTCTATTCCTATGAATATAGTGCTATGTACTTCTACAAAAAATATACTTTGAATCAGCGAGAAGGTTGTCTCTTCCTCAGTACTTTACAACGAAAACAACGCCATTTTCGTGCTTGTTTCAGATAAATATAAGAATTCTGGCCAGATAAAAGTATTTTTGTTATTACTTGTACTTTATAAATATAGAAGTAAATCTATAAACCGCAAGCTCTAAGGGCTGCTAAAGCAAAAAGCGGAAGATTTCTCCTCCGCTTTTTGCTTTACTTCTTCAGAATCAGGTGACCTAATTTATCTCTTTTGGTGGTTAGGTACCGTTGGTTGTGCAGATTGGGCGCTATCTCAATGGGCACCTGCTCCACAATCTGCAGGCCATACCCAATGAGGCCCGTTCGCTTGCGCGGATTGTTGGAGAGCAACCGCATTTTGGTCACGCCTAAATCTCGCAGGATCTGGGCGCCTACGCCGTAATCGCGCTCATCGGTCCCGAAGCCCAGTTGCAGGTTGGCTTCTACGGTGTCCAGGCCTTGTTCCTGCAGTTTGTAAGCTTTGAGTTTGTTCAGGAGGCCAATGCCGCGGCCTTCCTGGTTCATGTACACAATCACGCCCTTGCCGGCTTTCTCCACCATTTCCATGGCTTTGTGCAGCTGTGGTCCGCAGTCGCAGCGGCAAGACCCGAAAATGTCACCGGTAACGCAGGAAGAGTGCACGCGCACCAAGATGGGCTCGTCCTCTTCCCAGGTGCCTTTCACCAGGGCCAGGTGCTTGGCGTTGTTGCTGCGCTGGGTGTAGGCGTACAGGTCAAAGTTGCCCCAGTCGGTGGGCAGCTCCACGGCAATCTCGCGGTCAATGAGACTTTCCTTTTGCAGGCGGTATTTGATGAGGTCTTTGATGGAGATGAGCTTGAGGTTGAACCGCTCGGCTACTTTCTCCAGATCGGGCATCCGGGCCATCGTACCGTCTTCGTTCATGATCTCCACCAACACCCCGGCCGGCGACAACCCGGCTAGTTTGGCCAAGTCAACGGCAGCTTCGGTGTGGCCGGCTCTCCTGATCACGCCTTCTTTGCGGGCGCGCAGCGGGAAGATGTGGCCGGGTTTGCCCAACGAGGCCGGATCGGTCTTAGGATCGGCCAGGGCCAGAATGGTTTTGGCGCGGTCGGAAGCCGAGATCCCGGTGGTGCAGCCGTGCCCCAGCAAGTCTACCGACACGGTGAACGGTGTGGCGTGCAGGGCGGTGTTGCGACCCACCATCAGTTCCAGTTCCAGTTCATCGCAGCGCTCCTCAGTAAGCGGGGCGCAGATGAGGCCCCGACCGTGGGTAGCCATAAAGTTGACGATCTCGGGCGTGATTTTCTCCGCCGCGCAGATAAAATCGCCTTCGTTTTCGCGGTCATCGTCGTCTACCACAATCACTACTTTCCCGGCTCTGATATCTTCTATTGCGTCTTCTATTTTATCTAACATGGTGTTTTCTCCTACTGTGCGGCAAGCCAGCCAGTTTGGCAAACGTTCGCCTTTGAGCGCGCAAAGATAGAGGTTTTTGACAGGTTTGCTCTCTCCCGCTTCTACAAGGCGCTAACGCTTGGGATACTTGCTTTCTTGTAAACAAATTCTACGTGCTTTTGGTGACATAATCTGAGAAAATCAGGGCACAGCCTCACCTTTTTGTAGGCGAGCCCCGTGCACCAACGAAAGAGAAGGTTCTGGTTGAGCTGCCGTTACTTACGGCTACAAAAGCCAGGGCTTTTTAAACCCGATTTCAGGAAATCAGCTCAAAAACAACCCGAAAGGAAGTACAAACCTTCTTGCTCTTAGATTCTTGAAAAGATGGGCTGTTTTTGCTTTGTTTTTTGGGAAAACAAGCCTAAAACGCAGAGAGGTGCCAAGAGGTCAGGCAGCGGGTACCGCCTCAGGATTCCCGGCTGGAAAACAACCTGGTGAAGGTCATGATCTGGGCCGGGGAGCCCAACAGGATCAGCACGTCACCGGCCTGCAGGCAGGTATCGGCGTCTGGGCTTACCAGGAACTCGCTCCCGTTCCGGTTGATGCCAATCAATGTGGCGCCGGTGCGGTTGCGCAAATCCAGTTCCCGCACAGACAGGCCGCGCACGTCCTGGTTCAGCCGGTCCAGGTGTACTTCCTCCAGGTGCATTCTGTTGGGTCCGGTGCCGTTCAGGAGTTCCAGGAAGTGGATGACCTCGGGCTGGGTGATGAGACTGGCCATGTGGCTGCCGCCAATCTCGTCTGGCATGACCACGTAATTGGCTCCGGCCCTTAGCAGTTTCTGCCGGGTGGTTTTCTCTGAGGCGCGGGCAATGATCTGCAGGTGGGGGTTGAGCCCCCGGGCGGTGAGGGCCACAAACACGTTATCTGCGTCTTTGGGCAAGGTGGTGATGAGCGCTTTGGCCTGGCGCACGCCGGCACGCTCCAGCAATTCATCCTCGGTGGCGTCGCCGTGCAGGTAATTCAGGCGCCCCTGCCCCAACGATGAATCCGTGATCAGTTCTGGGTTACTTTCCACCACCACTAGGCGCTCGCCCTGGGCCAGGAGGTCGCGGGTAGCTTTGGAGCCGTTCCGCCCGAATCCGCAGACAATGACGTGGTCTGAAAAGCGCTTGATTTCCCGTTCGTTCATATAGTTTTTCCAGATGGACCTGAGTTCGCCCTCAAACAGGTAGGTGGTCACCACAGAAACCGTGTACGCGATGATCCCGATGTTCACCAGAATGTAGATGGAGGTGAACAGGCGCCCCTCGGGGGAAAGCGGCTGCACCTCCATGAATCCGGTGGTGGAGATGGTGATCACCGTCATGTAGAACGCATCTGCCAGAGAGTAGCCTTCCAAAACGTGGTACGCCCCTACTCCGGTGATCAGGCTGGCAATGATGAGCCCAAATGCCCAGAGGAAGCGGTGCAGTTTTAGATGGCGCCACCTCATCTGCTCACCACAATGCCTAATAGGTCGGCAATCTGCTTCTCAAAATCCTTGAGGGCTTTGATGGTGCGCAGGGTTTTGTCCAGCTCGGCGGCATCAGTGAGGTGTTGCAGGCTCTCCATGTGGTCTTTGATCATGAGCTGCACGTTGCGCCATTTCAGCCGAAGCACCTCGCGCTCGGAGCCGTAGGTGACCAGATCGCTTTCGTGGGGCACAATGATCTCGTGCGTGGCCCAGCCTTTGCTCAACTCGTACTTTTCGCTGAGCAGGTCTACCACCTCCGTGCGGATTTCCTTGTCCTCGTGCTGCATGAACTCCGAGGCGGTGGGCAGAAAACCCTGCTCCAGTTTCAGGCGGCACAAATCAAAGAGGCGCTTGTAGATGGGCGTTTTAAACTCTATGTCTTCCAGCTCGCCCAGCATGAACTGGCTGGTGGTGAGGCCCTCCTCCACTTCTTTGTCGGCGTAGTTGAGGATGAAGCGGATCACTTCACGCTCACGGCGGCGCAGCATGTCACTGTCGCCGGTGCTTTGCGTCTCCTCCTCTTCGTACATGGCCGCCTCGGCCGCTGCCGCGGCTTCAGCTTCTGCCGCCATTTCCTCAAAAGAGCCGGGCGCGTAGGACGCCGGAGCTGGACTGGGCGCTGGCCGGGAAGCTCTCTGCTCCGTGAGGGCAATCTTGTTGTATTCTGAGATGAGCACCTGCTCGTCAATCCCGAACTGGATGCTGCACTGCTTCAGGAACACCGAACGCTTGATGGCATCGGGAATCTTGGCGATGGACACCACCATCTCTCTAATGGCCTCGGCTTTCTTAACCGGATTGTCCTTGGCTTCCTGCGCGAACAGCTCAGATTTGAAAGAGATAAAGTCGCGGCTGTGGTCTTTGAGGTAGGCTTTGAACGCGGTGTCGCCTACTTTGCGGATGTAGCTGTCAGGGTCATCGCCATCGGGGAACAGGACCACGTTCACGTTCAGGCCGCCCTCCAGAATCAGGTCGATGCCGCGCAACGAGGCTTTGATACCCGCGGGGTCGCCGTCATACAACACTGTGATGTTCTTGGTGTACCGGCCGATGAGCTTGATCTGGTTCTCAGTTAAAGACGTTCCTGAGGAAGCCACCACGTTCTCAATGCCGCCCTGGTGCAGGGAAAGTACATCCAGATACCCTTCCACCAGGTAACACTCGTCTTCCTGCCTTATGGCCTGCTTGGCCTGGTACATGCCGTAGAGCACATCGCTTTTGTGGTAGATGCGCGACTCCGGCGAGTTAACGTATTTAGGTGATTTTTTGTCGTTGGACTTGAGCGTGCGCGCCCCGAAACCGATGGTACGCCCACTTACGTTCTGGATAGGGAACATCACCCGGCCCCGGAAGCGGTCATACTGCTTGCCTTCCTCCTGCTTCACAATGGTGAGGCCGGTCTCTTCCAGGTACTTCAGTTGGTAGCCTTTCTCCAGCGCCGCCTTGGTAAAATCATCCCAGGAATCAAGGCTGTAGCCCAGCTCAAACTTCTGGATGGTGGCTGCTGAGAGTCCGCGCTGCTTGAAGTACGGCATACCAATGCTCTGCCCTTCATCGTTCTTGTGCAGCGCGTTGACAAAGTACTGCTTCGCGAAATCTGAGAGGATGTAGAGGCTGTCGCGCTCGTTCTGGGCCTGCATGGCCGCCGGGCTCTGGTCCTCTTCCAGGTCAATGCTGTACTTCCTGGCCAGGTACTTGAGCGCCTCCACGTAGCTGCTGCCCTCAATGTCCATGATGAACTGCACCGAGTTGCCCGCCTTGCCGCACCCGAAGCACTTGTAAATGCCTTTGTTGGGCGCCACGCTGAACGACGGCGATTTCTCATGGTGGAAAGGACAGCACGCCCACAGGTTCTGGCCTTTGCGCTTCAAACTCACAAAATCGCCCACCACTTCCGTTATGTCGGCTTGCTGGATGATCTTATCAACAACTTCTTTCTTTATCAGGGCCATGGTACTCTGGGGTAAGCGGTAGACAAAGATACTTATTTTACGCCGTGATTCTCACCCACCAGCCGGGCAATAGGTTGCCGCGAAGCAGCCCCGTTTTGGCCTTACTTTTTGTAAACCAGCCTTAAAACGGCTTCTGGTAGCTTGTTAAACAGATAGTTTGTACCTTTGTATCAGCGAATTTAGCGCTGCAGAACATATGGCTATTACCCAAGAAGATGTTTTAAAAGCCCTCAGTTACGTAGAGGAACCAGACCTGGGCCAGGACCTAGTGACCCTCAACATGATTGAGGATGTACAGATAAACGGGTTGGATATCTCCTTTACGGTGATCTTGACCACCCCCGCCTGCCCCCTGAAAGACCTGATCCGGAACGCCTGTATCCGCGCCATCCATACCATGGTAGACAAAGCGGCCAACGTAACGGTGAACATGACCTCCCGCGTGACCTCGGCCCGCCAGGACAATGCCAACATCCTGAAAGGCGTGAAGAACATCATTGCCGTGGCCTCCGGCAAAGGCGGCGTGGGTAAGTCTACGGTCACCTCTAACCTTGCCGTGGCGCTGGCCCAGTCCGGTGCCAAAGTTGGTTTG
This sequence comes from Rufibacter psychrotolerans, assembly GCF_016924645.1. Taxonomy (GTDB): domain Bacteria; phylum Bacteroidota; class Bacteroidia; order Cytophagales; family Hymenobacteraceae; genus Nibribacter; species Nibribacter psychrotolerans. Next base: position 9,703 of record NZ_JAFFJV010000011.1, on the reverse strand, counting down.
GTGGATGCCGATATCTCGGGCCCGTCGGTGCCTACCATGTTTGGCGTGGAGACGGCCCGCCCGGCCGTGTACCGCACCCCAGACGGCCGCAACCTCATTGAGCCTATTGAGAAATACGGCATCAAACTCATGTCCATCGGCTTTCTGGCCCCGGCCGAGAGCGCCGTGGTGTGGCGCGGCCCCATGGCCAGCTCGGCCCTGAAGCAGTTCATCACCGAGGTAGACTGGGGCGAACTGGATTATTTGCTCATTGACCTGCCCCCGGGAACCAGCGACATTCACCTGACGTTAGTACAGACGGTACCGGTAACCGGCGCCATCATTGTGACTACGCCCCAGAAAGTGGCCGTGGCCGATGCGGTGAAAGGCTTGCAGATGTTCCGGCAGCCGCAGATCAACGTACCGGTGTTGGGCCTGGTAGAAAACATGGCTTACTTCACTCCCGCTGAGCTGCCAGAGAATAAGTACTATATCTTTGGACAGGGCGGCGGCCGGGAACTGGCAGAGCGCTATGGCATCCCATTCATTGGGGAAGTGCCGCTGGTGCAGAGCATCCGCGAGAACGGCGACCAGGGTACGCCGCAGATCTTGCAGGAAGGCAGCCCGGCCACCCAGGCGTTTGAGCAGTTGGCCCAGGAGGTAGCCCGTCAGGTTTCTGTGCGGAATGCCAGCATGGCGAAAACCAAAGTAGTAGAAATTAAAGCGTAACAATATGGCAGAGAACGCACTGAACGAGATCCTACTCCAGCAAGTGGAGCAAGCCTTAGACTCTATTCGCCCCTACCTGAAAACAGACGGCGGCGACGTACGGGTCCTGGACATCACCGAAGACAAAATTGTACAGTTGGAGTTGATGGGTGCCTGCGGCTCCTGCCCCATGTCTGCCATGACGTTCAAGGGTGGCATTGAACAGGCCATCATGCGCGCCGTGCCCGAGATTAAAGGCATTGAAGCCGTGAACCTCACCCCCATGGACGTGTAACCTGATCTGATAGAATTCTTTGTTGCACCCGCCGTTTGCAGAGGCTTTTCTGTAAACGGCGGGTGTTTTGTTTTGGGCCTGTTTTCTGGAAAACACCATGAAAACACGCTGCAAAGCAGTGCCCTATTCAGAGCCTTTCACGTCACTGGCGCGAGCCTCTGGTCTGATGATGTAAGGTGAAGTGGACGCTCCATACTCGCCTGGGATCAGGAGCATTATTGAAATTCCCCTAAAATGGATGCGCTTTCTTGCATCAAAGAGGCCCCTTGTATCACACAAGCAGCTGTAGCAGGCCAAGCAGAAGTGCTCAGCAAAACGTGCCCTCGCTGCGGGGCAGCGAAGGTAGTCCGGAGACTACCTTTCATCTTAAGGCACGGGTCTCAGACTCGCGCCAGTTGAGGGGGAGCAAGCTACTGGGGCGGCGAACACCTGTTTTCGGGCTATTTTCCTGGAAGCGGCGCAAAAATGCTTGCTGCCTTTGATTGCCTAAGTAAGCGGTGCTGCTGTCTTCCTAACAAGGGCATTTCCGAATCTCGTATAGGTTTCTATCTTTGTTTACCAACCTACCCGTGTTCTCCTATGATCAAGGCCAACGACCCTTCGCTGCACTCCTGGATACAGATTGCCCCCGACTCCGATTTTCAGATCCAGAACCTTCCGTTTGGGGTGTTTCAGGCCGCAGACCGGGACCCGCGGGTGGGCGTGGCCATTGGCGACTACGTGCTGGATGTGTATGTGCTCACGCAGCACCAATTGTTTGACATGCTGGACCTGGAAGACCCCACCGTTTTCCACCGTCCGTACCTTAATGATTTCATGGCCCTGGGCAGAACCATCTGGCGCCAGGTGCGCGACCGCATCTCTGAGCTGCTGCGCAACGACAACCCCGAGATACGGGATAACCGGGCCCTCATGAACGAGTGCCTCCTGAAGCAGAAAGACGTGCAGATGCTTATGCCCGTGCAGGTGCCCAATTACACCGATTTCTACTCCAGCATGGAGCACGCCACCAACGTGGGCAGCATGTTCCGCGACCCGGCCAATGCCCTGTTGCCCAACTGGAAACACCTGCCGGTTGGTTACCACGGCCGGGCCTCTTCTATTGTGCCCTCGGGGGTGCCCATCCGGCGCCCCAAAGGCCAGACCAAACCCGCCGATGCTCCTGCCCCGCTCTTCGGTCCTACCAATCAGCTGGATTTTGAGCTGGAAGTAGCCTTTATCACCGGCCAGCCGACTGAGCTTGGCACGTCCCTCACTCCGGAGGAAGCCGAGGAATACATCTTCGGTCTGGTCCTGTTCAATGACTGGTCGGCCAGGGACATTCAGGCGTGGGAGTACGTTCCGCTGGGGCCGTTCCTGGCCAAGAACTTTGGCTCTTCCATCTCGCCGTGGGTGGTCACCTTAGATGCCCTGGAGCCGTTCAGGGTAGCCGGGCCCATCCAAGACCCCAAAGTGCTGCCTTACCTGGAGTTCAGCGGTGACAAGAACCTGGACATCCACCTGGAAGTGACACTGCAAGCCCCCGACCAGCCCCAGGAGGCGGTGATCTGCCGTTCTAACTTCAAGTACATGTACTGGAACATGAACCAGCAACTGGCGCACCACACCGTAAACGGCTGCAACATTGAGGTGGGCGACCTGTACGCCTCGGGCACCATCAGCGGCCCTACGCCTGAGTCATACGGTTCCATGCTGGAGCTCACCTGGCGCGGCACCAAGCCCTTGGTTTTACCAAACGGCGCAGAACGCAAGTTCCTGCAAGACGGAGACATCATTACCATGCGGGGCTACACCAAGAAGAACGGCATCAGGATAGGCTTCGGCGAAGTCCGCACCGAAATTCTGCCAGCGATTTAACCTTGATTTGGAAAAGAGTGATTTGAAGATGAGGAGATTTGGAAATTTGTAAATGGGGAGATTTGAAGATGTAGGGTTTAGAATTCTAAAAAGACTGGCGCAGGTGCCCGCGGTAGCCGTGCACGCACGGTAAGGTTAGAAAACATGTAAGTAGGAACTGCAAAGACAGCCATATTTACGAATACTCCTGCTTTAAGCCTGCTTTTGCTAAAGCAGCCTGAAAACGGACGCACCAAGAACATGAGCAGATACCAACGGATGCTTGCACCAGCGCTTCTTTGTTTTCCAACGCTACAAATCTTCACCATCGTTAGTAATCACCATTGTTGGTGATATCACCAACAATCCAACCTCAGGCTCCTTCCTGCTTGCTGGTGAAACCACGCTGCAAGGGCTAGTTCCCTTTTTGCTTTCTTCCAAAAACTTAGAATAAGATCTTTAATTTTCTAAACTTCCACCTTTTCAAATTCCTACATTCTCATATCCCAAAATTTCCACATCTTCAAACCTCCTCATCTCCAAATCTGAAAAAGTGAAGACCTTCAACCCTGCTGAGTTGCCTACCGCTGAGTTTCATAGTTTAATGCTGGGCGCCATTGCGCCTCGGCCCATTGCGTTTGCCAGCACCATTGATGAAGCGGGGAACGTGAACCTGAGTCCGTTCAGCTTTTTCAACTGCTTTGGCTCCAACCCACCGGTCTTGATTTTCTCTCCGGCGCGGCGGGTACGGGACAATACCGGCAAACACACCCTGGACAACGTGCTGGAGACGGGAGAAGTGGTCATCAACATCGGCAATTATGCCCTGGTAGAGCAGATGTCCCTGGCCAGCACTGAGTATGACAAAGGCGTGAATGAATTTGTGAAGGCAGGTCTCACCCCCGTTGCCTCCAGTTTGGTGAAGCCTCCCCGGGTGGCGGAGGCGCCGGCCGCTTTTGAGTGCCGGGTGCTGGAAGTGAAACCCATTGGAGACAAAGGAGGTGCCGCCAACCTGGTCATTTGTGAGGCTTTGCTGCTCCATGTCAGGGAAGAAGTGTTAGGCGCAAACGGCAAGACCATAGACCCGTTCAAATTAGATGCGGTGGCCCGTCTGGGCGGCGATTGGTACCTGCGCGGCATCCCCGACAGCTTGTTTGAGCTGCCTAAGCCTTCCCGCAAGGGCATCGGCATAGACCAGCTGCCCGTAGCCATCAGGACCAGCACCGTGCTTACCGGTAACAACCTGGCCCGCCTGGGAAACACAGAGGTACTGCCCTCGCCAGAAGAAATCCAGCGATTCTCTCAGGCACCCATTTACCAGTACCTGGCCCACAAATACCAGGACAATCCCGGTGAGAAGGAGCGACAAATCCATCTATTGGCACAACGGTTCCTGGAGGAGGGCCGGGTACAGGAAGCATGGCAAGCCCTGCTAGTGGCTGAACTCAGCAAGTAACCGTTCGCTGCTTCATAGCTACTTTCAGGAAAATCGCTCCAAAATAGCAGTCTCGTTAGTTAAAAACGCAGAGCCTCATCTGCTCTTCAAATAGCAGTACATCTAAAAAGCCGTTTGGGGCCTGTTTTTCTAAAAACAGGCCCCAAACGGCTTTTTACAAAAAGGACTACCCCAATCCTGAAAATTCTATTGATCCTGCAAATCCTGCTCCTAGTTGCGCACGGCGATCATGAGGCTTAGCTCCTTGTAGCGCATGTTGAATTTCTTGGCGATGGCCGCGTTGGTGAGGCTGCCTTTGTAGATGTAGACGCCGCTGCGGTAATGCTCGTGGGTAAACAGGGCCTCGTTCACGCCGCCGTACTTAGAGATCTCTAGGAACATGGGCGTAAAGATGTTGCTCAGCGCCTTGGTGGCCGTACGAGGCACCCGCGACGGAATGTTGGGCACGCAGTAATGGATTACGTCATACTTGCGGTACACGGGTCGTTTGTGCGTGGTCATCTCAGAAGTCTCAAAACAGCCGCCCTCGTCAATGCTCACGTCAATGATCACAGAACCCGGGTTCATCTTGGCCACCACGTCTTCTGAGATCATGCAGGGCACCTGGCCTTCATCGGCAATGGCGGCGCCAATCACCACATCGGCATCCTGAATTTCTTTGTGCAGAATGGTGTGGTCCAGAGTGGAGGTGAACAGCTGCGTGCCCACGTTCTGCTTGAGCCGGCGCAGCTTGTACAAGTGGTCGTCAAAGACTTTTACCTCGGCTCCCAACCCCAGGGCGGCGCGGGTGGCGTACTCGGCCACGGTGCCGGCCCCAATGATCACCACTTTGGAAGGCGGCACGCCGGTAATGCCGCCTAAGATAACGCCTTTGCCCTCATTACTGCTGCTCAGGTACTCGGCCGCAATGAGCATGACGGTACTGCCGGCAATCTCACTCATGGCGCGCACCACGGGTTTTGAGTCTGATTTATCCTTTAGGAGCTCAAAAGAGATGGCGTTGATCTTCTTGCGGCAAAGGGCGCTTACATACTCAGAGGTGAGGCTGCCCAACTGCAGCGCCGAGATGAGCGTCTGCCCCGGCTTGAAGTACTCCATCTCATCATAGGTGGGCGGCGCAATCTTGAGGAGGATGTCGGCTTCGTACACTTCCTTGGTGGAGTAGACAATGACCCCGCCGGCCTCAGAAAACTCATGGTCTGAGTACTTGGAGGGAGCGCCCGCCCCCGACTCTATCCAGACTTCGTGCCCGTTGTCGGTGAGCTGTTTTACCGCCTCGGGGGTGAGCCCAATGCGGTTTTCCTGCAAAGAAGATTCTTTTGGAATGCCTATGAACAGGCTCCGTTTACGGGTCTCCACCGCCAGCATTGACTCCTTGGGCATCAGCCCGCGGGCCGTTGCTTTGGACAGGGCCTCAAACCCGGCGTTCTTCTCCGTCAATTCCTCCATCATATACTCTCAAACTTATAATACGCGCTTCCTCGGTTTCACCGGTTTCAATCCGCACCTCCACCCCTTCCTGGGGCAAGAGATCAGCCACTTTAGAGGGCCACTCAATCAGGCACAGATTACCGGACTCAAAGTACTCCAGCGCTCCTATGTCCAGGGCCTCGGCCTGATTTTCGACCCTATAAAAATCAAAATGGTAAATGAGTTCCCCACCAGTGGCCTCGTACTCGTTTACCAACGAAAAAGTGGGACTGCTCACCGGCTCCCGCACCCCTTTCTGGGCGCATATCTCCTTGATAAAAGTAGTTTTACCGGCGGCCATCTCTCCCTCAAACAAAATTATCTTTTTTTGGCCGATAAACGCTAAAAATTCAGCGGCGGCCCGGGGCAGATCTGCTTTGGAGGTAATCTGGATGGTGTGCTGAAGCGCTCGCTGGTCAGGCATTTTTAGAAGAAAGGGTTACAAATGGAATGATGCATTCTTCCAGAGACACCCCGCCATGCTGGAACGTGTCTTTGTAGTGGTTCACGTAGTAGTTGTAGTTGTTGGGGTACGCAAAGAAATCATCGTTCATGGCGAACACGTAAGCCGTGGACACGTTGCTCTTGGGCAAATGGAAACGCTCGGGCTTGCGGCACACCAGCACGTCTTTCTCGGTAAAGCCCAGGTTCTTGCCGTGCTTGTAGCGCAGATTGGTGTTGGTGTTACGGTCTCCCACAATCTTGAACGGCTTTTTCACGCGCACGGTGCCGTGGTCTGTGGTGATGATGAGGCGGCCTCCCTTGTCGGCAATGGCCTTGAGGGTGTCAAACAAGGGCGAGTGCATGAACCAGGACCGGGTGAGCGACCGGTACGCGGCCTCGTCGGCGGCCAGTTCCCTGATCATCTGCATGTCGGTACGGGCGTGCGAGAGCATGTCTACGAAGTTGTAGACAATGACGTTGAGCTTGTTGTTGTCTAGGTTGCTGAACTTAGCCAGCAGCTCTTTGCCTGCCGTGTTGTTGGTGATCTTGTGGTAGCTGAACTTGTCTTTGATGTTGCTCTGCTGGAACTGGATCTGCAGAAAATCTTCTTCGTGCAGGTTCTTGCCTTCTTCCTCGTCATCGGACACCCACAGGTTAGGGTAGCGCTTGGCAATGTCGGCGGGCAGCATGCCCGAGAAGATGGCGTTACGGGCGTAGGCGGTGGTGGTAGGCAAGATGGAGTAGTACATCTCCTCCTGCTCCACGTTGAAATAATCGGTGATGATGGGTTCCAGCACTTTCCACTGGTCGTAGCGCAGGTTGTCAATCAGGACAAAGTACACCGGCTGGGCACTTTCCTTCATGATGGGGAACACCCGGTCTTTGAACAACCGGTGCGACATCAGCGGAATCTCGTCTGCTTCGTCGTTCACCCACTCCTCGTAGTTGTCCTCAATGAAGCGGGCGAAGTTGGTGTTGGCCTCATCTTTCTGCATGTTGATGACATCGGCCATGCTCTTGCCTTCGGTGTCGGCTATCTCCAGTTCCCAGAAGACCAGCTTCTTGTACACATCGGCCCACTCCTGGTAACTCAGGCGCTCCCCAAAGGCCATGCCCAGGGTGCGGAAATCGCGCTGGTAAGAGCTGTTGGTTTTTTCCTCTACCAGGCGGCGGTTGTCCAGGATGCGCTTGATGGAAAGCAAGATCTGGTTGGGGTTAATGGGTTTGATGAGGTAATCGGCAATCTTAGAACCAATGGCCTCTTCCATGATGTGCTCCTCCTCACTTTTGGTAATCATGACCACCGGCAGGGTAGGCCGGGCGGCCTTTATCTCGCTCAGGGCTTCCAATCCGCTGAGGCCCGGCATGTTCTCGTCCAGGAAAACAATGTCATAGGTTTGTTCCTGCACCTTCTCTACGGCATCGGCCCCGCTGTTCACGGGAGTAATGTCATAGCCTCTCTCCTGTAAGAAGAGAATATGGGGCTTGAGAAGGTCAATCTCGTCGTCCGCCCACAAAATAGTATATCTTTGCATGGCTCTAAATTATTTCGTAGTTAGGGTTTTAAGGCTGTAAAACGGGAAAACAAATCTCTAAAAATATAGTTAATACTATATAATACACGCCTTGTCATTAACCGACAACGGACACAAGAAGCACTAAGTTATCTTGAATAAGAAAAAAATCTTCAACGACCCGGTTTACGGCTTCATCACGGTTCCGTCTGACCTGCTGTTTGACATTATCCAGCACCCTTACTTTCAGCGGCTGCGCCGGATAAAACAGCTGGGCCTGACAGAGTTTGTGTACCCAGGAGCCTTGCACACCCGCTTCCACCACGCCTTAGGGGCCATGCACCTCATGAACATAGCCCTGCAGAGCCTGAGTGGCAAAGATAACATCATTACCGACAGAGAGTGTGAGGCCTCCATGGCGGCCATCTTGCTGCATGACGTGGGGCACGGCCCTTTCTCGCATGCCCTGGAGACCGCTATCTTTGATCAGGTGCCGCATGAGCAGATCTCGCTGCACATCATGGAGCTACTCAACGAGGAATTCAATGGTAGGCTGCAGCTGGCCATAGATATCTTCACCGACAATTACCACCGCCACTTCTTCCACCAGCTGGTGTCCAGCCAACTGGATGTAGACCGACTTGACTATTTGAACAGGGATAGCTTTTACACCGGCGTTTCTGAGGGAAGGATAGGCGCAGACCGTTTGCTCAAAATGCTGAACGTGGCCGAGGACCAGTTGGTGGTGGAGGAAAAGGGCATTTACTCCATTGAGAATTTCCTGGTCAGCCGCCGCCTGATGTACTGGCAGGTGTACATGCACAAAACCGTGACCAGTGCCGAGCAGATGGTGATGAAGATCATGCAACGCGCACGTGAACTGACCCAGAACGGTATTGACGTGCCCGGCAGCCCAAACCTGCAATTCTTCTTACGCGAGAGCTTGTCTATCCTGGACTTTGAGCGGGACCCAACCATCCTGAAGCGGTTCGTGTCTCTGGATGATTATGATGTCTGGAGCGGCATTAAAGCTTGGGCAGAGCACACCGACAAGATTCTGAGTTATCTTTCCACGTGTATGCTGGAGCGGAAGCTGTTCAAGATCATGCTCTCGCCCACTCCTTTTGAGGAGGACTTCTTAATAGGAATCAGGGAACTGGCGCAAGATTACTTTGATATCTCGGCAGAAGAAGCCCATTACCTGGTAGTGGAAGGTAAGATCAGCAACAATGCCTATGAATCGGGCGGGGAAAACATAAATGTGCTCACTAAACAAAGCCTGGTAGTAGATGTAGCGGTGGCTTCTGATCTGCCAAATATTCAAGCACTAAGCAAAAAAGTAGAGAAATATTACGTCTGCTACCCCAAGGAGATCACCAGAATGAGCCTTTAGTCCACAACAGATTAGAAGCAATTCCATTTTTGCCCTGTTTCAGCCAAAACACGCCCAAAACGCACCAACAAACACAACCAATAACGAAGCTCACCATACCGTATGATTATCTATAAGAGTGGCCTACTAACCTTAGACTACGATCCTGGTTATGATATTCTTTATATAAACTGGCCAGATGTACAGGAATACTTAATTCCTGAGTTACGGCAGAGCCTGAGCATAGTAGTTGACCACGTAAGAAGCTATGACATAAAGAACCTGATGGTTGACACCACCAAGTCTACCCTTGAAATATCCGCAGATGAGTACAAGGAAGTCTTAAAAGAGTTTGGCAGGAACCTGACCTCTACCCGGCTCCAAAAATTAGCCCGGGTGCTCACACTAAATGAGACACGGGAGACCAAAATAGAGGAAGCAAAGAACGAGATCCATTTTGCCATAGCCCTACGCACCTTTTCCAATAAAGAAGAGGCACTCCACTGGCTTAAAGGACCAACAGCAAGTAGTAACTAAAGAATGGTCCTTTTACCCGGAGGCTTACTATTCGCCTACTTTTCTACTCTTTAAAGGAAACGAAAAAACCCGCCCGAAAACGGAGGGGGGCA